>NZ_CP063849.1:2400000-3600000 GCF_015277775.1 Paludibaculum fermentans
ACAAGGATGCCTACCTGGAGTACATCCGGATCCGGCACGCCGAACTCGCGCTCCGGCGCAGTCCCGAAGTCGTTCTTGAGGTCAGCAAACGTGGCGTCGCCCGTGAAGAGCGCCTCGGGATAACCCAGCCGCGGCTTCGCAATCTGAATCGACGGAGAGTCTTTGGACGGCCTGGCCAACACGTGAATCTGGCCCGGACGGCGTCGCCGCCGAAATGCAATCGAGGTGATGGAATCCGCCGGGAGCGCCACAACATCCTCGGCCACCGGGCCACCCCGCGTCAGGTCGGCCAGCCTGACTCTGAATTCGTAGGTCGCCCCATAGCGTAGCGGCACTGCCTTGTCCGCCACCGGCACGAACACTTTGTCACGGCCCAGCTTATGCGCCTGCGCGGCCGGGTCATCGAGCAGGGGGTGCTGGTGCAGTTCGACCAGGTCCTGGTCTGTGAGTGCCAGTGAACTGCCGCGCCACGTCGCGAAGTAAGGAGGCATCCAGTACTGCCCGGCCAACGCCGGGGAGATCTGGACCGGCGCCACCTCAACCACCGCGTCTCCGGCAAACGGTCCAATCCTCTCTGCGCCCACCGTCAGGTCGCCCACGCTGGCGATCTGCTGCAGCGAGTTCCAGGCGTCGTCGCCGCGCCGCCGCACATCCACCCGGTAACCCGCTGTGCCCATCGGCGCGGTGAACGCCGGGTTCACCTGGCGGTTCAGCCATTCGGCCACCTGCTCGTCATCCCACGCCAGCCGGATCGCATCCCCGCCGTCATCTGTCTGCGCACAGTGCACCATGCGCGAAAAGCCTGCGCTGTAGCGCTCCGCTTCGCGATAGACGTCGTCCGCCGGATCGGCGCCATCCACGGGAAAGAGCACCGCGGCATACAGTGTACGATTCTCGTTGAGGGCCGGCAGCCGCGCGGCGTAGACAGACCGGAACCCCGCGGCGGCGCCGAAGTAATCGCTGCTTGCATCCAGGTCGATGTAGAGCCACCCACCCTTGGCGAGGCGCGCCGGGTCTGGCACAGTCACCGTAGCCTGGCCAATGAAACCGCACGCCTCTGCCAGCGCCGGCTGCTTCAGGACCATGGCCACAATCCGGCCCCACGTCACGCTATCGTCGAGCTCGATGGGCAGCGCGGGCTGGCTTCCCTGCGCCTCGTGGAGGGCGCAATCGAAGTCATCCGCACTCGCCATGAACCGCGACATCTCCCTGTTGCCGGTGAGTGCCCGATAGCTGTCGGTGACCGGCTTTCGAAACGATGGCGCCGCTGCTCCAACGGCCACCGGACGCGGGACAATGCGGAACTCCCCTCTGAGCGCAGCCAGCAGAGCCGCCTTGTTCAGAGGCTCGGGTTCCAGCACCAGGGGACCCACCGGCTCTGCGTCGGCCGCCTGCGGCAGACTGTCCGGATGGTCGATCAACTGCGCCGTGAAGACGAGATTGGCTGCCGCGAAAGCCGGTTGGCCGGCCGCGAGCGCTTCATTCGGATCCCCTTTCGGCAGGCACAGGAAGCGTACCCGGACGGTCCCATCGCTCCAGCGTTGCGGAAAGGTCAGCAGGCTCAGGCGGGCAGGGGTAGGTGCTGGCATGGGGAGTGGCTCCTCAGATAGCGGCGGTCAACGCCAGGGCTCCACCGCCAAGCGGCAGCGCGGCGAGCCTCAGTGGAATGTTCTGCTCGAATTGCGTTCGAATGTCGACGTCTTCTTCGATCAGCCAGGCGACCTGGACTGTAGCCACCACGCGGATGTCGGCGAAGATCGTGACGTTCTCGAAATCCGCCCGCAGGATCCGGGCCATGGCCTGCACGGCGAACGAGAAGCCGATCAGTCCGCCCAACAGCTTGGCGCGAGCCTCAAGCCCCAGCAGGACGCCCGGCTGCAGCGTCTCCGGGATCAGCGTATAGCCGTAAACGATGGTGACCTCCACCTCTAGCAAATTCTTGATGAGGTCCCCGCCCAGCGACGTGGTCATGCCCAGGCCGAGTTCAATCGTCGGGCTGCCGTCTTCCTTGATTTCCAAAGCGAAGCGGAACATGCCACCGGCATAAACCAGGGGTGGAATAACGCCTTGCTGGATGTCTCCCTGGAACTCGGCCAGCAGTCGCCCGCGGGTCGATCCGCTCAGGGCCGCCTCCAGTTGGCCAGTCACATGGAATTCGCCATAGAACTTGCCCACGCCGATGTCGATACGCTCGTTGGGCCCCTCGCCCAGCCGGAACTTCAGGCTGAGCACCACAATGAACGACGGGCTTGGCCCTGAACCTGCCGTGACGTCCACATCGAAATCCAGTCCGAGGTTCACAAACTGCTTCAGCGCGTTGACGATCTCCCGCAGCGCATCCAGTGCCGGGCCGAAGTCGAGCGACGGCTTCTGCAGCTTGCCCAGTTCTCCGCTGATGGCGCTGTAGTTCGTCTTGATGACGAAGATCTTGCCGAAAGGATCGATCTCAATATTGATGTCGTTGGGCGTGACGCCGATCTCCCAGGGCTTTCCCTCCAGCGCGGAATCGATGATGCCGCTGAGTTTCGGGGCATCCGGAAACAGCCGCTGGATCGCCCACTCTCCGCCCTTGGCCAGGTCCGGCAGCGGAGCCGTCAGGTCAAAGCCGGCGTTGGACATCCGCCAGTCGTTCACGCCGGAAATGTCGAAAGCGGCGGCCTGCGCCGCACGCAGGGAGTAGACACTGCGCGGGAAGACGCCCGTCGCCTGCGCCAAAGACATCGGGTCCGCGACGGCCGGCGCCGCGGTCCGCAGAACGCCAGGCTCCAGCGGATTCACTGAGGGCACCGGGAACAACACACGGCTGGTGGGCGTCGTCATCAACAGGCCATACTCAGTCGCCGGACGGCTTCGATTCGCATCCGCCGGATCACGGAAAGTGTACGGCTGGCCGGTCAGCCGGATCACGGGAATGCCGCGCCTCGGATCAACGGCCGATGCTTCCCCCGCACTGCTCACGCCCACCGCGCTCCACTGGCCCGCCCTTGGCAGTTTCGGCGAGCCGTAGGCAGCCACCACGAATCCGGGCGCCGCTCCGTTGTCTTTCGGTGCCACTCCGGCGAAGAGCCCGGAGACCTGCATGTCGAGAGTCCCACCCACCCGGATTCCGATATCCGCCGGGCCGCCGAGGACACCCTTCACTGCGGCAAACAGCAAAGCCATCCGATTGGCCGTCGGAGCGGCCAGCGGCCCCGTCGGCAGCACTTGGATGTAGCCGGCCTGGTTGTAAACCGGCACACGGCCGGCCTGCCCGCCCGCCGTCACGTTCTCCAGTTCGGCATCGCAATCGTAAAGCACTTCCTGCCAGACGGAGCCATCCGGAAGCGTCAGCAGCGGCGTGCCGGGAAGGCGGATCCGCCGGATCTTCCGGTACGCAATCACCACGCCCTTCTCGAACTTGGCCGGGCTCTCGAACAGTCCGTCGTCAACGGCCACCCAGCCGCTGTCGAAACGCAAAACGCGCCCCGAGTTGCGCCGCTCCATCACAATGCTGCGCACCAGGTGCGCCTCGCAGGGCGCCAGGATGGTTCTGGCCTGGATCACCTCCAGTGAGGTCCGGCCGATCATCACATCAAAGCGCGCTTGCGTAATCCCGACAGGCGCGTCCCTGCGCCAGTCGCTGAACGTGCTCAGCCCATAGCCCGAGAGATCCGCCTGGTGCAGCGGAAGGAAATCATGGAGCTCGTCCATCTGCAGGTTGATGCCCGGATCGTCCACGACACTGGCCAGGCCGGCCGCGTTGGGACGCAGGTTCTGCATCTGGCGCAGCGACCCCGCCATCGTCCGGGCCGGATCCGGCGGCACCGGCGGATCAGCCGGCCTGAGCCTGCTGGACTTCAGCCGCAACTGGCGCGCCGAAGCCATCTCCGGTCCGAACTCCACCGCGTGCAGCGAGGCCTCCGTCGCAGTGCTCAGGAACTGCAGCACCTCCAGCGAATCGAATCGCGCGAACGCGCGCAGCCCAAACGGCAGCGAGAACATCACTCCACAGCGTTCACGGTCCCGCGCCGACTGCACCCACTCCCGGGCGACGACACCCGGCAGCACGGGAACCAGCTTGACGCTCTTCGATCCAGCCAGTGTTCGTGCCCCGTTCGTCTTCGACGCCAGTTCCACGGGCCCGGCTTGCACCGGCTCCCATAGCACCTGTGGCTGCATCAGCAATCGCATCCCGCTCAGTTGCAGGTTCAGTTGATTGCCGCGAATCGTAGGCTCAAGACGCCCCAGCGATTCCATCGCCACACCGAGATGATCTTCGTTGCTCGATAGATCCAGCAGGCTCAGCGACTCTCGATGGGTCCCCAAATGCCCGTCGAAGAGCTCCCGCAGAGTGGCGTCTTCATCCGCCGGAACCACCCCGGGCTCGGGAAAGAGGACTCGGCGCTCCAACCGGCTCTCGATGCTAGGCGTGGCCGCGGCCTGCCAGGTGAGCGTGGTGGAAAGCGCCGCCTGCTGGGCCTGCCCGGCATCCGGCGGGTTCCAGTTCGTAGCGTATGGATCCGGCAGGCTGGGCTGGGCCAGCACCACATCGAACGAATAGATAGCCGTGCCGTCGGGCACTTTGGCGGCCCCGTCGTAGGCGCCCAGCAGCACCAGCCGGGAGGGCTGCCTGACCGTCAGATATAGGTTTTCCAGCGCCAACCCCTCGGCCGTGGTTCCAGGATCCCGGTTGGCCACGGCAGCGAGGAACAATCCGTTTGCCCGCGCCAGAATTGCGAAATTCTCCAGCCGGCTCTCCAAACTGAACGGACTGCCTGTTGCCCGCAGCGGCAGGTCCCAGCGGTTCGTGATCGTGCCGCCTTCGTGAACCACAACCATGTCTCCACGCTCGCGTTCGCTCTGATACAGGACCCGGGTGATCGGCTCCGGCCCGAACACCACCCGGCTGAGCGCCGGGTTCCAGAGCTCCAACTCCATCCGGCCCGTCCCTTCAGCCCGTCGTCCCTCCATCAGGATGCAATCGGCGCAGGCCGTCATCACGGCGTCCTGCGAACGCAGCGATCCGCCCGTTAGCCCCGCGGGGTGAAAGGCGAGTCGTCCGGCCAGCACAATCTGGACAGCTCCGCCATCAGCCGCTTCACCCAGGTTGGCCGGTGCGCCCGCATCCAGGGGCAGCGACCACACAGCCAACGTCGCATCGCAGCTGCCCGCAAGCTGCACGGCCGTCGACAGGTTGCCTTCGATCGTCCACGGCAGGCTCGCGGGGCCGAATGGAAATCGGACAGAAACACCATCGCTGGTGGGTGCGCCTCCCCCTTCGTTGAACACGAGCGCTGATCCGAAACCCTCTACCCCAATCGCGCCGGAAGCCGTTGGCCGGCCGTCCGAACGGACCTCCAGTGTCTGTGGCAGCGTGATCGAAGCCCCGCTTACATCGGACCCGCCGGCCTCGCCGGCTGGTGGCGGCTCGGGCTCAACGCTCAGCACCCACTGCGCGTTCGGGTTGACCAGGATCCTGCCGGCAATGGACGCCGCCGCGGCGGTAGTGGTGAAGGTGCCGCCGGCAATGCGCAGGCCGGCCATGCCCGCCGCGCCGGCGACCAGGAACCGGGCCCGAATCCAAACCGTTCCAGCCGGGATGGCAAATGCCTCGCCCCCGGGCTGCGGCGCCGTCGCAGAGGGCAGCAGCAGCAGGACCTCAGGCGTGGGATTGCCGTTGGGCTGCCGGACATGTACCGCCTGGAAGGCGGCGCTTTGAAAGATGAGGAATCGCGACAGATGCCCTGCCCTGTCAGCGAATGGCCCGAAGACGCGCGACGGGCGCATCGCATCGGACGAAGGCGTCAGCTCATTGTTCTGCAGGAAACGGGCGCGCACTCCGTCCGCCACAAACTGCGCGGCAAGCGCGGCACCTGCCGTAAGCGCAGCCGCAATCGCGGGATCCATCGACGAATCCACAGGCACCGGAATCCCGGGATTCTGCTGGATCAGGACCGCCGCCAGGAATCGGCGCAGCTCAGCCAGGTCCGCTGGCTCGGTGCCGGCAACCGGCTGCAGGGCAGCGGTGAGAGCGATCAATTGGTCCGTAACCGGGTTCATGGCGAACTCCTTGTTTGAAGCGCAGACCAGTTGTGCAAGAACGGTTGGTTGACTGATTCGGCGACTGGACGATACGACGGCGGTCCCAGGGCTCCAACTGTAACAGCATCCGGCCGGACTTTCGCAAGGAATTCCAGTAAACTCGCGGCAATTTATGCCAACCGGCCGCTCATCGCAAAGCCAGTTCAGGCAGGCTGAATCCAAGCGCGCAGGCGAATACCCGGAGAATCATGGGCCGAAATCGCCCAACCTCGGCCGCCTCCGGCTGGCCGCCAAGGCAAACCAAACCGCAACGAACCCCGACCGCAAGGGAGTGGTCCCCGCCGCGTTGCGAACCGCGACTGAATTGAGCCGCGACCGTCAGGGTTTGTGAAATAATCCCTCTTCGCGAAAACGGGCAAAAATGCAAGCGAGAATGGCATCGCCAGAGGCCCTGGGAGCGATCGCAGCGGGTCGCCTAATGGTTTGAGTACCCCCCTGCGGGGGCTCTGGTTGCGCGTATTCGATTTTTTCACAGTCCCGTCAGGGAGCGGAGGAGCCACCGAAAGACCCCACCCAGTGCAGCAACGCCACCCTCTGCCCGCGAGTCCTCAGCCGGCACATGCCGCGCCCGTCCGCTCAATCCGGAATCGGCCTTGGCCAAATCATGAACCCCATGCTCAACCAGGCTTGAGCTGGGCCTCGCGTCCGTCTGCGCAGCCGCGAGGCCTCCAATCACCCAACCTACCCGGGCCCGTGACCCTCGAGAAACGGCCCGACCCGGGCCCGGATCTCGTGCAGATGGGTAAACAGGCTCACATGCGCACCGCCCTCCAGGGCTAGCAATTCCGCCCGCGGCAGCCTGCCCGCCAGCGATCGCGAATCCGCAAACGGCACCACCTCGTCCGCCGTACCGTGTACCAACAGCACCGGCTGGCCGATCTGCTCCACGGGGTACTCAAACGGCCGGCGCGACTGCACGATGTCGTTCTGCGTGCCCGGCAGCCGCTGCGCCAGATGCTCCATCGTGCTCAACTGCAGCTCCGTGAGCAGAGGACCCGCCACCGGATCGGCCAGCGTTCGGCGGCACAGCTCGGGATCCAGGATCGCGCGCCGCGCCGATTCCTCCGGGCGCTGGGCCGCCTTCTCACGCAATCTGGCCGTCAACCACGGCAGGCGCGCCATCCACTTCAGCAGGTGGAATCGCAGTGGCAGTTTCACACGCAGCTGCGCAGTGCACGCCGAAACGAGCACCAGTCCCCGGCAGCGCCTTCCATGCCGCAGCGCAAACTGCAGCGCGCATTGCCCACCCCCGGAGATCGCAAGCACCGCAGCATGCCGGAGCCCCAGGGCGTCCAGCAGCGCCGCGCACAGATCCGCCTGCTGTTCCGGAGCGGCCGCCTCACCCAACGGCGTCCCTAGATAACCGGGCCTGGACACGGCCACAACTTGGAAGCCGACGCCCGCCAAGGCTGCTCGCGCCAGCATCGCGCTCTGGTCGTAACCGCCCATCGCTCCGTGCAGGGCCAGGACAACCGGACCCTCGCCCCACACGGCACACTCCGCCACTCCGAGCGCTGTCTCAATCAGCACCGGCTGAGGCTTCGCGCCAAGGCCCCGCCCGGCTGTCGCACTCATTGCGCCCTCCCGCCGGCTGCCTCTTGGCGCGCCGCGAGATGGCGGATCAGCGCAACCGCCGTGACGGGCGGCTGCCGCTCGACCCTGCGGTACTGGCGTCCGTCCGCCGTCCGGCTCACCAGCGACCGGTCGCACAGTTCACGCCGCAGCAACGCGTGGTCGCCGAACAGATGGCCGGCCCGCAGTTGCCCGCTGAGCTGCGCCTCACTGAGATCCTGTTTCACCGGCAGCCGGGACCAGAAGACCCACAGGCACAGCTCGCGCAGGCTCTCCTTGGCGGGCCACTGTTCCAGCCGGCCGCGCGCGTCGAAGTACGCGGCCAGCCGCTTCACCAGAACGTAATCAACCGGAGGCGCGGCGGGCTGTGCCTCGCGCAACAGATTCTCGGCGGCGGCCTGCGCGCGCAGGCTCTGAAAATTCCGATGCCCGGCGGAACGCGCCAGCATATTCAACAGTTCGAGGTGACTGGGTGTGTGATCGCACTGCACAAGCTGGTCGCGCAACGCGCGCGCCAAAGCAGAAAGATCATTCGTGGAAAAGGGAATGGAAACCCTGGACATCGCTTATCCTTCTTCGAATTCGCACTGGAATTGGAAACCCGCAGGCTGCGGAGCCCGAGGTCTTGCGCCGGTCCGGATTGGACTGTCGGGGGTCGCTGTCTTCCGACTCGGCACAGGATAAGGTGTCGGTCGATACTGGGAACCTGGCAGGTTTAGCTCCCCTCGCGGGGCCGCGACGCCTTGGTGAACTGCCGACCGTTTTTCATTCTAATAGAAGCTCTCTTTATCTGCAATAGGCGGCGCTAGTTTGTCAGCAGCCCTCGGCAGCCTGTCTCCTGTTTCCCGGGCGCCATCCCCGCAACAGCCTGATCCGGGCAGCGTCAGCCGTAGGTCCGGGCAGCGTCAGCCGTAGGTCCGGGCAGCGTCAGCCGTAGGTCCGGGCAGCGTCAGCCGTATCCCTGGAGCAGCAACCGCACAATTCGGCTCCGGCGCCTCGCCTTCAAACACAGGCCAAGGAATGCGCTACACTGCCTGACACGTCGGCTGGGCAGCTGTTCAACCGTCAGAGGAGCCCATGTTCATCCAGAACTTCATGAACCGGCCGCATGGTTTTGCCAGCCTCCACTGCGTCTACCCCAACGCGGATCCCGTCGCGCGGTTGGACCAGTTGCACTCTGTCAATCTCGCGGGCGGCGGCAATTTCACCGAAATCCGGGGAGAAAACAAGGTCTCCTTCTGTCAAATCCTGCCATGCGCCATGGTGAATCCGCTCCCCTCCGATCTCTCGCCCATCGTCTCCTACACCAACGACATCGGGCTCTGGGTGATGAGGATCACGCACAACCGGCCCGGCCCGTCGGCTGTACCGGCTTACTACCTCCCCTGGCGCAAGGATCACATGATGCGCATGAAACTGAAGCCCAGCCCGAACCATCCGAAGCAGGAGCTCGGAATTACCCTGGATCCGGATCTCTTCGTGACGGCCGCGCTGCAGGGCTGCACGGTAATCGTCTCCGGCGAGCCCGCCCAACCGCTCGTCTACCACTTGAACGCGGCTTCGGTGAGGGGAGCAGGCGGCGAAACTTTTGCAGGCGACGACGCGGATTTTGCAGTGGCCGCCCAGGCCAAGATCGGCCACATGCAGAACCTGTTCGGGCAGGCGCAGGCGCAACAACCGAAGGAAGGACCCGTGGTCGGCGGGATTCGCCAGCCACCGGTGAATGTCGTCACGCAGGGAGCGCACGTCACGGACTACATGCGTGGAATTCAGCCGGGGCCGCACGCAGCCTTGCGGAACTACTACAGCCGGCTCCTGGGCGTTCGCAATCCGTCCGTCGAGCAGTATGGGACCGTCTTCGGCATCCGCACCCTGGGCACCTGGAAGTTCTACCGGCAGACCCGGAACCGCGTGGGCTACCGGCCAGCCGATGGCGCCCCCTATGTCTACACCTGGATGGATCCCGTCTGCAGCCGATTCTGGCCGTAGAACGCACCATACCGTTTGAAGCAGCTGAGAGCGCTCCCGATCCGTCACCCCAGGCGGAACTTGAACGCTCGTTTCAACTCGGCCCGTCGTTCCCGTCCAGTCCTCGACCCCGGCAATCGACCCCCTTGCAGACGCCGCAGCCCGCCGGACCACCGGGCAAATCCAGTTCCGCATCCCTCAAATGGGGGTGATCGCGACCCGGAGAAAAGGGTACCTGATCGTGCCCCTAATTCGTGATGACGCGCCCCAATCCCTTCCGCACAATGGAGCGTAAGAGGGACACTGGCAAACCCGGCGGAGTACCCGCCCGGGACCTGGGCAAATCCCACTGCGAGCCGACTCGGCCAGGAGCGCCCTTTTCGGCTTTCGAAAAGTAGGAATTCACCGGCGAACACGCACCAAACACGGCCTCCGTTGAAGCGGCGGCCGGTTCACAAGCCTGCTTTGGACCCGCATCCGCCGGAGGGCAGCGGGCCGGCCGCTTGTTGTTCGGCAAGGAGACGAAGCCTTTGCACACGGAGGGAAACTCGATGTCTAGGACCATAACCTGGGCTGCCGCCATCTTACTGGTGCTCCTGACGGCAGGTTGCACCAGCAATTCCAACGCAGCCAGATCGACGCCCCCCCTGACGGTGCAGACCGTCCAGGTGCAGCAGCGCGACGTACCAATCTATGGCGAGTGGCTGGGCACACTCGAAGGGATGGTGAACGCGGACATCAAGGCGCAAGTCTCCGGCTACATCGAGCAGCAGGGATACAGCGAAGGTTCGGTGGTCACCAAGGGACAACTGCTCTTCCAGATCGACCCCCGGCCGTTTCAGGCTGTGGTCGATCAGGCTCGCGCCCAACTTGCCCAGGCCAACGGCCGCCTCTCTCAAGCCAGGGCCCACCTTCTGGAAGCCGAGGCGCAGGTTGGCGTTGCGGAAGCAAACCAGGGCCGGTCCCGTCTCGACGTCGAACGCTACACGCCGCTCGCCAAACAACAGGCCATCACACAGCAGGACCTCGATAATGCCATCCAGAACAATCTGGCCGCCAAGGCGCAAGTGCAGGCCGCCAAGGCCCAGGTAGAGACGGCGAAATCTCAGATTGAATCCGCTGAAGCCGAAGTGCAGGCCGCCCATGCTGCTGAGGAGACGGCCCGCCTCAACCTGGGCTTTACCCACCTTACTTCCCCCATCGACGGTGTGGCCGGCGCGGCGCTCCAACAGGTCGGCTCCCTGGTCAGCCCGGCCGCGGGCACCATCACCACCGTCTCGACGCTCAACCCGATCAAATGCTACTTCACCGTCAGCGAACAGGAGTATCTCGACTTCCACAGGCGCTACGACACGCCCGAGCGCCTGGCCGAGGAGCGCCGTAACCTCGAATTGCAGTTGATCCTGTCAGACGGGACAGTCTTCGAAAACCGCGGCCGCTTCTACTTCGCCGATCGCGAAGTGAATGTGCGCACCGGAGCCATCCGCATCGCCGGCCTCTTCGACAACCCGAACAACACCCTCAGGCCCGGCCAGTACGCCAAGATCCGCTTCTCGGCGAGGTCCGTGACGGGAGCCCTCCTCGTACCCCAGCGCGCCGTGTCGGAACTGCAGGGCGGCTATCAGGTCGCCGTAGTCGGGGCGCATAACAAGGTGCAGATCCGCCCGGTCAAGGTGGCCGACCGCGTCGGCGCCGATTGGATCATCAGCGAAGGGGTGCAACCCGGAGAACAGGTTGTTGTCGAAGGGCTGCAAAGGCTGCGCAATGACACCGTCGTCGACCCCAAGCCCTACGTACCCGCGCGTCGCGGCGAGGCCAAGTAGGCGCTTATGTCAAACTTCTTCATCGACCGGCCCATCGTGGCCATGGTGATCGCCCTCCTCACGGTGATTGTGGGCGTCGTCGTGATCTTCAGCCTGCCCGTCGCCCAGTTCCCCGCCATCGCACCGCCAGAGATCCAGATCTCCGCCGTGTATGTCGGCGCCGACGCCCAAACCGTGGAACAGGCCGTCGCCACCCCCATCGAACAACAGATGAGCGGTGTGGACAACATGAACTACATGTACTCGGTCAATGCCACCGCCAACGGGCAGATGCGCATGGTGGTCAACTTCGATATCAAGACCGATCCCAATACCGACCTCATCCTCGCCCAGAGCCGCGAAACACAGGCCGCCTCGCAACTGCCGCAGGAAGTGACCAACTACGGCGTCACGGTGCAGAAGTCGGTCACCGCGCCGCTGATGCTGCTCTCGCTCTACTCCCCAAAGGGCTCGCGCGACGAACGCTTCCTGGCCAACTACGCTTATATCAACCTCAACGATCCCCTCACCCGCGTCCCCGGCATCGGCAGCGTCCAGGTGTTCGGCGCGGGACAATACGCCATGCGGCTCTGGGTAAGACCCGACCGCCTGTCAAAACTCGGCATCACCGTACCCGAAATCGTCTCCACCATCCAGTCGCAGAACACCGTGAATCCCGCCGGCCAGGTCGGCAGCGAGCCGATTCCCCAGGGCCAGGAGTACACTTACTCGGTCCGCGCCCAGGGCCGCCTGACCTCGCCGGAAGAGTTCGGGAACATGGTCTTGCGCGCTACTCCGGATGGCGCGGTAGTGCGCGTCCGCGACGTGGCGCGCGTCGAGTTGGGAGCCCAGGACTACAGCGTCGCCGGGCGGCTCAACGGCCAGCCCAGCGCCGTCATCGCCGTGTACCAGCTACCCGGCTCCAACGCCGTCGACGCGGCGAAAGGTGTCCGCAAGCTCATCGAGGAAGCCAAACGCCGCTTCCCCCAGGATGTGGAATGCATCGTCTCCCTCGACACCACCCGCGCCGTCTCTGAGGGCATCAAGGAAATCGTCGAGACCCTGCTGATCGCCATCGCGCTGGTGATCCTCGTCGTCTACCTGTTCCTGCAGGGCTGGCGGGCGACCCTCATCCCCCTGCTCGCCGTACCCGTCTCCCTGGTCGGCACCTTCGTCTTCTTCCCCCTGTTCGGGTTCTCCATCAACACCCTTTCTATGTTTGCAATGGTGCTCGCCATCGGCCTCGTGGTCGACGACGCCATTGTCGTGGTCGAGTCCGTCGAACGCTACATCGAGGAAGGACTCTCGCCCCGCGACGCGGCCCGCAAGGCCATGGCGGAAATCACCGGCCCGGTCATCGGCATCGCCCTGGTGCTCTCCGTGGTCTTCATCCCCACCGCCTTCATCCCTGGCATCACCGGCCGCCTCTATCAGCAGTTCGCCGTCACCATTGCCATCTCCGTGGTTCTCTCGGCCTTCAATGCGCTCACCCTCAGCCCGGCCCTGGCCGCGCTGCTGCTGAAACCGAGGACCCACGGCAACGGCGGTCCCGGAGCCTCCTTCTTCGCCTGGTTCAACCGCGTTTTCGGCGAGGCGACGGAACGCTACGTGCGCGGTTCCGGCACGCTCATCCGCAAGAGCGCCTTCTCCATGCTCCTGCTGGGCGGCTTCGCCGTCGCCGGCGGTCTCCTGGGCAGCAGCCTGCCCACCAGCTTTGTGCCCGACGAAGACCAGGGCTACCTCTTCCTGAACATCCAGCTCCCCAACGCCGCGTCCCTGCAGCGCACCAACGCCCTTACCCGCAAAGTCGAGAAGATCATCGCCGCAACCCCGGGCGTCGAGTCCACCACCACCGTCGTCGGCTTCAGCCTGCTCAGCTTCGCCCGCACCAGCTACAGCGGGTTCGCCTGGATCACCCTCAAGGAATGGGGCAGCCGCCAGGAGCGCGCGCAGCAGATGCAGTCCATCAAGCAGCATCTGAATCGCGAACTCGGCAAACTCCCTGAAGGCGTGGCCTTCAGCTTCTCACCCCCGGCCATTCCCGGCGTCGGCACCGCCGGCGGCTTCACCTTCCTGCTGGAGGACCGCTCCGGCCAGGATGTCGCCTATCTCGCCTCCAACCTCAACAAGTTCATGACCGCCGCCCGCAAACGCCCCGAGATCGCCAACCTCACCACCACCTTCCTGCCCAGCGTGCCCCAGCAGTTCGTCGTGGTCGACCGCGACAAGGCGATCAAACAGGGCGTCCCCTTGACCGACGTCTACCGCACCATCCAGACCTTCATGGGCGGCCTCTTCGTCAACTACTTCAACCGCTTCGGCCGGCAGTGGCAGGTCTACGTCGAAGCCGAAGGCGAATACCGCACCCGCCCCGAAAACGTCGGCCAATTCTACGTCCGGAACACCAGCGGCGAGACAGTGCCCCTCTCCGCCCTCACCCACTTCGAATCCCGCACCGGACCCGAATTCACCGTCCGCTTCAACGAATACCGCGCCGCCCAGCTCAACGGCGCCTCCGCCCCCGGCTACAGCTCCACCCAGGCCATGAAGGCGCTGGAAGAGACCTTCGCCGAAACAATGCCCCCCGAAATGGGCTTCGACTACTCCGGCATGTCCTACCAGGAGAAACGCGCCTCCGAAGGCATCTCGCCCTCCGCCATCTTCGCGTTCTCCCTCCTGTTCGTCTTCCTGATCCTCTCGGCGCTCTACGAGAGCTGGTCGCTGCCCTTCAGCGTCCTGCTCACGACCCCCGTCGCCGTCTTCGGAGCCTTCGCCGTCCTCTGGGCGCGCCGCGCCATCTCGGGCCTCTACCTGCCGCCGTTCCTCGTACAGATCGAGAACGACGTCTACTCCCAGATCGGCCTGGTCATGCTGATCGGCCTCGCCGCGAAGAACGCCATCCTCATCGTGGAGTTCGCCAACGAGGAACTCGCCAAGGGACGGCCGCTGGTCGACGCCGCGTTGGAAGGAGCCAGGCTGCGCCTGCGGCCCATTCTCATGACCTCGTTCGCGTTCATCCTCGGCAGCGTCCCGCTCTGGACAGCCTCCGGAGCCGGCTCCGTCGCCCGCCAGATCATGGGCACTACCGTCATCGGCGGCATGCTGGCGGCCAGCCTCCTCGGCATCTTCCTCGTACCCGCTTGCTACGTCGTCGTGAAGAGGCTCGCCGGGGCGGAACGAAAGGCAGGTGCCGCATGAAGCGGGCACTGACCCCCTTGCTCCTGCTGGGCCTCGCCGGCTGCGCGCTCGGGCCGGACTACAAGCGCCCCGACGTCTCCGTACCCAGGGGCTACCGCGTGCCCGACCCGCAGCCTCCGCCCAGCGACGCGGCGTCTCTCGCCGACACGCCCTGGTTCGAGGTGTTTCAGGACGAGCAACTCCAGCGCCTCATCCGCGAAGCTCTGGTGAACAACTACGACCTGCGCGACGCCATGACTCGTGTGGACGCGGCCCGCGCGGTCGTCGGCATCACCCGCTCCAATCAGTTCCCCAACGCGGGCGCCTCCGGATCCGTTAACTTCAACCGCCTCTCGCGAACCGGCGCCACCAACATCCCCTCCACCGTCCTGCCCGACCAGAACCGGACCTACGGCTCGGCCGCGCTCAACCTCCTCTCCTTCGAGGTCGACCTCTGGGGCAAGTGGCGGCGCGCCTCCGAGGCCGCCCGTGCCGAACTGCTCGGCGCGGAAGAGAATCGCAAAACCGTAGCCACCGTTCTGGTCAGCGACTTGGCCACCGCCTACCTCACCCTCTGCGAACTCGACTACGCCCTCGAGATCTCTCAACGCACCCTCAGGACGAGAGAAGCGTCTCTCGAACTCGTCAAAACCCGCCAGGGTGGCGGCGTGGCCACCATGCTCGACCTCCGCCAGGCCGAACAACTCGTCGAAACCGCGGCCCAGTCCATCCCGGTCCTCCAGCAGCAGATCGAACAGACGGAAAACCGGATCAGCCTGTTGGTCGCGAAGAACCCCAATACCGTCGTGCGCGGACGCGGCTTCAATCAACAGACCCTCCCGCCCGAGGTGCCCGCCGGCCTCCCCTCCTCCCTGATGGAGCGCAGGCCCGACATCCGTGCAGCCGAGCAACTCCTCGTCAGCGCCAACGCCCGCATCGGCGTCGCCAAAGCCGCCTACTTCCCGCAGCTCACCCTCACCGGCTTCCTGGGCGGCCAGAGCACCCAACTCACCAGCCTGTTCAGCGGACCCGGCACCGCCTGGAGCCTCGTCCCCCAGCTCAGCCAGCCCATCTTCACCGCCGGCCGCCTGAAGGGCAACGTGAAACTCGCTGAGGCGCAGCGCCAGGGCGCCCTCATCCACTACGAGAAGACCATCCAGGTCGCCTTCACCGAAGTCTCCGATGCGCTCATCGCCCATCGCCGCATGCGCGAGAGCCGCGAGCGCCAGCAGGCCCTCGTGAACGCCCTCCAGGACCGCACCCGCCTCGCCTACGTCCGCTACCGCGGCGGCGTCGACACCCAATTGAACGCCCTCGACGCCGACCGCGACCTCTTCCAGGCCGAACTGGCCCTGGCCAGCATCCGGCTGGGCGAAATGCTCACCGTCGTCGACCTCTACAAAGCCCTGGGCGGCGGCTGGAAGTAGCCCGAGGCGGCATGCCCGTCCCCCCCATCCGGGGTACCCTCCAACCCCGCTGGTTGGTTATCCCAAAACTGCAGCATCCCGTGATGGATTCCATCTCGCCTTGCCGCACAATCCTAACCAGATAGCCCACCACGTCTGGGGCAGTTCTTCACACCTGGTGGGCACACGTTCCGCATAGGAGATCCGGCATGAAACGCAAAAGCCTTCAATTCAGCCTGTTTCTGGGGCTCTTTCTCTCTGGTTTACTGACACTCGCACTGTGGGCCCAGGACAAGTACACCGTCAAAGTACCCGGCGGACTCGCCTTCTCTGAGTTCCGCGGCTACGAAGCCTGGCCGGCCATCTCCATCAGCCGCAACGAAAAAGCGGTGGCCGTCATCCTCGGCAATCCCGCCATGATCAAGGCCTACCAGGACGGCTTCCCCGCCAACGGCAAACCGGTGCCGGACGGAGCCAGAATGGCCAAGATCCATTGGGAACCGAAGAAGAACGAGTTCTTCCCCGACGCGACCGTCCCGGGCAAACTGCAGAACGTCGATTTCATGGTGAAAGACAGCAAACGCTTCGCCGACAGCGGCGGCTGGGGCTATGCCGTGTTCGACTACGACTCCGCCTCCAATACCTTCAAACCCGGCACCAAAGCGGGCTCCCCGCCGCAGGGCAACGACGCCAAATGCGGTTTCACCTGCCACACCAGCGCGAAGTCGCGGGACTACGTCTTCACCGACTACGGCCGCCGGTAACAGTCTGTGGCGGAAGTCCCGCTAGCCGCGCGACTTCCGCCACAGGCTGGTAAGCCATCGCCGGCCGCCCCCGGAAGTATCCTTGAATCCACCCGTCATTCCTCCGAATCTCGAAGCCAATCCTCACCGGCGATAAGATAAAAACGTCGGCCCTGGACATTCAGCAGCCGGACCGGCGCCAGCATCGCGGCGTTCGCCCCAATCGAGCAAAAGGAGAATACGAGGATGAAGCCCAAAAACACGATCTGCCTCTGGTACGACAAGGACGCGAAAGAGGCGGCGGACTTCTACGCCGCCACCTTCCCCGATAGTCACGTATCCGCGGTTCACACGGCCCCCAGCGACTTCCCGGGTGGCAAACAAGGCGATGTACTGACAGTGGAATTCACCGTTCTCGGCATTCCCTGCCTCGGCCTCAACGGCGGCCCGGCCTTCAAACAATCCGAGGCCTTCTCGTTCCAGGTCGCGACCGACGATCAGGAGGAGACGGACCGTTACTGGAACGCCATCGTCGGCAATGGCGGCGCGGAAAGCGCCTGCGGCTGGTGTAAGGACCGCTGGGGCCTCTCCTGGCAGATCACCCCGCGCGCGCTCACCGACGCCATGTCGGCGGGTGGCGAGGAAGCCCGGCTCGCCTTCGAGGCCATGATGACCATGAAGAAGATCGATATCGCCGTCATCGAGGCAGCGCGGCTGACGCGTACCCGCCACGTGACCCCCCGGTAATAAGCCCCAGGCAATAATGCAGGACCCCGGCGGGGCCGTCTGCCGCCCCGCCCCGTCCTTCTATTTCCGTTTCAGAAACCCAAGGTCCTCCATCCAGGCCCGCAGCAACTCCGGCCACCGCGCCTCCGGCATGCCCTCGAACTCCACCGTACGCCCGGTCATCCCCACCCCATGACCGCCGCGCCGGAACACATGCAGCTCCGCATCCACCTTCGCCTTCTGCAGCGCCAGGTAATACTCGCCCGAAGCCGCCGACAGCCGGTCGTCGTTATTCACAAAGAGAAACGTCGGCGGAATCTCTTTGCCTGTCAGCGTGGCCGCGGAAATGCCGCCCGGATACGCCAGCACCGCGAAATCAGGCCGGCTGCTCACCCGCTCCACCGCATCAGCCGACTCAGGCTTACCTGCGTCGAACCGGTTCTCCGCCAGCGCCGCCAGGTGCCCGCCGGCCGAAAAGCCCATCACCCCCACACGCCCCGCATCCACACGCCACTCCTGCGCCCGGCTCCTCACCACGCGCAGCGCGCGCTGCACATCGGCCAGCGACTCGACCTCCGCCTTGTAAGTAGACCCTTCCGCGTTCGCCAGCCGGCTCTTCAGTACGAACGCCGCCACCCCCATCTCATTCAGCTTGTTCGCGACAAACTCGCCCTCCAGGTCCACCACCAGATACCGGTGCCCGCCGCCCGGACACACCACAAAAGCCGCCCCCGTCGCCTTCTCCGCCGGAGGCAGGTACACCGTGATGCTGGGCCGGTGGATGTCCGTCACGCGATGAAACCGGTCCGGCGTCCCGCCCTCGATCCACCGCTCCGCCCCCGTCTTCCCTTCCGATCCCGGAGCGCCCTCCGGCCATAGGAGCACCGACGGTCCCTTCATCGGATACGGCGCATCCGAGGCGAAACACAGCATCGCCACGGCGAGGCTACAACAGAGTTTCATGCTGTCCATTGTAGGAGATCGATCTCCGCATCGAACCGGCCGATCCGTCGTGGCGCCCGCATGCGTCATCGGCCCACCGAAACTCCACCCCGCCCACTCACAATCTCTCCGCAATCAGACAAAAAGACCCCTAATAGGCAAACACTACCTCCTTCGCATTATTGTAAAAACGCCCCCTTGGCTGTTACCGTAGCAACGTCCAAGGGGGTCCACTTTGTGAAACGCTTTCTCATGGGAGGACTGCTTCTCCTCCATGCCTTTGCCCAGGATCCGTCCGCCGCCGTCGAGGGCAGCATCCTCGACCGCACCGGCGGCGCCATCCCCGGCGCCCGCGTCGCCATCCGCAATCTCGGCAACGGCTTCACCCAGTCTCTCGACTCAACACCCGCCGGAGCCTTCACCTTCCCCGTCCTGCCCATCGGCCAGTACGAACTCACCGTCGAGAAAAACGGCTTCGCCCCCTACAAGACACCCACCCTCCAACTGAACGTCAACCAGACCCTGCGCCTGAACATCCTGCTCGACGTCGCCATGGCCCACGAGACCCTCCAGATCGAGGCCGACAGCACCCTCGTCCAGACCGGCTCCAGCGTGCTCGGCTCCGTCGTCACCCATCGCGAAGTCAGCGACCTCCCCCTCAACGGCCGCAACTTCTCCCAACTCGGCCTCCTCCAGCTCGGCGTCGTCCCCATGACCACCGGCCTCACGGAACAGGGCGGCTCCCGCCGCTCCGGCCACGCCTATATCGTCAACGGCCAGCGCCCCGAATCCAACAACTACCTCCTAGATGGTTCCCGCGCCGTCAATCGCATCGATGGCGGCTTCGCCCTCAAGCCCCCCATCGATGCAATTGAGGAGTTTAAGATCCTAACCCACACGGCCCCCGCCGAATATGGCGGAGCCAGCGGCGGCAACACCAGCGTCGTCACCCGCTCCGGCACCAACGCTCTCCACGGCTCGGCCTACGCCTTCCTCCGCAACGACCACCTCGACACCCGCAACTTCTTCGTCGCCGAAACCGAACCCCTCAAGCAGAATCAGTTCGGAGCCACCGCCGGCGGCCCCCTCGTCCGCAACCGCGCCTTCTTCTTCGGCTACTACGAAGGCTTCCGCAACCGCCAGGGCATCACCCGCGGCTCCACCGTCCCCACCACTCAGCAGCGCGCCGGCGACTTCTCCCATGCCCTGTCTTCGTTAATCGACCCCACCACCGGCCAGCCCTTCCCCGGCGGCCTCATCCCCGCCTCCTCCATCAGCCCGCTCGCCCAATCGCTCCTCAAATACTACCCGGCTGGCAACTCGTCGCCTTCCTTCTTCTCCTCCACCCAGCCCCTCGCCAACGACACCAATCAGAGCGGCCTCAAACTCGACTTCCTCCTCAGCAACGCCGACACCCTCTCCGCCCGCTACGCCCTCTCCAGCGGCCTCGCCCAGAACCCCTTCTCCATCCTCGGAGCCGACCTGCCCGGCTTCCGCGTCGAAGACGAACTCCGCACCCAGCTCTTCAGCCTCACCGAAACCCACATCGCCGGAGCCTTCGTCAACACCTTCCGCGGCTCCTTCTTCCGCCACTGGTTCCTCCTCGAACGCCGCCTCAGCGGCCTCGCCCCGCGCCAACTCGGCTTTCAATACGACTCCACCCTCGACTTCGCCCAGGGCGCCCCGTTCATCATCATCAACGGCTACTCCAACATGGGCGATCCCGCCATCGGACCCCGCGATACCACCCAGAACGACTACGATCTCCAGGACTCCGTCGCCCACGCCTCCGGCCGCCACAACCTGAAACTCGGCATCGGCCTCCGCCGCACCCAGGTCAACTCCAACCAGGGCCACTACGCCAACGGAGCCTTCGTCTTCTCCACCACCCCCTCCAACGACTCCTTCGCCAACTTCCTGCTCGGTCTGCCCAGCCAGTTCACCCAGGCCGGCGGCGACTTCTATCGCGGCCTTCGCAGCCGCGACTTCAATCTCTACTTCCAGGACGAATGGCGCATCACCCCCAGCATCACCCTCAACTACGGAGCGCGCTACGAAATCAGCACCCCCTTCAGCGAGATCAACAATCGCCTGAACGCCTTCGCCCCCGGCCGCCAGTCCCTCATCCAGCCCTCCGCCCCCGCCGGAGTTCTCTATCCCGGCGATCCCGGAGTGCCGGCCACCATCGCCCCCACCTTCCGCAAGGGCCTGATGCCGCGCCTCGGCCTCGCCTGGGACGTCACCGGCCGCGGCTCCACCCTCCTGCGCGCCGGCTACGCCATCTTTTACGATGCCCTCGTCAACGGCGTCGGCGGCCCGCTCCGCGTCGCCACCCAATCCCTCCCCTGGGTCACCGTCCGCCAGGTCACCGGCAGCGTCAACTTCCAGCAGCCCCTCGGCCCCGGCCCCTTCACCTCCGGAGTCTTCGCCCTGCCCATGAGCCTCTTCACCATCGCCGGGGACCTCCGCCCGCCCTACGCGCAGGACTGGAACTTTGCCCTCCAGCAAACCCTCGGCAACCAGGTGATCGACCTCCGCTATGTCGGCACCAAGGGCACGCGCCTGCCGCGCTTCATCGACGGCAACCCGGCCGTCAACACCCCCTCAGCCACCGCCGCCAACGCCAACCGCCGCCGCCAGTACGCCGGCTGCACCAGCCTCACCCAGCCCTGCACCCTCGGCTATGCCGCCCTCGTCACCGGAGGCGAAAACTCCACTTACCACTCGGCCCAGGCCGGCATCACGCGCCGCCTGCAAAGCGGTGTCGCCTTCGCGGCGTCCTACACCTTCTCCAAAACCCTGGACGGCGTCTCCAGCCTCCACATCGCCGGCCCGGCCCCCATCCTTGTTTCAGGCGAAATGGACCTCGCCCAGAATCCCTTCAACCTCAGCGCCGAGCACGGCCCCTCCCTCTTCGACGCCCGGCACCGCCTCGTCATGCACGGCACCTACGAGGTCCCCACCCTCCACGCCGCGAATCGCCTGGTTCAGTCACTCCTCCGCAACTGGCAGCTCAACGGCATTTCCACGCTCGCCAGCGGCACGCCCTTCACGGTCTACGACTCGCGCAACGTCTCCCTGCAGGCGCCCATCCCGCCGGTAGCCGGCACCTTCGCCAGCCGGCCCGATCTGATAGCGAACCCCAACGCCGGCCCCCACACCATCCAGCAATGGGTATCGCCTGCGGCGTTCCGCCGCCTGAACGCCGTCACCGAGGCCGGCCAATTCGGCAACGAAGGCCGCAATGTCGTCAGAGGCCCGGGCCTCGCCAACCTGGATCTCTCGTTGATGCGAACCTTCAAAGCCACGGAACGCCTCGACCTCCAGTTCCGGGCCGAATCCTTCAACGCCCTGAACCACCCCAACTTCGGCCTCCCGGTCAACGACCTGGTCTCCCCCAACTTCGGCCGCATCGTCGAATCCGGCCCCCCGCGCCTCCTCCAGTTCGCCCTGAAGTTGCTCTTCTGAGAGGCGCAGCATCAGCCGGAAGCGCCACCGGAAGCGGCGGCACGCCGCAAGCAGAGGATCACGGTGCGTCCCCCATGGCCCCAAGGGCCGCCAAAGCGGAGGAAGCCGCGAACGGAGCCGCGAATGTAAATGAGCGGATAGCCACCGAAATGCCGCACACCGGCAGTCTCACGACCCTTCGCCAGCGCGCCTTCAACGGAGAGGGCCACGGACGCCAGCGCGCCTGCAATCGAGCTCCGCCCCCCGCGACACCCCAAACCAGTCCGAGCCGCCCGCCCGTCCCCCGCTGTCCCCCAGTCTCTGAGGAGGAAAGCTCCGCTGGACCGGAACAAGTAGGACGGCGGACCCCCTGGTCGGCGGGCGACCCCCTGGTCGACCACTCGGACGCGCATCGCCACCCATCCGCCTGACTTTCAACGGAGTTCCGCATGGCCCTCCGGTCCGCCAAATCGCACGACGCCCCAACGAACCCCGACCGTAAGGGACGAGTCCCCACCCCGTTGCGAACCGCGACTGGCAAGGAGCGGGCCACGGACACCTGCGCGTCTTCAATGGAGCTCCGCCCCCCGCGACACCCCAAAACCAGTCCGAGCCGCCCGCCCGTCCCCCACCATCCGCCACTCCCGGAACGCAAGTGACGGGCAACCAACGCATCTCCATCGAAAGCCCCAAACCCGAAATGGATCTCCAAATCGAAGAAATGTCCAGTCATCTCTCTTCCGTGGGGTATGTCTCTTCCGTGGGGTATGCCTCCAGACTTGCGGGCCGGCATTCGTGCCGGCCTTCTGCTCGATACGGGCAACGAGGCACCCCCGTCATCCGCGCCAGAAGCGCCCCCCGGACGCCCACTCGGGCAACCTCTGGCAGGGCAGCCTTCTTCACGGGGGGGCATTCATGCCGCGCGGAGCTTCAGCTCCGCCTCGTCAACACGAGGAAGATCAGCCCCCAGGTCGACGCGAACTCGAAGACGCAACCCCGTCCAGCTCAAATCGCCCACCCCGGTCTGTTTCCGAGTCTTCACAAAGCATCGAGGCATCCCAGGTCCGCACGGATATCTCCGCTCAGCGACCGTGCCATCCACGAGCGTTCTCGAGTTTGGCCTTTGCAAAGGACTGATTGGCCGCCAGTCAGGCCCGGCCCACCCCCCAAACCTGAATCAGGTGGCTCTTCGCGAACCCGGAAACTCCAGACAGTCAGACGGGTGCCTTGCCCATCGCGGCAAGGCCAATTCCGCTCAGGGACCGGCTTGATCCTGGAAGGCCTGGACCACCAGACCTCAGGACAAGAATGCCCCCGAATACCCACTACGCCCGCGCGCAATTACGTCCAGCGAAGTGGCCAACGCGTCCCTTGCAGAGCCTCTTCGGAGACGAAAGCCTTATGGCAAACGTCGCAGAACAACGCATGGATGAACTGTTCGAGAGGCGGGGCCGGGACAAACTCCTCGCGAAGGTCGTCAACCCGGATGTCCGCAAAATAGAAAAGTCGGCAATCTCTCTCCGGAGCGGGCCTCCAAGCTTCGTCGACGAGCACGAGTTTAGGCCGTACGGCAGAGGCGGCTCCACAGAACGGACAGGCAGCCGGGCATTCCATCTCCAACATTCTCCCCCACTGTCCTGCCCGGAGGGGCGAGATCCTCTAAGTCCTTCCGCCGGACGCGTTGGACCGCGCGTCGCCAGCGCCGGCCTCCGGATGGGGCATGGCAAGCAGACGTCCAAATGGATCTCGGCCATTTCTCCTGCACGGGCATCGGCAGCACCTTTAGCGTGCTTTCGGTCCCACTACTGGAAGTCAGGCTGTACAGGAGCGCACATTCCAGCGTGAGCACGGACTCGTCCTATAGCTCCGGAAGAGCCTCGCGCCCGGCCTTCCCGCCAACGCTCCACTCAAATGGGCAGGCCGCTTCGGCCCGCGGACAGCCGCCCGGCCACCCACCGGGGAGGCGCAGGCCAATTCGCGGCAAACTCTAGGTCAAGCTCGGAGCACGCCAGCGTCACGTCCATTCACGCGGCCTCGGTGATGCCGGACGTCGCAATTCCCTTCCCTGTCAAGAGCTACTGACAATCGCGAAACTAGCCTCTTTCTATGCAAGGATTTGCTCGAGCCTCTCTTTTCGTTTCTCCCAGTCGTTCATTGCGCGCTTGAGAATTCGAAAATACCTTGGGCTGTGACTTGGCTCAATCCGATGGCAGAGTTCGTGAGTAATGACATAATCAATTGCATACACGGGAGCTTGAATCAGACGCAGATTCAGCGACAGGCGGCCGCTTCCTGACATCGATCCCCATCGCTTCGGCATGAAGCGGAGCGCCAAACTCTTTGGGGTGACGGTCTCAGGCCGAGAGAACCTCACCAAGCAAGCCTCAATCCGTTCTAGGAACTTCGTCCGCGCCTTCGCTCTGTACCACTTGTCCAGCATAACCTTTGTCTCTTCGCGGCTATCTGGGTGACAGCTTTGAATCTCGATGATCCCACGCATCAGCTTTACGAAGTTGTCCTGCGAACTCGTCACCCTGAGCCTATACTGGCGCCCGAGATACAGATGGGTTTCACCAGCGACGTATCGTCTCGCTGGAGTACGCGGATTGAACTGGTCGAAGTATCGTTGCTGTGCCAGAATCCAAGGTGCGCGCTTGCGCACTTTCGCTGCAATACTCTCAGCGCTCGCGGATATTGGCGCGGCAATCGATACCGTCGAATCGGGCTCGACGGCGATCTCAAGTGTTTTCCGCACCCTCCTTACTACGGTGTAGCTGATGGAGTACCTCCCATAATCGATGCTGTACTGCTCAAGCTTCATCCAGGGAACCTCGCGCGCGCCAGGCTCATGATCTGTTCGTCGAGATCGTCAAGTTTCTCAACGGGCACGTCGATCTGCTTTTGATCGCGCAGCACATCAAAGAAATAGTCGTCCACCGCGTTGCGCATGTTGTTCTGGGCAACATCGTTGCGCCAGACATCGACGATGTGGTGCTCTTTGATGATCTCGATGATGGCCAGCGCGATTTGTGCGATCTCATCCTTGTCGACCGGAGTCCCGGAAGAGTCGACGAGTATGCCATTCAAAATGCCGTAGAATGCCTGGCCATCCTCGTCCCCTTTGATCCTCTCGGGGACATCCCGGCCACGATCCTTCCGCGCAACCTTCGCGGCAACATCGATGACCTTCTTCAAGTAGTCCTTCTCCGAGATCCGTCTCGCCCGGTAATCGCGAATGGTCTCCTCAAGCAACTCCGAGAACCGCTTGTAGAAGCTCGGGTCTGCCTCCATCTTTTCGTGGATTACCTTTCGCGTTGCGCTGGCGATCCGATCCGCCTTTGAAGCCACCGAAACGCCGGCTTCTTTGACTACCGCCTCGAGCGCATCCGGGTCGTTGATGTTCACTGGCTCGACTACCACCTGCGCGGGCATAGCCACGACGTGATCGTCGAGTAGCTTCTGTATTTTTGGCTCAAACTCCTTCAGATCTACCGTCTCCTGATAACGAAGCTGCACCGAGCGCTTCAGTTCGGAGAATTGCTTCCAGTCCCGCTTCATGCGGTCTACTTCGGCATCGGTGTACACATCAAGCAGCTTGTCCGAAGAAAGCGCGATGTGCAGGCAACGGCTGAAAGCCCGGAGGCGCGCATAGAAATCCTGCCGCGTCGGCTCGTCCGCGAGGAACTGCTCGTACTGCTCCATGTCTTTCTTGTTCTTGATGGACTTGAAGAGGTCGAGCAACTGATCGTGCAATCCGCGGAGTTTCCCGATTTCGCCGCGAACATCATGCACGGTTCCATCGACATCATCGTCGTCATAATCCTGGAAGGCGCTGTACTCAGTCAGCGCGCTATCCAATTCGCCCAGTAGCCCTTCATAGTCAAGGATGAAGCCAAACTGCTTCTCTTTGCCGTCTTCTTCATACAGGCGATTGACGCGAGCGATTGCCTGAAGCAGATTATGCTCGCGCAACTGCTTGCAGATGTAGAGCACAGTGTTGCGAGGTGCATCGAACCCGGTCAGGAGTTTCGATACGACAATCAGGATTTCGGGATCGCCTGAACCTTTGAACGCATCGATGATTTGCCGATTGTACTCATCCTCCGTCTTGTAGCGCTTCATCATCTGCTCCCAGAACTTGCGGACCAGATCCTTCGACTGCTTGTCTACCTCTTCATTGCCCTCGTTGTCGTCCGGCGGAGAAATGACGACTTCGCTCGCGACATGGCCGATCTCGTCAAGGACATCCTTGAAGCGCACGGCCGCAGCCTTCGAAGGTGCAACCAGTTGCGCCTTGAAGGGCGTTCCCTGCCAATGCATCCTGTAGTGTTCAGAGATGTCGAAAGCCTTCGCGCGAATCGCCTGCGTGGTTTTCGCCAAAGCCGTCATTCGCGAGAATTTCCGCTTCAGGTCGGCCCTCTGCTGCCCGGTGAGACCTTTGCTGATCTTGTCGAACCACACGTCGATGGCGCCGGCGCTGATCTGCTGCTCCACCATCCGCCCCTCGTACAACAAGGGAACCACAGCCTCGTCGGCTACCGCTTCGTCGATCTTGTAGGAGTGAATCAGGCCGCCAAAACTGACGAGCGTCCTTCTCTCGCCCCGCAAGAGAGGCGTCCCAGTGAAGCCCAGGTAGCAAGCCTTGGGCAACAGCCGGCGCATCTTCATGGCAAACAGCCCGTGACCGCCATGCTTGCCTGCCTGCGTGCGATGGCTCTCATCCACCAGCACAAAGACGTTTGTGTCCGTGTCGGGCTGTTGTGAGGATCGCGACGCCGTATCGAACTTGTTCACGATCGTGGTGATCAACGGCGTCTTGTTCTCGATCAACTGTAAGAGATGCGACCCGCTGGTGGCGCGCACCGGCGTCAACTCGCAGGCCTTGAAGGTATCCTTGATTTGCTTGTCGAGATCATCGCGGTCGGTGACGATCACGATGCGAGGGTTAGAAATCCCCCGGTCCATGGCTAGCGCCTTGCCCAGCATCACCATGGTCAGCGACTTGCCCGAGCCTTGCGTGTGCCAGATGACACCACCCTTGCGCCGGCCCTCCATGTCATACTGCTTCAGACGCTCGATGGCTCTCAGGATGCCGAAGTACTGCTGATGCCTCGCCACCTTCCGCACGCCGCCGTCGAAGACCGTAAAGCGGCGGACCAGATCTAGCAATCGCCCCGAGCGGCAGAGTGCGTAGATTGTCCGGTCCTGGACAGTCACGCTGCGTTCCCCCTCCGCGACCATTGCTTCAAAGTAGGGCCGTGCCAGGGCAAAATCGCCACTGAAAACCGCCTCCTTCTCACCCTCGGTCAATGGACGATTGGCGTATGTGGAAATCTCTTCGTCCTTATCGGCAGCGTCGCGCCATCCCTGCCAGAACTTCGCAGGTGTTCCCACCGTTGCGTAGCGGGCCTCCTGGCGGTTCATGGTGAGCAAGACCTGGGCAAAGTGGAACAGCTGCGGGACGTCGTCGTCGCTCTGGTAGCCGATCAGTTGGCTCGTCGCCTTCTTCAGCGTCTCAGTCGGGCGCTTGTTCTCGATCACCAGGAAGGGAATGCCATTGACAAAGCAGACAATGTCGCAACGCTTGGTCTGCGTCGAGCTGGTTCGCTCTATCGAGACCTCGGCTGCCACGTGGAGCTGATTGTTCCGGGGGTTCTCCCAATCGACATAGCGGAAGGAATAGCTCTTGCTATCGCCGTTAATGGTTTTGGTGATCGTGGTGCCGAGGAGGAGGGTGTCGTAGACGTCCTCATTGGTAGCAACGAGGCCCTTGATGCGATCCGGCGTGGGCTTCAGACGGCGCATAGCCTCGTGCGCGTCCTCGAGGTCAAAGCTGTACTCCCGACCCCTGTAGGTGTAGCGATTGATCTTAAGCAGTTGATCGGCCAATACCTCGTCAAGTACAACTGAGCGCAGGCGTCCGCCGCGCAGACGCAATAACTCGGCTTGGCTCAATGGCTTGTAACCAAGGGCTACTAGCATCTGAATGGCCGGAATCTGGGATTGAATCTTCTCGGCGGCGTCGAAGATCATGTTCTTGCCTTGCCCCGCGCTACACCCTTCTTGGACATTTCCCCTCGTAGCGGCATTACACGCCATTGGCCGGTCAACAGTTTCTGCATCAGGCCGCGCTTCTGCTGGTTGAGTGCAGCGATTTGCGCCTCAATCAACTCGATCTCGCGTTTTGCTAAATTGAGGCAGTCTGCAATCTGTTTCTGCTTCTCAAAAGGTGGAATGACAACGCGCAACGCGGCAAGATCCGCATAGTAGATTCGCTGACGCACGCTGCCCGATCCGGATTCATTGATGTGGTGCTTCCACCAATGCGTATTGCAGAGGTGGTCAAAGTAGTCCGGATCGAGCACGTCTTTTTTGCACGCAAAGAGCACATAGTCCGGACTGGCCAAAACATCGGAGTCCAAGCGCGACATCGCTATCGAGCCGACATTAATACGCATCGGATTATAGGCGAACGCCCTCGGCGGAAGTATCTTGTACCGCGAAAGATCGCTTCCGATCGTTTGCTCCCGCATCGGAACGATTCCGTTTGCGTTACTTACGCCCATTACGAGATCACGCCCCAATACGTTTGCTGAATTGCGTGCGGTTAGCTCATGCGTGAAGAGTAAAAGAGGCCTCGCCGACTTCTTGCGATAGGAATGCAGCTTCAATGTTGGTCCGACTAGAAGCGTCTCGACCAGGCAGGAGTAAAGTCTTGTCTTGATTCCCAGAATGCGAGATTTTTTGTCGATAGCGTCATCCCAGGTCTGCAAGAGGGCTGCAATCCTTTGCTGTTCTTCAAAAGGCGGAAGGTTAATCGGAAGACCGAGCAGCTTATCTGGTGAAGTGTGCTTGACTTTCGTCCCCGCGGATTCTTTGGCAATCTGCTGCCTCACAGATGCTGATGAAAAGTAGTAATGAAGGTATTCCGCATTCAGCGTATCGCGATCTTTGACAATTACGAGGCCTAAGCGTTGATTGTGAAGATAGGCTTTCCCTTTTGGGACAAGAAACGTCGATCCGAGTAGCCCGGGAGCCTGCTCGGTCATCGCGATTAGCATCTGCCCAGGAGACAATACATACTCTTCTGGAACGTCGCCCGCGTAGTATTTCTGCTTTTCGCCTAGCCATCGAAAGCCCCCTTGTTCCAGAAAATTTCCCGGAGTTAGGAGGACATAGTCTCCCGAATCGGAGTAGAATTCACTCGAGAACGCAAACCCGTGCTTAATGTTAATGTACTTACGGAGTGCTTGCGGCTTCTTCTTACTCATCGTTGCTCCCGAGGATGCGCTTCTTGGGATGCCGGGCGATTCTCTCCAGCTCCGCGATGTCGCTGTCGTCCCCCGCGGCAAGCTGCTCCCGGCGCCTAGCGTCGAAGGCCTCATATCGTTCGAATGCAGCCTTCTCGGCTTGCGCGGCGGAGACGCTTCCGGCATTGGTCAGCAGAGGCAGTTCATTCGAGCGCAAGAAGCCATCAAGAACCACTTCCCAATCGGCCAGCCTCATCGTGTGTCGGCGCCTGGCGCGCAGATCGGCGGTGTCGAGGAACATGGTGACGATCAGGTTGAGGTCGCTGATCTCCTTCTCCGCCAGATAGTTCTTGGCCGTGGCAACGTCGCCTTTGCGTACGCGCGAACCCTTCCATGCCGTAAGTCCCATGTTGGGCAGGCCCGCATTGGCGCGGGCGGTGATCAATTCGGCCGCCGTGTGACCGGTAACGGCGTGCAGCATCTTGTTCTGAATGATGGCGTAGAAGACCTGCGCCGCCTGGGACTTCGGATCGTAGTCCTCGCTGAGCGAGAGGATCTCGCGCACCTTCTGGTAGAACCGCGCCTCGGAAGCACGAATCTCCCGAATGCGTTCGAGCAGTTCATCGAAGTAGTCCCACGCCGGGTCTTTGAGACGCTGGGTATCGAGGACGAAGCCCTTGACGAGGTATTCTTTGAGCGTGGTCGAAGCCCACCGGCGGAACTCGATGCCGCGCTGCGAACGAACCCGGTAGCCGATGGCGAGAATCATCTCGAGGCTGTAATAGTCCACCTGGTAGGTCTTGCCATCGGCGGCAGTTGTTGCATAGCGCGCAACAACTGAATCGGAGACCAGCTCACCTTCCTCGAAAATCGCCTTGATGTGCCGTGAAATCACCGACTTATCTCTTCCGAACAGGTCCGCGATCTGGGCCAGTGAAAGCCATACCGTTCCTCCCTCGGCGCGCAGTTGAATCCTGGCCGCACCGTCCTCAGAGGTGTAGAGAATCAGCTCACCGTTTGACATGGATGCCCAACTCCTTGAGGTAGCCAGCCATCTGGCCGCGCACTCCGACCAGTTCGTCCTCCAGCCGGTTGATCTCCTTCTGCAGCGCGGCCACATCGATCTCTTCTTCGGGCTCGAAGGTGTCCACGTAGCGAGGAATGTTGAGGTTGTACTCGTTCTCCCGGATCTCCTCAGGGGAGGCGAGGTGCGAGTACTTGTCGAGTTCGGCTCGCGTGCGATACGTGTCGATGACCTTTTGAGTGTGCTCATCGGTCATCAGATTCTGCGTCTTGCCCGGTGCGAACTCCTTACTGGCGTCGATGAAGAGGATGTCCTTGCGGTCCTCGTTCGTGCCGCCCTGCTCACGGGAGCGATCGAAGACCAGAATGGCGACCGGGATGCCCGTCGTCGTGAAGAGATTGGCAGGTAGGCCGACAACGGCGTCGAGTAGGTTCTCCTCGATGAACGCCTGACGGATTCTGCCTTCGCTGCCGCCACGGAAGAGAACGCCATGCGGAACGATGACGGCAACGCGGCCGCTGCGCGGGCGCGCAATCTCGACCATATGCGAGATGAAAGCGTAGTCGCCTTTTGACTTCGGTGGAATACCACGCCAGAAGCGTTTGTGCTTGTCCTTTTCAGCGCTTTCCGCGCCCCACTTATCGAGCGAAAAGGGTGGATTGGCTACGACGATATCGAACTTCATCAACCGGTCGTCTTCGATCAGGGCCGGACTGTTGAGCGTGTCACACCACTCGATGCGCGCGGCATCCTTGGAGTGGAGGAACATGTTCATGCGGGCAAGCGCCCACGTTGCGCCATTGACCTCCTGACCGTAGAGCGCGTAGTTGTCCGAACCCACCTCTTCTGCGGCGCGAATCAACAACGAACCGGAACCACAGGCTGGGTCGCAGATGGTGTTACCCGGCGCCGGGCCCGCCAGCCGGGCCAGCAGACGCGAGACAGCAGCCGGCGTATAGAATTCACCAGCCTTCTTGCCCGCATCGGAGGCGAAGCGCGAAATCAGATAGATGTAGCACTCGCCGATGATATCCTCATTGACTCGCGAGGGGCTGAGATCAAGTGCGGGTTTGGCGAAGTCTTCAAGCACGTTCTTGAGGCGGCGGTTCCGGTCTTTCACGCGGCCTAGATTCGACTCGGAGTTGAAGTCGATGTTGCGAAAGACGCCTTCGAGCTTGATGCGGTTCTTGTCTTCGATCTTTTCGAGCACCATATTGATGAGTTCGCCAATGTTCGCTTCACTCCGCTGCGCGTGGAGATCATAGAAGCTGCATCCCTCGGGAAGAATGAAGCGCTCACGCTCAAGGCGGCGGCGCATCCGCACATCGTCGTTTCCGTACTGACGGCGATAGTTCGCGACGTGGTCGTTCCAGTGGTCGGAGATGTACTTGAGGAACAGCATCACCAGGATGTAGTCCTTGTACTGCGCCGGGTCCACAGCCCCGCGGAATGTGTCACATGCCGTCCATGCTGCTTGATTTACCTGGTTCTGGGTGAGTTGATCGGTCATTTCGTCATCCTTTCCATTCCGCTGGCTCTAGTGCGTTTTCTGGCGCGTTCGACCAGAAGACGGCGTATCAGTTCGTGCTGCTTACGCGTGAGTTGCTCTGCGAGGTCGCGCTCCCGCTCGGCTAGAGCATCGAGCTGCAAGATTCTCTGCTGCGTCTCAAGGCTGGGAACTGAGATCTTCAGGTCCTCAAGGCTGGAGCGCGAGACCATGCGGAGGCTGGTTCCCTGCGCACTCTCCTCGAAGTGACGCTGTGCGGGCTCCTGATTGATAGCCCAGGCCAGATAGGCGCCGGAGAGCACTTGCGGATCGGGCCGAAGAATCATGAGCGGAAGCACTGCCAGGGCCGGCGCCGGGAACGAAGCGTCAATCACGGCCGCCGTGGTGCGCTCGCCACGGGAGCGAAATACGACATCCCCACTACGCAAGAGGTATTTTTCAGGTATGTGGTCAAGGTGAAGGCACGTCAAGTTATTGAAAACAATAATTCCATTCGGCGTTACATCCCGAAGCTGAAGTGCCAGGACATTGCCGTTCTCAGCGTGATCCAGGCGTCCGCGGGCAGTGAAGCCGGTTTGTATCGCGCACATCCGGGCTAGCGTCATAATAAACTCAGTAGGACCACGTACAGAGTGTATTTCGAAAGGGGATCTTACGTCAACAGAAAAATTGTCTGTAGCAGCACCTACAGATGCATGTCGGTTGATGTGTACCGAAGACCTCGAAATTGCCCTTACCCGCTCCGAATGTCTCGGGAGGTTTTCGATGCGTTCGGATTCAGACTCCTGCAGGGGGGTAGTCGGACCTGGAATGCTGCGCAAGCGGTAGGAAAAATGAGTGATGGTGGATACTCATTCCCGTTTGGAGAACGGGGACAGGCCAAGCCGCGAGAATGAGCATTACAGGAAGCGGGAGTAAAAACTCCGGAGTTTAGCCCCCGTCGGCTACCCGCAGTCCGCCCATTCCCCCGTTCCGAAGTCCGCCGCTGCCCCATTTCCCCGCCTTAACCTTCCTTCATCACCAAACAATCAAAAATTTCTTCTCCCCTGCAATCAACCAATTACAGACATCCCTCTCCTAAATTCTTGGTCCATGCCCCCTAAGAATGGGTATAGAGGACATTTTCCATGTACATCAACGAACCAACTGACTGCGCCTTCCCCGACATCGACCTCCTCACCCGCCACACCGAGGTCGAAGAAGACGGCATCCTCACCGGCCCCAAAGCCACCGGGGCCCTCACCTTCTGCGAACGCAAGGCCTACTACAAGAAACTTCGTGCCGCCGTCCACGAACAGTACAAACCCACCAACGTCTACCAGCACATCCTCGCCGACCGCATGGCCGACTGCATCTGGCGCGCCGAACGCTACGCCTTCTTCGAAGCCGCTGCTCTGAACTTCCAGATCCAGCGCCAGTGGGACAACACCAATGACCTCGTCCCCAAAGCCAGCCCGGGCGTCCACGCCCTGCAGGGCTGGCTTACCATGGACCCCGCCCAGCGCAAATCCCTCCAGGAAGCCCTCAAACTCGAGGAACGCTACTGGCGCCGCCACCGCACCCTCGCCGCCGAACTACGCCTCGTCCAGCGCCTCTATCCCAACTGAGAGCCCACCCGGCCCCAAACGCAGAGCAGAAAGGACCATCCCATGCCAGCAGCCCACATCTCGGAAAAGCGCCTTGCCGCCAATCGCGCCAACGCCCGCAAATCCACCGGCCCCCGCACCCTCGCCGGCAAAGCCGCCTCCTCCGGCAACGCCCGCCGCACCGGAGCCTACTCCGCCAACCACCAGATGCCTGCTCGCATCGAAGCCCACTTCCGAGCCATCGCCGAAGCCGCCACCCGCGATATCGCCAACCCGCAACGCCGCGCCCTCACCTTCGAACTCCACATGCTCCAGGGCCACGCACGCCTCCACGAAAGCCGCGAGCGTGCCCTCTTCAACGCCGGCATCGAGTACGGCTGCGGCGACGAAGCCGTCGCCACCCAATGGGTCCTCCGCCAGGTCGGCTTCATCCAGGCCCTCAACCGCTACGCCGGCTGGATCGAGGCCAACACCCGCCGCGTCCAACGCGCCCTCGACGCTCTGCCCGTCGAACTCGTCCCAGCCGCCCCGCCCGCCAAACCCACTCCCATTTTTGAGGGAACAAACCCACCTCAGGACAACCGCGAAACCGCCGCCGCCACCCAACCCCCGACGCTCCCCTCCGCCGAAACGGCCTCCCCGGCAAAGCCAGCGAATTTTGAGGGAACGAACCCACCGCGGACGCCCCCAACCACCGAGAATGCCGCAGCCCAACCCACAGCCAACCGCCCCCTCCCCGCCGCCCCGGCCTGCCCTGCCCCACAGCCCGCATCGCCCCTACCCGCGTGCCCGGAATTAAGGTACACTAACCGAACGCTTTGGTCGCTCCTTAGGGGCCGAAAGGATGTCGTTTATGTCAATCGGCAAGAGAGCCACGGCCGAATTCTTCGGTACGTTCTGGCTGGTTTTCGGAGGATGCGGCAGCGCTGTGCTGGCCGCGGCCTTTCCCGGCGTCGGCATTGGACTACTGGGAGTGAGTCTGGCCTTTGGCCTCACGGTTCTCACCATGGCCTTCGCCATCGGTCACATCTCCGGCTGTCACCTCAACCCCGCCGTCTCCGTCGGGCTGCTCGTCGGCAAACGCTTCAGCGGCAAGGATCTGCCCGCCTACGTCGTGGCGCAGTGCGCCGGGGCCGTCTGCGGAGCGGGCGTCCTGCGCATCATCGCCAGCGGCAAAGCGGGCTTCGATATCGCCGCCGGCTTCGCCTCCAATGGCTTCGGCGAACACTCGCCCGGCGGCTACTCGCTGCTGGCCTGCTTCACCGCCGAAACCGTCCTCACCTTCTTCTTCCTGATGGTGATCCTCGGAGCCACCGATGCGCGCGCCCCCAAGGGCTTCGCCCCCATCGCCATCGGCCTCTGCCTCACTCTCATCCACCTCATCGGCATCCCCGTCACCAACCTGTCCGTCAACCCCGCCCGCAGCCTCGGACCGGCCGTCTATGTCGGCGACTGGGCTGTCCAACAACTCTGGCTCTTCTGGATCGCCCCCATCATCGGTGCGGCCCTCGCCGGAGTCATCTATCCCTGGCTGGCTTCGGAAGAGAAGTAACCGCCCGTTTTCAGGGACGCCGCGGACCATCCGCCTGCTCTTCCGCGGCGTCCCTCTCTCCTGACCTCACGCCCCTCCGCCGCGACCCGCCAACCCGGCCCGTTCCCCCACGTTCTACCTGTGCCGATTGTGATGAAATAGCCGGCATGGCATCGCACCGCAGACGCTTCCTGCAATACGGAGCCGGCCCTCTTCTCTACCCCCTGCTCGGCCATAGTTCGGCCGCCCCCACCGCCGCCGGCGATCTCTACTTTCCGCCCCCGGACGCGCATGGCGGATGGCGGACCCTCTCCGGCGCGGACCACATCCGCAGGACCGCCGGCATGGACCTCGACCGGCTCCATCAGGCCTTCCGCTACACCGCCACCACCAGCCAGCACGGCGGCCTGCTCGTCGTCCGCAAAGGCTGGCTGCTCTACGAACGCTACTTCGGCCGCGCCGCTCGCGACGTCACCCCCAACATGTACTCCGTGGGCAAAACCGTCACCAGCCTCTGCTGCGGCATCCTGCTCGACGAGCACCGCGACCGCCTCCCCAAGGGCCTGGACCAGGAGGTCTTCACCGAAACCTACCTCCCTGAGTCCTTCCCCCTGGCCGACCCGCGCCAGGCCGGCATCAAACTCGGCCACCTCCTCACCATGACCTCCGGCATGCGCGAGGGCAACTCCGGCATCGTCCGCGGAGAGGTCGTCAAACTGGATCCCCAGCCGCCCGCCGCCAAACTCGACCAGGATCAGGCCGCCCTCCGCGCGCCCATGTGGACCCATCCGGGCGGCGGCTACAGCTACTCCTCCCAGGGCGTCCACGTCGTCTCCATCCTCATGCGCCGCATCCTCGGCATGGAACTCCAGGCCTACTTCGACCAGAAGATCGCCAGGCCCCTCGGCTTCGGCGGCTGGGGCTACGCCCAGAACACCCCCGCCGGCCGCCTGCCCCACACACCCGGCGGAGCCGGCCTGGCTCTCCGCGCCACCGATGCCCTCCGCTACGGCTACCTCCTGCTCCGCCAGGGCAACTGGCTCGGCAAACAACTCATCCCCCGCGCCTACATGGACCTCTGCCGCCAGCCCTCCCCCTACAACCCCCACTCGCCCTATAGCCTCCAGTTCGAGGTGAACGCCGACGGCCACGTCTTCGGAGCCCCGCCCGATACCTTCTTCAAGTCAGGAGCCGGCGGCTTCTGCCTCTATGCCGTCCCGTCGCTCGACCTGGTCGTCTACAAACTCGCCTCCGTCACCCGGCCCGGCGCCAACCCCATGCCCTACGACCTGGGCTTCGGAGGCAACACCGCAAAGACCGACGAGACCCGCGACCACTGGCAGCCCGGCCCCGGAGACCAGTTCCACGACGGCCCCATCAATGGCGACGCCGCCACACGCCGCACCCTGGAGATGGTCATCGCCGCCATCGTCGGCTGATCCGCCATACACCTCAATGCCCTCCGCAAAATGGATCCCCCTGTTGGCGATGCTCCCCTGCGCCATCGCCGCCCAATACACCCTCTACACCTGCATGGTCACGTCGAAAGGCTATGTCGTCGGAGCCAAACTCCCGCCCAGCGGCATCTTCCGCAAAGCCCCCAACGGTGGGTGGCGGCACGCCGGCTACAACCACCCCTTCCTCAGCGCCCTCGACTTCGATCCGCGGAACCCGTCGGTCCTCTACGTCGCCGCCGGCAACGGCCTCATCCAGGTCACCGGCCAGGGCGAACATTGGAAGATCCTCACCGGCAGCGATGTCACCGAGCTGATGGATGTCTCGGTCGACCGCAATGCCCCCGCCGACATCTACTTCAGCCACACCCGCGGCATTCGCGTCACCCACGACGGCGGCGCCACCTGGCACGACGCCAGTGCCGGTCTGCATCGTAAGTACACCATGGCCGTCCGCGTCGACCGGCAGCGCAAGGGCGTCCTCCTCGCCGGCAACGAGGAAGGCATCTTCCGCAGCGAGGATGGCGGCCAGTCCTGGAAGCTCGCCGGAGCCGCCGGCTACCAGGCCCTCCACCTGGAACAGTCTCCGCACGACCCCTGCCGCTGGCTCGCCTCCACCCAGGGCGGAGGCCTCTTCGCCTCCACTGACTGCGGCGTCACCTTCGAAAGCAACGGCAGCCTCGCCGTCGACCGCAACCTCTCTGACATCGCCTTCGACCCCGCCTCGCCCAACCGCATCGCCGTCGCCGGCTGGGGTCTCGGCGTCATGCTCTCTGAGGACGCAGGCAAGACCTGGCAGGGCCGCAACACGGGCCTGCCCACCACCAGCGTCTGGAGCGTCTCCTTCGACCCCTCCACGCCCGGCCGCCTCTACGCCGGAGTCCACGAAGAGGCCCTCTACGTCTCCCAGAACTACGGCCGCACCTGGACCAAGGACGGCCTCGAAGGCAGCCGCGTCTTCCGCCTGCGCTTCGTTCCGGAGGTGCAGCCGTGACGCTCCGCCTCGCCGCCCTCCTCCTGCTCGGCCTGCAACTGCACGCCGCTGCCCCGCCCTTCCCCCAGCGGGTCCGGCAGATCATCAACGCCTTCGCGCACCCCGCCACCCCCGCGCCCCTCAGCTACTCCAACATCGCGGCGAAGCTCAAGCTCCATGAGAGTCCGGCCGAATGCTCCAGCCGCCTCCAGGAACTGCTCGCGGAAGGCCCGTCCGGCGACATGTTCTGGATGTTCCCTGTCACCGCCATCGCCTACCTCGATCAGGGTCAGCTCTCCGAGCCCGCCCGCCAGGCCATGCGCCAGTCCCTGAAGACCTACATGCCTTATCGCGGCGATACCGAGAACCATTGGCTGCTCTACTACACCTGCCTCTATCTCATGGCCCAGCAGTGGCCGGACCTCACCGCCGATCAGTGGTTCACCGGCAAGTCTTCTCAGGAGAACCTGCGCGAGGCCGCCGGCTGGATCGAATCGTGGGTTAAGCTCACCACCACGCGCGGCCAGGGCGAGTACGACAGCCCCCACTACATGGGCGTCTACCTGCTCCCCATGTCCTATCTCGCCGAATGGGCCCACGACCCCGCCATGAAGCGGCGCGCCACCATGATGCTCGACTACCTCATCGCCGACTACGCGGCCGAAAGCCTCGACGGCGTCTACGTCGGAGCCCACTCACGCGTGTACGACAACGGCGCCGTGGAGAAGTGGAACAACGTCTCCAGCGACTTCGGCTGGCTCTGGTTCGGCCAGGGCTACCCGCTCCCCTCGCCCAGCAGCTTCCTCCTCTTCTATACGCTGGCCAACGCTTACGAGCCCCCGGCTATCCTCCAACAGATCGCCACCGACCGCAGCCAGCCCTACACCCACTACGAACGCAAGCGCACCCGGAACCGCTGGCGCTTCTACGACGAACTCCACGGGCCGGTCTACAAGACCACCTACATGCGCCGCGAGTACGCCGTCAGCTCCGACCAGGGTGGCACCCTGCAGCCCATCCAGGAGCACTCCTGGGACGTCACCTGGCACGTGCCCGATCCGCGCGGCGTCCAGAACACCCTCTTCTCCCTGCACCCCTATTCGTCACTCCGGGAACTGCAGACCTACTTCACCTTCCCACCCGACCAGGGCGTCGCCGAAGTAGTCAGCTCCAAGAAGAGCTACGACTCGCCGGACAAGTTCGTCGGCGGCTCGCCCTATGAGCAGATCTTCCAGGACCAGGACTCCGTCATCGTCCTCTACGACATCCCGCCCGGCACGCGCTTCCCTCACATCAACGGCTTCTTCTCCAAGGATCTGGCCGAGGTGCGCGAAGACCCGTCAGGCTGGATCTTCGCCCGCGGCGGCGACGCCCTCATCGCCTGCCGTCCCTTGCAGCCCTACGCCTGGAGGTCCATCGAAGGTGGTGGCCGCCGCCTCTTCAGCCCGCACCTCCGGAACGGCATGGTGGTCCAGGTCGCCGCGCGCTCCGAGTTCAAGGATATGGACGCGTTCCGGCAGGCTATCCTCGCCCTGCGCTTGGAATTCAAACTCGACCCCGTTCCGACAGCCCGCTTCCGATCCCTGCGCGGCAAGACCCTGCAATGCACTTACGGCCAGCCGCCCAGCGTCAACGGCGCTCCGGTCGACTATGGGAAATGGCCCCTCTTCGGCGGGCCCTTCCTGGAGGCCCCGGTCGACTCGCAGCAGCTCCTGCTCAAGCACGGCGCCGCGCGCCGCAAGCTGGACTTCCGCACGCTCACCGTTCAGTGACGCGCGCCGTCAGTCGAGGTGGAAGACCTCCTCCATTTCGGCCCACCAGGCCCCGTCCTTCCGGCCCGGCAGCGGGCTCTGCATCGGCATCATCAGCGCCCACCATCTCTGTGTGGCCGGGTCCGCCGCCATCCGCGCCATATCGGCGTCGAAGTCCGTGCCGTCGTATTCGAAGTAGCTGAACAGCGTGCAGTCGCGCAGGTAGATCGAGTAGTTGCGGATGTGGCACAGCTGGATCATCTCGAGCACCTCCGGCCACACCGCCGCATGCTGCTTCCGGTACTCCAACTCCGCCTCAGGCTTCAGCCCGATCGCCATCCCGTAGCGTGTCATCTCGTCTCCGTCCTCAATGCACATCCTCCAGGTCGTACTCGCCCAGTTGCAGCGGGTACACCCCATGCTTGCGCACCAACTGGACGACGTAGTCGTAGCTCTCACCCGGCACGTTCGACGGTACCGAATGGTCCGACTGGAAGATGAAGCCGCCGCCCTTGGCCGCATTCAGCTTCCTCAGCACGGCGGCCCGCAACTCGTGCCGGTCGCCCGCCGCCCAAAGCTGCACGTCCATATTCCCGCAGAAGCCGATGCCGTGACCGTACTTGCGCCGCAGGTCCACGACATCGAGCCCCGCCTTCGCTTCCAGCGGATTGTAGGCGTCCACCCCAATCTCGATGAAGTCCTCGAAGATCCGGCTGACGTTGCCGCAGCCGTGGTAGATCACCGGCAGCCCGTGGCTGTGGCACTCGTCGATCATCGCCTTCACGCCCGGCTTGAAGTGGTCCCGCCAGAACGCCGGCGAGAACAGCATGCCCTTCTTATAGGCAACGTCGCCCCAGATCACGACGCCCGCCAGCCGACCCTGTGCCGCCTGCATCTGCCCTCGCAGCAGCCCGAGATTGAACTCGTGCAACCGGTCCACGAACTGCGCGATGGCATCCGGGAACTGCCCCATCCAAAGCATCACGTTTTCCGGGCCGATGATGCGCCACAGCATCTCGTGCGCCTCGCAGACTGAGCCGAAGACCGGGAAGTCCTCATACACCGCGCCCACGCGCTCGACAAAGGCAGCGACGTTCCGCTCGAACCCGTCCCCCACACCGTTGATCTGGTCATCCCCCGCGGCGAAGTACCGCCGTTCGTCGAACGGGTCGTCAAACTCGAAGTCCTCCAGGTGCTTGACGGTGGTCGCCTCAAACGCCAGAAAGGCCGGCATCGCCTGGTCGAACTTCTTGCGGATCGTGGCCCCGAAACCCGTGCGCACCGTCACCTCATTCGCACAGTCTCGCAGGATCTCGAACGGCCGGATGTGCGGATCCATATTCGGACTCACCACCTGCCAGTCGAGATCGTAGTAGCGGTAGATATCGGCATCGGCGGCCAAACCAAGTTCCGCTCGCCAGCGTGACAGGAAGCCGCCCCAGAAGAAGTCGCTCACCGGAACACGATCCGGTTCCTGGTGCCGCAGAGCCTTGTTCATGCGGTCGAGCTTCAGCAGGCAATTCTGGGTTCGCTGCATGGACCACCTCTATCGGGGAGAGAGGGAACCGGCGTCGCCGTCGAGTTCGAGCTTGACGATGGTGTCCACCGCCCCGCGTTGAGCAGCAGGCACACTGACGCGAATCCCTGTCGCGGTCTGCTTCACTTCCGCCTGGCCCGTTCCCGAAAGCAGGCTGTGCCGCACGATCTTCAGGGGAATTGCGGGTAGTTCAATGCTCTCCGCCGGCCAGCGCAGAATGTGCAGGTAGATGGCGTTGCCTTTGTGCGTGCTGCCGCCCCACCACGCGCCTTCCGCCAATGCGAAACCTTCCGCGTGAGCCGGCCGCTTCTTCTCATCCGGAGCCACGAACGGTCCGCCGCGAGTGGCGTAGATGCTCTCGCCATACTTCTTCAGGAACTCGCCCATCTCCCGCAACCGCGCCGCATGCGTAGGTTCGATGAGTCCATCCGGTCTCGGCCCCACATTGAACAGCAGATTGCCGTCGCCGATCGCGCAGCACACTAGGCCACGCAAACACTCCTCTGTGGAACGCAGCTTGTCGTTCGGGTTGTAAGCCCACTGCTGGCCCACCGTGGCGCAAGTCTCCCAAGGACGGTTGTTCTGGAACATTCCGATGCGCTGCTCCGGAGTGTCGTTATCCGCGGGCAAGCCGGCGCGATTGTTGATGATCAGTTCCGGCTCCAGCTCCCGCATCATCTTCAACAGGCGCGGAGCATCCCAATCGGCAGCCTTCCCGCCCAACCCGTCAAAGAACCACATCTTTGTCGGCCCGTACCCTGTGAGCAGTTCGCGAACCTGTCCATGCAGATACTCGATGTACTTCGCATGAGCCGCCCCATTGCGGTAATCCGGATGATGCCAGTCAGGCTGCGAATAGTAAACGCCCCAATCGAGTCCACCGCGCCGGCAGGCGTCGGAGAGCATCCGCACAATATCCTTCCCGTAAGCGCACCGAGGACTGGTGATCTTGTAGTCAGTCAGCGTAGAATTGAAGTTGCAGAAGCCGTCGTGGTGCTTCGTGGTGAACACCAGATACTTCATGCCCGAGTCCTTCGCCAATTGGACCCACTCATCCGGGTCGAATTTGACGGGATCGAACATTCGGTAGAGATTGTCGTAAACTTCAACCGGAACATTTCCAGTTTTAGTTTCTGTTCGTCCTCTCCGTTCACCGCCGCGCGACCATCCGATCTCCGTGCCCACAATACTCACGGGACCCCAGTGAATAAACATCCCGAAGCGGTGGTCCTTCCAGCGCTCCACCGCGGCCCGGGGGGCGCCCGGGTCAGGGCCCTCCTGGGCGGGCAACGTCAGGACCAACGGGAAAGTACAGAATGTTCGGCGTTTCATCGATAAGCGCGATGAGCTTATCCCACCCGTCCAGCGCAGTCAACCGCAACAGACGAGAAGGGAGGCTGCCGGGCAGCCTCCCTTCTCGCCTTCGGGTTGTGGGGTCTATCTTTAGAACTCGAAGCGGGAGCTGATCTGCACGCGCCGGCCGGACGAGGCGCCCGTCACCAGCCCAAAGCTGGAACTGGAGATGTTTGTGCTAGGAGTGCTGAAGTTCGGGTGGTTGAAGGCGTTGTAGAGCTCGCAGCGGAGCTGGGCCCGGACGCGTTCCGCGAAGAGGTAGACATTCTTAGCGGCGACCAGGTTCCAGTTGACGGAGCCAGGTCCGATCAGGACGGAGCGGGCGGAATTGCCGTAGTAACCACGCCCCGCCGCCGGGATGACGAACGCCCCCCGGTTGAAGATCACCTGGTGGCTTTCGATGCGATCCTTCAACGATCCGCCGATGTTGCCCTCGCCGATCCGGTCCGGCCGGCCGCCGAACTGGTTGGTGTTCGTCGGGTCCACGCCGGAGAAGCTGGGCGAACGGAACGGCCCGGATTGCATCAGCGTCGTGCCGGCCACCTGCCACCCGGAGACGATCTTGTCGAAGAGGCCGGAGGCATTGCCCAGCAGGGCTTTGCCGTGACCGACCGGGAGTTCGTAGGTGTAGAAGAAGATCAGCGTGTGGCGGCGGATGGCGGGATCGTCGCCGCGCTCCAGCCGCCGGTTGTACTGGTTCTGCGCCGCGGCATTCAGGTAGCCGTTGAGGCCGACTTCGTCGAGGGCCTTGGCCAGCGTGTAGTTGATGTTGAAGGTGAGACCGCGGCTAACGCGGCGTTCCGCCTTCACAGTCAGGCCGTGGTAGATCGAGGAAGATCCTGTCTGGTTATAGCCCACGCTGCTGAACAGCGGGTAAGGCTGGTTGCTCGGATTGAACGGTGTGGTGCTGGGGCGCAGCAGGTTGAGGTTGTCGTAGAAGGGGAGGTTCTTCGCCTTGGTCCCGACATAAGCGACATCGATGCCGGTCTTCAGGAACTGGCGGCCGACCGAAGCGTTCCACTGCTGGGTGCGCTCGTGCGGGAAGTCGGAGTTGATGGCGTTGATGCTCTGCACCCCGGAGAAGCCCTGGACAGTGGATTGGAAGGGATTCGGGAACGAGATGCTGGGAGTGTTGTTCACGATGTACCAGCTCTGATCCGAGCGCCAGGGTCCGCCGGTGGCGCCGAGCCCCAACTGTCCGGGCCACATCGAAGTGAAGACGCCATAGCCCATGCGGAAGACTGTTCTGTCATCGCCGAAGGGCCGATAGGCCAAACCGAAGCGGGGGCTCCAGTTGGCGGTGTCGTTCTTCATCAGGCTGCGCGTGGGCAGGCCGGCGGCGGCGGCGGTGACGATGGGCAACTGCGCGGCGACGGCGAGCACCAGATCGGTCGGGATGGTGGTACCGGCGGTGACGACGCTGCCGGTCTTGAGGGTGAAGGACGTCAGGCGATCGAACTTCTCGACCCACGGGGACTGGTACTCATAGCGGATCCCGTAGGTGAGGGTCAGGCGCCGGTTCACTTTGAACTCGTCCTGGATGTAGAAGCCCTGCTGCGTGCTGCGGATGTAGGCGTTGGGACGGGCCACGGCCAGGCTCACGTTCGAGGGAAGGCCCAGCAGAAAGTTGGCATAGGCGAAGCCGCTGAGCTGGTCGTCAAAGGCGATGGAACCGGTGACGTTCTGGGGTTTGTTCTGGTCGTTCACCTGGTAGCGGCGGATGTCGATGCCGGCCTTGATGCTGTGGCGTCCGCGGCTCCAGGAGAGATTGTCGATGAGCTGATAGGTGTTCTGCGTTTGTGAACTGTACCCGGTGGAGGAGGTGCCCTGGAAGCCGTTGGCTCCGTTGATCTGGAGATCTGGCATGCCGGCGAGGGAAGGATCGTTGCTGGGATTCTTGATCCCCTGCAGGCCGATCCGGCTGACGGCGTCGGCGAGCGGGTTGACGCCCCAATAGTCGAAGCTCGTGCTGGAGTAACCCACTTTCGCCTCGTTCACGAGACCGGGGGTGAGGATATGCGTGTCGGAGACGACGACGCTGCGACCGGGGTCGTTGTCGCCAGTGCCGCCGTAGCCGCCGAGTAGCGGGCCCGGGTTGGCGTCCTGGTTATGGATGGTCAGGCCGACGCGGGCAAAGAAGTAGTTGCGGTCGGAGAACTTGTGGTCGATGCGGGTGGAGACGTTGTCGGCATTGAACTGCGCGCCGGGGTCCGTGTAATAGTTATTGACCAGTCCGAGATCGCCCTGGCCCGCCAGGTTGGGACGGGGATAGATGAGAGTTTGCCACGCGTTCGCGACGGAACTTATGCGGCTGGAGGGAATCTTATTGCCGGGGAATGGCTGGCCGGTGAGAGGGTCGAGAATCGGAATGGAGCCGGTGAGTGAGGAGAAATCGCCGTTGCGGAAGGCGTCGGGCGGGACGCTGGTGTTGTAGCGGGCGCCGGTGCGGTAGCGCGCGCCGCCGTAGGTAAAGAAGTAGAAGGTGCGGTTCCGGCCGTCGTAGATTTTGGGGATGTAGACGGGGCCGCCGTTCATAGCCGTGAACTGGTTGAAGTTCTCAAAGGATGGGCCCGTCTGGTCCTGCCACGCGCGCGCGCCGGTGGCCGAGTTGTAGTTGCCCCAGAAAAGTCCGCCGTGGACGGTGTTCTCGCCCGACTTGGAAACGGCTGCGAACTGGGCGACCTGCGCGTATTCGGCGGAGTTGTTGGCGGTGGAGACCTTCATTTCCTGGAAGGCTTCGATATCGCCCGAGAAGCCGTTGGGGGTTTGGCGGCTGCTGACGATGTCGTTGGACGAAATGCCGTCCGAGGAGAAGTTGTTGGCGTTATCGCGGGCTCCGTTCACTTCGAGGCCGCTGCTGGATTGCACGCCGGCGGCCACTTTGGCGACGTTGATCCAAGCCCGTCCATAGACGCTCATGGGGAGTTCGGCGAAGTCGCGGGCCGTGGAGACATTCGAGAGGGTGGCGGTTTCCGTATCGACGTGGGCGGCGGCGACACCTTCGACGGTGATCATCGAGCTGACGTCGCCGACTTCCAGGGCGGCGTCGACGCGGCGGATCTGGCTGACGTCCAGAGTAACTCCGCGGGTTGTGTGCGATTTGAAGCCCGCCGCTTCCACCGAAACGCGATAGCGTCCGTTGAGAAGGCCGGAGAAGCGATAGTCGCCCGCCGTATCGGTGAGCTGGACGCGCTCGTCGTTGGAACCCTCGTTGACGAGGATGACCTTCGCACCAGGGACGACCGCGCCACCGGAATCGCGGATGTTGCCGAGAATGCTGCTTTGCGTGGACTGCGCGAAAACTGCAGCGAGTCCGCTAAGCAACAGAAAGACCACCCTACCAATCGAAACTCTCACGTGCGTTACTCCTTTCGAGTGCGCCCCTGATTTGGGATTGCCAGCGGAGACGGTTTCCCGTGCCCGATTGCATTTGTTTAGTTACTAACAGATCTTATAAGGTGCACTACACACCTTGTCAAGACAAAAACGAAGCGAGGCCTTCAGAACGACTCCGGCCAGGTGTAGGGAGCGCGGTTTTGGCGGCTCATGAGGCTGTTGGCCTCCGAATCGCCGCACCACTTGTGCTGCGCAGCGTCCCAGTTGAGCTTCCTGCCGACCCTGTAACTGATATTGGCGAAGTGGCAGAGATCGGCGGACGCTCCGCTGATGGCGATGTCGGCGCGCAGGGATTTGTAGTCGCGGCTCTTCACGGCATCCAGGAAGTTCTGGATGTGCGGAGCCGTCTCTGATTTGGTCTGGTCGCGGCCCTCGCGGATGAGTCGATGGTCTTCGCCCTGATAGACGCGGTAGGCGGAGTCGTCCAGTTCGAGCCAGCCGTCGGCGCCATAGAATATGTTGCCGATGCAATTGCCGCGCGGTGAGCCGAGGCCGCCCACCCGCTCGGCCACCAAGCCGCGCACTTCAAATGTGAGCTGCCGGCCCTCAAATTCGAAGGTCGACATCAGGGTATTGGGTGTCTCCTGATCGTCCTGGTAGACGAGTTTCCCTCCGGACGCGGCGACGCTGCGCAGGGTGCCGTGATTGTCGGGCAGGCCCAGGCCCCAACGCGCGACGTCCATCTGGTGGACACCCTGGTTGCCGAGGTCCCCGTTGCCGGTGTCCCAGAACCAGTGCCAGTTGTACTTGAAGCGCAACTCATTGAACGGCCGGAAGGGCGCGGGCCCGAGAAACGCATCCCAATCGACGCCTTTCGGCGCAGCCGAGTCCGCTTTGTGACCGATCGACTTTCGCCGTTTATAGCAGATCCCTTTCGCGGCGTAGACTTCTCCGATCACCCCCGACCGGAGCAATTCCACCGCTTCCATCTTGTGGGGCAGACTGCGGCTCTGCGTACCGATCTGAAGCATGCGGCCGTGCCGGCGAGCGGCTTCGAGCATGATGCGGCTTTCCGTGGGATCGTGGCTGGCCGGCTTCTCGCAGTAGACGTCCTTGCCGGCGCGCATGGCCCACACCGCGCCCAGGGCGTGCCAGTGATTCGGCGTCGCCATGGAGACGGCGTGGACGCCGGCCAGATCAAAGACGCGCCGCATGTCGCTGAACTGGCGCGCCGCGGGCCGGCCAGCGGCGACGATGCTCCCCTGTGCCTTCTCGATGGAGACGGGATCAACGTCGCAGATCGCCGAGATCTCCACTCCGCCCATATTCAGAAACTCGGTGAGGTGATCGTTGCCACGGCCGCCGAGGCCGATGATGGCGACATTCACACGATCGTTGGCGCCGAGAATCCGCTGAGCCCCCAGGGAGAGGGCAGCGGCGGCGACGGGGATGAACTGGCGTCTTTGCATAGGGTGCTTTGCATCAATCGAGTTTAGGTTAGTTTTAAATTTACTTACTGCACTTGTCAACAAGTATCTTCGCTCCAGGACGGCAGATTTACGGGACTTCGTTGGTCACGCGACCCCTTGCGGCCTCTGCGCCGCCGGTTTAATTTCTTTTCTTACTGTTGACATGGGAATCGAGGCTGGGCTACGATCCAGTTCGAAAGATCCTCTGCCCAACCTGTATGGTGAGCGCACCCAACAACGCTTTCCGCAGCCTCTACGCACCGGGAGAAGCGCTGCTCCACCTGGATCCGCAGGATCCGTTCTGGCGGAAGGCTCCGGCGCTGCATGCCAACCGGGACCCATTCGGCAGGCTGTCGCCGAAGCTGGAGACTACTATTCGCTCCCGCTGGACGGGCGAGCACCTCTATGTTCTGTTCGAGTGCCCCTACCAGACTCTGCACCTGAAGCCGGAGCCGATCCTGCACGCGAAGACGTGGCTGCTCTGGAACTGGGACGTGGTGGAGCTATTTATTGGTGATGACTGGGAGCACATCGAACGCTATAAGGAGTTTGAGTTGTCGCCGCAGGGCGAATGGCTGGACCTCGCGATCGACCGCAATCCCCCGGAGATCGAGCGGCACCGGGCCTGGGCTTCCGGAATGAAGACGCGGGCACACGTGGATGAAGAGCGAAGACTGTGGCTCGGGGCGATGCGCATCCCGTTTGCTTCGATCACCGATGCAGCGGTGGGTCCGGGCAAGACGTTTCGCGCCAATCTGTATCGTATTGAAGGCGCTCCCGAGGAGCGGCGACTGGTGGCGTGGATGGCCACTGGCAGCGAGAGCTTCCATGTCCCCGCGGCCTTCGGGACGCTGGAGCTCGTCGTATGACCATGTGTTCACCAGCCGGATGAAGTGGAAACCGAAAATGAAGCACGGCCGGGACGGTGACAGGATGAGAGGAAACAGTCCAATGACTCGAAGAGATCTCCTTGCCGTCATGGCGAGTCTGCCGGCACAAACGCTGCCAGCCTCAGCCCTGGCCTTGCAAGCGGACCCTGCGGCCAACAAGCTGCACAAGCCCAAAGAGCTGGAGGGGATGTTCGAGCAGTATCTCCAGAAGAAGGCGGATGAGGTCACGGACAGTTCCTTGCGGGGCGTAGCTTCCCTGGCGGACTGGCAAGCGGCGCGGCCCGGCCTGCGGAAGCAGGTGCTGTCGATGCTCGGGCTGGACCCGATGCCGGAACGCACTCCGCTTCGTGCGCGGACGACGGGCGTGGTGGACCGCGAGGGCTACCGGGTGGAGAAGGTCGTCTTCGAGAGCATGCCCCACCTGTATGTGACGGCGAATCTCTACCTGCCAACGACCACCGAACGCACTCCGGTGGTCCTCTACCTGTGTGGGCACAACCCGTCACCGGCCGGCGCGAAGCATGGATACCAGCATCACGGGATCTGGCTGGCCCGGCATGGCTTCACGGCGCTGCTGGTGGACACGATCGAGTTCGCTGAGGTGCCTGGGATCCATCACGGTCTCTACAACCTGGAGATGTGGCACTGGTTGTCGCTCGGCTACACGCCGGCGGGTCCTGAGGTTTGGAACGGCATCCGCGCCATCGACTATCTGGCTACCCGGCCCGAGGTGGATATGACGAGGCTCGGAGTGACCGGGATCTCAGGTGGAGGAATCATCTCGTGGTATCTGCCCGCCGTGGACGAACGGGTCCAGGCGGTCGCGTCGGTGTGTGGAACGTGGACAGCCAAGACGCAATTGTCCCTCAATGCGGTCCGCGAGAATTGCGACTGCGTCTACCTGCCGAACCGGTTCCGCCTGGATCTTCCGGCCATCGGTGCGTTGATTGCGCCGCGCCCTTTCAAGATGCTGGGGGCGATGCGCGATGAGATGTTCCCGACTGCCGGATACCAGGACGCGTACCGGAGGGTGGGCGAGGTGTATGGATGGTACGGAGCCCGCGATCGTGTGGCGATTTACGAGCACAACGCTCCGCATCAGGACATTCCCGCATTTCGCAAGGAGGCCAACGAATGGCTGAACCTGTGGCTGCGCAAGGACCGGATGGCGTTTGACGAAGGCACGATCCAGAGGGAGACGCCGCAGGAACTGACGGTGCTCCCCAACTACCCAAAGGATGCTGTGAACGATCACCTGGACCGGGTGTTCATTCCTCGCAGAGCCGGGGTGGCCCATACGTCGCTGTCCGGGTGGGAGCGGCGCAAGTCCGTACTGGCCGAGACCCTGCGCAATGAGGCATTTGCCGCATTTCCAAAGACTGTCCCGCCGACGGAGGCGGTGAAGTCCGCAGTGCAGGAATGGACGTCACGGTACGCCGACGCATCCCGGATTGAATTCACGAGCGAGCCGGGACTGCGCCTCGCCGGACACCTCTACCTGCCTCGCAGGAAGAATGTCACGAGTGCCCTGATCTGGCTCGAAGGCGATGACGATCTGATCGATGCCATCAATCACGATCGCATCCTGCCGGCGCTGGGCCGTTGCAGCACGCTGGTGCTGCAGCCGCGCGGGGTCGGGTACGGGCTGGATCGCCAGCACCTCACGACGATCAAGCGGAGCGCTGCGATTCTGGGCGCGACGCTCGAGTCCATGCAGGTTTGGGACGTGCTGCGAGCGGTCGACTATCTGAAGGCGGTGGAGCCGTCGCAGGCGCAGTCGATCACCTTGTTCGCGCGGCAGGGCATGGGTGTGCAGGCGATCTACGCCGCCGCCCTGGATCCGCGCATCACTCGTGTCGTGCTGGAGGATCCGCCGGCCACACACTGGCATGGTCCGGCCATGATGAACGTGCTGCGGACTACCGACCTGGCCGAGGTGGCGGCGATGATCGCGCCGCGGCAACTGGTCTTCCTGACGCGACCGGCAGCAGAGTTCGAACAGACGCGAGCGATATACCGGCTCCACGGGAAGGAAGCGGCATTCCGGATCGCGGGTGGGCTCAGCGAGGCGCTGGAACTGCAATGAGGCGCATGATCCTTGCCGGCTGGGGTTTGCTGGCGGCCATGCCCGTTTTCGCCGCGGCGGGCAGGGTGGTGGTCCTCGACGATTTCGAAACGGCGGCGTCGGCCGGGCGCTGGGAGGGTCCGGTGGCGCTATCGCGCAGCCGGGCGGCGCATGGACAGGGGTCGGCCCAGGTTTCCTTCACGTCCGGGCATGCGCGGCTCAGTTCCCGCGTGCTAGGCCGGGACTGGTCAGGATTTGACCGCCTCGCCTTCGACCTCTACAGTGACTCGGAGGTGCCCAAGGCGATCTCCCTCAGCCTCTATGACGAAGTGGGCGGCGACGCGGGCAAGGCCGCGAAGTACGACTACTTTGACGCCAATCGCAAGCTGCTGCTGGTGCGAGGCTGGAATCACTTCCGGGTCGAACTACGCGGGCTGCGGGCTTCGAATACGGAGCGTGACATGGATCTGCGGCGGGTGGTCCGATTGGCCATTTCCGCAGGCCAGGACGTGATGCCGCTGACGGTGTATCTGGACAACGTGCGGCTTTTGGCAGGGGTGGAACTCCCGGCCACGGAATCGAGGACCCAGCCGGCTGACGCGTTGACTACGATTTCGGGCCGCTGGTTCTCGGTCCGGCAGGTGGCTGAACCAGGCGATGTACCGGAGTCGGCACAAGTAGCGGAGTGGAGGCGGAAGGGTGAACTCGAAGCGGAGGGGCTCCGCAACGCGATCCGGGCCGCGCAGATGCAGGGCCTGGATACGATCTACAGCGAACGGCGGCTGGTGGTGGCGGACCTGGGCCTGCATGTTCGTCCGCTACTCGCCTGGTTCAACAACGACGGCCAGAAGCTGCGGATGTTCCAGTATGTGGCCGCAGTGTGCAGGCAGGAACGACAAGCGCTGGCGCGCCAGCTCAACTCCACTACGAGACTGGAAGAGGTGGACGATACGCAGCCGCTGCCGCCGCCGGTGCCGAACCTGCCGCTGCTGCGAGGCGCGCCGTCGCTGGGCTGGTTCTTTCGCGATGCCGCGGGCAACCCCATGATGGTGATCTCGCTCCACTCCTCGAGCGTCCCCTTGCAGCGATTCTTCGCTTCGCCGCTGCAGCATATCGAGAGCTATTCGGTGGGCGGCGGTTCCCGTTGGACGATTGAAGATTCACCTGTGTATGAGGCGTTTCAGAAGCATGCCGAGGCGCACCGGGTAGGCTGGGATGGCTGGTGCGGGCACCTGGTGAAGGACCTGGATTCGATGGGAGGCGGGAAGCGCGAAAACGTCGTGATCTGCCTGGAGAGCCGCTACATCCGCGAGGCGCTGGAGGAGTACATCCGCATCAACATTCCGAAGCTGCGATCCAATCCCAACCTGTTGTACAACATCCTCGCCTACGAATTGACCTACATCTGCTATTGCGAGGAGAGCCGCCGGATGTTCGCGCGCTGGTTGCGTGAGAAGCACGGCAACGTCGAGCGCGCCAACGAGATTTGGGGCACCAGGTATCGCTCCTTTGAGGACGTGGTCCCGCCGCCCACCGCGAACAGCCGGCCACTGGCAGACACGAACCGGGCGCTCTGGTACGATTGGGCGCGCTTCAACCAGGACCGCTTCACTGCGCACCTGCTATGGGTACGGGATACCGTCCGCAAGTTTGATCCGTCCACTCCGCTGGCGGCGGGCGGCAGTTCCAGCATGCTGTCCGGCAGGGCGGGGGTCGCGGGCATCGACGAAGAGCGAATCGTCAATGAAGTGGACGACGTGATCATTCACGAAGGCGGCGGGTCGACGATGGGGCTGGACCTTCAGGTTGCCCTTTCGGAACGCGCGAAGCCAATTGCGGATCCGGAGATGAGCCTGGAATCGATCTCTAATCTGTGGCCGCACCTGCTGCACGGCAAGTCCGTAGTGCAACTGTTCCACTGGCCCGTGCAGCCGCCGAGCGAGTTCGTGAGCACCATTCGGAGTTCGCTGGCGCATAGCTGGGAGTACAGCCTGGAGAAGATCGACGAACTGCTGAAGGCGACCCTCGACGCCCGACGGCTGCGCCGGGAGATCGCCGCCTTCGTCGAGCGTCCGGCGCAGGTTGCCATTCTGTACTCGCAGACGTCGACGCTGCAGATTCCGCCTGCGATGTTCAGCTGGGAGCACACTCCCTATCTGTTCGAACTGGAGCGCGCTTATACCGCGAGCCGCTTCCTGGACGTCAAGACCACGTTTGTCACCGAGAGGCAGATCGCCCAGGGCCGGCTGGCCGGGTTCCCGGTGCTGCTGATTCCCTCGGCGCATTCCCTGCCCCCGGCGATTGTGGAGAGGATTCGCGAGTACGTCTCAGCCGGCGGGACGGTTTTCGCCTCTCCGGGTTCGCTGGCGGTGGACGAGTACAACCGTCCTCATGACTACCTGGCCGGCTTCGGGATCCGGCGAACGAGCGATGTTGCGGCACAGGCGGTGGCTTCGGGCGAGGTGGTGCAGCGCTACGACCAGACTTTCAGTGAGAGCGTGACGTTTGCAGTGGGTCCCCGAGTGAACACGACCCCTGCCGCGGGCAGCGCGCTGAGTTCGCTGCGTACGCTTGCCGTGGAGGGCAACCGCGAGCGCGTTGAATTGTCCGGCGAGGCAGCGCCCGCGTTTCGCTATCCCGATGGCGGGGTCGCGATGGTCCGGGTGCCCCACGGCAAAGGGGTGTTCTACTATGCCGCGGGACGCCTGGAGGAGCACGACTTTGCGCGGCTGCTGGACCGTCTGTTTGCGGACGGAGCGGTGAAACGTGAGATTCGGACGATGGTGGAGACGTCCGGGCAATGGAAAGTGGAGTCCCGCACGGCGACTCTGCGGGGGCGGCGGCTGCAGGCCGTGACCAATTACGGCGCGGTTCCAGTAACCTTCCACCTGGTGGACTCAGTTGGTCGAATCCAGCCCCTGAATGAACTGCGGCGTGAACAAGAATACCCTGATGGCCGGATATCCCTCGCCGCCGGCGAGACTGTGATCTGTGAACTTCAATAATCCGGCGCCTTTTCGTCCGGCTGCCTCCGATGACTGACGCTGGAAGGGCGGCGGGACCGCGATCAGGCTTCCTTCATCAGTACGGAGCGTTGCCGCCCTTTTTCGCCGCCATCTTCAAAGCTGTTGAAGAACCGGCTCAGCACCAGGGCGACAGCTCCGGCGAGTGGCGCGTCAGCGCGATGACGGGAGGGCAGGATGCGGATCTCGCTGAGATAGTAGGCCGGGACGCGGCTGCGGAGCACGCCCCACACCGTCTCCTCCATCAGATCCCACGCGTCGGCAAGGTAGTCGCCCACCACGATCAACTGCGGATTCAGGGCCATCACCAGGTTGACGAAGCCCAAGCCCACGTTGTGGGCTGTTTCGCGGAGCACCTCCGTGGCCACGGCGTCTCCGGCACGCACCTTCTCGATGATGGCTTCGGGCTCGAGTTCCTGATCCGGCGCAAGCTGGGCGCGCTCGCTGTAGAGGCGGGAAAGCGCGAAATCGGAAGCGTATTGCTCCCAGCAGCCGGTGTTGCCGCAGGAACACTTGCGTCCGCCTGGAAAGATGGGGATGTGCCCGAATTCAGAGGCGCCAAAGGTGGCGCCCTGGAGGATCTCGCCATTAATGATGACGCCGGTGCCGAGACCGCCGCGAGCGACGACGGAGACGAAGTCGCGGAGCGGCTTGCGCTGACCATCGGCGGACCACATCTCAGCGAGGGCGGACAGCTTCGCGGCGTTCTCGAAGTAGACGGGGATGTCGAGGTCGCGGCGCAGGGTCTCGCCTACCTCGACGCCGAACCATTGAACATTCTCGGCCGCGATGACCCGGCCGGTGGAGCGGTCAATGAAGCCGGGCAGCGCGACACCGATACCCAGTACCTGATCGGGCTCATACTGGCCGGCCAGTCCGAGAATTGCCTTGCGGACCTTATCGAGGAAGACACCGTGGTTGGCGTGCCAGGGCACGGTTTTGCGGGACACGATGGCGTCACTCAGGTCGGCAACCACGATGCGGCCGCCGGTCAGCCCGAGTTCCACACCGATGCCCACGCGAGCGTTGGCCCGCAGCCGGATGGCGGTGGGAAGACGCCCTACCTGCGACCAGTTTTCCGTCTTGAACTCGCAGATGATGTCATCCGCCTTGAGCCGCTTGACGATGAACGTGACCGAACTCGGTGAGAGCCCCGTGATGCGAACGATGTCGGCGCGGGACAACGAGGGGTTCTGCCGAATTGTGTTCAGCACCAGCCGCTCGTTCGCCTCGCGCAATGCGGACTTTTTGAGCGCACCGCTCGTAGTAAAGGTTACGGGCATCCGGTTTTCATCCTATCTCAACTCCCGGCATGTTCTGCTCAATCGCTGAAACTCGGGATGGGCACGTTGTTGCGGAAGCCGCGCGTCCGCAGGCCCATGTAGACGAGGCCCACCGTGACCCACACGCAGCCAATCACCGTCGCCGTCCTGGAGAGGTTGACGAAGATCAGCAGGCAGACGGCAAAGCCAACCGCGGGCAGCAGCAGGTTGCCGAAGAAGCTCCAGCCGGTGCGTTGGCGGTCACGAAAATAGAAGCGGCTGATCACGCTCAGATTCACGCACATGAAGCCGAGCAAGGCTCCGAAGTTGATGGCTTCGGCCGCCAGTTGGAACGACAGCAGGAAGCCGCAAACCAGTGTCACGGCGCCCATGAACAGCACGCCGTAGGTGGGAGTCGAGTACTTGGGGTGGATGTAGGCGAAGAGGCTGGGCAACAGGCGGTCGCGGCCCATGCCGTAGAGAAGCCGGGAGGCGCTGGCCTGCCCGGTGACGGCACTGGCGACTCCGGCGACCACCAGGGCAATGGAGACGAAGAGCATCAACTGATCGCCGCCGACACGCCGGGAGACGTCGAGGAAGGCGGTTTCGGTGTTGGGATAGCTGGTGAAGTCGGGCCACGCCAACTGACCGAGATAGGCCTGCAGAATGAAGAGGACTCCGCAGCAGAGACAGACGAGCACCGTCGCCCGGCCGATGTCGCGTTTGGGATCGCGGGCATCCTCGGCCAGTGTGCTGATGCCGTCGAACCCCAGGTAGCTATAGGCCGCGACGGAGGTGGCACTCATTACCTGCCCAAGCGAGAAGGTGGCGGGATCGTAGAAGGGACGGGTGGACAGCAGGACTCCGGCGCCGACTCCGGCGTGCAGGGCGTGAACGGCGGCGGCTACGAACCAGACTACGACGCCCAGCATGACGGCGGTCATGCCAAAATTTGCGCGATTGGCCACTTTCAGGCCAAACAGGTTCATGACTGTGATCGCCGAGGAGAACAGGATCAGCCAAACGGGCGGCGGCACGCTGGGGAAGAAGCGCTGGGCCGTGAGGCTCAGGTAGATCACGCTCATCAGCGGGATCAACACGTAGTCGAGCAGCATGACCCATCCGGCCAGAAAGCCCACCAGCGGATGAAGGGTTTGTTGGGCGTAGGTGTAAGCGGAGCCGGCAGTGGGGAAAACCGTCGCCATTTTGCCGTAGCTGTATGCCGTGAGGGACATGCAGACCATCGCCAGGGCATACGCCAGCGCCATGTGGCCCCGGGACATGCTGCTGACGATGCCGAACATGGGGAACGGCGCGGTGGGGCCCACGAAGGTCAGGCCGAACAGGACGAGCAGCCGCAGGTCCAGGATCCGTTTGAGATGCGCAGGCTCGGGGCCGGAGGCGGTCATCGGGAGGGCACCTCGACTCCGCACCAGCGCTGGACCATCTGCAGCAGGACCCGCGCCGCCTGCTCCAGCGATTCGACGTCGACGAATTCGTCGGCCTGGTGCGCATTCCCACCGGAGGGGCCCCACATCACCGCAGGCACCTGGAAGCAGCGCTGGAAGATGTACATGTCGCTTGGGGCATCGAGACCCTCCACGTGCGCTTCGTGCCCGAGGCTGCGGGCGGCCGATTGCAGTTCGGTCACCAGGGAGTGGCCGGAGTCGAGAGAGCATCCGGGCAGCCAGCGCATGGGGAAATGAAATGCCGGACGGGTGCGGAACAGATCCGGCCGGGCGTCGAGGGTCGCATCCCACCAGCGCTGAAAATCGGCGCGGGCTTCATCGCCCGTCTCGTCCGGCATGGTCTGGAAGTAGATCTCCATGCGGCACCGTTCGGCGATGGAGATGGGCTGGGTCCAGCCCCAGTTGCCGGTGGCAATGTTCGTGACCCAGGCGGCGAAGGGTTCCACGCAACCTGCGTAGTAAGGATGGATGGCGACGCGGCTCTCGCGCTCGCGGGCGAAAGCCGGAACCGCGGCGAGGATGTGCGCCAGTTGCTCTGTCACCCTGCCGGCAGGCTCGCCCGTGGAGAGGATGCCCCCACCGCCTCGCAGGTCCACGTGCACTACCTGGCCGCCGCGCTGGGCCGGGCAGATCTTGAGAAACGTTGGTTCGGTGATGATGGCTGCGTCGGCCGTATAGCCGCGCAATCTCGCGGCCAGAGTGCCGTTGACCCCACCGAACTCTTCGTCGACAACGGTCTCGAAGATGAGGTCGCCGTTCAGCGTCGCGCCCACGTCGTGGAGCACGCGCAGCACGGTGAGATTCATGGCGACCCCGGCCTTCATATCCCAGGCGCCGCGGCCATAGAGCCGCCCGTTCTCGATGACACCGCCGAAGGGAGGGTGGCTCCATTCGACGGGGGTGTCGGCGGGCACTGTGTCGATATGGCCGGAGAGAACCAGGGACCGGCCGCCCCGGCCACGCATCACGGCGTTGACATTGGGCCGGTTGGAATAGTCGCGATCGGGCCAGTATTCGGGATGCGACTGAAGTCCTTCCACGGAGCCGAGAAGGTAGACGTCCGGGGTGAGGCCGAGACTCTCCAGTTCACGAGCCACAAATTGCTGGCAGGCGCTCTCGTTGCCCCGGGGCGGTAGATTCTCAGAGGGAGTCCGCACCAGTTCCGCCAGCGTCTGGACCAGGTAAGTCCGCGCGCGCTCAAACGCGGCATCGAGCACGGCGCGCGCGTCCGGGGACCCATCTGTCGGCTTCAGGGCTTGTGACTTGAGATCAAGCATGCAATGGGCTCCATTATTTTCACATACTGAACAAAACTCAGCGGGCCCTGTGGCGCGACCGCGCAGAGCTCGAGTGCAGCCGCCGCAGCAGTTCCACGTGGGCCGCGGCGAAGTCTGAGGGATTCGTGTGGTAGGACTCGATACTGCCCGCCACCGAGACGGACAGTTGATCGGCTCTCGGCTTCTCGCCCTGTCCTGCGAGTAGCGACAGGAGTTCGCTATCCTCGAAGCCGTCGCGCAGGTTCTCGAACCGGATGGACGCCAGCGGCTCTCCGTTCTCGCCGGGATAGAGAAGCCAGCCGTCGCCCCAAGGCCACTTCGTGCGGCGCCACCGGGTTTTCGTTTCGCCGGACCGGAAGTTGGCCCACTCCCGATTGCCGGTGTTCTCGCCCCACTGATTCAGGCCCCAATACTCGAAGCCCGAGATCCCATAGCGGTAAGTCAGCCAGCCGATGGCCCGCGCGTCGACCGCGGGGTATTCGATGAAGAGGTTGGGGTGCTCGTGCGGCCACACGCATACGGCCCAGATCACCTGCTTGCCCGTCTTCCTGACCTCCTCCACTCCGGAGGAATCATACTGGCGAATGTAGACGTCCAAAATGTCGGCCGAAGACTGGAGCTGGCGGACGGCTTTGGGTTGGTTCAGGCACAGCCAGGTTTTCAGGTCGGGTGCGATGCTCTTCACCAGTTGGTGATTGTTCCGCACCGTATCCCACTGGTTCTCCGGCGGTTCATCCACGTTGTAAACGTAGGCGGCCTCCCAGGTGCCTCGCGCCTTGAGGTTCTCAGAGTAGGCCCGGATGAACCCGGCCAATTCAGCCTTCGCGGCCTCGGACTGCTGAGCCCAGGTAGTTTCCCGATCGAAGATGGCGATGGCGAACTGGCGCATCCCATACTCGCGGCCAAGGTCGCCGAGCGCATCGGTGTAGCGGAAGTCGTAGGCTCCATTGCGACCGAGGACAGGCCAGACGAGATGTCCGGGGGTGCGGCCCAGCAGCATATCGGAGGTTGGCCCGAGGGGGCCGGCGGTGATATCGGTGCGCACCTGGCCCTGATTCCAGCCCATCAGCATGTCAAACGTGGGACCAAGATGTTGCGAGAACGCCTCCCGCGCCCAGCGTTTGTAGAGCTCGAAAAACGCGGGACTTTCCATACCGCCGGCTGTCTGGTAGTGAGCAAACAGGTTGCCGGGCGGCATGAAAGCCGCATTCCGCAGTTGCTGCTTCCTGGGCAGCGTGACGTCATATACCCGCACCAGGTAGCGGAGTGTGGCCAGCCGCCGATTGCCTTGGCGGATGCGCAGTGATCCTTTATAGAGTCCGGGTGCGGCGCCGGGGGACGATTCGATGCGAATCCAAACGGGCTGGGTCTGCCCGGCGGCGATGTCGAAGGGCCGGATCGGCAGCAGAGGGTCCGGCCACCAGCCGATGTGCGTGGGGGGCTCCTGTTTCGCCCAGGGACGAGGATCGCCCTCGGCCGTGCGCACGTAGCCCACCAGGCTCAGCTTCGCGGCCAGGTGAGAGGTGCCGTCCAGCGAGTTCTCGACAGACAGAGCGTTGAGACTTTCACCGTCCGCATGAACGAGGAGCTGAAAGGATTCCTGCTCTCCGCGTGCCATCGAAACCGTCCAGGTGGACAGTGTCTGTGAGGGGGGCGGACCCTCCAGAAATACCTTGTCCATGGGCGACGCGAACGAGGCGCGAATCGCAGGGAGGGCCGGGCTGGCGGCGCCGACGAAGGCGGCCAGGCACGCTAGCTGCAGATGGATCCCATGCATCAATCGACATCATACTTCAAATAGTGCAGTAAATGCACTAATACAAATCAGGCGGGCAAGCCCACGTTGCGTATCCCAGGCCCCGCAAATGTCTCGGGCGTTCGTGCCAGAATGGCGGACAGAAGGAACAAGGCGAATGACTACCAGATCGCCCGTTCGGTTGAAGGACATCGCAAAAGATCTGAACCTTTCCGTGGTGACGGTTTCCAGGGCTCTCCAGAATCGGAGGGATATCAGCACTGAAACGAAAGAGCGCGTCATGCAAAGGGTTCGGGAGTTGAACTACGAGCCGAATCTTGCCGCCCGCACCCTGGCAACAGGCCGCACGTATTCGATCGGGTTGGTGGTTCCATCGTTTCTGCACGGCTTCTTTGCTGAAGTCGCAAAGGGCATCGTGGATGCGCTCCGGCCGAAGGGGTATGGATTGCTGATCGCCACTTCCAACGCGGATGCTGAACTCGAAAAGCGAGAAACCGAGCATCTTCTGGCCCGGCAGGTGGATGCGCTGATCCTGGCTTCCGTCCAGCACTCGCCGGAATTCTTTGAGGAGATTCAAGCACGAGGCTCAGCGTGCGTACTGGTCGACAGGAAATTGCCTGGCTTGCGGGCGAACCATGTGGGCACCGATGACGTCGAGATTGGGCAAATTGCGACGCAGCATCTGGCCGGGCAGGGTTGCCGGAGGATTGCACATATTCGCGGGCCGGAGATCAGCACCGCGGCCGGCCGGCTGGAAGGCTACCAGTCCACTCTCCGTAAGTTCGGCCTGCCGCTGGGCCCGGAACTGATCGCAACGGCCGCGGCGGAGGACAGCAGCGCGGAGGAGCGCGGACGGAGAGCGATGACCCAACTGCTGAGCCTGCGGCCCCGTCCTGACGGAGTTTTTGTCTTCAACGACGCATTTGCCGTGGGTGCGATGGGCGCGATCCTGGCAGCCGGACTGCGCATCCCGGCGGACATCGCGGTGGTTGGCTGCGGGAACGCACGCTGGACCCACCTGCTGCGGGTTCCGCTGACCACCGTAGATCAGGGCGCCATCAAGATTGGGGAGTTGGCGGCGAAGATGGCGATGAAACTAGTGGTCGAGGTAGCGTCTCCAAGTATCCGGGATACGTTCGTTCCCGTGAAACTGGTCGTCCGGGAATCAAGCCTCAGGACGCCGGCGGTGGCCAGCATCCACTGAGCATCCCGTGGGACATCAGGGTTCCTCGAAGGGGCGGCTCAGTTCAGTTGGCCTCTTCCAGGACTTCAATCCCATTTACGCAGGGCATGCCCTCCACCGGAACGAAGGTAAGGACAATCTTGCCCTGGGCGGTGGGGCGAACGCCCGTGAACGTCCGATCCAAAGGCCGGCCTTCCCCGCCCGCCTCCTTCATGATGTCGAAGTTCCTGAGCAGGGCGACTCCGTTGCAGTAGACGTCAAAGACACGGCTGCCCGGCCCGCCGACTCCGGTATTGCGCGGCCCGTAGTGGCCTTCGTTGAACTTCAAGCCGACGCGATAGCGGCCGGCCGCCACGGGTATGGAGTAGGAGAAGTGCCCCCACCGTTCGCTGGTGTAGAGGGCGACGTCGGGCTGGATGGAGTTGCCGGCCTGGGCCGGGTTCGTGTTGCGGACCAGGGCGTTTCCGCCCATGAAGTAGGAGTCGGCCTGCCACTGCTGTCCGGCGGAGTCCTGCCAGGAGGAGGTCCAGCCGGCCCGGATGCGGACGGGCCTTACCTTGCCGGGGGCGGCCGGCAGCAATTCGATGGCGCTGAGCATGGCCGTGCCCCGTTGCGGCGCGAAACTGAGGTGGAGCAAGCCGTCCGGCGCCGGCGCGACGTCTCGGAAGATGCGTTCGTCGGCGATATTGGCGCCCGCGGCGTCGGCCACCACGTCAAAGAAGTTGAGGATCCGGCTGCCGTTGGCGGACACCTGGAAGATGCGCTGCCCGTCCCCGCTGGACTCGGCGCTGATCAGGTCAGAGAGGCCGGTCTCGGCGAAATGAAGGTGAAGTTCATATTTGCCCGGGTCGAGGGGGATGTCGTACCGGAAGTCGCCCTGGCGCATGTGGCGGTAGATGTCGGGATCGAGCGTTCGAAGAACCTTTTCGGCGGGACGAACAAAGACCGTGCCACCAGAGAAGAAGCGGTCTGGCCCCCAGGTGCGGCCGCTGCGGTCGACGTACGCGCTATTGGAGCCGACAATGATCCTCACTGCGCCGCCGGCCGCGGCGACGGGGAAGGACGGGGACGAACTGGAGGCGGTCCGGTTATCGGGCGTGGAAGACTTGGCCGAGCGCCACTGCCAGAGGGCGACTCCTCCGGCAACCACCAGGAGGGCCAAGCCGCCGGCGATGGCCAGGCGGGGGAGAGGTTTCGGCGCGGCGGGGATCTCGGGCTCCGCCGACGGAGGTTCCCACCGGAACTCGGCCTTGTAGGAGCCCGGGGGTAGTTCGATCCTGACCGGATGGGCGGAGCCGTTTTCGGAATGGTACTGCTGGGCGAGTTTCTTGCGGATCTCGTTGGCGGTGACACGGACGACGGTGTGCTGGCTGGGGTCGAAGGCAGGCGGCAACTGGAAGAGGTCCACGCCGATGGAGCGTTCCTTCAGGGCGTCACCGGGGCCGGTGAGAGTCTGCTCGACCACATGCTTGAGGAAGTCCCGGCAGCGCTTGCTGGTTCGAAACGCAGGGCTCTCCAGCAGACGGCCGAGCTCCGTCCGGACGGCCTGCTGTTCCGACTCGCTGAATCCGATCCCTTCGCTTTCGCCCATGCTCTGGTCTGGGCGAATCATAACACAACCAGCCCACTGCGCTGTGAGGGTTGCTAACTGCCCTCCAGTAACCGTTAAACGGTTCACGGCCGCCCTCCGCCGGCATCCGCAACGTTCAGATTCCACAAGGATTGAACAGGAAATACAGTACCGAACCTAACCCTCGCCTAGATTTGCGTGATAGCATGCCTCCGGACTTCAAGTGGGGTGCCCTGCCTCTGGTCCAGCGCAGGGACAGCGACTCGGGAATGGCGTGGAAGCGGCATGTTACACGCTGGTTTTACGGTCGTGGACCGGTCGTTTGAGGGAGGTAGTTCACCATGCATGCACCGACGCGCGGGTTGTTGAGTTGCGCCGTGCTGATTGTCGCGGCGGGCCCGATGTTCGCCCAGGGAGGCGATGAGTGCCGGCCTTCCAGCCTGAATATTCCAGGCGCGCAGTACCCCTGCGTTTATGCGGACCATCGCGCCAGCTTCCGAGTCGTCGCTCCGGACGCGCAGAAGGTTCAGATCAAAGTGGGCAAGACCTACGACATGGTCAAGGGGGAGGACGGGGCTTGGACCGTCACTAGCGCGCCGCTGGTGGAAGGGTTCCACTACTACTCGGTGGTGGTGGATGGATCGACCGTCGCAGACCCGGCGACGCGCACGTTCTTCGGCTCCGGTTGGGACAATAGCGCCATCGAGATCCCCGAAGGGCCAGAGGTGGACTACTATCTGCCCAAGGAAGTGCCGCACGGTCAGGTGAGCCAGCGGTGGTACTTCTCAAAGGTCACCGGGAAATGGCGGCGGTGCTTCGTGTACACGCCTGCGGATTATGATGCCGGGAAGTCTCGCTACCCGGTGCTCTACCTGATGCACGGCTGGGGCGAGAACGAGCAGGGCTGGCATGCCCAGGGACATGCCGATTTCATCCTGGATAACCTGATCGCGGCGAACAAAGCCAAGCCGATGATCATCGTCATGGACAATCTCAACGCTGTCAAGGCGGGCGAAGATGGGTCGATCTTTACCTCACGCGGCCTTCGTCCCCCGCCCAGACCCGCTGCGGCAGCAGCGGCCGGAGGACCTTCGAACCCTCCTCCGGCCGCGCGCAGCGGCTTGGCGGCGTTCACGGGTGCGACCTTCACGGAGATGATGTTGAACGACCTGATCCCGATGATCGAGAAGACGTATCGGGTGCGTCCCGGGCGGGAGAACCGGGCGATGGCCGGTCTCTCGATGGGCGGCATGCAGACGTTCCTGACGACCCTGTCGAATCTGGATAGGTTTGCCTACATTGGCGGGTTCAGCGGCAGCACGGGCGGACGGGGCGGCACGTTCGACCCGAAGACGTCCAACAATGGGGTGTTCGCGGATGCGGCGGCGTTCAATAAGAAGGTGAAAGTGCTGTTCCTGGGGATCGGGTCAGTGGAAGGGCCTGGAGCCAAGACGTTCAGCGAGAACCTGAAGAAGGCGGGCGTGAACAACGTCTACTTCGAGTCGCCGGGTACGGCGCACGAGTGGCTGACGTGGCGCCGTTGCCTGAACGATTTCGCACCCCGGTTGTTCCGTTGATCGGAAGCGGCCCCGGTCATCGCTGTCAATATGGTCAAACAAGCGATCCTTCTCACTTCCCTGGCCTGCGGGCTGATTCTGGCGCAGCCGGCCGATGACTCCAGCCCAGCTTCGTCGAACGTGATGAATGCGCAGTATCCGCGCATCCATTCCGACCTTCGCGCCACGTTCCGGTTGAGCGCTCCGGATGCGCACAAGGTGCAGGTATCGATTGCGCATGGCCGGTATGACATGAGCCGGGGCGCGGATGGGCTGTGGTATGCGACGACCCCTCCGCTGGTGCCGGGGTTTCACTATTACTCGTTCAACGTGGACGGCGCGAGTGTCGCGGATCCTTCCAGCCATAGCTACTACGGCGGCAGCCGCGATTCCAGCGGGATCGAAGTCCCTGAGAAGGGTGTGGATTTCTACGAGGCCAAGAGCGTGCCGCACGGCGAAGTGCGCATCCGGTGGTACCTCTCGAAGGTCACGGGCCAGCACCGCCGATGCTTCGTGTACACGCCTCCCGGGTATGACACGAACACGCGCGGCCGCTATCCGGTGCTGTATTTGCAGCATGGTTCCGGTGAAGACGAAACGGGCTGGATCTTCCAGGGGCGCGCGAACCTGATTCTCGACAACCTGATCTCGGCGGGCAAGGCGAAACCGATGATCGTCGTCATGGAGAACGGGTATGCCAGCGTTGGCGGGCAGTCGAAGTTACCCGCGGCGGCGACGGATCTGGACAAGCCGGCGCCCAAAGTGGGCGGATATCCCGCGGACACGAGCGGGTTCAACGACGTGATGCTTCAGGATGTGATCCCGATGATCGATGGAGCCTACCGGACACTCGCGGATCGTGAGCACCGCGCGATGGCCGGGCTGTCGATGGGCGGCAACCAGACCTGCCAGCTGACGTTCCGCAACCTGGACAAGTTCGCCTGGATTGGGGCATTCAGCGGTACGGGCAATGGCCTGAGCACCGCTCCGATCGATGCGAAGACCTTCATTGGCGGAGTGTTCGCGGATGGGGCGGCGTTGAATGCGAAGTTAAGACTGCTGTGGATCGGGATGGGCACGGAAGAGCCCGATCCGTTTCCGGGCGCGATTGGTTCGTTCCGGAAGATGCTGGACCTGTCCGGGGTGAAGTACGTGTACTTCGTCTCTCCGGGCACGGCGCATGAGTGGCAGACCTGGCGCCGGGACTTGAACGATTTCGCCCCGAGGCTGTTCCGCTAAAGCGGTGGAGATAGGCATGAAGACTCTGTGTACCCTATTGATTCTGTTGAGTCCAGGCTTGTTGCCGGCGGCGCCGGCGCCCGTGAAGGTCGAGGGGGGCCTGGTGCAGGGGGTCGCCGACGGGAATCTGACCGTATATAAGGGTATTCCGTTCGCGGCACCGCCAGTGGGCGAACTGCGCTGGCGCGCTCCGCGTCCGGTGAGCGGATGGCAGGGGGTCCGCGACGCCACGCAATTTGCGCCCGGATGTATCCCGGGGATGGGTGGACCACCCGCCGGCGGCGTGAGCGAAGACTGCCTGTACCTGAACGTCTGGACGCCGGCCAAGTCGCCGAAGGACCGGGTTCCGGTCCTCGTCTGGATTTACGGCGGGGGCTTCAATGCCGGGGCCACCTCGGTGCCGGACTATAGCGGCGAGAAGCTGGCAAAACGGGGTGTAGTCCTGGTTAGCATCGCTTACCGGGTTGGCATTCTCGGCTTCTTTGCACATCCGGAGCTGAGCGCGGAGTCGCCGCAGCACGTCTCGGGCAACTACGGAATGTTGGACATGGTCGCCGGGTTGCAGTGGATCCAGAAGAACATCGCGGCCTTTGGCGGAGATCCGAAACGGGTCACGATCTTCGGGGAGTCGGCGGGTGGGATCGCAGTGAGCATGTTGAGCGCTTCTCCGCTGGCAAAGGGACTGTTTCACGGCGCGATCTCCCAAAGCGGCGGTTCCTTTGGCCCCTCCAGCCTGACGCCCGTGCCTGGCGAGAACATGCGGGTGCTGGCGGACGCGGAAGTGTCGGGCGCCGAGTTTGGAAAGTCGGCGAACGCGCCGTCGCTTCAGGCGCTGAGGGCGCTGAACACGACCCAACTGGCCGAAGCGGCGCGGCGGCAGCGAGGCATGGCCTGGCCGATTGTGGACGGCTGGGTGATTCCAGATGATCAGTACCGGCTCTACGAATCGGGCCAGTTCAACGACACGCCGATCCTGGTGGGTTACAACTCCGACGAAGGCGCGAGTTTCTCGCCGGCCCGCACTCCGGAAGATTACATCGCAGGGGTGAAGAAGCGCTATGGTCCGTTCGCGGACCGGCTGCTGCAGGCCTATCCGACAGAGGCAAGCTCGGTGCCGAAGACCGCCCGGGACCTGATGCGGGACTCCGCTTTCGGCTGGCAGACCTGGGCTTGGGCGAGGCTACACTCATCCCGCGGCAAAGGCAAGGCTTACTACTACTACTTCGACCAGCACCCCGAGTATCCGGCGGGTTCGCCGCAGGCAGGGCACGGTTCTCCACACGGCGCCGAGGTGGTTTATGTCTTCGAGCACCTGGAGAATGTGCGGCGGAAGGTGACCGACGAGGACCGGCAGATCTCGGATGCCATGGCGGCGTACTGGACGAACTTCGCCAAGCACCTGCGGCCGGACGGCGAGGGGCTCCCCTCGTGGCCCGCGTTCAGCGACAGGAATCCCGTGGTCATGTACTTCGCGGGCAAACCACATACGGGGCCGGTGCCCAGCGAGCAGTCGCTGCGGGTACTGGATGGCTACTTCGCGTGGAGAAGGAGTCCGGAGGGTGCGGTGACGAAACCGCCGGAGCGCAAAACCGCGCATTGAGAGTCCAACCTTACTTGAAAGTTGATTGAGTCAGGCAATTTTATGTTCCAGCAATTACGAGCAGCCCTAGGGGTCGCGCTGATCCTCTGCATTTCCCTGTCCGGCGCGGATTTCACCATGAAGGTGACCGAGAGCGGCTACCTGGATACCCAGGGCTTTAGCGTCATCCTTTATCAAAGTACGTTTCATCCGATCTTCCTCGACCAGAAGACCACCGCCATGGAGATGATTCTGCATGGCCAGCGGATTGCGACGAATGGGGATGTGCGGCTGCTAGCCACTCCTGAGCAGTGGGACCAGGTGGCGCAGTTGAAGGGGAAGCAGGCCGACAAGGAGAACAACCGGTTGACGGCTACCTTGTCCTATCCCGACTACCAACTGGATTACCGCGTGGAGGTGACCGCCGAGCCGGGCGGAGTGCGCGTGAGCGTGAATCTCGACAAGCCGCTGTCCGAGAAACTGGCGGGCCGGGCGGGGTTCAATCTCGAGTTCCTGCCCTCGGCGTATATCGGGAAGAGCTACGCCCTGGACGGCAAAACGTTCGGAGTGTTTCCGCGCAGTCCCGGGGATCCGATGGAGAAGGTGGCGACCTCGGCCGATGATCCAAAGCGGCTGCCCTATCAGCGGGAGTGGGACGAAGCAAGAGGGTATCTGCAGCCGCGGCCCATCGTCACCGGGCAGAGCATCACGATGGCCGTGGAGGATCCACTCTACAGGATTACCGTGCAGTCAGAGAACGGTCCATTGGGTCTGTACGATGGGCGCAATCGGGCCCAGAATGGCTGGTTTGTGCTGCGCTCGATGATTCCGGCAGGCAAGACCGAAGGCGCGGTGGTGTGGCACATCCGGCCGGACGTGATGCCGAACTGGACGCGCCCGCCGATGATCGCGCACAGCCAGGCCGGGTATCCTCCGAACTTTCCGAAGTCCGCCATCCTGGAACTGGATCCGAAGTTCAAGGGGCCGGGCACGGCCAAGGTGATGAGGCTGTCGGAAGACGGCACCTATAAGCAGGTGTTCGAAGGCCCGATCGCGGCGCGCGTTCCGTGGTTGCGCTACGAGTATGCAAAGTTCGACTTCTCGCCGGTGAAGGATCCCGGGCTGTATGTAATTGAGTACGGTGGCCAGCGAACCGAGTTGTTCCCTATCGGGAAAGACGTCTACAGCAAGTCCTGGCAGCCGAGCCTGGACACCTACCTGGCAGTGGCGATGGACCACGTTTCCGTGCGCGAAGGGTACCGGTTGTGGCACGGCGTCTCGCACCTGGACGATGCCCGGCAGGCGCCACCGAACCAGCAGCATTTCGACGGGTGGTCGATGGGTCCGAATCTCGACTCGCCGTATAAGCCCGGCGACCATATTCCGGGATTGAATGTCGGCGGATGGTATGACGCTGGGGACTTCGACATCCAGACCCGCAGCCAGTTCTCGGTGATCCAGGATCTGGCGCTGGCGCACCGGGAGTTTGGGCTGAAGTGGGATGAGCTGACTGTGGATTGGAAAGCACGTTCGGTGGAGTTGCACCGTCCGGATGGGGTTTCGGACACGGTGCAACAGGTGAAGCACGGCGTGCTGCAGGTGCTGGCTCAGATTAAGGCGGTGGGCCACACATTCCCAGTGATTGAAGAGCCGACCCTGCGTCAGTACACGCATCTCGGCGATGGCGCCTCGAAGACGGATGGACGGATCTATTCTGAGAAGCTCGGCCCGCATGAGGTGGACGGCAATTTCTCGGGCAATCCGGATGACCGGTGGGCATTCACCACGAAGTCGGCAGGAATGCAGTATGGCGCGGCGGCCTCCCTGGCGGCCGCGGCTCCGGTGCTGAGAGGGTTCGACGACGCCTTAGCCAAGGAGTGCCTGGATACCGCGGTGAAGATCTGGGAGGACGAGCATGCGAACCCGACGCCCAGCGTCAGCCGTCCCGGGTCCTTCACACCACCGGCCGCGATGCTGGCGGGCGAGGAGTGGAATGCGGCAGTGCAACTGCTGATTGCCACGAACGGGGGAGAAGCTTACAGGAAGCGGGTAATGGAGATGTTCCCGACCGTGTCGCAACGGTTCGGGTTTGGCGCCTGGTCCGCGGTGCACATCCTCCCGTTCATGGATGGCGAGTTTAAGAAGCAGTTCGAGGCAGCCACGAAGACCTACGTGGAGCAGTTGGACAAGGAACTGGCGGCGACGCCGTTCGGAGTGCCGCCGAGCCGGGGCACGTGGGGCGGTTCGGCCGCGGTGATCGATCTTGGCGTGCGGATGTACTTCCTGCACAAGGCGTTTCCGGAGATCGTGAGCAAGGACTATACGTTACGCGCCGCGAACTACATCCTGGGCACGCATCCGGTGTCGAGCACCTCCTATGTGTCGGCGGTCGGCACGAGTTCGAAGCTGAAGGCGTACGGCAACAACCGGGCCGACGGCTCGTTCATTCCCGGCGGCGTGATCCCGGGCTATATCGTCATCCGGCCGGATTTCCCGGAGTGTATCGACGACTTCGGCTTCCTGTGGTTTGAAAACGAGTACATTGTCGGCGTGGCCAGCAGGTGGATCCTGGCGGCCAATGCGGCGGACGCACTGGTCCGGTAGGCGCGATCAACGGTCCAATCAACAACCAAACTTATGAGGTTCAGCATGCAGAAGATTCTTTCCCGTGTTGCAATGATCGCGCTGGGGCTGGCGGTTTTGGCTCCGGCGCAGGTCAAAACAGAAGTGCCACCGGTGGAGCCCACCGCCAAACCGGTGACCGTCGAGCCGATCAAGATTCACGGCACGGCGTTGGAGGGCAATCTGGAGGCGAACGCGGTCGACCGCGATGTACTGGTCTTCCTGCCGCCCAGCTATGCAAAGGAGAAGAAACGGCGCTACCCGGTGGTGTATGCGCTGCACGGCTACAGCATCGGGGCCGAGCAGTGGTCGAAGGAGATTCACGTTCCGCAGACGATCGAGGGCGCGTTTGTTAAGGGGGCCCAGGAGATGATCGTGGTGCTGCCCGATTCGAAGACGGTCCACAACGGGTCGATGTACTCGAGTTCAGTGACTACGGGCGACTTTGAGCAGTTCATCGCGAAGGACGTGGTCGCCTACATCGACGCGCACTACCGGACGATTCCAAAGAGGACGAGCCGCGGCCTGGTGGGGCATTCGATGGGCGGATACGGCGCGAGCCGAATCGGCATGAAGCATTCCGACGTATTCGGCAGCCTGTATATCATGAGCCCGTGCTGCATGTCGCCGCGCGGCGGCGGACCGGCGAATCCGGCGATGGAGAAGGCCCTGGCGGCGGTGAAGTCACCGGCGGACTCGGCGACGCTGCCGTTCGGCTTGAGAGCGCAGCTCGCTACCGCCGCCGCATGGTCACCGAATCCGAAGAATCCTCCGCTGTACCTGGACCTGCCGACGAAAGACGGCGTGGCCCAGCCGGACGTGATGGCCCGTTGGACGGCGAATGCTCCGCTGGCGTTTGTGCACCAGTACATCGGGAACCTGAAGATGTACCGGGGGATTTCGATGGACGTGGGCGACCAGGATGGCCTGAAGAACGACGCGACCAAGCTGCACGAGGTGATGGATACGTACGGGATTGCGAACAGCTTCGAGATCTACTCCGGCACCCACACGAGCGCGGTGGCGGTACGGTTCCAGAATTACGTCATGCCGTTCTTCAGCAAGAACCTGTGCAGCGGAACGAGTTGCCAGTGACGCGGCGGGCCTATTGACAGGAAGTGCAGTTGAATTGGAGTTTTGACATGAAGTTCGTTTCCATCTGGTGTGCGGCGCCTGTGCTGTTTGCGGCTCTCGCCGGATCAGCGGCTGCCCAACCCGTGACTGTCCGGATAGATGCCACGCGCCCGGGGTCGCCCATCAGCAGGCTGGTGTTTGGCGGCTTCATGGAGCCCGCCACGACCCAGGTGTGGGCTGAGATGCTCGCCGACCGGAAGTTTTTCTACGAGGTCAACTCGAAACCGGAGCCCGCCGCTCCGGCTGGAGGGTTCGGCCGGCGTGGGCCGCGCCGGCGATGGCTGCCTGTCGGCGGGGATCAGTTCGTGGTGATGGACAGCAAGAGCCCCTACGTGGGGGAGTGGAGTCCGCTGATCCAGGTGGAGGCGGGAACACCGCGCGGCATCAGCCAGCCGGGGATTGCGCTCCGCGCCGGCCGGGCCTATGTGGGCCGAGTTGTATTGAGCGGCAGTCCGGGGATCAAAGTGGACGTGAGCCTGATCTGGGGACCGAATCCGGAGGACCGGCAGACGGTGAGCCTCGCAAAGCTGACAGGGGGCTATGCGAAGTACCCACTGAAGTTCACGGCTAAGGCTGACGCCACGCAGGGCCGTTTTGAGATCACGGGGAGCGGCGGCGGGTCGTTCCACATCGGGGCCGCGTCCTTGATGCCGGCTGATAATATCTCGGGGTTCAAAGCAGCCAGTGTGCGCCTGTTGAAGGAACAGGGGATCGAGATTGCCCGGTGGCCCGGCGGAAACTTTGTTTCGGCCTACGACTGGCGCGACGGGCTCGGCGACGCGGACAAGAGGCCGCCGCGGCGAGAATTGGCGTGGAACGGGATGGAAACGAACGACATGGGGCTCGACGACTTCATGACGTTCTGCCGTCTGCTGATGGCGGAACCTTACATTGCGGTGAATACGGGATTGGGCGACGATCACTCGGCCGCTGAAGAGGTCGAGTACGTGAACGGTCCGGCGACCAGCCCGATGGGCAAGCTGCGCGTGGCCAACGGGCATGCGACTCCCTATGGCGTGAAGATCTGGGGGATCGGCAACGAAATGTACGGTCCGTGGCAATGGGGCCACATGGATGTGACGCAGTACCCGGACAAGCACAATCTGTTCGTCAAGGCGATGCGGAAGGTCGACCCGACGATCAAAGTGATCGCTTCGAGCGCGACTCCGGAAGAGTTGTCCTGGACGTATATTGAAAACCGCCAGTTGGGCACTTTCCCGGAACGGGAGGCGGTGAACGACAAGGTGCCGTTCGCTTTCGGCACGAAGTACGACTGGACAGGGGCCCTGCTGGCGCATTCAGCGGAGTACATCGACTACCTCGGCGAGCATTTCTACGGCTACCCTCACCTGGCAATCGATGGCCCCGGGCAGCAGTTTGTCGAGGCGAACGACTCCACAGCGGATCGGGTGCGGCGCATGCCGAACAAGGTCCAGATGAAGTTCGAGGCGTGGGAAGAGTACCTGAAGCGGATGCCGTCGCTGAAGGGGAAGGACATCCGGTTCGCCTTCGACGAATGGGCGCCTAGGAACAGGCCGGTGAGTGCGTCGAGCACGGCTCCGGCCAGCAGCCTGATGTTGAATCCGATGACGAATGCGCTGGTGTATCACGAATTCTTCCGGCACTCGGACATGGTTGCCTTGGGCGTGGCCACGGGCGGGATGGGTACGCTGGCCCTGGATCCTTTCGGCGAGGCCATCGGCTTGCGGATGGAGGGACTGGTGATGAAGGTGCTGCACGACCGGTTTGCCGGCGCGCTGCCTGTCGCCGTCAGTGGGGATTCCCCGCAACGCACCATCAAGGGCACGGTATGGGTGGACCTGCCGGAACGTCCTTCGGGCAGCTCCACGTATCCTTTAGATGTGGTTGCGGCGCTGAGCGCCGATCGCAGGAAACTCGCAATCTCCGTTGTGAATCCGACGGAAACGACTCAGGAGTGTGACTTGAACCTCGCCGGAGTCAGGACGGGAGGATCTGTGAAACTCTGGCAGTTGACTGCGCCTCCAGGGAGTGCGCCGGCGCCCAGCGTTCCCGGACGCGGAGGGTTCAGCGGGCCTCCAGCGACGATGGCGGAGAGTTCGTTAGCTGAAGCACCACGCAAGCTGACGCTTGCACCCGCGAGCATCACCGTCTACGAGTTCGAACTGAGTCAGTAGCAGGCGCCCAGACGCGGAGACCGCCGCGGGCACGGCGAAACGCCAGAGAACCGGATGAGCCACGGCTCCGTTCAACTCAGCAAGTGAGTGAACGGAGCCGTGATTTGTTGAGAGTCCCTCAGAAGTAGAACTTCGCGCCGAGTTGGATCACCCGGGTGGTTTGGCCTTGCAGGCCGGAACCAACCTTGCCGAAGTTGACGGAGCGGATGCCGCGGTCGACTGAACCGGGCTGGATGTTGTAGTGGTTGAAGAGGTTGTAGAACTCCGTGCGGAGTTCGGCGCGGCGCGTTTCCCCGATGCGGAACTGCTTGTTCACCGAGAAATCCACGTTGATGAGGCCGGGCAGGCGGATGGCCCCGGTGCGGGCGGAGTTGCCGTAGCTGCCGAAGGCGGGTTCAGCGAAGGCCGCCGTGTTGAACCAGCGCTGGTAGCTGCGCTCGCCCGAGTCCAGGTTCGCCTTCTGGCCGGCGACCATGTCAGGACGGGAGCCGACGCCGGTGCCGGTGGTGTCGACGCCGAAGGAGACCTCGGCCGGGAAGCCGCTCTGGCCCACGATGATGGAGGACGCCTGCCAGCCGCCCAGCAGGGAGCGCATCACGGAAGGGGCGCCCGTGAAGAAGGGGATGTCGTACACAACCGACTGTACGAAGCGCTGGGTGACATCGAAACCGCAGAGCGAGTGTTCGCCACGCATGTCGTAGATGTTCTGGAGGGTGCCGATGAAGGAGCCGCCGCCGATGTCGGCGCCGATGTCGCTGGGGCCGGAGAGGCACTTGGACCAGGTGTAAGAGGTGAGCAGGTTGAGGCCGCGGCTCATGCGGCGGTCGGCGCGCACCTGGAGGGAATGGTAGTTGGAGTTGCCGATCGACTTGTCGCCCTGGATGGAGCGCTGGAAGGCCTGATTGGGGCGCCGGGCGTTGATGGAGGCGAGGCCGGGCGTGCGGGGATCCACCAGCACATCAGGCCGGTTCATCGACGGCAAGGTCACGCTGAGGCGCGTGCTCTTGGAGGCGACATAGCCGGTGTCCAGGACGAAGCCGCCGATGATCTTCTTCTGGAGGGTGAGGTTCCACTGCTGGATGTAGGCGTCGCGATAGTTGGGATCGTTGGACGGAACGGCATTCAGCTGGGGCGTGGGCGAGAGCGCGCTGGCGAACGGGTCGTTGAAGAAGACCGTCGGCTTGCCGGCCGGGGCTCCGTCGACCTGATAGCTACCCTTGGCCTGGGAGGATTCGGTCATGCCGAAGGGGGCGTTGGGGTGCACGTGATTGTAGTAGATGCCATAGCCGGCGCGGACGACGAAGTCCTTGACATAGGAGGGGCGCCAGGCGAGGCCTACGCGCGGGGCGAAGTTGTTCTTGTCGCCGCTGACCATGCGCGGGTAGCTGGCGGTGGCGGGCGTTACGAGTTTGGTGACGTAAACGCCGTTCTGCTCGATGTTGGCCATGCGGCCCTGGGAGTCGAAGAGGGGCTGGAGGTAGTCGTAGCGCAGGCCGAGGTTGACGGTGAGGTTGGGGGTGACCTTCCAGTCGTCCTGGACGAAGTAGCTCTGCCAGAGACCCTTCAGGTCGGTATTGGTGTGATCCGGATTGATTTCGGCGTACTTGACGTAGCCGAGCATGAAGTCGGCCAGGGAGGACCCGGTGTAGCTGCCGTCGAAGCGGAAGGTGCCGCGGGCGTTGCGGGCCTGCTCAAAGGTGAAGCCACGGCGGACGAAGTCGGCGCCGATCTTGATGAAGTGCTTGCCACGCTGCATGGAGACGATGTCGTTGAAGTTGTAGACAGCGTTGGCGCGGACGCGGGGCCCGATCTGGCGCTGGAGGTCGAAGACGCTATAGCCGCCGTCCAGGCCGTTGGCGATGGAGATGCTGGGCGGGCCGAAGTCGATGGGGAGGCGGGAGACGAGCGGGAGCTTCATGGCACCGGCGATATCGAAGGCCGGATTGTTGGTGGTGCCGAAGATCTCGTTCTCGGTCATGTCGTTCCAACCGAAGCGGGCTTCGTTGACGATGGAGGGGCTGAACATCCGCGTCCAAGTGCCGGCGAGGTTCTGGGTCTGGGCGTCGTTGTCGCGGACGTCATTGCCCCAGTAAGGAGTGCCCTTCTCCTTGGTGGAGTTCCGGACATAGCGGAAGGCCAGGGCGTCCTTCGAGGTGAGGTTATGGTCCAGGCGGTAGGTGTAGTTATCCTGGGTGGCAACGGCGCTCTGAGGGGTGTTGATGAAGTTCTGGGTGCCGACGGCGGTGTTGGCTTCGGGAGTGAACTTGAGGAACTCGACGGCCTGGGGGCTCAGCAACGACTTGGGAATCTGGTTGTTGACGATGCCGGCGGCCATGGGATCCTTCAGCGTCAGCGGCTGTCCGGTGCGGGCGTCGCGGAGGGCGCTGAAATCGCCATTCCGCATGGCAGTGGGCGGCACCAGGCGGTAGGAGGCGGTGGCGCCGGAAGCAAGGCGGCCACTTTCCCAGTTAAAGAAGAAGAAGGTCCTGTTTTTACCGTTGTAAATCTTGGGCAGCTCAACAGGACCACCGATGTTGGCTCCGAACTGATTGCGGTTGAGGCGGGGATTGGCGACAGAGGTCTTGGCGATGGCGTCGTAGGTCTGGGTGAGGGCATCGTTGCGGTTGAACTCCCAGAGAGTCCCTCGGAACTGATTGCCGCCCCGGCGCGTGAGGATGGAGACCTGGCCACCCGGGGAGCCGCCGTATTCCGCAGAGAACGTGGAGGTTTCGACACGGAACTCGGCGAGGGAGTCGACGGAGAGCGCGAAGGGGTAAGTGTAGGCGTCGTAGTCCATGAACTCGACGCCGTCCAGATAGAAGCGGTTGTTCGTATCACGGGCGCCGTTGGCCGACATGCCGGTACCGCCGAAGGCGGAGGAAGTTTCACCGATGGAGCCGCGGCCGCGCCGGACGGAGATGGAGCCAGGCGTGCCCGGATTCACGCCGGGGATCAACTGGGCGAGTTGGATGAAGTTGCGGCCGTTGAGCGGCAGGTCGACGATCTTCTCGGCATTGATTACCGCGCCGACAGAGGTGGATTCAGTTTGAAGCGCCGCGATGTTACCGGAGACGTTAAGGGTCTGGGTGACGTCGCCGATCTCGAGGCCGAGATCGAGGCGGGCGGTCTGGCCAACCTGCAGAACAAAGGAGTCGATCTGGAAGGTTCGGAAGCCCTTCGCAGTGGCCGTCAGGGAGTAAGAGGCGGCGGGCAGGAAGGGCAAGGAGAAGGCGCCGCTGGCTTCCGTGGTGGTTTCGCGAGCGACATTAGTCTGGAGATTGGTGACCTTGACCAGGACACCTGGAAGTCCCGCGCCACTCGGATCGGTGGCAATGCCAGTAACCGTACCTGTGATCTGTTGGGCGGAGAGGAGAGTGGAGAACAGTAACGCAAGCGAGACGAGTCTTGACGTCAGCATCATGGTGAGCCCCTTGTTCAGTAATCTTGACTCCAGGTATCATGGCCAGCCGGAACGCCGAGGAACAAGTGAATTCTCGCGAATTCTCCGCGAAGAGTTTCTGCAACTCATTCATATCCTTGAGGTGTTACTATTCCTCATATGCTGAGGGATGCACCATTCCGCGAGAAGTCCAGGTTCGCCTTGCCGGCGGAAATGGATGACCGCTGGGCGGTAGTGGAACGGGTGTGTAACTCGGCCCCCCTGCAGAGGTCAGCAAAGTTACGGGACCTGCTGATCTATCTGTGCCACCGCTGCTGGGTGGATGGAGTATTGGAGATCAGGGACCACGACATCGGCGTGGACGTATTCCAACGGACGGCGGACTACGACTCGGCGCAGGACACCCTGGTTCGCGTCCAGGCATCGCAGTTGAGGAAGCGGCTGGAACGTTACTTCAGCGACGAAGGCAGGGACGAACCCATGGTGCTGGAGATCGCCAAGGGGACTTACGAACCTATATTGCGGGAGCGGGCGGGCGCGGCCGTCTCGCCAGTCTCGGAATCCTCGACCACCGCCGAGGCGGCGCGCCCCCAGTGGACCGTCCGGCTGCTGGCCATGGCGTGCCTGATCCTCACCTGCCTGTGCGGGTGGCTGGCCATGCGCCACCCGGAGCCGGCCATCGAGGGGAACGTATTGCGGCGCTTCTGGACGGCATTTTCGCCTCCAGGGCAGGAGACCACTGTGGTCATCGCGGATTCCACATTCTCAGCCGTGCAGGACATCGTTCACCGGCCCATCCTGGTGAGCGAGTACATCAGCCGCGGCTATCGCGCGGAATTGGACCGGCCGGACTACACTGCCGAGAAAAAAGATATCCTGCGCTATTTGATGGAGAGGCGGTACACCTCCCTGGCCGACGTGATGTTGATGAAACGGCTGTGGGCCGCCGGCGTCCTTAATCCCGCGCATACGTCCGTACTCTATTCCCGCGACCTGAACCTGCGGAGTTTTCAGAAGGGCAACCACATCCTCGTGGGTTCCAGGAGGGCCGTGCCCTGGGTGGACCTGTTCGACGAATCGCTGGACTTCCACTTCGTCTACGACGAAAAGACCCGAAGTGTCAGAGTGGAGAACCGCCGGCCCGGAGCGGGCGAGCCGGCATCCTTCGCCCTGCCGGGATCCGGGAAGGGGCTAGAAGAGCGATTCTCCGTGGTGGCCTTCCTGCCGAACGCCAGCAAGACCGGTAATGTGCTGATTCTCTCGGGCCAGGAGATGTCGGGCACTGAAGCGGCGGCAAACCTGGTGACCACCGACCGCCTGTTCCAGGAGGTACTGGCGAAGCTGCCGGAAAGGTCCGGCGAACTTCCGCATTTTGAGGCGCTCCTGCGGGTGAAGCAGGTGGAGTACACGCTGCAGAGCTTCGAGATCCTCGCCGTACACGCACACTAACCCGGTGGGCTTGGCGGCAGAGTGGCTGGTCCGCACGCCGGCCTCCGCCAGCAGCGATGATGCCGCGTCCTCATCCCTGAAGTGATCACCGTTTCTGCCGCTGCCATTCGTGGAGGAAGGACTGCTCTCGCTCCGTTACGTATTTCGAGTAACCGGCGGGGTCGATGAAGACCTTGACACCCTGGGCCGGCAGACGGGCGAACTTGCCTTCGAGGCCGTAGTAGTCCCCGTGAGCACCCAGGAAGATGTCGCAATGCAGGGCTTTCAGAGTCGCGAAGGTCCGCTGGAAGTCCTGGGCGATCCCGGGATACAGAGAGTTCCTGACGAGTTGGAAGCCGGCGTTCACGTTGACGCTTCCGACGATGACTGCGTCATAGGTCCTGCCGGCTTCGGTCACCTGCATGGTCCAGGTGGTGCAGCCCTTGGTGTGGCCTGGCGTGAGATGGGCAGTGAGGACGGTTCCGCCAAGTTTCACCTGGTCTCCGTCCTGGAGGGCGCGGTCGACTTTGGCCGGGGGATAGAAAGATCGCGGCGAGTTCCGGTAGAAGAAGTCGGATCTGCCACCATCTTCGGTTACGGCGACGTCAGGCTCCATGACTTCGTACCGGGCGCCGGTGCGCTGCTTCACCAGCGCGCTGCCCGCGTTGTGGTCCCAGTGGGCGTGGCTGATCAGGAGGATCCTGACGTCGGCGAACCGGAAGCCGAGCTGCGTGATGCTCGACTCGATCAGGGGCACGGAGCTTTCCAATCCGCTGTTGATGAGGATGTGCCCTTCCGGCGTGGTGATCAGGTAGGAGGCGAGCCCCCGCGTGCCGACGTAGTAGAGATTGCCGGCAATGCGATGAGGTGGAAAGGGCTCGCTCCAGCTTTTGGCGTTCTGTGCCGCCGCTCCCGCCGCGAAGACCGCGGCGAGAAGGCATCGGATCGCGATGTTGAGCATCTGGTGTTCATCAGAAAACGTACTTCAACGCGAACTGCATCTGCCGCATGCTCACGGCGGTGGACGTGATGCGGCCGAAGTTGGCGCTGCTCAGATTCGAGGTCGGGAAACCCCAGACCGGGTGATTGAACAGGTTGTAGCACTCCCAGCGGAACTGGAGTTCGTGTCCTTCCAAGGGCAGGCGGAAGTTCTTCTGCACATTGGAGTCCAGCATGAAACCGGCAGGCCCGGGCACGGAGTTGCGCGCGGCATTTCCAAACTGGTAGACCGGCTGAAGGACGAAGGCGGCGGTATTGAACCAGCGCTCCGTGGTGGGTGTATCAAGATTGACCGGTTGGCCGGAAGCATCCGGGCGATCGGTGTTGATGTTGGTGTTGGCGCGGTTCACGCCGGCGCTGGGATTGATGTGGAATCCGGAGCGCCATGTGCTGATGCCACCTACCTGCCACCCTCCGGCCAGGGCATCCAGGAAGCCATTTCGAATCGCCATCTTGCGGCCCTTGCCGAATGGAACATCGTAGAGGCCGGAGACGACCAGGCGGTGCCGGTTGTCGAAGGCGGAAAGACCGCGATCACAGAGCATGCAACGGCCATCCTGCGAGAAGAGGGAGTCGCTATCGGAGGTGCGAATCCCACTGGTCGTATCGATCGACTTCGACCAGGTGTAGGAAACCAGCGCGGTGAGCCCGCTGGAGTAACGCTTGGTCAACTTGGTTCCCAATGAGTTGTAATTGGCGCGGCCGCCGTTCTCGACGAGCACGAGCAGCCCCCAATTCGGATAAGGCGACCGGCTGGCGTTTGAGCCGGGGCCAGGCACCGCCGCGCTGACTCCGCGGTAGGATTCCAGGTGTCGGCTGACCGAGCCGAGATAGCCAGCTTCGAAGGACAGATCCTTGCCGAGTTCACGCTGTACATTGAACAACCACTGCATGGAATAAGGTGTCCGGCGGTCGTACTTATTGGAGAACGCCTGGGGTGTAAGAATGTTTGCGACTGAGCCGCTCAAGGCCGCCGCTCCGGTAGCCCAGGTCACTGTTGGGAAATCGGAATTGTCGTCGTTGCGGGTGCGGCCGGCGGCATTCCGCGCGACATCGAAGCGGGGGTTGCCTTGGTCCTGGTTATAGAACATGCCGGCTCCAGTTCGAATCACCCACTTGGAGGTGGGGCTCCAGGCGAGTCCGATCCGCGGTGCGAAGTCGTTGTTGTCGCGATTCACCAGGCGATTCCCAAGACGGCCATCCTGTACCAGTGGGATGTTCGGCCAGCGCACCCTCAATCCGCTGTAGGGGTCGCCGGAACTCACCCCCTGGCGGAGAAACACGGGATAGCGACTCTGGTCTGCCACGTTCGGGATATTGTCGAAGGCATTGAAGAAAACGGTGGTGAGATTGCCCGAGATGTCTTCCCACGGTGGCGTATTCTCATAACGCAAGCCGAAGGAGAGGGTTACCTGGGAGCTCAGTTTCCAGACGTCGTCCACATACAGCGCGAAGCTTGTGGCCCGAAACTGGGCCGCCGCAATTTGTGCCGCCACTTCGGTGAGCGTGACATTGCCCAGCAGGAATGATGCGAAAGCATCGCCCTGGGTGGGGAGACCGGATCCCGCGGTCAGGGCTCGCGGGTCTTGCGTAGGGTTGACGGCGAAGCTGAAGCTGCCGCGTCCGAACTGATTGCCCACCTGATTGAACTGATCCCGGCGGACTTCGCCACCGAAGCGGAAGGAATGCCGGCCTCTGGTGATGGAAGTGTTATTGAGGAACTGGAGCGTACTGTTCTTGTTTTCAAACGGCCCGTCGGTGCTGTCTCCAATGCCCTGGTAGTTGGCAATTCCGATGGACGGAATGCCCCAAGAGACGGGGTCGCCGCCCTTCAACCCTGGAATCGCGAGTTCATCCACGACATTCCGCTGGAAGGCCAGGAGCGTGCCCACCGAGTTGTAGAAACGCGTATAGCCAAAGCGGGTTTCCGTCACCATCGAGGGGGACAGAGTGCGGGTATTCGAACCCATGTACTGTTCGAGGTTGGTGACCAGTTTGGTGCCGTTCTGGTTGAGGCCAGGTGTGGACTCGTTCTCGTCGCCCCAACTGTAGCGGCCGGCCCACGAGGATTTGGGTGACTCGTTGTAGTCGAGGCGGACGATGAACTGATCTCGGTTCTGCGGGCGGGCCAGCGCCTGGACGTAGTTGTTGGTGACGCCGGGCAGGGTGGGGTTCTGGTAGAACTCGAGCAGTTTCTTGGACGTCGGGCTGATGCGGCTGGCCGGAATCACGTTGCCGGCAAAAGGAGTGCCGGTCAGGGTGCCGTCGGCAGCGCGGGTACGGGTGAGCGGGTCGTAGATCCGGCTGGATAGGGAAGTGTAATCCCCGGTCTGGAACGCCGCCGGTGCAAGTGAGAAGAGTCCTGTCGTGTTGCCCCGTTTGCGGAACGATTCATAGTTCCCCATGAAGAACAGTTTGTCCTTGCCATTGAAGACGCGCGGGAGCCAAACCGGACCGGCCAGGGTGAAGCCGTACTGATTCCATTTGAAGGGGTCTTTCACCGGTCGCAGGGAAGTGAACGCGTAGCCGGTGGAGTCCAGCTTGTCATTGCGCAGAAACTCGAAGACGGTGCCGTGATACTGATTCGTGCCGGACTTGGTCAGGACATTGATCTGGGTGGTCTGTCGGCCGAACTCCGCCGGATAGATGCCGGTCTGCGCCTTGAACTCCTGAAGTGCATCGACAGACGGCATGACGACAAACGTGTTGAAGTTGGGGTCAGTATTCTCTACACCGTCCAGGGTGTAGTGGTTGAAGTTCGTGCGCTGGCCGGCCACGGAGATCGTCTGAGAGGCCCGGATGCCGCCTTGCCGTGCTCCGGCCTGCCCCTGGGTGGAGAAGCCGGTGGAGACGTTGGGTGCGAGCGAGACCAGTTGGAGGTAGTTGCGCCCGTTCAGGGGCAGTTCGACGATCCGTTTGTTCTCGATGACGGTGCCGACCGTGGCGTTTTCGTTGACCATCAGCGGACTGGCGACCACTTCGACGGACTCGGATACCTGGCCCAGCGGCAGCTCGAAATCGAGGCGGGCATTCTGCTGGACCTGGATCTCGACCTGAGTGCGGAGTAAAGTCTTGAACCCTGCCCGTTCGGCTCGCACCGTATAGATGCCGGGCGGGAGGGAGGGAAACGCATACCCGCCCGCCTCATTGGTGAGCGCGGATCTTTGGGCATTGGTTCCCGTGTTGATCACGGTGATGATGGTCTCCGGAACGGCGGCTCCGCTGGTGTCCCGGACTTCACCGGCGATCGAACCCAGTGTTTGTCCGAAAAGGCCCACGGTCCCAGATAGAAGGCACGCCGCCAGAAACAGGCGGCTACCCACTGAGCTTTGCAACATGGCATCTCCCTCTGCAGCGCAATCCAGTGCGCGAATTGAGTAGTGCGAAGGTAAGGGAATTGCAGGAGGGAGAGCAAGAGATCGCGGCTAGAGGTAACCGCTACCGCTGGTTAGCGACAGAAGCCGTTTGGAATCAATGTGGTTACAAGCCGATGAGCAGTGGCTACAGTCACTTTTCGGGTGTTAATTCCAGCGCATTCACTACCGCATACTGGACGACTGGTTCGAAGGTGACGTCGATGCGGCCCTGGGCGTTGGGGACCAGTCCGTGGAACACCTTCTCGATACTGTGCCGTTCGCCGGCTTCCTTAAAGATCTCGAAGCGATTGAGAAGGGTCACACCGCCACTGAGCACATTGAAGATCCGGCTGCCGGAGCCGCCCTTGCCGCGATTGTGGGGGCCGAAGTAGGTCTCGGCGAAGAGAAGCCGGAGCCGGTAGCGGCCGGGAGGAACCGGGAAGCGGTAGGTGAAGTTGCCATAGCGTTGCGAGAGGAACAGCTCGGGATCCTGCGTGCCGGTGACGGTTTCGCCATCGGAGATCTGCCGGCCGCCGGTGTAGTAGCGGTCCAACTCCCAGAGATTTCCTTCCTGGTCTGTGAAGTTTGCGTTCCGGGTGAAGATCCGGATGGGGAGGGGCCGGCCGGTATTATTTGGGATGACTTCGATGGCATTCAACCAGGCGCCGGAGAGAATGGGTTTGAAGTCCAGCGTGAGGAAGCCGTTCTCGGGAGAGACATTCGTGAAGACGCGGATGTCGGACGTGTTCGTGCCTCCCGCATCGGCTGCGATGTCGAAAGATGACAGCAGGGGCTGACCGTTCATCAGGACGTCGAAGATTCTACGATTCTCCACTCCGTCCCCAAGCTCCGTCGGAAGAAAGATGACTTCAGAAAAGTAGAGCCTCAGGTCGTACTTGCCCGCCGGGAGTGGGATGCGGTAAGAGAAGTTGCCGAAACGGAAGCTGCGGAAGTAGAGCTGATCTGGTGCCCAGCGGATGGTTCTCACGGGGACGCCCATCTCCTTGCCTCCAAATTGCCAATGGTTCTGCTCGCCGCCGGAGAAATACCGGTCGCCGGACCATTCCACGCCGAAGCGGTCCACTGACCGTTCAGTGGAAGCACCGGCCAGGATGCGGACCGGTCGAGGGATCCCGCCGCCCGGAAGGGGGTCGCGATCGGCGGAACCGCGGGCGGGTGTCGCGGGCGCGGCCGCCTGGCGCCGGTACGGCAGAAAAAGAATCACTGCCGTTGCGGCCAGGAGCACAGAAGCTGCAAGACAGGCGATGAGGATACGCGTTCTCGAGTGCTTCGCCGGGACGGCCGGGATGTCGTCGGAGCTAGGCTCCGGGTCAGTAACTGCGGGTTCGAATTCAGGTTGGTAGGTGCCGGCCGGAATCACGATGCGAAGGGGTTGAGACGCTCCCTCTTCCGCGTAATAGTTCCGCAGACGCTTGCGCAGGCGGGACACCTCGACCCGAACGACAGAGTCGCGTTTCTCGCCAAAGCTCTCGCTCCGGCCATAGACCTCGGTCGCGATGCTGAACTCCTTGATCTCGTGAAACCGGCCTTCAAAGGTCTTTTCACAGAGATACTTCAGGAGTTTGGCAAGGGCGGGCGCCCGTGAGAACTCCTTGGAATCCAGAACTGCGTTGAGGGCAGCTCTTCGCTCTTCCAGCAGAATCGCCGCGTTGGATGTCATAGCCCCGAATTTAGTCGAGATTGTATCACCTAAATCGAGGAACCCCCACACGGGATATTCGACACATTGTCCGGGAGGGAATGGGCGGAGGTAGATGTAGAGGGTTCGAAGCACCGAGGGCCGGTGGATGCGGCCCTCGGCGCGTGGTTCCGGCTAGCCCAGCAGGATCTTGCGTACTTCGCCTTCGGGATCATCCACCATGCGGCAGTGGTTGTCGAAGACCATTGTCTGGCCGCGGGCCGGATCGGTGGGTGTCCACGTCAGGCCGGGCTGACTGGGGTTACCCGTCCTGGCGAAGTTGGTCCTGGCAGTGGCTCAGGGAGCCGATCTTCTTACTTTCTGAACAACCGTTGAGCGAACTCGTATAAGGATCGCCGCCAGGTGAGCCACTCGTGATCGGTGCCTGGCGAGTCGTAGGCGACGTACTTGACACCAACTTTGTCGAGTTCCGCTCGTGCATGCCTGGCCGCGTCCAGCCGCGATTGCTCGGCAGTGCCGGCGGCGATGAACAGCAAATGGCATTTCCGATTGAACGGCTCCCCGTCGTTCAGCACTCCGCCGTAGGAGGTCCTGGCATCCAGGTCGCGCATGACCGTACCGCTGAACGATCCGAAGTGGCTGAACGTATCGAGGTGCCCCAGTCCGACCTGCATGGCGTAGGCCGCGCCCATCGAGAGGCCCGCCACGGCACGGTGATCACGATCCGCGAGGGTTCGATAGTGTTTGTCGAGGGCAGGCAGCAGATCCTTCACGACGACATCCCCGAAAGTGGGAGAAACCACGATGCGGAAGGACCCGGGCGGACCGGCCGGAGGACGCAGCGACGGGGGCGTTTCTCCAGGCTTGAAAGCGTAGCTGTTGTCGATGACGACGATCATGGGCACAGCCTTCTTCTCCGCGATCAGGTTGTCGAGGATGATGTCCGTTCGTCCCTGAACCACCCAGCCGCGCTCGTCTTCTCCACCCCCGTGCTGGAGAAGAAGGATTGGGTAGCGGGCTTTGACATGGGAGTCGTAGCCTGGCGGTGTGTAGACGAAGGCGCGCCGCCAGGATCCAGTCACGCTGGAGTAGTAGCGGAACTGACGCATCTCTCCATGGGGCACATTCTTGACCTCGTAGAAGTCCACGCCCTGCTCGGGAATCTCAATCCCGCTGGATTGGCGGCTGGATCCATAGAAGGTCTCACTGCCGGGATCGTTCACCGCGACGCCGTCAACCACCAGGGAGTAGTAGTGGAAGCCCGCCACCTGCGGCGGTAGTGTCACGCTCCATGTGCCGTCATCGGAGCGCGTCATGTCGTAGTCCTTGCCGAGACGGACCTGGACCTTGCGCGCCTCCGGCGCCTTGAGCCGGAATGTCACGCGGAGATCGGAATAAATCCGTGGATACTCAGCCCCCGGGACATTCGAACCAGCAGGTTTCGAGTCATCAGCGGGCTGTGCCAGTCCGAGGGCGCATACCAGAAGGACGGTCCAGATGCGGATCATTTCGCCTCCTTGAACAGCCTGGGCGCGAAATCGTGGAGCGCCCGGCGCCAGGTGAGCCACTCGTGGCTGGTGCCTTCCGACTCGATGTAGATATGCCGGATGCCGGCGTTGGTGATGGCCTCACGAAATCCCTGCATGCCCTTGTACATGGGTGCGGGCTCGGCGGTACCGGTGCCGATCCAGACCAGCTTCATCCGTTTATTGAAGGCCTGCGCATCGGCCAGGACGCCGTTGAAATCGGTCTTCGTGTTGATGACCGGGCCGCCATTGCCGCCGGGCACCCCACTGAAGCCGCCCACATAGGCGAATTTGTCGAGATTGTGCAGTACAATTTCGAAGGTCTGGCCGCCGCCCATGGAGAGCCCGGCCATGGCGCGATGGTCCCGATCGGGCAACGTGCGATAGCGGGCGTCGATGGCGGGGATCAGGTCGTCGACGACCACTTTCTCGAATGCGGGGAGGGAGGAGAGCCGGCGCATGTCGAACGGTTCGCCGGGCGCGCGGACATATGGCTTCTCACCCGCCATCACCGCATAACCCTTGTCCATCACGATGAGCATGGGCACGGCCTGCTTGCGGTCGATCAGGTTGTCGAGAATGATGTCGGCACGGCCCTGGACCGTCCAGCCGCGTTCATCCTCTCCGCCACCGTGCTGCAGGTAGAGCACGGGATACCTGAGTTTCGGGTTCAAGTCATAGCCGGGCGGCGTGTACACAAACGCCCGGCGCCAGGCTCCGGTCACTTTGGAGAAGTAGCGGATCTGACGCACCTCGCCATGCGGCACAGCCTGGACCTCGTAGTAGTCCGCATCCTTCTCCGGAATCTCGATTCCGCTGGACTGGCGGCTGGTGCCGTAGAACGCCTCGCTGCCTGGATCGTTCACGGCCACGCTATCCACCACCAGGGAGTAATAGTGGAATCCGGGCACCTGTGGAGGTATGGTGACGGTCCAAACGCCGTCGTCCGCGCGCACCATGTCGTAGGTTTGACCCAGGCGGACCTGGACCAGCTTCGCCTCAGGCGCCTTGAGCTGGAAGGTCGCCCGGAGATCGGGATGGACTCGGGGATACTGCGCGCCCATCACGTTTGTGGAGGCGGGTTTTGAATCGCCGGCAGGTTGGCCCCAGGCGGAGGCGCATGCAATGGCGAACCAGGCAATCGTTTTGATGTACATCGTGGAAAACCTCTTGTGTATCAGTGAGCGGCAGGGCCCTGGGTGATTCCGGGCCAGGTGTCGGTACGAAACGGCGCAGCCGGCAGGCCGCCGCGGGCGGCAGAAGCCTGGGGTGCGGCGCCGGGATGGATCTTCTTGATCAGAAACACGTCCGGGCATCGCAGCATCATCTTCGCGGCCTAATTGCGTTTCCGTTACGCATGGTTCAAAGTTTCTATCGCTGAGCGGGCTTCCAGGTGAAGCAGGAGCCATCCTTGCGGTCCGGCGCCGGTCCGGGATGATCGGCGGACACAGGGCCGGGGTCTTTTGGGGCCGCGATATAGCGGTGCGTCGCCAGAGACAGCAGTAGCGTGTCGCCCCGCTGCAGGTCCACCCACTGGAACGTCTCGGCGTCGCCTGGTATGCCCGGCTTCAATACGACCTCGCCGGATTTTCCGGCGCCCGATACGGAGACAAACTGCCCCTGCGCCGTTCGAAGCGCAATCCGGCCGCTTCCGCGATCCACAACCTGGAACGCACTCGCCTTCCCTGCCCCGTCCGAAGTGAGCAACTTGCCATCGACGACCGCCAAGCCGCGACCATTCGAAAGGCCAGAGAACGTAATCCACCGGCCGGCCGGAATCGGCTGGGTCAGCCCCCTGGGCCGCGGTTCCACAACGGTGAAGGAATCGAAGTCGGCCTGCCCCCCGGCGGCGCCGGAGGCGTTGTAGTGAAACAGCCCGAAGCGAACGCCCTGGAATGTCTTCAGCTGAAAAGCGAGCGGAAGTTCGGGGCCGATGTCCGTGAACACCTTCCCGTTCCCGCTGTAGCTGAAGCGGGCGGTGTCCTTGTCGAAATCACAGTGAACCCGAGGGTGAGCTGATCTGCCTGGCGCGAGGCGCCGACCCAGGAGTAAGGCAGGTTCAGGAGGGCCAGGCCCGCGGAATCGCCGTTTTTGAGACCCGCTGCGTCCAGTTCCGTTGTCGCGATGGATTCCGGGCCGATGGCCCGCTGCGTGAGGGTATTGCGCGCCAACCAGAAGTCCGGCGCTGGCAGCGAGTGCAGGCGCAGGAACCCTGGACGCTCAGTGAGCGACCACTTGGAGTCGTCGGGCAGATGGTTCCACTGCCAGAGAGGTTGGAGCTTGGGGCCGGCAAAAGCATCATTGCGATCGTAGGGAGCGGTGACGGGGCTGGTGCGTCCCGTATTGGGCTTCACCCAAAGCGAGGGTGTGCGGGTGAGATTGCCAGGCAGCCCGAAGTAGGGCCAACCGTCGACCCAGGTCACAGGCGACAGCGAGGTCAGGCGGCCCACGGCGTTGTGGTCCTGCATGGAGTAACCCCACCACTCGCCCGTGACGGTATCAATGATGCCGCCCTGGTGCAGGGTGAGACTGAGGTTCTCACTTGGATCAGGCGGGGTGACTTCGAACGGCGGCGTGGGCCGCCGGAAGTTCTTCGGCCGATAGCCCTGTCCAATGCCGAGGCTCTCACTCTCGCTGATCGTCTTCACTTCCCAGGGGCCGGCGAGCGTCTCAGCCCGGGCGCACTTCATCGGCACGTGGGCGCCGGGGATGGCGCTCACGATGTAGTACTTGCCCTTGAGCTTGTAGAGGTGCGACCCCTCGCCCATGCCGAGGCTCTTGTCGATGAGGACGCGGTCGGTGCCCGGCACCAGGGCGGTGAGGTCCGCATTCAACTCAACGATGCGAATCGTCGAGGCCCCGTAAACGGCGTAGATCCGGCCATCGTCATCAAACAGAACAGAGAGGTCGTGCAGCCCCTGCTGGATGCGGTTGTGCTTCCACGGACCGCGAGGGTTAGAGGCGCGGAAAACCTGCAGCCCAAAGCGGTTCACGTTGGCAAAGATGTAGTACGTCCCGTCGTGGTAGCGGAAGCTGGGCGCCCAGATGCCCTGGCCGTAAATCTCTTTGGCGTCCTCAAGCCGAAAGTCCGGACCGAGATCGAGGCGGTCGAAGGCGTAGCCGATGATGCGCCAGTTCACCAGATCCTGAGAGTGCAGGATGGGCAAACCGGGCATGGTGTGCATCGTGGTGCCGGTGAGGTAATAGTCCGGGCCGACGCGAATCATGTCGGGATCGGAAAACTCGTCGTAGAACAGGGGATTCGAGTAAGTTCCGTTTCCGTTGTCGGCGGTCCAGGAGAGAGCTTTGGGCGGCTCGGCAGAGGCCGGGACAGCCGCGCAGAGCGCCGCGAGAATGACGTAAGTCGTCAGGCAGACAGCTTTGGAGGATAGAGTCGTCATGAGTCTCTTCAGCGGATAGGGGCCGGGATGGCCCGCCCAAACGGGACGATGGCAGCGACGATCCCGAAGATGGCCGAGCGAGAAATCATCTGAAATTCTCCGGACTTGCGTGGCTCCATTCCGGTTAGTTTTCGAAGCCCCGGCGACCGTGCCTGCACGCGCTTGCAGGAATGGACAGCAGCGAGTCTATCGCGGCGGGATTCGAGAGTCAAACCTGACGCGAAGAAACACGGCCAGGCGACTTTGACTTCCAATGCCTGATGCAATAGAGTGCAGTGAAAGCGTTATCAAGGACCCTCGCGAGCCGAGGGAATCTCGCTCCGAGTTGAGGATCGCGAAGGGGGCCGGAAGCGCCCGCAAACAGAGGTGATCACTTGGCCAGATTTGGACTAGTCATGCCGCGGCTGCCGGCAATCCTGTTGGCGGCCGCGCTACTCGCTGCCGGGCAGACCGGGATCCAGGATAAGAGGCCTGTCTTTGGCGGCGCGTGCCGGCTGTGCCCGTGGGGCGCCATGGCGGAGGTTGTCCAGGCGGCGATGAAGCCGTACGGCTACGACGTGCAAATCTGCTACAACTGCAATGCGGTGGACGCGCCGCGGATCGTCAGTGAGGCGCGGATGGCGCCGCCGTATAAGCCGGATCCCGCCGTGCCCGAGATTCTTGCCCCGCGCAATGTGCCGGGGCTTGGCGCCATCGACTTTGGCGCGGTCGCGATCCAGTTCCTGCGAAACGCGTACAAGGGAACGGGGCCGTATTCCAAAGACAAGCCGCGTACCAACCTGCGGCTGATCGCGAACATCCAGGACCCCAGCTATGTGCTGGTGGCCGCCAAGGCTGAAACCGGAATTGCGGACCTTGCGCAGATCAGGCAGAAGCGGTGGCCGGTGCGCATCCTGATCGCAGGCATTGGCGGCGATTCCACTCGCATTCTGGCGCATTTCGGCCTATCCAAACAGGCCATCGAGGAGGCCGGCGGGCGGGTTGGCAATACGGCGGAGGACCGTGAGAAGTTCGACGTAGTCATTGGAGGCGGCGGTCCCATGACGACCGCGCCGGAGTGGAGAATCTGGACCGAGATCAGCCAGAAGTTCGATCTCACCTTCCTGCAATTGCCCGACGGTTTGCTGGCTGAACTTGCGGCGGCCGGCGAACAGGAGCGCGGCATGATCCCCGCCGGGCTCTATCGTGGGATCGACCGGCCCATGCCCAGCGTGGTGCGCACCGGCACAGTGATCTATGGCCGGGCTGACATGCCGGAGAGCTTCGCCTATGCCGTTGCGAAGGCGATGGACGAACAACAGCAACTGCTGCAATGGCGGCACCTGAACTTCTCGTACAACGTGCACACGGTGTGGAAAGGCTATGAAGTTCCGCTGCATCCCGGGGCCGCCCGCTACTACCGGGAGAAGGGCTACATGCAGTAGCCAGGCCGGCGGCAACAGGTGGTTCGAGGATTGACATGACGCCCAACTCATCCAGCAGACGGAAGTTTCTCCAGGCAGCCGGGCTTTCGGCCGCCGGAGCCGGTTTGGCGGCGCCCGGCTCGGGCGTCTCTATCGTAATCGACCCGGCTGACCCGATCGGCTCATCGGGACCGGCGCAATGGGCCGCAGGGGAACTGCAAGTCGCGCTGGAGCAGAGAGGGTTGGCCGTGCAGCGGTGCGCCCACCTGGCCGATGCGGGGGCAGCGAGTTTCTGCATTACCGTGGCCGGTGCCCAGGCTGCGCTGGCGCGGGCTGTATTGAATGAGGCGCGGGTACCGATTCCCTCCCTGCCGGAGGCGCTGGTGCTGGCATCGGGCAGTACGTCAGGGCGCAGCGTGGTGGCCGCATGCGGGACCGATGTGCGCGGCGCCGTCTTTGCCGTGCTGGAACTGGCGGATCGCGCGCGATACTCCAGTAATCCGGTGGAGGCGCTGGCGGTGTCCACGCCGGTGGCGGAGCGTCCGGCCAACCAGGTCCGCAGCGTCACCCGGCTCTTCACCAGCGATGTTGAGGATAAGCCCTGGTTCAACGACCGGACGATGTGGGGCCCCTATCTCACGATGCTCGCCGGCCAGCGCTTCAATCGCTTCCACCTCGCCCTGGGTATCGGCTACGACTTTCTTCGCAAGGTCACGGACGCCTATTTCCTGTTCGCTTATCCGTTCCTGCTGGACGTCCCAGGCTATCGTGTACACGTCCCGCAGTTGCCGGTGCGGGAACGCGACAGCAATCTGGAGATGTTGCGCTACATCAGCGAGCAGACGGTGGCTCGCGGGATGGAATTCCAGTTGGGGCTCTGGATGCACGGCTACGAATGGATCGACAGCCCGAATCCGAACTACACCATCGAGGGGCTGACCCACGAAACGCACGGGCCGTATTGCCGCGATGCCGTGCGGGCGCTGCTCAAGGCGTGCCCTGCCATTAGTGGCGTGACGTTCCGCGTCCACGGGGAAAGCGGGGTGGATGAAGGCAGCTATCAGTTCTGGAAGACGGTCTTCGAAGGTGTTTCCACGTGTGGGCGCACTGTTGAGATCGACATGCACTCCAAGGGCATGGACCAGACAATGCTGGATATCGCGGTCGGTTCCGGCATGCCTGTCAAGCTCTCTCCCAAATACTGGGGCGAGCACTTGGGGATGCCCTATCACCAGGCGGACATTCGCGAACTGGAACGGCCGAAACCAAACGCACAGACCAGCCGCCTGATGAAGCTCAGCGCCGGATCGCGCAGTTTTCTGCGGTATGGGTATGGCGACCTGCTCCGCGAAGACCGGAAGTGGGACGTAGTGCATCGCATCTGGCCGGGCACGCAGCGCCTGCTGCTGTGGGGCGATCCGGTGACCGCCGCCGCCTACGCCCGGGCTTTCCGCTTCTGCGGCAGCGCTGGTGTGGAGATCATGGAGCCGCTCTCGTTCAAGGGACGGCGCGGATCTGGTCTGCCGGGCGGACGTTGTGCCTATGCCGACACGTCTTTGAATCCCCGGTGGGACTGGGAGAAGTACGTCTACAGCCACCGTATCTGGGGCCGGCTGCTGTACAACCCGGATTCATCTCCGGAGGTCTGGCAGCGTTATCTGAAGGCGCAGTTCGGCGCCGGGTCGGCAGCGATGGAATCGGCGCTGGCTCATGGAAGCCGCATTCTGCCCATCGTGACCACGGCTCACGCCGCGTCGGCGGGCAATAACACATACTGGCCAGAGGTGTATCTGAACCAATCGCTGGTGGATGCCACACAGCCCGGACCCTACACGGACAGCCCGGCGCCCAGGGTCTTTGGCAATGTCAGCCCGCTGGACCCGCAACTTTTCTATCGAATCAAAGACTATGCGGACGATCTGCTGAAGGGCGAGGTGAGCGGGCAATACTCGCCTGTGGAAGTAGCGCAGTGGATTGAGGACTTCGCGGCGGAGGCGGCGAAGAGCGCCGCGCAGGCACAGGCGTTGTCGTCAGGAAAGGACCGGCCCGAGTACCGGCGTGCCGCCATTGATGTCGACCTCATGGTGGGCCTCGGGCGTTTCTTCGGCGCCAAGTTCCGGGCCGGCGTCCTGTACAGAATCTTCGAGCAGACTGGCGATCGAATCGCGTTGGAGCAATGCCTTCGGATGTACCGGGCAGCTCGCGCGGCGTTCGCGACGGTGGCCGAGCGCGGCAAGGGCGTCTATGTTCCGGACATCACGGTGGGCGAACTGCGTCAGTTGCGCGGCCACTGGATGGACCGGTTGCCCGCCATGGATGCCGACATTTCGGAGGTCGCCCGGAAATTGGAAGGAGCCCGGCCCGCGGAGGGTTCCCCATTGCTGGCGCAGGCGATTGCCCAGGCCACCGGACGCCCGCGGCGTGACCTGGCACTGTGCATCCACACGCCCGGGGCGGTGTTCCGGGCGGGAGAACCGCTGGAAATCGCGCTGACGTCGGCCGCCCCAATGTCGTCGGTGCAAATATACTTCCGGCACGTGAACCAGGCGGAGCGCTGGGTGTCGGCGGCCATGGAGGTTCGCGAAAGCGTCTGGAGAGCGGCGATTCCCGCCGACTACACGAATTCACAGTACTGGCTTCAGTACTACTTTGAGGTGCGGCGGATGGGACGCAGCGCCGCGCTATATCCGGGGCTCGGGGCTGAGTTGAACCAGCAACCGTATTTCACGGTGAAGCGAGGTGCCGAGACATCGAGGACAAAGTAGAGATTCTTAGGGCGTTCGCGGGCTTGGGGCACACCGGACCAGGCTTCCCTGGATTTCCGTCAACCATCTGCACGGCATCACCGGGCTATAGGAGTTCGACAAGGCTTTATTTTGGCAGTTGGCCAAGGGCGATTAGGACAAACATGAGAATGAGAACCATACCTGTACAGATGTTCAACGTGGCGCTGACGCTGTGCGCCGCGTTGACGATGGCCACGGCGGCCGGCGCAGCACCGCCGCGTCCGCAAGGCCCGTGCGACGTCTACGCCGCCGCGGGCGCCCCCTGCGTGGCCGCCCACAGCAGTACGCGCGCGCTGTATGCCGCCTACAATGGACCGCTCTACCAGGTCCTGCGCCAGTCCGATGGCAAGACGTTGGACATCGGCGTGGTCCAACCCAGTGCGCTGCCGGTCACGGACGCGGGCGGCTATGCCAATGCGGCCGCGCAGGACGCCTTCTGCGCGAACACGCACTGCTGGGTCAGCATCCTCTATGACCAGTCGCCCAAGGGAAACCACCTGATCCAGGCGCCGCGCGGCGGCTTCAGCGGTCCGGCCATGGGCGGCTTCAACAACCTCCCGGTGGCGGATATGGCGCCGGTCACTCTGATGGGCCACAAGGTCTACGGCATCTTCATCGCGCCGGGCATGGGCATCCGTCTGAACGATGCGAAGGGCACTGCCGTGGACGACCAGGCGGAGGGACAGTACTGGGTGATCAACGGCCACCACTACAACTCCGGGTGCTGCTTTGATTACGGCAATGCCGAGACGGACAGCCGTGACGACGGCAACGGCACCATGGAGACCACCTACTACGGCAACGCCACGCCCTGGTACCGGGGCACCGGCAACGGCCCCTGGATCATGACCGACCAGGAGAACAACCTGGTGGGCTGCGTGAATCCGGATGAATCCAAGCTCTGTACGAACCTGCCGAGCATCACGTGGCGGTTTGTCACCGCGATCGCCAAAGGGGAGCCGCACCATTGGACGTCCATGGGCGGCGACGCGCAGCGGGGTCCGTTGTCAGTCATGTTCGACGGACCGCGCATTGACGTCACTTACGACCCGATGCGCAAGCAGGGCGCCATCCTGCTGGGCAATGGCGGCGACAACAGCGTTGGCTCGCAGGGCACCTTCTACGAAGGCGCGATGACGGCCGCGGGCACATTCCCTTCAGACGCCACTGACCAATTGGTGCAGGCCAACGTAGTGGCCGCGAAATACGATGTGCAGCGGCTGAGCCTGGCGCCGGCGGCCGCCACAGCTACACCGCCCGGAGTTCAGACCTTCGCCCCGCGATCCTCACAGGACACCACCCTGACATTCACAAACACGACAGGAGCGCCGGCGACGGGCGTGAAGCTGAGTATCTCCGTGCCCAAACAGTGGACCGCCATGGCAGTTGGCTCCAAGACTGCGTCGGTGACGATTCCTGAGACAGTGGCCCCCGGCGCGAGCGTGAATGCGACCTTCAAGGTCACCTCAGGACCAGCGGCCCTCAACGGCGACCTGGTAGGCAATGCGTCCTGGACAGCCCCGGGCGGCACGAGGCATTCGGAGACAACGGTGGAGAAGGTGCGGAACGTCAATCCCGTCAAGATCAATGAGTTCCGCGTCAGTGCAGGCAATCCTTCCAATTCAACGAACTCGTTTATCGAGCTTTACAATGCCGGGGCCAGCGCGGTGGACCTCTCCAACTGGAGCCTGACCCAGCACCAGACCCAGCAGGCGATCTTCTCATCGGTGAAGATCCCCGCCGGGACAAAGCTCGCTCCGGGCGGCTTCTATCTGCTGGGACTCGCGAATTCGGGACTGGCGGTGCCCGCGCGCACCGGTGACAGCACCCTGTATGTCAGGAGCACAACCGGCATGTCGGCCGGCGGCACGATCGAGATCGACACGGGCTCCAAGCTGGAGACGCGCAAGATTGCGAGCGTGGGGACGGCGGCGGGCAACAGCACAACATTGTGGCAGCCATTGCCCGACGGGATGGTAATCACGATCCCTGCCGGATCGACCAACGTACCCGTCACCAGCGTGTCGGGGTTCGAGGTCGGCCAGAAGATCGCTATCGGCTACGGCGCCACCTATCCCACCGTCGCAAGGGGCGTGGAGAAGTATGAAGTGGCCACCGTCACCGCCGTGGGCAAGCCGGGCACGCAGGCCTTCCTGGGCGTGGACGCGCCCGCCGGCGCGACCAACATCAAGGTGACCTCGGTTGCCAACATCTCGGCTGGAGACAAGATCCGGCTCGACATCGACAGCGTAGGCCATGGAATCGAGACAGTTACAGTAACTCGTGTTGGCACCCAGGCCAGCCGTAGTGCGCTGACGGCGAATGTGGGCACTGGCGCGACCAACATCAAGGTCCGCAGCGTAAACGGCTTCACGGTGGGCGACAAGTTGACCGTCGGTACGCCCGCGAACCAGGAGACAGTGACGATCAGCGCGATCGGCGCCAACGTCTACTTCACTCCCGCCCTCACCAGGCCGCACCTCAACCACGAGGAGGCGATCGCCCAGGGCACGGGCCTGGATCTATCCGCTCCACTGCGCTTCCCCCATGCGGGTAACATGCCCTTCAGCGTCCGGGGCACGGGTATCACCTTCCAGCCTGCAACCGTCTTTGCGCACTCCAGCAACGAACCGGTCCAGCCATTGGGCACGGGCATCACGCTCGACAAGCCTCTGGCCAAAGAGCACGATATCAACGCGCCCGTGCGGGACGCCGCGGTCACCACTGCGGGGTATCAGGACACACCGGCCCCCAATCAATGGTTCGGCGGGCCGGCCCTCTCCCCCAGCGCCGGCAACATGGTGCTGCGCGATGCCGCCGGCCTGGTCGTCGACAGCCTCAACTACGGCCTGCCGGTCGATCCGTGGGCCTCTGAGGGCTATCATGGCATCTCTGGCTCAGGACAGGGCGGCTGCCTGGTGCCGGCACCTGGCTTTGCGCGCGGCGTCGGCCCGGCCGCGGCGGCGTCGGGGGCGACGAACCGGAGCGCGGGCCGCTTCCCGGACGGCGCCGATACCGACAGCAACTGCACCGATTTCCTGCTGCAGCCAGCCACCACCCTGTCGGCCGCGTCGGCCGCCGGCTCAAACAACATCAAAGTGGCCAGCGTGGCAGACTTCAAAGCCGGCCAGACGGTTCTGATCGACGCCGGTGGCGAACTTGAGAATGCGGTGATCGAAACGGTCGGTACAGCCGGGGCAACAACAGCGGGGACGGCCACCAACCCGGGCGCAACCGTGATCCCGGTGAATGGCGTGATGGGCTTCACAGCCGGACAGACTATCCTGATCGACGACGGAGCAAACCGCGAAACGGCCGTCGTCGCGTCCGTCACATTCGGGTTCAGGAACTCCTCCATCACCGTGGCGGCGCCGCTGAAGTCCGCGCACGCCGCCGGGTCACCCGTCACCGGCACCGGCATCACGCTGGCCGCCCCGTTGACCAAAGCGCATTCCGGCGGGACCCAGGTGGCCAGAAGCCTGCCCACTCCAGGCGCGCCCAACCAATACGTCCGGTCGAAGTAGCGGGTGACAAAGAATGCATGAGAAGTCGATCGAGAGTTGAAACCGGTATGAAGATCAGAATCCTCGCTGTGCTTTTACCTGCGCTGGCCCTGACGCTGGCAGGGGCCACTCCTCCGCGCCAAAAGGGCCCGTGTGACATCTATGGCGCGGCGGGCACTCCCTGCGTGGCCGCCCACAGCACCACGCGCGCGCTGTACGGCGCCTACAAAGGCCCGCTTTACCAGGTGAAACGCGCATCTGACGGCAAGACGCTGGACATTGGAGTTGTCCCTCCCACCGCATCGCCGGTACCGGACGCCGGTGGGGTCGCTGACGCAGCCGCGCAGGACGCGTTCTGCGCCAATACGCTTTGCGTCATCAACCGGATCTACGACCAGTCCGGCAAAGGCAACCACCTGCTGCAGTCGCCTCCGGGGCCTTTGTTTCCAGGCCCGGCGAAAGGTGGCTTCGATACTCAGCCGGTCGCGGACATGGCGCCCATCACCATCGGCGGCCATAAGGCCTACGGCGTCTACATCATGCCGGGCATGGGGTTCCGCAACAACGATGCCAGGGACCTTGCCATCAACGACGAGCCGGAGGGTATCTACTACGTCATCGACGGCACGCATTACGACAGCGGCTGCTGCTTCGATTACGGCAACTCCTCCACAAACGGCCGCGCCGTGGGCACCGGCACCATGGAGACCACCTACTTCGGCACCGCCACGGCCTGGGGCAGCGGCGCCGGTCCCGGCCCCTGGATCATGGCCGACCTGGAGGCCGGCCTCTTCTCCGGCTATAACGCGAAACAAAACTCAGGCGATCCGACCATCGATTCATGGCGGTTCGTGACAGCCGTCGTCGACGGCGGCGGCGGCAACCGGTGGGATCTTCGCGGAGGCAACGCACAGAAGGGTGGGTTGACGACCTTCTACAGCGGGATCCGCCCCGGTTCGCGAACCAACAATAGTTATTACCCGATGCACAAGCAGGGCGCCATCCTCCTGGGCGTTGGCGGAGACAACGGCAACGGCTCGGCCGGCACCTTCTACGAAGGAGTGATGACTACCGGCTATCCAACAGAAGCCACCACGGATGCTGTGCAGGCCAACATCGTGGCTGCGCGGTATGGCGTTCAACGTGTGAGGCTGTCGCGCGTCACGACATTTACTCCGGGATCGACGCAGAATGTCACCGCGACGTTCACGAATGTCTCCGAGGTGCCCGTGACGGGCGTCAAGCTAAGCCTCTCGGTCCCGGCAGGGTGGACCGCCCGTGTCTCCGGCAGCGTTTCGAAAACATTCGACGCGCCGGTGGCGCCGGGCGCCAGTGTGAGCGCGGCGTTCCAAGTCACCTCGCCGTCGAAGACCGGCGCCGGCTTCCTCACCGGCAAGGCTGAGTGGTCGATTCCAACGGCCGGCCGGAAGCAGTTCGACACGATCCCCACGAGAGTGCGGAATGTTCTGCCGGTAAAGATCAACGAGGTCCGCCTGGGTACCACCACCAACCCGACCGACCAGTTCATCGAGCTATACAACGCCGGCTCCAGTGCCGCCGACCTTTCGAACTGGACCCTGGTGAACACGCAGAGCCAGTGGGCGCCAGTCAGGCTGGCAACAATCCCAGCAGGCACGAATCTCGCGAGCGGAGCCTACTATCTCCTGGGTCTCTCCGGTTCCGGACTGGCCGCGCCCGCCGCCCCGGGCGCGACGGCCGTTCACGTGAGGAGCATCACCGGCCTGGCGCCAGGAGATAAGGTCGGCATCGACGGCGAAACGCGCACCGTCGCCAGTATTGGAACTGCCGCGGCGGCGTTGACCACAGTGTTCGAGCCTGTGTCCACCGGCCCTTGGCTCACGATACCGGCCGGATCCACAAACCTGCCCGTAACGAACGCGGCCGGCTTCGCCGTGGGCGAAAAGCTCGGCATCGACATCGGCGGCAACTACGAACTGGCGACGGTCACAGCCGTTGGCAAGGCGGCCACGCAAACAACACTGGCAGCCGCCTCGGCGGCAGGCGCCACCAACATCAAAGTAGCCGCCAGCGAGAACATGACGCCCGGTGACACCTTGACGATCGGCACCGGAGTTCGCAAGGAGACGGCCACCGTGCAGAGCGCCGGAGCCAGCGGAGCCAGCGAGAAAGGCATCGACCTGGCCGCCCCGCTCAAGTTCGACCACATGTCCGGCGTTGACGTCTCGGACGTGGGGACAGGCATCAGTTTCACCCCGGCCACCAGATTGCCGCACCTCAGCGGCGACGCAGTCCAGGCGCTGGGCAGCGGCCTGACGCTCGACCGCCCGCTCACCAGGAGCCACGAATACGGCGCGGCCGTGGTGAATGCCCAGGCCGCGACGGCGGGCTACCAGGGTCCACCGGCGCCCAATCAATGGTTCGGGGGCACCCTCTCGGCCAAGGCCGGTTCCATCGCCCTCCTGGATGCTGCAGGCTCAGTGGTCGACGCAATGGTATACGGATCCCAGCAAAGCAGTTCCAGTGGCAATGGGACCATCACCAGCCCGGAACTGGCCACGATCGAGGGCGATCAGGGCAAGGGCGGCTGCATCGTGGTGGTGCCGGCCCCAGCCGGCGGAGCGGGTCGCAGCAGGGGCCGGTTCCCGAATGGCGCCGACGCCGATAGCAACTGCACCGATTTCCAGACCCAGGCCGCCGCTTTCCTGCCGCTAGGCGCGTCCGCAGGCGCGACCAACATCAAAACCGGCAACGTAACCGGCTTTGCCCCGGGCCAGAAGATCCTGATTGATACCGGGGCAAACCTCGAAACCGCGGTCATCGCGACCGTGGGCACGGCGGGGGCCTCCACCGTGCGAACCGACACCAGTGCGGGCGCTACCGTGCTTCCCGTAGCTGGCGGGATGGGTTTCAGCGCCGGACAAGCCATTACCATCGATAGCGGCGCAAAACAGGAGACGGCGGTGATCGTCTCCACCACTTTCGGGAGAGGGGGCGGCGCCATCACCGTCAGCGTGCCGCTCACGTTGGCGCACACTGCCGGAGCACAGGTTTCCGGCACCGGCATCAGCTTGACCGCTCCCTTGACCATGACGCATGCCGGCGGTACGCAGATCGTCAGCGGTGTGCCCACGCCGGGCGCGCCGAATCAGTTCTAGATCCTGATCGAGTGTTCAGGCTATCGTTGCTATCTCGAAGGTGCCTGCGGACCCAGGCAGATCCCGCTGCGCTGCAGCGCGCAGCTACCCCATCGGTTCAATCTTTAGTGAGTGCCACGGGCGTGGTGGCAACAGGCTGGAACCCGCGGTTCATATTGCCGTGTGGATGAAGCGAACGCACGGCACGCTGTCGATAAGTTGTTGATTTGATGGAGCGGGAGACGAGACTCGAACTCGCAACCAACAGCTTGGAAGGCTGTGACTCTACCCTTGAGTTACTCCCGCTCAGGAGTGTACTGGCCGGTCCACTTCTATTCTACTACTGAGAGCCTTTGCTCAGCAGCATCACTTTCGCCGTGTGGAAGATGATGTACATGTCCAGGGACAGGCTCAGGTGCTTCAAATAGTAGAGGTCGTACTCCAGCTTGGTAATCGTGTCTTCCACCGTATCGCCATACTTGTGGTTGATCTGCGCCCAACCGGTAATCCCGGGCAGTATCGCATGCCTCTGGTTGTAGAACGGGATCTTCTCGCTGAGGACTTTCACGAACTCCGGCCGTTCCGGCCTGGGGCCCACAATCGCCATGTCACCACGGATCACGTTGAAGAACTGCGGCAGTTCATCCAGGCGCAGTTTGCGCAGCCAGTAGCCCAGCGGCGTCACACGCGGATCGTTCTTCTGCGCCCAGACGGCGCCGGTGCGCGCTTCCGCATCGATGTACATTGAGCGGAACTTGTAGACGAAGAATTCCTTGCCGTTGATCCCGACCCGCCGTTGGCTGTAGAGCGCCTTGCCCGGGGAAGTCACACGCACCAGCACCCAGACGATCGCCATCACCGGCAAGGCGATCAATAGCCCGATCAGGGAAATCACGGTCGAGTAAAGCCGCTGGATGGCCAGGTTGCGAGCATTGGGGCCGATCGAGTTCGAAAAGAGCAACTGGGATGGACGGAGAGCTTCCAGGGAAACGCGCCACAGCATCGTCTCATACAGATAGCTGGAATCTTCCACCGGAACACCGGCCACGCGCAGGTCGAGCAACTCTTGCAGCGGCATCCGGTCGCGCTGCTCCGGCAGGCCCACGACGATCATGGAAGGCTTGTGTTCCTCGTAGATCGGGAGGAGATCGCAGACCTGACCCAAATACGGCACTTGCCGGGTGAACTCCTCCTCGGCCTGAACATCCGAGAGGTAGCCCACACAGCTCATCCCAAACTGCGGCTTCTCGTGGATAGTTTTCACGATCGCCTTCACCAGATTGTTGGCACCCAGGAAGAGGATGCGCTGGCGGTTGTGGCTGCGTATAAAGAGCAGGTCGTAGGCGAAGCGCCACGCGGGCAATATCGCCAGGGCCAGGCCGCTGCCGACCATCATGTGCCAGCGGCCCAGCACCATGTCCTTGGAAACGTAGCTGGCCAAGGACTGCGCGAGAAAAGCCATGCCCAAGACCAGGCAGTACTGCTGGACGAGGCGAAGCCTGGAGATCACCCGCAGTTCGGAGTAGAGATCGTTCAGGTACACGCCGAGGAGGACGCTGGCGACAACAAAAAGCACTCGCTCCATGCCGCCGTCGTAGAACAGGAAGATGTCCAGACTGTCGGGCCCGACCAGTGCATACGCGCCGATGTAGCAGGCAAACACTAACAAGGTCTCCGATAGGAGCAATCCAACGACGGAGGCTGGAATGAAAACTTTGAAAATCCGGATCATCCGTGGGCTTTCACCTGTATCAGCAGATAGTAAGTCTACCATGTATGCCCTTGCCAAGAGATGTCACTTGGGTCTATAACCCGTTGGATCAAGGACCTTTTCAGTCCTGGTTTAAGTGCATGAAGAATCACGCCTCTTTGCGGTTGACGAGCTCAGTTGCGGGTGGTACTTTGGATGTGGGACTGAATTAGTCCGAGATACTCACCCATGCTGAAGCTGACCAAGAAAGCGGACTACGGGCTGATCAGCCTGCGTCACCTGGCTGTACACGGCCGGAACCGCTCGGCCAGCGCCAAGGAACTGGCGGAAGCCTTCCGGATCCCCGTTCCGGTACTCTCAAAGGTACTTCAGAAGCTCGTCCGTGAGGGATTCCTCATCTCCGAACAGGGAACGAACGGCGGCTACCGTCTTTCCCGGGATCCTTCAACGATCACTGCCCTGGAAGTGATCCGGGCGATTGACGGTCCCATCATTTTAACCACGTGCTTCACAGAGCACGGGGAGTGCGATCTTTCCGATCAATGTACTGTGCGGGAACCACTTCGCCGAGTGCATGAAGGAATCCTTCGCCTGCTCGACAGCATCAGCATTACAGACCTGTCGGCTGACGAAGAACCGCCCCAATCGGCGCGTGCCGTCAAGACCGGGGTCCTCTCCCTGCCCGTACTGGCCAGTTAGGAACTAAGGAAACGCTTTCGATGCTCAAATTCCCGATTTACCTGGACAATCACGCTACCACCCCCATGGACCCCAAGGTCCTGGAGGCGATGATGCCATACTTCCTCGACAGCTTTGGCAACGCAGCCAGCCGCAACCACTCGTTTGGGTGGGTGGCCGAGGAGGCCGTGGAACATGCGCGCAAACAGCTGGCCGATGTGATCGGGGCGAACTCGAAGGAGATCGTCTTCACCAGCGGGGCCACGGAATCGAACAATCTGGCCATCAAAGGCGTGGCGGAGATGTATGCCCAGAAGGGCAACCACATTATCACCGCGGCCACTGAGCATAAGGCGATCCTCGATACCTGTAAACGGCTGGAAAAGCACGGCGCGCGGGTGACTTACCTGCCCGTGCAGACGAACGGCCTTGTCGATCTGGACCAACTGCGTGAAGCCATCACGGACAAAACGATCCTGGTGAGCATCATGTACGGCAACAACGAGATCGGCACGATCCAGGACATCCAGGCGATTGGCAAGATCTGCAAGGAAAAGGGCGTCCTTTTCCACACCGATGCCACCCAGGCTGTCGGCAAGATCCCGGTCAACGTCATCTCGGACAACATCGACCTGCTGTCGTTTACCGCGCACAAAATGTACGGACCCAAGGGTGTTGGCGCCCTGTACGTGCGCCGCAAGAGCCCGCGCGTCCAGCTCACCGCCCAGATGGATGGCGGCGGCCACGAACGCGGCATGCGCTCGGGCACGCTGAACGTTCCCGGAATTGTCGGCTTCGGGGCGGCAGCGGCGATCTGCAAGGATGTGATGGTGGAGGAGTCGGCCCGGCATGCGTTCCTGCGCGACAAGCTGAAGGACGTGCTGATGGCCGAACTCGACGAGACCTATATCAACGGCACGATGGAGCACCGTCTGCCGCACAACCTGAACATCAGCTTCGCTTACGTCGAAGGCGAAAGCCTGCTGATGGGCATCAACGACATTGCGGTCTCCAGCGGTTCGGCCTGCACCTCAGCCACGCTCGAGCCCAGCTATGTGCTCAAAGCCCTGGGCGCTGGTGATGATTTAGCCCACTCCTCCATCCGCTTCGGCATCGGCCGGTTCACGACGGAAGAGGAAGTGGACTACACGGCGGCCAAGGTGATCGATGTGGTTCGCAAGCTGCGCGAACTGTCGCCTCTCTACGATATGGTCAAGGAAGGCATCGATCTCAGCAAAGTCGAATGGAGCGCCCATTAATCGGCGCGCGGTTGTCACCAGACGGGGCAGTACAGAATCCAATAGGTAAGGGGCTTCGATACTCAAATGGCTTACAGCGATAAAGTTCTCGATCACTACAACAATCCGCGCAATGTGGGCAACCTCGACAAGAAGGACCCCAATGTCGGTACCGGTCTGGTCGGCGCGCCCGAATGCGGCGACGTCATGAAGCTCCAGATCAAGGTGAACCCGGAAACGGGCGTCATCGAAGATGCCAAGTTCAAGACCTTTGGCTGCGGCTCGGCCATCGCCAGTTCGTCGCTGGCCACCGAGATGCTCAAGGGCAAGACGGTCGACGAAGCTCTGCAGATCAAGAACACCTTGATTGTCAATGAGTTGAGCCTGCCGCCCGTGAAAATTCACTGTTCCGTGCTGGCTGAGGATGCCATCAAGGCAGCGATCACCGACTACAAGGCAAAGTCGGTCACCCCGGCCGCGGTCCAAACAGCGTAATCTGAGGAGAGGGGCCCCGGTCACAGCGGCCGCCGGCCCCAAATTTCGCAAATGGCAGTTTCTATGTCCGCGATTCAAGTTACTCCCAAAGCGGTTGAAAAGATTCGTAGCGCGTTCGCCAAGCAGAACGTGGATGGTGGTTTGCGCCTGGGCGTCCTGGGCGGCGGGTGCTCCGGCCTCAGCTACCAGTTCAAGTTCGAGACGAAGCCCCGCCCCACCGACCAGGTCTTCGACTTCGATGGAGTGCAGGTCTTCGTCGACCCCAAGAGCATGGTGTTCCTCGACGGCATGATCCTGGACTATAAGGAGTCGTTGATGCAGTCCGGCTTCGCCTTCGACAATCCCCATGCGACCAAGAGCTGTGGTTGCGGGTCGTCGTTCTCGGCGTAATGGACAACCATCACAACTGCTGGCACTGCGGCACGCCCGACGCCGGTTCGATCTTCTGCCGTTACTGCAATAGCCTGCAGGCGCCGGTGCCGAATTACTTCGAGTTTTTCGGAATGCCGCTGAAGCTGTCCGTGGATCTGGCACGACTGCAGAAGCAGTTCTATTCCCTCAGCGGACTGCTGCACCCGGACCGCTATACACGCCGCAGCGAGCAGGAAAAACGCTACTCGCTCGAAGCCTCCTCCATCCTGAACGACGCCTACCGGGTGCTGCGCGATCCCATCCAACGCGCCGAGTACGTATTGAAGGAAGCCGGCTTCGACATCGGCGAGCAGCGCTCCAAGGATGTTCCGCCCGAACTACTGGAAGAGGTTTTCGAGCTGAACATGGCGCTGGACGAGCTGCGCATGGGCGACGACGAGGTTTTGCCCCAGCTCGACGAGTCCCGCAAACGGTTTCTGGACATTCTCGTTGAGATGGACGCAGGTCTTGAGGCGGAGTTCCAGAAGCACGATGTACAGGAAGGCGATGAAGCGCGCCGCGCCGTGCTCGCGGAGATCCGCATGACTCTGAACCGCCGGCGCTACATCAAGAATCTCGTCAACGAAGTAGATAAGCTGCTGACGGCACGCAACGCCTGAAGGCGGACTGCCGCGGCGACAGGCTGCGGGAACGGGCAATACCATGAGCACTTTTCAAATCGACTTCTCCAACATCAACAGGAAGCGCATTGTCGGCATCGACCTGGGCACCACCAATTCTCTCGTGGCCTTCATGGACCTGACGGGCCCGCAGGTCATTCCAGGCGCCGACGGCAGTGTGCTCGTGCCCAGTATTGTCAGTCTGGCCGATGACGGTAGTTTCGTGGTGGGCGACGCCGCGCGGCAACTGCTGATCGACCGGTCGGACCGTACCGTCTACTCCGTGAAGCGCCTGATGGGCCGAGGAGCCGCCGATGTTCAGGAAGAGACCAGCCTTTTCCCGTTCCGGATCGCTGAGGGCAGCGAGCAGGTCATCCGCCTCGCCCTGGGGGGCCGCCAGTTCACTCCGCCGGAGATTTCAGCCCAGGTGTTGCGGGAACTGAAGCAGCGCGCTGAGGCCTATCTCGGAGAAGAGGTGACGCAGGCGGTCATCACCGTCCCGGCCTACTTCAACGATGCGCAGCGGCAGGCGACCAAGGATGCCGGCCGCATCGCTGGCCTGGAAGTGCTGCGCCTGGTGAACGAACCCACGGCGGCGTCGCTGGCTTACGGGCTGGACAAGCGCAACGACGGCGTGGTGGCGGTCTATGATCTCGGCGGCGGCACGTTCGACATTTCGATCCTGCGCCTGCACGAAGGCATCTTCGAGGTGTTGGCCACGAACGGTGACACCCACCTGGGCGGCGACGATATCGACAACCGCCTGCTGGCCATTGCCCTGGAAGAGATCGCCTCCGAGTGGGGCGAGGATATTTCACGGAATGGCGAAGCGGTGCAAACCGTGCGCCGCGCCGTCATCGAAGCCAAAGAGCGGCTGTCGTTCCTGCCGCTGACGGCGATCGATGTCGACTTCAAGGGCCGCAAGTATCAGCGCGAAATGACGCGCGAGATCTTCGAGCAGATCATCAAGGACATTGTGGACCGCACGTTGGGTCCGTGCCGCCAGGCGATGCGCGACGCCGGCCTGGAGCCTGAGGGCATCGACGAAGTGGTCATGGTGGGCGGCTCGACCCGCATCCCGCTGGTGCGCTCGGCGGTCTCGACGCTGTTCCGCGCCAAACCGCACACTGAACTGAATCCCGACGAAGTAGTCGCGTTGGGCGCCGCCGTGCAGGCTGCCATTCTCTCCGGAGACGTGCAGGACAAGCTGCTGCTCGACGTGACGCCTTTGTCCCTGGGCATCGAGACGATGGGCGGGGTCGTCAGCAAGCTCATCCATCGCAACTCGACCATTCCGGCCTCCGCCACCGAAGTGTTCACGACCTCAGTGGACGGCCAGCAGAACGTGCTCATTCATGTGCTGCAGGGCGAACGCGAACTGGTAAAGGATTGCCGGTCGCTGGCGCGCTTCGACCTGAAGGGTATCGATCCCATGCCAGCGGGCATGGCCCGGATCGAGGTACGGTTCCTCATCGACGCCAACGGCATCCTCAGCGTCAGCGCACGCGACCTGCGCAGCGGCACCGAGCAGAGCGTGGAAGTGAAGCCATCCTACGGCCTCACCGACGAGCAGGTGGAAGCGATGATCCTCGAATCGTACGAGAAGGCGGAGGAAGACTTCGCTGCCCGGCAGGTACGAGAGGCTCGCGTGGAAGCGGACACCATCCTGTCGGCGGTGGACAAGGCCCGCGCCAGCGACGCCTGGATTGACCTGACCGACGAGGAACGGTCCGCCGTGGATCTGGCGCTCAACGAACTGCAGATGGTGTATCACGGCGAGGATCACACCCTGATCCGCAACCGCATTGAGAACCTGGATGGCTCCACGCGCAAGCTGGCCGAGAACATGATGAACACCGCCGTCCGCGCGGCGCTGAAGGGGACCAAGATCTAGCCATGACCTGGACTGACTTCGAAGACATCGGAATCGCGCTGTTCGAACAGAACCCCGAACTCGACCCGCTCACCGTTCGGTTTACAGACCTGCATAAAATGGTGACCAGCCTGGAAGGTTTCGACGACGACCCGGAGAAATCTAACGAGGCGAAACTCGAAGCGATTCAGATGGCGTGGCACGAAGAATATACGGACAATCAGTAGTTCTATTGAGTTGCACAGTCTGTGGTCTGTTCGCGCAGACGCCTGACCCTGCCCAACTCCTGGAAGAAATGCATGCCGCCGAACTCGCCAACCGGGTTCAGGCGGCTCGTTTCGTTTACACAGAAGACATCCGTTACAAGGAAACCCTACCTGAGGGCGGACTGCGCGGCTCGAACTGGGTGACCTACGAAGTCACTTTTCTCGAGGGCGAACCGTATAGCCGCCGGGTCGCCATTCAGGGCGAACCGCTCCCTGCTGCCCAGGCGGAGGCAGAGGAAAACCGTCTCCGGAAAGTGGAACTGTTCCGGCAGCAAACCCCTTTCGAGGAACGCCGGCGCCATTACTTCGCGGCCGAGGAGAACCGGTTCAAGATCGACACGGTGCTGGTGCTCCGCTACCACCAGGCCCGGTTTCTGGGGGAGCAACCCATCCAGGGCCGCGAGGCCTGGGTGGTGGAAACCCGGCCGCGGCGCAGCGCACCGAAGCCAAAGGGACGGGGCGAGAGCAGTCTCGTCATGCGGATCCGCTACTGGATTGATAAGCAGACCCACATGCCTATCCATCTCGAGGCGGAATGGCTGCGCGACTTTGACGGCGCACCCAGGGGCGCTACCGTCGTGGTGGACAGAATCGCCGTGGATGGCGCCTGGCTGCAGCAGCATATCGTCGTGCGAGGACGCCGCAAGGCAGGCAAGGTCTATTTCACTTACGAGAACGACCAGCGCTATTCGAACTTCAAAAAGTTCCACGCGGACGCCAAACTGCTGCTGGACGACCGCGAACCTCACTAAGCCGAACCGGCCTAAGCCGGCTGGCTCTTCTTCGCAAGTGAACCGGACTCCGGTTCGGGCCGGCCGGTCCGGCCCAGAATCCGGTAAAGCGTGGCGCGCCCGATGCCCAGGATCTCCGCGGCCTTCGTGCGATTGCCTTGCACCCGGTCGAGCACTTCCTGCACGTAGCGGCGCTCCACTTCTTCCAGCGGAACCAGGCCCTCGTCCGTCGAGAACGTGATGGCGCGGCTGCCTTCCAATTTGTAGCGCGAGATGGATTCCGGGAAATCCTCGACGTCGATGACGTTGCCCCGGCACATCATGGCGCAGTAATTCAGCGAATTCTCGAGTTCGCGCACATTGCCAGGCCACGGATAGCGCCAGGCCAGGGCCTTCGCCGCCCGGCTCAGCACCAGGCCAGGCTTGCCGAACTGGTCGCCGAATCTGGTCAGGAAGTGATGCACCAGCAGGCGCAAATCGTCCTGGCGGTCGACCAGCCGCGGCAACCGGAGTTCGACATGCGCCAGGCGATAGTACAGGTCTTCCCGGAAGAGCCGCTCGTCGACCATCGTGCGGAGATTGCGGTGCGTGGCGCAGATGATGCGGACATTCACCTTGCGCGGCGTGGGATCGCCGATCCGCTGAAATTGGCGGTTCTGCAGGAGGCGCAGCAATTTGGCCTGCACTGAGACAGGCACCTCCGCAATCTCGTCCAGGAAAAGGGTGCCTCCGTCCGCCGCTTCCACCAGTCCCTTCTTCGTGTCCACCGCTCCGGTGTAGGCCCCACGAATATGGCCAAACAACTCACTCTCAAAGAGGGTTTCGGGCAAAGCAGCGCAGTTGCAGACCATGAATGGCCCTTCGGACACGGGGCTCAGTTGATGCAGGACCCGCGCCAATACCTCCTTACCCGTGCCGGTTTCACCGGTCACCAGTGCGGTGGAGTAGTGCGGTGCAATGCGCTGCATGCGGCTGAAAACTTCCATCATGGCCGGACTCATGCCCAGCAGGCCTTCACACTGTGAAATCTCGACGAGCTTCGATTCCAACTCGTGAGCCGCCGTGCGCCGCTGTTTCTGCTCCGTCCAGGCAATGATCTTCTGGCGCAGTTTGTCGATGGAGATCGGCTTGGTGAGGTAATCGAACGCGCCCCGCTGAATCGCCTCCACGGCTGATTCCGTGGAATAGTGCGCCGTGATCAGGATCACGTCGGTCTCCGGACTCAGTTGCTGAATCTGGTCCAGTAGTTCGAGGCCGCGCACATCCGGCATGATCAGGTCCAACAGCACCAGGCCGGGCGGATGCGACTTGATGATCTCCAATGTCGCCGCGCCGGTCTCGGCGCCGGTGATCGTAACGTCCAAACCGGACAGCACCGCCTTCAGCAGCGCTATCGCCGCCGGGTCGTCATCGGCAACCAGGATCTCCCAACGATTGCCGTGGCCTGGTCTGGGATGCATCAGGAGTTGCCTTCCGTCCTGCCACTACCGGCGCTGACAGCCGTTGTCCCCTGGGCGCCGGCTTCCGGGGATCCACCGGCCCCGTTGGGTGCCGTGCCGATTTTCACCGCAATCGCAATCGCCCTCGAAACCCCGTCCCGGGCACGTGTCAGGTACTCTCCGGCCACAGAATCGGGAGCCCCCTCCAACTCCGCCGAAAGCAGCTCCAAAAAGCCGGAGGCGATGTTCAACGGGCCGAGAATATCATGTCTCAGGCGGCAGGCCTCCTCCTCACCGTGCATTGATTTCTCCTCGAACATTGCATCGAAAGTAAACCGCAGAATAGCCCTGAGCGCAAGGGCATCCTGTGTGACAGCGTGGAATTCCGGTAATACCGTACACATTTCTCCAGCGACTCCCCGGACCATCCACCCCGGGCTCCACAGCTCCAATACCGGCGAGAGCAGAGCCAGTTTCGGCGGTATAGGTGGGGCCGGAAAGAGGGAGACAGCCGGTCGTGCCAAATCCTGTCGCGAGCTCCAGTGGAGGCGCGTGGCGCGGAAGGGGAGTAGCGCATCCGTAGGGAGAAGGGTGCGGACTATGCACGCAGCACCGCCCTCCGCAGCTGCAAATCATGGCGTTTGCCGGACCCCGAGGACGGCGATCCGTTCCAGGCTTCGCTCATGTGTCTCCTCCCGCCGGAGGCTGTACTTCCTGGTACAGGGCTAACCTACCCGTTAGCCCAGGCTTCACAGCGTCGCGGTGTCCTGCCGGTCGACCAGACCGCCTCCGGCCTTACCTGCCGGAAGTTCTTCTTCCCATGGCCCGGCCTCCGGAGGAATTCAATCCCACTCGGATCTCAGGCTCCATACTAGAAATACTAGTACCTGATCGACTGATTGGTGCGTTTTTCTTAGACCCACCTTGAAAATCATGCCAGAGGGCCAAGGTTTCATCAGGTTTTCCAAGGCGGGCGGTTCTCCGTTCTGATTCGTGACGGCATCGTCTCATTTCGAGGCGGCCGCCATCCGGAATGCATGGAGCCAAACGGGGTGAATGCAGAAAGATCAATGATTTGAGCTGGATGAGAGCGATTGGCCGCTCGCGTGCTCCATTCTCACCGGCGGGTTTCCGTACTTCTGGAAATCAGCGCCAGCCAGGCAGTTTGAGCAGGATGGCTGGTGAGCGGAAAGGCCGGCCGAAACCGAACGAAGGAAAGAGTTCCTGGGCAGAACGCTCCACTGCGCCGGGCTCGTCTCCAGGAAGCGGGCGGCCAAGGAGTTCAGACCAGTGTCCAGTCTTCCCTTCGTCGACCAAAGTGGCCCGCAGGCTTTTCCAGCGCCGGCGGGCCGCATGGCCGCGCCATCCGAGACGACCATGACAAACCCCGTCAACACCGAATTCGAAATCGCCGCGCTGGACCATATGGACCGCCTGTGCGCCATCGGCCGAGACGCCAGCCGCCTGACCCATGACCTGAACAACCAGTTCACAACGATCCGGGGTTTTTGCGAGATCATCCTGGGCAACCTCCCGCACGATCATCCGCTGTCTGACTTCGCGCAGGAGGTATCCCGTTCCTGTGGGCGCGCCCTGGAGACGCTGAGGAAGCTGCCCGTTTCCCCAGCGCCTCCAGCGGCGAAGCTGGATTCGTCGGCCCTGATTGCGACTTTGCTGGAGATCATCGCCCATGCGCCCGGCGAGTGGCCCCAGATTGAAACCAGCTTTCCTCAACACGAGATCGCGATCCGGGCTTCAAACGAAGAACTCACCTGCATACTGGATGAGTTGATGCGGTTGGCGTGTGCGAACTCGGCTCCTTCGGGAAGACTCACTATCACCGCGCAGACCTGCGAAGCAAAGGCGAAACTGCAATTCCTGCTGTCCAAGCCACGGCGGCAATGGAATTCCGGCAAGGACGGCCGAATCGCCCTGCTGATGTTGACTGCCGGGCTGGACCGGCTGGGGGGCAGCCTGACCACGTCGTCCGTCACGGGTGGCGAGGCAGCGCTAAAGATCACGCTACCAACCTGTTACCGGCAATCGGCGCAGCCGCCGAGCCGTCCATTCCCCAGGGCCGCCGCCAGCACGGCGCCCACTGAGGAGCCGTCCGTACTTGTTGTCGACGACGAGGCGCCGTTTCGGGCCCAGGTCCGCAACTACCTGACCGGCAAGGGTTACAAGGTCACTGAGGTGGCTAACGGCAATGAGGCAATGGTGCAGTTGGGACGTAGCCCCCACCAGCTTGTCTTATTGGACCTCTTCATGGCGGAGCCGGACGGATTCGAGACTTTGCGCCGCATCCGGATGGCCTATCCAGCACTGCCCGTGGTGGTGATGTCCGGTGCTGCCATGGAATACCTCCACGCCGCTACCCTGCTAGGCGCGGCGGAGGCGATTTCCAAGTCGGAAATCCCAGACAGGCTGGCCGGTATCGTGCGTGACCTGACCGTACGGCAGGCCGCCGCAACCCGCTAACACGTTGGCCCACTTCGTTATTTCTATCTCTTCCTCCGTGCTAAACTGAGAAGGATCCTCACCCTGCGCGGCATCAGCCCGTGGGTATCACCAGGACAAAACCAATGGCAAAGCTCAAGCTGAAAACACACAAAGGCGCGTCCAAACGGTTCAAGAAGACCGGGACCGGCAAGATCGTTCGCAATCATGCGTTCGCCCGCCACATCCTGACTTCCAAGTCCCGTTCGCGGAAGCGTAAGCTCGGTCAGTCTGTGGTCGCTGATGCGGCCGATCAGGCCAAACTGGCAGAGATGCTGCCCTACTAAGGGCGTAGGGCGAGCGCGCCGAGCGCGGGGCACGTGCCCGAGCCGCCGCCCGTCAGGCCCCGTAAGGAGCCTGTTCAACTCCGCCTCTTTTTGCGGCGGACCCAGTAGCCCAAGCCTTTCCGGCTGGGCATTTAAACAGGAGACGAAACGTGCCAAGAGTTAAACGATCTACGAACCGCCGCGACGCGCGGCGGAAAACGCTGAAGCTGGCAAAAGGCTTCTTCCTCACTAAGAGCAAGCTGTACCGTGCCGCGCAGGAAGCCGTTGAGAAGGCCCTGCGGTATGGTTACGTCGGCCGCCGCCGCAAGAAGCGCGAGTACCGCGCGCTGTTCATCCTGCGTGTCAACGCCGGATGCCGCGCCAACGGCACGAGCTATTCGAAGTTCATCGGCGGGCTGAAGAAGGCCGGTATCGAGCTGAACCGCAAGATTCTGGCAGACTTGGCTTTGAATGAACCGAAGGCTTTCTCGGCGCTGGTCGAGAAGGCTAAGGCCGCCTTCGTTTAGAGTTCAGGAGACACCTCATGCATCCCATCCGGGAAGAAGAAGACGACATCCTGGCGCGGCTCGAAACCCGCCTGGAGAACGTGACTGGCATCATCACCCGGCTGAAAGATCGTAATGCGGAGCTGGAAGCCCAGCTCCGCGAAGCCCTCTCCGCCCGGGAGGCAGCCGAAACAGCCGCTGCGGAAGCGCAGGAAGAGGCTGTTCGCATGCGTTCAGAAACCGAAGGATTGCGCAGCCGCCAGAAGCAGGCCGCGACCCGGATCAAAACCCTGCTGTCCCAGGTCGAGCAGATGGATTTGCTCACCGAAGGCTGAGAGGGGAGAAACTAAGTGGACGCGGGATCGAACGAGAAGAAGTTGGTGCGTGTCACCATTTTCCAGCAGCCTTACACGCTGCGCTCCTCCGGCGAATCCGGTGATACTGAAGCACTCGCCCACGCAGTGGACGACTTGATGAATCAGATCGCCACACGGAGCGCTGGAGCAGATCCGACCCGCGTCGCTGTTTTAGCCTGCCTGCACCTCGCCGATAAGGTCCGGCAGCGCGAGCAGGAATACAAGCTTCTGCGGACCCGCCTCGAAGAGCTGGATGAACGCCTCTCCGAGACGATGCAGATTGACGACTGACCGCTGGTCCCGCCCGAATCTTCACCCTTCCACTACCCGCTCCTAAACACGCCTGCTGCACCTGCGCCCCGGGCGTGCCTGACGCCCAGCCCTCGAATCGCACCTGCGTCACTTCCCTCCCCCAAAGCCAGGCAGAGTCAGTAAGCCGCGGAACGTCGCGAGCACATTGGCCCGCTGTGCAAGGCCCCGCGGGCGGGCGCCTATGGGATCGTCCACCCACCTCTCAACACCCAGCCGGAATCGCGTCCCAGAGGATCGAACACCCGTTGGTAGAGATTCATGCCTCCGGCCATCGGGGGTTTGAACGTCACCGGTACCGTAACGACAAGCGCTCCGGACTGACCGCTGACCGTCGTTGCCGCGGTGTCAATGCTGCACGCGCTGCTATCCAGCGCATTGGAAGCGATCCCCGGCTTCACCGGCCCGAGGAAGAATCCGACGTCGCTCGAGTACATCCAAAGCCCCTGGCCCGCCCGGTCGTAGTGGACGAAGCAGAAGTTCTGGGCCGCGGCGTCCGGAGCCGTGGCGACAAGAAACTGCGACCACCCTCCGGCAGTGCCCGCAAATCCATTTGGGTCGTTGTAGGTCAACCTGAAAGTCTGCCGGGTCCCGGCGCCGGAACCCGGCGCGGCCTGCATGGACCCCATGGCCGCCTTGGCGGCCGACCATGTGCCCATCTGCACCCAGTTGGAATCCTCCTGGCTCACACTGAACGAGCGCAGGTAGAGATTCCGGGCTCCTGCCGCCTTGAAGACCACATTCGCCTTCATTGCCAGAGTGCCTGCGTTGCCGCTAATCGACGAAGTGGCTGTGTTCAAGGCACAGAAGGAGTTTTGCAGTGCAAAGCTCGCGGTGCCCGGTTTGACCGGTCCCTGGAAAAACCCGCCATCCCCATAGACCCAGAACCCATCGCCCTGCACGTCGTAGTGGACGAAACAGTACGGTTGGCCACCACCATCGGGAGCGACGGCAAACAGCAATTGCACCCACGCCAGCTTCCGGTAGTCCGAGGCGAAGGCGTAGGACGCCTGGAAGGACGCGAAATCGCCGCCGCCTGAGGATGGAGTCACCCCCAGGACTCTGGGCAGCGTGTCGACCACGGTGAAGGTGAGGCCCGCGGAGTCGCCGCCGCCAGGCGCGGGGTTGTTGACGGTGATCGTGTTGATGCTGGCGCCCAGCAGGTCGGAAGCGGGAATATCGACCTTCAGCTGCGTGGAACTGAGGCGGGTGGTGGAACGGTCGACTCCATTCCAGCGGACGGCGGCCCCGGCCTCGAAGTTGCTGCCATTCACGGTCACCGTCGTGCCGGAGGTCCAGGCAATGGTGCTGTAGTGCGACAGCGAGGTGAGCACCGGCACACGGTTCTCGATGGTGAAGTAGTGCGCGCCCGTTGTGCCTCCACCCGCGGGTGGCGTATAGACGTTCACGACCGCCTTGCCGGCCAGAACGAGATCACTGGCCGGAATGTCGAATTTCACGTACTGCGAACTCATGTAGTAGGTCTTGCGGTCGGCTCCGTTCCAGCGAACCACGCTGGACGGAACGAAGCCGGTGCCGGTGATGGCCACGGTAAGTCCAGGGCTGCCGGCCAGCACTGAGTATTTGCCGAGTGCAAAGAGCGTCGGGACTGGATTGGGCAGGCTGACCGTTGCGGTGCCTGACCGGCCCGGGTCCGCGATGGAGGTGGCCACCACCGTCACGGTGGAAGGACCTGCCTTGGCGGGTGCGGTGTAAAGTCCGGACGCACTGATGGTTCCGGCCGCTGCGGGCTGGATGGTCCACGAAACCGCGCCCGTGCCGCCCGTCACGACGGCCGTGAATTGCCGCGTCTGGCCCAACTCGAGACTCACGCTCGAGGGCGAAACCTGCACCTGGACCGCTGAGGGAGGGCCCTCGGTGAATTGAGTAATGAACCACGCATTGCGGCCGCCGAAGGCCCTTTGCGCGGCACCCACTGAGACGGGAAAGTCCAGCGAGGCAGCTACTCCGCCTAGATACAGGCGCCCGCCGGCATCCCGGACAATGGCCGAACCCACTTCGTCGTTCGAGCCTCCAAAGCAGCCGGAATAGAGGAAGTTGCCTCCGTTCGGCGACAACTTAGCCACGAAAACGTGGAAGGGCGAGGCACCGCCCAGCAGGTACTTCCCGGGCGCCGACGGATCAGCAGCGCCCGCGAAGATGGGACCGGGCACGGTTGCAGCCGCCCAGGTCGTGCCCCCATCCTTGGATTCGATGACGTTGTTATAGTGTTGTCCCGTGATGGCATAAACAGAGCCACCCAACGGATGAGGGATGACCGCCAGCGCGCTCTCTGAGTAATCGGAGTAGACATAGGTCCAACTCAGGCCCCGGTCGGTGCTCTTCTGAATGCCGCCATAGCCGGCGCCCCAGACCACCTGGGAATTCGTCGGGTCGAATTTTACGTCCACCATTTGCGCATAAGGCATCTGGTTCGGCGAACCCCAGGACACGCCTCCGTTCGGGGACGCATACACACCCGAATCAGCGGCGGCGTAAAGCATGGAGGAGTTGGAAGGATCGATCAACAGGTCGGAGACAGCGCAATAGGGCCAGTAACAGGAGTAGTTGACGTTCAGGCTGCCCAAGCTCTGCCACGTTGAGCCAGAATCCGTGCTGCGGACAACGGCGGGTTGAGAGGCGGAGTATCCGAACGCATAGCGGATCGACTGATTCTTGGGATCCGCCTTCATTCCGTTGAGGTTCGTGAGCGGTATGGATACCGGCGTCCACGACGCGCCCGCATCGGTGCTACGCCAGAAGTGGTTTGTCGAACCTGCCCATAGGATGGCCGGATTGACTGGATCCAGCAGTATCCGCTCGATCTCGACGCTGGCCGGACTGGGCAGGTACGCCCAATTCAGCCCACCGTTCGTGCTCTTCATCAACTGCCCTTGGAAGCCCGAGCTTGCGTAAATGACGAGAGGATTGAGCGGGTTCATCGCAAGCGACCGGATTCGTTCACTCCAGCCGTCGTTCGACCTGCGGTATAGGCCGCTCTGCTGAAGAAAGAATGCCGACGAGGAGCCAACCGTCAGCAGGGGCGAGCCCGTGCTGTCGCTGGTGGGAAACCCCTGGCCTTGGCTTCGTCCGGTAAGGTAAGCGTTCCCGCTCACATCCAGCGTGACACCCAGCGCCTCGTCCATCCCGTAACCGCCCAGGTAGGTGAGGTAGTCCAACGCCGTGCCGGCGGGGTTGACCTTCAGGGCGAATCCGTCCATCAGCGCTCCGCCATGCGCCGGTTGAGCCGCTCCGCTACTGGCCGGCAGGTCCACCGCGCTGGTTCGGCCCACAACATAGGCCGCGCCCTGGCTGTCCACCGCAATCGACTGCCCTACGGAGTAGGCGGTGCCGAACATGGGGAGGTTCGCCACGGACTGGGGCACAACGATCGAATAGACCAGTTGCCCTTGCGGATTCAACTTCGCGACATATATGTGAGTACCGGTAGAGAAACCCGGAGGCGTGCCGGCGGTCCGTGGAAAACCCGCAGTGACCGCACCGCCCGTGACATAGGCGTTCCCTTGCGCATCGACTGCCGCTGCAAGCGCTACGTCCTGCGCCTGAGTGCCGATGGCCGTGGAGTACACCAGCCCGCTCCCGTCCGGCTTTACCTTGAATACTTGCGACTGCATGTTGCCTTCGACGGCCACCACCGCTCCGGTCTGGTCCACGGCAATGCTGCTGAGCGGATTCATGCTGCCGGTCGCGAAGCTCCAGAGCATCCTGTCACCCTGCGGCGGCAGTTTGGCGATGTATCCTGTTCCGCCGACATAGATGTTCCCGCCCCCGTCCAGACTAAGGGCCTGCACGTCCGCCCAGGCGATTGTGCAAAACACAACGGTGTCGCCAGTCGGGTTGATTTTGCAGACAAGCCCGCTGCCAGAGGTATTGCCGATTCGCTGAATGGGCCAGGCCAACTCCGGTGTCGCGATGGTTCCAGCCATGTACGAATACCCTTGTGAGTCGACCACCATCGGGTTGAACTCTTTCGACTGCACAGTGGTGAACTGCCAATTGCCGGGATTCTGGGCGAAGTTCAGGTCTCCGAGCTGGAACTCGGAGCGGCCGATGAAAGTGCTGAAGCCGATCACCGGATCGACAACGAGTTCCTGCGCCCGGTCGTAATCGCCGAGCTCAAACCGGAAAGCACCGTCTGGTTTCCGAAAATAGCGGGCCTCCACCTTCGTCCGGCCCGCACCGGCCGATTCCTGATAGGCCTCCGGCAGCCGCTGGTGGATCGCCCCATCCGCCGTCTCGACTTCGATGTCGCCGTCCTTATTGATCACGGCCTGGTCCGTCCCATCGAAGCGAATCGAAACCGCACCCAGGTCAGCGCCAGGCCGCGCAACGAGGTCATACTCGAGTTCCCCCCGGGTGGCGTGCACAAGCACATCGATGCCCGGATACACTTCGTGATACCGGACAGCAGCAAAATTCTCTACTCCGGATACCCAGGATTTAGGATCGGGCGTCGGCAGATAATTCAGCTTCGTCACCAGGGCCGTTTCACCCGAAATCCGCGGGCCGGTCACCGAACCCTCGAATACGAGCGAGACCCGGCTGTGGGCGCCGACCATGCTGATCTGCTGATCCTGGAAGAGGATCGTCCTGCCATGCGAACGGGTGAGGAAGCGCACATCCTGCGCGGCCTGGCCTTGATTCCGCTCGAACATCACGGGGAGCGGCAAACCTCGACGCACCTGCGTATTTCGAGACTGCACCGGCGGGACCGTCACAGTCCTTGCGCTGCGCCGCTGCCGGCCCACCTCCTGCCGCGCAGTTGGCAGACGCGAATCTCCGTGGTCCGAGGGACGCATTTCCTCTCGGCCTTTGGCCGCCGGCCTGGCACGACTTGCGATCTTTGCAGGAGCCGATCCAGGTTCCTGAGCCGGTTGCGGCCGGAACGATATCCGGAAAATCGAGAAAACAAGAAGCCCGAAGAGAGCCATCCGCAGTGCGGCTTTGTGACTAAGTGGAGATCCCTGCAAGTTCTACCCTTCCCATTCACACTACTACGTCGAGCGGCGGCGAACTCGATTACAAGCTTCGAATTCAAAATTGTTTCCGCGGCATTGCGGAAACCAGAAATAGTCGAATCGGCAATCAAAGCGGAATGCAGGCGACGGCGATGCTTGATTCTGCTGTGTGCGGGCCGCGTCCGGCCGGCAGGTTGCAAAATCACAGATTGCGAGGGAGGCTGTGAGGCTGGAAGCTGCAGACGAATCCAGCTGCTGGAAACGCGCTCAGTTGATCCGGCGGGGGCGAGAAAATATACCTGAGGCGACTGTATGCAACGGCCTGCGCGGGGGACCCGTCGCACTGCTACCGGCAAGGCTTGATTCGCGCGTCGAGTGCCTGCCGCCCGGTTTGAGGCGCTATCTCTGGAGTGCCGGTTCCTGCACTCCTGTGACCTCCGCCGTCCACTGCAGCGCTTGAATATACGCGTCGCTGGCGGCCTCTAGAGTGACCCCCAGTTGCTCGCAGAGGGGCTGCAGTTCCTCCGGGAGGCAAGATTCATAGGCCTCGACAAGTTGGAGCAACGTGCCCAGCGCGCTTTCGCCGCGGTGCAGGAGGGCGTCCGACAGTTCCTTGCTCAAGCCCAGTTGCTCCACCACCTCCGGCTTCGGCAAGCGCAGCACCGCATCCATGAGCGTGAACATCCCGGCCATGAACGCTTGCGCTGGAAAAATGAGTGGACCGGCATCTTTTGTCAGCAGTTCACACATGCGGGCCCGTGTCAGCGCGGACTCAGTGACTTCGGAACTGCCGCCCGGAGCCAGCGTTGGCAGCAGGGCGATGGTGATCCAGCGCCGGGTCTCGTCCTCGCCCAGCCTCATCAGGCATTGCCGCAGCCCAGTAATCGCATGGCGGGCGCCAAACCGGACCGAATTGGAGTACTGAATCAGGCGATAGCAAAGCCCGACGTCGCTTTCGATGATGGCTCTGACCTTGTTCAGACTGAAATCGCTGGAACCCAGTAACTGGAGGAGCTTTAGCTTGGCTTGCAGGTTGGACGTGAGGGAGCGTCCGCCAACTACCTTGGGACGATGCAGGAAGTAGCCTTGAAAGTAGTCGTACCCGGCGGCCAGAGCCATATCCCGCTCTTCCTCCGTTTCCACCTTCTCCGCCAGCAACCGCAAGTTTCGACGCTTGAGCGCTCGGGCCAGCTTCGCGGAATCGCCGTTCTCCAGGGCCCGAAGATCGACCTTCACCCAATCGATCACGTCCAGCAACGGCTCAGAGAACGCCTGCCCGATATAGTCGTCGAGAACAAGGAGGTAACCCCGGGCGCGCAGGGCCCGGCACATGTCCAGCACCTCGCCATCCGGCACCACATCCTCCAGAATCTCAAGGCCGATCACGTCAGCAGGCAGGGAGTAGATCCTCTCATCCAGAAGCATGTTGCGCGGTACATTCACCAGAGCGCGCCGGCCGTTGAGCAGGGAGTCCAACCCAATATCGAGGAAGCCAGCCGAAAGGACCTGCCAACTGGCCAGTTCATCGTTCCGGAGAGAACACGTGGCGTCCGGTAGCGCACGAAACAGCAGTTCGTATGCAACGGGTCTATTATCCCGGTCGTAAATTGCCTGCCGCGCGACGTGAACTTCTTGAAACATACAAACGCTTTCCACCTGGAGTCGGGGACAACCCGACCGGCGAAGGACTGCCTCCACATGGGAGGCGACCTTGTCACTCATTGGTCGTATCGGCGTCAAGCTCCCCGCTCGATAGACCAATTTGAAGGCAGAGAATAAGAAGATCCTAAACTAACTATTCAATCAACAATCAAGCCGTCAGGCCGGGAAGACGGCTGCTTGCCATTGGTACCGGAAGAAATCCGGGTTAGAACGAGACTCCGCGGGGGATCAGTCTGTTCTCGTAGGCCTGGCGCTCCAGGTCCTCGCGAAAGTCCGGGTGGGCGAGGCCGATCAGGGCTTTGGCCCGTTCTGCGACGGACTTGCCTTTCAGGTTCACCAGGCCGAATTCGGTGGCAACGTACATCATGTCGGTGCGGGGCGTGGTGACGATGTTGCCGGGGGTGAGGTCGAGGACGATGCGGCTGCGATGCTGGCCGTGCTGTTCATACGTGGAGGCCAGGCAGATGAAGGATTTACCTTCCGGGGAGGCGTAGGCTCCGTGCACAAATTGGAGTTGCCCCCCGGTGCCGCTGATGTGGCGGTGGCCATCCGATTCCGAGGCGGCCTGACCTTGCAGGTCGATCTGGGTGGTGTTGTTGATGGCGACGGCCCGGGAGTTGCGCATGATCTGGCGCGGCGGGTTGGTGTAGTCGACAGGATGGCAGACGAGGTCCGGGTTGTGGTCGATGGCTTTGTACAAAGCGGCGGAGCCGAGGGCAAAGCTGTAGACGATTTTGCCGGGATCCAGGGTTTTGCGGGCGCCCGTGATCAGGCCGGCGCGATAGAGATCGACAATGCCGTCGGTGAGCATTTCGGTGTGCACGCCGAGGTCACGGACACCGCTTTCCTGGAGGAGCGAGCAGACGGCGTTCGGCATCCCCCCGATGCCGATTTGGAGGCAGGAGCCGTCTTCGATCTCGGCGGCGATCCTGTGCGCCACGGCGCGATCGATTTCGCTGGGTTGGGGGTTGACCAGTTCCGGCGTCGGCTGGAGGTCGCCTTCGACGATGTAGTCGACTTCGGAGACGTGCACGCCGTTTTGGTGGCCGCAGGCGTAGGGCAGAGTGGGGCTCACTTCGACGATGACCAGCCGGGCGCTTTCGATCGCCGCCCGGTGCCACATGTTGGAGGCACTGAAATTGAAGTAGCCGTCCTGGTCGATCGGGCAGGTCTTCAGGATGACGATATCAATCGGGGCGAGGAAGCGGCGGTAGTAGTCGGGGGCTTCGCCCACATGCTGGGGCGTATAGTGGCAGCGTCCCCGGTCGTGCTGGTGGCGGTCGTAGGCAGAAAAATGCCAGCTGAAGGAGTGGAAGTGGCGGCCCTCGGGATCGGTCTCCAGGACGGCGCGGGGGCGCATCGTGAGGCAGGAGCGTATTTTGACGTTCTCCAGGTCGTGGCGTCGGGCGGCCAAGGCATGGTCGAAGACGTCAGGTTGGCAGATGCCCACGCCGTAGTCGAGCCACATGCCGGAGCGGACGAGCGCTGCTGCTTCTTCGCTGGAAATGGTTCGCGCCGGTGCGGCGGACTGCCTGGTGATCATGGGAAATGCCTTTTTGAGATGGATGCCCGGGGGACGTGGCCGGCCAATGCACATTTTCACATGACGGGCCCAAGAAGCCATACCGGGGAGACCGTAAGGCGCAGGTGGTCAAGATGCCGCCCAACCCCACCCGGCCGGGCGGAAGCGCACCGGGGCCCGAAGGGCCGTCGGGCAAATCGGGATTCAAAGCCGCGCCCCGCTTCGCCGGCCCGTCTTCCCTTGCACCCAGCCCGGCCTGTACGATGTGGAAGTCAGGATGCCGGCGCGGCCCGCCATCCGCACTCTCCTGACGGCCCTCGCCCAGCCCCGCCCCGTCACTGTGTATCGCTCGGCAGGCGCCCGGCGATGATTCCGCAGGACAGGAGACCGAACCGATGCCAAAATCCGACTTGACCCGCCGCTCGCTGCTAGGAACTGCCGCTGCCGTCCCTATGGCCTCCGCCACCGGCCAGACCGCCTCGGCCGCCCCAGGCTTCGTCGACATCCTCCGCCCACCCGACAGCATTACCGCGCAGTTGGAGAAGGAGTTCGCACCGCTGACAAAAACCGGCCCCCGCTGGTCCGGGCGGGATATTTCCGTCGAAGCCGAGCCTCACGGCGGCGAGATCCCGATCTGCATCGAAGCGCCGCGAGCACCCCTCCTGCGGGTCCACCTTCGCTGGCGTGCCCGCGTCCCCGTCACCTGGCGGGTGCTCAACGAACAATGGGAGCGCAGTTACGGCGACCTGGAATGGCGCGGTCTGCTGGGCGAACGCATCCTGCCGTGGTACTTCCTGGCCTTCGACGGGCGGGCCACTCACGGTTATGGAGTGGCTACTGGCGGCAACACCTTCGCATTCTGGCAGGCCGATCCTGAGGGGATTTCGCTTTGGCTGGACGTGCGGAATGGCGGCGGCGCGGTCCAACTCGGCCAACGGATCCTGGAAGCCGCTGTCGTCCGGCTCCGCAAGGGCACCTCCGGCCAATCGGCGTTCGAAGCGGCCCGCCAGTTCTGCCGGGTGCTCTGTCCGAAGCCGCGTCTGGCGCCAGCCCCCACCTATGGTGCGAACAACTGGTATTACGCTTACGGGCAGAATTGCTCTGCCGCCGCCATCCTGCGCGATTCTGAAATCCTGAAGGAGCTCTCGCCGTCCGGCGGCAACCGGCCGTTCATGGTCATCGATGACGGCTGGCAGCCGACGAATACCGCCGGCCCCTGGGAGCGCGGGAACGCCGGATTCCCCGACATGGCGAAACTGGCCGCGGACATGAAGAATCTCGGGGTGCGGCCCGGCATCTGGACCCGGCCTCTCTACACCACTGAGGCCATCCCGGAAAACGCCCGCCTTCGAGGATCCAGCAAAGGACACGGCTTCACGATCGACCCCACGGTCCCTGAAATGGCGGAGCTCATCCGGCAGGATACGCGCCGTGTCGCCTCCTGGGGGTACGAGTTGATCAAACACGACTACAGCAGCTACGATCTCACCGGACGCTGGGGTTTCGCCATGGGCGCCGAGCTGACCGACGCCGGGTGGCATTTCGCCGATCGCAGCAGGACAAACGCCGAAGTGGTGCTCGCCTTCTACCGGTCGCTTCGCGAGGCGGCCGGCAGTGCCCTGTTGATCGGCTGCAATACGTTTGGACACTTGGGCGCCGGGTTGTTCGAAATTCAGCGGATCGGCGACGACACCAGCGGCCGCGACTTCCACCGCACCCGCCGCATGGGCGTGAATACCCTCGCGTTCCGGGCGACGCAGCAGGACACTTTCTTCGGCGCCGATGCCGACTGCGTGCCCATCACTCCGGAGGTACCTTGGGCTCTGACGGCCCGCTGGCTCGACCTGGTCGCCCGCAGCGGAACGCCCCTGTTCGTCTCAGCCGATCCCCGAACTCTCACCCCGGAAGTAAAGATTGCCGTCAAAGCGGCGCTCGCATCGGCGGCCCGGAAGCAGCCCCTCGCTGAGCCGCTCGACTGGATGGAAACGACGACACCCGGTCGCTGGCGTATTCAGGGCAAGGTCGTCGAGTATGACTGGTATGGGCCGGAGGGTGGGACACCGTTTCCGAGGTGAGCAGCGATATGCCTCAACAATTAGCTTAGATCTTCGGAGGCAATCCACTGCAAAATAGCGACTTCTACCCAGGGCCAGGAAACTCAAGCGGTCCACAGCTATGCTCTCGGTGCCGCCGGCCTGCTAGAAAAGCCGCTCCTGCCGTTTGAGCGTGCCGAAGCTGCCGATGTTTGCGATCACAAAGGCCACACGGAACTGATTCTCGTTTCGCGAGCCGATGTTAAACCGCCTGAATTGACCACTAAACGCGCAACAGCTCGTGTTGTACGTGAGTTGCGTATTCGCGTACTGCATCGTGGCAGTCTTGTAATCGTAGATCGCCAGGAAGCCGGCATTCCAGCCTCTGCGGTTCTCCTGGCCCAAGCCGATCATGCCTCGCAGCTGATTCGACGGTGGAGAGAGCAGTTGACCCGAGGGAGCATCCGCGCAGAACTGATCCCGCTGACTGGGATCCACCGCAACCAGCGGCACGCAGGAAACCTTGTTGTGTCCCAGCGACACGAAGTAGTTGTCGACGCGGGCGTCGGCGGTAATGCTGCTGTTGGTGATCTTGCCGCGCAAGGGATCGTAGTCGTCGCGCCACTCCACGCTGAAGCCAGGACGCGGTTGAATGCGCATCGACGAGACGATCGGCGAGTAATGGCGGATCTGGTCCAGAAACGCGTAGGGGGTCAGGTCCGTTGAGGTAAGGAAGACGTTCCGCTGGCCGGGAATCAACGCGCCGCCAAAGTCCGGGTCCAGATACCGCTTCTGCCGCAGTTCCCAACTGAAGAAGTCCAGCACCTCGCCGGATTTCGTCTTTGCCCACAACCGGTTAGCCAGTGAAACCTCAACCTCTGTCGTATTGGCCAGCAGATCCATTTCATCAAATCGGATGATGCGGTTGAAGTCCTTCACACCGGAGACGGTGCGGAATGAAGCCCGAGGCTCAATCGAGTGTTTCACCTTGGAGCCGATCCACTTAGGCGCATCAAAGACCCGCTCGAGCGTGGGCAGGATCAGGTCCGCCGAAAACTCCCGCGTAAAGCGGTTGAGGTCATTGCCCGTCACCTCCTTGCCACTCTGCTGCTCGGCTGCGGTTCGAAAGGAAGCTCCGTAGTAGGTCTCGCGGATCGAGAAGGCTGGGATCAGGTGGATGTCTTTCCAATGCAGGGCCGTCATGATGCGCGGCTGCGCATCGAACCGCTGCACTGACTGCCTGGTTTGGAACAGAGGCTGCGTGCGCCGTACCAGTCCCGCGCTGGTGTCCCAGGAGATCCAGAGGGGCAGCACCTTCGTATTGATCTGCTTCTCCCGGCTGTCGAACTCCAACTGGGGCAACTTCTGCACCAGAATGGTGTCACCAGGCGCTAGGCTCTGGAAGTTCTGCTGGCGCGTGAAGACCAGATTCAAGTGGTAGGTCGACCAGTCCTTCTTGACAAAACCAACACTATTTACTTCAGATACGACCGCCTCGTTAAAGCTCTCTGTGAAGGCCTGCCGGAATGTCAGGCTACTCAAGTAGTTGAAAACGCCACGGGCGTAGAAACCGTTCGGGAGGAGAGCCTTGCCGGTCACCGAGATGATGTAGCCACCCTGCTTCACGCGGGTCCCATCATCCTGCAGCAGCCCGCGATCTCTTACACCGTAAACGTATGCATTGAAATCGGAATTCTCTGTCGGCTTACCGCGGAAGTCGACCGTATTGGCCAAGCCCCGCTGGGTGAAGTACTGTGGGCGGTAGGTGAGGTCGTAGCTGCGGTTGATCGCCCAGAAGTACCCTAACCCGAACATCAGCCCGCGCCGGTTGCTGTTGCCGACGTTGGGCGTCAGGAAACCGCTGCGCCGGGCATTGCTGGAAAGATCCTTATAGAAGACGGGCGCGTAGAGCAGCGGGATCTGCTTCAGGCGCAGCCAACTCTTGTAGGCCAAGGCACGTTCGTTGGGGATCAGGTCGATGGTCGGCGCCCGCAGAGTCCACCAGGCATTCGGCATCTCGCAATTCGTGATGAGGGCGTCGTGAAGGACATAGCGATCCTTGAACTTTTCCGCCCAATCACCTTCAAATAAAAAGGGATTCCCGGTGGTCAGGATGCCTGGACGCTGGTCGATCTTGCCGTACGCCGAGCCGTGGACCTTATAGAACGTCCCAGAGCTTTCCTTGAAGCTGAAGTCGATGCGATCGGCCCACAACTGCTCGCCGCTGAGGAAGTTCGTGAAGTGGACGTGGCCGCGCGCCTCAGCGATGCCCAGGTCCTCGTTGTAGTCGATCTCGTCCGCCACCAGCAGGTAGTCGCTCGACTCCACCTCAGCGTTTTCACGCAGATGGGTGACTTCCCCTTCCTTCTCCTGACGGATGCCGCGCATCACGACGATGCCAGGGGGAGGAGGATCCTTGCGAGGCAACTTTGGGATCTCGACCTTGGCGGGCGGGGCGGCTTGCTGCGAGCCGGGTCCTGGACCGAGAATGGGCGACCGGTAAACCTGCCCCCAACCCAAGCTGGACAGCAGAGAGAAAGCCGCTCCCGCGAGCACCAATTTAGGGAGGGAAGCCATTTCCCTCAATGGACGCATAGGAATGATGTTCCAGTACAACTTGATCAGGAGTGTCGAAATATAGTGACAAACTAAGGTACTTATGTTACTTAAGAAAAGACAGTACCGTCGGGCGCGTGCCTCGAACCGCCTGCGGCGCAAATACAAGAGGCTCAAGGCTCAACCCTAGCATGGCAAAAAGGGGACCCGCAAGACGGGATCTCCGGACGACTCGGGAAGCTGAAGCCAATAACGAACCGTCCTGATTGCAGGCGGCGGAGGACGTGCACGTGCGTTGCAGATACTGCGGAGCCGAGAACCATTCCCATCAAATGCGTTGCGCCAAGTGCCAGCGGCGCATGGACGAAGGAAACGGATACTATCCCATTGTTGACGGTGCGGCCGCACCAGAGCTCGAGTACTATCCCGAGACAGTGCCGGCCGAAGCGCCGCAGCGGCTGACGACAGTCCATTCCAATCCAACCGTAGCCCGGACCGGTGGCCGGCCCGTACAACCGCCTCTTTTCCCGTACCGTGAACCGCGTAAGGTTGTTGGCCTGGAAGATTACTCCGCCGGTCAACCGGCGGCCCCGCGCCAGCGCACCGGCACCACACAGAGGACTGTGGCCAGGAAACAGTCGGCGGGCCAGACGGCATTCGACTTCGAATCGCCCGCTCCGCCCAGCAAGCCGTTCAGCCGCGAGATGAATCGCCGCACCGATTATCCGGTGGCGCCCGTCTCCCTGCGGGGCATGGCAGCCCTCTTCGATGCCGGCCTGGTGCTCGGCATGATGGGTTTGTTCCTGCTTACCGTGCGCCTGTCGCTGGGCATGATTCCCACCGGCACCGCCTTCTATTTCTGCTACGGATTCGCCACTATCCTCATCGCCGGCGTCTACAAACTGCTCTTCTGCATGTTCGGCCAGGTGACCCTGGGTCTGCAGGGCGCGCACCTGCAGGTGGTCAGCTTCGACGGACACCGGCCCACGGTCACACAGCGCTTTGTACGCATGTTCTCCGGGTGGATCAGCCTGGCCAGCGTCGGCATGGGTGTTCTATGGTCCCTGGCCGATCGCGAATCGCTCACTTGGCACGACCACATTTCGCAGACGTTTTTAACCCACTACGACCCTGAGGGCGAAGACGAAGTCGAAATAGCCGGGCAGTACCGCTAGTCCGACGCCGGGATCTCAGCCGCAAATTCTCACGTCAATTTGAATCTGCTTGCCGCCGCAGTCAGCATCACTGCGGCGGGTTGCCATCCACCCGCTGGATGCGGAAGTTGGACCCGTGCCATGCTGGTAAGGCATGCTCACGAGACGTCGCCTCTTCTGTGCAGCCCTGGCATCGTCGGCGTTCGCCGCTCCTGCCAAAGCGATTATTCTGCGTTCCAGCTGGCAGACCGTCAACATTGGCGACATCACCCATACGCCCGGTGTGTTGAGGCTGCTGGACCAGCATCTACCCGAGGCCACGGTCTACCTTTGGCCCAGTTCCATCGATCGCAGCGTCGAGCCGATGCTGCGCCGCGCCTTCCCGAAACTGAAGATCGCCAAGGGTGGTATCGGCGAAAACGGTGAACCCGATACACCGGAGCTGAAGGAGGCCTTCGCCGCTACCTCCCTCTTCATCCATGGCTCCGCGGCCGGCGTCTCCGCGCAGAACCACATGCATGCGTGGCATTCGACGACCCGGGGGCCGTACGGCTGCTTCGGCGTGACCGTGACTCTCTCCAGCGAGGCCGCCAGCACGGCCATGGATCCAAAGCTCAAGGCGCTGCTCGATGGCGCAGCCTTCGTCTTCACGCGCGAGACCAAGTCGCTCGAGAACCTCAAGTCATCGGGTGTTTCCGCAAAAACGATGGGCTTTGCGCCGGACGGAACCTTCAGCTTCGACCTGCGCAACGACCCGGCAGGCGACGCCTTCGTGAAAACCAACGGCCTGGAACCCGGACGGTTCATCGCCGTCATTCCGCGCCTGCGCCTGACGCCCTACCACCTCATCCGCAAAACCAACTACACCGAAGCCGAGATCCAGCGCCGCACCGGCATCAACGACCGCCACAAGGAAGAGGACCACGCGAAACTGCGCGAGGCCATCATCGCCTATGTCCGCAAAACCGGCGGCAAGGCACTGCTCTGTCCGGAAATGACGTACGAGATCGACATCATCGATCCGTTGCTCTACGACCCGCTGCCGGCGGATGTAAAGGCGAACATCGTACGCCGCAAGACGTTCTGGCTGCCCGACGAGGCCGCCTCCATCTATCGCCACGCGGCTGCCGTGGTCAGCAGCGAGTGCCACTCCCCCATCATCGCGGCGGCGCAGGGTACACCCTGCATGTACATTCACCAGCCCGAAGATGGGATCAAAGGCCAGATGTGGAAAGACATCGGCCTGGGCGATTGGTATTTCGATGTCGAGCAGGCCACGGGTGCGGCCATTGCGGAACGTCTACTGACCCTCACCGGCCGACCCGAAGCAGCCCGGCGCAAGGTGAAGACGGCCGTCGAATTCGCCAGGGAGAAACAGCGGGCCGGCATGCAGGTCGTCCGCCAAACCTGGCTGGGTTGAGTCCGCGGCAAGACACGGCCGTCCCGAATCCGGACACCACGGCACGTCTCATCTACGGCTAAGCCATTGATTCCAAATTGTCCTCGGGATGGCCCTCAGGCTGATCACCGGTAACGAGCATGTGGAACGATCTGCGCATCGCCGTCCGGAACTTGCGGAAGACGCCGGGCTTCGCCTTTGCCGTCATAGCCACCCTCGGATTGGGCATCGCCCTGAACACGACCATCTTCAGCGTGGTGAATGCCGTCTGGCTGCGGCCGCTCCCCTTCGCCCAGCCCGGGCAGCTCTGCCTGGTCCAGACCCGGATTCCGGCGCTGATTCAGGCGCCGATCCCGTTCTCCGCTCCGGACGTGGGTGAGTTTGAACGTCATACCAATGCCTTCCAGCAAGTGGGCGCCTTCGGCACACAAACGGGCGACCTGGCCGGCGGCGGTGAGCCCGTCCGGGTGAAGAGCACACGCATCACCTGGAGCCTGTTCCCCATGCTCGGTGTGTCTCCGGCGCTCGGCCATAACATCTCGAAGGACGACGACCTGCGGCGCGTCAGGACCCTCATCCTCAGCAATGCGCTCTGGCAGCGCCAGTTCGGCGGCGATCCGGCCATCGTCGGCAAAACCGTAAGGCTCGACCGCGAAACCTACACCGTGGCGGGCGTGATGCCCAAGGGCTTCCAGTTTCCCGAGCAGACGCTCAGCGGCAGCGGACCCGCCGACCTCTGGCTACCCATGTCTTGGAGCGCGGAGGACCTCTCCCGTATCGGCGACAACTTCGACTACAGCGTAATCGCCCGCTTGAAGCCGGGGGTGACCATTGAACAGGCGCGGCAGGATTCAGACCGCGTGGCCGAGCAGATCCGGCAGACCTATCCCCAGGACTTGGCCAAGGGGATCAAACTTATGGCCGCTGTCACCCCCCTGACAGAGGAGATTATCGGCCGCACCAAACCGCTGTTGGGCGTACTGATGGGCGCTGTCGCGCTGCTGCTGCTGGTGGGCTGCGCGAACATCTCGAACCTGATGCTGATCCGGAGCCTGGGCCGCCAGCGCGAAGTCGCGGTGCGCCAGTCGCTGGGAGCAACACGCGGCCGCGTCATGAGTCAGTTCCTGTCAGAGAGCCTCGTGCTGGGGGTAGGCGGTGGCATCGCGGGCCTGCTGGCCGCCCAGTTCGGCCTGGAAGCGCTGGTGAGCCTGGCGCCGGCAGACCTGCCGCGCAAAGCCGAAATCAACATGGACCCCATGGTCCTGCTGTTCACGCTCGGTGTCTCGCTCATCGCCACGCTCGCCTTTGGGCTCGCCCCGGCCATGGCATCCAGCCATACGGACCTGATGGTCTCGCTGCGGGCCGGCAGCTCCGGCAGCATGGGCTCCCGCGGCCGCTCCCGCCTCGGCAACTGGTTCGCGGTCGCCCAGGTCGCGCTGGCCATGATCCTGCTCGTCGGCGCGGGCCTTCTCATGCGGACCTTCTTCACCCTGAAGGGCTCCAATCCCGGCTTCCGCAGCGACCATATCATCACCGCGTCTCTGGCCCTGCCCGGCGTCCGGTATGCGAAACCGTCCGATGTCGAATCGTTTCAGCGGCGGCTGATGGAGGATCTCTCCACTCAACCCGGGGTACGCAACGTCGGACTCTCCAGCAACCTGCCCCTCGAAGGCACCTGGCGCCGCATCTTTGCCGTCGAGGGCGAGCAGAGCCTGACACCAGGCCGTGAACCCGTCTGCACCCACTTCCTGGTCGCTGGAGCCTATTTCCAGGCGCTGGGGATCCCCTTGAAGCAGGGCCGCTACTTCGGGCTCGAGGATCGCCCGGACACGGAAGGCGCTGTCATCGTCAGCGAGAGCTTCGCCCGCCGATTCCTGCCGGGCGGATCGCCGGTTGGCAAGCGCTTGAAATGGGGCACTCCGGCCTCCGATGAAAAATGGATGAAAGTCATCGGTGTGGTCGGCGACGTGAAGGTGCGCGGTCTCGACCAGGAACCCGACGCCCAGGCATACAGCTGGTGGCGGCAGGCGGTCGGAGCAGGACCCATGCGCAACTACGCCGTGGCGGTATCCACCAGCGAAGACCCCTCACAGGCGGCGAACATGCTGCGAACCTCCATGCGGCGCCTGGATAGCGAGATCGCCGTGGCCAACCTGCTCACGATGGAGCAGCGTGTCTCCAGCCAATTGAACTCTCGCCGCTTCAACATGTATCTCTTCGGAGTCTTTGCCGTGGCAGCCACCCTGCTGGCCGGCATCGGCGTCTTCGGCGTCATGGCACACCTGGTCTCGCAACGCACGCAGGAGTTCGGCGTCAGGAAGGCGCTGGGCGCCAACGGCTCCGATATCTTCCGCATGGTGTATGGCCGCGGCTTCGTCCTCGTCGGCCTCGGCCTGGCTGCGGGACTGGCCGGCTCCCTCGTCCTCGCCCGCGGCATGCAGAGCATGATCTACGGAGTCAGCCCGAACGATCCGCTCACCCTCGGGGCAGTGTGCCTGCTCCTCGCCGCGTCGGCTGCCCTGGCGTGCGGTGGACCCGCGTTGCGCGCCTTCCGGGTGGAACCGCTGAAAGCGCTCCGCTGGGAATAGATCGTCGAAGCCTCGGTCTCTTGTAGAGCATCTCTACAGAGGCGTGCGGAGCTGAAGCGCGCACGCCCAAGGAGAGACACGAATGGCCATTATTCGCAAAGGTGAGGCGCACTGGTCCGGATCCCTGATGGAAGGCTCCGGCCGCGTGAAGGGTGCCAGTGGAGCCGTGGATGCCCCCTACAGCGTGAAGTCGCGGACCGCCGACGGTCCGGGCACCAATCCGGAGGAACTGATCGCCGCCGCGCATGCCGGCTGCTACAGCATGATGCTCTCCGCGCTGCTCAGCGGTGCAGGCAAGCCCCCGGCTTCCATCGACACCGTGGCCGCGGTGCACATGGAACTGCTCAACCCCGGCATTAAGATCGCCAAGATCGTCCTCACGACCACGGCTTCCGTACCTGGTCTCACGGCCGAGGAGTTTGCCGAGGTGGCCGATAACGCCAAGAAGAACTGTCCTGTGTCCGTAGCGCTCTCCGCCGTGCCGATCGAGCTGTCGGCCACCCTCGTCTAGCGCGAACCCCTATCTGGACTGGAATCCGGTGGAGCCGGCAGCCCTCTCGCGACTGTGGCTCTGCCGGGATACGCGGGGAAGCTCAACGGCCTGCCCCGGCGGGCTCCCCGGCGATGGTGCGGCTCCTGCCGGAAGTCGCGGGCAAGGCCCAAATTAGCGCGCTGCGGGGCTGGAACCCCAGACGGGGCGCGGCCTGGGCCGCTTACCCCGTCAGAGAAACGACCGGCGGGAGGGAGAGAGCTACCGGCCGTTAAATCCGCTCGATCAGGACTGAAGTGGCTGCGTAATCACCCCCCAGGCGCAGCTCTAGACCTCGATGCATCAGGCTGGCGCCGCTCAACTCCACGGGCCGGCCATCCAATACTGTCACCCTGTACACAGCCTTCTCATCGAGCCCCTGCAGGTGCAGGATCGGCACCGGCCGGCCGTATTGCTGCGAATGCAGAGTCGCGAACACCACAGACTGCTTCCCATCCTCGGCAACATACTGGCTCGACTGGAAACCCGACGGATCACGCGGCGAGGCCAGGCGGTAGAGCTTCCCGGTCTGCACCGTCGTCCGCACCTGCTTGTAGTAGGCGACCATCTTCTTCGCCAGGGCGAAATCCTCCGCCTTCCAGTGGTTCAGGTTGTTGCCGATGCCCAGTGAACCCTGCATCGCCACCAGGAACCGGAACGCGAGCGGAGTCGACCGCCCGTTGAAGTTCGGCACATCGGTCACCCAGGCCATCATTGCCTTCGGCGTGTAGGCCTGCGTGTAGCCTTCCTGGATCTTCAGCCTGTCCAGCGCGTCCGTGTTGTCCGAAGTCCACACCTGGTCCACCCGTCGCAGAATGCCCAGGTCGATACGCCCGCCGCCGCCGGAGCACGACTCGATCTCCAGCCCCGGATGCTTCTTCCGCAGCCGGTCGATGATCTCGTACACGTTCCGTGTGTACTGCAGCCACATCTTCTTCTGCTCGGCGGGGGCCACCTCGGGCCAGCCGGGTTCCGACGCATTGCGGTTCATGTCCCACTTGAGGAACGCGATCTCATTCTCGCTGACGAGCTTGTCCAGCACCGTGAAGATATGCTCCTTCGCATCGTCGCGGGCCATGTTCAGAATCAGTTGATTCCGGGCCTCGCTCCGCGGCCGGTCCGGGAAGTGCATCGCCCAGTCGGGATGCGCGCGGTACAGGTCGCTGTTGGGGTTCACCATCTCCGGTTCGACCCACAGGCCGAAGTCCATCCCCAGCGACTTTACATTCGCGATCAGTCCCTTCAGGCCATTCGGGAACTTCTTCGGATTGACGGTCCAGTCGCCCAGGCCCGCGTGGTCGTCGTTGCGCGCGCCAAACCAGCCGTCGTCCATCACGAAGCGCTCCACACCCAGCGACGCTGCCTTTTTCGCCAGTTCCGTCTGGCCCTGCTCGTTCACATCGAATGTCGTCGCTTCCCATGAGTTGTACAGAATCGGCCGCGCCTTTGACGTCAATCCGCCCGGCAGGATGTACTCCCGCTGGAAGCGATGGAAGGCGCGCGAAGCCTCGCCGAAACCCTGATCGGTGAAGCCCAGGTAGAACGGCGGCGTCTCCAGCGACTCGCCCGGCTTCAGCGTGTGCGCGAAGTCGAAGGTATTCAGCCCGCCCGTCACGCGCACCTGCTGATGCGGAGTCTGTTCCACCGCGAGCCGCCAGTTGCCTGACCAGCCCAACGCTCCAAACCAGACCGGACCGTGCGTCTCGCTCACCGGCTCCGGACCGTCGATGGCAAACCACGGATTCGCCTGATGGCTCGTATTGCCGCGACGGCTCTCCAGTACTTTCACGCCCGGGTTGATGGCCTCGTGCACCATCTGTGTTTCACCCGCCCAACGGCCGTAAAGATAGGTCAGCCGGTAGCCCTCACCTTGCGGGAGATGCAACGTACCGGACTGCGCCGATTCCAGCGTCAGCACATTCGGCGTCTTGTTCGTGATGACCGTATGCTTCTCGACGATGCCCTGCGGATACACGTGATAGAACAACGACACCTGCAGGTCATACCCCAGATCCTTCGCCCGGATCTCCAGCGTGTCCCCCTTGATCTCGTGCGACACATACTTGAGCACTGTGTCGCGCACGCCATTCTGCAGGGTGACTTTGAGACCCGGCTCGACGAACAGACCCGCGCCGTAGCCCGGATACTCTTGTGGCGTGGTCGTCGATGTCCGGTCGAACGAAGCCCACTCGGGCATGGTCCGCGCTCCTGGCAGATCCTGGTCGCGCCACAGGCGCTGACCGAAATACAGAGGCTGGATCTCGCCGCGCTCATTGAGCCCGAGGACATAGGTATTGGGGCCCGCGTCGAGCACAAATACCCTCTTCTCGGCCAGGAATCGGATGGAATCCGCGCCAAACGCGGGCGCGAGCAGGAAAGCGCAAAGGATGAGTGGTCGCATGGTCGTCGGCAGAGATAGCATATCGGATTCCGGGCTCTGAATCCGAGCCCGGATCAACGCCCCAGGCGGAGGGTTGGCCTACTTCCTGGGAGCCACGCTCTTGAAGAGGAACAGGCCGGACTTGCCGCCTGTCGCGAAATCGGGCCGGCCATCGCCGTTGATATCGGCCACTGCGATCTGCATGCCCCCGCCCGTCCGCGTCGAATAGTCGATTACGTGCCGGACAAACATCGGCTCGCCCTTGTCGTCCTTGGAGTTCTCATACCAGTACACGCCCAGGGGTTCGCGCTCGCCCGGATCCTTGCCGTTGTGCGCCATATACCGCTTCCCGGTCAACAGGTCCAGGCGGCCGTCCTTGTTCATATCCACCAACACGGTGGCATGCCCCTGCGACCAGGAGTCGTCGATCAGGTGCTTGATCCACTTACCGTCGCCCCCCTGCTCCAGCCAGAAGATGCCGTAGTTGTGCGCCATCGAGGTGACGATGTCCGCCCGGCCGTCGCCGTTCACGTCCGTCACATGCAAAAAGCCCGTATCCCCGAGATCGAAGTCAGCGTGATAAATCCAAGGCTGATTCCGCGGATCCGCGGGAGCCTCAAACCACCCCTTCGGCGTCACGATATCGTTCCGTTTGTCCCCATTCACATCACCCAGGCCGATCCCATGCCCGTAGCTCTTCGGGCTCACCACGTGCGCCTGCCACGCTCCGCCCTTGAATTCATACCAGGTCAGGGGAGCATTTCCGTTGCCGAACTGCGGCAGAATTTCCAGGGCCTTGCCGTCGCTGTCCGCGTCCACCAGGAACGCGAACTCGACGTTGTACTTCGTCTCGATGTCCTGGCGCTTCCATTCGCCGGTAGCCGTTCCCGGATTCTTCCACCATGAGACATTCTTCGAGAACCAGCCCACGCTGACGACATCCAGCTTCCCGTCGCCATCGTAGTCGGCCACCAGGTCAGAGAAGTCGTCGACGTAGTTATTGAGAAAGGGCAGTGTCCGGAACCGGTGCGGAGTCCAGTTCGGCGCCTCGTACCAGAACTCACCCGCGACGATATCGAGCCGCTTGTCTCCATTGATATCGGCAAACGCGGCGGGCTCCGCCGCACCCCCGTCAATCATCGATTTGTCGAAGGTAAGCTCAGGGGGACGAGTGACAAAGAAGAAGGCGAGAAGGGCAAGTCGGGAGATCATTGGAATCAGCCAGAATGTATCACACCGCGATGCCGGGCAGCAGCCGTGTCAGCCATCCTGTCGCCGGGTGATTCCTGCTGGTGTCCGGCCCCCCAGTATTCCGCCCCGCCTTACCCGGGCTGCTAGAATCGCCGCAGAGCAGTCCCAACCCTTTGACTAGAGGAGATTCACTGCCTTGCACAAGCTCTCCAGAATCCTGGAAGGCTGGGACGGCTACCAGACCAGCCTGCTGCGCGCCGCCGCGCCGCTCACCAGGGATCAGCTCAACTGGAGGCCCGCACCGGACCGCCGCACCGCGGGCGAACTCCTCCGGCACATCTGCATGGGCCGCATCACCTGGCTCGACCGGATGAAGGCCCCGGGCATCGAATCCGTTGCCGCGCGCGTTCCGCAATGGCAGTACGGCGAAGACGGCACGCGTTCAGTCGCCGAGGAGGCTGCAGCCTCCGATGACCCGGCCGCGCTCAACGATTGGCTCGCGCTGTCCTGGCAACCCATCCACCGCCTGCTGGAGGAATGGACCGTCGACGACCTCTTTGAGACTCAGGTGATATTCGACTACGTGGTCTCGCGCCAGTGGATGATCTGGCGGATCCTGTCGCACGACACCCACCACGGCGGCCAATTGGCGACCCTGCTGGCCCTGCAGGGCATCGCAGCCCCGGACCTGCGGGAACAGGGCGGCCACATCATCATCCCGCCCAGAAAATCCGCTTAAGTTCCGCCGCCCTCACTTCTTGCGCTGCGGATAAATCGTTTCCCCTCTCTTCAGCATCTCCACAAACACCGCGATCTTCCTCCGCCGGCCGGCCTCGGTCTTCATGTGATGCACGCGAAAGGCCAGCGCAAAGCGATTCTGCTCGCTCAACCGCGACAGCATCTCCTTGGCCCGTGGCTCGGCCTCTATTGCGGCCTGCAGGTCGTCAGGGATCTTCATCTCCTGGCCGCTCCCATACGCGCGATCCCATCGCCCGTCCTGCTTCGCCGCCTCCACGGCCCGCAGCCCGTACTCCGTCATACGCCCTTCCTTCACCAGCCGCGCGACGTTGTCGACATTGATCTGGCTCCAGATGCTCTTCTTCCCGCGCGGTGTGTAGCGCTGCAGAAAGCTATTCTCGTCGAACCCCTTCCGCACCGCGTCGATCCAGCCCCAGCACAGCACTACGTCGATCGCCTCCTTGGCATTGATCGACTTCAACCCCGACCCCACCTTGTGCATCTTGATCCAGACCTCGTCGGCCCGCTCGTGGTTCTTCCCCAGCCATCGGTAGAAACTCTCAGGGTCCGGAAACTCGCGGACTTTTTCCGGATCGACATAAATTGCAGCCATTTGCCAGATCCTACCATCCGCCCGTCAAAATATGTGCTAAAACAAACCCCATGCCGGTAAAGAACTTCACTCGCAGGACGTTTGTCGCCGCCGCCGGCTCCGCCCCGGCCCTGGCAGCCGAGAATCAGGTCGCGCCCAAGCCCGCCGGCGGCCCGATCAAAATCGTCACCATGTACAAGTTCGAGCCCGAGGAGGTCCGCAGGATCCAGGCCGCGACCCCTGCCGCCATCGAACTCGTCATCGCCGGCAACCGCCAGCAATACCGCACCCTCCTGCGCGAAGCCGACGTCGTCTACGGCGAAATCGCCGGTGCCGAACTCGACTACGCCCCAAAGCTGAAATGGGTCCAATCCGGCGGCGCCGGCATGGAAGGCATGGCACCCGAACTCAAAACCCACCCGGCGGTCGTCACCAATTACGCGCGGATCTTCGCCCCCGGCATCAGTGAAACCGGCATCGGCATGCTGCTGTGCCTCACCCGCGGCATCACCACCCATTACATGCCGCAGTTCGCCAAACGCCAGATGAAGCCCGTCGGCAACCCCAAATCGGCCGATCATACGGAACTCGTCGGCCGCACCATGGCCATCGTCGGCATGGGCGGCATCGGCTCTTTCATGGCCCGCCGCGCCCACTACGGCTTCGACATGAAGATCATCGCCACCGACGCCAGGCCGATCCCCAAGCCCGAATACGTCGACGAGCTCCACTCGCCCGACTACTTCCCTGATCTCGTCCCTCGCGCCGACGTCCTGGTGGCCGCTGCCCCGCTCACCCCCACCACTGAGCGCATGTTCAACGAGTCTGTCTTCCGTTCAATGAAGAAGACCGCCTACTTCCTGGCGCTTTCCCGGGGTCGCCTCTTCGATGACATGGCGCTGGTGAAGGCCTTGAAGCAAGGCTGGATCGCGGGTGCCGGCCTCGACGTCTTTCCGCAGGAACCGCCGCCCAGCGAGCATCCCATCTTCGACCTGCCCAACGTCGTCATGACGGCGCACACCTCCGGCTGGAGCCCGGATCGTCAGGTGCGCCTCATCGACTTCTTCGCCGAGAACGTCCGCCGCTATGCCGCCGGCCTGCCGTTGGTCAACGTGGTGGACAAGCAAGCCGGCTACTGACGGCAGCTATTTTCGATCAGGGGGGCCCGCCGGCCCGTGCAAAGCCTGCTAATACACCCGGTCCAGAGCCTGCACTGGGATCCGGACACGAAACAACGCCTGGCCGTCCGCGCCCAGCAGGTCGAAACTGCCTCCGATACTGGGAGGCCCTGACTGCCCGCCCAGGAAGGTTGACGACCGCTCATGCACCGCCCCCTCCTTGCCCAGCCCCTTCCAACTGCCCAACTCCAGCGTGGTAGGAGGAGTCACCCGGAAATGCAGTTGCACCGCGATCTGGGCCGCGCCATCACCATACAAGGCCGCTACATCGAGCCGGTCCCCATTGCGCGTGCCCTTCACCGATGTGAGCTGGAACCGCGTGACGTTTTGCCCGCCGCCGACATCTTCCACCGGCTTGCCTGCCTGTTTCGAGCAGCCGGAAAGTACCAGGGCGCCCGCCACCGCAAGGACCATCGAAACCCAATGCATCTCACCAGTCTACGTCCCGGCCGCCCGTGAGGCGCTCCCACAACAGGAATATTCGGATGCCGCCAATGAAAACAACGCGGAGGCCGGACTTCCGGCCCCGCGTTGAGTCTCAATCACCCGCACCCGCTCCGTCCTTAATGCCGGACGTGCGGTGCACGGCCGCCTATGGGATCGTCCACGTACCTGTCTGCACCATCCCGGTGTCCCGGTTCAGCACATCCAAGGTCCGCTGGAACATCATCTTCGCCCCCGACATCGGAGCCTTCATCGTGACCGGCGTAGTCACCACCAGATTCCCATTCGTATTCTGGACAGTGGTCCCGCCCGTGTTGATGGAACATGCGCTGCTGTTCAATGCATTGGAGGCCACGCCCGGCGTAACCGGGCCGAGGAAGAAGCCCACGTCGCTGGAGTACATCCACAACCCGTTGCCCCCGCGGTCGTAATGGAGGAAGCAGAAAGGCTGTCCCCCGCCATCCGTCGCGGCCGCGATCAGGAACTGCACCCAGCCGAACGCGCTGCCCGCAAATCCCGGAGGATCCGGATAAGTCAGAGTGAACGTCTGCGAGGAACCGGTGCCGGAGTTGGGCCCCACGGTCATGGTCCCCAGTGTCGCGGCCAACGATGTCCAAGTGCCTCGCTGCACCCAGCCCGAGTCGATACCGGACCGGTCCAGCGTGCGCATGTAGATGTTACGGACGCTCGCCTGTTTGAATACCAGGTTCGCGTTCACCGTTAGGGTCGGGCCGGCGCCCACCACCGTGGAAGCGGAAGTATTCAGGGCGCACAGCGAGTTCTGAAGTCCGTTCGACAACGTACCCGGAGTCACGGGACCGACGAAGAATCCGCCGTCGCCGTACAGCCACAAGCCATTCCCTGCCACATCGTAGTGCACGAAGCAGAACGACTGGCCGCCGCCGTCGGGGCTCACCGCGAACAACATCTGGACCCACGCCAGGTTGTGATAGTCGTCGGCCACCGCGAACAGGCCGGTAAAGGTCTGCGTGTTGCCGCTTCCACTGCCGGGCGTCACCGTGACCGGGGTGGGTCCGGTGATGATCAGCGTGGCATCGCTCGCCTGTCCGTCCTGGAGTCCGCCGCCCGTCACGCTGACCTGGTTGGTCACCAACGCCGGGGCGGCCCCCGACACGTTGACAGTCACTGTGATTGCCGGGTAGCTCGCTCCGGAGGCCAGCGAGTTACTCCGCGTGCAGGTGTTTCCGCCCGCCGGGCAGGTCCAGCCATTGCCCGCCATGGAAACCAGCGTCATGCCTGCCGGCACCGCTTCCGTCACTGACACCGTGCCACTGGTCGCCGCGCCTCCTCCCGGATTGGTAACCGTTACCGAATAGGTGGCATTCTGCTGGCCCTGGGCAAAAACCCCACTATGGGTCTTGGCTACACTCCAGGTGGGACTTTGCACGGTGAGCGTGACGGGCACGGTCACGGCCGACGTCCCCCCGTTGAACACAGCCTGGCCCGTATGGACCCCCGCCGGCACCGCAATGCCGCCAGGAGCGCCGGCCACGTTGAACGTGATCAGCCGTGGCGTCGCGCAACAGTTCCCCGACGGTGTAATCGACAACCAGGAGCCGCCGTTGCCCGACGAGCCCAAAGCGGAGAATCCAAGCGCCGTACCGTTCGAGTTCACCGTGGCCGTCTGCGACAGCGGGTTGGCCCCTCCAAACGGCATCGTGAAGTTGAGCCCGCTCATCTGGGTGAAAATATTCGTCCCCAATTGAACAGCCACCGGCACCGTCACACTGCTGGTGCCGCTCTCAAACAGCAGTTGGCCGTTAAACTGCCCGGCGACCAGCCCGAGATTCGGCAGGTTCCCCGGAACAATACTGACAGTGACGGTCGAGGGCGCCGTGCCGCTGCCGGCCGAAACTTGCAGCCAGGCTCCGTTGTCGAACGTCATCGGAGTAACCGTCCAGTTCAAAGGCCCGGTGCCCATCCTGCGAATCGTCAACTGCTGGCTGGCCGGGCTCCCCGCAGTGGCAGCCGAGAAGTACATCTGGCCCTGCACGTTGTCGAAGAACGGCTGGTTACCCGGCGAAACGGTCAGCGTCACGGGCACAACCATGGCGGTCGTCCCGCTGTCCAGGATGACCTCTCCCGTATAAGTGCCCGCCGCCAGGCCCACCGGAGCGGCGATCGAAACGGTGAGCACTCGAGGAGTGGCACAACAATTGCCCGTCGGAGAGACGGTCATCCAGTTGCCGCCATTGCCGGTGGCGCCGGCCACGCTGAACCCGAGCGCGGCCCCGATACTCGTCGTCGTGACGATCTGCGGTAGCGGGTTCGCCCCGCCTTGCGGCATCGTGAAATGCAGCCCGTTCACCTGGGCAAATCCATTGCCGCCCACCACCACGCTGATGGGCACGGTGACGCTGCTGGCGCCCGAAAGGAAAAGCACCTGCCCCGTGAAGACACCCGCCACCAGCCCCTGATTCGGCAGATTCTGGGTGACGATGCCGATACTCACCTTGGAAGGCGCGGTGCCGCTGGCCGCTGAAACGGTCAGCCAGTTGTTGCCATCAAAAGTGCTGGTCAGGGCCGTCCAGTTCAAGGTCCCAGTCCCGCGATTGCGAAGCTGTACCGTCTGCGCCGCCGGATTGCCGGCGTGCGTCGCCAGGGAATAGCTCAACAGCCCCGGAACATTGTCGAAGAACGGCTGGTTGGCCGGCGAAACCGTGAGGGTCACCGGAACAGTCTGTGAGGTCTGGCCGCTGTAGAACGAGACTTGGGCCGTATAGGTCCCGGCGGGCATGCCCACGGGCGCGGCGACGGTCAACTTGATCGGCCGCGGCGTGGCGCAGCAGTTTCCAGTCGGCGTGACCGTCAGCCACGCGCCGCCGCTGCCCGTCGCGGAGGCCACACTGAAGCCAATCGGTGAGGCCGTGTGGGTGGCGGTCACAATTTGGGGCAGCGGATTCGCACCTCCCTGCTGCATGGTGAAATGAACTCCGCTGAGCTGGCCAAAGACATTGGCCCCCACCTGGACGCTCACCGGAACGGTCACCGTACTGCCGCCGCCCATGTCGAAGCGTAGCTGTCCGGTGAAGACTCCGGCCACCAGTCCTCCGTTCGGCAGGTTGCCCGGGACAATTCCCACCGTGACAAGCGAGGGCGCGGTCCCGCTCGTATTCGCCACTGTCAGCCAACTGCCTCCATCGAACGTACTCGCCGTGACGCTCCAGTTCAGGGTCCCTGTCCCTCTGTTGCGAACCTGGAACACCTGCGGCGAAGGCGCGCTGCCGGCCGGAGTCATGGTGAAGCTCAATTGGCCGGGCACGTTATCGAAGAAGGTAGTGGCCGCCGCCGCGACCGTGAGCGTCACAGGCACCGTGACGGACGTGGCGCCGCTATAGGCGACAATTTGCGCCGTGTACGTGCCCGCCGGCATCGTGGGCGGCGCATTCACAGTGGCCACCAACGCCCTCGGCGTCACGCAACAGTTCCCGGAAGGCGTAACGGACAGCCAACTGCCTCCGGTCGCCGTGGAGTAAGCGACACTGAATCCGGTAGCCGCCCCAAGGCTGGCAATGGTGACATTCTGGGGCAGCGGGTTTGGACCGGCTTGCAGCATGGTGAAGCTGAGGCCGTTCACCTGCTCGAAACCCTGGCCCACCGCTACTGTGATTGGAACCGTCACGCTGCTACCCGTTGTCAGGAACAACAGGTTCGCCGTGTAAACACCCCCGGTCAGCGTGCCGTTAGGTAGATTCGCGGGTACGATGCCGATGGAGATCTCGGAGGGCGCCGTACCGCTGAGGTTCGAAACCGTCAGCCAGTTTCCTCCATCATGTGTCACCGGCGTGACCGTCCAGTTCAGCGTACTCGGCCCTCCATTGCGGATCTGCACCAGTTGATTCGGCGGAGGATTGGCGGCGGAGGTCGGCAGCGAGAAACTCAGCTGGCCGGCCATGTTGTCAAGGAACGGAGCATTCGTCGGCGCGATCGTCAGGGTCACGGGAATGACCATCATCTGCGACCCGTTGTCCGCCAGAACCTGGCCGAAGTAAGTCCCCGCCGCCAGGGACACGAGCGGTTGCACGCTGATCGTCAGCGCGCGCGGTGAGGTGCAGCAGTTCCCGGCCGGGCTGACACTCAGCCATGTTCCACCATTGGAACCGCTCGTCGCCGACGTACTGAAATTGAAAGCGGCCCCCAGGCTGGAGATGGTCACGGTTTGAGGCAATGGGTCGTTACCCGCATAGGGCTTGGTGAAACTCAGCGCATTCACCTGCGCCATGGCGTTCGGAGAGATGGTAAGTGCAATAGGAACACTGATGACACTGGCCCCTCCGGCGGTCTGGAACAGCAATTGCCCGCTGTACGTACCAGCCGTACTGCCGCCGTTGGGCAGGTTGGCGGTGTTGATGCCCACTGTGACCAGGGAGGGAGCCGTGCCCGACGTCGCTGACACGGTCAGCCAGTTCCCGGCGTTCGAAGTGGTGGTGCTCAGGGTCCAGTTCAGACTCCCAACGCCGCCGTTCCGGATCTGGACGACCTGCGAGGGCGGGTGTCCGCCAGGCAACATGGAGAAACTCACCTGGCCCGGAGTATTGTCGAAAAACGTGCCCGAAACCGGCGCGACCACAAGCGTCACGGGTACCGTCAACGAAAGGGCTCCGGACGTAAAGACGACTTGCCCCGAGTAGGTGCCCACCGCCATCGCTGGACTGGTCGTCACAATGACGCGCACGCCGCGCGGAGTGACGCAGCAGTTGCCCGAGGGCGACGCCGTCAGCCAGTTCCCGCCGGAGGATGTCGATGCCGCCACACTGAAGCCGAAATTGGTGGCAGTCGTGCTCGCCACCGCCAGCACCTGTGGCAGCGGGTCGTCCGCGCCAAACGCTTTGGTGAAATGCAGTGGATCGATGTGGGCAAACTGCTGCGCCAGCAACCCGCCGGGCAGGGCCATCGCAAAAATCAGCAGGACAATCGCCCGCAGGCAGGCATTAATGATGCGGGACGCGCTCGAGACGCGTTCGCGGGACGGTTCTTCAACACGAGTGGCCGTTGGCCGCATGATCCCTCCAAGGCTCTGCAACTGCATGTGCCACCCCTTCGCCGGTGGCACAATTGTGGTTTCTTCCCAGGTAGCGCCCGTGTGCGCCCGTCGGCTCTGCCGCCAGCAGGGCTTTACAGGATTCTGCTCAGCGGACTCCTCCGTCCAGGCACTCATGGCAACACCCATCCGCTGCGGCAAGCGCGAAATCTGGTCATGTTCAGCGAGCATCTGCCTCGAACCTCCCCCTCTGATCCATCTCGAAACGCCGCGATACTCCACGGCCCCATTGGTCGCACCGTGAATCGCAAACCAGGCAGCCCATCCCGGCCCACAACGAACAGACCCGCGAACGCAAATGAGTCCCGCATGGCCCAGCAGTCCGCCAAAGCGGACCAACCCGCAAATTGAGCCGCGAACGTGAGTGAGCGGATAGCCACCGAAAGGTTCCACTCAGGCAGTACTGCGACCCTTCGCCAGCGCGTCTTTGTTACGGGCAACTGTTGAGGCCTGAACCAACTCGCGACCCGCCGCAATCACCAGCCAGCACCAGAAACAATCCACAGGAACGGGACCACCGATGAAGCGGCACTCCTTCGTGCGCGGCCGTCCCTCCGTCTCACCCCTCACCGCGCATTGCGAAGAAACGCGCCAAAACCCGTCATAGGTCATGAATATTTCGACAGCCCCCGGACAGGCTAAGCTGGAGGGCCCGTCCACCGGACTCTTGGCGCCGCCATCAAAAGGCGAGGAAAGGCGGACGAGAATCGCCGCCGTTGCGCACGGGTCAGCCGAACGACACAGGCCATTGTCGAATCGAACTCCTGCGCGAAGACGAAAAGATTGTGGGTGTGGACGCTGAATAATGAGTAGCCTGGCAACGGGTCACGCCGAGAGCCAACACCGGTGCTCATCCGGGCCACAATGCACGTATGCGGCACGACATCGCCGTCCCGGCGAATGCGTGCCTAGATGCCCTGCCCCCGCTCCACCCATTCCCTCCCGCCCCCATCTCCCATATACTTGACTAACTCGTAACCTTAGACCGCCCCAAGGAGCGCCCATGCCCACTGCAGTAGTCAACTACGACGGCAGCATCACCGCCTCCCCCGCCCAGCTTGTCTTCCCCGAATCCGTCGCCGACATCCAGGCCATCCTGCGCGACCCGGCCCGCTACCCCAGTCCCGTCCGCGCCGTGGGCAGCTACCACTCCCTCACCCCCTGCGCCTCCTCCGACGGCACCATGATCAACATGGCCCGCATGAACCGCGTCCTCAATATCGACGCGGCCGCCGGCACCATCACCGCCCAGGCAGGCATCCAGTTCATCAACGCGTCCAGGGAACTCCGCAAGCACGATCTCCAGTTCATGACCAACATCGAGATCGGCAACATGACCCTCGGTTCAGCCGCCTGCTGCCACACGAAGGACGCCCTCGACGGCATCGAGTTCGGCCAGGTCAACTCCTACCTCACCAGCGTCAAATGGGTCACCCCCACCGGCGATCTCGCCGAAGCTTCAGAGGAAACGAGTCCCGGCCTCCTCCGCATGCTGCGCGGCAGCTATGGCTTGGCCGGAGTGGTCTACGAGGTCACCTTCCGCATCAAACCCATTGAGGCTATCCATCTCACTTACCTGCCCCGCCCGGTCGACGAGCTCACCCAGGAGGAAGTCGACCAACTCATGGACACCTCCGAAGGCCTCATCTGCTGGACCGTCGGCCGAACCGCCGTCTTCCAGCAGCGCACCCGCGTCGAGGACAGGAACATCTTCGGTGGACTCCTGGCCGCCTTCCGCCGCCGCCTCTGGAACCACAGCGGCGCCTACGCCGGACACCTGCTCGAATCCTTCGTCCACAACCCGGAGGCGCGCGACAACCTCCAACAGGGCCTGTTCCAACTCGATGAGTTCATGTACGGCACCCTCCGCCTCTTCGGCGGCATCACCATCCTTGCGCCCGACAAGACCATCGACTACAGCAAGACGAAAACCTCGGCCAAATATGCCTTCACCTTCTGGGCCTTCCCGCGCGCCCGCTGGCTTTCGGTACTGCGCGACTACCTCGACTTCGCCGATCAGCACCATAAGGTCACCGGCTTCCGCTGCAACATGCCGCTGGGCGCCTACCACATCCGCCGCGACACGCATTCAGTCCTCTCCTACAGCCACGACGAGGAAATCTTCTCCATCGACCCGATTCACGCTCCGGTCGACCTGCCCGCCTGGCAGAACTTCCTGCGGGCCTTCAACGAATTCTCCTTCCAGCGCGGCGGCATCCCCCTCTTGAACCAGAGTCCCTTCGTCGAGCGCCGGCACGTGGAGGCAGCCTACGGCCAGCGTTGGCACGAACTCTCAGACTGGGTAGCCCAGCAGGACCCCACCGGCCGAATGCTGAACCCCTACTTCGCCGCCCTGCTCTCCAAGTCCGCCGCCCAGGCGCAATCCTGACTGGCGCCACAACCAAAGAACTAGAGATAGAGGAGACACACCCCGATCGCGACGAGCCAGGCCCTAATGCGTATCCAGCACGGACCGTAAGGCACCCAGACGGGACGCCCCGAAACGGAGCCGCAAACGTCAGTGATCGGATAGCTCACCCAACGGCTCCACTCAAAACAGCCAGGCGCCCCAGCGCCCTCCGCCCGCCAAATTGTAAGGAACCGCGTTCCGAGGCCGCCTTCGAGAAGCAGGGAGAGCAACCGCCCCCGACCAACTCAGGAAGCGGTCGGCACAACAGGATTGAATCCGCCGCTGTAGCGATCACCTGGCCGCAATGTCCGCCACGTCACTCCGACCGCAAAGCCTGCATGATGTCCACCCTGGCCGCCCGGGCCGCCGGAGCCAGCGACGCCACCAGCGCCGCCGCCACCAGCACCGCCGCCGACCCCGCCACCGGTACGAAGCCCGGCATCTTCATCCCGGGAAGAACGCTGCCCGCTGCGCTCGCTAACGCATAGCCGCCCACCACGCCCGCCGCGATCCCCACACCCGCAATCACAGCACCCTGGCTGAGAACACCAAACACCAGGTGCCGCGGCTGCGATCCGATGGCCAGGCGAATTCCAAACTCGCGCGTCCGGCCGCTGACCGAGAACGCCAAAACACCACCTACCCCCACCACGGCGATGGCCAAGGCCACGGCCGCGAACCCTCCGAAGACCAGCGTGTTCAGGCGGTCTGGGGACAGCACCTCCGTGCGGATGTCCTCCAGGGTGGCCGCCCGTTCCACCGGTTGCTCGGACGACTTCTCGCGGATGATGCGCGTGACGGGCGTGATGAGGGAGTACGGATTGCCCCGTGTATGGATAAACAGATTCGCCGCCCAGAGGTCTTCCTGGGAGAACGGATGGTAGACAGTCATGGCCGGACCCGCCACTACATTCTCGTCGTCGACATCGGCGGTCACCCCGATAATGCGGCGAGCCTCCGTGCTGATACCGACGAACTTCATCACCGGATCGGTCCACGTCATGTGATGGTTCACTGCCTCCTGGTTGGGGAACAGCCGTTGCGCCAGGCTTTGGCTGACAATGACCACCTTCTCGCCGTCCTTCCGGTCGGCTTCATTGAAGTCGCGCCCTGCAATCAGCGGAACGCCCAGCGAAGTGAAATAGCCCGGCGAGATCGTCCGGAACCGTGCGCGCGGGTCTTCTTCGCCCGGAGCCGGCACGCGCCCTTCCGCCGTGAAACTGAAACCAGGACCGAATTTGCCGCCATCCCGCCATGGCATGAAAGTGCCCACGGCAACCCCGTCCACACTGGGAAGAGAGGTGATCTGCCGGATTGTCTCCTTATAGAAGCTCAGCACCTGCTCCGGCGTCTTGCCGTAGGACATCACGGGGACGCTTACCGTAAGCACCCGCTCCGTATCGAATCCGGTCCGCGCCGATTGCAGCGAGATCAGCGTCTTCGTCAGCATCGCCGCCCCGGCCAGCAGCACGAAAGAGGCCGCGATCTGGGTCACCGCAAAGGCGCGCAGCCGCCGGTTGGCGCTACCCGTGATGCGGACACCTCCGCTGGCGGGTCCGAAACCGCGCGACGAGTCCGCTGAAGGCAGACGCGGGACCATCGCCAACGCCACAGCCGCCACCAACGCCAGCAGCGCACCCACCCACAGCATGCTGGCATCCACCGTCAGGTCGAGCGCCCGAACCGAGAAACGCGAAGCGTAGCGAGCCAGGACAGCCAGCATCGGACCGGCGCTGATAACCCCCAGGGCGGCTCCGGCGCCGCACAGAACAAGACTCTCCGCCAGCAGCGTCCGCCGCAACGCGCCGGTGGTGGCACCCAGGGCGGCACGCGTACAGAGCTCACCCTCCCGCCGCACGGTCCGGGCAAGAATCAGATTCGCCACGTTCGAACAGGCGATCACAAACATCAGAACCGATGCCCCCAGCAGGATCAGCAGCACGTTCCGAGCGGGAGAGGTGATCTGATCCCTCAGCAGCCGGGCGTCCACCTGGAAATTCGCCTTTGGGGAATACGCCTCCGAATGTTGCTTGATCATCGAACCGTAGACCGCACGCAGTTCCGCGCGCGCCGATTCCAGCGTCGCCCCCGGAGCCAGGCGCCCGAACAGTTCCGTCATCCGGTGCACGCGGCCGGTCACCATCGTCGCTGACAGGTGATGAGGACTGGTCACGACATTCGCGATGATCTCCGTCTCGGCCGGATAGGGAACGGCGGGCTCAAGCACGCCCACAATCGTCGCGGTCCGCTCACCCAGGCGGATGGTCTTCCCAAGCACGTTGCGGTCGCTCTTCGTCTGCGTCGTCCAGAACCGGTGCGTGAGCACGCAGGCGCCGGCCGCGTTTGGGCCGTCGTCATGCTTGTCGAGCAACCGGCCCAGCACCGGACGCAGCCCCATCACCTCGAAAAACGACCCGTCCACGACACCGGACCGAACCTCCCGCGGATCGCCCAGCCCGACCATGGTGAAGTCGATGGTGGAGAACTCTCCAAACGCGCTCAGAGACTTGACCCCGGCGCGCAAATCCTGGATCTCCGGCACGGAGAACGCCACCTCCTCCGCCCCCATGCCGCGAGCACTCTGCTGAATGTAGATCAGCCGGTCCTCTCCACGATTCACCAGCGGCCGCAGCAACACGCCACGCACCAGGGTGAAGATGGCCGCGTTCGCGCCGATCCCCAGCGCGAGTGTCAGCACAACCGTTGCCGTCAGCCCCTTCGCCCGGGATAGCGAACGGATCGCGAACCTCAATTCGTGCAGGAAGCTGGAAACCAGCTCGCGGTAGCGCCCATGCGTTTCATCGTGCCCAGTCATGGAATCTCCTCTCGGCTCTACTCTCACGTCGAACCGGCGCCCGCGAATTCGACATAGCCCTGCAAGTTTTTCTCCCCTTGCGGCTGTATCACTTACGGTTCAGGGCAGCCCAATGCCCACTCCGACTCAGCGGACCCGCCCCCCCGCCACCCGCCGCGGAACAGCTCCTGATACCTCTATCACGCCTCCACCTCGGTCAGCGTCAGTACACCTGCATCTGCCGTGAACACTCGCTGAACTCCTGACCCGGCGGCGAAGGGCCAGACGTTCATGGAACAGTCCGCGAGGAAGCGTTGCGGTAAGATCGGTGGGTCTTTCATGGACTCTGTTCTCTCGGGACACCGCGCGAGCTTCACGCATCGTCATCTCCTGGCCCCCGGCCGGATGGCTCACCGCGGGCATTGCGTCGTCCGCCCAGGGATTCGAATCGCCGCGCGCAAGGGAGCCGCTCCACCATGAACTCTCGCATCTTCTTTTGGGCCATCACATCAGCACTGGCCGGCTTTCTCTTCGGCTTCGACACGATTGTCATCTCCGGCGCGGAACAGACCATTCAGCGTTTGTGGGGCCTCAGCCCCGGATTCCACGGCCTCGTGATGGGGTCCGCCCTCTACGGCACCGTCCTGGGCTCCCTGTTGGGCGGCTGGCCGACTGATCAATTCGGCCGCAGGAAAACGCTCCTCTTCATCGGCATTCTCTACGTAATCTCGGCGGTGGGCTGCGGCTTCGCCACCGGACCGCTGATGTTCGTCATCGCCCGCATCCTGGGCGGCATCGGCATCGGCGTCTCCACCGTGGCCGCCCCGCTCTACATCTCCGAAATCGCCCCGCCCGCTTATCGCGGCCGCCTGTCGGGCATGTTCCAGTTCAACATTGTCTTTGGCGTCCTCGTCGCCTTCATCTCTAATGCATTGATAGCCCAGGTCGGAGGTGTAAACTCCTGGCGCTGGATGCTCGGCATCGCCGCCTTCCCCTCCGTCATCTACGCCGTCATGTGCCTCGGACTCCCCGAGAGCCCCCGCTGGCTGCTCAGCCGCAAACACGACAGGGCGGCCGGACTCAAGGTATTGCGCCTCATTGAACCGGACCTCTCCGAAGCCCAGCTGCAAGCCCATGCCGAGGAAATGTCGTCCGCAAACACATCACAGACCGTCGCCTCGGCCTTCTGGACGCCCCGCCTGCGCATCCCCATCCTTCTCGCGATCCTCGTTGCCTTCTTCAACCAGCTCTCTGGCATCAACGCCGTGAACTACTTCGCGCCCCGCATCTTCGAGATGGCCGGGCTGACCGAAAAGGCCGCGCTGCTGCAATCGGTTGGCATCGGCATCGTCAATATCATCTTCACCATCCTCGGCCTCTCCCTGATCGACAAACTGGGCCGGCGCACCCTCCTCTACATCGGTTCGTTCGGCTACATCCTCTCGCTGGGCCTGACGTCCTGGGCGTTCGCAACCCAGCACTACTCCATCGTCCCCGCCTGCATCTTCTTCTTCATCGCCGCCCACGCCATGGGCCAGGGTACCGTGATCTGGGTCCTCCTCTCAGAGATCTTCCCCAACCGGCACCGGGCGGAGGGTCAGGCCCTCGGCAGTTTCACGCACTGGCTGTTCGCCGCCTTGCTGACGACCCTCTTCCCCATGATGGTCTCGGCTTTCGCACCGGCCCAGATCTTCCTTTTCTTCTGCAGCATGATGGTGCTTCAGCTCATCTGGGTGAAAGTCATGGTGCCCGAAACCAAAGGCGTGGCCCTGGAAGACATGCAACAAACGCTCGGACTCGACGTGGAGCACTGACGGCCCGAATTGGCTTCACGACCCTCCATTGCCGGCGAGTTTTTCTCACACCCTTGTGAAACCACGCCATAAAGTCCCGGCTGCCTCTTGGGCTAGCCGCACCCGGCGTATGGGCAATCCGGGGCTTCTGATCGCGCGGAAGTGGCCTGCGTCTGTCCTCCTGATCACTTTTCCCACTTGTTCTGAATGGGATCTAAATATGGATATATGAACCTTCGTTAAGCATCCGAAAACGCGACAACGAAGAAGGGAGAGATTTTGGTCCCTTAGTCATATATAATGCTGCCAACGGAAGTTCAAACAACCCGTGGGGATGAGTCTGCCCCATACCGGGTGCCTGAAAGAGGTTAGCCATGAAGCTGAAGCCTGTTTGGATCGCGCTAGCGATCCTGGTTCTGTCGGCTGCGCTCGCGTTCTCGCAAGCCGTAAACGGAACACTCCTCGGAACCATCACCGACGCCAGCGGCGCAACGGTGCCAAATGCAAAAGTCACAATCACGGAAGCGAACACGGGAACGACCCGCTCCCTGCAAACCAATGAAAGCGGCAACTACGTCTTCTCCGACGTCCCCCCCGGCCTCTATACCGTCGCGGCGGAGTTGACGGGCTTTAAGCGGTCATCACGGCCCGGCGTTGAACTCACCATCAACAGCTCGCCCCGTGTGGACCTCGTCCTCCAGCCCGGCAACGTGTCCGAGAGCATCGAAGTGACCGCGGCCACCCCGCTGCTACAGACCGACCGTGCCGATACCGGCAGCCAGTTGACCACCGTACAAACGGCGAACCTGCCGCTCGGCACCGGCCGCAACTACCAGAACCTGCTGAACCTGGTGCCCGGCACCACGCGCGCGTCCTATCAGCACTCGCAGTTCTTCAACGCCGCCAACTCCCTGCAGACGCAGGTGAACGGCAACATGCGCCAGGGCAACAACTACATGATCGAGGGCGTGGACAACAACCAGCGCACCGGCCTGCTGCAGATCATGGTTCCCCCCATCGAAGCCATCCAGACCGTGGCCGTATCCACCTCCAACTTCGACGCCGAACTGGGCCGAGCCTCCGGCGCCGTCACCAACGTCCAGCTGAAATCCGGCGGCAACGAACTCCACGGCTCCGGCTACGAATTCCTGCGCAACAGCGAATTCAATGCCCGCAACTTCTTCGATCCGTCCATCGGCCACCAGAGCTACAACTACCTCGGCGGCAACATCGGCGGCGCCATCATCAAGAACAAGCTCTTCTTCTTCGGCGACTACCTGCGCGTCTGGGATCACCAGAGCAATACCAATCAGGTCAGCATTCCGCAGACGGATCTCCGCACCGGTAACCTGGGCCGGTCGACCTCGACAATCTATGATCCGGCCACCGGCGCCGCGGACGGCACGGGCCGTACACCCTTCGCCGGCAATATCATTCCTTCCAGCCGCATCAATCCAATCTCGACCAAACTCCTGGCGCTGGTGCCTCAACCCAACCTCGGCAGCGGCGACACCAATAATTACTTCTCGCTCCTGCCCTTCAAGAAGGACAGTGACTCGTTCGACTACAAGATGGATTGGAACATCTCCGACAAGGACCGCGTGACGGGGCGCTTCAGCTACGCTCGTCCGGTCACCTACCAGGCCCCCATCTTCGGCATCGCTGGCGGACCCACTCAGGGTTCCGGCGGCGGCTTTGCCGGCACTGGCATCCAGAAAACCTACAGCGCCGGCTTGAACTACAACCGGATGGTGACCAATACATTGATGACGGAGGTCCGTCTTGGCGTCGCCCACTACAACAACGTCGCGCAGAACTCCGACTACGGCACGAAGGCATCGGACTCGCTCGGCATCCCGGGCGTCAACCTCGATGAATATTCCAGCGGCATCGTCGGCATCATCCTGAACGGCGGCTATACCGATTACACAATCGGCTACGTGAACAGCCTCCCCTGGAAGCGCGCCGAAGCCAATATCGATGTCGTCAACTCGTGGACCAAGAACTTGTCAAACCACACCATCAAGTGGGGCGCCGACATCCGCCGCATTCGCGATGAACTGCTCCAGATGCAGACGTTCAGCTCGCGCGGTCTCTACCGGTTCGCCGACGGCCAGACATCAACGCCCGGAGCCAAGACCTCGTTCATGAACAACGTCGCCAGCTTCCTGCTCGACACACCAAACCAGGCCGGCCGCGATCTCGCTACCTACTTCCCGGCCTATCGCGCCTGGAACTTCTTCTTCTATGCCCAGGACACCTGGGTCGTGAACTCCAAGCTGACCGTGAATATCGGGCTGCGCTACGAGCTCTATCCGCCGGCCACACCGCGGCTTGCCAAGGGCTTCTCCAACTACAACTTCGTCAACAACACCCTCGAAGTGGCTGGCGTGGGCAGCGTCCCCATGAACCTCGGCATCGAGAATCATAAGAACTACATCGCGCCCCGCACCGGTATTGCTTACCGCTTCAACGACAAGACTGTCGTCCGCACAGGGTTCGGCATCAGCTACACCCCGTTCCCGGACAACAGCTACGCCTACAACTACCCCGTCCGCGCCAACAACCAGTTCGATCCCGCGGTCGCCAGCTACGGCGCGGCGGTCCTGCCCAACGGCCAGACGGCCTCGTTCCAGAACGGCTTCCCCGCCCCCATCCAGGTCGACATCCCGACGGACGGCATTATCAAGAATCCGCCCATCAGTTCCTCCTACAACGTCGTCAACAAGAGCTTCAAGAATCCCTCGGTGGTGAGCTGGAACTTCGCCGTTCAGCGCCAACTGCCTGGTAACTTTGTACTCGACCTGACGTACGTCGGCAGCCACGGCGTGGATCAGGTTGTGAACTACAATCTCAACGCCGGCATGGTGCTCGGGGCCGGCAATAACGGCCGTGCACAATACCCCTCGCTCAAGCGCACAGCCGACACCAACCTGCTGTTCGCCGGCTTCTCCACCAGCTACAACGCCCTCCAGATGAAGCTCGATCGCCGCTTCACCAACGGTTTCGCGGTCACCACCGCTTACACCTACGGCAAGGGCATGGGCTTCCAGCAGGGTGATGACGGCGGCCCGCGCTTCTATATCAACTTCCGCCGCAACTACTCGCGCAACGACTTCGACCGCACCCACACCTTCGTGCAGAGCTATGTGTACGAGCTCCCGTTCGGCCACGGCAAGCGCTGGCTCAGCTCGGGCATCGGCGCCGCCACGATCGGCGGATGGCGCGTCAACGGCGTCCTGACGCTGATGACGGGTACGCCCATGTGGTTCGGCTACAGCGGCACCAACCTGAACGCACCCGGCAATTCCCAGACCCCGGACATCATTGCACCCATCCAGATCCTGCATGGGATCAATAAGGGCAACCAGTGGTTCAGCACTTCGAGCTTCGCGGCTCCAGTCGGCGCCGTGTTCGGCAATGCCGGACGTAATCTCCTCTCCGGCCCCGGCTTCTTCAACCTCGACGCCTCCATCTTCAAGACCTTCAAGTTGACCGAACGGATCAATCTGGAAGTTCGCGGAGAAAGCTTCAGCGTGACCAACACGCCGCAATTCAACAACCCCAATACCACGCTCGGTGACGCAAACTTCGGTTACGTGACCGGCGCCGGCGGCGCCCGCGGCCTGCAGTTGGGCCTCAAGCTCAACTTCTAGCCGCTAATTCACCTGAGTATCGATCCAAGGCGCTGCGTCCCTCCAAGGCCGCGGCGCCTTTTCTCTGCCTGCAGCTAATTGATTGATCCTGCGCGCAGCTTCCGCTCCGCTGCGACCAACCCCATATAGGCACAAGCGAAAATCGCGCACGAAATGCGCACGCCCCCCTCGAAAATTTCCAATTGAAAACTCCCAGCCAAAAAGCCCCGCCGCTTTCGCTTACCAAGTGTCGCCGGAAAATTCGCCGGCGCTGAGTTTTTCGAAAGGAAAATGTATGAGTCGTTTGCTGATCTTTGTCTACGGCGTGGGGAGTTACCTGGCCTTTCTCGCCACCTTCCTCTACTCCGTTGGCTTCATCGGGAATTTCGGGGTGCCCAAGTCGATGGACTCCGCACCCACGGCCGATTGGTCCACCGCGCTTCTCATCAACCTGGGCTTGCTCACCGTGTTCGCCCTCCAGCACAGTGTGATGGCGCGCCCCGCCTTCAAGCGCGTCCTGACCCGCATCGTCCCCCAGCCCGCCGAACGCAGCACCTATGTCCTGGCCAGCAGCCTGGCCCTGATGCTGTTGTTCTGGCAGTGGCAGCCCCTGGGCGGAGTCATCTGGTCTGTGGAGAGTACGACCGGCCAGGTGCTGCTCTACGGTGGCTATGCCGCCGGCTGGCTGCTCGTCCTCGTCACGACCTTCGTCATCAATCACTTCGACCTGTTCGGCCTGCGCCAGGTCTGGCGGAATCTGCAGGGACAGCCGCAGGGCAACTTGCGCTTCGTCACGCCCGTCCTCTACCGCATGGTCCGCCACCCGCTCTATGTCGGCTGGCTCATGGTCTTCTGGTTCACACCAGCCATGACGCTCACGCATCTCCTGTTCGCCGTCATGACGACCGCCTACATCCTGGTCGCCATCCAACTCGAGGAGCGCGACCTGATGCGGGCACACCCGGAGTACGCCGAGTATCGTAGGCAGGTGCCGATGCTCATGCCGCGCCTGCCCCAGGCCATCCAGGCGATGCCGCAATGGGAGACGGCCGGCGCCCAACGGAGACCCCAATGAAACCGGGGGACACGCGTAGAATCCTCTACACCGGCCTCGGCTGCCTGGCCGCCGCGCTCGCCTTCGTGGGCGTCGTAGTGCCAGGCCTGCCCTCCACGGAGTTCGTGCTGGCGGCCGCCTACTGCTTTGCCCGCAGTTCGCCCCGCATGGAAAGCTGGCTCCTCCGCCATCGCTGGTTCGGCCCCACCCTGCGGCGCTTCCGGGAAACCGGCGGCATCACCCGCACCGGTAAGTTGGCCGCGCTCGGCTCCATGTGGTCGGCGGTCCTCGTCTCCTCCGCCATCCTGGCCGCGGTCAACCGCAAGGCGGCCCTCGCCTCAATCCTGATGGCCTGCGTGGGGACGCTGACACTCCTCTTCGTGGTCCGGACGGCGCCCGACCGCGCCTGACACGTCCTCCGGGCCGGGCCAAACGGCGTCTCATGACCCACGACCCGGCCAGTCCCCCCGAGGCTCCAGCCATTCTCCGGTGCACCAGCCGCCGGAGAATGGCATCCTCCAAAAGAAGGGAGCGGGAAGGGGGCCCGGCAGGTCCCGCAAGTGAATCCCCACGGCCCCCGCTACGAACCCCGACCGTCAGGGAGGGGTCCCCACCGCGTTCCGAACCGCGCTCATCCGTAAATGGGCCCCCGTTTCAGGGGCATCTTTACCGCAGCCCCCATGGCCCACCAGCCCGCCCAATCCCACAAAGCCGCATTGAGCCGCAACCGTAAGGGAGCGGAGGAGTCACCGAAAGGCCCCACTCAACGCCCCTCCAGAACGGGGATGGTGATAACATCGCCCATGCAATGCCGGGACGGAAACCGCGAGGAGATACACGATGAACATCCTGTTGTGGGTCCTCCAGATCCTCGCCGCCCTCATCTACGGAGCCTCGGGCATCATGAAGGTCTTCCTCTTCGACAAGGTCAGTGCGGACGTCCCGTCCTTCGGCGCACTGCCCCGCCCCGCCTGGAGGCTCCTCGGCATCCTGGAACTCGTCTGCACGGCCGGCCTGGTCCTGCCCGCCGTCCTCCACTGGCGGCCGGAACTCACCGTCGGGGCCGCCTCGATCCTGGCGATCGAAAGCCTCCTCTTCATCTGGGTACACGTCCGGTACCGGGAAGTGCCAACCATCATCATGAGCGCAGTCCTCGGCCTCCTCATGGCCTTCCTCGCCTACGGCCGCCTGGTCCTGAAGCCCATCCTTTGAACGGTCTGGCGCGCAAAGAGGCAAGTGCGCGCAAGGGCTGGATCTACGCCGTGGTGCCGCTCCCAGCCAAGTCGTTCAAGTCCGTTCAACCGGCCATCCTGACGGCGATAGCCAGCATGCGCGACCGCCAAGCGTCCGGACGACGGCCCGTCAGCAGATTCACCGGCCCTTCAGGAATGCTTTGATCGCATGGAGGGCCAAAGCGCCTACAGGCATCGCCAGCACGCCCAGTAGGATCCGAGCCCATCTCACGCGTGGGGGAATCACCTGCGTCGCCACAAGTCCGGCCGCCAGGCCCAGGGCCCAAGCAGACTCCTCCGGCAGCGGGGATTGAATCTTCAAATATTCCGCGACGATAAGTCCAACGAAGACCAACACCAGGGATTTCGTACCCTCGTTGGAGTGGCCCATCGGGGACACGGCGAGTTGATCGGGCCGGCTCATGAGGGACAAACGGGCAAAACGGCCTGCCCGGCCCGCCATGCCGGCGCTCTCTCCAACCTTGTCCGAGCAATCCACACAAGCAGTCTACTACTCACGGCCACCGCCCGGATGAGTGAATGCGACCGGTGATGGCCGGGGCTCACAGCACCTCCAAGACAGTCGAACCGGCCGCCTCCGCAGCGGTCCAAGTGCGACGCGTCCAGCCCCGGCGCAAGCCGCACGCTCCGCCCGCCAGACGTCGCCGATTCCCCAGGCATGGCCCGCCCCGGGATCCAGTTTGAGAGCGATGCGAATCACTGCCGGCGCGACATCGAGGAAAGCTGTGGACAGTCACCAATAGACGGCCCAACGACCGCCCGGCCTCGACTGCGGCAACCTCGGACATTCGTTGCATGATTCCAGCCAAATCAGGATCCCGGGAAGTCTGGCCATCTGGCAGCAACCCACCCTCACCGCGGATACCCCTCAAACGCCGCTCGCACAATCCCTTCAATGAGACTCACTTCCTCGTCTCGCAATGCACCAAATTCTCCGCTCCGCCGCCGCTTCGAGAGGCTCCCTTGATTCTGCCGGATGAACGCCACCAGGTCGGCCGCCATCTGGTCGGGCATTTCCACCGCCTCCATGATTCGTCGCGTGGCCACATCGTGCCTGCCCAGGTAATCGATCTCCCGCGGCAGATCCTCTTCGACGGTACGCCGGACACACGAGGCAAGGAACTCCGCTTCCTCGGTACAGTCGAAATACCGGTACAGATCCGCCGTCTCGTTCAGCACCTCGACGTTCCGTTGCGGTGTCGGCCGCCATTCGATGAATCGCATCAGTGGTGCGGAATGAGCCTGCAGCGTGGACCGATATTCCTCCACACGCTCCAGCATCACAGAGGATACCGGGAACACCAGTCCGGGTGGTGTAAACCGCCCTTCTGTCAGGACATGATGAATCAGGCATCGGTGCATCCGCCCATTGCCGTCCTGGAACGGATGGATGTATACGAATCCAAACGCGGTCGCGGCGGCCATCAGGACGGCGTCCAGGCTGTCCTCGCGCATGCGGTCGTTCGCTTCCAGCAAGCCCGCCATCAACTCGCCAACGTCACTCGCGCGCGCGCCGATGAACTCGGGCAAAGGGTCGCCATCCCGGTCGCGCTCGCCCAGGAACACCCCCTCGACTCGAAGACCGGCACGAACGAATCGGGTGTCTTCGATGAGCACGCGCTGCAACCGGAGGATCTCTTCCAGAGTCAGCCGGTTCTTGCCCGCCTGCTGGATCGCCCGGCCCCATCGCTCCAGACGGGTGCGCGGCGGTCTCTCTCCTTCAATCTCAAAGCTGGCCCGGCTGTCAGCCAGCAGCAAGAAACTGGCCGCGCGGGCAATCAGATGGGCACCCGTCCGCCCAATCGTCTCGCGGGCCTTGGCCGGCAGATCCAGGTCCAGGAATTCCGTCAGGGCCTGGGTGCGCCGGATCACAGGGCAGAACCGGCCTGTGCCCAATAAATTGTCCCGCACACGGTGGCGCTTCGACGCGCGTCCCTTGCCGGTGAAATAGGTTTCCCCATCGAGTACATCGACAGCGGCAGCGCGCGGCGCATCATCGACATCCAGGGTGCGGCCCATCAACGTCTCGTAGAGGAACCAGCCTCGACGCGCGGTGCCCCCTGTCGGAGCCGACCGGACAAACGCCTCCATCTCGTGCCTCGGAACCGCTTCGAAGATTCTCTTCAGCACCAGGAGGTCGATCTCCTCATGCCTCAAGGCGAAGGTCAGTTGGTCGGCAAAGCCGTCCCCGGGCCAGTAGCGCCGGTCAAAGATGACCCAACCGTCCTCTTCCCTGGAACTGCCGCTGACATGCCGGTCGGATACACAACTCGGACGTCGGACAGGCGCCGCGGCAGCGAAAGTGTTCACCAGAGCCGCCCAACCAGCCAGCCGCGCACCTTTCGGAATCGTCCTCTCCTGAAAGATCCCTTCGCCGTGCAATTCAGTCCTCCTGCGTCGAAATCCGCACACAAGCGTCGAAAACGGCTTCATTCGACAGCTAACCGTCGAAAAACCACCATATACCATCCTGGCGTCGAAAACCACAATATTTCGTCGAAAACTGGCACCAATGGCACATGAGCGTCGAGAAGCGAGCGCAGCGCCCGCAAGGAAGCCGCCACAAGCGGAACTGCCCGCCCTTGCTCGTCCAGCCTGGGTGGGCGAGGCTCCCTGACCTGCCCAATAATCGCCGTCAGCCTTCGGCAAGGCAGCCGCGATCGTCACCGATGTCGGCCGGCTCGGTGGCACGCAAAGGCGCTGCATCGAGCCCCGGCGCAAGCAGCACGCTCCGCCCGCCAGACGTCGCCGATTCCCCAGGCATCGGTCGCCGCGGGATCCCGTTTGAGAGCGATGCGAATCACTGCCGATGCGATAGAGAGGAAAGCTGCGGACAGTCACCAACAGACGGTCCAACGACCGCCCGGCCTCGACTGCGGCAACCTCAGACATGCGCGGCTTCACTCCAGCCAAAGCAGGATCCGGGGAAGTCCGGCCATCTGATAGCAACGAACCCTCACGGCTGGACCACAGCAAAAGTCAGGCTGCCCAGGCCCTCCCGGGAAACTGGTCCGTCCGAGGATCCGCACCGCCACTGAAACGGCACCGTTGTCCTGCGTGCGATCCGTACAGTGGCAGTTCGTTACGTACAACTGGTCGCTCTGCCAGACAAGCGTCGAGCGGTTCAAGGTCACAAGGTACATGCCGCCAGCGGCGTGAAAACTGATCATCTCCGATCGCCGGGGAAAGGCGGCACGGCGTTGCGCTATACCGCCGAGGAAGGGATGGCGCTCCTATTCAATTGCCGGATTGACTGGATGCGACCTTCAAGAACACGCCGAACGGAGAATCGACGCCATTGGAGGTCAGGACGATCGCCTGATCTCCCGACGGCATGTCCGGAACCACGGCTGTAATTACAAAGACGCCGGGTCCGACGAGCGCGGTGGTGCGAACCTTCGCGTTGATGCCGCCAATCGTAACGACGGGCATCTGCGCCTGCTGCGCCATCGACGCCACAATGCCTGCTCGCGTTGGCTCCAGGCCGGTCGCGAACAGGCTGATGACCTGGCCGGGCGTTGCGCCACCATCGGTCAGTTCCGAACCGTCGTCCTGCGAGGCACTGGCGTAGGTCACCCCATTTTCCTGGTACGTGAACAGACCAGGCGCGTTGCGCGTGATGTGCGCAAGCACCATTCCTGTGCTGACATCGTTGATCTTCACTTCCACTGGCAGCCATCCGGAAGGAAGGTCCTGCGGGGCTTGGAAGGCGATCTCCGCCGGGCTCACCGAGAAGAGGTAGGCGGGCTCGCCATTGACCAGAACGGAGACGCCGTCAAGCGACGTTGGCATGCGGTTGCGCGAGATGTCTTCAGGAGTCCAGCCACGAGTGCCCGGCGCCAGATTGGAGCCGCGGATCAAACCCCACGAGCCGGAAACCACTCCGCGATCGAGGGTCGCGCTGTTAAGCACGCCATCGCGAGCACTGATGAATGGTTGCGCGGCGGCCTGTGCGGGATCGACGTCCGGGTATGACGTCGCGAAGTAGTCCACATCCGGCCAGGAGGTCACCTTGGACGAGGCGTTCCAGAGGCCCGAATCGATCTCGTTCTGGATGGCGTTGATGCCGTCGTTGGTCGCAGGCCGCCAGTTCAGAAACACGATCCAATTGAAGCCGTTGCTCGAGCGGATCTGGTACGTCGTGGTGCCGTCGGTCGATCCGCTGTGCCACCAGTTCTGCCCTCCGGTCACCGGGCGGACCATGATGCCAAATCCATACCAGGCTGAGGCATTGTCCCAGTCGCGGGCACCGGGACGTGCTGTCATCGCCGCGATGCTGTCCGGTGTAAGGAAGGAGCTTCCACGGCGACCTTCGACAGCGGTCATGAAGCGGGCATAGTCAATGACCGTCGTGACCCATCCTCCATGGGCATCCTGGCATTCGACACACCAGCCTCCGTAGGGCCAGGGCACCTGCTGGTCAGCGTCTTCCGGGAAGACATTGTCGGTGATGCCATTGGGCGAGTATGCGACCTCGCCGGGCAGTCTTCCGGAGGCCAGTGAGTTTCCGATACGAGTGCCGGCGATACCCATTGGCGCCAGGACCTGCGTGCGAACGTACTGCTCGTAACTCATGCCGGTGACGCGTTCGATAATGCGTCCGAGGACGTTGTAGCCGAAGTTGCTATACCGGTAATAAAGACCGGGGTCGAAATCGAGTTTCTGCCCTCGCATATAGCGGATGGTGTTCTCGGAGGAAGCTGGGCCGGATACGCCAAGCGCCGCCGTGATTGTTGGACTGGCGAACATCGGGTCGAACCCGCTACCGGCACTGCTGTCATCCCAACCGCCGGTATGCGTCAGAAGATTGGCGATTGTGATGGACGAGAGGCGGTCATCTTCCTGGGTACCGAATGGCGCCGTGAGGTCCGGAAGCAGAGCGAACGCCTTTTGATCCAGCGTGAGCTTGCCCTGCTCCACAAGGTGGAGAACCGTCACGGCGGTGATGAACTTCGACAGGCTGGCGATCCGGTAACGCGAGTCCGGCTGCGCCTGGAGCTTGTTGGCCGGGTCGGCCATCCCGTACCCGCGAGCCATGAGGAGGCGGCCGTCTTTAACGACCGCCAGGGATCCGCCCGGGATCTTATGTTTGGTCAGCAGACCATTCATGAAGTCGTCGAAGGGCGGAATGGGCGGAGTCCCGGTTTGTCCAAAGACAGACGAGAAAGGCAGCAGGACCATCAACAAAGTGACGGCAAGGCTTGAATGGCGAAATGGGGCTGGCATCTAGACAGAACGGGGATTCTACTGGCAGAAACTGATCAAGACAGTTGCGGAATCAATCGATCTCTCTTCTTTGATCGGTTTTCCGCCCGCTTCACCGCCCGGATTCCCGTCGCCCTCCACTCCGCTTCTCCTCCACCACCTTCCGTGCATTCGACAGCACACAACTCCTCAGCCCACCCTCCTTCCAAACGCGGAGTACTCCGAAGCATGCATCCAATCCATCAGCCCCCCGCCGCGACAGCCCCCAGTCGCAGCAGTTCACGGCTCCCGCAGCACCTCCACCGGCGACGACCGCAAGGCCGCCCACGCCGGCTTCACACACGCCGGCAAGGCGCTGGCCGCCAGCACCAGCAACACTACCCCTGCCGTGCCCCCATCCTCCGGCCGCACCTCATACAGTTGACCCTCCAACACTTGGCCAGCCACCCGGAACAACAACAAACCGGCCGCTGCGCCGGCACCGGTCAACACAAGCCCTCTCCTCAGCACCAGCCCCAGGATCCGCCGCCAATCCGCGCCCAGCGCCGCCCGGATCGCCAGTTCCCGCCTCCGCTGCCGCACCTCCAGCATCAGCGTTCCATACAGCCCCAGCACGGTCAGCAGTAACCCCACCAACGCGAACAGCCCGGTCAGCACCGCCGGAGTGCGGCGGTCGCCCAGGCTCTCACCAACCCACTCGCTCAACCGGTGCACCTGGATCCGCTCCAGCTCCGGATCCACGCCGCGCACCGCCGCCTCCACCGCTTGCACCAGCCCGGCATCCGTCCGCGCGCTACGGACAACATAGACGCCCCCATCCAGGCCCGCGAGCCCCGCCGGCAGGTAGACCTGCGGCCGGATCGCCGAATCGAGCCCGGTCTGATACGTATCCCCCACCACGCCCACAATCTCCCACAGCGCACCCTTTGGCACCGCTTCCGAATGGAAGCGCAACTGCACCCGGCGGCCCACCACCGGACCCGTCAGCCCATACCGCCGTTCAAACGAGCGGTTGACCAGCACCGCCGCCGGCCGCCCCGGCCGGTCCAGCGCCCACGAGAACGGCCGCCCCCGCACCATCGGGATCCGCAGCGCCTCGAAATACGCCGGATCCACCGCATTCCACGCCACCCACGCCCACTCGACTTCCTTCAGTCCGGCCCCTTCGAACTGGAACGCCGTCGTGTTGGTGCGCCCGTTCAGCGGCAGCCGCCACGCCGCACCGGCCGCCTCCACGCCCGGGATCTCCTCCAGCCGCCGGTGCAGCGTCTCGTGGAACTGGCCCATCCGGTTCTCCGAATAGCGCACCTCGGGCAGGCCGAAGCCGAAATAGTACACCTGCTCGCTCTCGAAGCCCGGATCACGCGCGGAAAGCTGCAGGAAGACCCGCAGGAACGCCCCCGCGCTCAACAGCAACACCAGGCTCAGCGCCACCTGTCCGGCCACCAGGCCCTGGCGTAGCCCGAAAATCCGGCGTCCGCCCGCCGGCGGCAGCAGCGAGCCGTCGTTCATCGTCGCGTTCAGCCGCGCTCGCCGCAACAACAGGGCCGGCGCCAATCCAAACAGGATCGTCACCCCCAGGCACAACGTGGTCGCGAAGAAGAGAGTGGAGAGGTCCAGGGCGACAGCGCGCGCCGGCGGGACCACTCCTCCATACCGCAGCACCAGCGGCAGCGCCTTCAACAGCGCATACGCCAATGCGAGCCCCAACGCCGCTCCACCCAGGCTCAGCAGCAGCGCCTCGGCCAGCATCTGCCTCACCACCGCCGCCAGGCCCGCGCCCAACGCGGCGCGGATCGCCATTTCTCGCCCGCGGGACAGGGCCCGCGACAGAATCAGGTTGACGACATTCGTGCACACGATGGCGAACAACAGCAGCGCGGCCACACTCAACAGCCCCAGCGGCCGCCGCAGACTGCCCTTCCAGGCATCGTCCAGTGGCTGCGCATCGGCGCCACACTGCGGGTTGTCGTCCGGATACGCGGCGCCCAGCCGCCGGCCAATGGCGCGGATCTCTGCCTGGGCAAGCGCCAGCGGCACACCCGGCTTCAGGCGCCCGGCGGCGCGCAACGGACGTGCGCCGCGGCTCGAGTACTCGCTGTGCGGTAGCGGGATGTAAGCATCCACCACGGTGCCGGGATCGGGAAACACCGCGCCGGGGGGCAATATGCCCAGCACCAGGTACGGTTCCTCATTCAGGCTCACCGTGCGCCCCACCACGCCGCTCGCCCGGCCGAATTGACGCGTCCACAGCGCATCGGTCAAAACGATAACCCGCTGCCCCGCCCTCTCCTCCTGCTCGGAGAACGTCCGGCCCTGCTCCGGCCGCAGCCCGAGCACGGGGAACAGCTCCGACGTGACCATCCCCGTCCGGATCACCGAAACCGCGGATCCCGCTTCGCCCGATCCGCCGCGCAACCCGAACGTCCGGGTCATATAGCCGGCCATGCCGAGAAACGACGTGCTTTGCGCCCGCCAGTCCATCAGGTTCGCGAGCGACACCGGCCGGTAGCCCTTGCCCAGTTGCGTTTCGTGCAGAGCCACCAGCCGGTCCGGCTCGGCATACGGCACGGCCTGCAGCAGCAGCCGGTCCATCGCGCAGAACACCGCCGTGAGGCCGCCCAAGCCCAGTGCGAGAGTCATCAGCACCGTCAGCGTGAACCCCGCCGAGCGCCGCAAGGTCCGCCCGCCATACTTCAGATCCGCCAGCCATCTTTCCAGTGACCCGAAAATGAAAACTCCGCCGCCCTGGCCTGTCACGCTCGAATGCTCTCCTTCTTTCTCCGGCAACATACTTCAATATCCTACGCTCACCATCGAAACCGGCTCGCGCTGAATCCACCCCATCCAGCATCTCGCCCTCAAGACCTCAACGTCCATGAGAGCAGCCGCCTCAACCGCCCCTCCACTCCAAGCGCCGCCCATCGCAGGTGCATTTCCTCAGCCACCCCTCCTTTTCAAACGGCGCCCCGGAGCGAGTTGCACCGCATGACGATCAGGGGGTTGCTACTGGCCGCTCAGTGGTCATCCCCATAAGCGCTAACTGAACGATCTGTGGAAGCTGAGCCGGGATGACGATTCATGTTGGCCCGCCGGCATTCTCTCCAGACCGACCTTCTGGACCGCATCCGATGCTGCGGGACTATGACGAGTCATCCAGCCACATTGGCGGGCGAGGCCAGATCTCCGGGATAGCAACTTTACGGCCACCAGGAATAAACCGACCATCCAGACCGGAGTTGGATTCTGGCAAAACGATTCAGAGCCAGCTCTTCGAAAGCAGAATTCGCTGCTCGGTCCAGAGGCACTTTGCCAAGCTGCAGGAACCGGGAAGGCCTTGCGCGCTATTCAGCCATCGAAATCACGACAAGCATTGCAGCTGCGGCCAGAGTGCAAGTTCCGAGTCCCACTAGGCCGATAAACGATAATGTGCTTCGCGTCATGACCGAAGCCTGCGAAGCCTTGGTCCAAACAAGATCTTTGTCGCCTTGAGCATCTTCAAAAAGTTGCTGTTCGCTGAGGCTTTTTTGTTTGCGTATTCGAGCAGCCTCGTCCGTTAGAACGTCGCCCCCGAGTTTTCGATCAGGCTCGTGATTACGCTTCGGGTAATAAAATGAGTACTTTACATTCGTGCGAAGCGCAATAATGAGACATGCAACGGCTATAACAAAAAGCGTAATCGTGATGGTGGCAAGCGCGATCTGGCCCACTTTTCTACCAAAAACGTACAACAACGCAATTACGACCATTGCGAGCAATGCTGCGAAGCGCGAAACGGCAGCAGGAACTGCCTCCTCAGGCGGTTGCCACTTTGACCGCTTCATAAAGGCCAGGCGCACTGCCGCCGCCGCCGAGGCCAGCGAAGCCGCAACGGTCGCCAGATTCGCGAAGACACCATAGTCGTTCATGGCAATCTCAACCGGACGTTTGCTGGACAGGACCAGACGATATTCTCAAAGCGCGGCCCTCCAGACTCCATGATTCCGAACGAATACCTGGATGGCACCAAATAGGCCGTCGCCGGCGTGGAAACCCCGAAGGCGGTTCCGGTGCTTAAGAAATACCCTTTCGCGTACAGAATGGTATCGTTCGAGCGGTTGGAGTTTATCGTCGTTTCTTGTCGGCTTACAACGGTCGGGCCATTGATCTGCAGATAGGTCTCCGCGAACATCTGAGCCGCAGCTTCGGCTAGTCGATCAACGAAGGCCGTCTCCATGGCGTTCACGTCATTCAATTGTTTGACTTCGATGTTTGAGCGTTCAAGCACCCGTATTGCTTGCAACTGAGATCGCTTTATGTCGTCCAAGTCGTCGGCTCGGATTGGCACATCGAGTCCATTGGCCTTTGCATGGTCGTCTTCGTCGTACATAACTGCAACGTACGGCTTAACGGCCTTATCACGGAAACGTCTTGCTTGGGCGCGGAAATGACGGACATCGGGTAGAATGAAATCTCCGAACGCCGCCCGGTCACTTTCCTCCAGAGGTTCGCTAGCGACACCCACGATCAGTTCGCGGATCCGAGACCGGAGATTGCTGTTAACGGTGGGTATCATCCGCCACCCTTTCGAGATGCATTATACCCCAAGCCTGCTTGCGGAGTGAACACTAGGTGTGTAAGCGGCAGCGCTGGAGTAGGCCAGCTGAGATCTTTGCCTTTGTGGCCTGTTGTATTGAGGTTTCGCTCAGCGTTACATACCTGCCCAGAGACGAGGTTCTCGGTGCTGCGGAACTGCGGGCGTTACCAGCGTCCCGACACTGTCATCCGTAAAGATTTGTGGCCCGGGTGAGGATCGCGGCTGGATTACGTCACTGCGGAAGTTTGACGGGCCGGGGCAAGTTGACGAGAAACGCCCTATCCGTAGAAGCGCCGCATCGCCGGTTCTGGGCGGCATTCCGGACAGAGATTCGCGGTAATGATTGCTCCGTCCGGCTGTCTATGAGGAGCGCGTTAACAGGCCGAACCTGTCGCGGTCGCGCCACCGTCAACAGGTAGTTGACGTGCCTTAAGCGATGCGCTGGACCCGTTCGACAGCGTGGTACACGCAAACGTATGTGACGCTTGATCGCGGCCAATCTAGGTGTTCTGGATGTTCACCGAAGTCGTTGGAGCGCCTGGGCCGATTTCAAATAGTCAATTAACAGGAGATGAAGGCGATCGGGGATAGGCGCCCTTCCAAAGGGCTCAGATCCAACTCTGATGCTTGGCCACTTGATGCTTTTGCCTGACCGGACGCACTCGGGGCAACGGAATATATCACTGGAGCCGGCAACTTCTTCCTGTGAAATACCATTGCCGCAGGTAGAGCAAGCATATGTCTTCAATCACAATTACATTGAGGCGCGGACCTTCAAGGCCGCCCAAGAGTCCCGCCCAGATGGTTGCCGAAAGGAACCTGAGGCTGCGGAGACGCATGTCGGTCCAAGTTCCAGCTTAGGCGTTTTGCGGCCGAGTGACGGGCAAGGTGTTCAACAGCAGCGCCTCTCAACCCAAATCGTCAACCACAGTGCGCTGCGGCGGGAACGTCGTTGGCTCCTGAATAGCGTAGAGGCCGGAATGCCGTGCGTCTGGGATTATGTGTCTGAATAGGTAGACCAACTTGAACCAGCCCGAGGTTTCGATGAGAAGCAGGGCTCCCCACAGATCGCTGTGATTCCCCCGGTAGCGGGCCTTCCAGTGCCAAATCGTAACGGCGAAGAGGTAGAAGAACCCGGGCACGATAGCCAAAAGGCCCGTGACAATGAAGACCGTTTGAATCACCCCGGCGTTGCCCAGAAAGGCTCCAACTAGAATGAGCATTCCTAACAGGGCGGCAAATCCGAAGCTCTTCAACCTTTCGAACCGAGTCATCCAGAGGTCTGTCATCGTGGCTATCTTAACACCAGCGACCCAGTACGACCGATCCGTGGAATTGTGGTGGAATTGCGGCGGAAAACGGCGACACGGGAGAATGGCAGGCCACCCGGACGTCTCGTCGGCCACTCGGAGATTGGTCAGGTACGGGGGCGCCCGCGGCGTGATACGGCTGGAGCGTCGCGGATCAGCCGCCACAAGCCGACCTGTGGGGAGTAATCCGCGCTTCCAGGTGCCCCCTCTTCCCGAGCGCAACGTCCGCCAACTCATCAATGGCTTCCATGGGCTAAAGTTGTATAGCGATGGCAAAGAAGAAGGCTGGTTTCCGGTTCTCGCCACGAATTCTCGATCACCTCGGAATCTCGGCGTACAACAGCGTGCAGAAGTGCCTGACGGAGTTGGGCGCGAACGCGTATGATGCCGATGCGGACAAGCTAACGATCACCTTGCCAGATGCGGTGGACGACTCATCCTTGATCGAAATTGAGGACACTGGTGTCGGCATGTCGTATCAGGACATCACAGAGAAATTCCTCTTCGTGGGCTTGAATAGGCGGGCCGACGGCCAGCGGACGGCCAAGGGCCGGCTCGTCATTGGAAGCAAGGGCATTGGAAAGCTGGCCGGCTTCGGAATTGCTTCGACTGTGGAAATTACGTCTTGGAAGGACGGCGCGCAATCCACGTTTAAGATTGAACGCGAATCCCTCGAAGACCTTAAGGCGCTTTCCGAACATGAACTCACGATCGTGACAAGTCAAACCGAGCGTTCTAACGGTACGCGGGTCCGCTTAATGAAGCTCGCTCCGGAGCTCAATCTACAAAGCGCAGAGGTGATACGCAGATATCTCTACCGAACTCTTCCCACTGTGGCCGGATTCAAGATCATTGTTAACGGCGTGGAGTGTACCCCAGAGGACGTGCCGGGCGAAAGGCATGAATTCTCCGAAGACCTTGAAGGGGTTGGGCCGATTCGAGGATTCTACATCATCGCAAATGCAAGGCAACCCACACCCGGCTTGGCGGTCCGCGTGCGAAAGCGTATCGTAAAGGAACCGTCGCTTTTTGGAGTGGATACCCGCAGTCACGGTTTCTTCACAGCCGAGAAGGTAATCGGTGAAATTTATGCCGAGTTTCTCGATTCTGAGGATGGCGCTCAATCCAAGCGCGACCTCATTAGCACCACCCGCGATGGTTTTCTTGAAGACTCACCAGTTGTTCGAAAGTTAGATGAATGGGCGAAGCGATTCCTTGAGCAAGTAATTCGCGGCGTTGATGAATCGGAGGGCAAGAAGCGTGCAGACTCGCTGCTAAGCCGCCCAGCTGTCAAGGAGCGTCTGGAGCGAATGCCCCCGCACGTGCGAGGCACGGCGACCAAGGTTGTTCGCGGTATCTTGGCCAAGCTTCGAAATGTCGAGGAGGACGAAGCGGCGGAACTCATCGAATGGGTCTTGCGATACTACGAATCCAATATCTTGCGTGAGCTGATGCGCGCAATCGTGTCCGCGGATGTGCGAGATGCAGAGAAGCTGGCCGTGCTTGTCGAGGACTGGGGACTGAAACAAGTCAATAGTGTCGTCGACATCATAAAAGATCAAATCGGCATCATCGGGAAACTAGAGGAGGTCGTCGCTTCCGATACGGCCAAAGAAATGGATCTGCATAAGCTGATCGAGGGCAATCTCTGGCTGATCCGCGAGGGATTGGAGTTGTGGAGCTCCGACAAGCCGTTGAAGACGGTGCTCGACCAGCAGATTGACAAGATATATAAGGATCGTGAAGACATCCGACCCGACCTGATTTGCCGCTCTCGCGACAACGGCCACGAGGCGGCAATTATGGAATTCAAACGGCCCAAGGAGACAGTTGTAATGGACCATGTGAGCCAGGCCCTTGAGTACGAAGCGCTGCTAAAAAGGCATCGACCGAACATCATTTTCACGACGTATGTGGTGGGCCGGCAGTATCATCCCTCCGTTTTGGCAACGCGCGAGAAGCTGGAAGGGGCATCACTTCACCTGTGGTCGATGGATGAAATCCTGCAAAGGGCGAGAATGCGCTTCGAGAAGATCCTTGAGATTCTCGGTCGGTAGCTCCAACACACTCGATTACAAGACCTAATGATTAAGGCTCAAACGACCCAATCCCAGCGGATGAGGGCGAGGCGCCGTCTTGCTTTTCTGGATAGGTAATCGACAAACGTCCTTGGCTCTGCCGACACCCTCCGTCCGGATGGTCGGCCACTCGAAGTTTGGTCAGGTACGCAGGCGCTCGCCCATCAGCAGGAAGATGATCTCTAGCGCTCTTCACGCCAAAGTCACCGCTCACGGTGTTCATCCCCCCTTTGCGTGACAAGCTCAGCCCACCCGGCGCAATAGATCAATCGGAGCGAGGCATTCCAACCAATCAGTACACCTAAGGACGAATACATCGCGCTCAAACACGAACGCGACACGCCGACACGCCGCAGCCTCGCAGCTTTCATCCAGCGTAAACCCTCCTCACCGCCCAGCCGCCGGCCCCCGGACTGGCGGATCAATGGACCACCACCACCCCCACGCTCAAATACCCGCTCGATTCCAATCGAATACCGGAGGCATTCCACCCGGACAGGAACAAATCGCCACACCCTCGTCTTGACACAATCCACCGCTCAGCGCTATATTTTTGCCGAACCACGGGCATTCCAAAATTCGAGAAGAACGTGAGAATGACTCGTGGGATCAGACGAAGTGCTGCGCGCCTCCGCTCGGCCGCCGCCCCACCCCTCAGTCACCGGGGTCGGAGACAAAGAATACGATCCTGCTACCGGTCGTAGCCATCTGGAAAGGCCCCTGTCGGCCCACCGGCCCTGGCAATACCATGTGAGCGGTGACGAGGGAGATCCGAAATTGTTCAACCGGAAGCCGGCCCGTGGCCCCAGTGATCCGCCACCCCCGCGCGGAAATCTGGGCATGCGCATCGCGAGGAATTCTGACTCGTTCAATCCAGCCGGGCAGACAAGAGGCGCCTGTGGTCGAAACTGAACACGATCACCCGTCCTGTCAGTGCGCCGTGCTCGGTCCGCCGGCCGGCCCGATTGCCCGCTCCGCCTTCGCCGTCACCTTCACACCACCCCGGCCGGGCGCAACCTTCCGCTGGATCCAACTGCTCGTCAGCGCGTCGCCCGATGGCGGCGGTCATCCCTTCTGCTTTCTCCATCTCGATATCCCGGCCAGGGAACTCTGGCTCTATGGTGACGAGGGCGCTTTCGTCGGCCCCGTCCCCATGGGTTCCACCTCGTCCCTGCTCCAAAACTCCTTTTGCGCCGTGAACCCCGCCTCCACGCAGGCTGCCTACCTGGGCCCGGCCCTCACCTTCAAGACCAACATCGTCTTCAAGCACGCCTGCCCCGTCCCCCTTCGCCTCTACCTGCGTTGCGAAATGGACGACGCCGAAACTACCGGCTGGATGCACAAAGCCGGCCTCTTTACGATTCGTCCCTGGTCCGGCGGCGAACCTCTGGTCGAGCCGAACAAAGGCTCCGGCACCCGGCAACTCTTCTCCTTGACCTTCCAGGACCCCGCGGAGCCCCTCGGCATCCTCAGCGGCTGGTCCCAATTCCTCATCGCGACCAGCCCCGAACCCAACGGCGAGCCATTCACCTTCCTCCACTTCGATCACGCCGGAGGCAAGCTGTGGATGTACTCCAGCGAGGAAGGCTTCTTCATGGGACCGGCCACGCCGGGTGAACCGGACGCAGTCCTGGAAAGCAACACATGCCGGGTGGAGGTGGGCGAGATAAAAGAGACCCGGCGGGACGGCCGGCTCGCCATCGACATCCCCCTGGCTTTCAAGGAGACGATGACCGGCTCCAGAAACCTCTATCTGCGAACCCTGGACGCCCTGGGCCGCGACAGCGGCTGGCTCGAACGCGGCCAGTGGGTCATCCCCTAACAAAGCTCGCTGGAAAGCCATGCACCGCTCTGTTTCCCTGGACGCACACCCGCGCTCTACGCCCCTCAATGCCGGCTGCCAAAGGTACCTCCGCTCCAGTTCTCCCTTAAATCCGGTACCCGCCCAAACCCGGTGCCCGCCGGTCGCGGTATTTTTTCCATTTACTTTCAACCACCTGCGGACATATAGCCCTGCAGCTCACGGACGAGCGGCTACACTCTGCACACTGGACACCGCGGTCTATCCGCCTCCAGCCGATCTTTGACTTCAGAAACTCCACACTTCCGCCGGAGGAGTCTCTCTCCGCGACCGGAAAGGGAAGATCATTCCGGAATTTTGGCCGATCAAAGCCATCTCCTCCCCTTTTCTTCCCATTCCGGGCGCAACACGAGACCTGCCCAGTTGCGGGCGTTGGCCAGCTCGTGACGCTGGCAATCCTCCGCTGCTGAGGGATCAAAGCCATTTATTCCCGTTTTCTTCCCCGTCGCGGCAGGAGCAGGAACGTCGCGTCCGCACCCGGTGCCAACAAGCCCGCAACGGTCGCAATCCACCGCTGTTGAGGGATCAAAGCCATCTCTTCCCGTTTTCATCGCCCTGCGGCTTCCATAGCGAAGCCAGGCGCAGGCTTCCCCTCAAACCCCAACGGAACCCGCACGGGGACGTTCCTCCCCTGGCCCGCAAACCCACCATGCTCCCATTCAACACTCGACCCCAGGTGGCCAGGGCGGGAACGTCCCCCACCGCAATACTCTCCCCCCAACCAGGGAACAGCACGCCAACAGCCTCTTCCCTAGGTCTACCTCCAGGTCCGCGAGACGGCCAACCAGTCCCCCAAAACCCGCCCTCCGCCACACCACTCGCTGCACGACTATGATTGAGATTGATCGATTTTGCTGCACCTTGAGAGGCCCTCACCGTTGCACCCCTGCTTTGGGATATATTGGCAATCCGAGGAGACGCTCCATGTCGATGAGTGAGCCGGCCCCGCACCAAACCTCCGGCCCCCATGGGATTTTCGAAAAGGCGCCCGTCAACGCGCCTCCATCCGCCCATCCCTCAACTCACCTCCGGCAGCCGCCCCCTCACCGCCTCAGCGCCGCGCCCGTAAGCCCGGCATCACACAAACTTCTTTCAAAAACAATCAGGGCCCGGAAATCCGGAAGCCGCCCGGCTGATGTACACGTAGGAGATAACAATGGCTAAGAGAATTTCGATCGGATCGTGGGCCTACACCATCGGCCCATACGCGAGCCACCCCGTGCCGTTCGGCGAGGTCTGCGACCAGCTGAAGGCGCTCGGTTTCGATGGCGTGGAATTGGGAGCCTTCCCCCCGCACCCGAATCCAGGCAACCCCAATGGACCTGACTCCGAATGGCCCGGAGCCATGCCCGAGAAGTCCCAGCGCGCCGACCTCAAAGCCGAGCTCGCCGCCAAGGGACTCGCCCTCAGCGGCATCGCCGCCAACCTCTGGGGCGAGAAACTCATCAATACCGACGACCAGACCAAGTACATCTCGGAGTTCAAGCGCAACGCCGAGTTCGCACAGGACCTCGGCATCGGCGGCGTCCGCGTCGACTCCGTCCAGCCCCCCACCATCCTGCGCGATGTCGACTACGATGTCGCCCTCAAGCGCGTCGTCAGCACCTGGAAGACCTGCGCCGAAATCGCCGCCGACTACGGCCTCTACGTCACCTGGGAGTTCGAGCCCGGCTTCGCCTTCAATAAGCCCAGCGACATCGCCCGCGTCCACGACGGCGTCAACAAGGCCAACTTCGGCCTCATGTACGACACCTGCCACGGCCAGATGGTCGGCGTGAACGGCACCCGCCAGGAAGGCACGAAAGAGGTCTTCCCCAATCAGGTCGAGTTCCTCCGCTTCCTCACCGGCCGCATCAACCACATCCACCTCATCGATAGCGACAACACCTGCCACAAGGACGCTGAAGGCAACGACGAGACCTCGGCCCACCCGCCCTTCGGCCAGGGCGCAATCGACTTCGACGAAGTCCTCCCTGCCCTCATCAAAGCCTCCGCCGCCAACCACGACTGGTGGACCATCGACCTCTGCTTCTGGCCCGACGCCTGGAAGGCCACCGAGTCCTGCAAGAAGGCCGTCGACAAGCTCAACGCGAGGTACGGAGGATGAGAGAGATGAAGGAACTCCGCATCGGCATGATGGGCTACGGCTTCATGGGCCGCACCCACTCCAACGCCTACAAGCGGCTCACTGACTTCTTCCCGGTTCACCACAAGCCCGTCCTCAAGGCCGTCTGCGCCCGCAACGCCGAAAAGGCCCAGGCCTTCGCCGACAACTGGGGCTACGAACGCGTCGAGACCGATTGGCGCAAAGTCGTCGAGGCGCCCGACATCGACCTCATCGACATCGGCACCCCCAACGACACCCACTACGAGATGGCCCTCGCCGCCGCCAAGAACGGCAAGATGGTCTGCTGCGAAAAGCCGCTCGCCCTCAGCGTCGCCCAGGCGGAAGAGATGACCAAGGCCGTCGAAGACGCCGGCGTCCCCAACATGGTCTGGTTCAACTACCGCCGTGTCCCCGCCATCGCCCTCGCCAAACAGGTCGTCGACGAAGGCCGCATCGGCCGCGCCTTCCACTACCGCGCCACTTACCTCCAGGATTGGACCATCGCCACCGACGTGCCCCAGGGCGGCGCCGGCCTCTGGCGCCTCGACTCCGATGTCGCCGGCAGCGGCGTCACCGGCGACCTCCTGGCCCACTCCATCGACACCGCCATGTGGCTCAACGGCCCCATCACCCGCGTCGTCGCCAAGACCGAGACTTTCGTGAAGGAACGCGTCCACGCCGTCACCGGCAAGGTCCAGCCCGTCGGCATCGACGATGCCTGCATGTTCCTCGCCGAGTTCGCCAACGGCTCCATGGGCACCTTCGAATCCACCCGCTACGCCCGCGGCCGCAAGAACTTCAATACCTTCGAACTCAACGGAGCCGACGGCAGCCTCTACTTCGACCTCGAGGAACCGGAATACCTGCAGTACTTCGAATACCTGCAGAAGCAGTCCGGCAAGAAGCTCGAGAGCCATCTCACCGGGTGGCGCAAAATCCACGTCACCAACTCCGAGCACCCCTACATGAATCGCTACTGGGTGCCCGGAACCTGCATCGGCTACGAACACACCTTCCTCAACGCCCTGGCGGATTTCGTCATGGGCATCGAATCAGGAAAACCAACCGAGCCCACGTTCCGTACGGCGCTCCAGACCCAGAAGGTCTGCGACGCCGTGCTCGACAGCGCCCGGTCAGGCAGTTGGAAAGAAACAGGAGTATAGAGATGAAAGACGTAACCAGACGCGGTGTCGTGGCCGGAGCGGCCGGCGGCCTGATGCTGGTGAAGCCCGAAACCGCTTTCGGCTACCAGGCCAATTCGAAGGTGGTCTTCGGGATTATCGGAACGGGCGGCCGCGGCACCTATGTCGGCACCCACATGACCAATGACGCGAATGCGCAGTTGGGGGCCATCTGCGACATTTACCCGGATCGCATCGACCGGGGCAAGACGCAGATCCCCGGCGCCGACAAGGTGCCGGCCTATAAGGACCTCAACGAACTGCTGGCGCGCAAGGACATCGACGCGGTGCTCATCGCCACGCCGGTCTTCCTGCACCCCGTGCACTTTGAAGCCGCCGTCAAAGCCGGCAAGCATATCTATTGCGAGAAGCCCGCCGGCGCCAGCGTGGCCGGTGTCAAACGCCTGCTCGCCGCCGCGAAGAAGGCTGACCCGTCCAAGACGATCCAGTTCGGCTTCCAGCAGCGCCACAGTCCCGAGTACCTCAAGGCCTGGGACATCTACAAAGCCGGCAAGATCGGCGACGTGAAGATGATGATGAGCTACTGGGTTCTCGGCGGCACGCCGCCTACCCAGGGCCCCACCACACCCCTTCCGCCCGAGGAAGAGAAGATCCGCCGCTGGGGCAGTTGGCGCGAAACCTCCGGCGGCCCCATCGTCGAACAGGACTGCCATGGCGTCGACGTCCTCAACTGGTGGGCCGAAGCCCATCCCACCAAGGCCATCGGCACCGGCGGCCTGCGCTATCCCATCCCTTACGGCGACTGGACGTCCGACCACCACAACATCACCTACTACTACCCCAAGGGCATCGAAGGCTGGCTCATCTCCGTCAAACACACCGCCGGCTATCGCGATGTGAAGGAGCAGATGTACGGCTCCCAGGGCATGCTCGAACTGGCCCGCACTTACTACAAGTGGCACGGCCCCATCGCCACCTCGCCGTTGAAGAACGCCGACGACCTGCGCGACCGCAGCCTCATCGAGCGCGGCGACTCCAAGCGCGAAATCACCATCGACGCCATCGAGTACTTCTACAAGAGCATCGTCGACAAGAAGCCGCACAACCTCGCCCAGGACGCGGCCGACAGCACACTCACCTCGCTCCTCGGCCGCATGGCCTTCGAGAAGAAACGCGAAGTCACCTGGGAGGAACTGCTCAAGTCAGAGTAGGCTTCCTGACACCGCGGCACGAACACGAAGGGCGGCGAAGGGCTCAACAGCCCCCGCCGCCCTTCTTCCTTGCGCTTCCGGCCTAAATTTAAAGCAGAACTCAAAAGAAGCCTTGCAAAGCTTCAAAAATTCATGTAATGTCCCGCAATGTAGTGGTCGCGGCTGGGCCAGACTATGGAGGAGGGAAGTATTTTCAGGCTCCAGCCACCTCGGCATGCGTGAGTCTCCGTCGACATCAGCTGTCAGCGCTGTTTGATCCGGCTTGCTTCTGCAGGGGTCGACTCAGCCGCCATCACTGCAACCTCGTCCTCGCCTTCTCTTCGCCCTAGACGCGCTCAGGCGTGGCCGGGCTTACATTCACTACGGCTGTCCGGGTGCCCAGGTAGGGGTGCTTGGCCGTCAGCCGGACTGTGCCGCCCGCCTCCTTCGCCCTGATCCATACCGCGCCCGTCCCGCCAGTGATGGCGAACGGATTCTCGCCCACCAGCTCGCCTGGCCCGCTGATCGTCAGCGCCACCGCCCCCGTCGCGAACGGCCGGATGTTGCCATATTCGTCGGTGATCAGCAGCACCACCCGCGTGGCGTCGCGCCCGTCGCCCACGATGGTCTGGTCATCCGGCAGCAGCTTGAGGTCTGCGTCCTTGCCCGAGCCCGACAGCGTCAACGTCTTGGCCAGCTTGCCCTTCACATAGCCCTCGATCTTCAGGTCGCCCCACGGATCCAGCGGCAAGTCACTCAGGTTCATCATGAACGGCGGGTACTTCAGGTGGGCAAAGGTCTTGCGATCCGGGTCCAGCTCCATCTTGAGCGTCCCGGCGAAATACACCTTCAGGTGGTCGCAGTTCGAAAGGATCGGCACCGTGCCCACCCCGCCCGCCTCCGACTTGTCGCCCGACGACCAGAAGAACCCGGCCTCCAGTACGGTCTCTTCCTCCGGGTCCACCTGCGACTTGTAGAAGTAGGCCGCCGGCTTGGGGATGCGGAAGATATCGCTGACCCCGTGGTAGCAGATGTGGTCGCCCGACCCGAAGTTGGAGTGCGTGTTGTAGTCGAACGCGCACCACGAGATGCCGCCCGCATAGCGGTCGTCCGACGAGAGCTGGTTGTGGACGCGGGCATGCCGGATCACATGCTCGGCCACGCGCGTCACATTGTCGAACCGCTTGGTCGAGAACATGTGCCCGCTGAACTCGGTATTGAGGTACAGCGGGTGGTTCGGCATCCGCAGCGGGAAGCCGAAGTCGTTCATCGTGAAGACGTCCTCCAGCCGCTCGGAGTCGTAGATGTAGCGGATGCCGCCCGTCTGGCGCAGGTCGTCCAACTGGTGCGCCAGCGCGTTGGTCCGGGTGTAGAACTCGTGGTTGTCCTGCGACTCGTTGATACGCACGCCCCACAGGATGATGGAGGGATGGTTCCAGTCGCGCCGGATCATCTCACCCACGTTCCGCACGGCCACGTCCTGCCACGCCTTGTCGCCGATGTGCTGCCAGCCGGGGATCTCCTCCAGCACCAGCAGGCCCAGTTCGTCGCAGGCGTCCAGGAAGTCCACTGACTGCGGGTAGTGCGAGGTCCGCACGATGTTGCAGTGCAGCTCCCGCTTGAGGATCCACGCGTCGCGCCGCTGCACGCGCGCCGGCATCGCCCCGCCCACATAGGGGAAGGTCTGGTGGCGGTTGACCCCGCGCAGCTTCACCGGAGAGCCGTTCAACCGGAAGCCCGCCGGGGTGAACCCGGCCTCGCGGAACGCAGTCCGCGTGCGGTACTCGTCCTTCGCTCCATCGCTGGTCTCCAGCCGCACCACGACCGTGTACAGCTTCGGGGTCTTCAGGTCCCAAAGTGTGATGGCACCCAACGACTCGAGGCTGATGTCGTGATGGTCCGCCGCCGCGGATACATCGGCCGTGGCTGTCTTCAGCACGGTGGACCCGTCGCGCAGCTCGGCAGTCAGCTTCGCCGGACCGGCAATCGGCCCGTTCAGATAGCAGCGCACCCGCAGCGCCCGGCTGCTCTCCAGCGGGTTCACCGGGCTGGCGAAGACGTTCTCAATGAACGTCTGGGGGACCACCCGGAGTTGGACGTCACGGTAGATGCCGCCAAAGGTGAGGTAGTCGATGTTGGCCCCAAACGGCGGAATGTCGGGCCGTTCCGTCGAGTCGACCTGGACGGCCAGGACGTTCTCCGCGCCTAACTTCAGGTGCGGAGTGAGGTCGAAGGAGAACGGCGTGTAGCCCCCCTTGTACTCGGGGAACGTGTGGCCGTTGATGGTCACCGTGGAGGCGGTCATGGCGCCGGCGAAGTCGGCAAAGACGCGATGGCCCTTCCACTGCGGCAGTGCCTGGAAGCGGCGGCGGTAGGCCGAGACGAACTGGAAGTCCTTCTCCTCGAAGCTGTGCCACGGCAGCACGACATTCGTGTGCGGCAGCGTGACCTTGGCCCACTGGGTGTCGTCGAACTCCGGCGCGGCGAAGCCTTGCGGAGCCTTGCCGCCAAAGCGCCAGTTGCGGTTCAGCTCATAGACGCGCTGCACGCCGGCGGGCGTGGGCTGGACCTGGGCGCTGAGGGCGGTGGCGGCGGTGCCCAGGATGAACGATCGGCGGTCGACGGGGGCGGTGAGGTGCTTCATGGGTGTCTCTGCGACATCAACCTATCACAGCCGGGTGCATGATATAGTCCAGGGCGAGATGAGAGGCGCACCCTACACCCTGATCGCGGCTCTGCTCTGTGCGCCCCTGGCGGCGCAGGCGCAGGGCGAATGGAAGACCCTGTTCGACGGCAAGTCCCTGGAAGGCTGGAAAGAGACGCAGTTCGCCCGCCACGGCGAAGTGAAGCTCGAGAACGGCGCCATGCTGCTGGGCCTCGGCCAACCGCTGACCGGCGTGAACCTCAGCACGCCATTCCCCAAGATGAACTACGAGATCCGCTTCGAGGCCATGCGGGTCAGGGGCGGCGACTTCTTCGCCAGCCTGACCGTCCCTGTGGGCGAGTCGTTCGCGACCTTCGTGACGGGCGGCTGGGGCGGCGACATCGTGGGCCTGTCGAGCATCAACGGCTGGGACGCCTCCGACAACGAGACCCGCTCCTACTTCACGTTCGAGAACGGCCAGTGGTACACCTTCCGCCTGCAGGTCACGCCCGAACGGATCGTAGGCATGATCGACGATCAGGTGGTCTTCAATCCAGGTATAGCGGGCAGGACAATCAGCATGCGGCCCGGGGAGATCAAGCTGTCGACGCCGTTCGGCTTTGCGTCGTACAACTCGGTGGGGGCAGTCAGGAAGGTCGAATATCGCCTGCTGCGGCCCCCGTCTGGAGACCGCAGCAAGGATTGAGACAGGCTAACCGTTGAGCTTCCATCCGGGACGGTAATCCCGGCGCAGGTAGTCGTTCGCTTCGCTGGAGTTGGTGACCTTGCCGGTGGCCTGGTCGTATTCCAGTTTCTTGCCCGCGCGGTGGGCGACGAGGCCCAGCAGCATCTGCTCCATCATCGACCCGGAGTAGTCGAAGTCGCAGTGCGTCTTCGAGCTGGTGCCGTGCTTGACGTTGTTGTACTTGCCCTTGCAGGCATCCAACCATTCGCGCTGGAAGACGTCGCTGCCGGGCCCGCCAATCTCGCGGCCTTCCTTCTGGGCGGCCAGGATCTCGTCGACATTGGTGTTGGGCAGGCCGAGCGCCGCGGGCACGTTCCCTTCCAGCATCTGGACCGTCGGGAACCCGTTGGCTCCGACTTCGGCGCTGGGCATGGAGGTGAAGCCCGCCGGCATCGGCCGCGCCGGCGGACGCTGGCCCGACGGGCGGCGCGGCGGAGCCTGCGTCACCTGACCGGTACCCTGAATCAGCGGCAGCGTCTCGGAGGAGCCGCGGCGCTTGTAGTAGGTCAGGTCGCCGTCATCATTGTTGGGCAGGATGACGCGGGTCGTGAAGTCGGCGAAGATCGAGCCCTTGGTGCCCTCGAAGATCGCGCCATTGCCCACGCGGCTCAGGTCGATGTAGCCACGCGGCGCCTGCGGCTTCAGGCCGCCCTGGTACCACACGATCTCGATCGGACCGCGCCAGCTGTTGGCCGGGTGATGGAAGCTCGCCTTTAGCTTGACAGGGCAGATGTTGGGGTCGTACTTGTCGCTGACCTCCTGGTCGATCTCAATCCCCGCCGGAGCGCCGGCGTCGACGGAGTTCCACAGCAGGTCCATCGTATGCGCGCCCATGTCGCCCATCTGGCCGACGCCGAAGTCGCGGTACATGTTCCAGAACAGGCAGTTCAAGCCGTTGGAACCGCCGAAATACTGCGGGCTGTAGGGATGGTACGGAGACGGTCCGATCCACTGCTCGTAGTGCAGGAACGAGGGCGGCATGCCTTCGGCCACCGGATAACCGGGCCGCGGCAGGCGGCGCGCATCCCAGCCATGAACGGTCTTCAACTCGCCGATGGCGCCGTCGAGGATCAGTTCCCGCAGCCGCTCGAAGTTCGGATAGGCGTGCCGCTGGGTGCCGTGCTGGGTGGCGATCTTCGCTTTGCGCTTGTTGTAGTTCGCGCGCAGCGTGCGGACCTCGTCCACCGTGATGCCCATGGGCTTCTCGCAGTAGACGTGCATGTCGCGGTTCATGGCCCAGTTGGCGATGAACGCATGATGGTGATCGGCCGTGCAGATGATCACCGCCTCGATGTCCTTCTGGTCGAGCATCGGGCGCCAGTCGAAGTACGGCTTCGCCTTGGGGAAGATCTGAAGAGCTTCCTTCGTGCGGTGTTCGTTCACATCGCAAAGCGCCACCACGTTCTCGTTCTGTAGCACGTTATAGTGCGCTGTGCCGCGTCCCCACACACCGACGAGGGCGACATTCAACTTGTTGCTTGGCGCATTTTGTCCGCGGAGCGTGCCGCTTTTCAAAATGGTGAGGCCGGCGGAGGCGGCGGCCGATTTCAGCAGATCGCGTCTTTGCATAAGAGGAACTCCACGAACATACTACAGGAGCTTCGGGCCTTATGCTGCCCCCACCGGACCGTTCCCTGTTTCAAGCAAACTCGACGGGCCCTACTATGCAGCCGCTTCGGCCTCCACAATGCCCAGCGGCGACTTCGTCTTGTAGACGCGTAACAACCGCAGGCCGGCCGATGCCAGCAGGTCTGAAAACTCCGCAGCCGTGCGCTCGCGGCCACCGGTCATGACCAGCATGTTGAGATCCATCATCGGGCCGAAATCGGGCACGTTGGCCTCCGGCAGCACCGCGTCAAAGATGAGTACGCGCGCGCCGGGCGCCATGGCCTTGCGGATGTTCTCCAGAATCAGCCGGGACTCGGCCTCGGCCCAGTCGTGCAGGATCCACTTCAGCGTGTAGAGGTCGCCGCCCGCCGGCACGCTCTCGAAGAAGTTGCCGGGGTGGAACTCAATGCGCTGCTTGACGGGCTCGTGCTGCAGCACTTCGCGTGCCTGTTCCACCACTGAGGCGGCATCGAACAGCACTCCGTGTGCCTCCGGGTTGGCATTGAGCATGGCCGACAGAAGCTGGCCCTGGCCGCCGCCGACATCGACGATCCTGCGGTAAGGCGTGAAGTCGTAGACCTCCAGGATGGCGCGCTGCACCACGCGGGTGAGGTTCGTCATCGAGTCGTTGAAGGTGGCCGCAAGCTGCGGGTGTCCTTTGAGGTAAGTCCAGGGATCGGTCTGGAACGTAGTCTGGAACGCGTACTCGCCCGAGTGAATGGCGTCGATGATGTTGCCCCACGCGGCATAGTGCATGAGGCCCAGCTCCGTGATGACAGTGGAACGCAGGGAGCCGGGCACATCCTTGCGGAGCAGGTTCGAGAGCGTGGTGGCTTCAAAGCACTGCCCGGGCAGTTCGCGCAGGACCCCGCCGGAAGCCAGGGCGCGCAGCAGCCGATAGAGCGAGGGCGCATGCGTGGAAGTGGCCGCCGCCAGGTCCTGTACGTCTCGCGGGCCATCGGCCAGGAGATCAGGAATCTCCAGTGTCGCCGCGACCTGTACGGCCCTGGATAGCCAGAACCCGCCGATAATTCCCAATACCTGCTGCGCCGCCGCCTGTTGTTCCAGGGCGGCTGCGTCCGCATTGACCTGTTGTACGGTCCCAGATGCCATGATTCGTTCTCCTGATCTAAGTCGCGAGAACCCGAGCCCAGGCGGATCAGGTTTTCCGGATAAGTTGTGACTGGCGTTCGATAGGGGGCCGGCGTGCCCCCGGTTTACAACGATTTCAGGTACTCGATGATGGCCATCCGGTCGTCGTGCGACAGCAGCGGGCCGATCACACCGTTCCTGAGCGGGCCGTCCTTGAATTCGTGGCCGGTGTTGGCATTGCCCGGCTTGGCCGTGTCAAAGAGGCTGGCGCCGGGAAACTGTTCCGTGTGGTAGCCGACCTTCCCGGGGTCGTACTGCTTGCTGCCGGTCCAGAACGTTTTGGGGCGATCAGACTGCGGGGACAGCAGCAGGTAGAGGTTGGGCACGCAGCCGTTGTGGAGGTATGGAGCCACCGCCCAGATGCCGTCCAGCGGCCGGGCCTTGTAGATAAGATCGTCGCGCACGGCCGGGTCCTTGCGATCGCGGCCGCCGGCCCACTGCGTCCGCCGTTCGGGCGTGAAGTAGTCCTTGTCCTTGTCGAAGTAGGCGTCGACAATGCCGTGCGTGACGAGATTCAGCCCTTCCGCAGCCGACTTGACACCCAACTTTAGGTCGCCGGTATCGGCCGTGCGGTTCCGGAAGTCGACGGCCTGGTGGGGATCGGTGCCGATGTCCTCGATGCGAATATCGGTCACCTGGAGGAACCAGTTGCCGACGCCGTTCCTCCACCAGTAGGTGGGCTCGGAGGCTCCGGGCTTGCCGTAGCCCTTCAGGTCGGCCAGCAGTTCGGGTACGGGCGGCAGATGGCAGCCCTGGCAATGCTTGCGATACAGCGCCCCGCCCTGCGTCACCTTGGCCTGATCGAGCGCGGGCAGGACAGACGGCCATTTGGGCGAGGTGAGCCCCTGGAACGGCGCGGGCCCGGCGAGGAGTTCCTCCATGGCGTACAGGCCGCGGACGTTGATGGAGTTCTCGAACTTGCCGGCATCCGGCCCATTGAGCTTCACCGCCGCGCGCACGCCGAGTGCCTCACCGATATTGCGGACCAGGGGATCGGCAATGGAAGAGTTGTACTGAACCCAGTTGAACCAGGACGCGTCCCAGATCTGCGGGAAGCGTACGGCCGCGTTGGATACGGCGAAGTTCTTCTCAATGCCCGTGTCGACGGCGAAGACCTGGTTGCCGATCCTGGTCAGCGCGTCGGTGCGGCCGAAGCCCGCCTTGTTGTCATACGCGTGCACGGCGTCGGCCGCCTTCTTTTCGGCGAGGCCATTCTTAAGGTAAGCCTCCATGCCGGCGCGTAGTTCCTGCTTCTGTTCGGCGGTGGGGTTGGGCCCGAGGACACGCTGCTCAAAGCGGCTGTAGCGGCCGATGCTCATGGGGAACTTCAGGGTGAAACCGAGAGCCAGGCCCAGCGCCTTCTGGAATTCAGTGACCTCGATCATGGCCGGCCCGCCGTCGATCTGCACGGCGTACTTGCCATAGAAGACCTCGCCCGTGTGGCAGGCAGCGCAGGTGAGCCCCACCACGGTGGCAGGCTTTTTGGTTGCGGGATCGACGAAGTCCTTGTCGACCGCGAAACCGACAGGCAGGCCATCGGGATTGATGGCCGGATCCTTTTTGCTGGGGATGAAACCGAAGCGGGCGAGGTAGGAGGTCTCGTGGAACAGGCCGCAGCCAAAGGGGGAGAGACAGGGCTGCTCCAGCGCCATGAACCAGGGGTAAGGCAACAGCCGGGTTCCCTGCGCGGTGTGATGGAACTGGAGCCGTTGCTGATCGGTCCAGTTCTGGCTGACGGTAATGGTCTCCGGCGGCCGTTGCACATCCGGCACATTGACGCGTATTTCAGCCAGTTTTGTCTTCACCACGGGCATGGCGGCCAGGACAATGACTGCAGCCACGACGAGAAAGATGAGCGTCCGTTTCAAGTGAGTTCCCTCCAATGGAAGCCATGCGGCCAGTGGCGCCAGGGCGCTGAGGACACGAGGTGCGCATGAATCCAAAACTGCCACCCAGGCGGCAGTAATCCCAGGGTTCCTAGAATAACCCAAGTCCGCTCAAATGGTGAACGTCAACTGGAGGGAAAGTGCCGCGGAGTGCCACCAGGCGGACCTCTCCTCGCCGGGCGCGCTGCCAGCTCACTCAAACGGGCTGTGGAGAATCGGAGGCGGATGCCTCAGGGCTTCAACGTAACCTTGCCCACCCCGTCGACATACGCTTCCAGCGTCTCAAACGCCTTCTGCACCTGATCCAGCGGCAGGCGGTGGGTAATCATCGGTGTGAACCGCTGGGGCTGTTCCTGCAGCAGCCGGAGGGCCAGTTCGCTCTTGTGATTCGAACGCCGCACCGGGAAGAAGTGCTGCTCTTTGCGGCGCAGGTGGTGGAAGTCGATGGCCGGCATGGTCTCCGACGGCAGCCCAGTAATGACGATGCGCGCGGCCGACGCGCCCATGCGGATCGCCCAGTTGATCGAGCCATCCTTGGCCGCGCAGTCATAGACCATGTCCACGCCGCGCTTGCCGGTATCCCGCAGCACTGCCTGCACCGGATCCGTCGCATCGGGGTCGATCACGGCATCGGCGCCCAGCACCAGGGCCAGGTCGCGCCGGTGCGCCACCTTCTCCACGCACCAGATGCGCGCCACGCCCGCCACACGCAGGGCCGCAATCGTGGTCAGCCCGATGGGGCCGCCGCCGATCACAACGGCGGTCTCGCCGATCTTCGGGTCGCCCATGCGGAACGAGTGGAGGATGATGCCCAGCGGTTCAAACAGGGTCGCTTCGTCGAAACCGAGATTCGCAGGCAGCGGTAGCAGGTTCGTGGCCGGCAGATTGGCCCGATCGCGAAACAGGCCGGGCTCGCCGGGGTTGCTGAGGAAGCGCACATGCTCGCACAAGTGATGCCGGCCGGACATGCAGAATTCGCAGTGGTAGCAGTAGATGGGCGGCTCCAGCGCCACACGGTCTCCGGCGGACCAGCCCGTCACACCCGCGCCTGTCTTCAGCACGGTGCCCACGGGTTCGTGCCCCAGCACCATCGGATATTGCGACGGCACATCGCCGATCTGCCCTTCAGCGAAGTTGTGCAGATCGCTGCCGCAGATCCCCACGGCCTCCACCCGCACCTGCACTTCGCCCGGCAGCGGATCGTGAATCACGTTCTCTCTCAGCGCGAATTGGTGCTGTGCAATCAGTTCAGCGACGGCCATGGACGCTCCATTTCTCCCGCCCCGTGATGATCAGTGTGGATTCTCAGGGCTTATACGATTTCAACATAAGCGGACCCACGGCTCGCAGTGTGCCCGCATCCGGCAGGCCCCGCAGCAGGCAGCCGGAGAAGCGCGCCAGCACGGCCGCGCAGGCGCCCGCATCGGCCTCTTCCACCAGCACAGGCCGCTCCACGCGCCGCGGGTCCATGCCCAGCGCGTCGCCTTGCGCGATGATCACATCGGCATCCTGCACCAGCCGCGAGTTCTCTGAGATCCGGTTGCGCGCTGACAGCGCGATGGGCAGCGCATAGTCGGTGTGCCGCAACTGGAACCGCTCGCGGATCGCCTCGGAGATCTTCTCCAGATGATTGGGGACGAAGCTGTCGAAATCCCAGCCCTGGCCGGACCAGTCGGCCGCCGGATTGAGAATCACGTGACGGTGGTTGCGGTCGATCAGCCAGTCGGTAAGATGCCGCGCGGCCTCCAGCATGGCTTCGGGAGAATCGAAGTTGTGATCCTGGTCGGCGTGAAAGAGGACGAGCTCCACCGCGATGCCCTGCTGCGCGGCGGAAACCAGGATCTGGTCGAGCCTCTGCTTCTCCGCGGCTGAGATCGATCCGTCGGCTTGAAAGGAGTTGTGGTGCTCACCCTGCAGCACGAGGCGCACCAGGCGCAGGCCGCTGGAAGGCAAAGCGTCGAACCCTTGGGCGGGGGCGCCGCCGGCGGCCGGAACCACATCCATGGTTACGCCCACCAGGCGTCCCTGCACCTGGCGCCGGTACTCCGGCTGGGAGCAGGACTTCTGCCAAGCCGCACCGGCGGAGGCACGGAGATAGAACGCGCGGGGATCGTACTTGGGCCCAATCAGGTAGCCGGTCGAGATCTCCAACGATTCACTCGGGGACGATCCGCCAAAAACGGGGCAGACCATGAGGGCGCAACAAAGAAAGACACGCATTGGTTACCGGAGTGCGCGCCCGTGGACGGGCGTTCACTTCTTGAATAAGTTATCAAATGCGATGCGCGCATCGTTGGCGGTCTTGGGCGCCAGGACTTCGGGCCTGTCAGCCGCGGGCCGCGAGGCCGCCGCCGGCGGCGCCGAATCGCGGGCCACAGTCACGCGCGCACGGAAGAACGTGCACTCGTTCGCCTTGTCCTTGTAGGCAATGCGCTCCGGAATCGGCTTCGTGCACTGGAATCGCGTCGAGGGCTCGAAGTAGGAGCACTGCTTGCAGCAGTGCAGCGCGACGCTGCACTTGGGGCAGGCCCCCGTGAAATCCATACCTGGAGGCAGAGGCGTGGCACAGTTGTAACAACGGGAAGCCGTCACTGTCTCCACCATGCGCGGCAGGCGCGGGCCGGTGACATCAATGGGTGGGCGAGGGCCGCGGTTGCGCTGGCGATCGTCGCCCCCCCGAGCCGGCCCCTGGCCCGCGGCTTCGGTGTCCATGTAGCCCCGTTGTTTGTACTTGCGGTCGCCGTCCATAAATGGAGTCCACTCCTTCGTGGGATCTCAGCTGAAGTCTCGTGCCAATGGTGTTGGGATGAATGCCAACGTGGCCCTTCCCGGCGCTTTCCACATCTCACCTTGGTAAAGGGGCCGTTGGGGAATCGCTTTGGCAGGCACCGTCCCCAGATCGGGGGATGGAGCGTCTAGCGGCTCAATCCCACCCGGTCATTGGCCGGCACACCTCATTCTTAACACGGAACGCAGCCGGAATCCAGCACAGAAATTGTTCAGCTCCGCGTCCACTTCACCGGAGACAGGCAGGGTCTCGTCAGCGGATCGTCGCAATGGTTCGGACTCACGCGCAGCGTGTAGCCCAGCCGTCCGGTCTGGTGCGGGACAAAATCGCGCCCAAACACAACCGCCTCACTTTGTTCTGACAGCGGGGGCAGGGTGATCACGCTGGTATCTTCCAGTCCGCCGTCGGGATTGACGCGGCCCACGACGGCCTCGACGCGCACATCCTCCGGCGTCAGACCAGCCAGGCGCACCGCCGCCCGCAACTGAATCGGAGTACCGGTCAGCACACACGCGCCCGGCCCGTCGCCGGAATCTTCAATCGAGACCTGCGACCACAGGCGCTCCACCTGCGCATACCAGCTCGCCTTTTCGCGCGCCGGCTGGAAGTTGTCGCGCCTCACCGCCAGAAAGCCGATGTGGGCCGGCTCGTAGAAGCGCGTGGTGTAGTCGTGAATCATGCGCTGGCAATTGAAGCCGGGACTCAGATTCATTAACGATTGTTTCACTCGCTGCATCCAGCCGTGCGGAACGCCCTCTTCCCTGCCCTTATAGAACAGAGGGAGGATGTCGTTCTCCAGTTGGGAATAGATGGAGGACGCGTGCAGGTCGTCCATGTCGGACGAATACTGATCGCGATCGCCGATGGCCCAGCCGCCGGAGACCTCATACGCCTCGTCAAACCAGCCATCCAGAATCGACAGGTTGAGCGTGCCGTTCATGGCCGCCTTCATGCCGCTGGTGCCGCAGGCTTCCTCGCCGCGGCGCGGGTTGTTCAACCACAGGTCGACGCCGTGCACCAGTTCGCGCGCCACTTCGATGTCGTAGTCCTCGATGAAGACAACGTGCTTCGCGAAGCCGGGATCGCGCGAAAGCTGCACGATCTCCCGGATGAACTGCTTGCCCGGGTTGTCCTTTGGGTGCGCCTTGCCGGCCACCAGGATCTGCACGGGCATCTGCGGATTGGAGAGGATCTTCTTCAGCCGTTCTTTGTCCCGGAAGATCAGCGTGGCGCGCTTGTAAGTGGCGAAGCGCCGCGAAAACCCGATGGTGAAGGCTTCCGGATCGAAGAGTTCGGCCAGGCGCCGCTGTTCGATGGAAGACGCACGCCGTTCCTGCGCACGCTTCGACATGCGTTCCCGGACGAAATTAATCAGGCGGCGCTTGCGGCGGCGCCGGATCTCCCACAACTCATCGTTGGGGATTTCGGGCACCTGCTCCCAGATCGAGCCCTCGGGGTAGCGTTCCCGCCAGTCCGGCGCCAGATACTGGTCGTAGAGCAGCGCCAGGTCGCCGTTCAGCCACGTCGGCAGATGAACGCCGTTCGTGATGGGTGTGATCGGCACCTCATGGATGGGCAGGTCCGGCCACAGCTTGTGGAACATCTCCTGGGAAACTTCGCCGTGCAGGCGGCTGACCGCATTGCGATAGGCCGAAGTCTTCAAGGCCAGCACAGCCATGGAGAAGCGGTCGCCCTGTTCGTCCGTGCCACCCTGGCCCAGGCTCAGGAATTTGTCGAAAGGTACCCCGTACCGTTCACAATATCCGTGCAGGTACTCATAGACCAAGCCCGGATCAAACATGTCGATGCCGGCCGGGACAGGCGTATGGGTCGTGAAGACGTTATTGCCGCGCGCCGATTCGAGCGCTTCCTCGAAGCTCAGCCGGTTCTCCTGCATGGACAGCCGGATCCGCTCCAACGCGAGGAAGGCCGAGTGGCCTTCGTTCATGTGATAGACGGTCGGCTCCAGCCCCAGCGCCTTCAGCGCCCGCAGGCCGCCCACGCCCAGCACCAGTTCCTGCTGGATGCGCGTCACGTTGTCGCCGCCGTAGAGCTGGTCGGTAATGTCGCGGTACTCGGGATTCTGGTTCTGCGGGATGTTGGTGTCCAGCAGCAGCAGGTCCACGCGGCCTACCTTCATCCGCCAGACCTTAATGGAGCAGGTGCCGTGCGGCAGCTTCACTTCCACCAGGATCTCGTTGCCGTTGGCGTCGAGGGCCGGCTGTACGGGCCAGGTGTAGAAATCGTTAACCGGCGTCTTCTCGGTCTGCCAGCCGTCGGGATTCAGATACTGCTGCAGGTATCCTTTTTGATAGAGCAACCCGATACCCACCAGATTCAGGCCGGCGTCGCTGGCGGCCTTCAGGTGGTCACCTGACAAAATGCCCAACCCGCCGGAATAGATGGTCAACGACTCAGACAGGCCATACTCCATAGAGAAGTAGGCAACCAACATGGTGTCCTTGCGGCTGGCGTCGGGCGGCAGGGACATGTACTGGTCATAGCGGCGGCACGCGCTCTGGTAGAGAGCGATGTAGCGCGGGTCCGCGGCGGCTTTCTCCAACGACTCTTGCGGAATACGACCCAGCATCAAGACGGGGTTGCGGTGGCATTCCTTCCAAAGAGAGGGGTCCAGCCGGCGAAACAGGGGCCGGATGGTGTGGTCCCAACTCCACAGCAGATTGTGCGCCAGTTCGCCTAAGCGGGAAATGGCGGGCGGCAGCGCGGGGCTGACCAGGAACTCCTTCACTGGTTGAACTTGGAATGGCATGGTGGCTCTTGATGGATAGACATTCCAACATAGCAAACCCGGCAACGGACCCGTTGCCCTCTTCCTGGGGAGGGCCAAGGATTTCAGTTCCTTAATGTAAGGCCCTTCACAGTACTCAGGGTACGCTGAAACAGGGTAATCATATTTTTAAATCTTTTTATCTTCATCTAGCCAGTTTTCGACGTACAATGTTGTCATGAAGCTCAGCGCCCAAGAGGAATACGGGCTGCGATGCCTGTTATTTATGGCTCGCCACGGCGAGACGAAAAGCCACAGCATTCCTGAAATAAGCCGGGCCGAGGGTCTCTCGGTCCCTAACGTTGCCAAACTGATGCGGATTCTACGCCTCGGTGGACTTGTAGCCAGTGTCCGCGGTCAGGCGGGTGGGTACACTCTGTCGCGGCCGGCCGATCAGGTCACCGTCTCTGAGATCCTGTCGCTTCTGGGCGGCAGTTTCTTCAACCCGCACTTCTGCGACCGCCATTCCGGCCTGGAGCGGAACTGTGCTCACACGGGGGATTGCGCCGTGCGCCTGCTTTGGGGAGCCGTCCAGAAGTCACTGGACGCCATCCTCACGAAGACCACGCTGCGCGACCTGCTGCGCAGTGAAGAGGATATGTTGCTGTTTCTGAAGGACCACGGCGCCGCAACGGTAGCCGAAGCTCAGACGGTGACGGTCCATTCCATCACCAACTAATGGTTTGTCCGTCCTGCTCCGTTGAGGGACTGATTCGAGCCACCCTGATTTGCGTGATGCTCACGCAGGCGAAGGAATGGTCCGTCTCCGACCTATCGATCGAGTATCCTCATTAGTGATGATTGGTCTACGTTTAAGGGTATCTTTGTGTGTTGTGTGGGCCGGGTGTGTCCTGGTTGCCTCCTGCAGCCGGCCGCGCCCGACTCTCACTGTTGGTTCAAAAGACGGCGTTCAACAGCTGATCCTGGGAGAGATCCTCGCCCAACATCTCTCCAAACGCCTGCCGGGCGTCCAGGTCGCACGCAAGTTCGGCCTGGGTAATGTGGCCCTGGTCCACTCCTCCCTCCTCACCGGCGAAATCAACATCTACCCCGAATACTCCGGCACCGCCCTGTTCAACGTCCTGAATATGCAGCCTGACCGCGGCGACGACGCCCTGCTGGACCAGTTGCGGGAAGGCTATCGCACGACCTACCACTGCGAATGGTTCGGACCGCTGGGCTTCCGCTACAACAGGGTCTTCCTGATCCCGCGCCGCATTGCCGAAAAACGCAAAATCGAGAACCTGACGCAGGCCAGCGCCAATCAGGAAGGGTGGGCGATCGGCTCCAGCCGGGAGTTTCGAGACCGTCCCGATGGGATGGTGCTGCTGGCCCGGAAGTACGACCTGCAGTTGAGCGCCCCCGTCCAGATCCTTACCGAGGAACAGCTGCATATCGCTATGTCCAAGGACCAGATCACCTTAGGCGTCACTCGAACAACCGACCCGCGGCTCGGCAACGGCGATCTCGTGGAGATACCCGACGACCAGCGGGTGTTCCCGCTCTACGAAACGGGCTATGTCGTAAAGCTGGAGACACTCGAGGCGCACCCCGGCCTCGCCGATGCGATCAAGGCATTGTATGGGAAGATCACATTGGACCAGATGCGTGGAATGGTCCGCCGGGTGGAACTCGAACATGCCGATGCCGGAGCGGTCGCGGCCGGTTTTCTGAAAGAAGCAGGCCTGAACTAGACACGAATGCCGGCCCAAGTCATTGCAATCACCAGCCGCCTGCCCGGAGCCGGCAAGACACACGTAGCCGCGGCGCTGGCCGCCTGGCTGAAGCGGGAAGGCCGCCACGTGGCCCCGCTCCATCTCTCCCGTCCGGAGGGCGATCCTTTCCAATGCCCGGAAGGCGGCACCGTCTCCCGCGCCACCGCGCTGCTGGCGGAGGCCTGCGGACTCCCCGCGGAACCGATCTACGAGTCCGGCTGGCCGGCCCTGCCCGCCCTCCTGGCTCGCCATGATGTCATCGTGGCGGAGCTGGCGGCCGGAGACTCGGCACCCGCCGGCTACACGGTGCTGGAGCTTCCGGTGAGCCTGCGGGACGGCTTCATCCAATTGGGTGAACTCCCGCCCTTGGCTCCGTTCGAACCCAACCTGACGCCCCAGTGCCCGGAAGACGTAGCCGCGCTTCCCCTGTGGAGCCTCATCTCGGCGCCGCGGTCCGGCATCATCTCGGTGCCCCATCTGGCCAACTTTGCCGACTTCCAGCTGATTCGCGGCGCCGAATGGCTGACCGTGCAGGCGCCCGGGCGCTTTCAGCTGCTGTTCGTCCCGGCTTCGCTGGAGCCGGCCAAGGACCTGGAGTGGATCCGCGAGGCGAGCCTCGATACCTGGATCGCCGCCCAGCACGCCTCCGGCACTCGCCTGATCTCCACCGGGTGGCCGTACCCTGGGGCGGAGCAGTTGGCAACCGGCGCATTGAAGGACAACTGGACCCTCTCCCGCATTCTTGGCCGGCGCGTCCCGCCGCCTCTCCCTACGGAGGAGTCGCTCGACCGGCTGGGCCATTGGCTGTCGGAAGCCCCCGGAGTGGCCAAGTTCGTGCACCAATCCGTCTGATGCCGGGAGTAGTAGAGTAAGAACAGAGCCTCGACCGGGACGGTCCGCCGCCCTGGCCCGCTCAGGACCCCGTCCGCGGGGTGGGAAGTGTTCTGGATCCGTATAGCTTCATGATCCGCAAAAGCCTGATCCGCAGAAGGATCCACCCGAGCAACCGGGACCCACTGCCATATAAGTGTTGGGGAGGAAGTGTTTGACCATCACGCACGGTGGAAATCTGTTTGCCATCAGCCGGGAGCGTGGCTGGGACTGGCGGGAAGTGCTGGACCTCAGCGCCAGCATCAACCCGCTGGGGCCCGCGCCGGGTGTCCGGCCTGCCATCGAAGCGGCTCTGGAACGAATCTGCCACTATCCGGGGCAACTGCCCAGTGAACTCGAAGCGGCCCTGGCCGCGGAATGGCGGGTCTCACCCCACCAGGTGATGGCCGGCGGCGGCGCCACGGAGCTTCTCCATTTCGTCGCCCGCGCCGGTTGGAACGGCCCCTCCGCCCTGGTCACCCCGGTCTGGAGCGAATTCTACCGCGCCTTCCCCCACGCCCTGCGCCTGCCCATGGACGACCCGGAACGCTGGCCTCAACGCGGCCTGCTCGTCCTCAGCCAGCCCGTCAACCCGACCGGCGCCGAGATCCCCGTGGAGATCCTCCGCCGCGCCATCGCCGGCCGTGAGGGACCGGTTCTGATTGACGAGAGCTTCATCGAGTTTACCCGCACGGAATCGGCCGTCTGGTGGACAGAGAACCATCCCAACCTGCTGGTTCTGCGCTCCCTTTCGAAGTTCTACGCCCTGCCCGGCCTGCGCGTCGGCGCCATCGTGGGTTCGTCGGAGTGGATGGAGCGCCTGAACCGGCGGCGCGAGCCCTGGCAGGTGAGCACCCTGGCCGAGGCCGCGGCGCTGGCCGCCATCGCCGACCGCGAGCATGCCGAGCGCACCCGCGAAGTCGTTGAAACCGAACGCCGCTGGCTGCTGGAGGAGCTCTCCGGTCTGCAGGGCCTGCACTTCGCCCCGGGGGTCGCCAACTTCCTGTTCGCCGAAACCGACCGGCCCGCCAGCGAAATCTGTGACTGGTTCCTCGACCGCAAGATCATCCTGCGCAACTGCACCCGCCTGCCGGGCGTCGCCGGGGAAGCCATCCGGTTTGCCGTCCGCACCCGTCCGGAGAATGAACGCTTTGTCCAGGCGGCCAAGGAGTTCTTTTGCGCGCCGCAGGAATAGCCAGGCAACTCGCGGTTCTCACCCTGATCACAGCCGCCGTCTGCCAGGCAGCCCAACCGCAGCGCATCATTTCCACAGCCCCCTCCATCACGGAAGTCCTTTATGCCCTGGGCCTTGGCAACCGTGTCGCGGGCGTCACGCAATACTGCCGCTACCCTGTGGAAGCCCAGCAGAAGCCCAAGATCGGTTCCTTCCTGCAGCCGGACTTTGAGCGGATCCTGGCCCTGAAACCGGATCTGGTCCTGGTGATCAAGAATCCCATCCAGGTGGCCGACCGTCTGAGGAAGCTCGGCGTCCATGCCGAGGAAGTGAATCAGGACTCGATTGAGGACGTGTTCCGGTCGATCGAATCGATCGGCAGGTTGACGGGCACCGAAGCCGCGGCCCGCAAGCTCTCGGCGGAGCTGCGGTCGCAGTTGAACCAAGTCCGGGCCAAAGCCCAGACACAGCCGCGCATCAAAGCGCTGTTCCTGGTGGGCCGGTCCCCTGGCACTCTGCAAGGCATGGTCGGCGTCGGCCCCAAGACCTTTATCGATGAACTGGTCACCCTGGCCGGCGGGGACAATTTGCTGAGCAACTCGCCCATCCAGTATCCCAAGGTCTCGGTGGAACAGGTGCTGGCCGGCGACCCGCAAGTCATTCTGGACATGGGCGACTTCGCCCACGTCGAAGGCAAGCCGCTGGAGCAGCAGCAGCAGTTTTTCCAGCTTTGGGCCAGATATCCCAACCTGCAGGCGGTCAAAACGAAGCGCGTCGTCCAGATCGATTCGGACGTGTTCATCCACCCCGGCCCGCGCATGGGCATCGCCGCCCGAGCCATCTACGACCACCTGCACGGAGCAGCCGCGCGATGAGTGTCCGCTATGTGCTCGACCGCGTGGGCATGCGGTACGGCGACATCGAAGTGCTGGCTGACGTCACACTGACCTTCGACCAGCCGGGCATGGTCGCCCTGACCGGCCCCAACGGCGCAGGCAAGTCCACTCTTTTGAACATCATGTCCGGTCTGCGCGGCGGCTTCCAGGGCAGTTGCCAGTTGAACGGCCGGAACATCGCCGCCTGGCCGCGGCGCGAATTCGCCCGCGAGGTCGCACTGGTCCCGCAGAGCCTCAAGCTGGATTTTCCGTTCACGGCGGAGCAGGTGGTGCTGATGGGACGGACGCCCTATGCCGGGGGCCTTTTTGAGAGTCCGGAGGACTGGAAAGCCGTGGAACGGGCCTTGGAGCTGACCGACACCACGCGCTTCCGCCACCGCGATTTCCGTGCGTTGAGCGGCGGCGAGCGGCAGCGTGTCGTCCTGGCCTCGGCGCTGGCGCAGGATCCGCGCGCCCTGCTGCTGGACGAACCCACCACCTTTCTCGACCTCCAGCACCAGCTCTCGATCTACGAACTGCTGCGCAATCTGGCGCGAGAGGGCCTGCTGGTGATCGCCGTCACGCACGACCTGAACCTGGCCGCGGCTTACTCGGACCGCGTCGTGGCCCTGAAGAACGGCCGTGTGGCCGCCGACGCCGACCCCTGTTCCGCCCTCGCTACCGACAAGATCAAGGACGTGTTTGGAGTCCAGGCCGAATGGCTGCAGCGCGCGGACGGAAAGCCGTGGATCGCGTATGGGGATTGAACCGGTCACTCCGGCGCGGGCAGTCCGGATCATCCTGCTGGCCCTGATCGTCACCGCCCTGGTCGCGGTGATCACCCCGCTGATCGGGCCGGCGAAGATCGACCTGGCCCGGGCCTTTCGCGGCGAATCGCCGGACGCCCAGATGTTTTTCGGCGTCCGCCTGCCGCGCACCATCCTGGCCCTGCTGGTCGGCGGAGCCCTGGCTACCGCCGGCGTCCTTTTCCAGGCCCTGCTGCGCGACGCGCTGGCAACTCCTTATACCTTGGGTGTTTCCAGTGGGGCTTCGCTGGGCGCGGTGATCGCGATCTGCCTGGGGATCAACCAACTGGGCGGCCTGCCCGCGGTGTGGGTCGCGGCCCTGCTGGGCGCGGCGGGAGTCCTGCTGCTGGTGGTCGCCGTAGCCGCCGAAGGCCGCCGTATGTCGTCGTTCACGCTTCTGCTGGCCGGGGTCACTATCAACAGCGTGGTGATGTCGCTCATCATGCTGCTGCACAACCTGGCCAGTGTCGGCCAGAGCTTTGCGATTGTGCACTGGCTGATGGGCAACATCGATCCCGTGGACGCGGGCACGCTGTGGTGGATGGCCGGCATCATCCTGCCTGTCTGCGGCGGGCTGTGCCTGATGGCGCGGCAATGGAATCTGATGTCGGTGGGCGAAGAGTGGGCGGCCACGCGCGGCGCGTCCCCGCAGAAGCTGCTGATGCTGGGCTACATCGCCGGATCGCTGCTGACGGCGGTGGTCACGGCGGTGACAGGGCCCATCGGCTTCATCGGCCTGGTGGTGCCTCACGCGGTCCGGCTGAAGCTGGGCGGTGATCACAGGCTGCTAATGCCTGTATCATTCCTGTTGGGTGCGGCGCTGCTGACGGTGTGCGACACGGTGGCGCGTACAATACTGGTGGTGGAGATTCCTGTGAGCGTGGTGACGGCGCTGATTGGCGGGCCGTTCTTTATCGCGCTGCTGCGAAGTCGAAGGAGGAGTTTATGGCTTTAGCAGTCGTGGGCGGGGGGCGCCGTTCCGGCAAGAGCCGCTACGCCTTGGCGCTGGCGAGCGCACACGGCCCGAAGTTGGGATTCATCGCCACGCTGCAGCCCGACGATGAAGAGTCGGCGCAGAAAGTCGAACGCGCGCGAAGCGAACGCGGCGCCGAATTCATCACCGTGGAGGAACCGCTGGAGATCGCCCGGCTGATTGAGGAGCGGGCCTCTGTGTTTGATGCGGTGGTGATTGATGACCTGACACTGTGGGTCTCGAATCTGGTGATGGCCGGCCGTACGGACGAACAGGTGGAGCAGGAAGCCACCCGGCTGATTGAGCTTTCGAAGAACTGTAAGGCTGAACTGATCATGGTAACCAGCGACGTCGATTTCGGCTTCCCGATGGACGGTGAACCGTCCCGGCACTTCCGGCGTCTTGCCGGACTGATCAATCGCCAGGCGGCGGAATCCGCCTCGCGGCTCTACTGGATGGTCTTCGGAGTACCAAAGCGAATCCGATGATACCTGCAGGCATCAGGCAATGTATGGACCGGATCCGGCCGCTGCTGGATCCGGCCGTGGCCACGGCGATCAGTGAACGCTGGTCGGCCCTGACCAAGAACTCAGGCGGGCTGGGGCAGTTGGAGGCGCTCGTCGTCCACTACGGGCTGATCCACGGCACCGGCACGCCGCAGATCCAGCGCAAAGGGCTCTACGTCTTCTCGGCCGATCATGGGATTGTGCAGGAAGGCATCAGCGCCGAGGCCCAGGATGGCACGGCGCTGCTCGCCCGGCAGTTTCTGCGCGGCGGATCGGCCGCCCAGGTCATCTGCCGGCAAGCGCGCATTGAGCCGGTGCTCGTCGACATGGGCAGCCTGAAGGGTGGTGAACCCGGGGCATTGAACTACCGCATCGCGAGCGGAACGGCCAACAGTTGCCGGGGCTCCGCCATGACCGAGGCGCAGGTGAACGCCGCGCTGGAAACCGGCCTGCAACTGGCCGAGGATGCCGCCGGACGCTTCGACGTGGTGGGCCTGGGCCAGATTGGCGTGGGTGGTTCCGCGGCGGCCTCGGCGATGCTGAGCGCGATGGGCGGCCGCGATGCGTCGGAAACCACGGGACGCGGGGAGGTCCTGGACGATGCGACCCTGAACCGCAAGGTGCAGGCCGTGCGCACCGCCGTCACGCGCAACCAGACCGAGCTCCTCTCCCCGCAGGGCACCTTGCGCAGCCTGGGCGGGTTTGAAATCGCCGCCATGACCGGCTTCATCATCGGCGCGGCGGCGCGGCGCCTGCCCGTGGTGATCGACGGTTTTGTGGCCGGCGCGGCGGCCATGACCGCGCGCGGGCTGGCGCCCGACTGCCTGGACGCCGTCATGTTCTCCCATCTTTCGCCGGATCGCGCGCATGCCATCCTGCTGCGCTTTCTCTCTGTTGAACCCGTCCTCGACTTCCGCCTGCGCGAGAGCGCCGGCCTGGGCGCCGCGCTGGCGATTCAACTGCTCGAAACGTCCGTGCGGCTGTACCAGGAAATCTCCCTTCCAGAAGAGGAGTGAACGGCTGCCAAAACACGCAGCCGGACGCGTAATCAACAGGTTCGAGAGGGTACAATAGGAACTTGTGTGAAGGATCTACCTCGCTTTGATCAACCGCCTTGTATTCGAGAATCTGAAGCATCGTAAGCTCCGCACTGCCCTCAGTTGCCTTTCCATTGGATTTCAGGTCTCCATGATCCTGGCCGTGGTGGGCCTGAGTCACGGCATGTTGCAGGACTCCATCAACCGGGCCAAGGGTGTCGGCGCCGACATCATGATCAAACCCCCGGGCGCTTCGGCCATCAGCCTCAGCGGCGCCAGCATGCCGGAGAAGTTCCTGAAATACTTCGCCGCCCGGCCGCACGTCACGAAAGTGGCGGGCATCAACGTCCAGGCCTACGCCGGCCTCAGCACCATCACGGGCATCAACCTGGATGAGTTCGCGGCGCTCAGCGGCGGGATGAAGTACCTCGAAGGCGGTCCGTTCAAAGAGAAGAACGACATGATCGTCGACGACTGGTATGCCGAGCAGTCCAAGAAGAAGGTGGGCGACACGGTAAACGCGCTCAACATCAATTGGCGCATCTGTGGCATCGTCCCGGCCGGCAAGCTGGCCCGCCAGCTCGTTTCGCTGAAGCAGCTCCAGACGGTGACCAACAGCGACGAGAAGATCAGCCAGGCCTTCCTGAAGGTCGACTACAAGGACAACGTGGCCCCCGTCATTGCGGCCCTCAAGGCGGTGCCGGAGCTGGAAGGGTATGGCATCTACTCCATCGAGGAGTTCGTCAGCCTGTTTTCAGTGAACAACGTGCCCGCGCTGAAAGGCTTCATCTACGTGATCACTGGTCTCTCGGTGATCGTCGGGTTCCTGGTGGTGGGCCTCACCATGTACACCACGGTGCTGGAGCGAACCCGGGAAATCGGCATTCTGAAGGCACTGGGCGCTTCGCCGGGCGATGTGATGGGCATCCTGGTGCGCGAGACGCTGGTGCTGGCGGTGGTTGGGTGGATCTGCGGAATCCTGCTTTCGATGGCCGCCAACTGGTCGATCAATCACTTCATCCGCGCCAACATGCAATCGGAACTCGCGCCGGACTGGTGGCCCACCGCCCTGGGCATCTCGCTCACCGCCGGACTTTTGGGCGCCGTCTATCCCGGTATGCGCGCCGCCACGCAAGACGCCATTGAGGCTCTCTCGCACGAATAAGTAGACCCCATGGCAGACCCGATTATCCGCGTCAAAGACCTGAAGAAGATTTACCGCGTCGGTGAGATCGAAGTCCCCGCGCTGCGCGGCGTCTCGCTCGACATCCAGCCAGGGGAGTTCGTCAGCGTCGTCGGGCCCTCCGGCTCAGGCAAATCCACCCTGTTCCATATCCTGGGCGGGCTGGCTTCCCCCACCTCCGGACTGGTGAAGATCGACGGCGAAGACCTCTCGGCCATCACGGACCGCGAGCGCACGCGCCTGCGCCGTACCAAGGTCGGTTTCGTGTTCCAGCGCTACAACCTGCTGCCTACGCTGACGGCCATGGGCAACATCGAGATGGCGCGCTACTTTGGCGGCAACACAGGCCCACTCGAGCAGAGTTTCATCGACCTGCTCAAGACGCTGGGCATCCACAGCCGCCTGCATCACAAGCCGCGCGCGCTCTCCGGCGGCGAACAGCAGCGCGTGGCCATCGCTCGCGCCCTGGTGAATCACCCCACCATCCTGCTGGCGGACGAGCCCACCGGCAACCTGGACACCGAGAACTCAGTCAAGGTCCTGGACGTCCTGCGCGATCTCAACAGCCGCCTGGGCCAGACGATCCTGATGATCACGCACAACCCGGAAGCCGCCGCCTACGGTCACCGCACCGTGCTGATGCGCGACGGACGCATCGTCGGCGAGAACTAGGAACAGGGATCGCGCCATGACGCGGCTGCGGTGGAAAGCGGGCGCCCTGTTGGGGGTGGTCATTTTCCTGGTGCATGCCGCCAGCCCCGTCGCGGCCTCGGGCGACTCGCGCTGGAACGTGTTCGAGGCGCTGAGCCTGATCCACCACGGCGACCTGAATCTCGACGAATACCAGCCGCGCATCGAGGCCAGCCAGCATTACGCGATCACGAAGCCGGATGGCCACTACCGGCCCATGTTTCCCGCCGGCACCGCCCTGCTCGCGACCCCGGCCGTGGCCGCCCTCGAAGCCACACTCCACGTCCTGCAGCCAGTGTTAGAGCCGCTCGCCCGCCGCACGGCCTCTCCCGTGAGCGCCGCGCTGCTGCGAGGCGATCTGGAGAACTCCTCGGTCGCCGTGGAGATCCTGATCGCCAGCCTGTGGATTGCCCTGGCCGGCGTGATGCTCCACTCGGCCGCCCTGGAGCTTTCGAGCGTGGGCACGGCGGCGGCCCTGGCTCTTGTCTTTGCCTTCGCGTCCCCCGCCTGGTCGACCGGTTCCCGGGCCCTGGGCATGCAGGCCGCCGACATGCTGCTGCTCTCCGGCGCGATCCTGGCCGCCGTCCGCGCGGAACGGAAGCCGGTGCTATGGGCCGTCGCAGGAGCCCTGTTGAGCTTCGCCTTCTTCACGCGGCCCACCAACGCCATTCCCGCCGCGGTCTTCGCGGTGTGGGCGATCACACGGGGCCGCCGGCCGTTCCTGCTGCTGGTCTCCGCGGCCGCGCCCATCGCGCTCCTGTTTGCGCTGCGGAACTACAGCATCTACGGAGCCCTGCTCGAGCCCTACTACCGCCCCACGGGCGCGCCCCAGGGCACCCTGGGCTGGCACGCGTCCCTTTCCACCGCCCTGGTGGGCCATCTGATCAGCCCGGCTCGCGGGCTCTTTATCTACGCCCCCATTCTGCTGGCCGCAATCCCAGGCTTCTTTCTCTGGTGGCGCCAGCCGGAGCGGCGGCCTCTTGCCGCGGCCATGGCCGCGATCGCCCTGCTCCACTACCTGCTCATTTCGTCCTTCTCCATCTGGTGGGGCGGTTACTGCAACGGACCTCGCCTCTTTTCCGATGTGCTGCCGGTCTTCGTGGTGCTGCTGATCCCCGTTTTCGACAGGTGGCGTGGGCACAACCCTGCGTTCAAGGGGTTGCTGATGGTGGGCGTCCTGTGCGGGCTGTGGTGCAACGGCTGGCCGACCTGGAACCAGGGCCCCGCCAATTGGAATACGGTGCCTAACAAGATCGACGGGCACACGGAGCGGTTGTGGGACTGGTCGGATCCGCCGTTCCTGCGCGGCATCAGGGGCCGTACCTGAGTCCTGCCTGGGCGGTACCCTCCAAGCTACAGTACGGTCCTACTGAAAAATGGCCCACCGGTTGGATCGACGCCAGCGCCCCCAGACGGCAAACTTACTTCAGAGAAAGTTTTTCTCCTCCTCCAAAACTCAACCGGTTACCCACCTCCTCCGGGTAGCCGGTTTTCTTTTTGTGGACTCAGGCGCCTGTGGGCGCTTCGCGCTCCATGAAGTAATAGGCGATCATGTGGCACGCCACCATGTGGCCATCCTCGATGCGGCCCATGTGCTGCTCGGCGACATTGATCTCGAGCTTCGACAAAGGCCCCAGCCGGCCGCCATCGCGGCCCGTGAGTCCGATGGTGGTGAGACCCGCCTGATTGGCATACTCCGCCGCGCGCAGGACGTTCGGCGAATTGCCGCTGCCGCTGATGCAGATCAGCACATCGCCGGGACGGGCAAAGTTCGTCAACTGCTCCACGAACACGCATTCATAGCTGACGTCGTTGGAGTAGGCCGTGATCGTATGCAGGTTGTCGTTCAGGCTGAGAATCCGGAACCGCTTCGGACGGCCATAGCTGCCACCCTTCACCATGTCGCAGACGAAATGCGAAGCCGTGGCCGCGCTGCCGCCATTGCCGCAGACAAACACCTGGCGATCCTCGTCCCGCGCCGTCTTCAGGATCGAGATCGCGGCTTCCACTTTGTCCAGAGGGAGGGTGTCCAGCGCGCTGAGCAACTGGGTTTTGTAGGTGGAGCTGAAATCCGTCATGTCGTGATCCCTTCCATCCGGCGCGCCAGTTCCAGCGCGCCCCACAATACGCTGTCATCCCCCAGCGCGGCCGGAACCACAATGCGCCGCGCCTTGGACCAGGCCGTCATCTGGCGATTCAGTTCGGCCCGCAGAGGCAGGAAGAGCGTGTCGCCGGCCTTGCTGATGCCGCCGCCGATCACGATCGCCGCCGGGTTCAGCAACATCAGGGCCGCCTTCAGGCCGCGGGCCAGGTCGACGACGTACTTTTTGACGAACTCGGGGTCGGCCAGCAGTTCCTTCGCGGTCCGGCCATAGTCGCGTTCCATCCACAGGCCGCAGCACATGCGCTCAAAGCAGCCATTGGAGCCGCACAGGCAATCCGGCCCGTCCGGCCGCACGTTCATGTGTCCGATCTCTCCGGCATAGGAGTCCGCGCCACGGTAGACCTCGTCACCCGTGAGGATCCCGCCGCCGATGCCCGTGGAAAGCGTCATGTAGAACAGCGGCCGCAGGCCCTTCCCTGCTCCGTGAATCCCTTCGCCGAGGGCGCCGACGTTGGCGTCGTTGTCCATCCAGACCGGCGCGCCAAACCGCTGCCTGAGCCAGGCGGGCAGATCGAAATCCTGCCAGCCGCCGACATGCGTGGAGAGCACCACCTGCTGTGTCTCGAAATTCACCGGACCGCCGAAGCCCACGCCGATGGCCTGGAACGACCCGCCGCCGCGCCATTCGTCCCCGATGGAACCGATCCGCGCCAGCATCCAGTCCTTGCCACCCTCGCGGTCAGTGGCCAGCGAGATCCGCTGCACCATGCGATCGCCTTCAAACAGCGCCATCGTGAACTTCGTGCCGCCGATGTCGATTGCCAGAATACTCATTCGCTCCACTCCCGTTCCGCCCGCAGGATCTCCTCGGGCGAGGCGCAACGCGCGCCAGGCTTCATCATGCACACAGCCGCGGCCAGCAGCGCAAAGCGCACCGCATCGGCCGGGTCGGCTCCCGCGGCCAACGCAGCGGCAGCCGCCGCCGAAAAAGTCTCACGGGCGCCATGCGGATCGACAGGATACTCAGGCATCCGTTCGGGCACCGTCTGGCGCTCCGGCCCGTCCTGGATCTCGACTCCGCCCTGCCCGTCCGGCCGGACGATCAGCGCCGCGCGGCCGCCGCCGCGAAGCTGTTCCAGTTCGAGCGGCGTCTCATGCCAAAGCAACGGGCACGTTGCCGCCAAGCCGGCCAGGACACTCCGCGGCATCGGCGCCACCAGCCCGCCCAGCACAGCCGGCCGGTGCTCCACTACCAGGACGCACTCCGCGTGGGCGGCCAACCGGTGCAGGTCCTCGGCAAACGCGGTGGCCACGTGCCCAGGCGGCTGGAATTGGACCACCTCGATGCGGCCCGCGTCCTCGGCTCCGGTGCGCGCGTGGATCAGCCGCGTGAGGGAAGGCGTCGGCGCGGGTCCGGAAAGAAGGGAATCCGGCGCGACGCCGGCCTGTTCGAGAGCGCGGCGCAAATCCAGGCCCGCGCCGTCGTCGCCCACAACCGCGAGTAAAGCCACCTTGGCGCCCAAGGCGGCCAGTGCAGCAGCCGAGAGCCCGCAGCCGCCCGGAGCCGTCTCCGTGGCGACGAGAACGGTGGATTCCAGGCCTGTCTCCGGTGAGGCCGAGCTGAGGAAGGGATCGTACCTGGACCAGCGATCGAGCCACAGATCCCCGGCGACTAAGACGTTCAACGTCTGGATCCGGCTCAGGATGGCGCGTGCGTTCACAAACTCACCACATGCGGCAGGGGCGCGGGACGCCCTGGCGCCCGGCTAGAGCCAGTATTCCCAATGCCCGGTGCGCAGCACATACGCGCACAGGCATCCGTTCGTGACGGCATGCGCCAGAATCAGGTCGCTGAGCCGTTTCGTCCGGACCATCCAGAAGTTGTAGGCGAGACCGGCCAGCAGCCCGACATCCCAATAAGGTCCGTGCTCCAGTGCGAATAACAGGGCCACCAACAGGAAGCTGGAGAGCAGGTATTTACCCAGTGGCACTTCCTCGAACTTCGGATCAATGAGCCACCGCATCAGCCAGCCACGCCAGAACAGCTCTTCCACGATGGGCACGATGAGCGTGGCCCGCAAAACGCGCATGGCCAGCGATAGGTTGTCGGTGAGCGCATCGGAGGGCAGGCTTGTTTTGAGCTCACCCATGATCGAGTTCTGGAAAATCCAATGCGAACGCCAGCCCGGAACCAGCACGTCCGGCGCGATCCAGAGCAGAAACACAGCCACCCCGACCAGCGTGCTCATCACCCATTGGGCGGGGCGGAACTCCAACACCTGCCGGCTCCAGACGAAGATGGCCAGCGCACAAACCACCAGCCAGATAGCCAGGTTGACGCGGATGGGCAAGTTCAGGCGCGGCAACAGAACAAGCAGGCCCATGAAGACCCCGAAGGGTCCCACATAGGCCAGAAACTGAGGCGAGAGGGGGTTCTGCCCGGCCATCAACCGACCTTGGCCAACAGCTCTCGAATCTTGTTCTCCTCGTCCTTGGCGGGCTTGAGGGAGAGCGCTGTTTGCAGGCTCTGCTTCGCCGCGGCCTTGTTCCCCTTCTGGAAAAGGGCCACACCCATATGGTGGTGATAAGTGGGGTTCTTCGGCTGCCTGCTGGTCAGATCCTTGAGGATTGTGATGGCGTTGTCGTTGAGCTGCTTCTTGATGTAGATCCAGGCCATCGTGTCAGCGACATCCTCATTGTTCGGTAGCTTCGCCTTGGCGCGCTGGGCGTAGGTGAGCGCCTGGTCGAGATCCTTGCCATCCTCGGCGTACATGAAAGCCAGATTGTTCAGCGCGACGGCGTTGTCGGGATCGACCTTCACCACCGCCTCATACAGCGGCAGCGACTCCCGTTTCATGCCGGCGATGTCCAGGGTGAGCGCCAGTTGGAGATTGGCCGCCGGGTTGGTCGGCGCCAGTTGCTGCCCCTTCTTCAGGACTTCGATCGAAGCCTGGATCTGGCCCTTCTTGCGGAGCGTCTCGCCCAGGCGCATGTACAGGTCGGTGTTCTTCGGATCCTTGTCGACCAGCTGACGATATTCGGCCTCGGCCACATCGCCCTGGCCGATGCGCAGTGCGGTGTTCGCCACGGCCAGCCTTAACTCGGCGTTGTTGGGCGACTTCGTGAGCTCGTCCTGCAGGAACTTCAGGGCTTCGGTTTGCCGGTTGGTGCGGATCATCACCTCGGCGATCGCGAAGGTCAGGCGGGGATCGGACTGGAACCGCGAGCGCAGCGACCGGAAGGTGGCTTCCGCTTCCTTGAGATGACCGTCAATGAAGTCGATGACCGCCACCTGGAACTGCAGGTCGGGCGAATCGGGCTTCTCTTTCAGATAGGCGGCCGAGTCGGTGCGCGCCTGCGCCAGGTTTCCGCTATTCGTCAGGGCATTGATACGAATCACGCGGGCCGCGGCATTGGCCGGATCCGCCTTCAACGCCTCATCCGCCTCACCAATCGCCTTACCGAAATCACGCTTTGCCAGATACACCTGGCCCAGGCCCAGGTGCGACGCGGCAAAGGTCGGAGCGAGTTTGATGGCTTCCAGATACTGCACGCGCGCCGCGTCGAGATCGCCACGGCTGTGATAGGCGCGGGCCAGGTTGTAGCGGACCACCGCGTTGCTCGGCGTCCGGCTCAACAGCGTCTGCAAATCGTTGATGGCCGCCTGCTGCTTTTCCTTGCCGCCGTACTGCAATTGCAGGGACGCGCGCAGAGTCAGGGCATCGTTGCTCTTCGGATCTTCCGCCAGCGCCTCTTCCACAATGGCCAGGGCGTCCTGGGGTTTCCCCTGCGCCACCTTGACCTGTGCGGCGCGCAGCCGGAAGCTGGTCTTCTCCGCCGGGAACCTCTTCAGCGAATCGGTGTAGACCTGAGTGGCGCGATCCAGCTCACGCAGCCGTACAAAGAAGTCGCCGACCTTCCGGAACACGGCCGGGTCGTTCGGATTGTCCGCCATCACCTTCTGGATGATCTGCTCGGACTGATCCTTCTTCTGCATGCCGCGGTAGAAGCCGGCCAACTGGAGCTTGAACTCGACGACGGTCGGATTGTTGGCGACCTTCTTCAGGACGGTCGCTTCCGCCTCAGCGGGCTGCTGGCGGCGCAGGTACTGCAGGGCGAGGAAATCATACACCGGCACATAATGCGGCGTATCCTGGACGATCTTCTGGGCCAGCTTCTCGGCTTCGAGCCACTGATTGTCCTGGGTCAGGAGTTGGGCCAGCGCGAAGATCAGTTCCGGCTGCTTGGGACGGACCGCGTCCGCCTTGCGGAAATACTCAATCGCCTCGGCCGACTTGCTTTCACTGACGGCCATGAAGCCCCGCAAGCGCAGACCGTGGTAGGAATTGGCATCCTTCTTCAGCAGGGTCTCAGCCAAGTCGCGAACTTCGTTCAGCAGCGGGCTGTTGCGATCCTTCTGCATCGAGTAGGCGGCCAGGTAAATGTCAGCCAGCTTACCCGCGGACTCTTCGGAATTGGGCAGCAGTTCCACCGCCCGGCGATAGGCGCCCACGGCCGCGCGGACATCGCCGCGGCGCAATTCGGCATCGCCCAGTTGAGCATACGCCTCGCCGAACTTCTGATCGCGCCGGATGGCATTCCGGTACATCAGCGCGGCTTCTTTGTACTTGCCCTGCGCCATGTATTTGTTGCCATTTTCCAGATAACGCCGCTTTACCTTTTCCGGGTCGCGCATGCAGCCGCCGAGGCTGAGCAGCGCCACCAGCAGAGTTAGGAATTGCAGGACGAGTCGACTATGTTTCATGGCTATTTTTACCGAGTATGAACGCGGACCCCCCGAGAGCCCTCAACTAGTTGAGCATACACGAAAAGTGATCGCAATACAGCGCGGGTCAGGGGGCATAAATTGGGTGAATCGAGCTAGTACCAGCAACGGCGGAGGCGCTGCACGCGGGCGGCCCTGCCAGGTGGCCAGTTCGCTGGCGAGTCACGCTACACCGCCGCCTGAGCTGGGCCTGGCGGCAGGCCCGATTCCGGAACGCTAGCGCAGGGCGGCCACCAGCGCGTTGGTCTGCCGCAGCAGCTCCATCTGCGCCAGCTCCAGCAGGTAGGAACTGTCGTACAGCGCCAGCCACCGCTCCTGTTCCTGAAACCGGGCTTCGTCGATCTGCTTCATCGACGCCTTCCCCTCTTCCATCTGGGCCAGCAGTACCGAGACCTGCTGCCGGGCCAGCTCCAGGTCGAGCTTGGCGACCTCGCGGCCCAGTTCGGCATCCCGGATCTTCATCCAGGCGCGCCGTGTATTGGCCTCGACCCGCCCTCGCAAATCGTTGATCTGGAACCGGATGCGCCGCGACTCAATCTCCGCCTGGGCGGCCCTGGCTTCGTCCGCCGTACTCGCGAAAACAGGGATCTGCAGCGAGACGCCCAACTGGCCGTTGTTGCGCTGAAACTTGTTGAAGTAGTCCTCGTAGTGATTGAACTTGGCGAAGAGTCCATACTGCGCCACAAGGTCCACTTTGGGCATGCGATTGGCCCGGAAGCTGCGCACTTCCAGATTCTTGGCCGCCAGATCCGCTTCCATCCGCCGGATCTCCCGGTTGTCGCTCAGCGCCTCGGCCACCGAGGTGGGTTCGTCCGGCGGCAGTTCCACCGCTGCCCGCTCCTCCGGAGCCGGAGTAATGGCGTCCCCAGGATGCAGGGCCAGCACCAACGCCAGGCTTTGCGAGGCCGCATCCCGCGCCGTCTGCAGGCCTTGCAGCCGCTGGCGCGCCTTCAGCATGTTCAGCGCCGCCCGCCTCGACTCGATGGGCAGTTCCTTCCCCTCTTCCACCCGCAACCGGATCGCCGCCTCCACTCGCCGCAGGTGCTCAATCTGGCGCTCCGCAATGTCGGTCTCTTTGTGGGCTTTCTCCAGATCCAGGAACAGCGAAGCCGTCCGTAGGGCGATCTCTTCCCTCATCGCCGCCACACCCAGCGCGGCACTGCGGGCGCTTTCCCTGGCCGACGCTACCTGATACCCCTGTACGGCATTGTAGATATTCCGGACAGCCTTGGCCTGCATCACTGACGGAGAAGCCCCCTCAATGCTCATGGGCATGCCGCTGGAGTAAGCCAGGCCGCTGCCGACAAAAACCCTGGGCAGCATCGGCTCTTTCACCGCCTGGATCTCGTACGCAGCCTTCTGCTCGTCCAGGCGCGCCAGCACCAGGTCCGGACTTTGCTTCAGGGCCAGTTCCACTGCCTGCTTCAAGGTGAACGTGCGAGGCTCCGCCATTGCCCCACAAGCCAGAATCAGGAGGAGAAAGACAGTGCGCATATAGGTTCCCTTCGTAGCGTACCGCGCCACGGAATAGGCGTTGGACGCATCCGGACGCCGGAAGAGGTACAGCCGCCGCGTGCCCGGTCAGCCGATCAGGTCGCGGACGGTTTTCAGGAATACGTCCAACGACACCGGCTTCTGCAAGCACTCGTGGGCGCCGGCCCGCCGCGCCTCCCGCCGCACGTGGTCGTCCCAATTGCCGGCGATCGCCACCAGCCGCACATGCGGCAGCTCATGCGACAACAGATGGATCTGGTCGAGCGCCTCGCTCTCGGGGGCGATCGCGTCCACTACCAGCAGATCCACCGGCTTCTGCCGGCAGCGCGCCACGGCATCGGCTCCGTCGGCGGCAATGGCTACGGTGTACCCTTTCATCTCAAGAGCATCCCGCAGCAGTGCCGTGACCGCCGCGTCGCCGTCCAGCAGCAGCACGGACCGGGGCCGGATGGGTGTCGCCAGCACCTCCCGGATCCGCTCGCTCAAACTCCGTGAATTGAAGGGCTTAGCCAGAAACTCCAGGCCCGGGTCCAGCACCCCGTGTTGGACGATCGCGTTCTGCGTGTAGCCCGACATGAACAAAACGCGCATCTTCCGGCAGATTGGGGCCAGGGCCTCGGAGAGTTGCCGCCCGCCCAGGTTCGGCATCACCACATCGGTCACCAGCAGATCCACCAGGTCGCCCAGAATACGGCCGGTGCGCAGCGCCTGCTCGCCGTTCGCGGCCTCGTGGACCGTATACCCCAGCTCCCTCAGCACCCGCGCGGCAAACTCACGTACCCCGGGATCGTCCTCCACCAGCAGGATCGTCTCACTGCCGCCGACTGACGTCACGGCCGGTTTGTCATCGGCTGTGCGGGCCAGGGCGGTCGCGGCCGGCAGATACACCTTGAAAGTACTGCCCACGTCCGGCTCACTATAGACCGCGATGTGGCCGCCGCTCTGTTTGACGATGCCGAATGCCGTGGACAATCCGAGGCCAGTCCCCTTCCCGGCCGGCTTCGTGGTGAAAAACGGCTCGAAGATGCGCGCCTGGGTCTTCGCGTCCATCCCGTAGCCGGTATCGCTGACGGCCAGCATGGCGTGACGGCCGGGTTTGACACCCAGGTGGCTCTCCACATAGGCCTCGTCCAGGATCACTTCCTGCGACTCGATGGTGACCAGGCCACCGGCCGCCATCGCGTCGCTGGCGTTAATCACGAGGTTCATCAGGACCTGTTCCAACTGGTGCGGATCGGCCTCCACCTGGCACACCGCCGGATCCAGTTTCATCTCAAGCTGGATGTCCTCGCGCAGCAACCGCGCCAGCAGCGGCCGCATGCCCTGGACCACCGTATTGATGTTCAGGACCCGCAGCTGCAGCACCTGCTTCCGGCCGAACGCCAGCAACTGATGCGTCAGCGCCGCCGCCCGGTCTCCGGCCGAGGCAATCTGGGCCAGATGCGGACGGATGGGATGGTCGTCCGCCAACCCCATCAGGCTGAGATTCGCATAGCCGCCGATGACGGTCAGCAGGTTGTTGAAATCATGGGCGATCCCGCCGGCCAGTTGTCCAATCGCCTCCATCTTCTGCGACTGCCGCAGTTGCTCTTCCAGGCGCTGCTTCGACGTCACATCGATCGACATCACCAGCCGTGCCGGGTGGCCCTCAAACTGGATGGAATGCGACCGGATGTCGACATGCATCAGCGACCCATCCTTGCGCTGATGGCGCCAATACCGCTCCGGTTGGTCCGCCCAGTTCAGCTTCTCGTAGCCCTTTTCCAGCTTGGAGATACGATCAATCAGGATAGGCACATCTTCCGGCGGCCGGATGTCCCTGATCGTCATGGCCAGAAACTCAGCGCGGCTGAACCCGTAATCGTGGATCGCAGCCTGATTCACCGCCAGGAACTCCAGCGTGACCTCGTCGTAAACCCATAGCGGAACAGGACTTCGCTCAAACATCAGGCGGTAGTGCTCGGCCGTGCGCTTGCGGTCTGTGATGTCCACATACGTGGCCAGAACGCCGATCGTCTGTCCACCCGGCCCCAGCACCGGCCCGGAACTCGCATCGATGACCTTCACCCGTCCATCGGCGGTGCGTATTGCAATCTCCTCGTTCATGACGGTTGCTCCGGTGAGCAAAGTCCGCATGACCGGCCAGTCATTCGGGGTGTATGGGGTCCCGTCGGGAAGGCTGCCGGACCGCAGCGCCAATTCGGATTCCAGGTCGTCTGGGATCGGGCGGCCCATGATCCGCTCCGCCGCCGGATTGCACAGCGCGAACCGGCGCGACGGCAGGTCGATTACCATTACCCCCACCGGCAACTGGTCCACAATCGACCGCAGCCGGGCGTGCTCCGTCACCAACTGCTGCGCGACGCCGGCCTGTTCGCTGATGTCGGTCAGACACCCGGTGAGCACCGCACCCCCGCTCTCCCGGCCTTCGTGCAGCCGGCCGCGGTCGCGCACCCAGCGCACTCCATTCGGCGTAACTACTTTATAATCCTGCTGATATGGTTCTCCGGTGCGCGCCGCATTCTCCAGCGCACGCAGCGCGCGATCGCGGTCATCGGGAGACAGATGGCCGAAATGCACGCCCAAGGGACATTCCCGCAGCTCGGCGGGTAGCTCCAGCAGGCGGCAAGCCCGTTCATCCCGCGCCGCCATGCCGCTGAATGGATCGATCCTCCAGGTTCCAATGCCGGAGGCCCACAGCGCGTCCCCATAGCGCTCCTCGATCTCCCGCAGTTTTGACGCCCGGGCCAGGCGCTCCGTTATGTCCCGGGCAATCTTCGCCGCGCCCACCACCTGGCCGTCATCCCCGAGAATCGGGGAAATCGAGAGGGAGACAGGCACCAGTTGGCCGTTCTTCTTTCTACGGACGGTCTCGAAGTGCTGGATCCGCTCGCCGCGCTTGATCTTCTCCAGGATCGATTGCATCTCACCCTGGCGGTCCGGCGGCAGGATCAGGCTGATCGGACTCCCGATCATCTCGGCCGCCGTATAGCCGAAGATCTGCTCCGCGGCCAGATTCCAACTTGTGACAGTTCCATCCAGTGTTTTGCTGATGATGGCGTCGTCAGAGGATTCAATGATGGAGGCGAGGTAGGCGCTGGAGATAGACATAGCTCAGTCCCGGCCTAACCCGGCGACCGATGCACCGGATTGACCGCTACCACTTAAGGCAGCCACCCGGTTTACTGTCGGAGGCTGAACAACATTGTAGAGCACGGCGCACCGGCCCTCCCTGCATTCTGTACTAATTGGTTGAGATTTCCTAATGCAGCTGAACTACTCATACCGCAGCGCTTCGGTAGGGTTCAATCTGGAGGCCCTGTTGGCGGGCAGAATGCCAAAGATGATGCCGACAATGAACGAAACGCCAAAGGCCACCACGATGGAGAGCGTGGAGATGGGGATATAGACTTCGTCCTGCAGGAGGTTCGCCGCCACCGGCACGGCCACACCGGCCAGAATCCCCAGGACCCCGCCGCCGACACTGATGAGGATTGCTTCCAGGAGGAACTGCAGCAGCACGGCCCGGCGCGAGGCGCCCAGCGACATGCGGACACCGATTTCCCTGGTCCGTTCCGTCACCGTCACCAGCATGATGTTCATGATTCCGATGCCCGAGATCAGCAGCGCGATGGCGCTCACCAGCACCAGCACGAAGGTCAGCACGGTCGCCACGGTACTGGCGGTCTCCAGGATCGCGGTCAGGTTCTGCACCGTATAGCGCGCGCCCTGCCGGTGCCGCGAAGCCAATAGTTCTGACAGGACCTGCGTCGCCGCCGGCACATCCTCGGCCACCCGGACCTGCAGATACATCGGGTCCACGCGCTCCACCGGCTCGAAAAAACGCTGGACCGTGAACGGGATCAGCGCGGCGCCGTTGTCGCCCAGTTCCGACTGGCCAAAGGTGGACGTGCGTTCCTTGAACACACCGATGATGGTGAATTGCAGCCCATGGATCTTGATGACCTGGCCCACCGAATTGCTGGTGGATCCGAACAGGGTGATGGCCAGTTTGTTGTCCAGCATGGCCACCTTCTGCCGCAAGGCGATGTCGGAGGGATCGAAAAACCGGCCATTCCGGGTGACCAGCTGTAGATTCCTGACCTGCGAGTAAAACTCGTCGGTGCCGATGACCCGTACGTCCCGCTCGTGACCGTCGATCACCAGGCGGTCGGTTGCATTCGTGACGGCGGAAGCGGCCACGATCCGCGAGCCCAGCTCCCGGCGGGCGGCCTCGACATCGGCCAGTTTCACAAAGTCGGCGTCCGCCTTGGCCGTGTCCTGCGTACCCGCGTCATAGTAGGCGGAAATGAGGTTGGAACCGATCCCGCGGATCTTGTCCAGAATCAGGTCGCGGCTGGTGATCGAAATGGTCACCACCAGGATCACGCTGGCGTTCCCGATCAGCAGGCCCAGGGCGGTGAGCAGCGTCCGCACCCGGTTTGCCTGCAAAGCCTGATAGCTGAAGCGGAAAGCCTCGTAAAGGAACTGCAGGGACGGCATCAGATTCCAGTGTGCCACGAGACGCGCCGGCCGGTCCGCATGCAGCGGCTTAGTCGGCCGTCACGCGCTTCAACAGGCGGCGGGCATCTTCCCTCGAAGGATCTTCGGGAGAAAGCGGCGCCTGCAGGTACTCGTTCAGCAGTTTCCGCGCGACGTCCAGGTTCCGGTTGGTGTCGATATACGACTCGGCTCGCGCGTAGAGAATCCGCTTGGCGTTCGGATCCACCTTGGCCGCCTGCTGGAAGATCGTCTCGCTCTCGCCGTACTTGCCGCGGCGTGCCAGGAAGCGGGCCAGGTCGATCACGCGGCCCACCTGCTTCGGCGCCAGGTCGACGGCCTTCCGCAACTGGCCCTCGGCCAGGTCATACTGCTTGCGGCGCTGCGCGATCTGCGCCAGGGCGAAGTGGTATTCGGCCGCATCGTTCGTGCGGATCTGTTCGGCCAGCGTCATGGCTTTGTCCATGCCGCCCCCCAGGAACCCCGGAGCTTCCAGATAGTAGGAGAACAGATCGTTAACGGCCTCAACGTCCTTGGGATTGAGCGCGACTGCCTTCTCAAAGAACTGACGCGCTTTTGAGGCATAGCCGGGCGCCATGAACGGATTGGCGGTCTCGGCCCTGCGGCCCCAGGCGCGGCCCAACCAGTTCACATAGACCGAGTTGTTCGGGTTGGCCTGGACCGCCTTCTCGAAGTACTCGATCGACTTCTTGAAGTCGCCCAACTGGTAAGACGCCTTACCCGCCAGTTCCCAGCCGACGGCCGTCTTGCCTTCCGATGATTTGTTCAACGCATCCAGCGCGGCTTGGTAGTCCGTGTGGTCGTACAGTTTCTGCGCGCGGTCCACATCCGAGGCGACGGCGCACAGGCTCAAGAATAGGCTGACAATGAACACCCTCACGGCTCTTCCCCGTTCCGACTACTCCCATTGTACCGTGGCTATTATGCCACGGCGGAACCTCGATTTCATCGTGTTCCAACCCATTGGACGCTGAAAGGGCGTGTTTGGTGACAAGAGATGCGCACGTTTTTGAAACGGTGTTCAGCGCGCTGATTCCATGCGACTTAGTACTCGACAATTTCTTCGCCACCCACCGCCCGAGCCTATCTTTGGAGTATCGGGGCCGCCTTGGCTCGGCGGAGGAAGCCAGGTTTGCCGGCCGGTATCGAGCGAGCGCCAGAAAAAAGATTGCGCGGAGCCTTGTTGTCTTTAGAAGATATCCAAGATGACACTGCCGCGCTGCACCCTGATCGAGTATGAAAGCCTTTTCACAAATCGGCACCTGATCCACGGGGCGGTGCACCATTGGGCGGCGGAAAAACCGGAGGCCCTGGCCCTCATCAACGCCACCCGCGACACCACCATCACCTGGGCCCAACTCTCGGCGGACACGCTCTCACTAGCGGCAGAACTCCTGCGCCGCGGCTACCAGAAGGGTGACTTTCTGGCCACGACCCTGCCCCTGCTGAACGATCACGTCATCCTCGAATACGCCTGCTTCCAGATTGGCGTCATCCACGTTCCGCTCGACCTGCGCCTCTCGCCGGCCGAAGTAGCCCGTTCCCTCGAGATCGTCCAGCCCCGCCAGCACATCACCTCCGCGGCAGCGCTCTCGGAAATGATCGACGCCGGGCGCCGGAACACCTCCGAAGTCACTTGGCCGGTGGTCCAGCCCGCTGACGGAGCCCAGGTCATCTTCACCACCGGCTCCACCGGACGGCCCAAGGCCGCGCTCCTCACTCATGGCAGCATTACGTCACAGAACTACTGCCTGGGCGGCGCCTTCGAGTTCAGCGGATCCCGGCTGCTGGTGAACCTGCCGGCGTCCCACGTTGGAGGCCAGGCCGAACTCCTGATGAGCACCTTCTTTTGGGGCGGCACGGCAGTTACGCTCGAAACCTTCGACCCGGGCAAATCCCTCGAAGCGATCGAAACCTATAAGATCCGGATCATCGGCCAGATCCCCGCCATGTTCATGATGGAGTGGCGGCATTCCGATTACGCCAAGCGGGACCTCTCCAGCCTGGAGATCGTCGTCTACGGCGGCCAGGCCGTCCCGCCCGCGTTCCTTCAGAAGCTGAAGACCATGGCTCCGCGCATCGCCACCGGCTTGGGCCTGACGGAAGCATCCGGATTCTGCACCTACACCGAACCCACCGGCGACATGGACGCCCTCGCGGCCAGCATCGGCCACGGCATGCCCCTCTATCCTTTGACCATCCGCGAGCCATTGCACTCCAACGGCGCCGCCGGAGCCGAACTGCCCCAGGGCGCCATCGGCCACGTCTGCTTCCAGGGCCCCCAGACCTTTGCCGGCTATGTGAATGACCCCGATGCCACCAGCCGGGCTATCTCGAACGAAGGCATCCTGTATACCGGCGATATGGGCTTCCTCGACACCGACGGCCTCCACTTCTCCGGCCGCGCCAAGTGGGTGATCAAACCCGCCGGCTACACCGTCTTCCCGGGCGATGTCGAAAACCACCTCGCTGAACTCTCCGAAAAGGTGGCCGCGGTGGGCGTGGTCGGCGTCGAGCACCCCATATGGGTGGAAGCCATCATCGCTTTTGTGGAGAAACGCCCCGGCGTCGAGCTCACCGACGTCGAACTCAAGAAGCACGCCCGGTCGTTGACATCCTATATGCGCCCCCTCCACTACGTCGTGGTGGAGCCCGGACAGCTCCCCCTCAATCGTGTTGCGAAGATCGATACCCTCCGCCTGCAGGACCTCGCCGCCGAGGAGGTGCGACAATTGAAATTACGAGGGCGTTGGGGTTCTGACGAAGAGAGTCAAGAATCGATCGTGAAAGTGGGATAATCGCAACATGCAACGAGCCCAATGGGTGGAGCAGCGCAAGAACGACGAGATCCGGACGCAGATGTACTACGCGCGCCGGGGGGTAATCACCGAGGAGATGGAATACGTCGCCCGGAGAGAGCAGTTGACCCCGGAGACGGTCCGAGACGAGGTCGCGCGCGGGCGGATGATCATCCCCGCCAACATCAACCACCTGAGCCTCGAGCCGATGGCTATCGGCGTCGCGGCCAAGTGTAAGATCAACTCCAACATCGGCAACTCGTCGACCACATCCGACATTTCGGGTGAGCTCGAGAAACTTACTGCTTCCGTCAAGTACGGCGCCGATACGGTAATGGACCTCTCCACCGGCGGCGACATCCCTGCCATCCGCAAAGCCATCATCCAGGCTTCGCCGGTACCCATCGGCACCGTCCCGATCTACGAAGCCCTCAGCCGCGTGCGCCGCATCGAGGATCTCAACGCCGCCGTCATGCTCGAAGTCATTGAGGAGCAGGCCGAGCAGGGTGTGGATTACATGACCATCCACGCCGGTGTCCTCGTCCAGCACATCCCGTTGACCACCAAGCGGGTCTGCGGCATCGTCAGCCGCGGCGGTTCCATCCTCGCCGAGTGGATGGTCAAGAACCACAAGCAGAACTTCCTCTACGAGAACTTCGAGGCCATCTGCAAGATCTTCCAGAAGCATGACGTCAGCTTCTCGCTGGGTGACGGCCTGCGCCCCGGCGCCCTGGCCGACGCCAGTGACGAAGCGCAGTTCGCGGAACTCAAAACCCTGGGCGAACTCACCCGCATCGCCTGGAACTACGACGTCCAGGTCATGATCGAAGGCCCGGGCCACATCCCGATGGACCAGATCCAGATGCAGGTGGAGAAGGAAAAGGAGCTCTGCTACGAGGCTCCGTTCTACACCCTCGGCCCCCTCGTCACCGATTTCGCCCCGGGCTACGACCACATCACCAGCGCCATCGGCGCGGCCATGATCGGCTGGTACGGCGCGTCCATGCTCTGCTATGTGACGCCCAAGGAACACCTCGGCCTGCCCAACAAGGACGACGTGAAGGCCGGCCTCATCGCCTACAAGATCGCCGCCCACGCCGCCGACATCGCCCGCAAGCGCCCCGGCGCCCGTGACCGCGACGACGAACTCTCGCGCGCCCGCTACCGCTTCGACTGGAAGAAGCAGTTCGAACTCTCGCTCGATCCCGAGACGGCCCAGGCCTATCACGACGAGACTTTGCCCGAAGACGGGTTCAAGGACGCCCACTTCTGCTCCATGTGCGGGCCGAAGTTCTGCGCCTACAACATCTCGTCCAAGGTGGAAGACTTCACCGCCGAAGAAGCGCAATCCGTGCTCGACGGCAAGAAGAACGACGACCTCGTCAACATCGCCGGAGACTAAGTTCCTATGCGGACGCCGGAACCCCTCCGGCGTCGCCCTTCCCGCCCAACATGCCCCCGTCCGTCACCCCCGAAGATCGAGTCCTGGTGCTCTGCCTGGGCGACACTGCCCTGCTCCGTGAGTTGGCGAAAGCCTACGCATTGGTAGGGATGGGCGCGCCCGAAGCGGTCCAGGCCGCCCGCCGCGCGCTGGCTGACCTGGCGAACGTCATGTTCGTGCAGGGCAACCGCAACGACATCCCCTGGCAGGACCGCTGGTTCACCCTCATCCTGGTGGAGGGCGATCTGGAATCGACGCCCGAAATGGCTCGCGTCCTGGCCGAGGGTGGCCGCATCGCCGCCATCGCCTGACCCGCTGGACAGCGCCCGCCCGCGTGCCTACACTGATGGAGGCATTGATCCCTTCCTTTCAACGCGGCGTGTCGACGGCTTCGATCCGCCGGGAGGTGAGTTGGCATGGCAACCAGAACCAGTGGTTGGAACCGGCGGCAATGGCTGGCGACAGCGGCCGCCAGCACCGCGGCCGGCGCCCAGGCGGATGCGGCGGAAATGGCTGACGTCCCCCAGACCGGCAAGCTCTACGAAGCCCTCGGAGTCCGTCCGTTCATCAACGCGCGCGGTACCTTTACCATCCTCACGGGCTCGCAATCGCTGCCCGAGGTGAAGCAGGCCATGCTGGAGGCTTCGCGCCATTACGTCCATCTGGACGAACTGATGGACGCGGTGGGCCACCGCATTGCCGAACTGACCAAGGCGGAATGGGGCATCGTCACCGCCGGCTGCGCGGCGGCCATCACGCATGCGACGTCGGCCTGCATTGCCGGCATGGATCCGGAGAAGATGCAGCGGCTGCCCAAGCTCGAGGGCTTGAAGGACCAGGTCGTGATGCCGCGCTACGCCCGCAACGAGTACGACCACGCGGCGCGCATGCTGGGCGTCACGATGATCGAGGTGGAAACGGAGGAACAACTCCAGGCGGCGCTGGGCCCGCGCACGGCGATGGTCCTGATCCTCAGTTGCCCGGCCGCCGAGAAGGGCCCGCTCACCGTCCCGGTCATCTGCCGCATCGCCCGCGAGAAGAACGTGCCGGTCCTGGTGGACGCCGCGGCCGAGACCATGACGATCCCCAACATCCACCTCAATCACGGCGCGACCATGGTCGCCTATAGCGGCGGCAAGTGCATGCGCGGACCCCAGGCCGCCGGACTCCTGCTGGGCCCCAAGGACCTGCTGCAGGCCGCGTGGCTCAACAGCGCGCCGCACCATGCCTTCGGCCGCTCCCTCAAAGTGGGCAAGGAAGAGATCATGGGCATGCTGGCGGCCCTGGAGGCCTGGGTGCGCCGCGACCACGACGCCGAATGGAAGCAATGGGAAAGCTGGCTGGAGACCATCCGCCAGGAGGCCTGCCGTGTGGACGGTGTCACCTCGGAAATCCTCCAACCGGAGGACCTGTCCAATCACGCTCCGCGCCTGAGGCTGAAGTGGGACGCCGGCCAGGTCGGCATCACCGGCCAGGAGGTCGCCAAGGCGTTGGACCGCGGTGAACCGCGCATCATCGTGGCGGGCTCCACCGGAGAGCGGCCCGCGCGCATGGACAGTTCCGTCACCATCATGCCCTACATGATGAATCCGGAGGACGCACCCATCGTCGCCAAGGCGCTGCACGCGGCGTTGGCCCATCCGCCCAAAATCGAACCGGCGCCCGTCTCCACCGCGGCCCCCTCGCAGGTAGCCGGCCGCTGGACGGTGCACCTTCAATTCATCCGCGGCGAAGCTACCCACGAAATCGCCCTGGAACAGGACGGCGGCAAGCTCTCAGGTACCCACAAGACCACCTGGATGAGCAATCCCCTGCGCGGCGACGTCAGCGGGGCGGCAGTGCAGTTCCGCAGCGCGCATCGCTACGAGGGCACCGTGCTCAATTACGTCTTTGAAGGCAAGCTGGAGGGCGGCACGCTGAGCGGAGAAGTCCGGATGGGCGAGTACGGCACAGCCAGGTGGACCGCCAGCCGCGTGCAACCGGCGTAGGCGGGAAGCTATTCCGGCGGCCGGCCCAGCACGTCGCGCACAGTGTCCAGCATGATGGCCTGCGACAACGGCTTCGGCAGCACCGCGTTGGCCCCCAGCAGCTCCGCCATCTTCAGGAACTGGCCGAAAAAGGCGCCGGAGATGGCGATGATGCGCAATTGCGGAAACGCCTTGCGCGCCAGCCGGATGGTCTCGATGCCCTCCTGGTCGGGCATGACCAGATCGGTGATGAGGACGTCGGCGGGCTCGGCTTCCAGTGCCCGCATGGCCGCCCGCCCATCGGCAGCCTCGCGCACGGTGTAGCCGGCATCCTCGAGGACACGCCGCATGTAGAGGCGCACGGACTCTTCGTCGTCCGCCACCAGCACGCGGCAGCCGCCGGGCCCCAACTCCTCGCGCACGGCGAGCGCCAGGTCTTCCGGAGAAAACGGCTTCCGCAGATAGCGGCCCCCGGTGCCCTTCACCGACGCGCCAGACGCGTCCGGATCGCTATATCCGGACATGAAGACGACTTTCAAGGCGGGGATCGAGGCTTTCAGTTCACGAGCGAGGGTGCCCCCATCGGCGCCCGGCATCATCAGGTCCGTCAGCAGAAGATCGAGCTTCCAATCCAGCGCTTTGGCCTTGCGGAGCGCCTCTTCCGCATTGGAGGCTTCCGTGACGCGGTAGCCCAACCCGCGCAACACCTCGGAGGCGAACGCCCGAACCTCCTCCTGGTCTTCGGCGATCAGCAGGCCCTGTCCGGCGCCCATGCGCAGCTTGGCGTCCAGGCCTTCGGCTGAGGAGGAATCCTCGGGCTCCGCCGACGCGCAAGGCAGGAAGACGTCGAAACAGGAGCCCCGGCCCACCTCGCTGCTGACCCGGATGTCGCCCCCGCTCTGGCCGACGATGCCATAGGCCGTGGAAAGCCCCAGGCCGCTACCCTCGCCCAATCCCTTCGTGGTGAAAAACGGCTCAAAGAGATGCCCCAGGACCTCCTCGTTCATGCCGTTGCCGGAATCGGAGACGCGCAGCAGGATGTACTCGCCCGGCTCCAACTTGTTCAGGGATCCAGCCGGCGGCCGGGTGATGGTCTCGTTCCGCGTAGCCAAGGTCAGTCGCCCGCCGGCCGGCATGGCGTCGCGCGCATTCAGAGCAAGGTTCAGCAGCACCTGTTCCATCTGGCCCGGATCGGCCAGGGTAACGTCGTCCACGGCGCGCAGATCCAGCGTCAACTGGATCTCCTCGCCCACCAACTCCACCAGCATGGGCTCCAGCCCTTTCACCAGCGTGTGGAGGCCCACCGGACGCGACCGCATCACCTGCCGCCGCCCGAACGCCAGCAACTGCCGGGTTCGTTCCGCCGCACGCTCACTCGCCTTCACCACCTCCTGTAAGTAGCGAGGCAGCACCGAATCGCCGGGCGGCAGGTTGGCCAGCGCCAGCCGCGAATAGCCGGTGATCACCGTCAGCAGGTTATTGAAATCGTGCGCCACGCCGCCCGCCAGGCGGCCCACGGCCTCGAGCTTCTGCGACTGCCGGTACTGCTCTTCCAGCGCCAGCCTATCAGTCAGATCGCGTCCAATCGCCGCGATGCCGGTAGGTTCGCCCCGGGCATCAAACAAGGGCGTGTTGTCCCATTCGAACAGGCGCCGCTGGCCATTGCGGCACAGCACCTCGTTGCGGCCCGACCGCGCTCCGCCCAAGTCGTGAAACACGCCCTCCAGGCGCATGCGCGCCGCTGCGTGCACCGACTCCGGCAGGAACTCGTGAAACCAGTCGAGCCCCGTGAGCTCCTCGCGGGCACAGCCCAGCAGACCGGCCAGGTACTCATTGCAGAACTGAATCCGCCCATCACAATCGAGAATCAGCGCCGCCACATTGGCTGATTCGAGCAGCTCGCGGAATCGCCGTTCGGACTCGCGCAACGCGCTCTCCGCTTCCATGCGCTGCGTCAGATCGGTCGCCAACACCGCCAATTGCCCCGGGGAGGGCCGGAATGCACTCAGCTCCAAGGTGGCCTGATAGCGGGTCGAGTAGTGAATGGTCTGCCGTTCTTCGCCCGTCTCCACCACATCGAGCAGGGCGGCATAGGTGGTGCGGTCGAAGTGGGGCAGAACCTCCAGCAGTGTCCGGCCCAGCACCTCCTCCAGCGGGACGCGCAGCATCGACTCCATCACCGGATTGCATTGCACCCAGCGCAGCAGCCGCTGGCCCGAATCCGGATCAGTGGACACATCGAACAGCCCAAACCCGGCCGGCATCTTCTCAAAGAGCTGCCGGTACTGCCGGTCGCTGTGCAACCGCTGGCGCTCCGCCCGCAGGCGGTCAAGTTCGGCCGAAGCCCGCGCCCCGAAGTGCTCGAACAATGCGGCCGAGTAGCCGTTGGCCTGCATCGGCTCAGTCCCCAGCACGGACAGCAGCCCCAGCGTCTCACCGCTGGACGACCGCAAGGCCAGCCCCAGGTAGCTCTCCACGGACATCTCCGCCAGCATCTCGTCGGCCGGAAACAGGCGCTGCACCCCGCTGGAGAAGATGCACATGCCCTTATTCACAACCGCTTCGCAGGGAGTGCCCGCCAGATCGTATTCCACATCCTGGCTGACCTGGCCATTCACCGCGAAGGCGATGGAGCGCACCCGCGATTCCGCGCCCGGCAGCAGTTCGGTCACCAGGCAATAGCGCATGTGCAGCGCCTCGGACAACCGCACGGCCAGGCGTTCAAAGTACTGCTTGCCCGTCAGGGACGAGACGGTGTCGAGCACAGCCAGCAGGGCCGCCTCCGCATCGCCCGATCGCACCACGGGGCTCAGCCAGCCGCACAGACGCCGCGGTTTTCCGTCCGGCTCGGATTCCATGATCCGGCCGCGGCTCACAACCCAGAAGTAATCGCCGCCCGGCCGCCTCATCCGGAATTCCTGATGGAGTTCCAGGATGCCTACACCGGCGGAACGATCCATCGACTCGGCCAGGCGCGGCATGTCGTCGGGATGCACCAGGCCTGAGTGGATCAACTCACCGACTGTCAGGCGCCACCCGCCCGCCTGGTCCTGAACGCCAAACGCCGGCTCGGGCGACAGCAGCTCCCTGATCTTCGCGCTGAAAAAGACCTGCCCGTTGACCCTGTCCACCTCCCAGTAGCCTTCACCGGAAGCCTCAAGAAGATGTCTCCAGCGGGCGGATTCAGCGGACAGTGGAGATTCGTGGCTGACCGGGTCGATTGGCATAAAAGTACCGAGTCTTGGGCGGAATCCAGGCGCTGGTCTCGAACTACATTAGCCCACAGGGGATTCGTATTGCAATTGCATGGCAGGGGCGGAAACCCGGCTTCAGGGCTCCGGCCGGAAGAGATAAACCGCGATCTCGGCGAAGAGGTTCGGCGCCATCTCTCCAGCCCAGTGCCCGGCGGCGAAGTAGCGCCGTTCCACATGCCAGCCCTGTTTCCGGATCAGGTCCTCAAAGTCGATCACAGTCAGAAAATGGACGTTCGGCGAATCGTACCAGTCGAACGGGAACAAGTGCGTCTTGGGAGCCCGTCCGCTGAACAGATGACTCAGCCGCACCCGCCAGTGGCCGAAGTTCGGGAACGCCACGATGGCGTGCTTGCCGATGCGCAGCATCTCCTGCAAAACCATCAGGGGCTGCAGCGTCTCCTGCAGCGTCTGGCTGAGGATCACGTAATCGAAAGCCTTGTCGGGATAGTCCTTCAGGCTCTCTTCGAGATTGCCCTGGTAAACGGTGACGCCGCGCGCAATCGCCCGCTGGACGAGCTCACGCTTCAATTCCACGCCGCGCGCCTCCACTTGTTTGTGGACCTTGAGCCACTCCAACAGGGCTCCGTCGCCACAACCCAGGTCGAGTACCTTGGCCCCGTTCGGAATCAACTCACTGATCAGGCGGTAGTCGGTGCGGCCAAGCACTTCCGTGACCTTCAACGCAGAACCTCCAGCGGCCGGAACTCCCTCACACAGCGCGCCAGGAAGCCGCGCACGATCTCCGTCTGCTCTCCGATATCCACCAGGAATGCGTCGTGGCCATAGTTCGACGAAAGCTCGCAATAGGTGACGTCGTGGTTGCGGCCGCGCAACGCGTTCACCATCTCCTGGGATTGATAGGAGGGATAGAGCCAGTCCGACGTGAAGCTGATCACCAGGAACCTCGACCGCGCCCGCTCCAGCGACGCCGCCAGCGACGGGAAGCCCGCCGACAGGTCGAAGTAGTCCATCGCCTTGGTGATGTAGAGGTAGGAGTTCGCGTCGAAGCGCCCCACAAACTGGCTGCCGCGGTAGCGCAGATAGCTCTCCACCTCGAAATCCACCTCGAAGTCGTAGCCGAAACTCTTCTTGTCCCGCAGCCGGCGCCCGAACTTCTCGCGCATCGACTCGTCGGACATATACGTGATGTGGCCCACCATGCGCGCCACCGAGAGCCCGCGCGCCGGAGGCGTTTTGTAGTAGTAATCGCCGGCGTGAAAGTCGGGATCGGCCATGATCGCCTGGCGCCCCGTCTCATTGAACGCAATCTGCTGCGCGCTGTGCCGTGCCGTGGTCGCAATCGGCAGGCAGGCTTCCACGGCCTCCGGATAGGCGACCGCCCACTCCAGCACCTGCATGCCACCCATGGAGCCGCCGGCCACTGCCAGCAGCTTCGGAATGCCCAGGGCATCGATCAGCGCCTTTTGCAGGCGCACCATGTCGCTGATGGTGATGCCCGGAAACTTCAAGCCATACGGCTGGCCTGTCGCGGGATTGATGGAGCTCGGCCCGGTCGTGCCGCGGCACCCGCCCAGGACATTGCTGCAGATCACGAAGTAGCGATCCGTATCGAAGGCCTTGCCCGGCCCGATCATGTTGGCCCACCAGCCCGGTTTGCCCTCATGGTCGATGCCCGCCGCATGCGCATCGCCCGTGAAGGCGTGCTCAATCAGAATGGCGTTCATCCGGTCGGCGTTCAATGTGCCGTAGGTCTGGTAAGCGACGGTGACGTCTTTGAGCGTCTCACCCACATCCAGCGTCAACGAAGGGATGAGGGTGAACTGAGTTTCCACAATCATGGGAGGATCAATCGCGCAAGGTGCGCCTTTGGTCCTTATTGTAGCGTGAGCCGTCCACTCAGCCCGCGGCGGTCAGAGTCAGCCGCCCGTGCTGCACTCCTTTGGTGCTGATCAGGCGGTCCGCGATCTTCTGCACGCTGCCGCACTGGCCGCGCAGGACCAGCACTTCCAGGCAGTGGTCGTGGTCCAGGTGGACATGCAGCGTGGAGACGATCTCCTCGTGATGATCGTGCTGGATCTCGGTGAGCTTGTCGCTCAACATGCGCACATGATGGTCGTAGACGAGCGTCAGCGCGCCCACCACCGGCGACTCCGGCGACATGGTCGATTCCTGGATCAGCGCGTCCCGGATCAGGTCGCGGAACGCCTCGCTACGGTTCGTGTAGCCGCGTTTCTCATTTAAGGTGTCGAAGCGCTTCAACAGCTCTTCGTCGATTGCAACCCCGATGCGTGCCAGTTCGCCCATACCCTCCATCATCAGGCAGTGCGGGCCGCGCCTCAAGGGGGCTGCGCGTCAGGCGGATTCGATCTCGAATACCAGCTTCTTCGACCGGATCTCCTTGCCGTTCAGCCACAGGTGGATTGCGCCGCCGCTCAGCTTGGCCTTGCAGCTTAGTGTCCTCACCGGCAACCCGCCCACCACGGCCTTGGCTTTCCCGCCCGCGTAGAGGAAATAGTGATGCTGCTTCGTCTGTGCATCCACCACCTGGAGATTCACGCTCTTGGGCGCGCGCGGGGCGCCGTCGACCGTCGCCGTCACGCCCCCGGAATAAGTAAGCCCGATCTCCAGTGCGTAGACGGGCTTCCCTTTGATTGCGGCTTTCACCACGCCCGCTTCCAGCTTGATGTACGTGCTGGGGTCAGCGAATTGGCGCGGCCTCCGCAGCTCCGCAATCGAGCCCGTCGAGGTGTAGACAGACCGGTGCAGCACCGTGCCCTTCATCGTCGGCCGGTCGATCATCTTTTCGTCGCCCATGTAGATGCCGACATGCGTGATGACACCCTGCGACCAGCCATCGTTGTACGTGTCCTTGAACAGGATGATGTCGCCCGGTTGAGCCTCCGGCAGCTTCACCTTCGGACCCACCTCATCCCCGGCCAGGCTGTCGGCATAGCCGGACCCCGTGGAAAGCCCGTCATGGACGAGCAGGGCATAGTCACTGGGAAACTTGACCACCGGCAGCTTGATCCCCGCCTGGCTGAAGACATGCCGGACAAACTCACAACACTGCGCCTTCACGCCGTAGCGGAAAGGCTGGTTTACCCATTTCTTCGCGCAACGGACCACACGCGTACGTGGATCCACCGCCTGACCCGGCTCACGGGCAGCCGCTCGTCCTGGAATCGACGTGGTTGAGGACGCCATGGACTGTTCCTCCGGCGACGGATTCTAGCACCTTGAATCTGCCGTGGCGCGTCCTGTAAGTGATTGGTAGGAAAAAGGAATCCTGTCGCCCGCATCGCGCAGCTTCGTGCGCCGTTTTGGGGCGTTCCAGCGAAATTTGGTGTTCTTGTCAGTCTATCATTTCGCCCGAAGTGTTGAAGAGTGGCCCCGGAAATGGAAAAATGGATGTTGTCCCCCATCACAGGAGAGAGCTTGCCCACCACAGCCATCCTCGCCCTGGAGGACGGTACCGTCTACCAGGGCCGCGCGTATGGCGCACGAATCGTGCGCACCGGGGAGGTCGTTTTCAATACCTCCATCACCGGCTATCAGGAAGTGTTCACGGATCCGTCTTACACAGGGCAGATTGTCGTTCTGACAAATCCTCAAGTTGGCAACTACGGCACCAACGACGGCGATGACGAGTCCGCGCATCCTTACATAGAAGGCCTCGTCGTCCGCGAATGGGCCGAAGCCCCGTCCAACTGGCGCAGCCAGCGGACGGCCGACCAGTTCCTGGAACAATACGGCGTACCCGTGATTTCGGAAATGGACACCCGCGCGCTGGTGCGCAAACTGCGCATCGGCGGTGTCCTGCGCGGCGCTCTTTCGACAGCCGGCCATTCGGCCGAGGAGCTCATCGAAATCGCCCGCAAGAGCCCGTCGATGGCCGGCCTGGAGCTGGCCACCCGCGTCTCCACCAAGACTCAATATGAGTGGAACACGCCCGTCGAGGCCTGTTCACCCTCCGAGATCATCAAACAGCACGAACCGGGGCAGTTCCATGTCGTCGCCTACGACTTCGGGATCAAGCGCAACATCCTGCGCTGCCTCACCTCCATCGGCTCCCGCGTCACGGTGGTGCCCGCAACAACCTCCGCCGAAGATGTTCTGGCGCTGAATCCCGACGGCATCTTCCTCTCCAACGGACCCGGAGATCCTGAGCCGCTGGAGCACCAGGCCGCGCAGATCCGCAAGATGATCGGCAAGAAACCCATCTTCGGCATCTGCCTGGGCCACCAGATCATCGGCCTCGCGCTGGGCGGCAAGACGTTCAAGCTGAAGTTCGGCCATCGCGGCATCAACCACCCGGTGCTCAACACGCGCACCAACAAGGTGGAGATCACCGTGCAAAACCACGGCTTCTGCGTCGACCCCGACTCCATCAACACCAGCGACGTCGATCTCTCGCACATCAACCTGAACGACCAGACGCTGGAAGGGCTGCGGCATCGTTCCGAGCCGCTCTTCTGCGTGCAGTACCATCCGGAAGCGGCGCCCGGGCCGCACGATTCCCAATACCTGTTTGAGGACTTCGCCCAGATGATGAAGGAGCACAAGAAGTAGGAATGCCGCGCAGAAACGACATTCATCGCATCCTGATCGTCGGCAGCGGCCCCATCGTCATCGGGCAGGCCTGCGAGTTCGACTACTCCGGCACACAGGCCTGCAAAGCCCTGCGCGCCGACGGCTACGAAGTCGTCCTCATCAACTCGAACCCGGCGACGATCATGACGGACCCCGACCTGGCCGACCGCACTTACGTCGAGCCGCTCACCGTCGAATACGCCGAGGAAGTCATCCGCAAAGAACGGCCGGACGCCCTGCTGTCCACCGTGGGCGGCCAGACCGGCCTCAACCTTGCCGTGGATCTCGCCGAGCGCGGCGTCCTCGACAAATATGGCGTGGAGCTCATCGGCGCCAAGATCGATTCCATCAAGAAGGCCGAAGACCGGCTCCTGTTCAAGGACGCCATGCGCAAGATCGGCCTCGAGACCCCGCAATCGCGCCTGCTGCGCAGCGTGGAAGACGGGCTCGAATTCGCCAACAAAATCGGCTATCCGATGATCCTTCGCCCCAGCTTCACGCTGGGCGGCACCGGCGGCGGCATCGCCTACAACCGCGAAGACCTGCTCAACATCCTGGAACGCGGCCTCGATCTTTCGCCCGTCCACGAAGTGCTGGCCGAAGAGAGCGTACTCGGCTGGAAGGAGTACGAGCTCGAGGTGATGCGCGACCAGGCCGATAATGCCATCATCGTCTGCTCCATTGAGAACTTCGATCCGATGGGCGTCCATACGGGCGACTCCATCACCATCGCTCCGGCCCAAACGCTGACTGACCGCGAGTATCAGATGATGCGCGACGGCGCGCTGGCCTGCCTGCGCGAAATCGGCGTTGACACCGGCGGCTCCAACGTCCAGTTCGCCATCGACCCCAACTCGGGCCGCATGGTGATCGTGGAAATGAACCCGCGCGTGTCGCGCAGCTCTGCCCTCGCGTCCAAGGCCACCGGCTTCCCGATCGCCAAGATCGCCGCCAAACTGGCCGTCGGCTACCGCCTGGACGAGATCAAGAACGACATCACGCGCAAGACGCCGGCCTGCTTCGAACCCACCATCGACTATGTGGTGGTGAAGATCCCGCGCTGGCAGTTCGAGAAGTTCCCCGGCGCTGAGTCCGTCCTCACCACGCAGATGAAGTCCGTCGGCGAAGTGATGGCCATCGGCCGCACGTTCCGGCAGGCTCTCAACAAGGGCATCCGCGGCCTGGAGACCGGCAAGTCTTCCTCGGCGACGGTGTATGACGACGATCTGATCGAGAACCGCCTCATCACCCCGAATCCTGACCGGCTGGGCTACATCCGCTACGCCTTCGAGAAGGGCCTGACCGTGGAAGAGGTCTTCGAAATGACGAAGATCGATCCGTGGTTCCTGAAGCAGATCCGCGACGGCATCCTGTATGAACAGGAGCTCGACGGCAAGGCGCTGGGCGACATCACGGCTCTGGAATTCCGCCGCGCCAAGCGTGACGGGCTCTCCGACAACCGCCTGGCCCGCCTGACTTCGGCCGATCCGCTGGCCGTGCGCGCCCGCCGCAAGGAACTCGGCGTCAAAGCCGTGTTCAATCGCGTCGACACCTGCGCCGCCGAGTTCGAGAGCTTCACGCCCTACCTCTACTCCAGCTACGAGAGCGAGTGCGAGGCCGATCCGGTCGACCGGAAGAAAGTCATGATCCTGGGCAGCGGCCCGAACCGCATCGGCCAGGGCATCGAGTTCGACTACTGCTGCTGCCACGCGAGCTTCGCGCTGCAGGAGTTCGGGGTCGAGTCGATCATGGTGAACTGCAACCCGGAGACCGTCTCGACGGACTACGACACCAGCGACCGCCTCTACTTCGAGCCGCTCACGCTCGAGGAAGTGCTGAACATCTGCGACACCGAGAAGCCTGACGGCGTCATCGTCCAGTTCGGCGGCCAGACGCCGCTCAACCTGGCGCTGCCGCTGAAGCGGGCCGGTGTGCCGATCATTGGCACTGATCCCGAAAACATCGACCTGGCGGAAGACCGCAAGCTGTTCGGCAAGGTGCTGGACGACCTGGGCATCCCTGCCCCGCCCTACGGCACCGCCACCAACATGGACGAAGCGTGCGCCGTGGCGCGCCGCATCGGCTACCCGGTTCTGGTGCGCCCCAGCTATGTGCTGGGCGGCCGCGCCATGGTGATCGCGTACGACGAAGAGACCGTGCGCCGCTACATGCAGGAAGCCACGCTCTTCTCGCCGGACCGTCCGGTGCTGATCGACCGCTTCCTGGAAGACGCCATCGAAGTGGACGTCGACGCACTCTCCGATACCGAGGACGTGCTCATCGGCGGCATCATGGAGCACATCGAGGAAGCCGGTGTACACTCCGGCGACAGCTCCTGTGTGCTGCCTCCGCAGACCATTCCCGAATCCGAACTGGCCACCATCCGCGGCTATACCGAGAAGCTGGCCCGCGCCCTCAAGGTGATCGGCCTGATGAACGTGCAGTACGCCATCAAGGACGGCCAGGTCTTCGTGCTGGAAGTGAACCCGCGCGCCTCGCGCACCGCGCCGTACGTCAGCAAGGCGACCGGCATCCGGCTGCCCAAGATCGCGGTGGGCCTCATGCTGGGCAAGAAGCTGAAGGAGCTCACCCATCTCACCGGCGGCCAGACCACCGGCGTGCTGCCTGTGAAGCAGGTGTGCGTCAAGTCGCCGGTCTTCCCCTTCAATAAGTTCCCGGGCGTGGATCCGGCCCTCGGACCGGAAATGCGCTCCACCGGTGAAGTGATGGGCGTGGGCGAGAACTTCGGCGAAGCCTTCGGCAAAGCCCAGCTCAGCGCCGGCGTCCCGCTGCCTTCGAAGGGCTGCATCTTCTTCAGCGTGAGTGACCGCAACAAGCCCGAGGCCGTGGCCCTGGCCACACGCTTCTCGGAACTCGGCTTCGAACTGGCCGCCACGCGCGCCACCGCCGCCACCTTCAAGGCCGCCGGCCTGAAGGTCAAGACGGTCTTCAAGGTAAACGAAGGCCGCCCCAACGCGGTCGACCTGATGAAGGCCGGCAGCCTGAGCCTGGTCATTTACACGACCACCGGCGCGCACTCCTTCGAGGACGAGCGCGCCATCCGCCGCACCGCCGTCACCTGGCGCGTGCCCTGCATCACCACGATCTCCGGCGCGAAAGCGGCCGTCCAGGCGATTGAGAGCCGGCTGCGCGACCCGCTGCGGGTCTGGAGCCTGCAGGAGATCCACAACTAGTTCCACGAATCATAGCCGCCCGTGTTGACGGGCGGTCGTGTCTGGCGCCGCGCTCGCGGCGCCTCCCACTTGGCGGAGCCGCGTCCATCGCTCCCCTTCGTTTCTGACCCTATTAGGGCGCCGGCCCGCACCGGCGCCCGTTTTGTTTGATCCCGGGCCCCCTGATGTTTACGCGTTTACAAGTAGCACAACCATGCTGCTCACCCGACGCTCCTTCCTCGCCTCCAGCGCCGCGGTTGCCACCGCCGTGCCCACGCACGCGGCCGCCGGCCTCTATCGCTCCGACCCGGCCCGAACGGGCTGTCCCCTCACTTCGGGACTGCCCCACCTCACCGGAGCCAAATGGTCCTACAAGCTCGGCGGCCGGCAGCACTGCACGCCCGCGCTGGCGGACGGCCTGCTCGTCTCCGGCCTGAACGTCTATCAGAACCTCTATGCGCTGGATGCCGAGACCGGCAAGCCGCGCTGGGAGTTCCGTACCGGCAATGTGGCATCCCCGCCGACCATCGCGAACGGCATGGTCTATGCCGGCAGCGGCGACGTGCGCGAATTGGACCGCGGCCTGTTCCTTGCCATTGATCTTAAGACCGGACAGGAGCGCTGGCGACTCACCACCGGCAGGATTGAGAGCAAGTCACCGCTGGCCGTCGACGATCTGGTCTACCTGGCCAGCGACAACCTCAACCTCTATGCGCTGGATGCACAGTCGGGCCGTGAGGCATGGAAGTTCCACTTCGCCCTGCCCCACTACATGGTGATCGGCCACACGGCGCCGGCCTATGCCGACGGGACCATCTATTTCGGGGGCAGCGGCATGAAACTCGACGGCACCACCACCTACGCGGCCCTGTTTGCGCTGGATGCCCGTACCGGAGCATTGAAGTGGCAGTTCGCGCCGCGCGGCCGCGCCAACGTCCGCAGCGACGACCGGCTGCAGGACATGGTGGCCGTGGCCGGCGGCGTGGTCTACGGCAAATCCGACAACTTCCTATTTGCGGTGGACGCCTCGACGGGCCGCCAACGCTGGATCTTCCGTGCTCCGCGAGCCATCACCGTTCCTGCCGTGACCGCCGGCCGCGCCTACGTGGGCTGCTTCGACGGGACGGTGTATGTCCTCGATTCCGCCAGCGGGGCCATCGTCGACCGGATCCCGCTGGCCGGCTACTGCGACACGGCTCCGGTCATAGCGGGCGACATCGTGTACCTCGCCCTGGGCGCGAACGGCACCCAGCACGAATCCTGGCTGACCGCGATCGACCTTCGCTCGAAGGAGCCGCTGTGGCGCTTCCAGCCCGAGTCGAGCAAGGGTTGGAGCTTTGTTTCGCCGCTGGTCACGGATGGCCGCATCTACGCCGGAGCGTACACGGGCATGTACTGCCTGGCCTGATCAGAGCCGCCGCCAGCCCGCGGTGACGGTCAGAGCCAGCAGAGCCATGAAGAGCCCGGCCACGGTGTCGGCCGCGAAGTGGTACCGGCCATAGACCGTGGCCACGGCGATGAGGGTGGCGAGGATCAGCAGGATCCGTCCGGGCCACGGCTTCTCCGGCAGCAGCTTCATGACGGCAAACGCCGCCGAGAACGCCGCCGCCGAGTGTCCGCTGGGGAACACACTGGTGTGGATGCCGTAACCGCCTACGATCCACAGATTCAGGAGCCGCAGCGACGACATCATGGGCAGATCGGCGGTGGGAAAGACCGAGCGCGGCGGCTCGCTCGGGAACAGCGGGTAGAGCGCGTAGGTCGTCAGCGTGCCGAAGAGCAGGATGCTGTAGGCATCGTCGAGACGCTCGCGCTTGCGGTGATGATAGAAGACCGCCACCAGGTAGACCGGGATGCCATACACCAGCAGGTAAGAGAACTCGAGGATGTTCGGGATCACCGGACCCAGAGATTCCACGGCGCGGCGCAGGCCCCAATCGCCCAAGAGAACTCGGTCCCACTTCACCCAATAGAGCTCGAACGCGCGCGACGTGTGCGGCAGGGCCATCCAGCCGACCTCTCGAAACGCCAGCAGGATGAGCGGCAGCGGATAGAAGTCGCGGACGTGATCGAGCATCACGAAGCCGCGCTGCTTGTTGGCCCAGGCGAACAGGAAAAACCAGAGAATCAGGGACAGATTCAGCGTGACGACCAGGGTGCGGATCTCCGGCGCGATGGGCCGGAACCAGGCCACGCCGATCATGTAGATGAAATAGGCGCTGAAGAACAGCTCGGAACGGCGAAACCTTAGCAAGCCCCCTCCACTGGAGGGACGCTGCAATTAGAATAAGTGCATGGCATCGACAAGACGTCACTTCCTGCAGACTACGGCCCTGACAGCCGGGAGCCTGCCGGCGATTGCTCAAACCGCGGGCAAATCCCCCAATGACAAGATCCAGTTTGCCACGATCGGCATCGGCGGCATGGGTTCCGGCGATACGGAATCGGCGATCGCGACGCCGGGGACGAAGCTTGTCGCTGTCTGCGACCTGTACCAGGGCCGGCTGACGCGCGCGAAGGAAGAGTGGGGCGCGGGCCTGGCGACCACGCGGGACTACCGCGAGATCCTGAACCGGAAGGACATCGACGCGGTGATCATCGGCACGCCGGACCACTGGCATGCCGCCATTGCGATTGCCGCGATGGAGTCCGGCAAGGACGTCTACGTCGAGAAGCCGATGGTCCAGAAGTGGCAGGACGGCCACAAGGTGATCGAGGCTTCGCGCAAGACCAACCGCATTCTCCAGGTGGGCAGCCAGCGCGTATCCAGCGCGGTCTACCAGAAGGCGCAGGACCTGTTCCGCTCCGGCGCGATCGGCGAGCTGAACATGGTGCAGGCGTGGTGGGACCGCAACTCCGCCATGGGCGCCTGGCAGTACTCCATTCCGCTGGACGCCTCGCCAACCACCGTGGATTGGGACCGGTTCCTCGGCTCCGCGCCAAAGCGGCCTTTTGACGCCACGCGGTTCTTCCGCTGGCGCAACTACCAGGACTACGGCACCGGCGTGGCTGGCGACCTTTTCGTGCACCTGTTCTCGGGCATGCACTTCGTGACCGGCGCGATTGGCCCGAACCGCGTCTTCGGCTCTGGCGGACTGCGCTTCTGGAAAGACGGCCGCGACGTGCCCGACATCCTGCTGGGCCTGTACGACTACGAGAAGACGGCGGCGCATCCGGCCTTCAATCTCCAGCTTCGAGTGAACTTCGTGAACGGTGCGGGCGAGAGCTCGGGCTTCACGTTCACGGGCAGCGAGGGCGTCATGACGATCGGCAACGGCGTCACGCTCTCGAAGCTGCCGCCTGAGACGGATCCGGGCACGTCGGCCGGCAACTTCGACTCCGCCACGCAGAAGCTGATCCAGGAGGAGTACCGGCGCAAGTATCCGCAGCAGAACCAGACGGCCGACTCCATGCGGCCCATCGAGGACGAGCGCTGGCTGCCGCCGCGCGGTTACAACGACCACCTGGACCACCACGCCAACTTCTTCAACGCCGTGCGCACGCGCAAGCCGGTGGTGGAAGACGCCACGTTCGGCCTGCGGGCGGCGGGTCCGGCGCTGCTGTCGAATATGAGCTTCTATTCCGGCAAGACCGTGGCCTGGGATCCGACGACGATGCAGGTGAAGGGGTAGGGAGTCACCACCATGGCATACGCTGCAAACGACAACATTCAGATTGCCCTGATCGGCTCCGGCGGCATGGGCCAGGGCGACATCAAGGATGCGCTGCTGAACCCGGGCGTCAAGATCGTGGCCGCGGCCGACATCTACGACGGCCGGCGGAAGCGGATGGAAGAGGCCTACCCGGGCATCTTCACGACACGCGACTACCGAGAAGTACTGGCCCGCAAGGATGTGGACGCCGTGGTCATCGCCACCCCGGACCACTGGCACGCCACCATCTCCATCGACGCCCTGAACGCAGGCAAGGACGTCTATTGCGAGAAGCCCATGATCCAGAAGATCGACGAGGGCAAGCGCGTGATTGAGGCCCACCAGAAGTCGGGCCGCATCTTCCAGGTGGGGTCGCAGTACGCCTCGGCGCTGAGCTTCCAGAAGATCCGCGAACTGCTGGAGCAGGGCGCCATCGGTGAGCTGAACATGGTGGAAGCCTGGCTCGACCGCAACACCGCGATGGGCGCCTGGCAGTACTCGATTCCACCCGACGCCTCGCCGTCGAACGTCGACTGGGACCGCTTCCTGGGCAACGCGTCGAAGCGCCCGTTCGAACCGATCCGCCTGTTCCGCTGGCGCAACTACACGGACTACGGCACGGCCGTGGCCGGCGACCTGTATGTCCACCTGCTGACGGGGCTGCACACGGCGACGCGGTCGTTGGGCCCGAAGCGGATCTACTCCACCGGCGGCCTCCGCTATTGGAAGGACGGCCGCGATACGCCGGATACGCAACTCGGCATCATCGAGTACCCGAAGACCGAGACGCATCCCGAGTTCACCTTCAGCATGAAGGTCAACTTCAAGAGCTCGAAAGCCCAGGAGGACTTCGGCTTCAAGTTCATCGGCAGCGCCGGGACCATCACCACCGATGTAAGGACCGTGACAGTCGCGCGGCAGCCGCGCGAGAAGGAGCCGGGCGTCAGCATCGATACCTTCTCGAAGTCAGGGCGCGAGCAGTACATGGCGGAGTACCGCAAGAAGTACCCGGCGGAGAAGGTGACCGCGGTGAACATGGGCTCGAATGGCGAGGCCCGCTATGTCTCCGAGATCGACGCCCACCGGCAGCACATGGCCAATTTCATTGAGGCCGTGAGGACGCGCAAGGCGCACTTCGAGGACTCGACATTCGGCTTCCGGGCGGCCGGTCCGGCCCTGCTCTGCAACACCAGCTACTACGAGAAGCGGATCTGCACCTGGGATCCGCAGACAATGACGGCCGGCTGAGGTTGGCCCTAGTTCAGGGCGCTGTGGTTGTGCGTGGTCCGGTAGAGGATCTCCAGTGCGGAGCGAAGGCCTCTTCTCGCCAGGAAGACATGGCGGAAGGTGTCGAGTTCCCCACTGCGATGGCCCAGGTAATGGAGCGCGTGCAAGGCGCCCAGGTATTCGCACCAGCCCTCGGGCGCTTTCAACCGCGGGTAGTAGAGCAGCCGCAGCAGGTAGCAGTCGAACAAGAGCAGGAACTCCAGTTCCAGGGTGGCCATCGCGTCCACATAGAACGGGGCTGAGGCCCGGGTGAAGGCTACGCCCTGCAGGAGCGAGTACTCCAATAGGGCGTGGGCCGCGACGCGCTCGTAGAAGAGCGGGCGGCCGATGCGCAGGACGCCGGCGGTCATCTCCAGCGGCTCGAGGCGGTGGTCGTAGGCGCAGAAGTACCAGCGGGAGAGGCGCGAGCGGAGCAGGTGCTCCAATTGAGAAGCTTGGCGGACGGCCCACTCGCCGGGCGACGGCGGCAGCAGGTAGTTGAGCGCGTACTGCGCCATCCAATCGGCCGAATCGAAGCAGAGGGCGAAGTCGGGTAACTGAAGGCCGAGGGCGAGGCCTTTCAGCTTGGCGATCTCCAGGCCCAGGCCGGCCTCGGTGAGGGAGTGGTGGAAGTCCGGGAAGACGTCGGCGTGGGCGCAGGCGTAGATGAGGGGCAGCGAGGCCTCGTCGGTGGTGGAGCGGCGCAGGAACCAGACCTGGCGGGCACGGTATTCGATGCCGTGCTGGAGGTGGTCGAGCGCGGCGCTGAGGCGGCCGGCCGGGGTCCGGCCCACCTTGCGGGACCAGCGTTTGGCGGAGGCCTTGGAGAAGCCGCGGGCAAAGGGGGTCCGGCCCAGGTTGAGGCCGGCCGCATGGGCGAGGACCTCGAACTCAGTACGGAGCCAGGGGCTTTCCACCAGCATGCGAGGCAGTTCCTTGAAGCCCTGGTTTTCGGCCGGTTTGGGCGCGTCGGAGAGATGCTCGGCGAGTTCGCCGTACTGGCGGGACAGGTGCCATTCGGCGCCTTCGCGCTGCCGGCGGAGTTCGGCGTTCATCTCGACCACGAGGCTGCCGAATTCATTGAGGACCAGCGCCATGGGCTCCGGCGAGGGGTCGTCCACGAGGAGCTTGGTGGCGAGGCGCAGGCCCAGCGAGAGCTTGGCGATCTCCACGGGGAAGACGGCGGCGATGCGCTCTTCCAACTGCTGAGACGTTTCGAGCAGGCCGGCGTCGAAGATGCCGGGAAGTTCTTCCTCTTCCAGGTGCAGTCCGGACGCGAACTCGTTCAGCGTATCCTTGATTTCGTCCAGTTGTTCCAATATCCGAGGCCTCTCTGCCTGGCGTTAGCGCCCGGGCAGCACCTCATTCATGGAACCCTGGCGATAACCGCTGAGGTCGAGGGCGACGTAGGTGAAGCCGAGCCCTTTGAAGATGGCCGTGATGCGGTCGCACATTTCCAAACTGAGGGCCTTCTCCATCTCACTACGAGCAATCTCGATGCGCGCCATCTCGGTGTGATGGCGGACGCGGAACTGGCGGAAGCCGAGGGCTTTGAGTTCCTCTTCGGCCTGTTCGACCTGGCGGATGTTCTCGGGCGTGACGGGCGTGCCGTAGGGAATGCGGGAGCTGAGGCAGGCGGCTGCGGGCCGGTCCCAGGTGGGGAGCCCGGCGAGGCGCGACAGTTCGCGGATTTCGGCCTTGGTGAGACCGGCTTCGACGAGGGGCGCCCTGACGCCATGCTGTTGGGCCGCGCCCTGGCCGGGTCGGTAGTCGCCCAGGTCGTCCTTATTGACTCCGTAGATGATGGCCTTGCCTTCGAACTGGGGGGCGATCTCCTCCATGCGGCGGAAGAGCTCGTCCTTGCAGTGGAAGCAGCGGTCGGGGTTGTTGGCGGAGTAGGCCGGGTTCTCGAATTCGAGGCTCGGGATCATCTCGTGGCGGATGCCGAACTGCTGGGCGAAGGCCACGGCATCGCGCTTGTGGGAGGCGGGAATGGAAGGCGAATCGGCGGTGACGGCGACAGCCGCGTCGCCGAGGGCCTGGCGGGCAGCCCAGGCGAGATAAGCCGAATCGGTGCCGCCGGAATAGGCGACGAGCACGCTGCCGAGGGAGCGCAGGATGCCGAACAGCCGCTCTTCTTTCAACCGCAGCGAGGCCGCGTCGAGCGGGACGGGGGGCGACAGTGTGACAAGTCCGGCCATGCCGTCATTATATCGGCAAGTGGTCTTCCAATCGACAAGTCGAGTGGAATTGAGGGCTTTTGGAGCTGGCGAGCCAGGGGGCTCGCTGCGGACGAGGGCGTCCGCCCTCCTGGCCGTGGGGGCGGCGCCGTGTCGTGTCAGGACGAGTGGATCTGCCTGACAATGGAGCAGTTCTCGGTGATCTCGTCCTTGAATTTGGGGAACATGCCGACGATGGCCGCATCGCCGGGCTTGATGTTCTGGTAGGCGAAGCGGAAGGCGGCTTCGATGTTGTCGCGCGAGCCTCCGGCGCGTCCGGCTCCGAGGAGTTTGAAGGCCAGGCAGGGCTTCGAGATCTTCTTGATGACGTTGGTCATGCGGACGGGGTCCTTCTCGAGAAAGGTCTCGCCCAGGGGCCGTTCGCCGCCGAGCAGGGCGCGCGCCTCTTCCGGCGTGCGGCTGACGCGATAGAGACAGGTCATGTAATAGTCGGTGGGCCAGCCCTTGCTCTCGATCCACTCCACCACTTCGGGATTGTGGGTGGAGACGCCCGCCATGGCGCCGGTGTCCCTGACGCGCTTCACAAAGTCGAGGACCGTGTCCATCTTGCCCTGCCGGAAGGCCTCGTCGGTGCGGTTGCCATGGTGCGCCATGCCGAGGAAGCCCAGCTTGGCGAGAGCGGGGATCATGGTGAAGTCCTTCTGGAGTTCGAAGTCGCTGAGGAGGAAGACCTTCATCTTGGAGCCGCGGGCGCGGATACCTTCGAGGATGGCGATGGTGTCCTTGTGGTAGTGGAGCTGCCAGGTGGTGATGCCGGCCTGTTCGGCGTCGAGGACGGTTTTGATGCGTTGTTCCGGCGTATAGAACTCGCGCATGCACTGGTCGAGGACTCCGTTGAAGTGCGAATAGCCCATGAGCGGGTTGGTGCCGATGATCAAGCGGGAGATCTCGTGTTTTCCCCCGAACATCACCTTGGGCAGCGCCGGCGCGGCAGCGGCGCTCGCCATATTCACAGCTACCGTACCAGCGGCAGCCGCCTGCAGAAAGCCGCGGCGGGTATCCTTCGTCATTTCCGGCATGGTCTACCTCCCGATAATCAGATCCACCAGTCTGATTTATACCGCATTGGGATGGTGATTGCAGGGGGTGTCCGGGTGGGTGGTGGTGAGGAGGGCGGACGGATCCTCGCGGAAAGGGCGGAAGGGGGATGAGCTTGTGGGTGGCGGAGGGCTTGGGGGTCGTGGCGCGGGGGTGATGAGGCTCGAATGGGTTTGTTCCCTCAAAATTTGTGGTGGGTTGCGGGGCGTGGGGGGCCGGGTTCGAGGGAGACGCGTGGGTTAGGGGTCGCGCGGCTGGGTAGATTGGAGCGTTTCGGGGGGTTATCCGCTCCCTGACGGTCGCGGCTCCGTTTGCGGCGCTGTTTGCGGTTTGGGGCGGTTTCGCGGTTGGTGGAGGGATGGATGAGTCTTTGGTGGCCGCGCCGGCTGGCAGGGGCGGGTCGGGGGAAAGTGGGTTTGTTCCCTCAAAATTTGTGGTGGGTTTGGGGGTTGCGGGTTCGGCCGGGCCGGGTTGAGTGCTGGCAGCTAAGAGCTGGGTGAGGTGGTCGAGGCCGACAGGCTTGGAGAGGATGGCGCTTTCGATCCGGCGGAGGCGCATCTGGATCCAGCCGGCGTAGCGATTGAGGGCCTGGATGAAGCCGTGTTGGCGAAGGACCCAGTCGCGGGCGACGTCCTCGTTGCCGCAGCCATATTCAAGACCAGCATTGAAGAGGGCGCGTTCGCGGCTCTCGTGGAGGGTGAGGTGGCCGTGGAGCATGTGCCATTCGTACGTGAGGTCGCGCAGGGTCGGATCGGCCAGGTTTTGCGTGCGGGCCTCGGCGAGGGCTCGGAAGTGGGCCTCGATGCGGGGCGGCATGCGGTGGTCTTCGCTGTAGGCTCCCGTGCGGCGGGCGTTGTCGGAGACTTTGGCTTTGCCCTGGGCGGTTCGCGGGCCGGTGGATTTTTGGGCGTTGGCTCGGTTGGCAGCGAGGCGCTTCTCGGAGATCTGGGTTGGGGGCATGGGTCGGGTGCTTTCCGGGTTTCTGTTCGTGAGTGCGTTGGGTTCAGTGCACCGACTGGATGGGGCGGATGGCCAGCAGGCCGGCTTCCGGCAAGGCGCCAGCGACTGGTTCGGGGCTGTTCATGTGAAATGTCCTCTATACCCATTCTTAAGGGGCGTGGACCAAGGATTTAGGAAGGGAATGTCTGCAATGTGTTGATTGTAGGGGAGAAGAAATTTGTGATTGTTGCGTGATGAACGAAGCTTAACGTGTGGAAATGAGGGAGAAGTCGATGGGGGTGGCGGGTGTGGGGTGATCCACTGTGCGCAGCGGAATCGTGATGGGTGAGCGCGATGAACGGAGATGGCCGCAGTTGGCCTCCGCTCAGTCATCCCTGGCGTATGTTCTCGCCGAAGCTCACCAGCGGAGGGTGACCCGTCCCAGTGGCGCTTGGGGTCAATTGAATCCGTACTTTGAGGCATGCCGCCGGTGGAAGGCGGGGTTATTGAGGTCCGGCAAGCTATTGCATTCTCAGAAGTTGGGGGCTATTGATGAATGTGGCGGGCAGCCGGGCTCCAGGGTGTCTTACGCCAAACGGTCGAGAGGTTGGGTCAGTAAGCCTTTCTTTTTCAGTTGCTTGCGGAAAGGTGCACGCCAGGCTGTCCACGTTCCTGTAGGCGCCCGCCAGTGATGCCTTCGCGTGGGGCATGAATGGGCCCGCCGCGTAACGCCGGTTGAATCTCTCGAAGTGGAACGGAGTGATTGCGCCAAACGAATCGGTGAGCTTCGGCGTTGGCCGGTCGCCGCCTTTCTAAACTCAACCTCCGATCCGTGTGTAGCTGTGTCCATCTGTGGCCCACTAACCGAGTTCCGCAAGCGAGCGCAACCTCTCACCAATCGGAGCGCGAGTTTTAGCCACAGATGAACGCAGATGCACACAGATTGCAGCCAGAAGGAGGGTTGTTGAAAGGGAAAAGGGGACACCCGGTCCGCCTTCCAGGCGAGATCACGGTTAAACTCCCACGCCGTTCGACCATAGAGCGCGCGTGCCGATCGCCATGCGCCGGGGGTCACGCTCCTTGCTCACTCTTTCAAGATGGACGACAGAAGCTCAACGCCTTGCACCGTCAAGAGGAACTTCTCGACTCGCTCATAGGGGGGCTTGCGGAGTTCGTAGTACTGGTGTTCGTCGACAGAGTGGACGGTGATCATGCCCCCCCTCACTTCAATTTCCGCGCTGATCCGCATCGGCGGCGCCCATAGCGTGGAGAATTTTTCGCCGTCAAAGCTGTAGCCTCGGATGCGGACAAACCGGCCATTCGCTCCCGTTAGGTTGCCGTAGGCAAGAAACCAAGCTTCGCCTGCCCGTTGCGACGGAAGTTCCTTCATGAGTAGTTCATGGTGGTCCAGATCGTCGCCAGTCTCGGCCACGCATTGCCAACCCGAAGTGTTCCGCCGGAAGGCCTGCACGATCACCTTCGTATCATAGGATCCGGACCCTCCTCGCAGGAGCAGAAATCCGGTGACGACCACCGGCTCTCCCTGAATTTTTGTCTGGAAAACGTACGGCGCCTGGCTGTACTCGTCGCCCATATGCCTAGGATCGAGTTTGCTCAGTGTCTGCCGGAGCGCTGCCATGTCCTTTTCGTCGTGGTTCAGGCTGTCGACGATATGGCGCACCAGCAGCGCCTTTACCTGCCTCGTCAGCCGATCCCGAAATTCAGGGGTGTAGCGTTTTAGATCGTCATCGCTCTTGACCTGCAACTGATCTTGTAGGGTTCGAAACTGTTCGTTGCTCGATGTTGCCTGCGATGAGACAGGATCTTGAAGTGCCCATCCGGACAGGCAGTAGAGCGACAGCCCGATGACGGCCGCACAGATTTCTCGAAGCCACATGGTCAAATCTCCTTGATCATTACACCGTCGAATCCGGCCTGCTCAGTCAATCTGGCGGGCTGCGGGCGACGACGAACTACGTTGTTGAAGGAAAAGGAATGCTGGCGCACCAGCATAATTGCCAGCGGTTGTTTGTGTAGATGGAGGTTTTGTAAAGAATCCTGCGAGGCTCATGCTCCCAAGGTGGATCGCGAGACACCGGAGAGTCGTGCGAGCTCCCCGTTGTCTCGCCAGGAGGCACCAGCAAGGTACTTGCTGTCGCTGCGACGATTGCCTCGCTGTCCCGCTTCAAACCTGCACATCGTCCACAGGCGATCGCACTCCGTCCGCTGGCGGACTGGCACCAGCTTGGGCGTGGGCGGCTCCTGAGTGTGCGGAATGGTCAGGCGCCCTGGATTGCCTATCGAATGACCGTTCGCCCGCTCTCCGAATTGAGGACGAGGCGAACAGAATCCCGGTTAGAATCTTACGAAGTTTGTACGAATCACGCCGCTGTACCTCTCACCTGCCATCGATGCGCCGGGATTCAGTGAAAGGAATGTGCCATCTTGCCAGTACGCAGACCATCCCCTTCTCACCTTTTGAGTTGTGCTCCGTTTCGACAGGCGCTCGCCCGGATCCGCCGGCGCGCCATCCTGGTTTTCGTCTTCGCGGGCGCGCTCATCCCGCCAGCAGCCGCTGACAACTGGAACTGGCGGGCCACTGCGCTGCTGAAGCAGGCGCGTTCCGGAGCCTGTGCGGTGCGCATGGCGGATGAACGTGTCCTGGTCACCGGAGGCACCGCCGAGGCGGCACTCTCGTCGGTTGAGATCTATCAGTTCGTGCCGGAGGAGCGCTTCGCGGACGCCGCGCCGATGAATGCAGCGCGGTCGAGCCACGGTTGCGCACTCGTCAAGGACGGCCGGATTCTGATTGCCGGCGGCGGGGCGGCCGGTATCGAACTGTACGAGCCTTCCCTCGACACCTGGACCTCGTTCGATTCCACGGTCCTGCGTGCAGAAGGCACCACCGTGACCCCTCTCTCCGATGGCCGGGTGCTGATCCTGGCCGGCAGAGCCAGCGAGGTGGAAGTGTTCGATCCGGACACGTCCACGATCAGCATTCTGCCCACCGCACTGACGCCGCGGCAACGGAGTTCCGTCACCCTTCTCCGGGACGGCCGCCTCCTGATTGCCGGAGGCACCGGCGATGCAGGTACGTTGAATACGGCCGAAATCCTGGATCCGGAAACGGGGGCAGTGACAGCCCTGACGCTGTCCATGCCCCGCGCGGAGCATTCCGCGACCGCCCTGTTCGATGGCCGCGTCCTGCTGGCGGGCGGGACCGATGGAGCGTCGGACTTGAACACTCTCGATATCTGGAGCCCCGAGACGAACACCTTCCAACTTCTGGGGGCGACGCTCAGCGTGGCGCGCCGGAATCATACGGCGCTGTTGTCGGACACAAACGGCTTCGTTCTGATTACCAGCGGCTCGGCGGCCGCACAGCCACTGGGCTCCTCGGAGTTGTTTGACCCTTCCTCGGATTCAGTCCAGCCAGCCGGATCCCTCACCGTCGCCCGCACGGACCTGGCGGGTGTCGTTCTGGCGGACGGGACGATTCTTGCCCTGGGGGGCCGCGACGACAACGGACCGAGCAGTGCCTGCGGCGTGCTGCCCAATCCCTCGTTCCGGCCATCGCAAAGCACCTATCACCCGCTGGAACGCGCCCTCGTCAGCGGATCGACTGGCGTCTCCGCTCTCAACGGCCGCATCAGCTTCGACCTGACCCAGATCGACGCGGGCGGGAAATCGATCGCTTCCAATGCGCGCCTGATCTCGACGTTCGGGACGCTGGTGAACGGCAATCTCCCCAGCACGCCCGTTGTGGACCTTGGGCGTTCCGACATCGGCAGCACGTTTGTCCTGACCCTGCGGGCGACTGTTTCCCCGACCCAGATCATCAGCGTCCAGGTGCGCTTCAACGTCAAGTTGCGCCCCTCCCTGGTGGTGACCGGGCTGACCGGCGCGGTGGTCGCTGGGCAACCGGTTGCCACCCGCGCCACGCTGACTGCCGATGGGGGCAACGTGGCCTTCTCGGGGACGCTCAACCTCACAACCGGCGGTGTCACCCTGTCAAAGAGCATTTCCGCCACTGCCGCCTCCTTCTCGACCGAGAACACGATCTGTTGTCCTCTTGCGGGCAAGGATACGGGAGCCTCCGGAATCGCCTCGCTGAACGCCACGTACGGTGGCAATCTTTTCCTGGAGCCGGCCTCCGCCTCGACCTCGCAGGTGGTGGTGAGCGCTATCCCATCGATGTCGCTCACCTTTGGGGCCATGCGGCTGGCCACGCCGTCCCCGCTCACGCTGAACGTTGCTCCCGCCGGGCCCGATCTCACCGGCCTGAACCTGACCATCGACCCTGCGCTGCGGCCCACAGGAGAGGGCACGGTGAAAGCGGCGAACGGCACCCCCTCTTCGGCCGCTTTGCAGGGCCCCGGCGCTCCCGTGTTCAGCGCCGTGCCGTCGTACCCCCTGTCGGCCGCGGCGTTCAGCTATACGCCCACTATCGCCGACCGGCGCAGTGGATTTGTCTGTTTCGATGCGGCCTATTCCGGAGACGCCCGGTACCGCCCCGTCGCCGGGCTCGCTACGCTGCCGTGCGCGCAGGTCAGTGGCGCTCCTACGGGTCTGCAGGCCGTCTCCCCGCCGGGCACGTTCGTGATGGGAACACCGAGTGCGCTGACTGCGCGCCTGACGTGGCCGAACTCCGTGGGCATCGTCAATCGAAACGTGAACGTGCTGGCAGACGGACGGGCCGCGGGTACCATCCTGCTCACGCCCGATCCGACTGGGTTGGGGGTTGCGCAAGGCACGGCCAACGTTCTGCTCCCGTTCAATACGCGCAACCTGGCGTTCACCTACGACCAAAGCGGGGACCTGTTGTCGTCCCAGGCGTCCGTTGCCGTTGCGATGTCGCCTGTCTCCACGGCGATGACGACGCGGGTGGCGGCCACCGTGAGTAATCCGTTCTCGATCGGATACACGCTGACCGTCAACAATCAGGGCGTGACGATTCCCGGCGGAACTTCGCTGGGGAGCGGCATAGAGCTACGGGAGAACGGTGTGTTGGTGCAGCAGTTGCCTGTGCCCACCATTCCGGCCGGGATCGCGGGTACGATCGTCGATGGAAGCAGCAACACAATCCTGCCGACCAGCATTCTGGTGAACGGGTCGATCACCAACCTGATTCTGCCGCTGGGGCAGCACGCGTTCACCATCCGGTTCCCCGGAAGTGCCTTGTTCCAGGCGTCGGAGGCGCAAGTCACGGTGCGCGTGCAGTAACGGAGATCGACTGCGGTTATCCGGAGACCCTCCAGTAGACCGCAAAGCGACCCCACAGCCGATGGAGCGGCTTCAGCGCGATGGGCGGGTTGGACCCGGCAATCCGGAAGGAGAGCGGAGATGACCCGTCGGGCTTGATCCAGTCCTCCGGGGCCGCACCGGAGGCGCGGAGCGCCGGGACCTCGATCGGAGCCTTGGAAACCTGCGGGCCCTGCTTGTTCCGGATGAGATCCTCGGTGAGGCCTGCCATGCCGAGATCGCCGGCGAGAACGATGGGCCCGTAGAGGAACGCCTGCAGGCCGGGATCGTCAGGAAGCGATTCGACGGTCAATCGCATCGGCATTTCCAGGTCGATGCGGTCCCCTTTCTTCCATGCGCGTGTGAGACTCAGGTAGCTGCCGGCCTGGGGCGTCGCTTCGATGGCCTTGCCGTTGACCTTGACGCGGGCGGAAGTGGTCCAGGCGGGGATTCGCAGCCGCAGGGTCCAGGCCGCTGCCGGCGTCGCCTGGATGACAATCCCGGTTAAAGGCTCATCCGGAAACCTGGTTTCCTGGCGCAGCCGAACTCCCTGCTGGGTGGCATTCAGTTCCGAAGCCACAAACAGGTTCACGGTGATGCCATCCGGCCCGTAGAAGTAGATGCTGTCGTTCAGCTTGGCGAATTCTTCCAGCGCTGATCCCGTGCAGCACCAAAACGACTGATCGTCCGTATTGAGCGTTTTCCAGGCGCCCGGCGCCAAGGAGAGGAAGTAAGTGGAGTGACCGGTGGCGTGCTCGATGGTGCCCAGGCGGTGGTTGAACAGGTTGCGCTCGTAGTAATCGAAATAGCGCGGATCGCCGCTCCAGGAGTACAACTGCCGCGTGAGCTTCATCATGTTGTAAGCGCAGCAGCATTCCTGGTGGTGCGTCGAGGCTTTCCATTCGAGAGAAAGGCGGCCTGGATTGGTGAGCCAGGCCTCGGCATTGCTGCTGCCTCCGGTGGCGTACGTGCGCGCCGAGACGACGGAATACCAGAAGAACTCGGCCGCATCCCGGAAGCGCACGTCGCTGGTGAGTTCGAAGCGGCGTGCGGCCCCGATGACCTGGGGGATGTGGGTGTTGGTGTGCAGATTGCGAAGTTCGTCGCGGCGTTCGGCCAACGGGGTGACAAAGGCCAGTTTGTGGAAGCGGTCGCCGGCGGTGGCCCAGCGATCCTCGTGTGCAGCGGCAGCCATGTTGTACAGCACCTCATTCATGCCGCCGAACTCTTCCTTAAGAATCTGCTGCATGGGGCGCAGCCCCTTCGAATCGCTCCAGCGATCCGCCCAGTCCGCCATCCTGGAAGCGACTTCGAGGGCCTGCCGGTTACCCGCATGGAGGTACATGTCGAGCAGGCCGGCCATGATCTTGTGGATAGTATAAAACGGCGCCCACACGCGTTTCCCTTGCTCCAGCCGGTTGAACAGCTCGATTGGGAAAGCACTCAGATAGCCGCCCGCGGACAACGCTTCCTGGCAGCGCGCCAGGCCGGCCACGATCTCGTCGCCGCGAGCCTTGAGTTCCAGATCGCCCGCGGACGCGAAGCGCAGAGCGCACGCGGAGAGGTAGTGTCCGGTGAAATGGCCGCGCAGTTCAGACTTCGGATCCTCCCATCCACCCAGCGGGTTCGCGGACGTCGGCAACCCGGCGTTGAGGCGGAAGGTATGGAGGAGGCGATCCGCCCCCAGGCGCAGCATGTAGGCCCGGTTGGCCTCCGACGCCTCGAGGCAAGGACCCGGCAGCAGGCGAACCTGAGTCAGGGAAAACGGCAAGGCCCGGCGCGGTGCTTCCTTACGAGTGAACACTAGCGGCTGGGCGAACAACGGTGCCTCTCCGGTGGGGGGACGCACTCCGGGAGGAACCGGATTCTGCACCGCGGTTTCCGAGGCGGAAGCCGGCGGCGGCTGAGGCGTCTGTTGTGCGAGGGCCGCCGGCACACCTGCCACCGCCACCGTGAAGGCTCTCCGGCTCGGGCTCGCCCCCTGTGCGGGGTCCTTGTGGGTCATGTCACCCCACATCATACGGAATTGGAGTGTAAAGGGAGGGCTTGGGCCGGGATGGCGGCAGAAGGGTGGGAGCCGGCAGTGGGCATCGCGGCCATGACCTGGAAGTTGTTCTCGAAAGAGGAGTGGGCCGACAAGCCTTTCGTTTTTTGTGGTTTGGGGAAAGGTGGACGCCGAGGGTATTCCCTGTCGAGGAAGCGCCCGGCTTCCTTCCAGGCCACGTTTTGCGATAGATCTCATTCCGACCACCTCTCGGGCCGTCAGCCTTCTCGCAGCACTATCGAGCTACACGATAATCGAGGCCATTCTTCATCCTGGGATCATTAGAGGATTTCTACCGCTGGTTGCGACGCATCTGGATTCAAGGCTGGACCAGCAGCCTGTGGCGGAAGTCGCCCAGCCGCGTTCGCACGGCCGCCGGTACTACAATGGCAGCCCAAGTGCAATTTCGAAGCCGCTCCGAAGAGAGTCGCCTTTTTCTGGGAGGAGGGCCGGCGGCGGGGCGGACCCAAAGGGCGACAAGGGGTTGCGGCCCATGGCAGTGTCGAGCCGGCCTCCGAGTGGCCGGCACTAGTTCGGCCGGCTCTTCGCGCCATGGCCTCGCAAGCCCTTGCCGCGCGGCAAGCGGGACTTCCGCCACAGACTGCTATACCAGTCAACGTTTGTCCTGGCATCCACACCTATGCTGGATTTGACGTAATCCTCAAAAAGGAGATTCGACGATGTCTTTGGCCTGCCGTAATAGAACCACTCCCACAGTACTCGATCCGCATCAGCGATTCGGAACGTAGATTTATCAAACACCAATCCGCTCGGTGTCCAAATGGTCAAGTGCTCGTCGTCGTCGAAATAAAGATGAAGAACATTCGCATCAGCCCGACATCGTGCCAATTTTAGGAAGCTATCATACGGCCGACCGAACCAGACGCCCCAGAAACGTGGCGTACCTGTTTTCGCCTTAGAAAGATCGCGGCAGATTGCATCCGCGATCCTGCTGGTTTCAATAGAATTTGGGATCTCACGTTGCATGCTTATCTCACAACCCAGGCTGGATCCACTTGTTGCGGGTACACCTGGTTGCCGCCAACCAGGTAACCGAAATGTGGAGCCGCAGAGCCTTCGAACATTCGCGTCCCAGGCTGCACCCTAATCTTGAATACCGACGCAGCCGTGATGCCCGGTGGCAACTCGAAAAGGGGACGAAAAGAGGACAGCCTTTCCAGTACTTCCGCCGGACCGGGCGTCAGGCCGAAACCGGCTCGGCGGCTTCCATGCGCCTGACGCGGATTTTCACCTCCACGCGCGAGCCCAGGCGGTTGATGATCGACATGAGCCGATCAACGGTGAAGCGCCCGAGGTCTGCGTTTCGGATGCGGGAGAAGTCGGCCGCCGCGATGCCGGTGCGGTCATGCGCCTTGCGTACGGTTAATCTCTCCTTGTCGAGCATTTTGATGATTTCGGCAGCTAGCAGCGCCTTGAATTGTTCCACATCGGCGTTGGCATGCCCAAGATCGCGGAACACGTTGCCGCTGCCACGCACGATCTCCAGTTCGCCCTTCATCGCAACATCTCCTTCATCCGTTTCAGCCGGTCCTTGATCAGGTCAATTTCGCGTTTGGGTGTCTTTATGCCCTGTGTGGATTGCTTCTGGAAGGCATGCACGACCCATATCTCATTGGCGATCTGCACCGCGTAGACCACGCGGAAGGCATCGCCCTTGAACGCCAGGCAATCTCGAAGACACCGGAACTGAGGCCGTGCATCGGCCTTGCCAGGTCCGACTTGCCACCTTCGGCCGCGATGGTGATCGCCGTGAGACAAATCGTCCGGGCCGCCTCCGGAAAAGTCTCAAACTCTCTCAATGCCGCCTTCACCCACGAGACAGGCAGGGTTTTTCGCGTCATACCGGAGGAAGCGCCCCTGGAGAGATGTTGTCATATCTGACAACAGCGTATCAACTATCCTCTTCAGGGGGAGCATGCTAGCGCTGGAGAAGGGGCCCTCCCTGTACACCCCTCTGGAGCTCGAATCTTCGTCACGCCGGAAGGCGCTACATTGTAACGTCCGATCGGTTTGGAGTCGGCGGGCACCAGGCTGGAAGGGGGTCTCGCAAGCACGGATCCCGGAGGCCCTACGAGAAGCGCGGGCTTGCAGCGGTACTAGATTGTATCGTCTGACAGAAGATATAGGTCGTGCGAGAGCGACAGCCCCTCGCCTCTGGGTGATGGCTTGCCAGAATCGACGATCTTCAGTGCCAACTGAGGCCGCAGGGCAACTTTTCCTAACCGACGCAAAGGTTGTCTACGAACGCGCAGTCGTGGACTGCGGGCGGGAGGAGCCAGCGACCTATCACCATCGGGGGCGGCCATCGCCTGGTCATCGAGAGTACCGCAGGATCGCTCCTATGGCCTGTCCCGGGTCTTCAATGGACTGGCGACGGCGACGGGCGGCGGGTGCTATCTGCCGTCTTCCGGAAAGGCTCCGAGAGCCGGCGCTATTTGACGAGGATATCGGCCAGCCCCTGCCAATTCACTTGCTGCCACATTCTGGCGTGAACTGCGCAGCCTCCTGCGGAGATGGGTCCGGAGGGGGCAACGAATGTGTCGCCGCTGGGCTTGACGCAGCGCGTGATGCTGGTGACGGTCATCAGTTGCGGCGCCGTGCGCGGCAGGGTGCGGTCGTAGTAATTGGGATTGGTGACCACCAGCGGAAGGCAGGCGGGGTCGCCTGTGCTCCGATGAACTTCGCCCCGCATGGCATAGGGGAGCCGCAGGTCGAGCGGCTGATAGCAGGCAGGCGCGGAGGCTTCCTCCGCGGACAATGACGCGAGCCGCTTCTGCGCGTTGGCATAGCCGTCAATCGCATTGAAATACCACTCACTGTCCCTGTTGCCGCGGACGGGCGGAGCTGCCGCGGCCTCGTGTTCCTGGCGCTGGCGCAGCACGGGCGCCATCCACTGACGCTTATGCTCTTCGTAGTCCTTCACATCGCTGGAACGCAGGTAGCCCCACTGTTTTTCAAATTTGGCCAGCTCTTTCTGCTCATAGTCGTCGGCCTCGCCGGACTTGAATTCCAGATTGCGCTTCTTTCTTTCCACCAGTTCACGCTCGGCGGCGTCACGGTTCGTGGCGTAGACCACCATGGCTGCTTTCAGGGCGCGCTGCACAGAGATCGGGACAAAGAATTCGCGGCCGGGCCGGGCAATGAACAGGGTGTCTCCATAGATGGGAAATCCACCCAAAGAGCCCGCTTTCGGAGGTGCGGTGTAGATGGGATGCTGGACACCATCCGGGCCCGTCTCATCGAAGACCTTCGAGCTGACCCGCTCAATATCCGATAACAGATTGAGACTGTACTCCATGGAGGCTGTTTCCCCGTGCATGTCCAGCGTCCACACGCCATTCCTGAGAAACTCCACGAATGTCAGGGGGTAGATGCCGAGTCCCTGGAGAATCGGACGGTTGCCCCGGGTGCTGGTCCACATGGGTGCAGGCAGGTAATAGAAGCCGACCGGATTGGTTCCGATGGGAGTTGCCATCAGCACGGCCTGAATTGCCTTCAAATTGGCCGTAATCTGCTGCGCCTCAGCCGCGGTCGCGCCGGCGCCGTGCTCGCCCAGGTAGCGCAGGGGCTGCCAGAAGCCCGGCTTGTCGGGCAGATAGCGGATGTCGCTGCCCGCCAGTCCGGCCGGCACGCCGACGATTGCGAGCCACAAACCCACAATGGCTAATCCGAAGTATCTGATCTTCATCTCGTTATTCTTTCCGCTTGCGAGCACCGGCAGAGATAATTATCACTTTACATTGCGCCCGCCGGCGGCGGGGCGCGCCTTCGGCGCGATGGAACGCGCGGCTCCATTCACGGCAGCACCCGGCGCGGACCGGGGCGTCTCGTTGGGCGCGCGGTGGTCCGCCTTGTCGCGGTAGAAGACCTCGAAGGCCCCGTTGGGCTGGAACAGGATCGGCGACTGGAGGTTGCTCTCAAGTTCAATCGGCCATAACAATGGATGGCGCGGCTTGCCGGAAGGCAGTCGGATTGCGATCTCGCGCTTTACCCGGTGGGCGCCCTCCACGATCTGATTCACCGCCTCGCCCTTGCGGACCGGGCGGTACCGGCCGTTGGCGAGGAAGGCGCAGCCCGAGTGTCTGCGGCCAGGGCTCACTGTCGAGGCACCCGCCAGTGAGGCCTTCGTGTAGGGCATGAACGGGCCCGCCACGTAACGCCGGTTTAATCTCTCGAAGTGGAACGGGGTGCTTGCGGCAAACGAATCCGTGAGCTTGAGCGGGGATGAGGTGACAGCCCCATTCCCAGCTCGCCGTCTACGACTTCCACTCAACCCGGCCGCCAGTCTTAGAGCCTTCGACCGAAGAAGCGGCGTGGATCACGACGCCCGCGAACGCCCAGCCGGGAAGGATGCTCTCTCCGGGAGCGGAGCTGCGGACCCCGCGGAAAGAGTCTCCACCGGGTTGACGCCAATCGCACGAACTTCGACCGAGACGCCGGAATCGCGAAGTACGGGCTCCGGGACAGCAAGGAGCGGAATGGCGCAGTTTTCGAGTGTATGGGCGTTCCTATAGACAAGAACTTTCATGGAACGAACCTTTCGCTCAATGTCAGCCGGACTCCGGCAAGCGGGCCACCAAGCTGCTGGAGCCGTCCGCCGATGGCGAGCGAGCCGAGATCGATGCAGGAGAAGCCGGCCTGTTCGATCAGGTCGCTGACTGGCTTCTTGGCGTCCGGATGGTCACCGGAGATGAAGAGGACGGTGCTCGGCTTGGTTGAGGAAAAGTCAGAGATCCAAGACATGGGCACGGAGTTGAATGCCTTGACGACTTTGGCACCCGGAGCGAGATCCGCCACGATTTCGCTGGAGGTCCGCCCTGAGATGTCCCCCAAGACCAAAGGGCTGTATCCCGCAACGCGATTGGTAGCGTCGACGAGAACGCGGCCTTTCCAGTCAGGAAGCGAGAACAGGGCCGACTGGACTCTCGGCCAGTTGGTAGCGAGAACGACAATGTCCTGGTCGGCCGCCTGTTGGGGCATGCCCGCCGTAGCGCCGGACCCCAGTTCTGTCACGAGTGAGGCTAGCGATTCAGGTCCGCGTGAGTTGCTGAGCAGGACCTTATGCCCGAAAGGGAGCACATGCTTCGCGAGCGTCCGGGCGACGACGCCAGCGCCGATAAAGCCAATTTTCATTTGGCCAGATCCTGGTTCGGCCTATTGGAGGCCGGAGTTTTAGCGACGGCGCCATACGTTTCGCGCAGGTATTCCGTCACCGTCTGGGGTTTGCGTCCGATGAGCTTCTCCAAATCGCCGCCCTGCTCCGACCACTCGCCAGCGCCCATGCCCTGCACCCAGCCGAGCATAAACTTACTGACGAAGCCTGGAAGACCATCGGCCACTTTGAGGTCGATGAATTCCTGCTCGGAGATAGGAATGAAGGGCACGTGCTTACCCAGGATCTCGGAGAGGATCCTGGCAGTCTCGGGGAAAGAGACCGCCTGCGTGCCGGTCAGAGAGTAAGTCCTGTTCTCGTGGCCGGGCTCAGTCAAGACGACGGCGTGGGCTTCGGCCAGATCATCGCGAGAGGCGGCGGTGAATTTACCGTTGCCTTCCGGCAGACGAACGCCGGTCCCGGGCGCATTCAGCCCAATGTAGAGGCTGATAGATTCCAGGAAGGGTGGATGCTTTACGAGCGTGTAGACAAGACCCGACGACTGGAGCAGCTTTTCCGTGAAGATGTCTTCTTCCGTCACTTCCTGAAGCACGTAAGTGGAACCCGGCTTGCGGTTGATCGGCATATAGACGATGTGCCTGGTTCCGACTTCCGCGGCAGCATTGATGACGTTGGCGTGCGCGGTTTTGCGGTCAGTAAAGGCGTGTGTCGAGGTGAGCATCACCTTCTCAACGCCCGTGAAAGCGCGTCTGAGCGATTCCGCGTCGAGGTAGTCGCCCTGATGCACCGCGATGCCCAGCGCGGCCAGTTCCTTTCCCTTCTCCGGATCGCGGACCAGCGCGACTAATTCACTTGCAGGCTTGCGTTTCAGCAGTTGGCGAAGCGTCTTCTTTCCGAGGTTTCCGCTTGCGCCCGTGACGAGAATCTTTCCCATGGTTCTTTCCTTTGGTTAGGTGTTGTCGTTCAAAATGGCCGCTGCTATCAGACCCCTGAGTTCACGGAACTCGCTTCCCGGCGGCGGTCAGAGGGCGCACACCGGGCTCCATCAGCTTGCTAGAACGCCAAGCCACCGTTGCCGAAGTAGTTCTGGCCGGTGATCCAGCCCGCTCGAGGGGTCAACGGAAACGCAGCCCTCTCCGAAATGTCCTCCGGCTTGCCCAGACGGCGGTGGGGGACCACAGCCGCTGCGGCCTCGGCAGGAGCACCCATCCAAGCCATGAACTGGTTGCGGAGGATGCCGGCGCCTTGAATCTCGACACCGCCCGGAGTGACGGCCATAATCAACGCCGCCCGATTGTCAGTCATCCAGGTTCCGGTGGTGAGGTACTGCCTGTTGCCGCGAAAGCCGGCAGATGCAACCGTGCAGCTATCGATTACTTTCGGGAAACCGGCTGGTCCACCCCTGTGTTGCAGGCAGGGCCAGCCGAGTCCGATCGCTTGCACGAAGGCGTTGATCACCTTGGCATAGTTTTCGAACGTGCACTCGAAGACGGAGTGGTCCGGCATGCGGCTTGGTCCATAGCCGGGATAGCCCGGAGCCACCAGGCGGAAGGAGCCGGCCGACCTCGGGATCAGGTTGGGAAACGTGTTGGACGAAGCGGGGAAACCGTAGAGGAGCAGAATCACAGGCAGTCTTTCGGGACCCGCTTCGCGGCAAAAGATGTCCAGATCATTCACGCGAACGGTCTTGCAACAAACAGGGTACTGAGTGCGCGTAGGGTTCTCGACGGTGGTCATCGTTCTGTTCTCCATCGCCTGCTCCCGCTTGACAGGAGCGAGCCTCGTAGGGACAACACTACGGCAATCATCGGCTGGCGACTTCCATAAAGGTGCGATTCTGACTGGAGGATGCGCGGAGTTCGACAGCCGGAAGGTTGGCCGGGCGCGGCGGCTTGCGCGAACCAAAGCGGCGCAGTTATCAGCAAGGATCGCACCATTTGGAAAGAGTGCTCCGGCTGAGGCTGCTACTCTCCCAGGATGGAGCTACCGCGACGTTCTGGAATTGTGATGCGGCAAAGCCACTATTCAGTGGAACAGACGCTGCGCAGGCTGCAGGACCAACTCAGAAGCCGGGGCATCTCCCTGTTTGCGGTGATCGACCACAGCGGCGAAGCCGGAAAGGCCGGCCTGAGCATGCCGAACACCAAATTGCTGATCTTCGGCAATGCTAAAGCGGGCACGCCGATCATGCTTGCCTCCTCGAGTGCCGCTCTCGATCTTCCGCTAAAGATCCTGGTCTCAGAAGATGCGGCTGGCGATGTCTGGCTCACCTACAACAGCCCGGCCTGCCTGGAGGCGAGGCATGGCTTCCCCAGCGACCTGACGAAGATGATTGAAGTGGTCGAAGACCTGGCCAAAAGCGCGGGGGATTGAGCGGGCGAGGTCTCCCACGTCGCCAACCCAACGACGGAGCGCGCCTATAGAGTAGGAGGCTGCTAGTAAAGAGGTATTTGAAGGGGGCAGGCGTCGCCCTGACGCTCTCGGAAGTATTCACTTATTCGCTGAGTGGATACTTGTCCCCATCGACTAAATGGACACTTCGGACGCGACGGCCGGGTCCGGACGCTCACACCTGGCTTGCTGGCGACGCGGGAAAGGATCGGCTATTTGACGTGCACTCTGCGCGTCGCAAACCGTTTTGGAGAGCAGCCTACCGCTCGAGTGAACGCAGTGCTGAAGGCGCTGGAAGAGTGAAAACCCACGGATAGAGCAATCTCTCCGATGGCCTTTGTTCCGCAGGAAAGTTCGTCTTTTGCCAAGGCGATCCTCCAATTCGCCAGGTATTCAATGGGACCGAGTCCCATCACCGCCCGAAACCGAGTCGCAAACGTGGATCGCGAGACACCGGAGAGCCGTGCGAGCTCCGCCACGGTCCACGTGCCAGCGACCTCGCGATGCAGCGCTGAGAGCGATTTGGCTATGACCGGATCGGCAAGACCGGAGAGTAGACCTTTTGTTCCCGGTTTCAGCCTCGGCAGCTCGCTACGCAGCAGCTCCAGGAGGGTTAGTTCCATCAGGCGGCTGACGACGAGATCGCTGCCCGGTCCTGGATGTTGGCCTTCGGCATCGTTCATGGTGAGCAAGGAACGCAGGCGCCAGGAGATCTGCTGGTTAGCCGCGATATGAATGAGAGAGGGGAGGAAGCTCCACAGCAGAGCTTCGTTGGGCGTGCCGAATACGAAACGGCCACAGCGGAGCATAGTACAGGGACCCGTTGTCTCGCCCAGCACAAGCTCGGTACTTCCTGTCGCCGCGACGATTGCCTCGCTGTCCTGCGGCTTGAGCTCCGGATCGGATGACAGAGAGAACGGCGACGAGGTCCGAATGAAAACGAAGTCTCCGGTTCTGAGAAGAACCGGATCCCGATGAGAACGCGCCAGCTGGCATTCCCCCGTTTCCACCCAGCAGAACAAAAGGTCGTCGCGCTTGCGAAAGGAAACACTCCATCTGCCAGTGCCCTTGATGCGTCCCCACAGCGTGGCCCGGGGTCTTAGCAAACCGATCAGATCGGCGAAGGGATCCATTCAGGATTGGACGCTCGATAAACGAATTCGGTGCATCGCTTATCGACGGTGTGAGTTGGACCCGGTATTCTGAACCAGAGGGGAAAGCCGGCACGATGCAGTGCCTGGCTCGCAAGTCTGGGAGCCGCTGCGTCTATGACGCGACTGTGCCGGGTGCCCGCTTACTGCCGTGCGCGGTTCGTGGCGTGGTGGGGACCCCTCCTTGACGATTGGGGTTCGTGGCGGCTTCCCTCACTTTGGCGGCCCGGAGGGTCATGCGGGATTCCGATAAAGACGCGGTGGGAGCCCGTCGCTTACGCTCGGGGACTGGGCCGGGCTTAGCCCGTCGCTTACGCTCGGGGACTGGGTCGGGCTTAGCCCGTCGCTTACGCTCAGGGACTGGGCCGGACTTAGCCCGTCGCTTACGCTCAGGGACTGGGCCGGACTTAGCCCGTCGCTTAAGCTCGGGGACTGGGCCGGGCTTAGCCCGTCGCTTACGCTCAGGGACTGAGCCGGGCTTAGCCCGTCGCTTACGCTCAGGGACTGGGCCGGACTTAGCCCGTCGCTTAAGCTCGGGGACTGGGTGGCTTAGCCCGTCGCTTAAGCTCGGGGACTGGGCGGGCTTAGCCCGTCGCTTACGCTCGGGGACTGGGTCGGGCTTAGCCCGTCGCTTACGCTCGGGGACTGGGCCGGCTTAGCCCGTCGCTTACGCTCGGGGATTGGGCCGGGCTTAGCCCGTCGCTTACGCTCGGGGACTGGGCCGGGCTTAGCCCGTCGCTTACGCTCGGGGATTGGGCGGGCTTAGCCCGTCGCTTACGCTCAGGGACTGGGCCGGACTTAGCCCGTCGCTTACGCTCGGGGACTGGGCCGGGCTTAGCCCGTCGCTTACGCTCAGGCACTGGGCCGGGCTTAGCCCGTCGCTTACGCTCGGGGACTGGGCCGGGCTTAGCCTGTCGCTTACGCTCAGGGACTGAGCCGGGCTTAGCCCGTCGCTTACGCTCAGGCACTGGGCCAGGCTTAGCCCGTCGCTTACGCTCGGGGACTGGGTCGGGCTTAGCCCGTCGCTTACCAATCAGAACATCAGACAGGAGAACAAGAGTATGCCATCGAAAGCAGTAGACCTTTACAAACGGTACGCTACCGCCTGGTCAGCGATCCCGGATCAGGAGCGTCGCAGTATTCTGGACTCCGTCCTGGAAACAGAGATCAGCTACCGCATTCCCAGGATGGAAGGAACAGGCCATCAGGTCGTGATCGACGACATAAACGACTTTCAGGCGAAGGTCCCCGGAGGGCGGTTTGCCCTGCACAGCGTCTCTGAGCACCACGACGTAGCACTGATGGAGTGGCAACTGATCCTTCCAGATGGGACGCCGGGCGTGCGGGGCCACGATGCCATCCGCGTTACACCGGAAGGCAAGTTGGGACAGATCGTCACGTTCGCACCGTCCACGCTGGAGCCGCAGGGCTCGTAATTTGGCTTGCGGGCAGGTGCACGCCAGGCTATCCGCGTTCCAGTTACCGCGGGTGGCCCGGCGCCGGGCCGATGACCCTAGTTGCCACGATGCGGGCACGGTTTGGGGTGTTGTCCACGGCGTGGGTTTCGAGCATCATTTCGAAATAGGGCAGATCTTCCAACCGGGTGGCCCCTACGGCGGAGAGGATCGACGCGGCTGAACCGGGATTGGCCGCAAACTCTCCGGCCGCCTCCATGGTCACCATGTTCACCCCGTTGATCAGAAGTACACCGCCCTGGCCGCTGAGATTCGGGAGGTAGGCCAGACGGCCATAGTTGGTTCCCTGCTCCGAGCCGGGCTGATTGGCCAGATAGGCGGGCAACTCGTTGCCTCGCGGCTGGCGATTGAGAAAGCCCGCCCTGCCTTTTTCGAGAATGTACTGGAAGTTCAGGCGATCCTCGAAGAGGGCAATCCAGGTGGTGGATTGCGCGTTGCCCAGCAGGATGTGCCAGCCCGACTTGAACTCACGCGCCGCCACATCCCTGGCATGCCGTACCTGGATCCGGTCCGGAGTCCGGGACTGCTTCTGGATCAGGGACGTAATATTCAGATCGCCGAGCCGTGTGATGCGGTGCGTTCTGAGGATGTCAAAGAGCGTCCGCAAGCGCTCGTCCGCGTTGGGTTCCGGACGCAGGTTCTCGTAGTTCCAGGCGGAGTAGTTGTCCAGGGAGAGCGGAGGGTTGTGCCCGATGGTTCTCATTAAGACATAGGAAAAGTCGGAGACCACCACTTTCACCGGCCCGTCCGAACGGTCCAGGAAGGAGGAGACAAGATTGGGCGCGCGCTGGGACTCCGACGCGGGGTGCCGAGTGGAGGAGAACCGATCCACCAGCAGCCACGCCAGGAGGATCACATTCAGGGCCGCGGCGGCAACGAGAACCCGGGCCGCCCATACGGGCCGCCGGGCCGAACTAGCACTGGGTGGAGGTACCAGCGGAGGCGCGGGCTCCGCTTCCGGCCGCCGGGTAAACACCGGAACATACCCGCCGCGGAGGATCTCCACCTGCCAGGTCTCTGAAGCGCCTTCGGTCTCGAAGTAGTCCTTGAGCTTGGCCCTGAGCTGGCGAGCACTGACACGGACGACGCTGTCCTCGGAGGGGACGTAGCCGCCGTCGCGCCCGAAGATCCGCCGGCCGATCTCCAGTTCGCTGATCTGGTCCTGGCGGCCCTGGATGGTGCGGGCCGCGACAAAGTGGAAGAACTCCCGGAGCCGTGGGGACTTTGCGAACGCGCGGCTCTGCAGGATGCGCACGGCGAGGGCGCCGCGCTCGTCGTGCCCTAACTCCTCCAGGGGCGTTAACTCCGACTCTGAATCTCCGGTCATCGCGTGCCTATCGTGTTACTCACATGTGTCGCACAAGATTTGTCAGTGACTTACCTATCAACAGCACGGCCCCTCCGGTTATCGTACAAATCCGAGAGGAGTTTCGCTATGTCGCAGCCCAGCCGCAATGTCTTGCGCCCAATCCGATTCCTGTTCGCCCTCGTGGCCACCGTTGTGGCCCTTACAATAACGCAACCGCCGGTTGCAGCTCAAACGCAGAATGCGGAGCTCAATGGGACGGTTACCGACCAGGTGGGCGCCCTGGTGCCTGGTGCACAGATTCTCGTCATTAACCTCGAGACCCAGGTGCCGCGCAGCGTGGAATCCAATGCATCAGGCGTTTTCGTGGCGGCGAACCTGAATCCGGGACGTTACCAGGTGAAGGTGCGCAAGCAAGGGTTCCAGGAATCCGTCGTCTCCGATGTGAACCTGGATGTGAATCAGCGTGCCACGCTCAACTTTAAGCTGGCACTTGGCGCGGTGAGCGACAGCGTCCAGGTGAGTGCCGAAGCGGCCTCGCTTGAGGCCAGTAACGCCCAGCTCGGAACAGTCATCACCCAGGAGAAGATCACGGACCTTCCGCTGAACGGCCGCAACTTTACACAACTTCTGACGTTGACGCCCGGCGCGACACCCGTGAGCGTGGGGCAGAACTCCGGCGGAGGCCAGGTGCAGCGGGTGGGTACCATCGTGTTCCCGGCCATCAACGGCCAGAGCAACCGCAGCAACTCATTCACCCTGGATGGCGTGTACAACAACGCTCCGTGGATGGGCACCTACGCGCTAGCGCCGAATGTCGATGCGCTCACACAGTTCAAGGTGCAGTCGCACAGCGACCAGGCGGAGTTCGGCGGGGTGAGCGGGGGTGTCGTCAACATTCTGACCCGCGGCGGCACGAACCAGTTTCATGGGGGCGTGTATGAGTTCGTCCGCAACGATGCCCTGGACGCGCGCGGCTTCTTTACCGCCAGCAAGCCGGTGCTGCGCCAGAACCAGTTTGGCGCGAATCTGGGCGGCCCGATCCTGCGGGACAAGACGTTCTTCTTCTTTTCTTATGAAGGCTACCGCCAGAAGAACACCTCCTCCGCACTGACTGTGGTGCCCACTGCCGATCAACTGGGCGGCAACTTCAGCAGCTCCAGCCGGCCCATTTTCGATCCCTTCTCCACGAGACCCGATCCGAGCAACGCCAGCAAGTACCTGCGCGATCCATTTCCGTCGAATCGCATCCCCACCTCGATGCTGAACTCGTCCATCCAGCAGTGGGCCAAGGCGATTCTGCCGGCCCCCATCGACACGGGCAACCCGGCCTACAACTCCAGGAACACAGCGGCGCAGACGTTTCCGGCGGACCAGTACAGTCTGCGGGTCGACCACAACTTCTCGCAGTCGGACATGCTTTGGGCGCGCTACTCCTGGGGCACACAGGACGTGAGCAGCGCCCAGGTGATTCCCGGGGTCCAGAACGTGATTGAACGGCCCGCGAAGAACGCGGGGTTGGGTTATACCCATTTGTTCGGACCCAATACGCTGCTCACCGGGCTCTTCGGCTACAGCGGCCTGACTGAGAACAGCGTTCCTTTTCTCTCCAGCCGCAACATGTTCGACGAGGGCTTGTTCAAGGGGTTCCCAGCCAGAACCGGGCTGACGGCGCCAGGTATCGCAGTGCCCAGCACCTGGGGCAGCCTCACCAGCCGCGTCGATTTCCTGGGCCCGCAGGAAGGGTATCAATACCGGGGCGACCTCTCTCTGATTCGGGGGCGCCACAACCTGAAGTTCGGCGGGGAGGCGGTTCGCCAGTTGTTCGCCGATGATACATACGATGGCAATTTCGCGTTCAACTCCATCCAGACGGCCGACCTGAATTCGCCCGGCACCACGGGCAACGATCTGGCGTCATTCGTACTGGGGCTGCACGATACGTGGGAGTACCGCAACCGCGCGTATCAGTACGAGTCCCAACTCTGGAGTTTCTATGCGCAGGACTCGTGGAAGGTCACCAGTGCGTTGACGGTGAACTTCGGCCTCCGTTGGGATCTGCTGCGCAACCCGGCCTTCAGCCTGAACTACCCATCCACCTGGGACTTCAACACAGGGCAATTCCTCGTGGGCAGCGCCAAGCCGCCTGCGTGCAGTGCCACGCAGGTCGCACCCTGCCTGCCGGATCCGAACTCGGCGTACGTCAGCCAGTATGTAAGGTTCACGGGCTCCAACAAGATCCGTAGCGACGACTACAAGATGTTCGGCCCCCGTCTGGGCGTCGCATATATGGTCCGCCCAAACTGGGTAGTCCGTGCGGGCGCGGGCCTTTTCTACGACCTGCAAGCCGGCGTCATGCAGCAGGCCCAGAATGCCAGCGGCGCGTGGCCCAGCACGAACCTGATCCGCGGGGTGAATCAGAATCGCACGACGGTGCAGGCCACGATCAACGATCCGTTCAATGGAATCGATCCGCGGGTGCCGACGGCCACGCCGGAGAACGCCTCGGCCTTCTTCTTCGATCCCAACTTCAGAAACCCCCGCTCGCTGCAGTGGAACCTGGAGATGCAAAGGGACCTGAAGGGCATCGTCAACCTGACGTTGGGCTACGTCGGCTCCCACAATGTGTTCTCGCCCGTGAGCGGCAACTACAACACAGCCCTTACGCCCGGGCCCGGCGCCGTGCGCCCGCGGGCGCTGTGGCCGAATGCACCAGTCACCAACTACGACCGCAGCATCGGGCGGAGCGGCTACCACGGCCTGCAGGTGAAGGCGGAGCAGCGTTTCGCGCGCGGCCTCTCCTATCTGGTTTCCTATACCTGGAGCAAGTCGATGGATCTGGCGTCGTCAGGACAGTTCGGAGTGGAGAGCCAGTCGCTGCAGGATCCTTATCATGTGGATGCCGACCGCTCTGTCTCCGGCTACGATATCCCGCATAATTTCACGGCAGCCCTGGTCTACCAGCTACCGTTCGGACAAGGGCAGCGCTGGATCAGCAGCGGATTGGCGTCGCGCATCGCCGGAAGCTGGCAGATGAACACCATTGTTGGGCTGCGCAGCGGCCAGCCGTACAGCCTCGCGATGGGTGTCGACGTCGCCAACATCGGCGCCAACACAACGCGCCCGAATCAGGTGGGCGACCCGCACCTTGCCCATCCCACGCCGGAAGCGTGGTTCAACAAAGCGGCGTACGCCTCTCCAGCCACGTACACCTTCGGCAGTTCCGGCCGGAACCAGCTCAGGACCGACGGATTCGAGAATCTGGACCTCTCGCTCTTCCGCGAAGACCGGATCACTGAGCTGGTTCATACGCAACTGCGGGTGGAGATGTTCAATCTGCTGAATCATCCCACTTTCGGAATTCCACAGACGACATTCACCAGCCCCCAGTTTGGCAGGGTGAGTTCCACTATCAGCACGGCCCGCCAGATCCAGTTGGGCCTCAAGGTTATGTTCTAGGAGAGGCTTCATCGTGACTTTCACTCGCCGGCAGATCATGACTGCGGCGGCCGGGCTGGTTCCCCGCCTGGACGCCGGACCGAAGAAGCGGCCGAATATCCTCGTCCTGCTCACGGACGATCAGCGCTTCTCCACCTTGCACGCGATCAACAATCCAGAGGTGCAGACGCCCACGATGGATCGTCTCGCCAGCCGGGGCACCACGTTCACCCATGGCTGCATCATGGGCGGCACCATCCCCGCAGTTTGCTCCCCCAGCCGCGCCATGCTGCTGACGGGGCAGTCGCTATTCCACGTGACGGACAGCATCGTGACGCCGCGTAGCGGGCCAGATTCCGTGGCGCGTCCCTTCGAGATGTTCCCGGAGTTGTTCCGCAGGAACGGCTACCGCACGTTCGGCACGGGCAAGTGGCACAATGGCGAGCCGTTGTATGCGCGGTGCTTCGCCGACGGAGGCAACATCTTCTTCGGCGGCATGTCCGATCATCTGAAGGTCCCGATTGCCGATTACGATGCTTCCGGCCAATATCCCAAGGAGAAGCGCTACACAGGAGCCAAGTTCTCCAGCGAGCTCTTCTCGGACTCGGCCGTGGACTTCCTCGATCGTTACAAGGGCGACGACCCGTTCGTGATGTATGTCGCCTATACGGCCCCGCATGATCCGCGGATGGCGCCCAAGCGCTATCTGGACCGCTACCCGTGGCAGGACATCAAGCTGCCGGCCAATTTCCTTCCGCAACATCCCTTCGACAATGGGGAGCTGCGCATCCGCGACGAAATGCTGGCGCCGTTCCCCAGGACACCGGACGTCGTCAAACAGAACATCGCGGCTTACTACGCGATGATCACGGAAGTAGACGAACAGATGGGCCGAGTCGTTCAGGCACTGGAAAGAAGCGGCCGCGCCGAGAATACGATTATTGTCATGGCGGGCGACAATGGCCTCGCGCTCGGCCAGCATGGACTGATGGGCAAACAGAGCCTCTACGACCACAGTATCCGCGTGCCGCTGATCGTGGGCGGACCTGGGTTGCCGGCGGGTAAGCGCTCGGACGCGTTGTGCTATCTGATGGATCTCTACCCTACATTGTGCGATGCGGCCGCCCTGAAGGCGCCGTCGAATGTGGAAGGCCGCAGCCTAATGCCCCTGCTGACGGGGCATAAGACCAGGATCCGCGATTCCGTGTTTCTCGCCTACCGTGACTTTCAACGAGGGGTGCGCACCGATCGCTGGAAGCTCATCGTCTATAACGTCAAGGGGCAGGAAACGGTGCAGCTCTTCGACCTGCTGGCCGACCCCCTGGAGCAGAAGAACCTGGCCGCTGATGCGTCGCATGCTCACCAGGTTCGTGAGCTGCGGCAACTGCTGAAGCGGTGGATGACCGAGACGCAGGACCGCGTGGATCTCGACAAGGCGGACTGGGGCCGGACGTGAGCCGGTCCGACCGGTAAAACGAAGCCCACGCCGGCCACCGGAGCCCAGAGTGCGGCTCCGGTTGGCTGAGTTTGAGGGCGCCCAGATCCGGTGTTTTCCCTTAAGACTTGCCAAGCAAAGTTTCCGTAACTCGGGGCTTGCTTCGTCTGGCGATGCGCCAATAGCTTCCGTCAGGCCTCGCGGTTCACGCCTCAACCAATTTGGATTGGGCTTTCAACTGGTGGGAGGGGCGCAACGGGGTAGGCCTCGGACGGGAGAAACAGCGGGGTCAGTTGCTCCGCCAGCATCGTGTACAGCTGGAACTGCCGGTCGTAGACGGCCTTGTTCGCCGCGTCAGGCAGGACGGGTGCGCCGCCCTGGCCGAGCACGCAGGCCGCCTCAGCGTCAGACTCATACCATCCCAATGCGCGGCCCACGATTGCCGCGGCGCCCGACGTCGTCAACTCGTGGTCGAGTAGCGGCACCAGAGTTTTGCCGGTGATGTCGGCCTTGATGGCGTTCAGCAGAGGGTTCTGCGCCAGCCCGCCGGCAAGCTTCACAGTCCCGATGCGGACTCCGCCGGACTCCATCACGCTCTGGATATGGCGCAACGAGAAGCAAACGCCCTCATACACCGCCCGCGCCATGTCGGAGCGCGTGGTGGAGGCCGTGAAGCCGAAGAACGCTCCGCGGGCGTCCGGGTTGCACAACGGCGCCCTCTCGCCGGCGAGATAGGGGAGGAACACGAGTCCGCGCGCGCCTGGGGGCGAGGACCGGACCATCTCGTCGAAGCGGGCAAAGTCGCAGTCCATCAGTTCAGCGCGCGCCCACTCGAGCGAGGCGCCTGAAGCGGCCGTCGAGCCGCGCACCAGCCAATCGCCCGAACCCGAGAATGGCAGCGAATAGACACGCCTGTTCCCGTCGAGGAACTGCGTTGCCCGCCTGACCCCGAACGAGGTCACCGTGCCGGAGATGTCGAGAGCCTCGCCCTCGCGGTGGAGACCTGCGCCCAGGTAGGCGGTCATGCTGTCATATGACAGTGAAATGATGTGACACGGCGGCAGGCCGCAAGCGGCTGCAAGTTGTGGAGCAAGCGTCCCCAGCACCGACCCGATGACGGCGGGTTGACCGAGTTTGCCGGCGTCCAGGCCGAGTTCCGCCAGTAATGGCCGGGGCAACTCGCCGGAGAACGGATCGGCATAACACGTGAATTGAGTGTAGGTGTCCATCCATGCAGCACCCGTCAGAAGGTAGTTGAGATACCCGGTGGAGTCGAGCAGGAGCCGCGCGCGGGCATACGTATCCGGCTCTTCTCGCGCCAGCCAGAGGACCTGCGGCAGAAGATCGCAGGCATTGGCCCGCCAGCCAGTCGCCTGGCTCACCACCTGGAATGCGGCCGTGGCTTCGATTTCGGGCAGACAGCGCGCCGGGCGAGCGTCGGAGTAGAGCATTGCCGGACGCAGCGGCTCACCGCGCTCGTCGAGAGCCACGGTCCCGGCCAGCGTTCCGCAGGCTGCAATCGCACGCAGGCAGCGGGCTAGCTGATGGTCCCTTCCGAGCCACTCGAGCAAGGTCCGGAGGCCGTCGCGCCACTCGCGAGCATCCTGCTCCGCGCAAGTGCCGGCGCGGATGGTTGTCACGGGAACAGACCACCGGGCGAGTTTGTGGCCAGCACGGTCCATCACCGTGCCGCGCAGGCTCTGCGTGCCCAGATCCACTAACAGAATGACGTCACCAGGCGCCATTCAGTCCCCTGCCGCCAACCTGCGGAGCGCTTCCATGCCGTGCCGCATGCCCGACGCCAGCATGCCACGATCGGAGCCCATGGCGATGAACGTGAAACCCATGCGCAGGTACTGCTGCGCCTGCTCGGCATTGCGGGCCAGAATCCCCGCCGGCTTGCCGTGAGCGGCAGCGGACGCCACCACTGTCTGCAGCGCGGCGCTGAAGCGCAGTGCGTCTTCCGCCGTGGCGCCTACACCCAGGCTGACACTCAAGTCGAGGGGGCCTATGAACAGCACGTCGATGCCGGCCGTCGCCGCGATGGCGCCGGCGTTCTCTACCGCTTGCGCGGACTCGATCTGCACCGTCAACAGCACTTCGCGGTTGCTCCCGCTCAGGTATCGGTTGTAGGTGAAACCGTAGCCGCTGGCCCGTGTGGAAGTCGCCGCGCCTCGAGCGCCCAGCGGAGGGATCCGCACCGCCGCCACGGCCGCAGCCGCCTGTTCAGGCGTCTCCACATTCGGGATCATGACGCCGGCCGGCCCCAGATCCAGCACGCGCTTGATCTCCACCGAATCGAGCCCACCTACACGAACCACCACCTGGGCCGGGCCCGCCTGCGCCGCCCACAGTTGATGGGCGAGGTCCCTGTAGTCGCCTGAGCCGTGTTCCAGATCGACAAGCAGCCAGTCGTAGCCAGCCAGCGAAGCGATCTCCGCCGAGACGGCAGAGCCCAGGTTCAGCCACATGCCAAATGCCGCGTTCCCGGATTGCAGGTTTTTGAGGAGTTGGGTCAAGCGAGGCTAGTATACGGAAGATCCGAATAACATGTCAATAAGTATTATAAACATATCAGCCGCGTTTCGGGCGGCTTCTTGAGCGACCAATGACGTGCTAGAATCGCCTCGTGGGTACACTCCGCTCACCGCAACTGAAGGAAGATATTGCAGGCTTGGCCGATCGTGCCTACCGGTACATTCTCGACCAGATTCTGCGCGGTGACGCTCCGATGGGCGCCGAGATCAACCGTCGCAAAATCGCGGCGGAGCTCAATATGAGCCTGCTGCCTGTGAGTGAGGCGCTGAAGCGGCTGGAGCAGGAACTGCTGGTCGAAAGCGGACGCCGCGTCGGCACCCGTGTCCGCATCCCCTCTCCCCAGGAGATTCGCGGCTTCTGCATTGTTCGCGAGGCTCTGGAAACTCAGGCTGCGCGGCTGTTCGCCACGCACGCCCGGCACAAGGACCGGCAGCAGCTCAATCAGCTTGCGGCTGAACTCGATGCCCTTTACGAACAGAACGCGGAACTCGGTGAAGATGCGGACAACGCCTTCCTGCACGAGCTGCGGCTCTGCCACATGCGATTTCACCTGAGCATCGCCGACGGGGCCGGCTGTCCGTATCTGCAGCAACAGGTGGAGAAGAACCAGCACCTGGTGTTTAACTGCTTTTACGACAAGCTCTTCGGCCCACGCCGGCTGCCGCGCGAATGGCATCTTTCGCTGGCTGTCGCGATCAACTCAGGGGATATCGACGAGGCTGACCGTGCTACCCGAACGCACGTCCGGCACCACCTGGACGAGATCCTCTACAGCCTCGAGCCCTACCTGAGCCTGGACCGCCAGCGGATAGTTTCCACCGAGTAGCAGGCCCCTCCAAATCCCTGGGAAGCGTACCTTCCGCAGCCTCATTCCTGTGATTCATACAGTTGAGACGCTGCCGGCGGCTGGACCGCTCTCTGTCTAGCATTTTATAAATTGCTATTGACATGTTTTTTACATCATGTAGAATTCTTTTGTGATCTATCATCCCGGTTCCCGCACTTGCGCTTCCCTTCCTCTGCTGCTGCTCCTGATGGCCCCGCTCTCGTGTGCCACCGAGCCATTTGAACTGTGGGACAGGCGCGTGCCGTTTCCGCCGGTGGAGATCATGCCGTTCCTCTCGACGGTGACGCATGTCTCGGTGGAGCGAGCCACCCCGCAGGGCCCGTTCTATCTGCACGAATCGGGCATCGCCTACTACAAGGGACAACTCCATGCGATCTGGGCCAATGGGCCCACGGAGCTGAACTTCTATGAAGAGTCCACCCGGACTAGAGTCTCCAACGACAAGGGCATGACTTGGTCCGCCTCCACCGAAATTGCGCCTGGAGGTCCCCAGTTCGCCCACAATCACCCGGTGATCTTCACGCACAAGGGCCAACTCTGGGCCTACGCGGCGAACTTTAACAAGGAAGAGAAACGGCCGCGGGTCAAGGCGTTCCTGTTCAACGCCAAGTCAGGCAAGTGGGAAGCGAAGGGGCTGGTCATGGAGGACTTCGTGCCCTTCGATCCGCCGAAGAAGATGGCGGATGGCAACTGGATTCTGACCGGGGAGAAGAGCTTCGATACCAATCCACGGGTGCTCATCAGCAAAGGCGACGATTTCTCGCACTGGACGCCCGTCGACCTGCCGATGCCGGAAGGCATGAAACTGATCTTTCCCGAGACCACGACGCTGGTGTATCCGGACGAACTCATTGCGGTGACTCGAAACAGCCTTGCTCCGCGCGCGCTGGTATCGGTCAGCAGGGACAACGGCCGCCATTGGAGCCCACTGGAAGCCAGCAACCTGCCGATGGTGGCCTCGAAGCCCCTGGGCGGAGTGCTTTCCACGGGGCAGCGCTATCTCATCTCCAATACTCCGGACAAGGGCCGCCAATTGCTCACCATTGCGGTGACGGCTCCGGGAGAGCGGAAGTTCTCCAAAGTCTGGAAGATCCGTCATCAGGGCTACCCTGTGAGGCGGTCCACCCAATACGTTCCGCTCGAGGCCAAGGATGGCACCACTCACTGGGCGTACCCGGCGGCCCTCGAGTTGGACGGCAAGCTCTACGTTACCTACTCGGTCGCGAAGGAAGACTGTGAGCTGTCCATCATTCCACTCACAGCGCTGCGCGTTGATTGAGTTGAACAGAATTCAGCATAGAACTCAAAAAAGGATGTCCACGATGCTCCGTTTGCATATCACGGTTCTCGCCGCGGCAATGCTGCCGGTCTTGTTCATTCCAGCCGCGGTTGCCCAGGCGACGCTCGGCTCCATCTCGGGAAGGATCGCTGACCAGTCATCCGCGGCGATTCCCGGCGTCACCGTGACGCTGACGAATCTGGCCACGGCGCAGACCAAGGTCGCGACCACCAGCGCGGACGGCTATTACATCTTCAGTTCGCTACAGCCGGGCCGCTACGCGAGCCGGGCGGAGTTTGCCGGCTTCAAGTCGGCGGTCACGCCGGAAATTGTCCTGCAACTCGGGCAGGTGCTGACGCAGGATTTGCAGATGAGCGTGGGTGAGGTGAGCACGACGGCGGAGGTGACGGCGGAAGCTCCGCTGGTGCAGCGCGAATCCGCCGCTCTCGGGCAAGTGATTACCAGCCAGCAGGTCGTCGAAATGCCTCTGAACGGCCGCAATTTCCTATCACTGTCGCTGCTGATTCCCGGTGCGGCTGAGAATCCCGGCGCGCAAAGCCAGTTCAGCATCAATGGCCAGCGCGGCAACCAGACCTCGCTGCTGTTCGACGGGCTGGATTCGCGCATGGTGCAAAATGGCAGGCCGGCCGTTACGCCGTCCGTCGACGCAATCCAGGAGTTCAGGATCGACCAGAACTCAACGTCGGCAGCGTATGGCAGCGGCACGGCGGTGATCAATGCGGCCCTGCGCTCAGGCACGAATCAGCTCCACGTCGTATTGTGGGAGTTCCTGCGAAACAACGCCTTGGATGCGCGAGGCTATTTCGACACGGTGCAGCCTTCCTTGCGACGCAACCAGTTCGGCTTCACTGTGGGCGGACCCATCCGGCGCAACAAGACCTTCTTCTTTGCCAACTACGAAGGCGGCCGCCGGCGGCAGTCGTCCACGCAGTATGCACTCATCCCTACTCCGGCTGAATTGAGCGGCAATTTCGCGGCGGGACAGACTATATACGATCCACTGACCTTGAGCGGGAATCAGCGGCAGGCGTTTCCGGGGAATGTCATCCCGACAAACCGGCTGTCCCAGTTTGGGAAGGCCGCCGCCGGGCTGTATCCGCAGCCCAATCTGGGTAGCGTCACCGGCTTCAACTACGCGGGTTCATCCATCGCGCCCGAAGACGCCGACCAGGTGCATATCCGCATCGATCATCAGATCAACGCCAAGACCACTTTATTCGGACGTTTCAGCAGGACCAACAGCGACTCGCTCGGCTACACCACCCCGCTGCCATACAGCGGAACGACAGCAAAGAACAGCGGCACGCAGATCGTCCTAAACGTGAACCGCATTTTCACCCCAGCGCTGCTGAACTCACTCACGATGGGCTACACCTACGGCAACAGCGTGAGCAAGATCCTGCTTGCCGACCGGCCGATCTCTGTCACTGATTTTGGCCTAGGGAATCTCAAGATCACCGGCGATACACAGGGCATGCCGCTGCTGGCCGTCACCGGGTATGCGCAGATGGGTTCGCCGATCAACAATCCGACGGGCGGCCGACAGGACTACTACCAGCTCACAGACGATGTGACGTGGACCCGCAACCGGCACAACATCAAATTCGGGGCCGATTTCCGGCAATACCGTCCTTCGATCTACGACCAGCAGACCCCGAACGGTAGTCTGAGCTTCGATGGCCGCTATACGAATCAACCCGGCGTGGCGAGGACAGGCAGCGCAGTAGCCGATCTCGTCCTGGGCAATCCGTTCTCGGCGTTAGTCACCCAGATGGTCGAGTCCAACGGCATTTGCACCATGCGCTGGACCCATCTGGCTTACTATCTCCAGGACGACTTCAAACTGACGACCAGATTGACGTTGAATTTCGGCATCCGCTACGAGTACGACACGCCTTATCGCTTCATCCGCAACGACGCGTACGTGTGGTCTCAAAGCGATGGGCGGTTTCTGATCCCCGGCAAGGACATCGCACGACAGTACAACCCCGACAGAAACAACTTCGCGCCCCGGCTCGGCTTCGCCTACAGCATTTCCCCGAAGATGGTGATTCGCGGCGGCGCGGGTGTGTTCTATGGATTCATCCGCGGTCTTGAGCTACAGAATGCGCACGCGAATCCACCATTTCTCGTGAATTCGACGGTGAATTCCGGCGCGCTGACCTACACGCTGCCGGCCGGAGTCTTCAACCCGCCATCGCGAGACGTCACCGCGACCACGAACCTCTTCTCGGCGAATCCCGATTTCAGGACGAACTACAACTATGAGTGGAACCTGACAGTCCAGCGTCAGCTGGCACAGTCTATCTCGCTGCAGGCGGCTTACGTGGGATCGTCGTCCCACAAGCTGATCGGCCGTGCGCTGATCAACCAGGCGCGTCCTGATCCGGCGTCCGCCACCGCCACCCCGATCCAGGGCCGCCGCCCCTTCACGGGAGCGGGCGATATCAGCATCACCGACTCTATCGACAACGCGAACTACCACGCGCTGCAGGTGACGGGTGAGAAGCGCCTGGGCGCGGGTTGGAACTTCCTCGCCGCTTACACCTGGAGCAAGGCGATGGGCATTGGGGAAGGCAACGCCGACCAGTCCGCCATCGGCAACCAGTATGTTTCCAGGCACGTCTACTATGGCCCGACGGCTTTCAGCCAGCCGCAGCGTTTCACGCTGAGTTCCAATTACGAACTGCCTTTTGGAAAGGCCAAACGGTTTGCGAGCAACCAGTCGCCGCTGGTGGACAAAGTGATCGGAGGCTGGAGCTTGTCGCTCATCGGCACGTTCTTCGCGGGCGAGTTCCAGACCCCCACTTCGAACGTCAGCGCCAATGTCGGCCGTGTCGATAAGAATGTTCCGTCCTGCATCGCCAATCCGAACCTGCCGGCCGATCAGCGCAGCTTGCAGCGCTGGTTCGACAAGAGTGCGATTGTCGCCCAGCCCTTCGGAACATTCGGCAACTGCGGCATCGGTGTGGTGCAAGTCCCCGGCACGAATAACATAGACCTGGCCGTGCTGAAGAACATTCGCATCGGCGAGGGGATTCGGATGCAACTGCGCGGCGAGGCATTCAATGCCCTGAACCACCCCAGCTTCGGCGGTCCGGGGCTGACGACTGGCTCGGCGTCCTTCGGCGCGATCAGCAGTACGCGGACCGCGATGAGAAGCCTGCAAATCGGGCTCAAGATGTACTGGTAACGGAAAGCCAGCTTGAGGCGGATCAAAGGCGGGGACCGTGCTGAGGGAGAAGGTCGAGTCTCTTGTCTTCCAACATGTATGACAACCGACGATTCTCACTCAGCAGTCACCGCTGGGCAAGGTAGCCATCGCGGAATGAGGGGGGACAAAGGAGGCTCCCCTGCACGAGCGCCTTATCCTTGGCCCGAGGTTCCGTCACAATGGCCATTTCGATTGATTGAGAGGGCACTTCGGAGCACGGCGCGGGGTGCGAAGGCAGAGGTCTTGAGATCCTGTCTGTGGCCTGGATGCAATGGGTCGCGGACGAGGGGAAGCGGCATCGGCTATGAGGCTCCGGGCGGTCCAGCGTCAAGCGGTGAAGAGCGTACGACGGTGATCCCCTTCTTTCCATGGGCTACGGAAACTTGCACATGAGACTGCCCACATCCCCAATACGAAGCGCGGGCGCGCGAACTCAGGTTCCCACATACGATGGCGACAGCCATTGACCAACGTTTTCTGGAAGTTATCCAGATGCTGGAAGATTCCAGGAGGCCCGATGAGTGACGAACTCACGCGCCTTTTCACACCGCACAATCAACATCCTCAAGGGGGCGACGGGAGCTGATGGAGGCAATTATTGCCTTGCACCCGGCCATCCTGAGCAGGGCCACGCAGATCGCGCTTAAAATACCAAATATGCTGCATCTTGGGGCGCTTTCCAGCACAGACCTCTGGTGGTTGGCGTTTCTGTTCCTCTGGATCCTACTGTCGCCATTGGTCGGCATGGCGCACTCGTTCATTCACTTTCGGGACGTGGGCCCACCCAGAGTTGGAGTGGACATCCAGTTGATTCTTATCATTGCCCTCGTCCAGGGGTTCCAATATCACTGGATTTCCGGCATACTTGCCTTGGCCGCCGTCGCAATTTACTGCGGATGGACGTTTAAAGCGTGGGAGAGACTCTGGGCCTCCTGGGGAGAGGACCACCTGCACGGCTCGGCAGGCATCAAGGTTCGCGTTGTCCCTGATCTTTCGCGCCGCATCAACGGGGCCTATCCACTGCTCCTTCCTCAAGTGTGCTTTGAGCAGCTCAGCGCTGCTGAGATCGATGCCCTTCTTGCGCGCCAAAATGCAAGACCGTCAAACCGGCCGCTGAGTCTCTGTTGGCTGATGCCAGTCCTCGTCGCGTTTGGAGCTGGTTCTGCACCCCCAATGCTGAGACCGGTTGTGGCGGCGGCTGGTATCGTCTGCGGTTGGGCTGCACTGACTTTGTGCTGCCGCTATCTCGACCGCCAGGCCGACGCCAGGGCCGTCCGGGCCACTGGCGACTCCGTCACCTTCATTCAGGCCATCGCCAAGGCCAACGCCCTCATGCACGAGGTCCCTCAACGCTACCGCATGTCCACGTGGTGGCTGCTCCCAACCTCGCTAGAAGCCCGCATCGCGGCCATCGCTCGCCAAACTCCACAAGGGCGCCAACCATAATGCGTCCGTCGACCCTCTCCCCCTTCGGCTCCTAAGAAGTGGTCAGCGACTATGCAATGCTTCAGGGCTCAGAGGTGTACACCTCCGCCGCATGTTTCGCTACCCTCACACTGATTCTCGATACGCCCCTATTTCTGCCAAATTGTTTCGGGCCTGCTTCCGGCTCCTCTGGCGCTACGTGATGTTCGGAATCCGTGCCGGTGCCGCCTGGTACTCGCCGAGCGAACCACCCCAGAAGTCTTAGGACAGGATGGTTCCACGCTCGCGTTGCGCACTGGCACTTTCTCCAACAGGCGGCCCCGTTACCGGTTTGTTAGACGCCGCCCGAATCGTAGACGAACGATCTTCGATCGTCACCCACAACCGGAATCCGTAGTCGACCGTGGGTGTTCCGCGAGCCACTTTGGGGACGCCGCCGCGCTCGTAAGCCATCCGAAGTGCGAACGTAATACAGCACGCGGTACTCCGGTGGTTCTTCAAAGTGCTGAGTAAAGAAGGATTCCTGGACACGCAGACCGTGGCGATCGACCCGGCAACGCTGCGGGCCAATGCGGCGATGATATGGATCCAGCGACGAGCCAATGGGCGGAAATACAATGAGCAGTTAAAGGACTTGGCCGAAGCAAACCCGGCGCCACTGGCAACCGAGAACAAGCCACTAAGGCCATGTCATCTGTCCGAGAGTTGTGCTCGCGCCTCCATACGGCCTTCCGGAAAAGCACCGCTGCCAGAGGCTGCCAGGCATCACCCCAGATACGTCGCCAGATCTAGCTCGAATGCGTGGCCCTGCCATGTATGATCACCGGCTTCGAACCTGCGGCGGTTCGACCTGGCGCTCTCTCGGAATAGATGTAGAGCCGCGCGATCATCAAGGCCGAACGTATCCTGATCGAGGTGTTCGCGGAAAAGCTCGCAGCGGAAGGCGCGAACGGTGTCTGGCTCGGAGAAGGCTGCGTTCATTTCTCCATTACCGAAGAGCGAAAACCGGTGCAGGTTGCACGAGCCAACGGTGGCCCATTCGTCGTCCACCAACATGACCTTGGCGTGGACATAGATCAATTTACGATGTCCATCCGCGCCAAGGCCGGCAATACCCGCCAACAGGAAGTTCGGATAGGTCCCAAGAGTCATCCGAGCTTCGAGAAACGCGCGCCGCGCTGCCGGAACCGGCAAACTGACATCGGGCTGAGCCGGCATCAGCAAGACGACCTCCACTCCGCGCTGGAGCGCACCGCGCAGGCAATCCACAATTTCAGGCACATCCACGTACTGGTTTTCTATATAGATCGACCGGCTCGCAGCATTGATGGCCGTACAATACTGATGCAAATTGGAGACCTCACCCGAAGCGATATTGAACGACATTCCCCCCGGCGATGCCTGACTATCGCCGTAACGGCCCGCATGCATTGTCCGTTGGATCTGCACGACCGCACTCCCGCGTTCAGGCGGGAGCCGGCTCGGAAACGGCAGGTTGGCGGTGCTCCCCGCTCCCCAACAGCCGTCTTTCGCCAATAGCTCGCTCGCTTCATTCCAGCGTTGTATGAAGTTGTGGCAAACGTCGACCGTCGAAGGCCCCGCCAGCTCAACGAAGACGTCGTGATTGTGCCCTTCGCCATGATGAGCAGGTGTGACCATGGAATGCGGATTCAGATTGATCCCCCCGACGAAGGCCGTTTCACTCTCCGCTCCAGCATCGATGAGCCAGCACTTCTGGTGCTGACAGAACCCTGGATGAGCGCGGTCCCAGCGAATTTTGACGCCCGACCGGCGCTGATTGAGTAGGTTAATATGCTCAGGAGAGCCCCAGAACGCGTTGCGCCTGAGCCACGCGGTCTCTTCATCGGGCCGCCAACAAATGAGTCGCACGTCGATACCGCCAGCGGCAGCACGATCGAGAACGTCCCATGCGCTGCCCCGGCCATCCGGCATCTCGAAGGCCGGCCACAGGAAAGCCACCGTCAGCCAAACGCTGAATCGGGCCCCCTCGACGGCCTCGCAGATGCGGCGAAACGCGGGCTCACCATCGATCAACGGCCGTATAGAATTCCCGCGCCGCTTAGGATAGGCACCTGACTGCACGAAGGGTATGACGGCACTGCTCATCGGGGTGCTTATTCAGTTTCCCATTGGTGAATAGGGCGTTCAAGGCCAACGCCCGCGCAGGCATGACCATCGATATCCCGTTGCGGTGGAGGCGATCGGCTGATGCGCGGCAACAGGGCGCATTTTTGACGGAATTGGCGTCTATAGACGCACCAAACGGGAGCATGCGGATCAACGAGAAATTGGTCCGGTACCCGGAAATGATGTTCGGCCGGCCGGTGCATTGCGCCGAGCGCAGCGCATGCCATTGACCACCGTCGTGGCCGCCGCCAATCGGTGTTCCCTTGCCGCCGCGACCGGCTGACGTGCGTGGGCTGGCTGCGTGAAAAGGCGCGGCGGAGGACCTTGGACAAAGCCCCGCGAGCAGGCGCCCCTCGGCATCTCGGCGAAGCGAGGCAAACACAAGTGATCGCTTTGCTCGACAAATAACTGGTTCACGGCCGGAACGCTGTCACGTTCGTGCCACCTCGCGACTTACGGGTTAGGTGCGACACGCGCGGAAAGAGGGACGGTTCCCTGCCCCCATTGGTTGACGAGATCAACGAACAGATGCTCATCCCGCTTGGGCTCTGGTATTCCGCGCCTCAAGAAGTTCCCGCCAGCCCGCGCAGTCTTTTCAAGGTCGCAGCCAGTACTCCGGCAAGCCGGTCTTGGTGGCGCGCAGAATCTCCAAGATGGAGCGGCGATCGACGCTCGACAGGGACGCGAATTTGGGGCCTTGGTCTTCTCCGGAGAGGACCTGCCAGAGGCGCTGGTAGACGCGCTCTTTCATAGGCTGCGGCATTTGGTCGAAGGCTTCGGCGTAAATCAGATAGCTGCAAGGGTACCGCAAGAGCCTCGTCTTCAGGTCGAGTTCGCGCAGGGAGCGGCCGGTGCCATCCCTGGGGCCCTGCCGGGCAAACGACTCCGCGAACCCCGACACTCCGGTGACTGGTTCGGTCAGGCGCGCCTCTTCGGCGAAGAGCATGTACTTGACCAGTTCCTCGGCGGCGTTGTTGATGCGGCGAACATTGGATTCGCTCAGTTCGCCTTCCGGCTGCTGCAGGAACTTACTCATCACCGCGTTGTCGTAGAGTGCGAGGCGCGCCTCGAAGCCGACCCGGGTGATCAGGTTCGTCATGCGGGTCTGATGCTCCAACACCATCAATGCAACGATGTCGCTATGGGGCGTCAGGTAGGCTCCGGTATCAAAGCGAAACCGCAGATCGGTCACATTCTGGCCATTGGGCTCCATGGCGATGGGCCCTTCCCGTGTTTGCACGATCGCATTGCCCATGTGCGCTTGGGCGCCGTGTTTCCCGGTGACATACCATCCGCCCCACCTTTCCTTCAAAGGGCTGCGGTGGTCCGTGACGAAGGAACCGGCCTGAAACACAGGCATCCCGGATTGCGACGGATAGACAGAGCGGACGAGCAAGCCAGGCACACCCACGGTGGAGCCATTCTGGTGACATTGCAGGCAGGTGTCCTGACGGTCAAAATGCGGCTTCCCGGTGGGCTCCTGATCGAGCGTGTAAAAGATCACGCCCTGCCTGGGATCGACTGCGGCAAACTCCAGCACGTCACCGCCGCGAACCCAGCCGACCGCGACATTGTCGTTGAAGTAGACGGCGCGGGGGAGTTTGGGCGCGATGCGGGTCGCCTGAAAACTAGTCTTCGAGAAGACCAGAACCTGCGACGACGGGCGCACGGTCAAGGCTTCCAGAATGGATTCCAGGTAGCCGTGCCCCTCGCGGAACTTGAGTTTTAGATCCCCGGCATCGATGCGCTTCTGCAGTCGCGAGACCGCATCATCGACGGGCAAGGCGGCGTATTGAATCGCAGCATGATCGAGCGGCACCACATAGGACCCTTCCAGCCCGCCGATGGCGACGGCAGCGAGAGCCAAACCAATCAAGAGTACGCAGCTAATTTGCCGTTTGGACATGACAGAGAGATTCTGTTCTTTCACAGAGAGGACGAATTGGGCTGGGGTTGGCCAGGATGTCGGCGATGGTCGTTGAGCGGAAGGACTCTTCCACGACGCCGACCGCCTCATCGAGTTTGCGGTGGAGCGGACAGAGCGAGGAATGCGACTTGAGGCCGAGAGGGCAATGATTGATGCGCCGCAGCGGATCGACGATGGAGATCACGTCCAAAACCGTGATTGCTTCCGGAGCGCGGGATAGCGTGAAACCGCCATTCCGGCCGCGCTGCGCGCTGACGAGTCCGGCGCGGGTGAGCGGCTGCAGGACCTTGTTCAGGTAGTCCTGCGGAACGAGAGTCCGGGCGGCGATGGCTTGCGTAGTCCAGGACGAGGTCCGGTCCGCGGCCAGCACGACAATGGCGCGGAGAGCATATTCCACGGTCTGGGAGAGCATGGGCCTATCGATAATATGATATCTGGATAAAGATATCGAGGTTTGTTTATTGAACCCACACTGTCCTTGTCGTGTTCTGCATCCACAGAGGCGTCCGCTGTTCTGAGCTCTCTGGAGGTGTTGCGGCCGCACCGGGGGGAAGTGCTTTTCCCCTCCGAAGGACACTTCGCCTAGATGACGCCGGGCTTGTCGAGAATGATGGTGAGTTGGGCGGGGTCGTCACCCGCCGGCAGCGAAACCTCACCATCCGCAATGCGCCGATTCCTCTGTTTCGGATCATCGTCGATGAAGGCGCGGGCACGAATCTGGTACTCAAGCCCCTTCAAGCAGGGCAAGCTGACCGTTGCATCGTACTTCAAATCCTCAACGCCCGCGGAGTGGCCTTCATTCCTGAGAAATACGGCTACGCGCACGTTCGAGGCAGGACTGCCACCCGGCCACCTGACTGTGACCTGCACAGTGCGTGGCTGCAGCCGTGCAGGCAACCGCAAGATGAGCCCCTCCCTCTGTTCGGACGGGTTCAGTCGAATGAGTTGGGCGGAATCGCGATTCGGCGTACCTGGGAAGTATGTCGTTGCAAATGGCAAAGCTGGCGTAGGCCGCTCGGTGAGGTTGACACCCAGCAGAAAGTCACCACTGGAAAGATCCTTAAACTCAAACTCCCCTTGCGCTCCAGTGACGATGGACTGGCTCAAGTCGTATCGCACCTTCCCATCAGCCAGTAGCCGGGCGACCTGTACTTCCAGGCCGGCTTCGGGCTTGCCATCCGAGCTGAGCGCTTTTCCCGCAATGCGGCCCGTTGTGAAGAGCCCGGCATCGAGATAAGCGCAGCCGCCAGGGGCGACCTGAATCGAGATTGTCCCCCAGGAGAAGCTATAGTTCTCGAGGCTAGCGGAAAACGCGTAGCGGCCTGCCGGGATACCGGTGATCTCGTATTCCCCATTCGCGTTGGATGTGGCGGTGTAGGCCCCGTTCTCACCCTGTGCCGTGACCGTTACCCCGGCCAGTGGAGGCTCATGAAATGGGCTGGAAAACCGGCTGTAGTGTTCCAGAATCCGTCCGTAGAGCCGGGTCGTAGTTCTGCCTGCGCGCCATTCCCGGAGCCACTGCAGATCGCTCAGCGCCCTGTCGGCAGAGCGGGAGCCGGAGCAACCCCCTGTGACATAGATCAAGGGTGGATGATCCGCATCAAAACCTGGCGGCATCGGCTTGGGACGTCCGAGTGAATCCCGCCATGCCGACTTAGTGGCAGCGGAAGGAGGGCGCTGCGTCAAGGGACCCGAAGCGAACATGAGGTAACGGCCGCCGACCGGAAAGTTGTGATAACAGCTTGTGTAGCTGCTGGGGTCGATCCACACCTCAGTTGTCCCTTCCGGCAGACCCTGGAAGGCTTCCTCGACGGTGAACCGGATTAACGTGCCCTGGTCAAAGCGGCCCGATCCGTCGTCATTGGAAAAGACGACTCGCCCGGCGAAGATGACCGATCGCGAACCGACGCGCGAACACGCCGGCGCCTCGGCGCCAGGGCCGCAGGAACAAGCCGCGAGGGACGGAGCGAAAGCGGAGGCTGTGAGAAGGAATACAACGAGAGATCTGACCATATTCTTCGAGATCCGTTGTAATTGTAGCGGTGTTTCGTTCAGGGCGGTGCGGTGAATGAGCCCGCGGCGATTCACTGTTCCGCCGGAGGGCTGCCGCCGGGGGAACCTGGCCTGAGCAAACGGCGCCGGACGGGCCGAGCCGTGCACTCCCTGAACGTCGGCGCCGGGTTCCCTCTCGTGCCCCTATCGCCCTGGTTTGGCTCCTGACCACGATCCTTACTTCGGGTCGGGTATGGTCAGCGGAGTGTCCTTGGAATCGACAACGAAGACAGCCAACAGGCTGGCGGGAGCCTTGTCGCTGGCATTCTCACTGATGCGGTGATGGGCGCCAGGTGGTTCGTAGAAGCCCTCGCCGGCACGAAAGACTTTCGCGGGCTGATCGTCCACCTGGCTGCGGATGGAGCCTGACAACACGTAGGCATAGATGAACGCGGACCCGGCATGGTGATGAGCCGGCGACTTGGCTCCGGGTGGGTAGGTGACGACGACGGCAACCATTGACTTCCCTTCGGCGTTGGGGAGGGCGTGTTGGAAGACAGATTTCACCTGCTCGGCCTTCTGCGCCAGTCCGGGGGGAACTGCTACCGAAAAGGCCGCTAGCGCGAGCCATAAGAAGTTTGAGCGCATTGTTCTCCGCATACTGCCTCCTTCCTCTGAGATGCCGGAACTGCCTGCATCGCACGCACTATTTCGAATCGGGAAAGGGAGACTCAAGAATCGACTCACACATGTTTGGGTTCTGAAAGCCGGGGATAAAGCGCTGACAGACAGCCGCGTTCACGGTGCCGTATGTGGGCTCCGGCTTGTGCGCAAAGCCCGCGAAATAGGTCTCGAGAAAGCCTTCCTTGAAGTGCTTGCGCGGGTATTTCGCTACGATATCGTGGCACAGGTCCGAAGGAAACTCTTCGAACCCTTTCCCGAGGACTTCGAGGCCGGCACCCGAATACAGCAGTGCGATTTCGGGGCGCATGTGGTGTGTGATCCCCGGGGTGGTGTGCAGGGCGATCGCCTGCCATGCGGTTTGAATCTGATCCTCGGGGACCTTGTGCGCGGAGAGGAACTGACGCGCGGCGTTTGCGCCGTCGACTTCAAAGCGTTCGTGGGGACTGGAGAATTTACCGGTAAGACCCAGATCGTGAAATGCGGCGGGGACATAGAGCAGTTCCGGGTCGAAGCAGCGCTTCTGCTGACGGCCCTGCTCGGCGGCGAAAAGGTAGACGCGCGTGGAGTGATTGAAGAGCAGGTCGATGGCATGCTCCCGCAGGGTCTGCGTGGCCTCCTTCGCGAGCAAGGAATCGGGAATGGCCAGGGCTGAATTGAAGACTGACATGGGATTGTTGCTGCATCCTTTCCAGGTAAATGCTGGACCGTGTGAGGGACCGTGGGCCGGGCCAGCTACCGCGCCTTCGTGATCCGGGCGAATTCCGTGATCCCTCCGGCTGCCGCGGGCCTGTTGGCGTCACTCACAACTCCACTGCAGGGTCAGGCGGGCCAACGGGCCACGACGCGGATCAGCCAATTTAGGACATGGCCCCGTCGGCGGGCAGCGGCCGCCGGAAGCGTTCCTTGTATTGTCCAGCGGTCACGTGGAGCACGCGCGAGAAGGTCCGGCGCATGGCATCGGCTGATCCGAAGCCGCAGCGGTCGGCGATCTCCTTGAGGCCGAGGTCCGAGTTGTCGATCATCTGTTGGGCGGCTTCCACGCGCATCCTGTCGACGAACTGACCCGGATTCATGTTGGTTTCGCGTAGGCAGACGCGCGTGAAGTGCCGGGGACTCATGCCGATGCGGCCAGTAAGCTTTTCCACCGTAAGATCTTCGCGCAGATTCCGCAGCATCCAGCCCTGCAGTTCGCGCAGTGGCTTGGAGGTCACTGCCTGGTGAGAGAGCATGTGGCTGAACTACGACTGGCCGCCCGGGCGGACGAGGAACATGACCAGGGTTCTTGCGATGCGCAGGGCCACTTCATGGCCATGGTCTTCTTCCACCAGCGCGAGGGACAGATCGATTCACGCGGAGATGCCCGCGGAGGTGTAGATGTTCCCGTCCTTGATGAAGATGAGGTCAGGGCGAACGCATTTTCGGGCGACCGGCCGCGGCACAGGACCGCAGCGCCCGCGCTCCGGCGCTCTGCCCGTGCCCAGTCTCTGCTTTGTAGGATTTTGCTAATTACCCGTAGCTTCTCTCTCACGGATTCCCGGTGGCCGCAGTTAGGATTGCTACATGAGTGAAACACAACTGAAGACAAACGAACGCACCGCCCTGCGGGGCTCCACCTGGTTCATCACGGGCATCGGCCGTGGTTTGGGCCGCCACATCGCCCTGGAGGTGCTGCGCGGTGGCGGCCGTGTAGCCGGCACGGTCCGCAGCCGGGCGCACGCCGAAGAGTTGCACCGGCAGTTCCCGGGCCAGCTTTGGACAGCGGAGCTCGACTTGTCGGATTTCGCCAAAATCCCAGCGACCTTCCAGGCGGCTGCCGCGCACTTCGGCCGCATCCATGCTGTTGTGAACAATGCCGCCTACAGCCTGCTGGGCGCAGCGGAGGAGCTCGAACTCGAAGCCATCAACCACATTATTGCCACCAACATGACAGGTTCGATCGAACTGGCGCGGGCCGCGGTGGCGCACATGCGGCCGCTGGGCGGGGGCCGTCTGCTCCAGGTTTCCAGCAGCGCCGGTCAGGCAGCCTTCGCCGGCCTGTCTTTGTACTGCGCCACCAAGTGGGGCATTGAAGGCTTCATCGAATCGCTTGCCCAGGAGGTTGCCGGATTCGGAATCCAGACGACCCTGGTGGAGCCCGGCACGATCCGGACGGACTTCGGCTCCTCGGGCGTGCTGAGTCCGGAGCTCGATGCCTATCGCGACGGCCCGGTGGGCATGATGCGGCAGATGGCAACCGGCGGCTACCTGGCTCCGGGCGATCCGGCGAAGATGGCCAAAGCGATTGTCGCCACATTCGAAGCCGAAGCCGCCCCGCCGCGCCTCGCGCTGGGCCAGGACGCCTATGGTTACATCAAGGCCGCGCTGTTGAGCCGCCTGGATCAACTGGAAAAGTACAAGGTTGTCGACACCGACTGCGACCCGGCGCCCGATGCAGCGGTCTCCGGCCAGTAACATGGAGGGGATGGGGCGCGACGCGAAATCACTGCTCAATGAGGCCAGGCGGATCCTGGCGCGCCATTGCCGCCAGGACGGCCTTGCCATGCAGGTTCTGCCCGGCCTGCACCTGATGCGCTTCGGCTGGAAGAGCCAACCGCTGGTCTCGACCCAGTTCCCCTGCATGGCGCTGGTGCTGCAAGGCGCCAAGAGCGTGGAATTCGGGACGGTCCATCTCGAATATGGGGAGGGACAGTACCTGCTGACCTCGATTGACGTACCCGCCACCTCGCGGATCGTCCATGCCAGCCGGACGCAACCGCTGCTGGCCATCGGCGTGGATCTCGACCTGCTGGAACTCGACCAATTGGTGCAGCGCTGCGGCGACCTCCCGCGCCTGCCTCCGCAGCCGGGGATCAGCATCTTCGAAGCCGATTGCGATCTACTGGAGGCCGTGGTGCGGCTGCTGCGCCTACTGGATACTCCGCAACATGCGGGGCCCCTGGCTCCGCTGGTGCGGCAGGAGATCCTCTACCGCCTGCTGACTGGCGCCGCGGGCGCACGCCTGCTGGAGATCTGCCGTGATGGCAGCCCTTCCAACCGGATTGCTTCGGCCACCCGGTGGATCCAGCAGCACTACGCAGAAGGGTTCCTGGTGGCCGATCTCGCTCATCATCTCGGCATGAGCCCGACCTCGCTCCACCAGCACTTCAAGGCGGTCACGGGCCTGACCCCGATTCAGTACCAGCGGCGCATCCGGCTGCAGGAGGCGCGCAAGAGCCTGTTGCTGGAGTCGCTCAACATCGGCGAAGCCAGCGTGCGGGCCGGGTATGAGAGCCACTCGCAGTTCAGCAAGGACTATCGCCGGTACTTTGGCCGCCTGCCCAAGGACGACCTGGCTGCGCACTCACGCGGAGCGGTGCCGCTGCAGGCATATTTACCGGAAACCGCAGCACAGGCTTAACCGGCCGCCGGTAGGGGGAAGCCGCATTCCCTGCCCTGGCAGCGGGCGCTCGCGAGCAAATCCGCAGCCTACCGGCCGGGGGCACACACGGCGTTACTTCGCCCAGGACAGCACGCGCCGATCCAGTGCTGGATTCGGCATCTGACAGTCCGCCGATATTGCGGACCCGCGGAGCGCGGCCTGCCCGGTCAGGCTATCGCACCAGCACCACGGGGGCGTTGGCGGAGCCACTGATGGTATCGAGGAACTTCTTCAGCTCAGTGTATTGGGCGGACGGCACGGTTTGGGCGGGCAGTTCCAGGGTCCGGCGGAACTGGATGGCCTGGCCTTCCTGGGTCCACGCGGCCTCGTACTTGCCATAGGGCGAGTCGATGTGGATGGGCGAAGGCAATTCATCGACCTTGAACTCGGCCGGAATCTGGACGCGGACCGTCTCGCTGAGCGCGTCGGTATCGACCACAATGGGGTATTTGCGGGTTTTCGAGACCAGGCGCCAGTCGTCGTACTCCAGGAGCCCGGCCTTGAAGATGAGCATGCGCGGCTGTGGCCGCTGGGCGAAGTGCGGGGAGGCAAAGCGGCCGCGGACCACGAACTGGCCGGCGGAATCTTCGACCTCGAGGCCCGAGGAGGTGGCGCCCTGAACGCTGCGTCCGACCCAGCGCTCCATGCGTTTCTCGTAATCGGTTTTGCCGAGTGAGCGGTATTCGCCGACGGCCCCAGCCAGGGCCTCGCCGGTCCGTTTGTCGGTGAACTTGCCTTCGATGGCGCCGTCGGCGGTGAGGACGGCTTCCACGAAACGATCGTGCGCGGCCGCGACAGGTGGGGCGGATGGCGCGCGAACGAGGCCGCCGTCAACGGGTGCGCCAACCAGGGCGAAGCTGTCCTGCTCGTGGTCGGGCAGGAAGCCGGGCTTCACGTACGGGTCGGTGGGATCGAAGAAGAGGAGCCGGCCGAGCTTGGGGTGTTCGAGCACGGCGGGCTCGCGGGTCTCGGGAGCGACGCGAATCGCGGAGATGGCGTGGTTGAAGGCGCCCAGGGACGGCCACTCCTGGGTGACATGGGTCCGGTCGCCGGAGTAGATGGCCACGGGGTATGAGGTGATACCGACGGCCCTGAGCATGGCGCGTGTGAGGTTCACTTTGTCCTTGCAGTCGCCGTAGAGTTTCTTGAAGACCTGCTCCGCCGCGTGGGGACGGTAGCCGCCGCCCTTGGCGAGGTTGGTCTGGACGGAAACATAGTTGACCTGCTGGGTGAAGCGGCCGATGGCGCGGATCTTGTCCATCTCGGTGGTGGCGCCCTCAACCAGGCTGCGGGCCTTGGCGGTGATGAGTTCGCCGGGGTCCGACTGGGCGTCGTTCAGCTCCGCCAGGAGGCCGGCTGCGTCGGTCCAGGAGAGTACCGGATGTTTGCCGCCGGGACCAACCAGGTTCACGCCAACCCACGGCGCCACGCTGAGAAAGCTGGGCGAGGCGGGTTCCGGTTCCATCGCCGGCAGGTTCTCCATGTGCCAGGTGTAGCTTCCGTCCGCAAGGGTCTCCTTGGGCGCGCCATTGAAAGCCTTGGACCGGACCTCCCAGCCGGCGGGCACGGTGACGCGGAAGCGCGCCAGGCGGACGGGGGTACCGTCCTGGAAGTGGAAGGAGATCTGGTTCGCGAAGGACTGATACTCGATAACGGACTCATAGGCGAAGATGGCGCCGGGCTCGGCGTCGCGTTTGCCGGAGACAAAACGGCGGCGGCACTCATTGTAAATGTCGTTGCCGGCACAGGCGACATCGACGATCTCATCCTTGCCGTACTTTTTGATCTTGCCGGAGGGAGGCAGCATCCAGGCCCGGAAGTCGCGCACTTTGCCGGAGACGGAATCATAGGAATCGAAGAACGCGACATCGCCGCCCTGCGGGTTGAGGATTTTGATGGCGGTGCGCGTGGTGGTGGTGAGGCGGCCTGTTTCGGCCATGGCCGTATGCTCCTCATTCAGCAGCACGACGTTGTTCACCTTGGCCGGGTAGTTTGGCAGCGTGACGGTGCTCAACTCCTTGAGCCAGGCAGGAGTCTCGTCCGCGGCCTGGAGCAATCCGGGTGCGAGGATCGCGAACGCGGCAACGGGAAGTAGCGTCCTACTTAGCATCGCCGGCCGCCTTCAGGGCAATCGTATAGCCGTCCTGCTCCTGCACGAAGTCGAAGATCTGCTTCATCTTGGGGTAGGCTTCGACCGGAAAGATGATGCGTTTGTTGGTGCCCCATACGAACTTGCGATGGTAGATCAACCGGCGGCCGTCGACGGTCTTGCGGACTTCGACGGAGTAGTTGCCGACGTCGGCGATATTGGTGCTGATGGGCTTCACCGGCTGATCGAGTTCCCAGCCCTCCGGCAGGTCGATATTGATCTCATCGTCTTCAATCCAGCCATAGTTGAAGTAGATGTCCCATTTGCGGGTTGTATCCGTGAAGATCGGATTGGCGTTGCGCTGGAAGTAGGCCGGCTGCAGCAGGATGCGCTTGCCGGTGCGGGTGGCGTAGGCGGGGACGGTGACCTTGTGTTCCACAACGAATGGTTTGTAGGGATCAGCCACGTCGCGCATTTGAAAGTCCGCCAATTCCGCGGTGTTGAGCCGGCCCTGGATATCCTTCTTCCAGTCCTCCTCCTGCTGCGCGGGAGTCATGTCCTCGTAGTAGCTCTTCTGGCCTCGGGCGGCATGGCCCGTGTAACTGTAGCGGACGGTGCCTTCCAGTGAACCATCGGGGAGCAGTTTGAAGTCCCCATGGCGGCTGCGCAGCGAGCGGGCTGGCTCAGAGTAAGGGGTGTCGACGAAGAATCCGCCCTTGGGGTCGGAGATGAGCGCGTGCCCCAGTTCCTCCTGCCAGCGGAGCATGCCGTGGTCCAGGTAGGGGGTGGAAGGGTCGAAGAAGGCCCATTGCTCGTTTACCTTGACGGCGACGCTGAAGTTGTTCAGGAAGTAGGTGAGCGGCAGGCTCATATTAAAGAACGTGTCACCGCGGTCACTCAGCCTGGTGATGCGCGCGTCGAAGCCGGCGGCATTGGCCAGGGCGGCGAAGAGCAGGTTGATGTCCATGCCGCTGCCAGCCTTCTGCTCCAGCGTGTCTCCGGGCGATTCGTTCACCTTGATCGCCTTGCGCTCAGCGGCCGTGAGATGAACGGTTCGGCTGTCCAGATTGCGGACCTTGGTGCGGCAGAACTTCTCGATGACGGCGATTTTCTCTTCCGGTTTCTCGACGCCGGTGACCAGTTCCGCGGCTGTGCGTTTGACCAGGCCATCGGCCTTCATGCGCTGTTTGAAACGGGTATGGTCCTCGCGTCCGACGGTTTTCCAGTACTTTTCCGCATCGATCTTCTTGTCTTCCTCGTAATAGATGAGCATCCAGGCCCGCAGTTGGTCTTCTGGCGGGGCATAGCGTTCATCGCGGAAGGCGGGCATATTGCTGAGAGTGACGGCGTAGAATCCGTTCGGTTCCTGCTTGAAGGGCGGCACCTGGCAGTTCATCGGCAGGGTCCGCATCCCGTAAGGGAGCCAGGGAATGCTCAGCGGCTTCAGGTGATAAGTGACGCTCCACAGCGGCAACTCGCGCTGGAGGTAGAGGCGCATGTGGGAGGCGATTTCGTTATCCCGGATCTCGCGGTACCGGTATTCGATGATATCGCCGACCTCCACGTTCGGCATGGTGAAGGCCTTGCCGCGCACTTTGAAACCCTTGGTTTTGGCGAGGTCGCGATCGAAGATGGAGTCCTTTTTCAGCTCGATGATGTTGCCATTAGCCTTGATGGTGCGGCCCGCCACGTCGATGATGCGGCGCTTGCCGGACTGTTCGATCTCAACGGTGGCGTACTTCTCCTTGCCGCGATCCGTGAAAATCTTGATCCGGATGTAGTGGTTCATCGTGAGCTGGAGGTCGCCGCCTTGGAGGCTATCCTCGATCTTGATGTCCCAGAAAATGGCTTCCGCGTCGGCTCCGCTCTCCACTTTGGGTGTTTTTTGCGCGAGCTCATTGGAATCAATGGGGCGCCAGTCGGCTGCCGGGAGCAGGGAGGAAAAGAAGAAAACAAAGAGGGACGTTACTGATGCGCGACCGTTCATAAGACCTCAGCGAGACAAGCTGTGTTTACTGTAACTGATCCGAACACTTCCTCGTTACTGCCTAAACGCCTACGACATAATAAATTGCACTCGGAAAAGAAATGTGATTTTATGTCTAGATGAAGACGCGGCCAGCCGGCGGAGTCCGGACGCAGATGGAGATTCTGGAGCAGGAGATCCACGGCTCGGACGAAGCCCGGTACGGCCACCGGCTGCATGGGGTGCTGCTGGTGGCGCGCGGCATGAGTTGCCGGCAGGCGGCCGCGCTACTGGGCGATTCCACGCGCGCGGTGCGCTATTGGGTAAGCAACTTTGAGCGGCACGGCCTGGAAGGACTGCGGGAAGGCGAACGCGCAGGCTGCCCGCCGCGTCTGAGCGACAGCCAGCGGAAGATGGCCGGGCAGGCGCTACGCGCGGCTCCGGCGACCGCCGGTGTGGCGGCCACTCGCTGGAACGGGCAGGCATTGTCGGATTACCTGCGAAACAAGTTCGGGGTAAATCTGGGTGTGCGGCAGTGCCAGCGGCTGCTGCCGGCGCTGGCAGGGCGATCCAAAGCCGCGAGCACAGACACATGAAGTTATATTCAGAAATGGTGACGCAGGCCGGACAGGCTTGTTGTTTTCATCGGCATTTATTTTTGACGTCTAGGAGAGCATTCAAGCGTGCTCCAACGCGGATCCGGTAGTCTTTGGCCCAATCCTGATTCCGACCTCTCCGCGTTCGGGCTTCAGTTGGCCATATTCAGGGGAAAATGCGGGCTCGCCGTCCAGGAACACCCAAGCTGGATTCATTCGTTCCTGGACGGTAACATCCAGTTCGCAGACGGAGATTCCTTGCGCGGACGCCGTGCCGGGAAAGTCCGGAGCTTCACTGGCGGATCCGGGCGCGAATGCCGAGGGCTCCGGAGCAAGATTCCGTTGAATGGGCAAGCAATTGCCGCTTCCGGGAAAGCGGATCGTCACCCGTTCGACACATAAGAACGACTAGCCCGCCGTTTATCCGGTGAACTTTCGCTGGCGGCATCAGCCCGTCAAATCTCGCCTTGCTTCGCTGCGAGGGCGGCGGCTTCGGCGGCGCGATACGCCAGGGCCTGGATCGTGGCGGTGGGCTGCTGGCGGCCGCTGGTGACCAGGCTGCTGCCGTCCACGATAAACAGATTGGGCACATCGTGCGCACGGTTGAAGCGGTTGACCACGGAGCGCGCCGGATCGTTGCCCATGCGCATGGTCCCCATGAGATGCGCACTGACCCCGATGTCGTCCACGGGATAACTCCAAACTTGAGTCGCGCCCGCCGCCTCCAGGATTTCTACCTGGCGCTGGCGAGCCCACTCCAGGTTCTTTCTGTCGTCGGGATGGAGCTGGTAGGTGAGCCGCGGCACCGGCAGGCCCCAGGCATCTTTCACTGTGGGGTCAAGATCCACCCGGTTTGCCTCCACCGGTAACGAAGTGGTGTGCGACAGCGTGGAGAAGGTGTGGTTGAAGTAGTGGCCGAGCATCTTCTTGTACTCGGAGCCCCATTGGGGGCCGGAAGGCGGGAGGCCGTCCAGGCCGAAACTGATCGGGAACCAGTTGAACCGGGCATCGATGCCGGCGCCGCCATAGAAGCCGCGCTTGGGGTCGGCCGCGTAGTAATCATGTATCACGCGGGACACCTGCACGCTCTTGTACTCGTTCAAAGGATGTTCAAACAGGCCGCTCACGAAGGCGCCCAGGTCCCACATAAAGTTCTTCCCGACCATGCCGCTGGAATTCGCGAGGCCGTGGGGAAATCGTTTCGACGGCGACATCAACAGCAGCTTGGCCGACTCGACACCATTGGCGGAAAGGACAACGGCCCGGGCCCGCTGGAAGACTTCGCGGCGCTGGGCATCGTAATAGATCGCGCCGGTGACCCGGCCCGCGTCATTGCTTTGGATCCGGCGCACGTAGCAGCCGGAGCGGATTTCGCAGCGGCCTGTCTTTTCGGCGAGGGGGATGACCGAGGCCAGGGTGCTGGATTTGGCCCGCATCTCACAGCCGAAGGTTTCGCACCATCCGCAATGGCTGCAAGCCCCGCGGCCGCGATAGGGTTGCGAGAGGACGGCCATGGGCGCCGGGAAGGGGTGCAGGCCGAGCTTTTTGGCCGCCCGTTCAAACAGCACGCCGGAGGACTTGACCGGCAGCGGCGGCAAAGGATACGGCTTCGACCTCGGCCCCTCAAAGGGGTTCGCCCCAGCGAGTCCGGAGATGCCGATCTCCCATTCTGCCTTGGTGTAGTAGGGCTCGAGCTCGTCGTAGCTCACCGGCCAGTCGGCGAAACTGCTGCCGGGCACATCGCCAAAGACGCTGCGCTCGCGGAAATCGTCGGGATGGAAGCGCCAGTAGTTCGCGGTGAAATGAACACTGCCTCCGCCTACCAGTCGTCCGTAGGTGTAGCGCTGCTCGACCTTGGCCGTTTCGGAGTCGCTGGAACGGAAGGTATTGGGCTGCAGCTTTGAATTGTTGGCGATAGTGTGCTGGTAGTTGACGGCCAGCTCGTCGTGGGTGAAGTCCTTCTCCTTCACATACGCGCCCTGTTCCAGCACGACCACCGAAAACCCGGCGGTCGAGAGTTCCTTGGCAACCACTCCGCCGGCGGCTCCGGAGCCGATGACCACGAAGTCGACGAGTTCCGCGGGCTGGTAGGTGATCATTTGGCTTCTCCGTCATAGAAGCCGAAGGGCGGCTGGAACGTCATCTTGTGCTCTAGGCCGATGTGGGTCCAGCCCACCATCCCTTGGTTGCCGCCCCAGGCCGGCGCAGCCAGGAAACCCATGATGGTGTGGGTGCGGAGGAGCTTAAAGAACTCTGTCTGTTCGATGGCTTTGACCAAGGCGATGGCTGGTGCGTTTTCGAGACCGGCAATTGTACGGGACTGCGGAAAGAGCTCGGCTCGTTTCCTCTGCGTCGCCGCGAGTCCGTTGCGGTAGAGATCCCGCTGGTCGCGGTCGAAGGTCTCTAATGCGCGATCGATGAAATGGATGCAGCCGGCCTCGCGGGCTCCGGGCGATTCGCCGGAGGGAATGATCTGCGCCGCAAGGGCCTCCAGTTCGAGTGCGTCAGCCGCAGTCAGATAGCGGAAGGGCGCGTTCGAAGCCAGGGCGGAGTGGGCGTGCTGCTGCGCCTGCGCAATGTCTGAGAGCGTGGCCGCACTGAGGGCGCTGAGCAGCAGAGAGCGGCGAGTGACCAGATCCATCCTTAGGAGCTTACTATGGTTTCGGCTGGAAGCCGGAAATTGCGCCTGGTGCGTTGGGGCGGGCAGGGGCGCCGCTGGCGGCCGAGGTGCCAGTCCTCGCCCGGCGACCCGACTGGCTGCCTACAGAGATTGGAGGCGAGAGGATCCAGCGTGGGCCGGAAGCCGCCGGCTCGCAATACGGAGGCCTGGCGTGTGTTCGCCTGGCGATATTCTTCCAACTTAGTCATCCGGCACGACCTTGTCGAGACAGGAGGTGTGAGGACACTCCAGGGATAATCAACAGGAGCTGATGGGGATTTAGCAGAAGTAGGAGGGAGTCGGGCGCCGCTGCTTTGCGAACCACAAACAGAGGGTACTCGCGGTCGCTGAGACCATTTCGGAGCTGGTTGAGCCCACAGCGGGCGAGTTCATATTCCATTCTCGATCTCGGTTCGAGCGAGAAGGTCTCCAGGGCACCAGCCCCCAATTCGGTGGTGACGCCTGCTTCCTCAAACCGGGCTCGATTGTCCGAGACGAGGAGCCTGGCCCCTTTCGGATTGGTCCACGTTCCAGTGAAAAGCTCCTGCAAGTGGCGCTCCCTGTCGCGGAGCGCGCGCTCCCGTTGCTTTGCGGCGAGGAAGACTTTCCAGCCCAACGCTCCGCGCGGCCATTCGAACCGGTTCTCCAGTAGAGGCATCGAAAACACAATGAAGTGTAGACAAAGGCCGACGCCAATGACGGGAGCCGCCAGCCTCCAGGACTGTCCTTTCCAGCGGCAGAAGGCAAACGTGACCAGGGCAGCCAGGGTGAGCCAGAAGGCAGCCCACTGCCCCCAGTAGAACAATTCGTCAAAGCTGATTGGATAGCTGCCGTGGCCGGTACCATCGCCCAGCCACGCACGGCTGAAGACCGCAAAGAGCAGGCCGCCGGCCACCAGCAGGAAGACGCCGAATGGATAGAGCATGGGAAATCCCTTCACAACATCAGGCGTAGGCGAAGCGGGATTTCGATCACGCAGTTGGAGGGACCGGCCAACCGACGAGAAAAGGCAGCCCGACAGGGAATTCCTTCAAGGCGATTTCACCTGTGCGCCATTGGTAGCCAGGCTGAGGTATTGCCTGTGCCATCGCCAGCATCTCGGCTGCCGAGTAGGTGCGAAGGTGCGACACCAGGCCATCCCAGGAGATGAGGACGGGGAGTACCGGAATGAGATAGGTGAAGAGGAGCTGTTGCCAGGAAAGGCTCTTCACTCTCGGCGTCAGAACCAGGACCAGGAGTGGAATCACGAGCGAAGATAGGATTGCGGGAATTGTGCGCGACGTACCTTCGAAGATACAAATCGGCATGCGCCGGGCGGCAGCGTCCGCCAGGATTCGGGCAGCGCCGGCCTCGTCGAAGTGGTGGAACGCCGCAAACATAGTTCGCAGCCCGCCCAATTCCTCCGGAACGTCCCGCGCATCCACCGGTCGAGGCCAATACCGAATCGCGGCGGAGCCTTCAAAGGGCCTGGGGTAGAAGTCAGTCAGGGTCATGGTGACCGGGTGACCCAAACGTGCCAGCTCGGCGACGACCAAGGGCGTTGGCCCGGACGACCCGGAGCCAAGGTCTACCAATTGCTGGTGACCGGTCACCTGGATGACCCTGGAAATCTCTTTCGCCCACAGTTGGGGAATCGGCGCAATCGTATAGGCGCTTGCCAGGTAGGCCGTCATCGCGTCGCGAAGGAAACCGGGCAGCCAGGGCTGATCTTCAAATTCGAACAAATGGAGTCGTTTCATGTTCGCAAGGTGTAATTTACAACCCTTTCCAGGTTTCGACCAAACCCGCGGCGGGTTTCCGTGGCGGCGGAGATCGGACCGCCACCGATGATGGGATGCAGTCGCCACGCCGGCTTTGCAGGTCATCCAAAGAGATCCGCTGCTGTGCGGAACCTGGGCTCGCAAGCCCTTCCCGCGCGGCAGCGGCGCTATCGACCGATCTAGCAAATGATTCCGAAGCCGCGCCAATCGCAAAGATGCCGCAGGCAAACGGAAGGACCGCCAGAGCACCGGAACAAACAGATTACACAGCCATCGCGTTTGGTTGGAGATGATCTCCGGAAGGCGACGGGCCGCCCGCCGGGCCAGTTGTGGTGTGGAATCCGATCCGGAAATTATCTATGCACTGTCCTGGATCACATTTCCGCGACAGAACCGGCGCTATCTTAAATGGATGAGAATTCCGCAACGCGCGCCATTCTTCGCGATCGTCCTGTTGCTGCTGCTCAGTCCTCTGCACGCCCAGAACCCACGGCCTCCGCTGCAGGGCGGCGTGTCAGAGGAAGTCATCAACCCTGACTACCGCACCCGGCTGGACAATCAACTGCGGATTGGTCAACTTGCCGGCGACATTGTCGGCCGGGTATCGCTGATTGGCGCCGAGCTCCACAACAACGGAACTTCCACAGCCGTACACCAGATCATTGATCAAGAGATGACGGAACTGGAGAAATACAAACGGTCAGGACAATACGGGCGCATTGCGGAACAGTACAACCCCTGCATACAAACGGCCTTTTCCGCGGAACCGCATCTCATCAAGGCCTGGGAGGCGGAGAAGGAGATCGACCGCCTTCGCGTCACCCATACCGGGACGAATGGCCGGGTTCAGGCGCTTGTGGATCTCTATAACCGCGAAAGCCGCGCCGCGGGGGATTTGCTGCAGTCCGCGGCGGAGTGCGTGCGGAGCGTAGAGTCGAAACAGCCTTGGAACAACCCTCCGGCCGGCCAGCCTCCGGGCGGCAACAATAGTCCCGACTCGCCATCCAGGCCTCCGCTGCGTGGCGGTGCCGCCGACAATGGCGGCTCCGGAAACGGCACCAGCTACTATCCGCGAGTCCCCGACCCGCCGTTCCAAAGTCCCTGCCAGCCCGATGGCCCGGGCGGTTACAATTTCTGCGACAACCCCAATCCTCCGCCCGCCGGGTGCATCTGCAGCGATCGCCCCAACCGGTCCCGGCCCGCGCCACCGCGCCCAGCGCCCAACCAACAGCAGGTTTGCGGCCCGGAACCGGACTGGGTGCGGCAATACAGAGCCGAAGGAGCAACGCCTTCGCTGCGCTACCAGGTGGGTTTCAATCAAGGCGTGGCCCGGTGCCTGCAAGACCAGTGCACGATACAGAATCTCGCGATGGCCGTGTCGGCCGCGGCTTTTCCGCAAGTTCGAGCACTGCTCGCCCTGGGCAGCGCAGCTAACGTCCTAAGCGCCATCGTCAATCCGCCCGGTTTTGATCCAAGCCCTGACCCCTATGTCCGGGGCAACGAAGAGGGCGCCAGGCTCTGCAATTGGATGCTGAAATTGGCCGTTCCCGTCAATTCCAGGCGCCTTCCGCTGGTGGGACCCGGTGGTAAGGTCGCCATCCCGAAGGGATTTAAGTTCTATCAGGCGGTCAAGACCGTTCGAGACTGGCTCCCGAACATCAATCCAAGCCGCTGTGTGAGGAACTGCGCCATTTCCACCGTCAATACGGTGCGCGTCTTCTTTGGGCAACCTCTGGAGCCCGCCCCGCCCAATCCTGGGAGGGGGTGGACGGACCAGCAGATGGAAAGCGCCATGGGTGCCAGATTCACAAACATCCCCGGCACCGACGTCGAGATGTACCAGGCGATTGAGCGCATGCCCGAGGGAACCGTTGGCGTCATCAGCGCGGAGTCCCTCGGGTCGGAGCCGGGTCACTTCTTTTGCTTTGTCAAAGCGGGGAAGCAGGTTCAGTTCTGGGATGGCCAAACCGGAATGGAGGCCATGCCTGGAAATTGGACGTTCCGCTGGATGGTGGTAGGCAACCCGCTCAGCCGGTAGGCTATTTCCTGAGCACCTCGCTGTAACCTCGCGTTGCCGTGCGGATACCTGCTGTAGCATGCCTTGGGCAGCATAGGTCCTGACGGCAGGACAGATTATTCTGAGCCTGGTGATCAACCGCTGCCTCAATGCGAAGCAAGTAACGGCGGCGAAGTTGATCAATCTTTCTTCGCCCTATCTTCCGCTTGATCAGGACCCGTTGATTCGCAACGCCGAGGGCGGAATCATCCCAACCTGAACGACAAGAAAGAGGGATTGTGATGAAGATGAGCGGGGGCATGAACCGGCGGCAAATGCTGCGGTCTCTGGTTGGAATTGGATTGGGAGTCGCTACGGGAGGGAGTCTCCTTGCCCAGCGCCGGCCAGATCCGTCGAAAAGGACACCGGGTTCGACTTTAAAACGATCCGTGTCGCGGCTCGATGGCGCGGACGCAGATCTTCTTTGGGATGACAAGGTTAACAATTTTTCGGGCAGGCTGTTCGGGTCGGAGGCTTGTATTGGCAACAAGAATCTCGGCGGCGCGGCGCTGATCAATAGTGTCTCGGCGGGCGGTTTACAGTGGAGGGCTGCGCTGCGGTTACGAACGAAGACGTGGCCGCAAAGATCGAAGCCACGCTGACCTCCTGTGCGTCAAAGCTCGAAGGACAAGCCGGCAAGATCGCAACCGACTTAAAGAACTTTCTGGGTTCGTTTCTTTTGCTCGCTACTGATCCGGTAGCTTTCCGCCAGCAGGCTCTGTCCTCCCTCCTCAATCTGCTTGGCGACGTGACCAACACGCTGCTGATCGCGCTCGACACGATCATCGAGACTGTACTGGAGGCGTTCCCGCTGATTCTCAGCGGAATCCAATCGCTTCTGTGGCAGCCCATCCACATTCCGGTTATTTCGGATCTTTGGCAGGCGATCTCCGGGGATCCTCTATCGGCGCTGGATCTGCTTTGCCTCATGGTTGCCATCCCCACCACCATCATCCAGAAAGCGGTGTCGGCATCGAACAATCAGGTTGGATCCATCAACGGCCAACAGACAGCGTGGGCCTTCAGCACAACAGCCGGCTGCATCACAGATTCGTTCTGCGATGTGGATGCGAATAACACGCCCAGCACCTTCAAAAGCCTGTTGGATGTCGGCTTTGTGATTTTGACGTTCGGACTGAGCTTCCCGGCGACAAGCCTGTCGGCCGCAACGGGGATCCTCTGGGCGGAACAAGCCGCACCGATTCTGTGGAACGGGTCAGCTTAAATCATGACGAGAGTAAACCCCAGCAGCAATTCGGAGTGGGGCGACCGCTGCACACGCTATAACTGCTTCTGGGCGATCAACAACATTTTCTTCTCACGCGTCTGCTCGGTCTTGGACCCGACTGACTTCTATGGCAAGAACGGGTTCAATCTGGGGATGAACATTCTCGGCTCCGTGCCGAACCTGTCAAAGCCGATTACGCGGTTCACCAAGGCCCAGGGGGCGCGGGACGTGCTCTGCGGTATCGATATCATTTTCTCGTCGACGGTCGCGATCGCAACGGTGATTGAGGCGGGCTGATGCTTGTGGCCGGAGGGGGGGCCCGGGTCTCGATGCTTCACGCTGAGCAGCCCTGGCCTCGCCGATCCCCAGGCAGAATAGGTCGTTCAGTTTCACCCCCTGGTGACGGGCAGCATCGATAAGGTCACCTACCGGCAGGTCCACTGGCACGTCATGATGAGCCGCAGGAGCCGGCTCGCATGCTGGCTCCACAAGCAACTGCCTCTCAAATCCACGTTTGCAGAGCTCACCAAGTCGCCTGAGATTCGCTGCAGCACCATCAAACGGGATCCTGCGGCTCTTCAGTCAGGGAAGGCCTGCCGGCGCTGGCGATTGATCGTTCGCGGCGCCGGCGCCCTCTTTGAAGAAGCCTGCCTGATAGTCCGCCACGTGGGCGAGGCCCGTTGGGAGTCGCCGGGCGGTTGCGTAGCGGTTGCATAGCTACGGACGATGGCGGTGATTAGTTCGGAGAGCTTTCAATTGAGCGGCTGGGGGACAGGTTCGGCAAGCACTACCTGGCGTACGGGCGGTGAGGACGGGGGGCGAAAGAATGCCGGATTATTTTGATCAACTAGGCGAGCCGGCGCCCCCCGATGGCTTGAGCGGGACAGAGAGCCGCTTCCACAACCCTTATGAAACCGAATTCGAATCCACCAAAATCGACTCAATTGATGAGCCGCCGCAATTTACTGCAGGGCCTGGGAGGGGTCGGACTCGGCCTCATGACGGCGGGGCTGGCCGGCGCGGCGCCACGGCGCCCGCAAAGGCCACAGGTGAAGCCGGTTGTCCCGCTGCTGGGCTCCGCGGGCGATGTTGTCTGGGACGACGAACTCCAGCAGACCTTCTCCGACCACGTCCGGGGCATCTACGGAGACGGCTATGCCATGCTTTACGACTACGGGCAAGATCCGGGCTACGTGCTCGCCTACGACATTCACGCGGGTTTGGCCTCCTACAACAACAATTATTGGGAGACTTTCGAACTTGGCGATCTTCATATGTGTAACGGCATGTTGGTGGCGCCATCGGTCGACGACAAGGGTAATCACGGATTTGCCGCATTCCCCGCCAAGGCGCTGGGGCTCACCAGTTTCGCCACTTTTTGTCCGACAGCGGAGATTCTGAGCAATGCCGTAGATCTGCCGAACGGAGTGGCCTTCGTCGCGGGGGATGGGAATCTGCATTCGATTGGTTTTTATGTCGACGAAAACCAAACGGTCCAGAGCTATCAGAACTGGGCGGTGTCGCTGAATAGCGGTTCGCGTGACTCGGCGATCCTCGAGTACGGCAGCGAGAAGCGAATGTTGGCGTTCCTGGGGACGCAGGCTTTCCTGTTTGACATCTCGTCGTCCACCAGTCCGACGCTCAGCCAGCAAGTCGGCCTGTCCGACGCGCCGATACAGTTGGCAACGAGCGGCAACGCCTGGTATTGCGTTCTGGGTACAAGCACGAGCGAGTGTTCCCTCTACTCCTACCCTTGGGAGGTCAAGTTTGCCGACCATCTGCTACCGATTCCCAACTGGGTTTACAAATCGGCGGCGCAGCCCGGCAAGCCGGTCGCCAATGGCAATTGTGTCTATTTTGCTGATGCCGGGGGCAAGTTCAGCGCTATCGACGCGGCAACCGGGAAATACACCTGGGGCACGGATCTGGGCGGCGACTGTTCTCAGGCTGAGATCTACATTGAGGATGGAGTCGCCTATCTCTGCAATACCGCGGGGACCTTATTTGCAATTGACCTGGGTTCCACAGACGATCCGCAGGTGGTGCAGAAGGCGCTCGGGAGCTCGGCAGCATTGTTGGGGGTGGAGAACGGGGTTTGCACGATCACCTATGTCTCCGATGGGACGGGAGCGCGCCATCTGGCCGGCATCGATATGGCGGGGCAGGTTCACGCGTTTTCCTGCGAGAGCACGCTTCTGCCCGACGAGATGACGGGGACGCCGGGCTCCAATCAGCCTTCCAATCCGGTCTATCACACCTATGTCCAGCTCTTTGATCCCAACAAAAACCCGAGGGCCTTCTGCAGTGTGAAGGTCTCGGCCTATGAGGATTTGACGCTATCGGATGGGTCACCGGCCACTATCAAACTGCCGAACGGCACGACGGTAACCGGCATGGCGACCTACAATTTGACGGCCACGTCGCCTGTCTGGCTGACGACTGACGCCAGTGGGGGGCTAAACCTCACCGTACAAGCGAACGATCTGAACTGTCCGTCTCTTTATCTCTGGTCCACATTCATGGATCGTGACGAATCGATCGTGATCTATCCCGATCATGGCAGTACGCAGAAACTGCAAGGCGCCCAGGCGGCGGAACTTTCTTCCGCGCAGGCGTTTGACGGATCGAAGATGCTGCCGTCGAATACAGACACCGCGGCGCTGTCCAGTGCCTTGAGCCAGACTCTCAGTGGCGGCGTATCGGCATCGATGGCGGCGGCGCGGGCAGTGCAGAAGGTACGCGGCGCGAGGTACGCCGCGGCGCGTCGGCAAGGGCCGAAGAGGTGCGGGCGAAGGCGGGTGCTTGCGGCCAGCGGGGATCCCACGTCCTACATCGCATTCCCGGCCAGCACAACGAATCTGCAATACCAATACCCGGCGAACGCAGAGGCCGTGCGCCCTTATTCCCCGTCTGCCAGCAGCAGCTTTGCCTTCGACATCGCCGATGACGGCAGCATCACGCCAACGGTGGCAAACGTGCGGGGAGCGAGTTCGACACCTCTACTTGGATTGAGCTTTTCCGACTTCAAGACCAAGATCGTACACGGTCTGAACAAGATCAAGCACATCGAGAGTAATATCGACGCGGATCTGAAGCAGGCGATTCATACGATTACTTCCGACGCAGGCGACGTGTTTGCGCTGACGGTGAAGACGATTGAGGATGCCGTGACGGTGGTTGCCGGCCTGCTGAAGACCCTGGCGAGTGATATCAAGAAAGCGATCGAGTGGTTGGCCGAGCTCTTCGACTGGCCGGCAATCCTGGCAAATAAGGACCTCTTGAAAGGCCAGGTGTGCTCAGCGTTTGCCGACTTCACAACTCGCATCAACGGACTCACGTCAACTGGCTGCAAGGATGTCCACGCTTTCTTTGCGGGAGTCAAAGGCGATTTCCAGAAGGCGATGGACAACGCCACGGGGACCTTCCAGGGTTCGACGATCGGCTCCAAACAAGCCAACAACAACGACCCCAAAACGGTGTTCTCCAACGGGTCACAGGGCCCGGCGAACCACTTCCACTCCAAGCTGAAGAACAACGTACACCAGACGCAGATGGACACCGCGGCGATGGCGCAGGTGTTTCGTGTGGGCAGTGCTCAGGTGGCAGGGTGCGCCGGCGTCAATCTGGACAGTCTGAAGAGCATCATCGAGGGAGCGCTTTCGAACTGCGCCATCGCACTCAAAGACGATCTGGAAGATATTCTCACCGCTCTCGAGAACTTCGGCAAGAGCTTCCAACTGCTGGTCACAGACCCGGGCGCCTTTGTCGAGAACGCGATCACCGATGTCCTGAATCTCTTTACCGCTCTGGTCGATACGATGCTGGATGCGGCGGACCTGGTGGTGGAGGCGGTTCTTGGGATTGTTGCCAGCCTGATCGAAGGAATCATGTATGTGGCGACGGCGACGATTCATATTCCGGTGATCTCGCCCCTATGGAATGCCATCACCGGAGACCCTCTCAGCTTCCTGGATGTCGTCTGCCTGTTGGCGGCCATTCCCTACACCATCATCGAGAAAGTGGGGCTGTCGGCTCGTTCCTCGGGACTGAAGAGTATCGATGGGCAGGTGAGAGCCTGGGCGATATTCTCATTCTTCGCCTCCGCGGCCGATGCGGCATGCGATGCCGACGCGTTGAATGATCCCAATTCTCCTTTGTCGATCCTCGACCTGGTGATGGACTCGATTGTGTTCGGGCTCAGCTATCCAGCTGGAGAGAATCTTACGTTGCTCGGTGGCGCTTATTGGGCCTGCCAATGCACGCCCATAGCGATAAACTTCAGCAATTGTGTCTTATTCGCAACCGATTCCGAAGCGTCCGCCGCACTCAATGCGGCAGTACCGAGCTTCCTGAATGCCTTCTCCTGTGTCAACACCCCCGGGGCGATCTGCATGGCCTTGCAGGAGCCGGATGTCTACATGGGAACTGATGGGCTCGCGCTGATACCAAACATCCTGAGCAATTTAGTCCTGGCAGCCAAACCAGGGGTCAATCTGGGAGAGGAGGCCCGACTGGGTGTCGCGGTGCTGGATTTTGCGTTGCCGGTCATTGGGATGATTCTGACTCTGGCGGGCGATTCATAAGAAATGACTATCGGTCCCCGCACGGCCGGATTAGTGAGTGGGGCTGTTCCAGGGAGAAGGGAGCAGCCCGTCAGCGGAGTGCCAGGAGTTCTCCGGGAATTCGGAGAGACGGATAAGGGAGCACCAGCCAGACGGGTGTGATGGCCTTGACGATCAGTTCAGGGGTGGCGGCCGTGCCGCTGGCTGGACCGGATCAAGGCCAGCGGGGTTATTTGCCCCGGGTCCAGATCCAGACGTTGGATTGGATGATGTCATTCACAAAGGCGACCTTTTTGCCATCCGGGGAGGGGACGGCCCAGCCCTGGATGGTGCCGAGGGAGGAGAGGTGGCCTTTGAGGTCGTAGAAGTACATCCCCTTTCCGATGCTGGTGTCGACGCTCAGAAACCAGGCGGTGCCGTCGGCGGTCCAGGAGAGGGAGGCGAGGCGGGTGAGGGTGGGGAGTGTAATCTCTCTCTCTTTGGGTTCGTTGCCCTTGGGATCGAGGCGGACAAGGCGGATGATGGCGTTCCTGCGGTCGTGGTTGGGGAGGGCGACGAAACGGCCGTCGGGCGAAATGTCCCAGTCGTTCAAATAGATGGGCCACCAGGTGGTGCGAGCGAGTTCCTGGCCGATGCCGCGGTAGGGATCCAGTTCGAAGTAGACAAACTCAGTTGTGCCGATCGTCTTGCGGAGGACGCAGCGGCCTTTCGGATGCGGGCTGCAACGGAATTCGTCCAACGGGCCGGCGATGGGGACATCCTGCGCGGCACCTCCATCGAGGGGGACTCGCATCAGGGACGAGAGGTAATCACCGGGGGTGTTGGCGGAGAAGAGGATCGATTTCCGATCGGGCGTGAGTTGCGGCAACACCTCAGAGCGCCTGGGCGTAGTCATCAGAGCTTCCGGCACGCGGTCGAATCGGCGCTGTTTGTAGAGGTCGTAACTAAGTCTGGCACGGTCCGATTCGTAGATGACAGCTTCGCTGTCGCCGGTCCAGGTGTGGGGGTAATTGCCGCCTTGCTCCAAGGTCAGGCGGTGGGCGTTGGAGAAGCGGATAGCCTGGCGATTGAAGTCGGCCACAAAAACGGGACTGTCAGTGGAACGACGGATGAGGGCGGTTTGGGAGCCGTCGCTGGTGACGGAGAGCGCCGTGACATCGCCCGCGGGGAGATCGAACGAGGTGGGGAGTAGCCGGAGACCACCGGCAAACCGGCCCGTGGCGAGATCCATTTTCAGAGCCCAGACCCGGCCCAACAGTTCCTTGCCAACTCGTTGCTGTCCCAGAATGACAATCTCTCCATCGGGCATCGTCTTTACCGTTGCAGCGGGTATGTTTTGCCGTGTATCAACAGTGGAGCCGTTATCAGCATCAATCGACCGCAGGATCTCTCGCGGTGCTGGGCTCTGGGCGCCGCCCGCACCATGCGGAGGGAACTGCATATGCTTGACCAGCAGGTGCCTGCTATTCTGTGCCCAATCCACGGAGAGAAACGGATCTCGGCCGTCGGCTTGCGCGATGCGTTTGGCTGCAAGCGAGTCCAGGTCCATCGTCCACAGGGAGTAGTAGTCTCCTGCCAGGAAGGCCAGGCGTTTGCCGTCGGGGGAGACGACGCCGAAGCGTGCATCTTCGCGCATGAGGCGAGGGGAAGCACCGGAGACGGAATACGACCAGATGGCGGGCCGGCTGGTCTCCTCGAAGAAGCCGCTGGCGATCACGTGGGAGCCGTCAGGGAGCCAGGCGAGACCGTCGGTGATGAAGTCGCTCGGCGATTTCAAAAGGGTGAGTTCGCTGTTCTGGAGGAGTTGGAGAAAGACTCCGTCCGAGTTGGCGTATGCGAGGTACTTTCCGTCGCCGGAGATGGCGGCCGCCGTGACACGGTTCTCGGGGATCGTGCGGGTGACCTGCTGGAGAGTGCCCGGAGTGGCGGCCGGAGGATAGAATTTCCAGGCCAGGGCAGCGAGCAGGACGAGAACCGCGCCTCCACCGATGGCCCATCGCGGCCATGAACTCGGCCTGGTGCGTTGCGGGCCCGGGTCGCGGATGGAGAGCAACTGGCTTGCCACTTCGGTCGCGGTTGGACGACTGGCCGGATCCTTCTCCAACATGCGGAGAATGAGGCTATTCAGGGCGGGCGGCAAGTGCGGGCACAGGGAAGAGGGCGCCTCGACCTCCTGCGTTGCGATGGCATGCAGGATGTCGAGCGAGGACCGCGTTCCGAAGGGATGGCGGCCGGTGGCCAGCTCGAAGAGGATCAACCCCAGGGAGAAGACATCCGTGCGGGGGGTCAACTGCGCGCCGTGGTAGTGCTCCGGGGACATGTAGCGCAGGGTGCCGGCGGGGATGCCGGCGGCCAGGGTGTGATGGCCGGAGGCGCTAAGCCGGGCGAGACCGAAATCGAGGACTTTGAGCCGGTCGCCGGAGGTCAGCATCAGGTTCTCGGGTTTGACGTCCCGATGGACGACATTGGCGGCGTGAGCCGCGGCGAGGGCGTCGGCAGCCTGATGTCCGATATTGAGCAACCTGGGCAGCGGGACGGGTTGCCCACAGATGTCACGCAGGGAGGAGCCCTTGACAAGTTCCATGACGATAGCCAGGACCGAGTCGCCGCGGATGATCTCGTGGACTGTGACGATGTTCGGGTGATTGAGGGCGGAAGCGGCGCGGGCTTCGCGGATGAAGCGTTCGTTGGCGTCGGGCAGGCCGTGTTGTTCGGCGTGCAGGAACTTGATGGCCACGTCTCGGCGGAGTTCGGGATCATGGGCCGCATAGACCGCTCCAGCGCCGCCCGAGCCGAGGAATTCTCTGATCTCGAAACGCCCCACCGAAGTGCCTAAGCGGCTGGGGGCATCGTCATCGGACACGTCCAGGGTCGCCGCCAGTTCCAGTACTTCGAGGGTGATATCGGGGTCCTCGGTTTGGGATTGGAGATACGGCTGTCTCTGGGACTCGGGAATCTCGACAACGGCCTGCGCGAGTTGGTAGATCCGCCGCCACTGCTCGTCGCTAAAACTTCTGTTCGACATCTGCGGATGACTTAGAACTTCGACTTCATCCAATGCCGGGCGAACTGCCAGTGTCGATTGACTGTGACCGCGGAACAGCCCATTTGCCGGGCGATTTCCTCCGCGGTATGCCCCTCGAAGACCTTCTTCTCAACGACCGTGCGAATGACCGGGTTGATGTTCTCCAGGTGTTGGAGAAGATCCTCGATCTCGAGCAGATTGCCTTCTGGGTTTGCGCACATTTCGTCCCAAAGCGGCACCTTCACTGCCTTCCTGGAAAGCGGGCGGGCATGGTGAATGAGTAGGCGGCGCATGAGCAAGCCAGCCAGGGCGAAGAAGGCCGCCCTGTCATCGTCATAGGCGGCAGCGGAGGGCCGCAAGGCTTTGATTTTCGTCAGCTCCAGGTACAGTTCGTTCACAAGGATGGTAGGTTGCCAGCTATGCCCCTGGCGCTCACGCATCAGATGGCTGGCAGCCAGGCGCTTGAGCTCCGGATAGAAGAGCTCCGTCAGCTTCGCGCCGGCTTCCGAGTCTCCGGCCCGAAAGGCGTTCATCAGAACCGAGACCGTGTTCTGCGGATCGGTGAACATGATTTTGTATGGTAGCAAACGCCCAAACGCAGTCGCCCGGAAAAGGGCTGGACGGCCTGCCAAGTCTTACACTTACAGGGCTCCAATCGATGGCAACGCAGGCGCCGGAGCCCATCTTGATCAGTTCCGGCGCGGCATCGCCCCCTACCTACCGGAAAGCTCTAAATGCAGCCTATCCTCCGAATTCTCTTCCTGGGGTTCTCCCTGCTTTGCGTGGCCGCGCCCACAGACAAACCGGTGGTCGACGTCGACTACCAGAGGAATCTGAAACTCTGGCGCGCGCAGAAGAGCATTCTAGCCGCCTATGAGTATGTGGAACAGGCCGAGCAGGACTCTCGGAGGGGACTGGGAGAACACTCCAGCAAGGCCCGAGCGCTGCTCCAGCAGGCGGCCAGGGAAATCAAGATTGCCTCACTGGCAGGCAAACCCTAGTTTTCAAAGAATGTTGATCAGTTCCTGCCGGTCCTCACCCTCCTCTGGAAGAAGGCGAGGCACTGACCTCCACAACAGAAGGAGAAATGAGTATTTCCAGGAAGATCATTTTCATTTTTGGCGGCGTAGCATCTGTGGTGGCTTGTATGGCCTTGCGCAGTCGCCCGAGCTAAACATCTCGAAGCGCCATGGCAACTTGCGTGACGCGCAGAGCCTGATCGTGCAGGCCTACCAGAAGATCGACACGGCCCCTGTTCCTCTGGACCACCGTGAGGGTGGCTAGTCATTCGCCAACCGTCCACAGCCGCAACCGTGCGTCCACTCGCCTCTGCTTGCGAACGGAGTTGCGGATTTACGCTGCGTCCCGACCCACGCTGGACATGCCATGTGGCCTAAGTTTTCAGCTGAGTGCGCCGAGTCCAGTTACGTCTAGCCTGGCCCTCTTCCGCACAGCGAGGTCCTGGAAGACTCTAGGAACGAAATCCGCCCGAAGACAGGACTGGACGGCCTCTCCCTGCAGCCACTCGCCCGCTCTGCCGGAAGTACACTCTGCGAATCGAACTCTCCCCAGCTTGCGCGATTGCTGGATAAGCCTCACCACCCCCATGAGAGCGTCATCGTCGTGAGGAAGCGCGCCTAGCGGGCCGCGTCCCTCTGCCAGTCGCGATGGAATGTGCCCGGCCTGTCTACCCGCTGGAAGGTGTGCGCTCCAAAGAGGTCCCGCAGCAGGGCGATAACACTTGCCGAGATGAGGCCCGGGCTGCGCATGCTGTCGAAGTTCGATAGCGCGCTGTTCATCGCCGGCACGGGGAGGCCCGCCATGACGCACGCCGAGACCACCTCGCGCAGCGCTGGCACGCCCCGCCCGATGCATTCGACAAATGCGGGCGCCAGCAGCAGCGTGTCCAGCTTCGGATCCGCCGTAAACGCCGCCGCGATCTCGTTCAGGATCTGCGCCCGGATGATGCAGCCGCCGCCCCAGATGGAGGCGATCTGCGGGAGGTTGAGCCCCCAGTTGTATTGGATCGACGCCTCTTCCAGCGTGGTAAAGCCCTGCGCGTAGGCCAGCGCGAATGCGGCCTCCAGCGCCAGCCCCAGCTTCTCCTTCCACTCTTCGAGCGGTCCGCTGAGCACCGGCTCCGGCACATTGTACGCGTCGCGAATCGCCAGCCGCCGCGGGCGGTTCGTCGACATCAGGCGCGCCGCCACGCCCGCCGCCAGGATGTTCACGGCCTGCCCCAGATCCAGTGCGCTCACCACCGTACCCGCGCCCGTGCCCTTGGCCCCGGCGACGTCCAGTACATGGTCGAGCAACGGCGAGCCATCATCGTCGTTGGCGCGCAGCACCTGCGCCGTGATCTCCAGCAGGAACGCCTTCATGTGCCGGTTCCAGCCGTCCATCGTATCGGCCATCTCGCCGTTCGACAGGCCCAGCGCGCGCAGCACCCAACACACCTCGCCAATCACCTGCATCACGCCATACTCGATGCCGTTGTGATGCGTCTTGACGAAGTGACCCGCGCCTTCCGGCCCGATCCACTCGCAGCAGGGCTGTCCCTGCGGGTTGCGCGCGGCAATGGACTGCAGCAGTTCCTTCACCAGGGGCCACGCCTCGCGGTTCCCGCCGGGCATCAGCGACGGCCCTCGGCGCGCGCCTTCTTCCCCGCCGGAAACGCCGGTGCCGATATACATCACGCCCTTCTCGTTGACGGCCCGCAGCCGCCGGGCGGTGTCGCGGAAGTCGGAATTCCCGCCCTCGATGATGATGTCGCCCGGATCCATCAGCGGCAGCAGCCGCGCGATCACCTGGTCGACAGGCGACCCGGACTTCACCATGATCATCACGGTCCGCGGCTGCTTCAGCCCCGCGATGAAATCGTGCTCATTGAAGAACGGAGTCACCAGTCCCGGCAGTTCGGGCACCTTCATCAACTGCCACGTCAGGTCCGCCGTAATGTTGTAGGCGGCCGTGGCGTAGCCGTGATCGGCAAGGTTCAACACCAGGCTGCGCCCCATCGGCCCCAGCCCATACATCCCAATCTGGCAGGCAGCCTTCGTTCTATTGGTCATCACCCTTCCCCTCCCTGCGGCTTCCGGCTTGGGCCGGTACCTCCGATTGTAAATCTGATTCCGTTTCACTGAGTTTACGGCTGTCGCTCGCGCCGGAAAGCCGGCAACAAGGATGGGCCGCAACGAATCCGGCGTTGAGCCGGTTTCGGCAGGCGAAGAGGCGGAGCCATCTCTCTATTGCCGTCTGTTCGCCCGGACGGCGGGCTGGACCTCCGCCACGGACTTTTCGGAACGGCGTTCGAAAGACACCACTGATTTTGATTTCACAAATTCCGCTTTGCGGTTAGCCTGGACTTGGCGCAGTGTGGCGGTCTGGTTCAACTGCCTGCGTCTCTGGAGGCTCGTTCCATGCAAACGCTAAGAAGGAATTGGTGGCTGCTGGCAATTTGCGGGCTACTCACCGCGGCACTCGCCGCGGCGTGCTCGTTCATGCAGGCGCCCGACGGGTCGTTGGTCTGGCGGCATGCCGCCGTGCGGGGAACAACCGACATTCTGGGGCGGTGGGCATTGGCGGCCGGCCTGTGCACCGTGGCGGCAGGCGTCTGGCGCCTGGGCCGGAGCCTGTGCTGGCCATTGATGATCAACGGCCTGGCGCTGGGCGCGCTGGGTGTGATGTTGCTTGGCATGTTCGGCGCGGGTGTCTTGTTCCGCACAATCGCGGGGCTGATGGTAGTCATGGCGCTGGGCCTGGCAGCGCTGATGCTGTCGGCGGTCAGGGGTCTGCGGCGGAGTGCCGTGAGTCTGTGGCTGCTGGGGCTGGCCTTCGCCGGGTCCCTTGTGTATGCGCTGGCGTTTGCAGTGATGAAGCCGGTGCCGGAAACACATTCGGAGCTCCTCTGGGTGGGGTCGTACTTTGGATTCCAGGCCGTGTGTTTCCTGGGACTGGCGTGGCGCTTACGGGCAATTGGAGTTTCCCGGGATGGCCGCTGGGCGATGGGGCCTCTAGGGGGCAACGCCTCCTGGATCACGCTTCGCCACTGATCCGCGTCGGCGCGGAGCATTCCCAGCCTTCGTTCCTATGCGAAGATCCACGACTTAGTCATGCCGCAGGGCCACCAGCGGATCAATGCGCGACGCGCGCCGGGCCGGCCCATAGCCGGCGAGACACGCGGCGCTCAGCAGGACGGCTCCAGCCAGCGCCATGGTGCCCGGATCGTTGGGCTGGGTCCCGAACAGCAGCGATTTGACAAGCCTCGTCGCCGCCAGCGTGACCGGCACGCTGATCGCGAGTCCCACCGCGGCCAGCAGTAGGACCCGCCGCAGCACCATCCATACCATGGTGCCGCGTTGCGCGCCCAAAGCCATGCGGAGGCCGATCTCTCCGAACTGCCGTGTCACGTTATAGGACATCGTCCCGTAGAGGCCCACGCACGCGGTGAGCAGGGCGAGAATCGCGAAGCCCGTGCAGAGTCTCGCGAACATGACTTCCCGGCTGATCGTTCGGTCGATCTCCGCCGCCTGTGTGATCACGTTGGTGACAGGCATCGAGGCATCCGCCTCCCGCACAATCTCATGCACACTGGTGACATATCTCAGCGGATCACCCGCGGTGCGCAGCGCGTAGGTCACACCCTCCGGAGAAGCTTGGCTGGCCGCGATGAACACGGTCATTGCTTTCGAATCTCCAGACTTCAGGCCGCCATTCCGCAGATTCCCCGACACGCCGACGATTTCCACCTCTCGCTTGTCATCCACCAGCGTAATGCGCTGTCCCACCGGATTCTCATTCGGGAAGTACGTCCGCGCCAGCCGTTCGCTGATCACCGCAACGGCTTTGGAGCCCTGCTCGTCACGATCGTCGATCTCCCGTCCCGCCAGGATCGGGATCTGCATCGTCGTGAGAAAACGCGGTCCGGCGGTCATGACACTTGCGCCATCGATCGCAACAGAGCCGATCTTCATGGCGCCCCTGTACGTCTTCCCGGCATGGCCGGCGCTGATGATGGAGGACTGGGCAAGAGTTGCGCTGCTCACGCCGGGGATCGACTCGAAGCGCTTACGCAACTCCGCGTAGAACGTAGCGATCTCCGGATCGCGATGGCCGGTCTGTCGTGCATTCAGGGAGAACAGCAGGATGTTCTCTCGGGCATATCCCAGTTGAACGGAGTGCAGCTTGTCGAGTGTCTGGACGAACAGCCCCGCGGCAACCAGGATGAGAAAAGACATCGCGATCTGCGCGACAACCAGGACGTGCTGCGTGCGCTGGCGTGCTGCGCCCCCGCGGCCATCCTTCAGCGCCGGGATGACGTCCGGACGCGTCGACTGAATCGCGGGTACGAGGCCGAAGACAAGGCCGCATACCACTGAGAGCGCCGCTGTCACGATCAGCACGTGCCAGTTCAATTCCGCATGCAGGGTAAAGTCCTCCCGTCCCCTGGAGAACAGGAATGTCAGCCAGCGCACACCCCAGACCGCAAATAGGACTCCGAGTGCCCCGCCCAGCGACGCCAGCATCACACACTCGGTCAGCAACTGGCGCACCACGCGCAGCCGTCCTGCGCCCAGGCTCAGCCGGATCGCCATTTCGCGGCGTCGCGCGGCGGCCCTGGCCAACAGCAGATTGGCAAGGTTCACGCACGTGATCGCCAGGATCAACCCCACCATCGCGAGCAGCACGTAGAGCGGCTTCGAATACTCGCGGCGCAACTGCCCCAGCCCGGCGGCCCCGGGATTCAGAATCATCGCGGGCAGCTTGGCGCGCTCACCGTCACTCTTCGCAGTGCCGGCAACCCATTGACGGAACCGCGGAGCCAGCACCGCCTGCGCCTGGGCCATGCTGACTCCCGGACGCAGGCGGCCCATCATTTCGAGCCAGTAGAAGTTTTCGTCGCCAAACATCTGAGCTGACGCCGGGCCTTCCACCAGCACGCTCGAGTGCAAGGGGAGGTAAAGATCCGGCACCGACGCGGGGTCGACTCCGAAGAACTCAGGCGGAGTAACGCCGATCACCGTGAAGGCCACATTGTCGACAAGAATCGCCTGTCCGATCGCTGCCGGCGCCCCGCCAAAGCGATTCTGGCTCGCGGCAAAACTGATGACGGCCACCGGTGCCGCCCCCGCCCGGTCGTCTTCCGCTTCGATCAGGCGGCCCGCGGCCGGCGCAACGGCCAGGCCGCGGAAATACTCTCCGCTGACATACTCCGTGGCGGCGCTCACCGCCTGCCCGCGGACGGCCAGGTTGTGTTTACGTCCATTGAAGTACCCGAAAAGCGTGGAAAAGGCCGCGGTCTCCTGGCGCAGCGTCTCGAACGCGGGGTAAGGAAACATTCCGGTCACCAATGCGCCTCTGTCTCCCGGCCAGAGAATGCCCTGGATCCCGTGCACGACGTGGACCCATTCCTTGCTGGCGTTCTGTGGCGGCTGGCTCGTCCAGTTCAACACCACCAGCGACTCGGGCTCGGCCACCGGCAGCGCGCGCATCAGAATCGACTCCATCAGGCTGTAGATGGCGGTATTGGCCCCGATGCCCAGCGCCAGCGACAGGATCGCCAGCGCGCTGAAGGCCTTGTTGGAGGTCATCGTGCGCCAGCCGTAGCGGATATCCTGGCCCAGTTCCGATAAATATCGTGTCATCCAAATCTCCCGCGACTCTTCCTGCTTCAACGTGACGTTGCCAAACCGGCGGCGCGCCTCCGCCTGGGCCCGCTCCGCCGTCATGCCCCCGGCTTCCAGTTCCGCCGCCTTTTCCGCCAGGTGGAGCTCCATCTCCTCCTGCAGCGCCGCGCCGCGCCTCGCGCTATCCATCCAATACCTCAGCCGCCTTAACACGTGCCTTACTCCATCCCCATCACGTGCGCAATCGCCAGCGTGAGTTTGGCGTACTGCCGGGTCTCAATCGCCAGTTGCTTGCGGCCCTCCACCGTGATCTTGTAAATCCTCGCCCGCCGGTTGTTCGACGTCACACCCCAGTCGCCCTCGATCCAGCCGTTGAGCTCCAGCCGCTGCAGAGCGGGGTACAACGACCCCTCTTCAATCAGCAGCTCATTGCCCGACGATTGTTGAATGAACTGGACAATGCCATAGCCATGCAGGTCGCGCAGCGACAGCGTCCGCAGGATCAACATGTCCAGCGAACCAGGCAATGAGTCGTTCTTTTTCGGTTTGCGTCCCATACTAAGAATTCTTAGCTTACGGCCATGTGTTGATGCGAGTCAAGGTGGAATTGGTCCCGCTTACTGGCCGGCCGGCGGCTGCGACCGCGGTCCGTTCGGGGTCACCAGCGGATGGTAGGGCGCGAGGAGAGCGGCGTACGATTTTCGCAACGCGCGGATCCCTTCCGTGGTGCGCTCCAGCACAATCATATTGGCACTCCGGTTCTGCTCGCCGGCGAATCGCACCGCATTCAACCGCTTCTGCTTCTCAGCATCGTAGCAACGAACGGCCATTTGGACCGCGGGCTCTGTACCGTTTACGACCAGTAGATTGCCAAACGGCAGGACGACTCGCACCAGATCACCGGCTCTGTCGAGACCGGCCGCCCAGGCCGCGCCCGCCTTAAGCCCGAACCTGGAACGGTCGCTGATGAAACAGACAAGGTGGAGCGGGATCCCCGCATCTTTGGCCGCGTCCCGGATCAACGGAGGCATGGGATCGCAGTCGCGCTTCGGATCGAAAACATCGTACCTGGCAGGTTGCCCGGAAACGGCCAGGGAGGTGCACACGATCGCAAAATACGCTGAGCGTTTCGCCAGCGTGCGACCGCACGCCACCTCCGCGTTCTGCCCGGTTTCAAGCGCCACCTGTTCGCGGCCAGCCGCCGTGAGACTGTAGATTCTCGTCCGCCGGTTCTTCCCGGCCATTCTCCAGACACCGTCGATCCAGCCATTGAGCTCCAACCGCTGCAGGGCGGGGTACAACCAGCCCTCCTCTACGAGCAACTCGTGGCCGCACGATTGCTGGATGAACTGGACGATGCCATACCCATGGAGGTCGCCTGGCAACAGGGTCCGCAGAATCAACCGGTCCAGCGAACCGCGCAGCGAATCATTCGTCTGTGCCATGAGTTCCATACCAAGAATTCTTAGCTTATGGCTCCGACCTTGGGCGAGTCAAGTTCAAATCGTTGAGCCCCGCCAGGGCAGCCCCGCCCGCCCCTTAAACGCCCGCAATCCGCTCCACCCCCGTTTGCGCACGCCCATCCCCACCGGTGCGTCTCAGGCCCAAAGTAAATTTCGTAGTTGATCTAAGGTTTTTCCCGGATCTGCCGATCGCTGGTTCAGTGGCACCCATCAGTGCGTGCCGCCAGAGAGTCCTCATCCTCAGTAAACGGAGAGACCTACCAGCCATGCATTCCGAGCCGGCCGATCGATACCTTTGTTCCAAACTCGTTTCCATCCAACTGCCGGCAGCCGGCGGGGCAGAGCGGGTAATCGACGGAAATCTGGAGGAAATCAGCCCCTGCGGAGCCTATCTGAACGTGGAGGAGCCCATCCACACGCAGCTCTCCATGCGTTTCAGCTGCTCAGACAATCAGGGCCAGCACGAGTTTGCTGGGGTGGTCACCGGCTCCTCACGGGATCCTGATACCGGTTACTACATTGAGATGCAGTTCCATCCAGGCACCACCTGGTCGCCGGCAGCCTTCCATCCCAATCACATGATTCGAGCCAGCGCCGTCCTGGGGCTCGCTCCCGCGGAGGCCGCCCCGCCGGCAGTAGGTTGTGACCGGGGGGTCTGCCCGAAAGAAGTCCTTTCCGAGTTGCTTGAGCCGCAAACGCCCCTCTCCGGCAGAGTCCGGGCCGCTGCGCGAAAGGTCGCGTCGCTCTGCGGAGCCATGTCCGACAAGGAAGCGGCTGGTTGCTTCAGTACCCTCTTCGGCGCAGGCCCGGAATGCCGTCTCTTCGCCGAATTCAAGGAATCCTATACGCAGGGACGCAAACGCGACTCGCGCCCGCACCACCGGACCCTCCGTACGCAGTTCAAAGGAATGATGCAACTGGCCAATGCCATTGCCCCCGAAGTGGTCCGCTCCAAAGGCTGCGCGGAGTCACGCTCCACCTTCACCTCCATCCGCCTGTCCGGAAAATAGCCCCGGAAAGTGCAACTCGTGCCCAGTCGGGGCATCCTCCAGAACCGGGACTACCCTCGCCTTGGCCCGCTACGGCGCCGCCGTCCCCTCCCCCAAACTTGCGCACCAACAGGAACACTGGGGAAACTATCTTCCATGGGCACACAGGGGACCCCGCCGTTTTCGCTAAGTCCGGCCGAAATCCAGTCCTTTATCGACGACGGCTTCGTCCGCATCGACGCCGCTTTTTCCCCGCAATGCGCCGCCGAAGCGCGAGCGATTCTTTGGCGCGACACCGGCTGCGCCCCCGATGAGCCCTCCACCTGGACTCGTCCCGTCATCCGCCTGGGTCAGTACGGCCAACCGCCCTTCCGCGAAGCCGCCAACACCCCCGTCCTGCACCGCGCCTTCGATCAACTCGCCGGCGCGGGTCGATGGCGGCCGCTAGAGACCCTCGGCACCTTCCCGGTGCGCTTCCCTGCCCCCGCCGATCCCGGCGATACCGGCTGGCACATCGACCCCAGCTTCGGCTACGAACACCCGGACTTTCTGGAATGGCGCGCCAACGTGACCAGCCAGGGACGCGCCCTGTTGCTCCTCTTCCTCTTCTCAGACATCGGCCCGGACGATGCCCCGACGCGCATCCGCCGCGGCTCCCATCTGGAAATTGCCCGTCAACTGGAGCCGGCCGGAGCCCCTGGACTGACCCTGCGCGCCCTCGCGGCCGACGGTTTCGCGAGCTCCAGCCACTGCCCGGAAACCCTGGCAACGGGACAGGCCGGCACGGTCTACGTCTGTCACCCCTTCCTGGTTCATGCCGCCCAAAGCCACCGCGGCCGGCATCCTCGCTTCCTGGCCCAGCCGCCGCTCCTCCCCCGCGAACCCCTCAAGCTCGAACGCGAGGACGCCGCCTATTCCCCCGTCGAACTCGCCATCCGCAAGGCCCTGGCCTAGCGGTAGACTCTTGACCCGCCTCCCGGAAAACGAAGCCCGCGAACGGGAAAGCGCCAAGACCTCTCGATTCACCCGCCCCCCTTTTATTGAGGGACTAACTCATCCGACAGCCCAGCCGCACGATTCTCCTCGGCAATGTGAATCGCTCCGGTGACATCCACCACAAAACTACGCTTACCCGCCTCTCCATGCTTACGGGGACGCGCCGAAAGCAAATAGTCCGTGACGAGCCCGTCCCAGTTCACGCGTCCGGGCAGGTAGCCGATTCGATAACTGCGGTCAGACAGAGCCCCACCACCAACCCCGCGTGGTCGGCATCGACCCACGCCCAGGCCGAGGGCGGGCCTAGACGTTTTAAGGTGGCGGGAGATCCGAGAGGATACTGGCGCTGATACGTCTGCGGCATCTCGTGCAAACCGGTCAAGGACGAGCGCACCATGGCTTCTTGGAATTTCGTCCCCATGCGAACGTCCCCTACCACGGCATCTTTCATGACACCCCAATCGACCTTCACATCGAAATCGCCGATGTCCCTATTCGCTTCGAACCCTGAGCCCACGTTTCCAGCAAGGAACGGGTACTCACCCGCGGGAAATGCTCTGAACTCGTAAAAGCTATCCGAGCGAATGGGCACCGTCATCTCAAAGGGACAGGCGTCGCCCTGAAGCAGCGTAATCTTCGCGCTGAATGTTCGACTAGCCGGCGGTGGTGTCGTCTTCCCCGCGCCAAATAGGTGGGGACACGCCTCCTGGTCAGCCGCAGGGAGCCCCCCAGCGGCCCCCTGCACCCGACAGGACCCCCTTCTCATCGCTCCGGACAGCGCTGAGCGCGTACGGTCCTTCCCGGACGTTCTCCATACGAAACTCGCCCGCCTGGTTGGTGATCGCGTGGTTCGCCGCGCGGATCTCCCGCTTCGACAAGGGAGTCACCATGGCCCTGCGGGCCGCCAAAGCGGAAGAAGCCGCCCCCACATCCCCAGTCCCTGAGCGGCAGCGACGGGCTACGCGGGCGTCTTCAATGGAGTGGGCCACGGACACCCACGCGTCTTCAATGGAGTGGGCCACAGAAACACATCGGCTCGCGCAATACCACCGCAGGCCTCGCGAGTCCGAGTACCGGTGGCAGCTTCCGCCGCGAGCCCAACCAGATGCGGTTGCCCCTGCCCGTCGACATCAAAGGCAATCCGATTACTGGCCAGCGTCCGACTCTGGTGCACGCCGGCCCCGTAACCAGCCAGGAACTCATACTCGCCCGCCGACAGGTCGAACTGAAGCGAAACCTCGATACTCTGCCCAGGTCCCAGCTCGAAGGCTTTCTGGACCGCGACACCGGGCGACAGCCACAGGCGGACAGTCCGGCTCCGCCCATTTACTGAGCAGGCTCCGGCGACTGGATGCTGATGCAGGAAGTTGATATTCGTACGCGTGACGGCAAGGCACGACGGGCCGTCCGAGGGACAGAAACACTCCACCTCCTGGCGCTTCGCCAGCAGGGTGGGCGCCAGCGCATCCATGTCGACGCCTCGCTTCGAGGTGCCGTTGTTCTTCAATTCGAGGATCAGTTCCGGACCGCTGGCAGCCCGGAAGTTCGCGAACACCTTCAGCTCCAGATCATCGAGCAGGGGCGGCCGGCCGAACTGCACCGCCGTGGTTTCCTCGGAGGGCCCCAACACGGCCAGCTTGCGAATCAGCCCGTCTCCGGGGTTGATCGGCTGCCACACCTCCTTGGCGTCGATAAGCACCGCCTGATCGGCGTAGGGCCGCAGAAGTCCCTTCACCTGCTCGGAGATCTCCATCACGTAGGCACCGCCATAGAGATGACAGCCACCCCACCGGTCGAAGACAACGACACCGTTGTACTTGCCGTCGCCGCGGATGCCGCCCGAAGCCGCAAGGACCAGCAGGCAACCCAGCAGCACCGATGCACGGCCTTTATTCACGCCTCGTCACCTCATATCTCCCAAGAGACTTCGACGCCCGAAAACGCGCGGGCGTTACGGCCTGTGCAAGTCTGATGGGAACTCCGGTAAGGGATGCTCAAGTACTCTCGACCACAAAAGCGCCATTCACGGGAAGTCTCACTGAGACCTAACCCCTCCAACATTTGACAACTACTAAGCCATCTGTGTAGTAAGCTGTCTTAGTATGAAGCACGCCGGCACCCTGCAGGGATCGCTCGACCTGCTGGCCCTGAAGATCCTCTCGCGCCAGCCAAAATTGCATGGGTACGCCATCCTGACCGCCATCAAAGTCTGCTCCGGCGATGCCCTGAATGCCGAAGTGGGTTCGCTGTATCCGGCCCTGCACCGCATGGAAAAGGACGGCTGGATTCGCGCCGAATGGGCGGAACGGGAAGATGGTCGGCGGATGCGGTTCTATCAATTGACCCCTGCGGGTAGAAAACAACTGGCTGCCGAAGAGGCTCGCTGGCACTCGGTCAGCTCCGCCATCAATCGATTGTTGAGAGAGGCCTGACATGTCTTTGTGGCAGCGCGTGGAAAACGTATTTCGCCGCGAGCGGCTGATCCGCGAGATCGACGAGGAGTTCGAGTCGCACCTGGAAGCAGCAATGGCTGCGGGCGAAGATCCGCGGGAGGCCCGGCGCACCTTCGGGCCGCAACTGCGCCTGCGGGAGCAGAGCCACGACCAGCGTGTGGTCGCGTGGCTCGACGCACTGCGGGCGGATGTGGTCTTCGGCTGGCGCCAGTTGCTCAAACGCAAAATCGCCACCACCGCCGCAATCCTCTCGCTCGCCCTCGCCATCGGCGCCTGCACCTCCGTCTTCCGCCTCATCGACGCGCTCTTCCTGCGCCCACTCCCCGTCGCCCACGCCGAGCGTCTCTACGCGCTCGCCCGCCAGGGGCCCGATGACCTCGGAGTGCTCCGCATCTTCGACGGCTTCGCTCACCCCAACTTCACCCGCCTGCGCGCCGCCGCCAAAGGCCAGGCGGAACTCGTCGCGGCCTCCTTCATCCACCGCACCGACCTCACCTACGCCACCGGCAATGAAATGGAAAAGGGCTACGTGCAGTTCCTCTCCGGCACGGCGTTCCCCCTCTTCGGCCTTCAGCCCTCACTCGGCCGCCTCTTCACCGCGGAGGACGACGGCACGCCCGGCGCACATCCCTATGCCGTCCTCTCCTACAACTACTGGTCCCGCCGCTTCGCCAACGATCCCGGCGTTCTCGGCCGCTCCGTCCACATCGGCGGCAAGGTATTCCAGATCATCGGCGTCGGCCCCGTCTCCTTCACCGGCACCGAACCCGGCAACATCACCGACATCTTTCTCCCCGCCAGCATGAACCCCGACGTCGTGCGCGAGGACAACCGTTGGCTCCGCGCCCTCGCCATCGTCCAACCCGGCGTCTCCCTCGAGCCGCTCCGCGCCAGGCTCGACGCCGTCAGCCTCCAGTTCGAAACGGAACGCGCCAAAGGCTTCGCCGGCATGTCGCCACACAACATCGAGATGTTCCTCCAGAGGAAGCTCCTCCTCCAGCCCGCTGCCGCCGGCATCTCCCGCCTGCAGGACGATTACCGCCGCCCCCTCGTCTGGCTCGGAGTCCTCGTCGCCCTCGTGCTCCTCATCGCCTGCTTCAACGTCGCCAACCTCATGACCGCCCAGGCCGCCTCGCGGGCCCGCGAAATGGCCCTCCGCGTCTCCATCGGAGCCGGCCGCGCACGCCTCGTCCAGTTGGTCCTCGTGGAGAACGCCATGCTCGCCCTCTTCGCCGCCGCGCTCGGAGCGCTCTTCTCCTCGTGGGCCGCCCCCTTCGTCGTCAGCCACATCAATCCGCCCGGCAATCCCGCGCGCCTCCTCCTGCCCGGAGACTGGCGCATCTTCGTCTTCGGCGCCCTCCTGACCCTCGTCGTCACCCTTCTCTTCGGACTCTCGCCCGCTCTCCGCGCCTCCGCCATCCAACCGGTCACCGCTCTCAGGGGCGGCGAGGAGCCGCACGCCCGGCAGCGCTCCATGTATGCGTTGATCGCCGCACAGGTCGCCTTCTGCTTCGTCGTCCTCTTCTTCGCCGGCCTCTTCGTCGCCACCTTCCGCCATCTCTCCAACCAGCCCCTCGGCTTCGACGCCGGCAACCTCCTGCTCCTCGAAACCTACACGCCGCACGGCCAGTCGCCGCAGGCCTGGTCCCAAATGGCGGAGACCCTCCGCACCGTGCCCGGAGTCACCGATGTCGCCATCGCCGGCTGGCCGCTCCTCTCCGGCGGTTGGGCCGGCTCCATCTCCGTCAACGCCGCCCCGCCCACCGACACCCTGGGCTGGTTTGTCACCATCTCCCCCGGCTGGCTCGGCGCCATGAGGATGCACCTCCTCGCCGGCCGCGACTTCCACGCCTCTGACTCCTTCCCGGGCCAGGCCATCGTGAACCAGACCTTCGTCAGGACCTTCTTCCACGGAGCCGACCCCATCGGCCGCACCTTCGAAAAGGTAAACCCGGCCGGCCGCCGTCAACTCTGCCAGGTGATCGGTGTCGTGCCCGACGCGGCCTACAGCAACCTCCACGACCCCATTCGCCCCGTCGCCTACGTACCCTTCCGCCAGCTCGACGAGAAGGGCGCCATCAACCCGCCGGAAGGCGGCACCTTCCTCCTCCGCACCGTCGGCCTCCCCCCGCTTTCGCTCTCGACCACGCTCCGCCGCCTCATCGCGCAAACCAACCCCGCTTACCGCGTCACCAACCTGCAAACCGAGCAGGAACTCGTCGACAACCAGGCCATCCGCGAACGTCTCCTAGCCCTGCTAGCCATGTTCTTCGCCACCATCGCGCTCCTGCTGGCCGCCATCGGCCTCTACGGAGTGCTGCACTACTCCGTCCTCCGCAGGGAACGCGAAATCGGCATCCGCCTCTCCCTCGGAGCGAGCCTAGGCAGCATCGCCCGCCTGGTCACCGCGCGGATCTCTAAATCAGTCTTCGCAGGAGCCGCCGCCGGCATCACCCTAGGCATGGCCTCAGTCCGCTATGTCCAAACGCTCCTCTTCGGAGTCAAAGCCACCGCCCCCGAAATGCTCCTAGCCCCGGCCCTGGTCCTGCTAATTGCGGCCCTACTGGCCGCGCTACCAGCCGTCCTCCGAGCCGCCCGCATCGACCCCACCACCATGCTCCGTGCCGAATAGGGGCCGCCCTCTCCACGCACCGCAAGCACCTCGACCGGGTTCCCAACAAAACCTGGACGCAGTGTTCGGATCCCAGGTCATAGGTGCCTTGGAGACAAATCCGCAGCGGGGGAGGAGTTCCGGCCGCGAGTCACTCCGGAGGCAGGCGGATCTCCGCCATCTGCCTCACATTCGCAGTCACGACAATCTCCCGCGAGGAGAACTGCTCCAGATACTTCGCATCCAGGTAGGCATCGTTGTCGTTCTCCCGCAGGGCGAACAGACGATATTTCCCCGGGGCGATTGCCGTAATCTCGAACTGGCCTGTGCTGCCGGTGGTGGCGGTCTTCACCCAATCCCTCTTGGCCGGATTCACGGGAGCCAGCACCACGAACCCGGAGGTAGGCTTGCCGTCTCGATTCGACAACACTCCGCTCAAGACGCCGCCGTTGCGCCCCAGCACCACTCGGACCGGGCCATCTTCCGCACTGATCTGCGGCGGTATTTCCTCCAGTTCTGCCCCGCCCTGCAACACGCGGGTGACATAAGCCCCCTCCGGCGGTTGCACATGGAGTGTATATCGATACCCGGGCACGAGCAGTTGCATGTGCACGCGGCCCTCCGGGCTCACCCGCCCGCCAATCGTGCCAAAGAGCTGAAGTGCGTCCGAGGTCCCGGAGACTCGCGCAGAAGTAAGTGCCTTGGCCGGGGCGGTCTTCTCGTCCGCGCCTGCCTCGTACTCCAGTGCGCAGTCGAGGTCCTGGGCATCCACGAAGGGAACCCTCAGGTGCTCGATCGGTGTCGCCCCAACCGTGATCGGCAGAACGCTCCGGTTGTTCGCCTCAGTCGACACGATGAGGAGAAGGTAATTCCCCGGTGGAACATTCTGCAGGCGAAATGACTTGCCCACTTCGGCCTTTGTGCCCAGGAAAGGCTGCGCCGCATTTTCCGGAATCATCAGCCCCACAAATATCGTGGAGCCTTCGGGCTGCTTTTGTGACGCTGTCACGACGCCGCTGACGCTCACGCCTTCCGCATCCTTCAGCGTGAGAGTCAACCCACTGGCTTCTTTCATCTTCCTGAGATCGATCCCGCCTTGCAGATTAGGGGCCGGCAGATCGGGGTAGAAGACCGGCAGCGAGGTGCGTCCGATCCCCTCGCGCCGGAACCCGAGAGTATAGGCATAGAGCAGGTAGGTAGCGGGCCGGAGGTTCTCCAGGCGAAATTCACCACGGTCATTCGTCATCGCGAGAATCGAATCGCCGGGACGTAGAACGGCGCGGCCTGCCCGAAGGACCAGAACGTGGGCAATGACACCATCGGCAGGGTCGCCATTGCTCCAACGGACCACGCCTTGAATGCTGCGTTTGGCACTCAGCACGATGTCGCCAAGATCCGTCTTCGGGGCCTCGGCGCTGAACGCAATCGCCTTGGATTCGGCAATGGGAAAATAGCCGGCCTTGTCCACACTCATAACATACTGTCCGGGCTGGACATCCTTCGGAAACGAACACGCCCCGGACTCGCTGGTAAAAGCCACAATCTGGTCCCCGCCTTCGCGCGGCTGCAGCGTAATCCTGGCGCCGCTGACGCCGTTCGAGGCAATGTCGTCCAGCACCCGGCAGACAATCGCGACCTTGGGCTTCTCTTGCCCCTGTCCGCTGGGTGCCATCCACGCGGCCATCGCCGCGATCAAGCCAACACTGCGGTTGATCCGTATCCAGCTCATCCCAGTTCCTCTCCACGGGCGCAGGTATCCGGCGCAGTCGAAGACGCATGGGATTACCCCACCCGTCGCCGGCCGCCATGGAAACTCTGCGATTTCTCCGAGTATATCTTCAATATCTGCCATGAACACAAGAAAATCGGCCACATATGGGCAAACGTCCCGGACGCGTACCTTACCGGTGGATCCCGCAACAATCCATGACTACTCACCTCAAGCATTCTAAGAGGCTTCGACGCCCGAAACGGGGCGTGCGTTACGCTGTATGCCGGCTCGGTTTCCAGTTACTCGGCCAAAGACTCGCGTAATGCCAATGGCAGTTCGGGTGGAGTTTTGATGGCGAAATGCGTGCTTGAGCCGTCGTTCACCCCCTCGGATTGTGGGGTGAGATTCATCTTGCGCGGGACTTCAGTCCCGCTTCCCCGGAGTTACTGAAACTGTAATCCAGCGCCAACAGGACGTCCAATGGACCGTAACTCTGCGATCTCCCACAGAAGCGGCCATTCTGACAGGAACTGATTCATCCGCGTCTCCTCCTAACGCAGCTGAAACCCAACTGCTTCCAAAGCCCTGCACGAATCCGCTCCAAGGAGTGGGCACGACTCCAGGTTTCAAGGGAAGCGATCCGTCTCCTGGACCGCGAGGATCACTACCGAGAACTGCAACCCCGGGGAGAATGGGTCTCCGGTCTCTCCAGTGCAGTATTGCGGTATCAGAAAATCGGCGGGTCAGATCAGGGCGTTCACTCTGCCTGCCTCCTCCGGCGGTTGGTGCCGTGCCAACACGGCCTGCGCTGAAAGGAGCATTTACAGAATCCTGGACGTCCTGACGATGATCAACGAGATGTTAATGGTTCGCGGGGGATTCATCACTATGTTGTTCACCGCCGCGCCTCTCATACTCGGCCAGCAGCCGCCCCCGGTCTCCCGCTTGATCCAGCAGTTCGAAGGCGAGAAGGTCTTCTGGCGTCAGTTCGAAATCGCCAAAGCCATCGCGGAGAGGAACGACCCGAGTATTCTCCCCCGCCTCGAACCGTGGTTGACTCACAACGACCGGCACTTCCGGGGCAATGCCGCCTTTATCTTCGGCCGGCTCGGCGATCGCCGGGGATTTGACGTGATTGTCGCCATCCTCGGCGATCATTCCGAAACGCGCATTGTCGACACCATCTCTTCGAATGGGCGCCCGTTTGTGGAAGGGCAGATCCGTGAGGACCGCTACTATGCCGCTCACCTCCTGGGGGACCTGAAGGATCCGCGCGCCATCCCTATCCTGGTACCCCTCTTGGCGGAGACCGGCATCGACTACATCGTCCCCAGGTCCCTGGCACAAATCGGAGGGCGATCAGCCATTGCGCCGCTCATCGCAACACTCAGCGACCGCAGTCCCAGCATGCGCGTTCTGGCAATCAAAGCCCTGGCCGATCTCAAGGCGACGGAAGCATTGCCCCACCTGCGCCTGTTGCTCAATGACCAGCAGAGATGCGATTTCGACAAGTCGGAATCCGTTGCCGAAGCCGCGAAGGAGGCGATCACGGCAATACAACCCAAGACCGCTCGCTAGCACCATCGCCTGCTCACCAGGCCCGCCGACGTCCAGTCCGCTGTGCGTCCATTCGCGTTGAAAGCATCTCTGCTCGCCTATGCTGAACTGCGAAGGAAACTGGTCCGCCCCCACCAACTGAGGCGATTGAATGGTCGGACGGCCGCGCGAGCGCCGCCTGCCTGGCCGTCCAGCTAACCGTGGAATCGACCTACCGCCCCGTCTTCGGCCCACCACTGAACCAGATCCCATTCGGAGCATCCGAGCGCGCCGCCACGATATCAGGCCACCCGTCCCCATCAAAATCCGCGAAGGCCAGCCCGTACACAGTCCCCTTCCCGTCATTCCACGGCACCTCCTGGAACCTGTGCCCCTGCCCGGTATTGAAATAGACCGAGCCCGGCATCTCGACATGGCCCACCACAATATCCGGGCGGCCATCCCGATTCAGATCCACAACCGCCAGCGCATAAGGCGGGCGCGGCGGACCCGGCAGCGGCTCCAACTCGCCAAACCGCCGCTGCCCCCGATTGAACAGCACAAAAGCCATGCGCTGCCGCTCCTCAATGATCGCCAGATCCAGGCGGCCGTCCCCATCCAAATCGCCCGCGGCGCCCATCCGGATCCACATAGCCGCCGGCCCCACTTTCGTCGACGTGGGGAAGTGGCCCTGCCCATCGCCCCACAACACCAGGCTCTGGCCTCCATCGCGATGGGGGACAAACAGGTCCAGCGCGCCATCGCCATCGAAGTCGGCGGCCACGATCGACGTAGCCGACTCAGTGGGCAGCGCATCACACGCGGGAAAATGAGCTTTGCCGTCGTTGAGGCAGACGAAGCTCGGGACGGGCGTCTGCGGACCTTCGCCACGCTTGCCCGCGACAATGTCGGGATAATCGCCACGATTGGCGGCGACAATATCGGGATACCCGTCGCCGTTCAAGTCCGCCAGGGTCACATAGCGCGTACTCCACGTAGGACGGCCGAAGGTGCCGGCCTCGGCAAAATGCCCCTTGCCGTCATTCAGGTACACGAGCTTCCGGTCGGGCGAGTCGTTGCTGACAACGATATCCAGACTCCCATCGTGGTTGAGATCCGCCAAAGCCGCGGAATACGTGCGATCCGGAGCGCTCCCCAGATTACTCCCGCGAAACCCGCCCTGCCCGTCATTCAACAGGACCCGGTTGAACAGCGGCCAGTGCCGCCCCTTCCCCAAAACAATGTCGAGCCGGCCATCCCCATTCAGGTCCCCCACATTCACACCGGCGGAAGTCTCGCCTTTCTCCTCCAACAGCACTACCCGGTCAAAGGACCGCAAGACCACCTGAGCAGCCCGCGCCACCTGGCCCTGAGTGCGGACCAACAGAACCAGTGCGACCGAGCAAACAACAAGCAATAGCCAAAAACGCAGGGAGCCCAGAAGTACGCGCATTTGTAATAGGCTACTCCAGGTGCTGGCCGGCAGGTTCACGCGGCGTTGAGGTGCCATACGGAGGCCTTCCTGAGGCACGAAATTGCCGACAGTCCCTCCTGAGGATTGTCACATCGCGACCTATGCCACAGAACGTTCTCTCAAGTGTCGATACTCGGCTCACTGGGTCTCCCTCCTCAACCTCAACTGCGGCCTTATGACCATCAACGCTTCCCCACATGCCGGTGTCCGCGGACTAATTTGCACAGCACGCAGTGCTGGTACGTCATGTAACGGATTTGGCGTTGTAATACATCTTGGCTTTGCTCTCAGTCGCATAGGACGAATACAGTGCCTCTTCGCTGTGTACCTGTCGGGCTGCTGTCGGCCTGCTGTCGTGTTCAAATAAGGCGTCAGATGGCAGAATCGATACCGGATAGTGGATTCTAACCGGGAGATACTGAACATGAGCATTGAGACGGCACACGGTCACACCCTCGATGGCCAGGAGCTGGCTGGCATCATCCGAACGTTCCGGGAGATGCGGCGGTGGTCCCAGGACACACTCGCCGTCCTGAGTAAGCTAAGCATACGAACGGTACAGCGCGTGGAGTCCGGCGAGGTCTCCAGCCCCGAAACACGGCGGGCGCTTGCGATCGCCTTTGAACTGGAAGAGATCGACTTTTTCAACAAACCGTTGATCATGCCGAACCCCGAGAGGATGCGGGCAGAAGTCGAAAAGATCAAACGCGAGAACGTGACGATGGAAGCCAGGATCGTCGGCTCCGGCCAGGAACTTGTACGCCTGTTTGAGAGCGTCCAGATGGACTCGTTTTCTTCCGCCGTCGAATTGCACGGTGTCGCGGCCGAGGCATTTGCGGGGCTCGTCGATTACCTTCGCGACTATCGCGATTGTGCGGATCTCATGAGCGAAACCCAGAAGCTCACGGTCTTCGATGAAGTGCAGGGATATATGGATGCACTCCGCAAGGCGGGGTTCTCGATAAGCCACGCGCGTCGCGACACCAGGCTGGTCGGCAGGGATTGGGCGGACAAGACTTCGTGGGAAGTGTCCATCGCTTACCTGGTGGTGTTCCCGAAGGGCAGCGAACCCAAGATAATCTGCGCCCCGAGGCAGGTCAGATTCTAGACGGTGCCGGACGCGGCTTCGTGCGATTCATAGAGGAAAACCGCCAGGGTCGCAGCGGCGCCGATGGCAAGCTTCGCGTGACGCGCCGGCAAACCCACGTGGTCGGTGGATCGCCCGTGACCCGTGCCGAACTGGTTGCGCAATTCGGCAAGCTGATGCCCGATGGAACCAAGGTTGTTGAGCAGGACGGTCACGGTCTTTTCCAACTGGGCATGACTCGACAGCTCAGGCGGCACAACGGCGAGGCTCTTTACCGTGGCCCGTACAAGGGCGGGCAGGTCCTCGTTCTTCGAGGGCGGCACTCCACGTTCCGTGAGGATCGTTTTGCAGATGCTCTCCAGGAATTCCTTGGCAGTGCCGATGGCAAGCTCCGGGTCTGCGGCGGCAGCTTCCTGCAGGCGCTTGATCTGCTGGGCAATGTAGGGTCCCGTCAGCCGTTCGGCCACGCGCTTCGCCTCGTCCAGATGCGGCGCGGGACCCAAAAGCCGCCCGTACCCGAATACGGGTTTGTTGGATATTTTCCTGATTGGACGAAGCTCCCACCCATCGACATTGAGCGCCTGGTTATACTCGGCCACCATAGCCAACGCCTCTTCGGTATCGGCCCTAACCACGGGATGCACGGTCTCGGCTAGGAATTTCAGGAAGTCCTCGTCGGGTCCGAAAAGCAGGTCAAAGCGCCCGTCTGTGAAGACCCAGTCGTCGGACCAATCCGAGTTCATCACGCGGTGTTTCCAGATGTCCTTGGCCGCGCTGTCGTACTCGGGCCGGTAATCGGAGCTGGGCATGCGCTTGAGATCGTAAATGCGCCCCAGGAACTCGTCCTCCTGGATGGTGCCGGACCAGTGGCGGCCTACTGACAGGTAATCCATGATGGCCCGCCGGGTCACTTCGGTGATGGTGTTTGCCGGTTCCACACCGGCCTTCTGCATGTGCCGCATCATAGGTTCTTCTCCTTGCTCGTGTCGTTACGATAGCTTGCGATATTCGCGGGCGCGCCGCTTCTCCGCCTCGCGGAACTTTGGTGAACTCGAGCGGCGTTGCCAGTAGGCTTTCTTCCGCGCTCGGCCAGCCTCGGCGAAGCAGTCGGGATGGTAGATAGGGTCGCCCTTCTTCGAGCGGGCGCGCTGCTTGTTCGCGCGGCCGGAGTGATCGTAGGGTATCGGCATGCCACAACCAGAGCAGCGAAGGGCGATCGCACCGCTGTCTAGCATCCGCATAAGGTCGAGATAAAGGGCCGCCTCGAAGTTCTCCGGCACGATGTCGAAGCGCTGCGAGCGTAATCCGCCGGTCTGTTGAATCCTGGCCAGCAAATCAAGCCGCTCCGCAACAGAACTTTCATACTTCGCGAGGCGCTCCTCGACGGATTTCCTTCGTTCCTCAAAGAGGGCAAGCTTTTCCACCGTGGCAAGCCATTCCATTACCGAGGTCCTCGAAATGCTCAGGTCTTCGTCGTGCGGATAGTTGAGAATGAATTTCTCGAAGAAGCCGTCTTCCCTGAAATCGAGTTCTTCCGCAAGGGTGAGATCACCATCAAGGGCATCGGCGAGAATGCATTTTGTCAGGGAACTCGGTCCATGGCCGCCATAGCCCCATCCAAATCCGGTGCCTTCCGCCTCGCGGTATGGGCTGTCGGCATGTGGTAGGGGATACCGATTGCCTTGCGCATCCTGGACCCACACAAACACTCGGCCATAAGGGCCGCGGCGCTGACCGACATAGATGCGCTGCGGATCGGGTGACGGCACCGGCATCGCCTGCACAGTGTGACGGACAAAATAGGAGAGGCCGAAGCTCACCGCGTCCTCGTAATCGGAAGACTGTTCAATGAGCGCGGCATGGGTCTTTGCGAGCTGTTCCCGAACGAAAGCCGATTGTTTCTCCGGCAACCACCAGCGTTCGCCCCAATCGCCCTGGCCGAGGCGATCATCCTCCGCCTTGCGGCTGAAAAGACCCTCCATCACCCATTTCAGCCGCTCCTGGATCGGCGCGACCATGTGCCCGCAGTCGCGTGCCTCTAGCGGTGTAGGGAAGCAGAACCTCTGGTGAAAGTCTTCGGCCGTAGCGTTCCCGTTCACCAGACGCCACAACAACATTGTCGCGCGGTGGCGGGGAGCATCCCAGGTCCACATGCTCTCGACCGGGTCATACCAGACGGCCTCATCCTCAGAATGGGCCTTCAGTCGTGCGGTGGTCTGTTCCCTGGAACGGTCACACAGCCAGAGCATAAACTCCGCGATCGAATCATCATCGAGACTGATTCTGCAGAACTTGGTGCAGGCCCATTCCTCGGGTTGGGTCCGGATCTTGTACTCCATGCCTTGAGTATGCCCGGAACACACTAGACGAACAATCGCCTGTATGGTATCGAGTACGCCACTGTGGAGCGCGCCACGGGATTACCACTCATAAATGAGGATATAGACGGTTTGGCGCGCCTGACGACGTGGGTCGAGAACCGGCACCGCGGAATGGAAGGGTCCCGCGGGCAACTGTTCAGCCAGTGCCCCAGAAGCGGGACATCCCTGACGTGCACCTTTCTGTAATCCGCAGAAAAAGAAAAGACTTATCGTCTCGACCCACTCACCATGTGGCGTTTTACCGCCCCAAGTCCCGCAGCCCGACAGTCCTCTTCTCGTCCAACAACCAACTTGACTGCAATAACATACAGGAACCAACCGCACCCGCCCTCCGACCTCAACGTACTCTACAGTACGTATTCAATCCATCGAAATGGCCACTGGGACGGGTCGCCCCCTTGCAGGGACGCGAGTTCGGACGAGAGACCCATACCAGTGGCAGCTTTCGAAGTCGTCAGCGCGGCCAGTTCCCCCAGCGCTATGATGAGCAGCGACGATGCAGAGAAGGCGGCGGCTGGCTGGGTGGACAGGACTCGCGGCCTGTCTTGCAACCGGGTTTTGGCTGATGGCCAATCGATTCCCGAACCGCTCCCTCCGGACCTATACCCAAACTAATTCGGGATCGAAGAGTTCAGAACCTCCTCAGACGATCACTCCCCGGACCCCGGAGCCCCAAAAGACCTCTCCCTGCGGGGGAAGGCCCGATCCGGAGAGAGCATTCGCCCCGGCCCAATACTTTCCGCTGGGAGCCCTGGACTGCGATCCGAAAGGCGACACTTTTCGGACGAATTGGTATACCAAGCACTTGAAAGCGCTGGACGAGCCCTCGCTCTGGGCTTTGTCGCGGAGCGATTCGCACGCGACGGTCTATCGTTTCCTCTGGCTTCGCAGCTTTCACCATCCCGTATCCGTCAGGCTCATCATCGAGCACGACCGCACCGGCAAGTTAGTCACGAAGATCACGGGCGGAGCGGGCGGTTACGAACCCGGAAGCTTGATCCGAAATGAGAGCAAGCCAGTAGGGAAACAACTGACGACACACTTCCTAAGCCAGATCGTCGTAACCCACTTCTGGGAACTGGAGACTCACCGCCAACCAGGTGGACTCGACGGAGCACAGTGGATTCTCGAAGGCGTCAGTGACGGTCACTACCAGATCGTGGATCGCTGGTCGCCCGGCCCAAAGGATCCGGAAGCGGTCGCGGTAGGGACGGCCATCACTGGCTGCCCCCCGCACAGATCCGTACGGGCGGTATTACCGCATACGGCTCCTACCTCGGATGCCTGTCGTCAAAGCGAACCTCGGGATAGGGATGGTACAACCGGGGCCGGGGCAACCAGCGTTGGAAGAGTCGAGTCATCCGGTCTGCGCCCAGTCGGCCTTTTTGGCTGCGCCGTTTCAGAACGTGCCACCACAGGCGCCCGATTCGTTCGCGAAACCGGTGCAGGCTCGCCCAGTTGCCCGGGACCGCGTGGTATTGGTTGAACCCTTCGACTACACGCTCCAGCCACTCGCCGACGTGCGGCACCGGCTCGTGCATCCGCGCTCGAAGCGTCTGCTTGATTTGCTGCAGCTTCGCTTCCAGCCGCTTCCTCACCGTCTGCCGCCAGATCGTATAGTGGCCGCGACTGGACCGCCCGCAGCGATGCGTGAAGCCCAGGAACGCGAAGCTCTCTGGTTCGCCCTCCCCCCGTTGTCGCCGGTTCGCCTGAGCAAACCTGCCAAACTCGATCAGCCTCGTTTTCTCCTTATGGAGTTCCAGCCCAAACTTTGCCAGCCGCTCCTCAAACTGCCTGAGAAATTGCTCGGCTTCCGTCCGATGCTCAAACCCCACCACGAGATCGTCGGCGTAGCGGACCACGATCATCTCGCCGGTCGCTGCCTTCTTCCGCCAGGCCTCTACCCACAAGTCAAAGACATAGTGCAGATACACGTTCGCCAGCAGCGGTGAAATCACCGAACCTTGCGGAGTACCCACTGCCGTCTCCGACCACTCGCCGTCCTCGCTTACTCCCGCCTTCAACCATTTCTGGATCAGGCGCAGAATGCGCTTATCGGCGACCCGGTGTTGCACAAACTTCATCGTCCATTCGTGGCTCATCCGGTCGAAAAAGCCCTGAATGTCGGCGTCCAAAATCCAGTTCACCTTCTTCCGCAGAATCCCCACACTCAGCGCATCCAGCGCCATGTGTGGGCTCCGCCCTGGCCGGAACCCGTAGCTGAATCCCCGAAAGTCCTCCTCGTAAATCTCGTTGAGGATGATCACCACCGCCTGTTGGACGACTTTGTCCTCCACGGCTGCGATGCCGATTGGACGCTGCCGCCCGTCGGCCTTCGGAATGTAGATCCGTCTTGAGGGTTGTGCCCGGTACGTTCCACGATGGATCCGGTCCTTCAGATCGGCGAGCCGCTCCTCCAGTCCCTCTCCGTACTGCTGCCACGTCGTCCCATCCACGCCCGGTGCCGCTTTCTTCTGCAGTTGCAGATAGCTTTGCCTCAGCAGATCGATGGTCAGATGGTGCAGCAGCGTGGTGAACTGTTCCTGTTTCCTCCCCTTCGCCACTTTGCGCACACCAGCCAGGCCCTGTGACACACCGTACCCGTCCTGTGCCGGTGGTATGTGGTCCTGCCCGGTGTTCTCCTTGGTTGGCGTCCTTCCCTCCACCCTCTCCGCCGCTTCAGCCTGTTGCTCCGTCGCTTTGTTCGAAGGTTTCATCGGTACTACGACACCATCCGACTCCTCACCGCCGTTCACGCCGGTCTCGTGGCTATCGCCTTTCCCGGCCGGACTGCTCCGATGCCGTGCAGCCGGCGATGAGGTCTCCCGGTTCTCGTGCATGCAGTTTCTCAGCGTGCCTGGGGTCTGCGACTACGTGGGATCCGGAGACGGACTCGCGATTTGCGCCCGCTCCGGCATGGCCTTCCCCTTCTGTCCACAGGGTCGGCATCCCAGAGGGTCATTCTCGAAGCTCAATACCCAGCCCACTGATCCCTCTGTCTACGCTTCGGTCCGCGCCTCGCGACGCGCCCCGCAAGACTCGAGGCCAGGTGGTTCGCTACTCCCTTCCTGTAGGACTCTTGCATTCCCTACTGCATGCCGGTTTATCCCGGCGCTCGGACAGCCTGACGTGCACCTCTCTGCAAGCCAAGGAAAAAGAAAGACTTATCGTCTCGACCAACTCATTATCTGGGGCCTTACCGCCCCAATTCCCGTGGCCCGCCAGCCCTCTTCTCATCCATCAACTGACTTGGATGCAATAACATACTGGACCCAATCACGCCCTCCCTCCGTCCGCAGCGTACTCCAAAGTACGAATTCAATCCATCGAAATGGCCACTGGGACGGGTCGCCACCTTGCATGGACGTGAGTTCGGACGGGAGACGTCCCTAACTGCGGACGGCCAGCGATGCCGATCTGAGTTCCGATCTCAAACCGATCACGTTTCCGAACTTATGCCGATCACCATTCCGAGGTGATGCCGATCACCTTCGGCTAGGCTCGGACCGGCAATCGCAGCCAGGATCGGACGGCGCTGGACAATCGAACGCGCGGTTCACCCATTCCTCGTTCCGAAGCCCTTCAGAGCAGTTGGCAATTGGCCGGAACCATGCGATGAGCGGATTCGGAATCGGGATCGGTGTGAAAACGAAATTCCGCCGAACACGTGATTGTACGGGGCCACTCCTCCCAACCGTCAAGCCGCTCCGGATTCAGGTCTGACAGATCAACCTTGCCTCCGGGACGTCGCGCTATCTCACTCCGCATGCCCCACACACCCACACATTCTCGGAGCAGCCAAAAGACCGACAGTTCCTCCATCGGCCACTCACCACCAGTTTCACGCGGAAGCCTACACGAATAAGGTCATCAGGCGGCCTCCGCGTTCGAACTTCGCGCAATGAGCCGAGGAGTGTGGGATGCGAGGACCTCCGCGCTGGTCTACAAACGAGAACATGGAATTCTGGAATGTCCAGCATAGTATTGCTGGGCAAAAAAGGGGGTATGTCGGATCAGGAGGTCCCCTCCTCAGGCTTGTGCGCCACCGGCGAGGTGATCAGCGTCCCGGCGCCTGAAACCTAGGGAAACCTCGAATCAAACAGATGGTCGAGGCTGGGGTGAGGTGACACAACCCGGGTCGATAAATGGCATACTGGCCGTGCAATCTGGTCATGAACACCTTGAAGGGTGGCGACGGTAGCGGTGGTCGAAATGCCTGCTCGGCCTACCTGAGAGTCCAATCAATCGAAGGTAAGCCCGTCCCGAATACGCGAGTGACTGGAGTCTCTCCGAGCGGACGAACCAAAGTCATCGTGACTGATCAATACGGACGGGCGCTCCTGCTTGTGCCGCTTGGAGAGTTTGTTGTCTTTCGTGCCGAGAGTTCAGGCTTTCAATCCACGCAATTCACCCTAAGCTGTAGCAGGTGGGATGAATCTCTTGAGAGACTGGTGACCTTGTTCACTTCACGCCCATAGGCCGGCTAAAGCAGAAAGGGAGAAAGCGGACAGACGGCCGGAATTGGCCGCTCGCGCCCTCCATTCCCTCTGATGAACCTCAGTCGAATATCGGCGCCAGCCTCGCCAGCACTTCCTCGACAATCGCGTCAGGCACGCTCTCCAGCCGCTTCCCCCCGCGTGCGCCCAGATCCAGCGCGCGGGGTTGATCGCAGCGGACAACACCCGTGGTCTGCGTTCCTGCCCCCGACAGCGACACCGCAAAACCCGCTGTTCGCACAAAACTTCCGCCGCTGGTAATGGGCAGGACCACCGGCACTTTTGTCAGGCGGTTGAAAGCCTCCGGCGAGACGATCAGGACGGGCCGCCGCCCTTTTTGTTCGTGCCTTTCCGAGGGATCGAGCCCAACCAGCCAAATATCACCGCGCTTCATCAGATCAGTTCACCGCCGGCCGCCTTGCCCCGGACCCACTCACGGTCTTCCTTGCTGCGCGCCGCCTTGGCATCGCATTGAGCAAGGAGTTCATCCAGCGTGTAGCGGGGCCGCGATTGCGGTTTCACCACCAGTTGGCCGCCTTCCACCGCAATGCCGACTTTCACGCCTGGCCGCAAGCGCAGAAGGTCCAGCAGTGCGGGCGGAACCGCCAGCATAATCGAACCGCCGACCTTGCGCAGACTGGTTGTGTACATGGCTGCCTCTCTCAAGTTATATTCAAGTATAACTCATCGGCAGCTCTGCACCTCGCCGGCGTGGATTCTCGTCGGCGCGAGCCCCCTCCAGAAGCCCCTCGACCGACCACTCCCACCCGCACAAATCAAGCCCGCCGGGCAGCGAGGCTCACCACCTCAACTGCCCGGCGGCTCAGGTCAGTTTGAGCCCACAATGCCGATAGGCTCACCCGAAACCACCATCTCCACGCGGCGGTTTTTCAAACGCCCCGCCTCGTTCGAATTCGAGGCGACCGGATTGGCTTTCCCCAGTCCAGCCGCACTCACCGTATCGGCAGGCACGCCCTGCCCGATCAAATACGCGCGCACCGAATTGGCGCGGCGCTCCGACAGCACTTGATTGTATTCTTCACTCCCGACGCTATCAGTGTGCCCCTCCAACTCGATCTTCAATCCTGGGTAGGCGAGCAGGATGCCGGAGACCTTGGCCATCTTCTCCCGGGCACCCGGCTTCAGTTCGTACTTGTCAAAGTCGAAGAGCACGTCAGCGATATTCACGATCAGGCCGCGAGCCGTCTCCTCGGTCTCCAGGACCGCGTTCAGTTGCTGGCGAAGCCGTTCCCTCAACTGAGCCTTCTCTTTCTCGGCCTGCAGGCGCGCCTGATCGGCCTGCAGCCTTGCCTGGTCGGCCGCACTCGCGCTCGCTCGGGCTTCCGCCGCCTGGGCGGCCAGAAGTCTCTGCTGCTCCGTGGCCGCGGCCCGGGCAGCGTCAGCCGCGGCCCGCTCTCGTTCGGCTCTCGCGGCAGCCAGGTCGGCTTCCCGTTTCGCCGCTTCCGCCGCCGCCCGCTCGGCATCGGCCTGGGCACGGCGCTGCTGTTCCAGGCTGGCCTGCTCGACGGCTCGCTCCGCCTCCGCCTTCTGCAGGGCCTGGGCCTCTTCATTCATCTTCCGGATCGTGATGATGCGCGCATCCTCGGCCATCTGCGCCGCTTCGCGCGCGTTCGTCTCCGACTCCTTTCGGTGGTTCCCATGGTTCAGCAGGCCCGTGGCGTTCTCCAATCCGATCCGCGCTTTGTTGAACGTATCAGCCGCATACTGCTCGGCGCCCGCCAGCCGTGCGATCTCCACGGCGTTTTCCGCTTCGGCCAGTTGCAGCGGGCCCTTCGGATCGACCCGGACCGGCTTGTACTTACCCCGGTCGGCGACGTATTGCCCGCGTTTGAGAAGCTCGTACTTCGCCTCCACATCCTGGATCGTGCCCGTGGTGTCCTTTCGGACGAAATTCTCCGCGACCACGACATCGCTCGGCTGAGTCACGGCGAAGTACGGTTCGGCGGTCACAATGAGCGCGAAGCTCTGCAGATTGGTCGTGGAAAGCAGCTTCGCGTCATCGCCTTCCAGGACCACCTCGCCGATGTTGATGGCGCGGCCTTCCGGAGTGATCGCCCACATCACATAGGTCATGTACTCTGGGCCAAACTGGTTGGCGGCCGTCAGACGATCGAGGCGGGTCTCAATTTTAGTGGAGCCGAGTTCGCTCTTCACGGTCGCCTCACCTCGCGCAGCGGGCATCAACTCGGTTCCGCGGAAGTCGATCCTGGTGGTTCCCTTCCGATGGTGATAATTGATCGCCTTCGTCGTGCGCGACACGACTCGAATGCGATAGATGGGGACGGACTCTGAAGAATCTGGCGGTGACGCCTGCGCCGCGGTGGGATTTGGAATCTGCGCCATCGCGGCGGCAATACTGGCCAGAACAGACAACACAATCTTCATGTGTGTTCAGCCCTCCTACCGTGGGAAATTAGCAATCGCCTCGCCACACACCGGAATTCAACAACTTCGCCCGGAAGAAAGGGCGGCATTCCCGGCAATTAGGCATATTTTGCCGAAGAGCGTTTGGGTGCGCGGGTGACTTGGAGCCGCTTTCTTCGTCTTCCGCTTTCCTATTAGGTGCCCGGAGATTCTCCCTTCTAGCAGTCTGTGGCGGAAGTCCCGCTAGCCGCGCGGCAAGGGCTTGCGAGCCCAGGGCGCGAAGAGCCGGCCGAACTAGTGCCGGCCACTCGGAGACCGGCTCGACACTGCCATGGGCCGCAACCCCTTGTCGCCCTTCGGGTTCGCTCCGCCGCCGGCCCTCCTCCCAGAAAAAGGCGACTCTCTTCGGAGCGGCTTCGAAATTGCACTTGGGCTGCCATTCTGGTACCGGCGGCGGTGCGAACGCGGCTGCGCGACTTCCGCCACAGGCTGCTAGCCGGTCGGGTTCCTCACCTGCGCTCAAGTGCATTCCGGCCCGCGTCCTGACCGAAGACTCTCCCAACTTCAGCCCCCAACCCAGTGGACGCGACGTAATTTGGCTTCCCGCCCCCTTGCTCGCACACTCCGGTGGAACCGGGCCCAGTCTGTCCGATAGCCTCTCGCTTCATCAAGTGCGCTCACCACCCACGGCCTTCCAGCGTCATGCCGGCTTCACGCCCAGCCGTGGGCCCGGCACTCGCCCCTTGCACTCCACCCGGTCCGCTGCCTCGAATGGGACGAGCTCCAGCTCTCGAAGTCTCCGAGGGCGCGCTCGCACGCCGCCCGGCCCACAATCAACAAAATCAATAAAAATCCTTGCATGACTTAAAAAACTGAATTATTGTATCCATAGAAGTTGAAATAATCGCATCCCGATGAAGCCTCCACCCAAACCCACCTCCGACTGGCAGGACTTGCTCCGCATCGCCCAGGGCAGTCCGCTCCTCATTGAGCGGGTCGGCATCCCGGATAAGGGGATCACGGTCGAAGGCCAGTTCACCCTCCCCGAACTGGCCCGTCTCAGCCTGGAAGACCAGGTCTTCGTTGTCGCCTTCCTTCGTTCCCACGGCTCCATCAAGGAGATGGAGCAAACCTTCGGCGTCAGCTACCCCACCATCAAGGCCCGGCTCAACCGCATCTCCGGCCAACTGCAGTTCATTGAAACCAATCCGTCTCCATCCCGCGCGGAAGTGTTGGAGCGGCTCAGGGCCGGCGAAATCACCGCCGAAGAAGCGATCCGCGCACTGGAGGCCCTGAAGTGACTCCCAACTTCGCCGTCCTCGGCATCGACACCCCCGGCTTCCACTGGCCCCAACTGTGGCTGCCCGTTTTTCTCCTGTGGATTCCGGTCATCCTGCTCTCACCCATCATCTTCCTGGCGCTTGTCGTCCTCTCCATCGCCGCCAGAACTAGCATCTGGCGCGTCATCGCCATCTTCTGGGCCATCCTCTGCAGCCTGCCCGGCACCAACGTCCACGTCAGCACCCAGCAGGCCCGTGTCGTGGTCCGCATCCTCTAGAAACCGCCATGCGAAATGATCGCCACGCCATCCTCTCGCTCGTCGCTCTCGGCCGCATCACTCCGGCCGAGGCAGAACGTCTCCTCATCGCCTGCAACGCGGGTCGCGACGCCTTCGTGACCTTCGCTGCCTGTGTCGCAGCAACATTTTTCATCCTGATCCCGCACCAGGGCCTCGCCGCCCTCGTGCATGTGTCACGCGTCTTGCTGGCGGATGGTTCACTGCACCAAGTCATCACCTTCATCCAACATCTTTCGGGAGGAATCCAATGAACGAAAATCGTCGCCAGATTCTGGAAATGCTCGCCGAGGGCAAGATCACCACCGGCGTAGCCGAACGCCTCATCGCCGCTCTTGAGCCCGAACGCACTCCACCCGCCGGCGCACACTCCGGCGCCAGCGGCACCATCGTAAAATCCCGCGCCAAATACCTGCGCGTGCTGGTCGAAGCCGACGAGTCAACAACCGGCACGAAGGGCCAGACCACGGTGAATGTCCGCGTCCCCATGCAACTGCTCCGTGCGGGCGTGCGCCTGGCCAGCCTCATCCCCGTCCAGGCCCACCAGCAGTTGGACGAAGCGCTCAACAGGCACGGCGTGCCTCTCACCCTTTCGCAGATAAAGCCCGAAAACCTCGAGGAACTCATCGACCACCTCGAAGACCTCACCGTAGACGTCGACAGCTCCGCGGGCAACGCCACCAAAGTCCGCGTCTACTGCGAATAAGCCAAGACCAGCTCCGCCAGGAACCGAGATCCCAATCGCACAAGAGGTAGGGAAACATATCCAATCAACCGCAATCCCCACTGGGAAGGACCGCCAACCGGAACCCCGTTTCGAGCCATTGAAGACCACTCACCGCGAGCTCAGCCGGTCCATTCCCCCCAGGGTGTTCCTCTCATTCGCAACACGCGCCCACCGGTCCGAACAACCAGAACCGCCCGGAAAACACCGGAATTGCGCGGCACCGGGACCGCCGTCACCGCGGTTCCAAGTCTTTTTGCTACATGTTTTCAATCACTTGCGGACCGCCCAGACCTCCAGCCCTGGGACGTGGGCGTACACTCCTCCCACTGGATCTCGCGGTCTGTCCGCCTCCAGCCGATCTTTGACTCTCGAATCTCCACTCCTCCGCCGAAGGACTCTCTCACCACGGCTGGGAAGGGAGCGAATTCACTGGATTGAGGCCGGGCAAAGCGATTGCTTCCCGTTTCTTTACCCGTCCGGGACCAATGCAAAGTCGAACTCACAGGCCTAAGGCCAGCCAGCCCGCGGCCCTCACAATCCACCGCTGCCGAGGGATCAAAGCCATCTCTTCCCGTTTCCTTCTCCTCCAGGACCAACACAAAGGCGAACTCACAGGCCTAAGGCTAACCAGCCCACGGCCTCACAATCCATCGCTGCTGAGGGATCAAAGCCATCTCTTCCCGTTTCCTTCTCCTCCAGGGAGCAACACAAAGGCGAACTCACAGGCCTAAGGCCAACCAGCCCGCGGCCCTCACAATCCATCGCTGCTGAGGGATCAAAGCCATCTCTTCCGGTTTCCTTCCCCCTGCCGCCAATACCCGCCCTCTACCTATCCGGCGGCCTTGACCGCGACGGCCGGTCTGCCAACCTCTGATGGCGTGCCCCCTGACCCGCCACACCGATTCATCTCAGTTTCACCTGGATACGTCATACTCCGATGTGTCTCATCGGATGAGGGAATTGCGGGCGCATCGCGCGACAGCGTGGCGGGCAGGCACGAGTATTCTCCCGATTGATGCATCTTGACGAGGGAGAATCGAATGACAAAGACACCACTACTCGCCTTCGCGCTGTGCGCGGGTCAACTGGCCAGCCTGGGCAGGGCGCAGGAAGTTGTCGGCGGCCCCGCTGTCGTCAACCTTGGCCCCAGGACCGCGACCGTGATCTGGTTGGTGAGCGACTCTCAATCTACGCTGGGAGAGTCCCCGTCCGGCTTGAGCCTCAGCGCCAGGACCGTTCAGGTGCGCAAGACCGTCTACACGGGACTGAAGGCCGGAACCACGTATTACTACTCCACGCCCGCCGGAAAGGGGCACTTCAAGACGCCCCCGGCGCCTACCTCGGCCAAGACCTCGACCGACGCCGCGCCTGCGTTCACCTTCGTTGTTTATGGCGATGTTCGCACCAGGGATGACGTCCACGCACAGGTGATCGCACGCGCCCAGAAGTCCGACCCCGACTTCGTCCTCCACACCGGCGACCTCGTGGCGGACGGCGCGGATACGGCGCTCTGGCCGAAGTTCTTCCAGATAGAGGCGCCCCTGCTCTCGAAAACCGCGTTCTATCCGTCACTCGGGAACCACGAGAAGAATGACCCTCAGTTCTACGAGTTCCTCGACGTCAAGAACGGGTACTATTCTTTCAACTACGGGAACGCACACTTTTCCGTCCTCAACACGGACATTCGCAACGCCGGACAAGGCACCGAAGCCCAGGATCGCTACTGGAAGGAGCAGGTGGCGTGGTTGGAACAGGATCTGATCCGCAACCAGGGCGCCGACTTCAGGTTCGTCGCCGGACATCACCCCCCATTCACGGCGGTCAGCAACCGGCAGGGTGACAATGCCCACATGACGGCGCTGGTGCCCATGATGGAGAAGTACAAGGTGACCGCCATGCTCAATGGGCATGATCACAACTATCAACGTTTCGAAAAGCAGGGCATCCAATACATCACCACCGGAGGCGGCGGCGCTCCTCTTTACAACGTGGATATGCCTCCGGCCTACATCACCCGGAAAGTCGAAAAGACCGAGAACTTCGTCCGGATTCGAGTCGTGGGCAAACGCGCCGTGGGCGAGGCGCTCGGCATCGACGGACGCGTCATCGACAGCTTCGAATTCAAAGCCGGACAATAGGCCGACTCCTCTTCGAAGGGCACTCCCGAACCGAAGCCCCAGGGACGAGTTAAAACATAACCTGGGCAGCCTGTGCGCCTCGCGCGGCGTAGTATAGCGGCAGGACACCCAATGCACATAAAGGCGCTGTGTGAACCTTCCGTGATCTGCCAATCCCCAGGTTGCGAAGAGACGGCAACCGTCCTCGTGGTCTGCACGGTAATTCAACGAACCGAGGCGAAGCAACTGTTGGTCGCCTGCTGTGAGCGGCATCGCGGAGAGGTCATTGCCGCCGTGCGGCTCCGCTACGACGTGCAGCCCCTGTCAGCCGCGGCCGCCTCGAACTAGCCGCCCGGCCGATGTTGCTCCGAGAGCTGGAATCGGCCCCTCAAGCGTGCGCGCGGCGCGATCCACAACCAACCGTCTTGCGGGCGAATCATCCATCCGTTGCTGTTTTGAAACATGGAACCGATAAACTCGGAGATCGGCCATCTCAGCGGCCGCATGCGGCGGGGGAGTTTCCTCGGTGTCTCTTTTCGGCGAAGTACTGCAGCTCCATGCTGGCATCATCCTGCTTTTCGCTCTCGGCTTGGCCCTTGCCTTCGAGTTTGTGAACGGGTTTCACGATACGGCGAACGCGGTGGCCACCGTCATCTATACCCATTCGCTGAAGCCCATGCAGGCCGTGGTCTGGTCCGGTCTCTGGAACCTGATTGGGGTACTCACCTCCTCGGGTGCGGTGGCCTTCGGCGTTGTCTCCTTGCTACCCGTGGAACTGGTCCTGAATGTCGGCTCAGCCGCTGGCTTCGCCATGGTCTTCTCCCTGCTGACATCGGCGATGGTCTGGAATCTCGGAACCTGGTACTTCGGTCTGCCCGCGTCGAGTTCGCATGCGTTGATCGGTTCCATCCTGGGCGTGGGCCTCGCGAACTCCGTCTTCGCGCACAGCCGCGTTTTTGGCGAAGGCGTGAATTGGGGCCAGGCGTATGAAGTGTTTGCTTCCCTACTCATCTCCCCGGTGCTCGGATTCGGACTGGCGGCGCTGCTACTGGTGCTGCTGAAGCGCCTCATCAAGCGGCCGGAGATGTTTCGCTCGGCGGAGCCAGGCAAGGCGCCACCGTTCTGGGTGCGGGCAACGCTGCTGGGCACCTGCACCGGCGTCAGCTTCGCTCATGGGTCGAATGACGGCCAAAAAGGCATGGGGCTTATCATGCTGATCCTCATAGGAGTTCTGCCTGCCGCCTTTGCGCTGAACCTGCAAGCGCCGGCAGCAGATCTTCAGGAGCTCCGGGCGGCCTCGCAGGCGTTGGATCAGGCGCTCGGGGACACCGCCGCCGATTCCGCTGAAGAGGCCCGTGGCACACTGTCCGCGTTTGTCCGGTCGACCGACCGCCCAGCCTCCACGACCCGGCCGGCCCTGCGTGCGGTGAACGCGGAAGTCCTGGCGCAGCTCACCGGCCGGGGCACATTCACTGAGGTGCCTCGCGAGGCGCGCGCCACCTTGCGCCGGGATCTGTATCTCATCGAGCAATCGGTAACCAAGCTCGGCCTGCTGGGACAATTCGCCGAGCCCGCGAAGGAAGCCGTCAGGAAGAGATATGAGGCCGCGCTGAGGCCGGCCACGCGCTTCATCCCGTGGTGGGTCAAACTGGCCGTGGCCGTCGCCCTTGGTCTCGGCACCATGATTGGCTGGAAGCGCATCGTCGTCACCGTGGGGGAGAAGATCGGCAAGCAGCATCTATCCTATGCGCAGGGAGCCTCCGCCGAAATTGTCGCCATGGTGACCATTGGCGCCGCGGACGCCTTCGGGCTGCCGGTGAGTACAACGCACGTCCTCTCGTCCGGAGTGGCGGGCACTATGTTCGCGAACCGCTCCGGAGTGAACATGGGAACCTTGCGCAGCCTGCTGCTGGCCTGGGTTCTGACGCTGCCCGTCTGCGTCTTCATCGGAGCCGGACTTTTCGCCCTCGGGCTCAACATCATCGCCGCCGCGGGTACACGCTGACGGCCATGGAACCCACGGCCGGCCAGCTTCTTATTGTTGCGGCGTCCCCCGCCCGGCACGCCCCGGCAACAGGCTTCCATCACGAATTCGCCATCTACTTCCTGCCCTGTCCACAAGCCGCGGCCTGCCGCGCCCCCTTCCGGAGTCCCCATGTCAAAGCAGCAGTTTAGAATCCTGAGCATCTTGGTCTGTGCCTCCGCCCTGGCCGCCACGGCCCAACAGGAGGCAGCGCCCCCTGATCTCCGCTATGCGATCGTCGTCACCCGGCACGGCGTGCGCGCCCCGAGTTGGACGCCCGCGCAGCTCAACCAGTATTCCGCCCAGCCCTGGCCGAAGTGGGATGTCCAGCCTTCGGAACTCACGCCCCACGGCTACCTGCTGATGCGGCAGTTCGGCGCCTACTACCGCGCCTACTTCGGAGCGCAGGGCCTGCTGCCCACGGAAGGCTGCGCGCACACCGCCAGCCTGGGCATCTGGGCGGACACCGATCAAAGAACCCTGGAAACCGGGCGTGCGCTCGCCGAGGGTCTGGCGCCCGGCTGCGGGCTCAAAACCGGTTCCGAAAGCAAAGACGCGCAGGACCCGCTCTTCAATCCGTTCGGCATGACGCCCGGCAAACCCGACCGCGAACTCGCCCTGGGCGCGGTGCTCGGCCGCATCGCCGGCAACCCGGCCGCCCTGCTGCAGGCCCACGCCCCGGCGTTCGCTGAGATGCAACACATCCTATCCGGCGCCGGCCGCCCCCGCTTGTCCCTCGATGAACCCATTACGGTGAAGGCGGGCAAAGGAGACAACGTCGTCGATGTGACAGGGGCGCTGCGCACCGCGTCCACGCTCACAGAGAATCTCCTGCTTGTCTACACCGATGGACGCACGGGATCCGACCTGGGATGGGGCCGGCTCAACGCCGATAATCTCCAGCAGGTGCTCACCCTGCATACCGCCTATGCGGACTTGGCTCGCAGAACACCCTACCTCGCCAGCATTCGCGGCTCCAACCTGCTCTTCCATATCGCCGCATCGCTGCAGCAGGCCGCCGACGCGAAGCCGGTCCAGGGCGCGTTGGGCAGTGCACACGCCAGGGTCCTCTTCCTGGTCGGCCACGACACGAATCTCTCCAACTTATCCGGACTGCTGCGCCTGAACTGGGTCCTGCCCGGCTACGCGCCGGACGACACGCCCCCCGGTGGAGCGCTGGTCTTTGAGCTGCGCCGACGGGGCAACGAGCCGGCCCGTGTGCGGGTCTTCTACACCGTGCAGAGCCTCGACCAGATGCACGCGGCTCAGCCGCTGACCCTCCAATCTCCGCCGCTGCGCGCGCCTTTATTCCTTCCCGGCTGCAGCACAGCAGGCGAAGGCTACGAGTGCTCCTGGACAGCGTTCCGCCGCCTGGCGGAAGCAGCCATCGATCCACAGTTTGTGGTGCGCTGAGGCCGCGAATCAGAAGTTGATCTTCAAGCCGGCGATGGCCCAGATCTTGTACCGCTCCTCCTGGATCGGACGATTCGAGTCCGTGCCCAGGTATACCCGGTAAGGTTCGTTGCCCAGGTTGAGCAGATCGATGAACACCCGCAGGTGCTTGGTCAACCGCTGGCTCACGGAGAAGTCGATCTCCAGCCGGTTGTCCAGCCAGTTGTCATCCTTGGCCGTGCCGCCTACGGCAAACAGGTATTGCCCCTGGTAGTTGAAGGAAACACGCGTCGACAGCCCCTTCTTCTCGTAGGAGAGGGAGGCGTTGCCCATGTGCTTCGCCTGGCCCGGCAGCACGAAGTTGCCGCGGGGCAGCGTCGCGCTGGAGTGGACGTAGGTGTAGTTGGCATAGACCCCGAACCCGTTCAGCGCGCCCGGCAGGAAATCCAGCCGCCTCACCAGCGAAGTCTCGAATCCATACAGGTTCGCCGTGTCGCCATTGATCGGCTGGCTGACACGATAGATGTCGCCGCCAATCGTCTGCTGCAGCGTCGTGTTGTAGATGTAGTTGCCCAGGTTCTTATAGAAGAACCCCGCTGACGCGACGCCCACCGTCTTGAAGTAGTGTTCGAGGGACAGATCCACGTTGTTGGACGTCGTCACCTTCAGGTCGGAGTTGCCGCGGGAGATGGTCAGGGCCGAGGGATCCTGCAGCACAAACGGAGCCAGGTCGTTGTAGTTGGGCCGGGCCAGGGTCCGCGAGAACGAGGCGCGCAGCACGGTGTCCGTGGCAACCTCATGGCGCAGATGCAGGCCCGGCAGCACGTTCAGGTAGGTCCTGTTGCCGCTGGCCAGCGTGCGGGATTGCACCTTGCCGGTCGAATCCAACTGATACACAGGAGCCCCGTAGGCGACGTCGGAGAGTTCAAACCGGACGCCCGGAACCAGCGTCGTGCGCTCGCCGATCTGGATCTCTTCCATTGCGTAGGCGCCCGTTACCCGCTCGTGGGCCGTATAGTTGCCCGCATCTCCAGTGGCCCCGATCGTGTCCACCAGCGTCCCGCCGTGGCTCAGCCCGCGCAGCTTGTCCTTGTCGGGAAACAGCGTGCCAAAGCCCGAATAGCGCCCGCCCAGGAAATTGTCGGCAGGCGCGTAGCTGCCGCTGGCGTAATCCGTCAGCTTCAGGGTGACCCCCTTCGCCGGCGTCTGCGTGAGAGTATCGACTTCGCGGGACCGGTCCGCGTCTCGCACCTTGAACCCGAACTTCAGCACCGCGCCCGTGAAGCCGCCAAAGCGTGTCGGCGCCATCACGTCCACTCCGCCGGAGGCGTTGCGCTCCCGGCCGCGATCGTTCTGGATGGCCGCCTGGATGAAGTTGAAATTCGCCAGGTTCTCATTCTGTGGATTCGCCTGGATGTTGTTGGGATCGATGGAAGTCGCAGTCACGTTCGGGGCGAAGGTGACGCCGGTTTGACGGAAGGTCCCTTCCAGCCGGTAGGGCGTATCCAGGTTCGCCTTGGAGTAAGCGGTGCGGTACGAGAGGAACCACCCGTTCGGCAGTACGTGGTTGCCGCCTCCGCTGATCGCCAGTTGCGTGGAATCGTGGTAGCGGTCGCGCAGCAACCGCTCCAGGCGGCCGCTGCTCACAATCTGGCGATAGCGGTGCCGCTGTTCACTGTCTTCATACTCTGTCCGCAATCCACGCACGAACAAGGTGGAGTTCGCGTTCGGACGGAAGTCCAGGTCACCCGTGCCGCCCACTCGGGTCCTGGTCAGCGTGTAGTCGCGCAGATCCAGGCCGGCCAACGCCGAGTTGTTGTAGCTGGGCTCCAGATCCTGCGACCCGCGATTGTTCTGGTAGAAATTGGCCGAACCGATGAACCCCAGCTTCTGGTGCATCAGGCGCTGGCCGTAGGTGCCGTTATAGTCCTTGATGTCCTGCCCCACCAGCGTGTTGAAGCCCGAAGCGATCGTCAGGCCCACCTGAGGCACCGCCGGAGCGCGCTTCGTCACCAGATTCACTCGCCCGCCAATTGAGTCCGCCTCCATGTCCGGCGTCAGGACTTTCGTGACCTCAATCGCACCCATCAGGTCCGCCGGAATCGTGTCCAGGGGAATCTGCCGGGTCGTGTTCTCGGTCGTGCCGATCCGCTCACCGTTGATGGTCGTGGCGCTCAGTCGGGGCTCCGTCCCGCGGATCAACACGTAGCGGCCTTCCCCCTGGTCCCTCTGCACAATGATGCCGGGAATACGCTGAGTTGCCTCGGCGGCATTGGGGTCGGGGAAACTGCCGATCTGGTCCGCGGCCACAACGTTCACCAGGTTAAGCGAGTTCTTCTGATCGTTCAGCGCGCGCGCCTGGCCCTCCAGGATCGGCTCCCCCACCACGGTCATCGAGCTCTTCATCGTCGCGCCCAGCGCCACATTCAGATTCTCGGTCCGGCCCGCGGCAACAGTCACTTCCTCCGTCTTGCTGTCCAGCCCGAGGTAGGTCACCGTGACCTTGATCTTGCCCGCGGGGATCCCCAGCAGTGCATACTGTCCGGATTCATCGGTGGTGGTCTTGATGGACCGCCCCTCAATCGCCACATCCGCTCCCGCCAGGGCGGTGCCTCTCGACTGTTCAGTGACCGTCCCGGCGATACTGCCGGTTTGTGCGTTGGCGGGCTGCCCGGCTGCTGCAAGTGCGGCGCCAAGGCAGAGGAGAAGTTTGAGGCAACTGGGAGCGAGTGAACGGAGAAACATGACACTTCATTGGAATCGGGAAGCCATTACACATCGATTACAATGAGACTGCCGAGCTATGAAAAAAATATCCTCATCTGATTAGAAAGTAGCGGCCAGCTCGGGTTTTGCCAGTTGACTAAGCTGCATTAATCTCTGATGCATCGTTCGATAGGAAAAGTGGAACGCAATGCAATATTCGGCCAATGATCGCGGGCTACGCACGCTGTGGGCAAACATCCGCCGGGGCGTCTCTACGGGTGTTGCGACCTTCGAGGCTGGTGCGAATCAGTATCCTGGACACATGGGTCATGCCGTCAGCCTGACGCAATCGCCGCAAATAACTGACCTGGGCCAAATGGTCGCCAGACATTCACTGAATGTTCTCAATTTCGTAACTTTATGGGATTACCTTGAATCACGCAGCGCAAGAGCAATTCACTTCTTGTGCGTCGCCCTGTCAGGGAGCTTCCGCCAGTTGAGGGATCCTCAACGGCGCAATCCTCTCGTCCCCACTACGGCGGAAAGCGGTGACTAAGCGAATCGGCCTCCTCGGCGTCCCGGTCGTGTGTGCCGTTCTGGCCCTGGCCATCGGCCGGACGGCCTTGCTCAAGTCCAGGCAGGTTCGGCCGGCCGGAACACCCGCGCTCACGACGCTCGACACTTCTTCGGCGCCCGCCCATCTCGCTGGAGCCATCCGCATTCCCACGATTTCCTTCGACGATCCCGCCAAGATCGACGGCAGCCAACTCCTGCGGCTCCATCGCTACTTGCGCGAGACCTATCCCAGGACCCACGCAGCTCTGTCCGTCGAAGTGGTCAACCAGTACAGCCTGCTCTACCGCTGGGACGGGGCCTCGCCGGACGCGCCCCCGATCCTCCTGCTGGGGCATCTGGACGTAGTGCCTGCCGGAGAGGGCGGGCCCTCACACGGGTGGTCTGTCCCTCCGTTCGAAGGCCGGATCCAGGATGGCGTGGTCTGGGGGCGCGGCGCCCTCGACGACAAAGTGAACATCATCGGGATTCTCGAGGCGGCGGAGTTGTTGCTGGCCCGAGGTTTCAAACCTCGTCGAACCGTCTACTTCGCCTTTGGCCATGACGAGGAACTGACAGGCACCGGCGCACAGGCCATCGCTACCTTGTTGCGGACCCGCGGCGTCCGGCCGGAATTGGTCCTGGACGAGGGCGGTCTCCTGGCGAGCGGACTCCTGCCCGGCGTCGCTGCGCCGGTCGCGGCGGTAGCCATTGGCGAGAAAGGCTATCTCGACCTGGAACTGCTGGTGGAAGGGGAGGGCGGCCACTCCAGTGCTCCTTCCGCCCACACCACGGTGGGCATCCTGAGCCAGGCCATCACGCGGCTCGAGGCTCATCCACTGCCTGCCCGTCTGTCGGGTGCGGCGCGCCAGACCTTCGACTACGCCGCGCCTGAGATGTCCTTCCCCATGCGCTTCATCATGGGCAACTTATGGCTGACGAGTCCGCTGGTGACCAGCATCATGAAGAACAATCCGTCCAGCGCCGCTCAACTGCGGACCACCGGAGCCGCCACCGTCATCGAAGGCAGCCCTAAGCCGAACATGCTGCCACAGCGCGCCCGGGCCGTTGTGAACTTCAGGCTTCTCCCCGGAGACTCCGCCGGCATGGTGCTGCAGCACGTGTCTGATGTCGTTGCCGACCCAAGGGTGAAGCTCCGCATTCTCGAAAGCCACGAGGCGCCGCCATTGGCCGATCCCGCTGACCCGGCGGCGAAGCTGCTGCAGGCTTCCCTCGGCCGGGTCTATCCGGAAGCAGTCTTTGTGCCTGTGCTGTCCAGCGGGTCTACTGACGCACGGCACTACCAGGCCCTCACCCGGAATCTCCTGCGGTTCAGCCCGATTCCCGCCACGGGCGAGACCCTGCAGCAGATGCACGGCACCAATGAGCGGATTCCGGCGGCCGATTTCCGGCGCGCCGTCCAGTTCTACGCGCAATTCATCCAGGATGCCGGTGCCTATTAGGAAAGTGCGGGGCAGGCTGGCGTGGCCCAACACGGCGCAGGCACGGGCTCGCCTGCAGTCCACGGGGCATCGCATGAGCTGTCAGATATAGAGCGGAACCATCTGCCGCCAGTATCGCGCCCGGTGCGCCTCACCATTCCAAACCTCCAGTTGATGCGAAACGCCCTTGCCCCACAGGTCCCGGCTCAGCGCCTGATTGCTGGAGTAGAACGGATCCGCGTCACCCACAGCCAGCACGATCTCAACGCGCCGCAGCCGATGGATATAGGCCTGATCCGTGAGATTGGGCAGGAAGTGATTCGGTGTGTGGAAGTAGATGTCTTCGTCGTAGTAGCCGTCGAACAGATCAGGGAACGTGCCCGCGGGTTTGGTGAGATCGTAGCGTCCGCTTAGGGCGACGACCTTGCCGAAGAGCTCCGGATGGCGGAAGGCGATGTTGATGGCGTGGTACGCGCCGACGCTGCAACCATGCCCGATCAGGAACGGCGACGGGTTGCGCCACTGCGTGAAGGGCACCACCTCGCGGAGGATGTACTCCTCATACTGCTTGTGTCTGGCGATGCGAGTCGGTGGAGGGGACCAGCGGCCATACAGACTCTCCGAGTCGATGCTATCTACGCAGAAAAGCTGCAGCCAGCCGTTGGAGAGGTGATGCTGCAACGCAGCGACGAGCCCCCAGTTCTCATAGTCGAAGAACCGGCCCTCCCTGGTTGGGAAGATCAGCACCCGGGCGCCCGCATGGCCGAAAACCAGCAACTCCATCTCGCGCTGGAGCCGCGTGCTGAACCATTTGTGATACTCCCGGTTCATCCCCGGACCAGGGTAGTTGGTCCGTATGAATCGGCTGCTAGCCCCTGGTGAATATCCTGTGGCGGTATGGTTCGAGCACCTCCAGCCACAACAGATACCCGGCGCGGTTCATGTGAAGTCCGTCTTCCAGGAACAACTCGCGGCGCGGAACGCCTTTGCTGTCCAGCATCGGTGGAAAGACATCGATCATATAGGCGTCAGGAATCCGCTCAATCTCCTCGCGTATCCAGGCATTCGTCAGCCGGATCCGGTCCAGGATGTCGACCCGCGCCGGACTGGGCTTAATCGAAATAAACCCGAACGGCATCCCTCGGGCCAACCGCGCTACTTTGCCCGCAAGCTCCACGAAGGATTGCAGCACCTCTTCCGGCTTGCGGCCGTCTCCAAGATCGTTGTCTCCCGCATACACGACCAGGGACGCAGGGTCCAGCGGCGTGATCAGCCGGTCAAAGAAATGGACACACGCCGCCAGGGTGGAGCCCCCAAATGCCAGGTTCAGCGTGTCAGGCTCTCCCAGATCAGACGCGAGTGAGTCCCAAAGCCGGAGACTGGAACTGCCATAAAAGACTACTGGATGCAGGGGTGAGCGCTGGGGCTTTCTCGCTTGTTCCAGCGCCCGCACTTCGGCTTCATACCATTCCATGGACTTTCCACTCTAGCAATGCGCGGACCTCAGCCACGCGCAGGCCACCGGAGGCCAGGCGGCCCTCCTTGCGGCCATGGGTGCCCAGGATGGGGCGGGGATCCTGGGCATCGACGGCGTTTGCGGCCAAGCGAGCCAGGTAGTCCACGAGGAGCCAGTCCTGCAGGGAAGAAAGGGGGGAGAACGGGTCGTTCCCGATCACAGGTCCGGAATCCGTTTATTGAGGGATCGGACTTGGCTGCGGATAGGTGGGGTTCAATGCAAATATCGGCCTGCTCGAAATCCTCATCGGGCCGCCCGGCGGTGTTCAGGATGGACCTCCGCGCCCCATCGCGCCTGCCCGGGGAAAACAAACGGGGCTGATCGCTCAGCCCCGTTCATTCACATTGAACCCTTCACGCTGGCTCATCCCTGGCAGAGCCGGGGATCTTTACTGGTTGCCACGCCGCCGGCGCGCGATCACGAGGAACACACCGCCCAGCCCGAGCATCGCGAACGTGCTGGGTTCCGGTACCGCCGAGGGTGCCACGTTATAACCGATGGCATCCAGGAACGTCTCCTCGGCCAGGCCGTTGTTCAGCCGGATATCGGGGGTACTGAACGCGTCCTGCACGCTCGGAGACGGCGAACCGTTGAAGTCTTGCCGGTCGCCGCCATCACTGACGTTATAATTCGCTAGCAGCGTAACCCCATTATTGATCGAGAAATAGGCTGGTTGATTCGGATCGGAAGTGAAAGTGCGCACCCCCGGTGCGGAGAAGCGGAACAGGTCGGCGGTCTGGATCGGGCCGGAGGGGACAGTCACCGGACTGTTCGGCACTCCATTCAGGGCGGTCAAAAAGCCCATCACTTCGTTGAGTTCATGATAAGTGACCTGAAGCAGATCATAGGACCCCGGAATCATTGCGCCGGACCGGTCAAGGGTCATCAAGCCCACATTGAGATCGACACTGGCGTCCCACGGCACGGCAAGATTGCCTTCGGAGAATCCCAACGCTCGAAGCAGCGGCAGGGAAAGGTCCATGTCGGTATTACCGTTTACGGGGTTGGCGGCCGTCCCGGGCAGCGTGCTCAGCACGGTCGCGTCGTTGGCCGACGTACCCGTACTGGCCAAAGCGGAACGGTAAGCAGCGTAGGTGATGGTGTTGCTGTAGGAGTTTGTGGTGCCCAGGCCCGTCGTCCCTGCATGGAACTCGATATTCACCGTCACCGCATTCGGGCTTTGGAACTTCGTCGAATAGTAATTCAGGGCGGTGTTGATTGTGGACTGAAACTTGCCATAATCCCCCGCGCTCAATCCGGCATCGTTGAAGTAGGCCGCATTCCAACTGATGGCGGCTCCGGCGGCAGGCGCGGCGAGCGCGCAACTCAAAACCGCCAAGGAAATCATCAAGCGCACTCTTCCGGCCCGATGAAAGGCTTCCTGCCGGTTAGGCAGCTGCATATTGGTCACTCCGATACAAAAGTGTAAACGGGTGTGCGTAAACATCGGCGCACTGCCCGTCACGCCATTGTACACGCTGTCGTACATTTGGGGGTTCTCTTGCGGAACTCTAAATTGAATCCCGAGCAAATCTTTCGATAACTTGCAAGAATCGAGCCCGCCGGATTTGAATCGGTTCGGTCAATGGAATGGTGTTGGGGCATTGGAGGTGGCCTGACTCGGGGTATTGGGGACGGCCGGACTCGGCCCCCCGCCAGTTGTCCGCTCGTGATCCAGGCCATTTCTGCCATGTTTCCTGCCATTGGTCAGATGGTGATCGGCGATGCCGTACCAATCTGAACCTGCCACCAAGACGCGCGCCAGCCTGCGCTTGTCGTCCTGCTGGTGTCGGGTAGGCTCCTTCCGCGCCTGTCGGCGGCCGGGGGTTCACCCGAAATACGTCTTCCGCAAAGGGTTGCTCCGCAAACGTGGGCGTGCGGAGGACCTGGCAGTCTGATTCTGTCACTGGCGCCCCAAAGAGGAGTCGCCCATTCTCGACGCCTCTGAAACGCCCGAAGAAGTCCGTATCGAGGACGCGGCGCCAGCCGTGACCGCCGAAATGGGCTTCCGCGCTGGACCCTTCGTAGTCCACTGGCTGTTGCACCAAGCCAGCGCGGTTCGGGTTGGACTCCACATAATGGAGGGCCGTCTACTGGTTGGACAATGCCCTAGGACGGGAGAAAAACCGGCTCTGCCAAGGTGGCCGTAGCGCATGCGGCGGGCATCGAAGTACTGAGCGGACAGGCCGTAGACACGACGCAACAGGTCAGCCAGGGAATCGGCTTCCGGCGGCATAGCGATCAGGTATTCGAGCGCGGAAGCGCGAGGTGGCGCCGCACGAAACGGGTGGCTGGAGCGTGTGGTCGAAGGGTCTTGCCAATATCATTCGGTGCCGGGAAACTGGGCGAGCCTCCACCGGTTTCGTGAACGGATCTGACGCCTCTCGTGGCATGCGCTGAAACGGCGCAGGCAGAAATACCGAATAAGCGCAGAACGAATGACTCGGCTCTTTCAACATTGGTTGCCCCGGCCCCGGTCATACCATCCCTATCCCGAGGTTAGCTTTGAGCCAGGCATCCGAGGTGGGAGCCGTATACGGCATTACCGCCCGTACGCATATGTAGGGGGCCGTCGGTGATGGCCGTCCCCGCCGCGACGGTTTCCTTTTCCCAGTTGAGTCTATCTCAACTTCTGCGCAGCAAGCCACGACTTTGTGACTCACAAGGCTATTTGAGCGTTTGCCAGGCCGCTGGGCGCAGATTCACAATGACAGCTGCCCGGGTAAGTGAATGGCGGAACAGATCCCCGTGAAGTGGTGGGACTCTTCGGGAGAGTGGCCCGGACCCAACGTCATTTCGGCTGAGAATCCGAGGTGGCGCCATATCACCTTCGGGCTGATGGATCTTGGTTTGATCTCAATTTCGCCATCCCGTGTGAGGTCCTTCTTTTTAGCGCCTTAAGTCAAGCTAAGCGAGTCGGATTTGTGACGGCTGCTTTGAGACTGTCCGACACCATGATTTCCGGCACGCCGTAGAAGAACTCCCGGGTACGGATGTGTGAGCCGATCGAGTCGGCGAGCCTCTGAGAAGCGGCGGCCTCAACGAAGGTGTTGGTGGAGTCGCGACGCACGGCAACGAAGACGGCGGCCTCGGTGACCACACCAGTGATGCGGTCGTGGATGGCTATTGTGAAAGGCCCCAGCCTGACCCGACCAAGCTCGTAAGCAATTGAACGAACAGAGCTTACAGACAGCTCCGAACACTTCTCGAGGGTTTTGGCATATGCTGACTGGAGCCGGCTGGTCGCCTTGCAAGACGCATAAGTGACGTGGCGTCAACACCATGCCGCCTACCCAGTTCAAGCAATTGGACCCAGGCCAGCCTGATTCCAACCATCAAGAGTGCCACTGGAACGCATCAAGCCAAACGCGGCGCAGGCCACTGCAAGCCCCTGGATCTGCCCCTCCGAGGCCGAAACAAACGGGCGGGCAGGAGCCACACGCCCCCCCGCCCAAACCCATCCCGCGTCCGTCTGCTGCACGTCAACAGGGAGCCGCACGTCCTTCGCCGTTTTTCGAGCGTCTCGTTCGTGCAGAGGGGCTGTTGTTGGATCTCTCACCGCCCACCCCCTCTGCGGCCTGCGGCCGAAGCGGGGTCGCCGGCCTGCAACCGAATGCGCGACAGGACCCAAGGTTGGAGGCGTGCAACGCCGTCTCAGTCGTCCAGTCACGGTTCTCAAGAACCTTGATCTCTTAACCGTCCCCACGGTTCGACTTTTTTTCGCTATTCCCTTTCAATCACTTGCAGGCCGATTCGCCTCCAGAGCGAGGCAGGAGGGACTAGAATGGCCACGCCGGATCCAGGGGTCTCCCCGCATCCTGCTGATCTTTGACTCTCGAATCTCCGTACCTCCGCCGGAGGGCTCTTTCTTTAATGAGTGGAAACGGCCGGGAATCCTTTGATTTTGAGGGATCAAAGCCATCTCATCCCCTTTTCATCGCCTCCTTGCCGCTCAGAGCCCGGGCTTGGACGCCGTGAGGAGCGTAGTGGCGGCCACCGGATTCCCCCACCAGAATCGCCAGCCCAACCGTTGGCGCCGTACCTCCAACGCCCCCAGGTTCCGCAAGGCATCCGCATAGGTCCGGGTAGCCCGGATATCGGCGATCACCATCCGGCCTCCGGGTTTGATCACCCGGTAGCCTTCCGCGATCGCCCGCCGGCGGTCGGCATCCGATCGAATGTTGTGGATCGCCAGGCTCGAAACCACGAGGTCAAAGGTCGCATCCGGAAAAGGAAGGTTCCGCATGTCCCCCGTCTCGATCTGCACCCGGTCGCTCACGCCTTCCAGCGAAGCGTTTCGCAGCGTGACGTCCTTGCTGTTGCCCGACTGGTCCTTCGTACTCCAGATATCCACACCGGTCACCCGGCCTGTGGTCAACCTGCGAGCCACGGCGACCAGTACCGCGCCGCGGCCACAACCTAAATCGAGCACTCTCTCGCCGCCATGCAGCTCAACACGCTCCAGAATGCGTTCCCACTCCCGGAACTTGCCATGCCGAGTGGTGTAGTAAAAGCTGGCGCTGTTGATCAGGAACAGCACGAAATACAGCGTGATCGGCCCCGCGGCATGCGGCGGCATGCGCCACCAGGCGACGGCCGCGCCCACACCGCTGACAGCCGCCAGACTTCCAAAAATCGCCAAGGCACAAGGGGCGTCGTAACCATAATCTCCGCGTGGCATCGCGATCGAGATGCTACCACGGCCGGATGTGGCGATTGGAAGCGGGAGTCCAGGAACGCCCGTCCTACGGCAACGTCTGGTCCAGGTAGCGAATGAGGGCTGAGATGAGACGATGCGTGTCGTAGTAGTCTTTCCACGACACGGCCGACCACACATCCCGGCTGCCGTTGATGACGTTCCAGGTCTCCTGCGTGACCGAATGCAGGCAGAGGACCGGAATGTGATTGTCCTTGAAGGGTTGGGAGTCCGTCGTGCCGACCCCCTCGACGTTGACGCCCCGGAAGTCGAGCTTCAGAGCCTGGGCGACCTTGAAGGCATCCTGGACGAGTTCCTTCGTGGAGCCGTTCACCCAGCATTTGGTCGACGTGAGTCCGATTGAGTCGATGATGATGACCGCCGCAATCCGGCTGCGCTCGTCCTTGGGAATCGACTTCACGTAGGTTTTGGAGCCGTACAGTCCCTTTTCTTCCGCGGCGAAACCAATGAATTCGAAGTCGTGCCGGGGTTTGGCGCGGCCCGCGAATTCATACAGAGAGGGCAGCAGCACGGCACCGGACCAGTTATCGATGATGCCGTCGCCGCCTACGGCATCAAAGTGTGCGCCGACGATAATCTTGCGGGGGCGGTCTCCAGAACCGGGCAGCCCGCAGATCAGATTGGGCTCCTTCGAGCCACCCACTTTTTGTTCACGGAGAGAGTCGCCAGCACAGCCGGACTGGGAAAAGAGTGTTTTGAGGCGCTGATAACGTTCCGGGTTTTTGGGGTGGGCGAGGCGCAGGCGTTCCTGGAGTACGCCTTCCTTAATAGTGTAAAACTCAACGCTTTGCGCACCGGCCGACGCCGCGAGCAATATCAGCAGAAGCAGACGCATTTATCTCATGATAACGCTGAGGCGAGCCGGTTTTCCTGAGAATGGGAACAGGAATGTGCCCGGGCTGGACCGCAGTACGTGGGACGGCGGCCCCCCTGGTCGACCACCAGGAGGCTCATCGCCACCCACCCACCCGCCTGACTCTCAAGAGAGTCACGACTGGCCCTCCGGCCGCCGACGCGAAACAAGCGGCAACGAACCCCGACCGTCAGGGAGGGGTCGCCACCCCGTCACGAACCGCCACTGGCAGGAAGCGGGCCGCAGCCCCCTACGCGCCTTCTCTGAAGTGGTTTCTCGCCACGGCGGCGAAGGGGAGAGCATCCCGCAGTTTTGTGGGATCAAAGCTATCTCTTCCCGTCTTCATCCACCAGTCAGTAGCAGCAGGCCCACATCCCATCTTCACCGCCATGCGGTCCCCATGGCGGGACCAGACGCAGGGTTCCGCCCGAACCCTACGCCTGATCCCGCGAGACGCCGCTGCGCGCCTCTGTCCGCACGGTGAGAGGTTGCGCCAGTCTGAAATTGACTAGCGCCTCCGACGGCAAACGTACCTGCTTACGCCCCGTTAAGGCCGCACCTACGGTACCTGCCGCCGCCCCGGCGCCGGCTCCGATCAGCGCCCCGCCGCCGCCCGCGGCAAGGCCTCCGATCAATGCTCCGGCGCCGGATCCTCCTCCGATCATGGCCCAGTTCCTTTTCTTGTGACCCCCGCTATACCGCGTAGCCGGGTTCGACGTCACGTTGTATGTCTTGCCATTCCACTCCAGGCTGGTCATCGCCAGGGAGATCACGGCGTTGCCTTTGAACCGGCCGGAAGATGCACTCCGTTTGACCAGGCCCGTGACGTTCGCGCCCTCGGGGATCACCGTTTGCTGATTCACCACCACCGGCGCCACCAGCACGCCCGTGAAACGGTCGCCAGGACGGTTCCGATCCGTCGTAATCGCGTGATCCAGGCGAACCGCCAGTTTGGTTCCGGGCTGCACCGTCACCAGCGTGAACTCCGGCTTTTGCGCCACCGGAGCGGGGGGCCGCGAAGCTGCCTCGGCCGTCGTCGCTGAGGGATCGCAACCCGTGAACAGCAGGGAGGCGCTCAGTGCGGCACAGGCAAACAAAGGCTTCTTTCTCATGGCACAGACCCTAATGCAGGAACCTGGCCATTGTGGATCTCAATTTGGTTTCTTCGAGTTACGGCGCCTGCTCCGCACTGGCCCGGTAACTCTTACCAATCCGCAAATCGGCCAAGCCGGGAATAATTCGCCAATTCGCCCGTCTTGCGATTTAGATGCACGAAATGGTGATTGAAACGAGTGGCCTCTCCCGCCGCTTTGGCGACCGGCTGGTGGTCGACTCGCTGAGCCTGCAAGTCCCGGCAGGCTCGGTATATGGCTTCCTCGGACCCAACGGCGCCGGGAAGACGACTACGATCCGCATGCTGCTGGGCTTGCTCCGAGGCCATGGCGGAGAGATCCGGATCTTCGGGGCATCCCTGGAACAGCAACGGCTGGCCGTCCTGCGCCGCATCGGAGCCCTGGTCGAGGCGCCGTCCCTTTACCCGCATCTCACCGGCGCCGAGAACCTGCGCCACGCCTGTCTCCTCAAACAAACCCCGGCGAGCGACCTAGCCCGCGTGTTGGACATCGTCGGCCTCTCCAGCGACGGCGCCCGTCAGGTCAAGACCTACTCCCTGGGCATGAAGCAAAGGCTGGGCCTCGCCGTGGCCCTGCTGGGCCGGCCCGAGTTGATCATCCTCGACGAACCCACCAACGGTCTCGATCCCGCCGGCATCCAGGAGATGCGGCACCTGCTCAGGGATATGCCGGTCGCCCATGGCGTCTCGGTCTTCCTCTCCAGCCACCTGCTCAGCGAGGTGGACCAGATTGCCACGCACATCGGCATCATCGCCGCCGGCAAACTGCAATTCCAGGGCTCGCCCGAGGAGCTCCGCGCACGCCGCCAGGCCGCGCTGCGCATCGGACTCGACCGCCCCGAGATCGCGGCGGAGCTTCTCCGTCAGCAAGGCTGGCCCGCCGTGACCCGGGAACAGAACGCCGTGGAACTCCCAGCCATGGACCGCGACTCCACTGTCCAGATCAACCGCTTCCTCGTCGAGCGCGGCTTCGCCGTCTACCTCATCAACAACCATCAACCCACCCTGGAAGAGATGTTCTTCGACTTGACCCAGCCGGCCTGAATCCCATGACCATCTTTCTGCGCACCTTTGCCGCCGAGCTCCTGAAACTGCGCCGCACCCTTGCCTTCTGGCTGGTCTTCCTGGCGCCGGGCCTGATCCTGGCCCTGGAGTTCCTGATGTTCCACGAGCGCGTCGACTTCTTCGCGAAGAAGCAGCAGCCGCTCTGGGACCTTCTGCACCGCAACTCGTTCAGCCTGTGGGGCGTGCTCATGCTGCCGCTGTATGTCACGCTGCAGACCGCGCTGCTGGCGGGGCTGGAACATTCAGAAGATCGCTGGCGCAGCCTGCTCGCCATGCCGGTGCCCCGCTGGGCCATCTACTGGTCGAAGCTCATCATTCCCTGCCTGATGGTCGTGGTCAGTTCGCTGTTCCTCACCGCCGGCGCCTTGCTCAATGGCGTGGTGCTCCGGGCGCTCGAACCCCGCCTGCTCTTCCCCGATCCCATCCCGTACGCGCTGTTCTTCCACGACGCCGGGCTCACCATCCTGGCTTCCCTGCTGGTCGTCACCATCCACCATTTCATCAGCCTTCGCCTGCGGAGCTTTGCCGCTGCCACTGGGGTCGGGGTCTCCGCCACCATCATCAGCTTCATCCTGATCAATTCCGACAAGTATGGCCGGCTCTGGCCCTGGTGCCTGCCCGCGCGCCTGCTCGTGACCAGGCCCGGCACTACGCACGACGTGCTGGTCTATTCGATCGTGGGGGCTATCGTTGTGTCCCTGGCCGGCACCTGGGAGTTCTCACGCCGCGAGATCCGCTAGCTGGCCAGCATCCGTTGACGCAGTTGGAGATAGCTGCGAACCGCCGTCTCCAGCGAAGGCATCGGCTCGATCCCCAGCGACTCCATCTTCGCGTTGGATAGCGGCGAGAACTTCGGCCGGCGCGCCGGCGTCCGGTACTCGCGCTCCGTCGTCGGCTTCAATTCCGGAGTCAACCCGGCCTCGCGGAAGATCAGTTCCGCGTAACGGTACCAGGAGATCGGCGTGCCGCCGCCGCAATGGATCACGCCGCTGACGCCCTTTTCCACCATGTCCACGGTCCGCGCCGCCAGCGCGGGGGCATAGGTCGGGCTGGCGACGTGGTCTTCCACGACACGGATCGTCTTCCCTTCCCCGGCCATCCGGAGCATCAGCTCAATGAAGTTGCCGCGTGCGGTCCGCAGGCCGCCGGGACCGAAAACGCCCGACGTGCGGATCACCAACGGGTTCGGCAGATACGCCTGGGCGTAGAGTTCTCCGGCCAGCTTGGAAACGGCATACGCGCCCAGCGGGTGCGTGGCGTCCGTCTCAACATACGGCCTATCCGACGTGCCATCAAAGACATAGTCGGTGGAAAAGTGAACCAGTTGGGCGCCGCACTGACGCGAGGCCAGGGCCAGGTTCCGAACCGCCAGGCCATTCGCCTGAAACGCGGCATACGGCTCGTTCTCTGCGACGTCCACCATATTATAGGCGGCCGCATTCACCACGATTTCCGGATCCACCGAGGCAACCGCCTCCTCCACCGCCGGCGCGGACGTAATGTCAACGTGACTGCGCTCCCACCCCGAGACCTTCGCGCCGCGGGCACTGAACTCCCGCATAAGCTCCACACCGAGCTGGCCGGCACAACCGAAAATGGCTACCTTCTTCTGCATCTGAGAGGTAATATAGCGCGATTCCCTGTGGAGGCGGGCAGTTCGAGCCGATAGGAGAATCACCAGGGAATCCACGATGCAGCAGCCCGTCAGGCGGCCAATCTTGAGATCTTCGTCACATTTTCGCCGCCCCCGGCAACTAAAGGCGTTTTCTGGAGATCACGTTGCAACTTTGATACACTTTGCTTACGTCTGAGTCAATGGAGAAGATTCCAATGCGAACCCTGATTCAAACAGGATTCCGGCGAAGCCGTCGGGCCAACCGGGTAGGCCTTGCATTGCTCTTGGCTCTCAGCGCCGCGCTTTTGATTTCGGTTCTGGCCGGGATTCGAAGCCTCGGGTCGAGCTGACAGATTCCGCCAGGAGCGACTGCATCAACCAGTGCAGGTCGTTCAGCGCGTGCACAGCGTGCTCCAGGACGAGCCCTGCCTGAAATCCGCCATCTACCTGCCGGCAATAGGCCACCTCTCCCAGGTAGAGACAATCCTCCAAGACGAGCTTCACACACGCCCCGGTCGGCAACTTTCTGTCGATCAGCACCTTCGCTCCGTTCCCGGAGAGATTCTGCACTTCCGCGGCTACATTCACATCCGCCTCCCCCAGGACCGTCAAGGTTGTCTTGATAGCCACGGCGAGACGAGGGGACTGGCGGCGTTCCATGCCTGCCATATCGGCCAGCGGACTCTTTTATTGAGGGGGAGACGAGCAAGCGGCGTTGAGGTGCCTGCCAAAAGAAATCGTCCGGGGCGATGCTCGGGGTGACCGTTGGCCACCACCTATCCGCTCCGCCAAAGTGTGGGCAACTGGCGGTATCGGCAAGACATAAAGCCTTGGCTCGCCCCGGACTAAATGTGCAGGCGCATTAGCCTAGTAGGCTAAGTATCGGCGATACACCTCAACTAAGTACTCCCCGCAAATGGGGGTGCTCCGAGGGTATTAAGGGGGTAATCAGTCCACAAAGGTCCTGCTAGCCGAATGGCGACAAACTCCGCCAAGGCGTGCATAATGAAGGCGATGGTGGTCCCGGCGGCAATGTCCAACCAGGCGCGTATCTCTTACCCCTCCGGCAACCTGGAGGTCTCCCTGCCCTCCCGTAAGAACTGGTTCATCCTGATCTTCCTCGGAATGTGGATGCTCGGCTGGGCGGTAGGCGAGTTGGGTGTGATTGGGCTGCTTTTCAGCGGCATCGTCCAGGGGCCGGCTCCGCCCATCATCCTGGCGTGGCTCGTCATGTGGACCATCGGCGGGGTGCTGGCGCTGGCCTTCCTGCTGTGGGGTCTCATCGGCCGCGAGGTCGTCACCATCCGCGACAACGCGCTGATCATCCGCCGGCAGATCGGGCGATTTGGGTTCGACCGTCGATTTGAACTGGCCAAGGTCCGCAATTTGCGCGGCGCCGCGTGGATCACCGATGCGGGCGGAGTCATCGGCTCCATTGGACGCTTCAGCGGAGCCGGTACCATCGTCTTTGATTGCGGAGGCTTCACCCACCGCTTCGGCGCTGGTTTGGGGCCGGAGGAAGCTGTCCGGATTGTGGAAGTTCTAGTCCCGCACTGCGTCTGGCGGTAAGCTCAGCGGACGGTCGCCAAGAGCCATAGCGCGAAGCCGATCGCCCCGCAGACGGCGATCTCCGCGGCCAGCCGCAACGAATAGGCCTTCTTCGCGGCGGGCTTGGCGGGCAGTTCCTGCTGCTTCGCGTGTTCCCGCTCCTCGATGATCCGGCGCAGATAGTCACGCCCGGCTTCGTCCGCAATGACGACGGTCTGGCATTCCTTGCTGTCGAGCGCACGCACGCACCGTGCGCGCAGGACGGCAGGCATGTCGTCCAACGTGTCGAATACTTCCGTACCTTCCCGTGTGGAGGTCAGCACCACGGAGAGGTGCCACGTCCTGGGTTCGCCGGCTTCCTTCATTGCAATACCTGATCGTTATCTATCTAATATCATCGCGGACCGCCGGGCGCCACCCCCGCAAACTGTGAAGCTTCCGGATGCGGCACATTCGCCCGGTTCATGACGGTCTGGATGAACCCTAACCCAGCTTTCGACAGAGCCTTGTCTTTTCTGTAGACCAGGCCCAGACGCCGCATCACCGGATCGGGGGCGAGCGACACCGCTTTGAACTGGCCGGCCACCACGCCTTCCTGGAAATGCGAGGCCGCCATGAACGATAAACCCATGCCCGCCAGCACGAAGCGCTTGATCATCTCGGTGGAGTCCAGCTCCATCGAGATCTGGATCAGGTCTTCCACCGGCTCCAACCACTGGTTCATTTTGCTGCGCGTCGCGCCGCCCTTCGGCAGCAGCAGCGGATAGGGCACCACGTCCTGGCAACTGACCGCGGGCAGCGCCGCCAGCGGATGATCCGCCGGAGTCAGCAGCTTGATCTCGTCGGTGTAGACCTGCAATACCTGCAGCTTCTTGTCCTGCACGGGCAACTGCGCGAACCCGAAGTCGGCCAGGTTGTCCAGGACCGCCTCGGTCACGTGGCCGCCGTAGCTGCGGTCTACGAGAAGCTGCACGTTGGGAAACCGCTTCTTGTACTCCGAAAACACGTTCGGCAGTACGTAGATGCAAGTGGCTTCGTTGGCCGCAATTACCAGCTCGCCGCGTGGTACGCGTTCCAGTTCATTGATCGAGTTCTGCGCCCGGCGGCGCAGGTCGAGAATCTGTTCAGCATAATCGCAAAAGATACGCCCGGCCGGAGTGAGTTGAATGCGCGTACCCAGCCGCTCGAAGAGCGAGGTGTTCAGCTCCTGCTCGAGCTGGCGGATTTGCGCACTGATTGCCGGCTGCGTGCGGAAACACGTCTGCGCAGCCTTGGAAAAACTCTTCAGGCGGACAATCTCCAGGAACGTGTGGAGTTGGTCTAGATCCATTCGGGGGCTCGTCTGAAGGGCGCCTGCAAATTGGAATGCAACTTGCAGGGGTGATCATACCATATTACCATCGAGATGGGGATGTTTAGCTCGGCCTCACTTCGAATACAAGTCCCCCGCGAACGCGCTGTCCTCCATTCCACGACTTCCGGCTCGCTGATATTCCTGCAATGACTCTACCGACAGCGACGCGGCTGTTCGTCCTTCTCTCCGCGGCTGCCGGCGCGTGCGGTGCCCTGACCCCGGCGGATGTGCTGATTCTCGGCAACCGCAACTCCTCGGTCTCGAAGTCGATCACCGAGTACTACGCCCGCCAGCGAGGCATTCCGAAAGACCAGGTTCTGCTGTTGGGCATGCCGGTAGCCGAGGAGATCTCGCGGGCCGAATACGACAGCCACATCGCGGGACCGATGGCCTCGTTCCTGCGCAAGCGCAAGTGGGAGGACCGCATTCTCGTGATCGTCACCACGTCCGGCGTCCCTTTGAAGATCAAAGGCTCGCAGGGCCCCACTGGCACGGCGGCGTCGGTGGATTCGGAACTCGCCGCGCTCTACGGCGACCTGAAGGGCACTCCGCACCCGATACCGGGCCCCATGCCGAATCCGTTCTACGGCAGCGACCGCCCGTTCTCGCACCCGGAGTTCCCGCTCTACCTGGTGACCCGTTTGACCGGCTACACCTTTCAGGACGTGCGCGGGCTGATCGATCGCGCCCTGCGGGCCCGCAATCGCGGCATCGTCGTCCTCGACCAGCACTATCCCGGCATGGAGCTCGGGGACAACTGGCTGTTCCGCGCCACGCTCCACCTGCCCAAGGACCGCGTGCTGCATGAAGAAACGGAAAACGTGGTCTATGGAGCCAAGTTCGTCATCGGCTACGCCAGTTGGGGCTCGAACGACAAAAAGCGCCATGAGCGCGACGTGAAGTTCGAATACCTGCCGGGGGCCATCGTGACGGAGTTCGTCTCGACCGACGGGCGGACGTTCCAGGAGCCCCCCGCCAGTTGGGTGCCAGGCGGGTCGTGGGAAAACCGGGCCGACCACTTCGCCGGCTCACCGCAGACCTTGTCGGCCGACTTCATCCGGCAGGGCGCCACCGGCGTTTCCGGCCACGTCTACGAGCCCTACCTTCAGCAGACGCCGCACCCGGAGGTGCTCTTCCCTGCCTACCTCTCCGGCAAAACCCTGGCCGAGAGCTTCTGGTCGTCCATCCCCGTGCTGAGCTGGATGAACATCGTCGTGGGCGACCCGCTGTGCCGCCTGGCGCCCTAAACCGGCAATGCCTTCCCTGCGTTGCAGGGTATCCTTTCTGAATATGTCGCGAAACGTCGCTGTGCTGGCCGGCTCCACCGGGCTTACCGGGAGATACCTGCGGGAAGTACTGGAAGAGGATGCCTTTTACGATGGGGTCCAGGCGTTGACGCGCCAGGATCGGCTGGAATCCCTGGAAGCGAGCCAGCTCCCCGGAGCGACGCACCTCTTCTGCTGCCTGGGCACGACGATTAAGGCGGCAGGGAGCAAGGCTGCCCTCCGGCAAGTGGATTTCGACTATGTCGTACGCTTTGCCAAGGCCGGACGCGAAGCCGGAGCCACGCGCCTGATGGTGGTCTCCAGCGTCGGGGCCAATGCCCGCTCGGGCACGTTCTATTTGAAGGTGAAGGGCGAAATGGAAGAGGCGCTCGCCGGGATGGGCTTCGAGGCCCTGCACATTTTCCGGCCGGGCGTGCTGATGGGGAGCCGACCGGACGCTCGCCCGCGTGAACTGTGGGGCATTCGCCTGCTGCGTGCCGTGGAATGGGCGATGGGGGGCAGCTTGCGAAAGTACCGGCCCATGCCCGTGGGCGTCCTCGCCTCGGCGATGGCCGTCGCGGGCGAACGCGGAGCCACCGGTCAGCACATCCACCACTTCGATGAAATCTACGGATTGGCGGGCGGCGGCGCGTGGTAACCCGCGGATATCGTACTTAAGCCGCTACTTTTTAAAGACGCGCGACCAGAAGCCGGTCTTCCTTGGTTTCGCGGGCGGAGGAAAGTCCTTGAGGTCAAGCGCCTCGCCGCGCACCGCCGCCGCCGGATGCTCAATAAACAGCAGTTCCGCCAGGCGTGGAGAGTAGTTCTCGCAGATCCAGTGAAAGGCGACATCCAGGCGCGGGGGACGGCCGCGCAGGTCGTGCGCGTCCGACGCGATGAAGTGGACCAGCCCCAGGTCGAGCAACTGCTTGGCGAACTCCTCAGCCTTCTTGCCGAACAGGCCCAGCAGCGACTGCCCGGTCACCTGCATGTACCGCCCTTGGGCCACCCACTCCTGCACCAGTTCGAGCCGCTGCCGGAGCAGAGGATTCCGCTCTGGATGGGTCAGGATGATCTTCATCCCCGCATCTTCCAACTGGGTCCAGAGGGACCCGGTGTTGGGAAAGATGGTGATGTCGGAGAGCTCCATTAAGAGGTAGCCCTTCTGGTTGATGGTGTACTTCATCGGCTCGCGCAGCGCGGCCTCGATGTTGTCGAACATCAGGTGGAAGTCGCAGCCTCGCACCAGTTGGATGCCGGGGCCGGCCAGCGCCCGCGCCTCCGCCAACAACTCCTCGACGCGCGCGGCGTCATAGGTATACTGCGTATCGGCGTGGGGGGAAGCGACCAGAATCGTGGTGCCATGGGCCCTGGCCATGCGGATCATCTCGACGGTCTCATCCATCGATTTCGAACCATCGTCAATGCCCGGTAGTACGTGGGAGTGAATATCGACCATGCTGCGAGTTCTTTCATTGTAGGGGATGCGGCCGGAGCGCCAGCAGGACAAAAAGTCCTACCTGCCCAGCGGTACTGGACAATCTGTCCTACCATCCATCGAATGTCCTAAAGTGAATGCCTCACCGGACCGATACAAAGAGGTGAAACAAAGCGGTTGGTGCGCAGGACGGGAACGAGGCTCCTGTTGGCCGCTTTCTTGCATACAACTCCTTAATCGAACTTTTATCTGCCTCACTCAGCATGACGAAAAAGGCCAAGGTCTACCAATCTCTGATTCTTCTGCTCGGATTGGCGTTGGCCGTCCGTCAGAGCCTGGTTTCATCAGGCGGCAATGACCGCTTGTTTCTGTCCTATTTCGCACTGACGATCGTCACATCGTTGATGCGTCTCGGCGTCCCAACGGCCGCCGGAACCATTTCCATCGGTTTCATCTTCATCCTGGCCAGCCTGGCGCAGCTCAGCATGGGCCAGACGATCACCATCGGCATCACGGGCACCATCATCCATTACCTGCGGGATACGAAGGCGCGCATCGATTGGCTGTCGCTTTCGTTCCAGACCGCGGTGGTGGTGCTGGGCATTGAAGCCGCCCATCTTGCCTTCGATCGCATCATGCAGCTGCTGCCCAACAGCGGGGTGGCGGCGGGCCTGCCCCTGGCCGGCACAATCCTGTTTCTGGTCACCGCGTTCCCGCTGGCCGCCACGACCGCCATGAAAGAGCGGGAGTTGCTGCGGCGCGTCTGGCACAACCGCTTTTTGTGGTCGTTGCCATACTATCTGGCCGGCGCGGCCCTGGCCGGTTTGTTGACCGCCGTGGTGCAACTGCCGCTGTGGCAGACCGCGGTCATCATCGTCCCGTTGCTGTTCCTGGTTTACCGGGCGTACGGACTGCAGATCGATTCGCTGGCCCGCGAGCGCCAGCACGCCGAGGAACTCGCCACCCTGCAGCTCAGCATGGTGGAGGCGCTGGCCCTGGCGGTTGAGTCCAAGGAGATGAGCGCGGTCGACCATTTACACCGCATGGCGACCTACGCGGTGACGCTGGGACGGGCCGTGGGTCTGCGCGAACCCGAATTGCGGGCGTTGCGGACGGCGGCCGTGCTGCACGACATCGGCCAGGTGGCGGTTCCGGACCACATCATCATGAAACCGGGCCGCCTGACCCCGGAAGAGTATGAACGGCTGAAAGTGCATCCCGACGTAGGCGGCGACATCATTGAACGGGCGAACTTCCCTTACGCGGTGGCGCCCATCGTCCGGGCGCACCATGAGCGCTGGGACGGCAATGGCTACCCGTTGGGTTTGAAAGGCGAGCAAATCCCGCTGGAGGCACGCGTGCTCGCCGCGGTGGACACGTTTGTGGCGCTCTGCTCGGATCGCCATCATCGCCGGGCGCTGCCCACTGAGAAGGCCATGGCCATCGTGCGCCAGGAATCCGGGCGGGGCCTGGATCCCACGGTGGTGGCAGCCCTGGACCGGATCTATATTCAGTTGAGCGACGAGGCCAAGGCCAGTCCGGTTGTCCCGCCGCGCATCGTGAAAGGCAAGGACGGGAAAGCCCTGACAGTGGAGGCGGCCGATGAGACGCCGGCGTTCCTGGCCACCATTGCAGCGGCGCGCCAGGAGGAGCAGTCCCTGCTGGAGTTCACACAGATTCTGGGCAGTTCCCTCAATCTGCACGAAACCCTCTCGGCCATCTCGCGCAGATTCCGCAAGCAGATCCCGTTCGACACACTGGTGCTGTACCTGTGCAACGAGAAGCGGCTGGAGGCATCGTTCATCGATGGCGAGAACTTCTCGCTGTTCAACGGCCTCAGCATGGAGAAAGGGGAGGGCCTCAGCGGCGGGGTGGCGGAACGGCGCAAACCGCTGCTGAATGAAGACCCGGCGGCGGAACCGCTGGCCGGACGCTCGCCGGAAAAGGCCGCGCGCCTGAAGTCGGCCATGTCAGTCCCCTTGGAAGGTCCGCGCGGGGTAGTGGGCGTGCTCACTTTCTATGCCGAAAAGCGTGAGGCCTTCACGCAGCCGCAGCTCGGCCTGCTGCTCGCCCTGACCCCCAAGCTCTCGGTGACCGTGGAAAACTCGCTGCTGTTCCGGGCGGCCGAGAACCAGGCTTCGTTCGACTTCCTCACCGGGTTGCCGAACGCCGGTTCACTGTTCCTGCATCTGCAGAACGAACTGTCGCGATCGGCCCGCAACAGCGCCACGCTGGCGGTGCTGGTTTGTGACCTGGACGGCTTCAAACAGGTGAACGACCGGTTTGGGCACCTCACCGGCAACAAACTACTGCAGGGTGTGGCGGCCGGATTCAAGGAATCGTGCCGCGAGTACGACTTCGTGGCCCGCCTGGGCGGCGACGAGTTCGTCATTGTCCTGCCCGGCGCGACGGACGAAGCGGTGAAGACCCGCCGGAAGCGCTTCTCCGAGATGGTGGAGAAGGTCGCCTTCGACCTGTGCACGGAACGCGTCGCGTCCCTGAGCGTGGGGATCGCCTTCTACCCGAAGGACGGCCGGTCGGCCGAGGAACTGCTCGCCAAGGCAGATGAGCTGATGTACCAGGACAAGACCGTGCGGAAAGCACTGAAGGCCGGCATGGTGGGCGAGACCGCGCACTCCTGGCTGACCAGTACGGACTAAGGCAACTACCGCTTGGGCGGCGCGTTGCCGAATTCCGTTGCCATTCCGTCGGCATCCTGAATCTTGAGCGTCAGCCCCTTGCGGGTCTGGAACACCTTCTCAGAGAGGGTGAACCCGGCCGCGGCGGTGCGATCCTCTTCCACTCCGCTATTGAGCCGGTCGCGCTCCTTGAGCATTGGCGTGTAGCGTGTGCCGGCCACCTTGTGGTACTCGAGCACGCGGTCCAGATCCAACTGCGGGACCGTCTGCCCTTCGATCTCCGTCCCGTCGGCCGTGGTGACCACGATCTTCAACTGCTTCACCTGGAAGATCGTCGAGGAGGGATTCTTCACCCGAAAGTCGACTACGGCCAGGCAGGCATTGTCGTCGGTCGGGACGACGCGGACCTTGAGGATGGAGCCTTCCAGCCGGACCTGCGACCCGCGATTCACCAGCAGGGCGACTCCGGCGAGGATTGCCACCGCCATCAGCCCTAACATCAGATTGCGGGCCATGGGCGGAAGGCCCGGCGGTTTCATCATGCTTTCACCAGCTCCTGGATCTTCTTCATACAAAGGTGAGCTTTCTCAATGAGTGTGCCGTCGAAGACGTGCGTCTCCAGCCCGACCTTACCGGCGTACCCGTCCTGCTCCAACTGGTGGTAGATGGCCTTCCAATCCAGGAAATCGGGTCCGATGACGAGCGCACGCGCCTTCATCTGCACGTTGTGCACGCGTTTGGCGGGCAGCAGCTTGTAGCCGTCCGGCCAGGGCGTCTCCTTGAGTCCGATCGCGTTCACCGGATCCCAGTTGATGCCGAAGGCCTTGGAGGGCACGAGTTCGCAGATGCGCTTGAGCTCGGCGGAGGTGCCCACGTTGCAGGAGGCCTCGTTCTCGATCAGGAGTTCGACGCCTTCCTTCTCAGCCACCTTGGCCATCTCCTGCAGCACGGCGGCGATCTTGGGCAGGACGCTTTCCGGCTCCTCGACGCGCGAGAAGGCGAACACGCGAATGCCCTTCACGCCTAGGATGTGCGCGGCCAGAATGGCTTTGTTCAGCGCCACGAAGCGGTCGTCGAACTGCTTTTTGTCCCGTTCCTCGCGTTTGGCCTTCTCCTCCGCAGTTTCCGGCCGCCGGCGCCTGGGCTCCGTGCCGGGCATGGAGAACTTGAGCATGGGCGTGTTGAGGAACGACACGCGCAGTTTGGCTTCCTTCAGCGATTTGGCGAAGTCGCGCAGTTCCGGCTCGCCCAGGAAGGCATAGGTGCCACCCTTGCCTGGAATGCCGCGCAGTTCCACCCAGTCGATTCCGTACTGTTTTGCAAAGGCAATGGATTCGGCGGGCGATTTGCCCACCTCGTCGGTCAGCAGGCTGATGCGGGAGAGGTCAATGCGATGGCGGCCCCAGAGGGCTGGCACCGCCAGGGCGCTGCTGAGCGCGGTGGGGAGAAAGGTTCGGCGGAGCATGAACCCCAACAGTCTATCAGTGTCGTGGAGCCATCGTTGCAGTCCGGTGATCCTCTGGAGCACGGAGGAACAGCGTGCCCGCCAGCATGGGCGGCCCGACCAGCATCACGGCGGTCAGCATGGCTGCGCCACCGCTTTGTTGCGTGGCGAAATTCCAGTAGACACCGAACACGACAATGCCCAGGGCCAGCAGGAGGGCTCCGCCTTCCCTGGGAAAGCGCCAGGCCAGGGCGGTTGCGCCGATGAACAGGATTCCGGGTACGGTTTGTTGAAGGACGTCGGTGAAGGAGGCAAATTCGGCGACGCCGCAGGCGAAACCGAACCAGGTCCAGAAGGCAGCCCAGCATGCTGAGATAGCCCGAGCCAGACCGGCCTCCCGATGTTGCACGTTCCACAAGGGAAAATGGATGTGCTGCATGAGCCTCTGGGGCGAAATTATACGTCCATGTGAGGGCAACCGCAAGAGCCGCAAGGATCAAAAATTCAAGGCCGGCGGGTCATGATTTCGTTCAACAGTCCGGGAATCTCGAAAATGGCCCGGTTTTGGATGCGTTTCGCGTTGGCGCTCATCTCCTCCAGCCGGCCTCCGGTCAGCAGTTCGGAAGCGGCCTGGCCGATCGCATCGAAACTCTTCAGAACCAGTCCGAGCTTGTTCTCCCGCAGCCATTCGGCGTTGTAGCGCTCCTGCGGCAGGGTCCAGGCGTTGCGCACGGTGATGGCCGGTAACCCCATGTGAACCGCCTCGCTCAGGCTGCCGGGCCCCGGCTTGCCGATGAAGAAATTGGACAGTTTCATCCAGCGGGGGATTTCGCTGGTAAATCCGACCACATGTTTCCTGATTCGGCTGGGCTGCGTTTCCAATTGCTTCTTCAACGACTCGTTGCGGCCCGCAATCAGGATCAACTGCAGGTTTTGGCCAGACTCGTCCAGGCGCCGCAGGATGTCCTTCATGACGCCGGTGCCGTACCCGCCGAACAATACCAGCCCCGTGGGTGTGGAGGGATCCAGGCCGGCGGCGGTTCGCTCGGCTGCGACATCCACGTCCAGGGGCTGGTAGAAGCGCGGATGGAGGATCATGCCCGACGTCTGAAAGACCCGGTTCTTGGGGTGCCCCATGTCGAGCGCCTGGCGGTAAGCGCGGTCGCTGCCGCAGATGAAGTACTGGTCCTGCTTCTCCATCCAAAAGGCGGGGGGAAAGTCGGCGATGTCGGTCAGGATGGTGATGTAGGGGGTCCCGGGCAGCGCCTTCTGCAAGCCTTCGTAGATGGCCCGGTTGAAGTTGGGCACGACGCTGACTACGCCATCCGGGGCGGCTGCTTTCGAGCGAAACTGCCACCACTCCCACATCAGCTTCACTTCGGTGCCGTGATAGAGGCGGATGACACCCTGCATGAAGCGCAGGCCCTGCTCGGAGCCCAGGGTCCAGCCGCGGCGGAGCATCAGGTTGTAGATCTCCTGCAGGTCGATGCGCAGGACCTTCTTGAACACGTCGGCCGGCGCCAGAATATCCTGCAGGTGCACCAGGCGCGGTTCCCAGGGCAGTTGTTCCTGCTCCATCGCCAGCTTGAGCGCGGTCGCGGCGGCACGGTGCCCGCCCCCGGCATCAAAGAAGAGAAAATCGAGGATCGGCATGCGCTGATGTGGAGAATAGCAAATGGCCCCAGCGCAACGCCGGACTAGACCGCCCGAGCGAGTACGAGGGTCATGTCGTCGAACTGATCGCCCGGCGAAAGCGCGGCGATGTGGGCCGTCAGTTGTTCCGGAGAAAGCCCAGGGTTCAGACGGACGATATCCGCGAAGCCCAGGTCGCCCAGATCGTCCACATCGGGTCCACGGGCGTCGGTTACGCCGTCGGAGTAGATGATCAGTCGGTCGCCCGGCGCCAGGACGGTCTCTCCCACCTCGGGCAGGAACACGTCGAGCAGGCCGATTACCGGAGCCGTGGCCTTCAGCCACTCTACTTCGCCCGACGCCCGCATGAGCAGCGGCGGGTTGTGGCCGCAGTTGGCGTAGCGCAGCGTCCGGCTGGCGTCCTCATAGTCGCTGAAGAAGAGAGTCGCGAAGCGCTCGGGCGGGGTGGATTCCAGGAACTGCAGGTTCAGGGTCCGTAGCAGGAGGGGCAGATTCCGGGTGGCCTGCCACGCCAGGCTGCGCAGCGCCGCCTGCAGATTCGACATGAGCAGGGCGGCGGCGATGCCTTTCCCGGAGATGTCGGCCAGCAGGAGGCCCACGCGGCCAGGGGCCAGCTCTAGAAAGTCGAAGTAATCGCCGCCGACGGCGCCGGCCTGGCGGCAATGGCCGTCGTATTCGAGGGTTTTCAGCGGCGGACGGCGCTGCGGCAGCAGTTGCGCCTGCACCTGCCGGGCGAGGTCCAGATCGTGCGCCACGCGGCTGGCCGGCTGCGGAGCCACCACCAGGTGCCGCCGTAAAGTGCTGAGCAGCTTGTCGTTATCCCAGGGCTTCATGACGAAATCGGCGGCTCCGCGGCGCATGGCCTCCACCGCCAGTTCGACGCTGCCCCAGGCGGTCATCACGATCACCGGAGCCCGCAAGCCCAATTGTTGAAGCTGGGCGAGCGTGTTGAGGCCCTCCTCCCCTGAAGTGGTATCCCTAGTGTAATTAAGGTCCATTAATACTAAATCAGGGGAGGAATCCCGGACAGCATTCAAAATGGCTGCCGGATGGTCTGCCGTTTGAATGGTAAACCCCTCTGCTTTCAACAGGAAACGTAAGGCCAACAGGACGTCCGGCTGATCGTCGGCGACCAGAATCCGCATGAGTGCTCCTCTGCTACTTCCTGATGTAGGATTGCACGCCTCCGGCCACTCGCGCTATCGGTGCAAGTAATGATTAATCAATCACATGGGGGTAAGGGGAAGATGCTGCCTGGTGGTGGTAAACGGGCACTTGCGTCCGATTCCGGACACTTCGATAGGCCCCCTGAAATTAGTGGCGCCCGGTAGCCTATCGGGGGGAGTGGTCAGCGGGTTCATAAGGCGCATGATGCTAAGTGAAGGGTGGGTGCAGCCCCCCGGATCCAAATAAGGAGACTCTGAATGAAGAAATTTTTCGCGACTCTGACCCTGGCGGCCTTCGCCCTGACCACGACGGTTGTCCTGGCGCAGGACGCCAAGAAGGACGACACCAAGACCGAGAAGAAGGAAAAGAAGGCCAAGAAGAAGAAGGAAGAGAAGAAGGACGAGAAGAAGTAGTTTTTCTTCCACCTGCTCCTCTGGAGTTGGCCAAGCGCCCGTTCGGCCCCCGCGCCGGACGGGCGCCGCTGTTTTCCGGCCTGTTCGCCCGCCCTACCCGCTACAATTGACGAACCATTTGTCGATTCTTCACGCGGCTGTCATCCCCCAAAGAGATAAAGAAGCATGAGCACGCTCGCCCATGATTTCCTGAGCTGGGTCGAGGCCACGGATCACGGCCTGATGCGGCGGGTGCATCGTTGGCGCGCCCCGCGCTGGATCCGCCTGTGGATGGTCTGTGCGACGCGCGGGGGCGACGGCTGGCTGTGGTACGCGTTGGGGCTGCTGTTGCCCATCTTTGGCGGCGCGGAAGGCCGGTGGGCGGTGCTGGAGGCGGCACTCGCCTGTTGGACCGGCATCGGGCTCTTCCTTTATCTGAAGCGGGCCACCGGCCGGCGCAGACCCTGCGCGCTGGAACCCCACTGCTGGTCGACGCTGTTGCCGCCGGATCAGTTCAGCTTCCCTTCGGGCCACACGATCACGGCGTTCGCAGTGATCCTGCCCATCATCGGCCACTTCCCGGAGGCTCGCTTCGCGCTGCAGTTCTGCGCTGTGTCGATCGCGGTGTCGCGGATTGTGCTGGGTATGCACTTCCTCAGCGACGTGATCGCCGGGGCGCTGATTGGCACGGCTTTGGGCCTGGGCTTCCACGCGGCCGGACTCGCCCTGGGCGCCTGAAGGTCACTTTTCTTCCACCTGCCCCCATCTTCCGGCCCGGCATCCTGAGTTTCGGACGTCAATCTCAGGTTTGAGCCCGCGCCGTCCACCCCGCCTCTTCCCCCCATCACAAGCTGGATCAAGGAGTTGCCCTCAAACTGGTATACTGGAGGACAAGTGCCGTTTCCAGATTACACACCTGGTGTTTCCAGTTGACCCAAATTGCCCTAATGAGATAGAGTCAATTGTTCGATAGTCATGTAAGCGCAATATTCCAGTTCGTGACCAGGTCGGAATGAAACTAAGCAATCATCTCCTTCGAACCTCGCTGGCCTGCCTGGCCACACTGATCCCCGCCTCTGGGCAAACACCTGCACGATTAGGACCACATACCAACGGCTTGTGGCCCGCCGGCTTCATGGCAGCCGCCAAGGCGGAGGAACCCGCTGAACCTGCGTCCAATCCCTATGTGAATCTCAAGCAGCCGGCGTTACTGCTGCCCAAGGAGATTTCCGCGGATAGCCTGACGCCGTCCCAGAAGGCCGTGCGCGACTCCGACAAGCACTTCCAATACGGTAAGTTCTACATCCAGGAAGGCAAGCTCGACGAAGCCCGCAAGGAATTCAACCTGGCTATCGACACGCTGCTGGATGTGCCCGAGTCCGCGCCGGATCGCTCGGTCGCCGAAAAGAAGTCCGAGGAGCTGATCCGGCTGATCCACCGCTACGACATCGAGTCGCTGGGCAGTGGAGAGTCGCCGGAAAGCCCGGTATTTGTGCAGTCCAACCTGCCGGAGATCCTCGACCGCACCTTCCCCATCGACCCCCGCCTGAAAGACCGCACTCTCGCCCAGGTCGCCGCCGCCTCTTCCGAACTCCCCCTTACGGTAAATGACGCCGTCCTCAGCTACATCAACTACTTCACAAGCGAGCGTGGGCGCCGGGTGATGATCTACGGCTGGAAGCACGCGGGCCGGTACAAGCCGATGATCTCGCGGATCCTGGACGAAGAAGGCGTGCCGCAGGAATTGATCAGCCTGGCGCAAGCGGAATCCGGGTTTGTGCCGCGCGCGGTCAGCCGCGCCGCCGCCGCCGGGATGTGGCAGTTTGTGCGCAGCCGGGGCATGGAATACGGCCTGAATGCCTCCGCGCTTCACGACGACCGCCTGGATCCTGAAAAAGCGACGCGCGCCGCCGCCAAGCATCTGCGTGACCTGTACTCCCAGTTGGGGGATTGGTATCTGGCGATGGCCGCCTACAACTGCGGTCCCTTCTGTGTGGAGCGCGCGGTGCAGCGCACCGGGTTTGCCGATTTCTGGGAACTGCGTTCACGCAGCGCCCTGCCCCGCGAGACGATGAATTACGTGCCGGCCATTCTGGCCATGGCCATCATCAGCAAGAATCCCGAGGCGTACGGCATCACGCCCGAGACACCTGAGCGTGCGATGGAATACGACACGGTGCAGACCACCTGCCCGACCAGCCTGGCGCTCGTCGCCGATGCGGCTGACTTGCCCGTGGCCGAGATCCGCGATCTCAACCCTTCCCTGCTCCGCAACCTCGCCCCAGCCAACTACGAAGTGCGCGTGCCCAAGGCCAAAGGCAGCGTGGTTCTGGCTGCTCTCGAGTCGGTTCCGGAACCGAAAAGAGACTCGTGGCGGCTGCACCGCGTGGCAGAAGGCGAGACGCTGACCGCGATTGCCCGCCGTTATTCGACTGCCGCGGGTTCGATCATTGCGGCGAATGCGCGGCTGGATTCTTCTTTCTTTGATGCCCCGGAAAGCGGCGAAATGCTGCTGATCCCGGCCTCCGTGCAAGTGCAGCCCGTGAAGCGCGCCGTGCCCTCAAAGGCCCGTGCGACAGCCCATCGGGGCTATGCGACCACCGCGACACGCATTCATCCGGCGTCCACAAAACGCGTCGCTGTCGTGTCGAAGACGCACAAGCCCATTAGCCGCTAAGCCTTGCGGCGGGACACCTGATCCGGCTCTTCAGACACCCCCCCTGTTGCGAAAGCTAAAAAACAAGTTATCCTAATTATGATTCGGCCAAGCAGGAGGCTTGATCGACCATGCCGCAAAGGGATACTCGTCTCTTCGACTCGTTCGACGAGGATGACACAGATTTCGACACCGCATTCCACGACGATGCGGTAGGCGAAGTGCGCAGCAATACCGCTTTCGACGATAACGATTTAGAAGAGGAAAAGCCTGCACTGAGGCGTGCGCCTGCTGCACCAGTCCGGCCGGCCGCGATCGTGCCGGCAGTGCCAGTTGCGCCGCCCGCTCCGCGCCCCGTTGATCCGGTTCCGGTTCCGCAGCCCACGGTGCGCCGCAAGCCAGCGCCCCCCGCCAAGCCGGCGGCCGTTGAAGCTCCCGCGAAGCCGGTGGAACCGGCAGCCCCGGCCCCCAAGGTGACCGTGCCGGCAGCCAAACCTGCCGCGGCGACGGCCGAAGCCAAACGGCCCGCGCTGAAGAAGGCATCCTCTGTAGAAGTTCCCGTCCAAAAGGTTGGGAACGCGTCCGGAAAGCCGGCCGCGAAAACAACGGCGCAACCCGCCGTCCGAAAGGTGACTAAGAAAACAGTGAAAACAGCAACGAAGAAAGCCGCGCCCGCCAAGAAGGCTGCCGCGCCCGTGAAGAAGGTCGCTGCGCCCGCCAAGAAGGCTGCCGCACCGGCGAAGAAGGCTGCCGCGCCCGCCAAGAAGGCTGCCGCGCCCGTGAAGAAGGTCGCTGCTCCTGCCAAGAAGGCTGCCGCGCCCGCCAAGAAGGCCGCTGCCCCCAAGAAGGCTGCTGCCAAGAAGAAGTAGGCTCCGGATGCCGTCAAAGAACGGCACGAGAGAACCTGGATCGCCTTCTGGGCGATCTGACCGAAACCAATTCAGCCCGTGCTGATGTTCAATGGGGCGCCGCCGGATGGGGCGCCCTGATCTCTTTTAGGGACCTGTTAGCTCTCCTTCTTGACCACCGTCCGGCACCGCTCAAACAGCTCCAGCAGCGCTTCGGCATGCTCTTCCGGCGTGCGGGCGCCTTTGCCGGTGAATCCCACTGCCTGAGATCCCTTGCCATAGCCTGTTGCGGTGGCAATGAACTTCATCAGATCCAGCGCGATTTCATCGCCCCCTTTGCCGCTTTGGGTCTCGGGCGTTTTGGACTTCTCTTCCATGGTCTCGGTTGCTCCTGATAAAAATCGGCTGCCCGCGCCTTGAGCGGGTGCCGGAAACTCACTAAACGATTATCCTAGATTGCAGATGCCGGTGAACGCTACGCGGCTGGAACGCCGCATGCGTGGCGGCGCACAGGCCCAACTGCTTGCCTGTGACGATGGCCGTCACTATGTCACCAAATTCCTGGAGAATCCCCAGCACCGCCGGATCCTGGTGAATGAATGGGTCGCGGCCGTATTTCTCCGCCACCTGCAGATTGCGGCGCCCGAGGTGCGTGTGGTCAACCTGCCGCAGCCGCTGCTGTCCGCCGAACCGGACATCTGCCTTCAAATGGGCAACAGCCGCCGGCCCGTCTCCGCCGGGTGGCACTTCGGCTCGCAGTTTCCCGGCAATCCGGCCAGCGACGCCGTCTATGACTACCTGCCCGATTCCCTGCTGACCAGCGTGTTCAACCTGCGCCAGTTCCTGGGCGCGCTGGTGTTCGACAAATGGACCTCCAACTCCGACTCGCGGCAGGCCATCTTCTTCCGCCGCCGCATTCGAGACTGGCTGGATGAGCCCAGCGCGCCAGCCCTGCAGAAGGGGTTTATCGCCCAGATGGTGGACCACGGCTACATTTTCGACGGCCCGCAATGGGAATTCCACGATTCGCCGATTCAAGGCCTGTATTTCCGGCCCATCGTCTACGCCTCCGTGCGGAGCCTGGACGACTTCCAGCCCTGGCTCGACCGGGCTCGATTCTGTCCCGAGAACCTGTGCGACGAGGTGCTGCGGCAGATGCCTCAATCGTGGCTGGAGGGCGATTCCGAGTTGCTGGAAGTGCTGCTGGACCGGCTGATGAAACGCCGCGGCCGCATCGAGGATCTGCTGGTCGCCACCACGCGGGCGAAAGCTCACTATTTCCCCCTCTGGCGATAGTCCAGCCAGCCTCGCCCTTCGAGTAAACTGGTGAGGTGATCCGCCCCCAACTCCTCCACAACGGTCAGATCCGCCCTTCCGACGAACTCATTCTCAATCCAGGCCAGGTGGGCCTGCTTTCGGGCTGGGGCATTTTTTCTACGGTCAAAGTAGTGGAAGGAGTGCTCTTTGAGTTCCAACGACACTGGGCCCGGTTGAACCGGGATGCCGACCTTTTGCGGGTGCCTTTCCCGTGGTCCGCGGCTGAACTCGAAGAGATGCTGCTGCGGTTGGTGGAGGCGAATCAGGACTTCAACGCCACTATGCGGATCGCGGTGGTGCGGAATACCGGCACCATGTGGTCCGGCTCCATCACCGAGCCCGAGTTCGATCTCATCGCCTTCACGGCCGCTCGCAGCAACTGGGGCGGCACCTGCAAGCTCGGCATTGTCCCCAATGCGCGTCACGCGGCGTGCGTCTTCACCGGAACGAAGACCACCTCGTGGGCGAACAACCTGGTCTGGTATGAAGAGGCGCACCGGCGGGGCCAGGATGAAGTAGTCCTTCTCAACGAGCGAGGCGAGGTTTGCGAATGCACTTCCGCCAACATCTTCGTCTGTTTTGGCGACACCGCCGTGACCCCGCCGCTGTCATCCGGCTGCCTGCCAGGCATCACGCGCCAGATTCTTGTGGAAAAAATCCAGATTCCTGGTATTCAGATCATCGAGAAGGAAATATCTTTGGATGACTTGGAGCGAGGTGATGGTATATTCATAACGTCCAGTACCCGAGATCTTCTGCCGGTATCCGAAGTAGAAGGCCTCTCAGTTCAGACCAGCGACCGAGTTCGGCAGGCACTGGCTGCGGAATTTGCTAGGTACGAAAGAGACTATGTCGCACAGGCTGTTCGTAGGGCCACCGTTCGAGCGTAGGCCATTGAGAGTACTAAAGATAGCCACAATCGGCAGATCTGGGATATACTGCTATTGACCCTTACGGAGGAGGGTTGAATTGCCCAAGAGGAAGTTCGTCAATTGTCCGGAATGTGACTCCCCGCACGCGAGGAGCATGCCCGCGCACGGGTTCCGGCAGAATCTCCTGCTGCTTTTCGGGTTCTACCCATTTAGATGTTCCGACTGCTACCACCGGTTTCTGGCAAATCCCCTGGGCGTTGCCAATGCCGGCTATGCGAAGTGCCCTCGCTGCCTGCGCATGGATCTCTCCACCTGGGACCCCAAGTACTACAAGCAAAGCGCCTGGATGGACTTGAAGGCGTGGTTTGGGGCTCACCGCTGGCGCTGCGACCCGTGCCGCACTAACTTCATGAGCTGGCGTCCACGCAAACAGCGCTATATCCGGCCCGCGGATCAGCAGACGCCCCAACCTAGCGTTCCACCCGCCGCCGATTACCACGAACTCTACGGCGGTTAGGCACACTCCGGCCTTGCAAAGTACGTTCTGAGAGCCGGGCAGCTCATCCACTGGATGGGTGTGTTCTGGGGGGATTGGTGCGCGAACCGCGCCGCCAAAATGAAAATGGTTCCAAGTGACCCTCGGATTCAGCTCGTCCCCCAACCTGCATGCCAGGCTTGGACCTGTCACTTGCGGCAACTTGAGCGCTAGATTGATCGGCTCCACGCCTGCGGGATTTGCCCGCCTGCGCTTCAACGCCTTTCACTGCGCCGGCTGTAATTGCCGAAGCGAAGCTGGAACCTCGAAGCGGGTTTTTGCTCGCCCTCAAAGACTCTCCCGTTGCCGGGTCACCTTGGAGGGGTTAAAGCTCCTACCCTACCTCTTCAGCTCCGTAATGCGGACTTCATGAACCCGGTCCACCTCGGTCTCCCTCCTCGGCCAGTCTCGAGAACCACCGGGGAGCTCTACAACCAAGATCCGTTGAACACTCTATCCACACTACTCTCGACGGCGCTTCCGGTTCGTCGCTCCCCTTCAGGGCTCGCACCCCTCCAGATCAAAGCACCCGATCCGGCCTGCCGCCTAAGAAACTTACCGTTGGCAATGCCCGATTTCCCTTCGCTCCCCACTGGTGGAATCGTAAAATATCAACACCAGCGGATCATCGTTCCAGGCCCGCTACATTCCCTTCGGCTCGCTGTTCCGTGAACCTCTTGGAACCAACACCAATATGCACCCGATCCGTTTTTGAGTCAAAGGAATATTGCGATTTCGTGACGGGAATCCTCAGACTTTATCTCCTTTTGAATCATAGCAATACGGGCCACTGGCTGTGCAAAGCCTGTGTATAAAACGTGCACGGGTGTTTCTGTTCCGGCGACTCCGCCGCCCCGCTCCGGTATCATAGCGAAGAAGCCTCAACCGCGGCCCTCATCCGCCATGCCGACAACAAACCGCCAACCCGGCCCAGGAACCCCATCATGATGGCGCGCACGTTGATGATCATCGGAGCCCTGGTTTTCGCGGCAGGCCTGCTCGTCTATGTCGCCGGGAAGCTACACATTCCACTGGGCCGCCTCCCCGGCGACATCACTATCCGCGGCAGGAACACCACTTTCTACTTCCCGATCGTGACCTGCCTGCTGCTGAGCCTGCTCTATTCCCTCGCCGTCTGGATTCTGCGGCGGAAATAGGGCGGCGGCGGGCGTCAAACGTGCCGGATCGCCTTCACCATCCGGCCCGTGCCATGCGCCGTCGCCTTCGCTGCGTGTTCACTTCCACCGGCCACCGCTTTGGCCGTCTTCGCCACGCCTTTGGCGGCGGCGGCCGGATAGTGCAGCAGAACGTCCGCGCGGGCGGCGCCCGCGGAGAGCACCAAAGAGCAGGCGGCGGCACACGTAAGTAAGGTGCGCCGCCACGTGTTGTTTCCCAGTTTCATGATCGAGCCTCTTTCCGGGCCGGGCTGGTCTCACGACCACCGTGTCCAATCCAATGAACGCGGCCCGACACCGGACGGTGACTCCCGTTGGGAGGGTATTTTGATGTCCGGAGAGGCCGGGTGCCTTAGCTCACCTGGGAGTGCACTTCCACCGGCAGCGGCAGTTCCACCCGGATGAGTGTACCCTGCCCGGGCGCGGAGGTGATGCGGAAGGTTCCGTCCAGATGGTCTACCCGCTCCTTCATCCCCAGCAGGCCCACGCCCTTGGTGGCATTGGTATCAAAGCCGTGGCCGTCGTCCTTCACCTCGACGACCACCGCGCTGTCCACGCATTGGACAGTCACTATGGCCATCGCCGCGCCCGAGTGACGGGTCACGTTGCGCAGCGCTTCCTGGACGATCCGGTAGACGGCGGTCCGGTGGCTGTCCGGCAGTTCCAGATCGTCGTTATCGGCCTTCACCTGGACCCGCACGCTGGAAGTTCGCGTCGTCTCCCGCGCCTGCCAATGCAAGGCCGGCATCAGCCCGAGGTCGTCCAGCATGGACGGCCGCAGCAACAGCATGATGTTGCGGATATTGGAAATCGTCATCTCGGCCAGATTCTTCACCGACTCCAGCGCCGCGTGCAGCGGCTTGATCTGCGGCGGCGCATAGTGCTGGGCCTCGCCAAGATCGACCAGCAAGGCGGAGAGCGACTGCCCCACTTCGTCGTGCAGTTCACGCGCCAGATTGCGCCGCTCCTCCTCCTGGACATCCACCAGCCGGGCGGAGAGTTGGCCCAGGGCAGCCTTCCCCTCCTGCGCTTCCTGGTAGCGCCGGGCCGCCAGGCGCTCCAGCCGCATCAGGTAGAAAACCGTCAAGAAGGCCAGGACCGCCGCCAGCACGGTGGCCAGAAGAATGGTGATCGACACCCGTTGGCGCAGGGTGAGGATCAATTGCGAGGCAGTCCGATCGGCCGAGCGGAGATTGGCTTCCATGCCGCGGCGCAGGTCGTCCAAGGGGCGCATGAAGTCTTCCCTACCCGGAGCGAGCTGTTCGGCGAAGACGTTGTAGCTGGTGGTCCTGGCCTCGGATGTGGCGTTCACGACGGCCGTTGAAGCGGACTCCCAATAGGAAGTAAAGCGGCGGTCGAACTCATCCAACTGCTTCATCTCGGAGGCGTTGGCGAGTTTGCGCAGTTGATCCAGGGCGACCAGGGTGTCGGCGGCGGCGGCCCGGGCGGCTTCGCCCTCGCGCTGGCGGTCGGCGCTCTTGGGATCGAGGACGGCGTCGCGGACGCGAGACGCGGTCAGGCCGGCGTTCGACCTCAGCAGGTTCAGGCCATCGCTTTTGGCCAGGAACTCGTTGGTGCCGCCGTCGTCGATCTCGTCGACTTCCTGGAGCACTCTCACCGAGTAGGCGTTCACCAGGACCATCAGCGCCAGCAGCCCGCCAAAACCCATTCCGAGCAGCCAGCGGATCCGCCTGAGATTTGACCCGTGATCTTCCGGCTCAACCATGATTCAGAGTAGCCGTTCGTCCAGACCGGATGCGATTGGTTTATGGGACGGCGCCGAGCTTGGCCAGCGGCCAGTATGCGAAGACGGCCTTGCCATAGATAGCGTCGCGGGGGACGGGCCCCCAACTACGACTGTCGTTGGAAGAGCTGCGGTGATCGCCCAGCACGTAGTACTGGCCATCGGGCACCTTCATCGGCGCAACGGACTGCCGGTCCCGGTACTCTTCCGGAACGTAGGGCTCCTCCAGCGCCTTCTGGTTCACCACCACCGTGCCGGCACGCACCTCGACGATGTCACCGGGCAGCCCGATCACGCGCTTGATGTACGACTTGGAGGGATCGCCCGGGAACCAGAACACAACAGTATCGCCGCGTGAGACTTCTCCGAAGCCCAAACGGTAGACGAACTTGTTGATGAAGACGCGCTCCTGGTCCTGCAGCGCCGGCATCATGCTCGTCCCTTCCACCTTTACGGGTTGATAGAGGAAAAGAATGACAACCAGAGCAATCAAGACGGATAGAGTCAGATCTCTAATCCAGAATCCAGCCTGTTTCCACATGGGCGGTCAGCTCCCGAACTTGGGATGCACTGATTGAAGCATGCTCCGTAAGACCTTAGCAAGGCTCGAATGTACTGGTCCCGCGGAATCGCAGAGCCAAGCCGGGCCGGTGCGATCCCAGCTCCTCACTTGATTCGACGTGCCAACCGCCGCGAAGTTACTCGCCACTACTTACTGCTTCGCAGGCGTTGCCGCGGGCGCCTGGGTGGAATAGCCGAGCAGCCGGCCCAGCGACGGCAGCGGGAGTGCTCCGGCCGCCAGGGCTTTCCGGTGGAACTCGCCGGGCACGAACTTGGCGCCGTCCGCCTTCTCGGCCGCGGCCCGCAACTGCTTCCAGGCGCGATAGCCGGCAAAGTAAGTGGGCAGCTGGCACGAACTCAGCTTGGCGCGCTGCAGCTTGGCCGTCGCTTCTTCCTTTTCCTGGAAGGTCTTCTCCAGCATCAGCTTCATCGCTTCGTCGTCCGTCATGCCCATGGTCTGCATTTTGATGTCGAGAATGGTGTTCGAGATCGCGCGCAGCTGCTGCTTACCCCAGGTCAGGGCCATCTCCGGGTTCTTGTCCATGTAGCCCTCGTTGATCATGACGTCGGTGGCATAGACCGCCCAGCCCTCGACATACGGACCGCTGCCGAAGACTGACCTCAGCACGCGGCGCGATTTCGGCTGGACGGCGTTGGCGTATTCCAACTGGACGTAGTGGCCCGGAATGGCTTCATGGATCGTGAGAATTCTTAACCCGTAGTCGTTGTATTCACGCAGCTTAGACTCCACGCGATCCTTCGGCCAGCTCTTCGGGATCGGGGTCAGCCAGTAGAAGGCGCCCAGTTCCGGCTGCAGCGCCGGAGCCGGATTGAAGCCGCCCACGCCATAGATCCCGCGCATGAATTCCGGCGTCTCGATGAGCTTCAGGTTGTCCTGGCCCGGCATCTTGACGATCTTGTCTTCGTGCGATTTGAGGTAGGCGCGGGTCTCGGCCAGGGTCTTCTCGGCTTCCTTGAAGTAATCGTCCGCCTTCACATGCTTCTGCGCGATCTTGGCCAGGGTCTCCCCGACGATCAGGTTGAGGTCGACCGGATCCTTGTGCGTGGGGTAGTACTTCACGTGCAGCGGCAGGGAGAGCATGAACATCTTCTTGCGGACGGCCAGGAGTTCGGCCTCGGCGTCGGCCAGAAGCTGTTCCGGGGTCGTGTCGCTGCCCACGGCGAGCTTGAACTTGGCGTCGTAGTTCGCCTTGCCCAGCCGCCAGCCGTCGGCGCCGGTGTCCTTCAGCGACTTCAAGTAGTCGTTGAAAGAATGCATCGCATCTACGGCAGACTTTGCCGCCTGATCATACTCTGTTTTCTTGTCTGCCGGTACCTTGGCGGGGAAAACCTTCTCGACCAGAGCCAGGTTGCCCTCGTTCTCCTCGATCGCCACACGGGTCCAAACCCCGTTCGAATCCATCAGGGTCTTGCGGGCGGCAGCCAGGAAGCCGGGCACCGCCTTCAGCCTGTCGATGATGTGCTGGTACCGCTGCGGTTCTGGAGCGTACTCCACGCTGTAGGGCGTGAAGATCGCGTTCCCGATCAACTCCACATACATGGTCGGGTTGTGCTGGTACGACTTGAGGGTGTCGAGGTCGAGCAGGGCGTAGTCGACCTGGCCCTGCATGATCTCGAGGTCGGCCTTCGACTCGGCATCCAAAGATGACTGATCGATAGCCGCGAGGCGGGCCTTCCAGTCGTTGAAATGCTTGCGCTGCTTCTCCAGTCCTTCGGCGGAATAGTCGTCCAGGGCGGAATCGAGCACAACCCCGTTGTGCTGGTGGTAGCCGGAGGAGGTGGCCGCGACGGGCGACAGGGCGAGGGTCGAGTAGACGAAATCTCCCGTAAGCTTCTCAAAATCGACGGCTTGCGTCTTCTGTTTCGCGCCACCGCAGCCGCTCAGGGCGAGCGCCAGGATCAATCCGGCCGGCCAATACTTCCGCATACCGACAAGTCTACCAGCGGGGCGGAGCTTCGAATTCGGCTAGTCTGAAAAAGATGTCACTGTGCTTTTTGCTCGCCCTCCAAATGGCTGCCGTTCCGCCCATGCCGCCGCAATCGCAAGCCGAAACCGCCACCATGAAGGCCGCGCAATCGCTCGCCGAGAGCACGACCGCCGCCCCCAAAGACCTGCGCACTCACGCGGAGCAGTCGAACTACCAGGAGACCGGCAGCTACGATGAGGCCGTCTCCTTCTACCGGAAGCTGGAGAAACTCTCACCCTTGGCCAAACTCGTGCCCTTGGGCCAGACCGGGGAAGGCCGCACGTTATATGCCCTAATCGTCTCCAAGGAAAAGGCTTTTACACCGGAGGCGGCTCGCCGCACGGGCAAGCCGGTGGTCCTGCTGCAGAATGGGATCCACGCCGGCGAGAACGGCGGCAAGGACGCGGCCATGATGCTGCTGCGCGACGTGCTGGTCACGAAACGCCACGCCGCCTGGCTCGACCACTCGATTCTGGTCTCGATCGTCGTGTTTAATGCGGACGGGCACGAGCATGTCTCCGGCTACAACCGGATCAATGAGAACGGTCCGGCCAAGATGGGTTTCCGCGTGAATGCCAGCCGGCTGAACCTGAATCGCGACTATCTCAAAGCCCAGACGCCGGAGATGCGGGCGTGGCTGAAGCTCTACACCGCCTGGCTACCTGACTTTCTGGTCGACAATCACGTCACCGACGGCAGCGACAACCAGTATGACGTCACCATCGCGACTCATACGGAGCAGGACATCGCGCCTGAGGTAGGCGAATGGGTAGAGAAGAAGTACTTGACCAAGCTGATCCCCGAGATGGAGAAACTGGGGCACGTGGTGGGCTGGTACATCGAGGGCCGCGGCCGGAACGGCGATTCCCTGGCCGTGATGACCGCTTCGCCGCGCTATTCCACAGGCTATGCCGCGGCACAAAACCGGGCCGGGCTGCTGGTGGAGACGCACTCCCTGAAGTCGTTCAAAACGAGAGTCTGGTCTCATTACGACATCATGGCCGTTTCGCTGGACGCAATTTGCACCGAAGCCAAGGCGCTGCGCTCGGCGTCGCTGGCGGCGGATCAGCGCTACGAAGCGTTGAAGCCGGGCGCGAAGGTCTTTCTGGAAGGCACGCCGGGCGACAAGCAGGAACCGTATGTCCAACGGCTACTGGCCTTTGAACGGCCAGTCAGCACGGTTTCCGGAGGTCCGGTGGTGCGGTACTCGGCCAAGCCGGTGGATCAACAGGCGCAGTTGGTGCGGAGCCTGACAGAGAAGGTAGCCCCTGTGGCGCCGGATGGTTATATCGTCCCCAGACAGTGGAATGAAGTCATCGAACTCCTTCATATTCATGGTATTAAAACACAAACAATAAACAAAAAGTTGAATCAAACTCTCGATGTAACAAAAGTGGAAAACGTGCGCTGGGCTACGGCTCCGTTCGAGGGGCGATTCCAGGTGCAGTCCTTCACCAGCCGGACTGCGAACCAGGCGGTCGAGATTCCCGCAGGCAGCGTCTACGTGCCGGCGGCGCAGCGAGCGGGGAAAGTGGCCATGCATATCCTGGAACCGGCGGCTCCGGATTCGGCTGTGCGGTGGGGCTTCTTCCAGTCGGTATTCGAGCAGAAAGAGTACTTTAGCGACTATGTCTTCGAGCCGTACGCGGTGGAGATGCTGAAGCAGAATCCGGCGCTCAAGGCTGAGTTCGACGCCAAGGTGCAAAGCGATGCCACATTTGCCAAGAATCCCCGGGCGCGGCTGCTGTGGCTCTTCCAGCGGTCTCCGTATTTCGAACCAGACAAAGACACTTACCCTGTGCTTCGCGTCACTCCGGCCGAAATGCCGGCGGTGAAGTCCGCGCTGGGCACGAACTAGTTCGCGTGCAGGAATCCGATTACGCGCTTTTCAAACTCGACAGGTGCCCGCGCGATGGCGTCCACGTGATCGCCTCCGGGCACCTCCCAGACCTGGATCCGGCCGGGGTTGGCCGACGCCAGGAACCGGGTGTGTTCGATGGGGATGTTCTCGTCTTTCGTGCCGTGGATGAGGAGAATCGGAACTCCTGGCTTACTCACCTGTTTTAAGGGAGATGCTTCTCTAAAGTTCAAGCCATACCTTAATCGGGCGTAGACGAATGCACCGGCGACAAAAGGCGTCGCCGCGTAGCCGACCAACTGGCCTACGCGGTGGTTGGCTACCATCCAAAAGGTGGCGAAGGGACTCTCCGCCACGACCGCCCGGAAGCGCGTGCCGGGGCCGGCAGCCTGGAGGAGAATCCCGGAGCCCATCGATTCGCCCAAACCGTATAACCTGCTGCCGGGGCTCGACTTCTCGACCCAATCGCACCAGCGGTTGAGGTCGCCGACCTCCTTGAGGCCGAAGGTGAACTGGTCGCCGCCGCTGAGGCCGTGGCCGCGGCTGTCGGGCGCCAGGGCTCCAAAGCCGTTGCGCTGGAACATCGCCACGATGCCGCCGAAGCTGCGTCGGGAGTCCCCCACGCCATGGAGGAGGATGACGACCGGTGCGCCAGGGTCTTTTGGAGGAAACCAGGAGGCCTTGAGAGGGATGCCATCGGCGGCCTGGATCTCGACGGGCGCGCCAAAGCCGGCGGGCGGCGAGGGCCGGTGATTGGCCGGCAGACGCAGGGCGTTCTCGCACAGAACAACGCCGCCGAGACAGGAGACCGCGAGGACGATCACCAGAGCCTCGATCAGCAGGATCCGGATGCGGCGTTTCATTCCGATTTGGGCCCCTGCACTACCTCCAGGAAGGCATTCGCGGCGTGGCTCAGTGCTCGTCTCGCTGGATAAACCAAGCGAATCTTACGATCTACGCGTAATTCTTCAACTTCTACTTCAGCCAGCAAACCCTGCTCCAACTCCTGCTCCACGCACATCTTGGGCAGGAAGGCGACGCCCTCGTTCTTCTGGACCATCTTGCGGATGGTCTCGACCGTCGGCATCTCGACGTCCATGTTGAGCTGGACCTTGGCGCGCTGGAACGCCTTGATGACGACCTCGCGGTAGGGGCTCAGGACGTTGTGGGCGATGAAGGTCTCCATCCCCAGCTCTTTGATGGAGATGGATTTCCTACCGGCAAAGCGGTGCTGCGGCGAGAGGACAAACGAGAGGTGGTCGATGTAGATGATCCGGCTCTCCAGGCGGTCGTCCTCGGGGTCGTAACTGACGACGCCCAGCTCCAGGTCGCCATCGATGAGCTGGGCCGGAATCTTGCTCGACAGAGTGCGGCGCACCTGCACTTTCACCTTCGGGTAGAGCCTTCGATAACTCTCGATATGTTTCAGCAAATAAAGGCAGGTAGACTCATTGGCTCCGATGGAGAGGCGGCCGGCGGCCATGTCCCGCAACTCGGCCAGTGCGTTGTCCATTTCGCGCTCGAGGTTCTCGAAGCGGCGGCAGTATTCGAGGACAATCTTGCCGGCATCGGTCAGGACGAGTTCGCGGCCAGTCCGGTCGAGTAGTTTCTCGGAGAGTTCCGATTCCAACCGCTGTACGGCCAGGGAGATGGCGGGTTGGGTCCGTAGCAGTTTCTCCCCTGCGCGCGAGAAACTCTTTTCGGTTGCTACAGTTAGGAAAACTTTGAGTGGATATAGTTCCATACGTCTAGCCTAGGGGCGCCCCTAGCGCCCATTTATAGAACTTATTATATTCGTCTGAGTTATTCTGGACAAGCACATTATAAATTTGTCAAATTGGACTTCGAACCCCACAATGAAGATAGTTGGCCCCTCCCTCGCCAGTGTCACCCACACGATAGGTGAGCCGGGCCATCAACTTAAGGAGCGCGAACGCAGAATGGTAGATACGCAAAACAGAGAGCGCGTTTACATCTTCGACACGACTCTCCGGGATGGTGAACAGTCGCCCGGGTGTTCGATGACGGTGCCAGAGAAGCTTCGGATGGCCCACAAGCTGGCGGAGCTAGGAGTGGACATCCTGGAAGCAGGGTTCCCGATTGCCTCGGAAGGCGACTACCACGCGGTGCGGCTAGTGGCATCGGAGCTGCCCTGGGTTCAGGTGGCGGCGCTGAGCCGGGCCTGCAAGATGGATGTGGAGCGAGCCGCCAGCGCGCTTGAGCCGGCGAAGCGTTCGCGAATCCATACGTTTATCGCCACGAGCGATATCCATCTGAAGTATAAGCTCAAGAAGACAAGACAGCAGGTGCTGGACGAGGCCTGTGCCGCGGTCGCCCTGGCCCGCCAGTATGTGGAAGACGTCGAGTTTTCGGCCGAAGACGCGACGCGCACCGATCCGGATTATCTGGAGCAGGTGACGCGCGCCGTGGTGGCCGCCGGCGCCCGGACGGTGAATCTACCGGATACGACCGGCTATTCCGTGCCGGACGAGCATGCGGAACTGATCGGCCGGATGGTGCGCGCGGTGGGCGATTCCGCCATCATCAGCGTGCACTGCCACGACGACCTGGGCTTGGCGATGGCGAACTCGCTGGCGGCCATCGGGGCCGGCGCCCGCCAGGTGGAATGCACCATCAACGGCATCGGCGAGCGGGCCGGCAATGCGTCGCTGGAAGAGATCGTCATGGCGATCAAGGTCCGGCAGGACCGGTTGCCGTTCTACACCGGTATCGTCACGGAACAGATCTACCCGGCGAGCCAGATGCTCACCGGAATCATCAGCTTCGGGCCCCAGCCGAACAAGGCGCTCGTCGGCGCCAATGCCTTCGCGCATGAAGCGGGCATCCACCAGGATGGCTACCTCAAGGAGAAGTCGACCTACGAGGTCATCGACCCGCAGTCGGTCGGGATTCCGGAGGGACGTCTGGTGCTGGGCAAGCACTCGGGGCGGCACGCGCTGCGGTCGAAGTGCGAGCACCTGGGCTACCACCTGGGCAAGGACGAACTGGACGTGGTCTATCACGGATTCATCGAGATCGCCGATCGGAAGAAGGGCGTATCAGACCAGGAGATCCTGGCGCTGATCCACACGCTGAAGGCCGGCGAAGGCGTGCATTCCGAGTCTGCCGCTGCGGACTAAATACCCCTGATTGCTATTAGTTGACAGTAGACAGTTAAACAATTACGCAACATGAACCTGAACATCCTAGTTCTGCCCGGAGACGGCATCGGCACGGAGGTCACGCGCGAGGCTGTGCGTGTTCTGCAACGGGTGTCCGAGAAGTACAACCACACGCTGCGGCTCACTGACGGGTTGCTGGGCGGCATTGCCATCCACAAGACCGGCACGCCCTTTCCGGACGAAACCGCCAAACTGGCGGCCGACGCCGACGCGACCCTGCTGGGCGCAGTGGGCCTGCCCGAGTTCGACAACGCGCCTCCGGCCCAACGGCCGGAGCGCGGGTTGCTGGGCATCCGCAAGGTGCTGGGCGTCTACGCCAACCTGCGGCCGGTGCGCACCTACAAGGCTCTCATTGACTCATCTCCCCTGAAGAATGAGCGGATTGAGGGCACCGACATGATCATCGTCCGCGAGCTGACGGGCGGGATCTACTACGGGACGCCGCGCGGCGTGGAAGGCAGCGGCGACACGGAACGCGGCACGAACACCATGACCTACACGCGCGCCGAAATCGCGCGCATCGGGCGCATGGCGTTCCACCTGGCCCGCAAGCGCCGCAAGAAGGTTTCGTCGGTCGATAAGTCCAATGTCCTTGAGACTTCACAGCTGTGGCGCAAAGTAATGGTTGAGGTCTCAGCCGAGTTTCCGGACGTCGAACTGGAGCACGTCCTGGTGGATAACTGCGCCATGCAGCTGGTGCTGAATCCGACCCGTTTCGACGTGGTGGTGACCGAGAACATGTTCGGCGACATCCTGTCGGACGAAGGCGCGGTGCTGGCCGGCTCCATCGGCATGCTGCCGTCGGCCTCGATCGGCGAGCAGAAGCCGTCGGGCGCCTGGGTGGGTTTGTATGAGCCGGTCCACGGCTCGGCTCCGGACATTGCCGGCCAGAACAAAGCCAATCCGCTGGGCGCGATTGGCAGCGTGGCGGCCATGCTCGAGTACTCCTTCGGCCTGATGGAAGAAGCCACGGCCGTGAACAATGCAATCGAATCAGTCCTGAACGCCGGTCAGGTGACGGCCGATCTGAAACCGAAGGGCACCCCGCTCACGACGGAACAGGTTGGCGCGGCGATCTGCGCAGCGATCTAACTTTGCTCTGCCGCTGGCGCCCCGGGCTATCCCGCAAGCCTGGCGCTCCAGCGACGGAGTGATCCCGAAAGAAATCAGTCCATGCCCCGCACAATCATCCAAAAACTCTGGGATTCCCACGTCGTCAGCGAACCAGCCGGTGCTCCGGCGCTGCTGTACATCGATCTGCACCTGGTCCACGAAGTGACCTCGCCTCAGGCGTTTCAGGGTCTGCGCGACCGGGGGCTGAAGGTTCGCCGCCCGGACAAGACGTTTGGCACGTGCGACCACTCGACCCCGACGGCCCCGCGTGACCTGCCTATCATCGATCCTATCGCCAAGGCGCAGGTGGAGCAGTTCGAGAAGAACTGCCGGGAGTTCGGCATCCCCCACTTTGGCTACCTCAGCAACCGTCAGGGCATCGTCCATGTGATTGGACCGGAATACGGTCTGACGCAGCCGGGCCAGACGGTGGTCTGCGGCGATTCGCATACGGCGACGCACGGCGCGTTCGGCGCGCTGGCGTTCGGCATCGGCACGTCGCAGGTGGAGCATGTCCTGGCGACGCAGACGCTGCTGCAGCGGAAGTCGAAGAGCTTCGCTGTGCACGTGAACGGCACACTGAGGCCGGGCGTTGCTGCGAAGGACATTATTCTTGCCCTGATCGCCAAGATTGGCGTGGGCGGCGGGACGGAATGCGTACTCGAATATACGGGTTCGACGATCCGCGCGCTGACCATGGAAGAGCGCATGACCGTCTGCAACATGTCGATTGAAGGCGGCGCGCGCGCCGGCCTGATCGCTCCGGACGATGTGACGTATCAGTTCCTGAACGGGCGTCCCTTTGCTCCGCAGGGTGCGGCGTGGGATGCGGCGGTGGCGAAGTGGCGCGAACTGCCGACCGACGAGGGCGCGACCTACGACCACGAGGTGAGCATCGACGCCGACGCGCTGGAGCCGATGATCACGTTCGGCACGAATCCGGGCATGGGCATCTCGATCAACGGCGCGGTGCCGGATCCGGCCTCGATCAGCGACGCAGTGGAACGCGAGACGTTGAAGAAGGCGCTTGTTTACATGGGCCTGGAGCCGGGCAAGCCACTGGCCGGGCGGCCGGTGGATGTGGTGTTCATTGGGTCCTGCACGAACTCGCGGATGAGCGACCTGCGGGCGGCGGCGGGGGTCCTGAAGGGGCGCAAGGTGAACCCGAAGGTACGGGTGATGGTGGTGCCGGGTTCGCAGCAGATCAAGCGGGAAGCCGAAGCCGAGGGTCTGGACAAGGTCTTCCGGGATGCCGGCGCTGAGTGGCGCGAGGCGGGCTGTTCGATGTGTATTGCCATGAACGGAGACCAGTTAACTCCGGGGCAGTATTCGGTGTCGACCTCCAATCGCAACTTCGAGGGACGCCAGGGCAAGGGCGGGCGGACGTTTCTGGCCAGCCCGTTGACGGCCGCCGCGTCGGCCATCAGCGGAACGGTGACAGATCCGCGCACGCTGGTTGGGTAAGGAGAACCGGACATGGAAAAGTTCACGGCATTTGAATCCTCGGTGGCGCTGCTGCCGACCGATAACATTGATACCGACCAGATCATCCCGGCCCGGTTCCTGAAGACGATTTCGAAGGCCGGCCTGGGCGACCAGTTGTTCTTCGACTGGCGCTACAACGCCGACGGGTCGCCGAAGGCGGACTTCCCGTTGAACCAGGAGCCGGCGAAGTCGGCCCAGGTGCTGCTGGCGGGGGATAACTTCGGCTGCGGGTCGTCGCGCGAGCATGCTCCGTGGGCGCTGACGCAGTTCGGCTTCCGGGCGGTGATCTCGACCTCGTTCGCGGACATCTTCAAGGGCAACTCCCTGAAGAACTCGCTGCTGCCGATCGCGGTGCCGCGGGACGTGCATGCGAAGCTGTTCAGCACGCTGGAATCGAACCCGCTGGCCAAGGTGAGCGTGGATCTGGCCAGCCAGACGCTCACACTGCCGGATGGCAGCACGTGTACGTTCCCGGTGGATGAGTTCTCGAAGACCTGCATGCTGGAAGGCGTCGACGAGCTCGGGTTCCTGTTGAAGCACGAGGCGGAGATCGCGGCGTATGAGCAGGCCAACCCGGCCGGGCTGAATACGCTGTCGGTCGCGCTGTAGAAAAAGGGTGGCGGCGCTGTCCGTCCGGCAGTGCCGCCACCGCCCATACGAATAGCCGGATGAGGCCCTTCGTTTCCTCCGTAAGGGCATGTACGAGACCGACCCGCCGCTGGATTGAATCCCCACCGATTTTTCCTCATTTCCCTGCCCTAAATGGCTATCGAACATCCGGTATTGCCTTCAGTTGGACCTGCCGATGAACAACATGTAATGACGGAAGTTGTAGGTCCCGTGGTGGAGATTGTCCGGTCGTGGCAGGAGATGGCCCCCTACCGCCCCTTTCTGGCGGAGCAGGGTTGGTTTCCGGAGGCGGACGCAGCGTGCCTGGAATTCGAGAGCGGGTTGATCTTCCTGGTCTGCCGGCAGGGTGAGGCGATTCGCGGGGTCCTGGCGGCCAGGGTGGACGAGACCGAGATGGAATGGCGCCTCGCGACGAAGGTGGCCGGGCGCAGCCGGGTCAGGCAGTTGGACGTTGACTATGGACGCACGTGGGGTGAATTCGACGACGAGGCGGCCGGGGCGCTGATCACCGCGATTCGGAAAATGCTGAGCGAGGGTGCGGCGGATGTGGCGCGATTCGGTTATATTCCCGAAGGCGGTGCCCTGGACCGCCAGTTGCGCGCGTCGTCGTTCCTGTTCCGCGACCATTTCCCACTGAAGAACCGGCGCTGGCGGCGGACGCTGCCGCCCAAGTACGAAGACCTGTTGCGCGAACACTCGAAGAATACACGGCGAAAGGTGAAGTTCATCCAGAACCGGCTGCAACGGGCGGGCGCGGTGGAGTATCGCTGCTACACCAAACCGGAGGACCTGGAACTGGCGCTGACGGACGTGCGGCAGATCGACCAGGCGAGCTACCAGAGCAAGATCGGCGCGGGCTTCGATCCGGGCGAACTGGCGATGAAGAAGATGCGCTGGCTGTGCGGCCACGGCATGTCGCGGATCTACCTGCTCTATCTGGATGGCCGTCCGGTGGCGTTCTACCAGGGTTTTCTGTACAAGGACACCTATTGGGGCTCGCACACTGGCTTCGACGATGAGTTCCGCCACCTGAGCGCGGGTACGGCGGTGTTCCACCATGTCCTGGAGGATCTGTGCCGCCAGGGCGGGGTGAAGATGATCGAGTTTGGCCTGGGCGACAGCGGATACAAAGAGGTCTACGCGTCGGAGCATGCGATGCACGTGGAGGCGCTGTTGTTCCGGCGGTCGTGGCGGGGCGTGCAGTTGATGGTGCTGAGATTGCTGACTGGCGCGGTGCGGACGATCGCGTACGCGCTGCTGGAGCGGACGGGTCTGCTGAAGTGGCTGAAGACCCGCTGGCGGCGCCGGGTGATGACTGAGGAGAGTGGCGCCGGGGAAGACGCGGCGGCCACCACACACTAGTCACAAGTATTAGGACAACCGAGGCGGCAGCGCGCTATCCTCTCTTCTAATGGACGCGCGCCTGACGGACACTCGACTCGACGCAACGAGGCTGGAGAGCCTGCTCGAATCCGCCAAACTGCTGAGTTCTTCACTAAAACTGGAAGATCAACTGCGGCATTTGCTGCGGACCGTCATGGGCCGGCTGCTGATCATGCGGGCGGCGGTGGCGCTGAAGGAAGGCGATGAGTTGAAGATCGCGCTTTCGCGCGGTGTGTCCGGGTTGCCAGCCGGTGCGGTATTTGATGCCACACAAGCGTTGACGCTGGGGCTCGACTCGATCCATACCATCGGCGACGAGGCCGGACCGCTGGGCATACTGGCGCTAGGGAAGCCGGCTCGCGGCGCGCTGGAACCGGGCGAAGTGGACTTCCTGGAGGCGCTGCTTTCGCTGGCGGCGGCTTCGATCGCGAATGCGCGGGCGCACTCCGATGTGATCAAGAGCAACCGTGCGCTGGACCAGAAGATTCAGGAGCTGCGCGCGCTGCTAGACCTGGTGCGCGGCCTGGCGGCAACCATCGACGCCGACGAAGTGGCGCAGATGCTGATGCTGACGCTGAGCGGCCGATGGGCCGTCCGCAAGCATGGCATGCTGACGTGGAAAGAGAACCAGCCGCCGATCGCCCGGGCCAAGGGGATCGAAGTACAGGAACTGGAGACCTGGCGCGGATTGCTGGACGAGTCCGGCAATACGGTGGAGGCGAACGGTTTCCTGCTGTTCCCGCTGCGCTCGGGCGAGACCATCTGCGGGATGGTGGCGCTGGGGCCGAGGCCCGCGAACCTGGCGTATAGCCCCTCGGACCTGGATTTTTGCACGGGTTTGATTGCACAGGCGTCCGTGGCGCTGGACAATGCCTGGCACTTCAGGGACACCCTATACCGGCAGCAACTGGAGAAGGAGTTGACGCTGGCCGCGTCGATTCAGCAGGATCTGTTCCCCAAGAGCCTGCCGGACCTGCGCCAATCGGACATCTGGGCGCGGAACCGCCAGGCGCGCCAGGTGGGCGGCGACTACTACGACGTGCTGCCGATTGGGCCCAGCGGCCGGGACAATCCGCATCTGCTGTGCGTGGCCGACATCTCGGGCAAGGGAATTTCGGCTTCGCTGCTGATGGCGAACATCCAGGCGACTTTGCGCGCGCTGTTGTCGTCGCATCCGGCCTTGATCGACCTGGCGGCGCGGACCAACGACCTGCTCTACGCGTCGACTCCAGGCAATAAGTACAGCACGGCGATCTTCGTGCGGTACGACCCGGTGAGCGGCAAGTGCGAGTACGTCAACGGCGGCCACTCCGATGGAATCCTGCTGCGGGCCAGTGGGGAGGTGGAGATGCTGACCACCACGGGGCTGCCGATCGGGCTGTTCCCCAAGCGGGAATACGAAGTCGTCGAATTCGATATACACCCGGGTGACGTGCTGATGCTGTACTCCGACGGTGTCACCGATGCGTGCACGGTGGACGACCTCGAGTTTGGAGTGGAGCGGGCGGTGGAGTGTGTACGGCGGACCGTACACCTGCCGGCGAGCGAGATTCTGGATCATGTCTTCCAGTCGATTGACGAGTTCGCGGCCGGCGCTCCGCAGTTTGACGATATTACGGTAATGGTGTTGAAGAGGACCGACTGAACTCGATGCCAATTTCCGATGCTCTGCTGAAGCCGTTTGTGGAGCCAGGGAGTTCAGCGGCCCGGCGCCGCTGGACGCTGTTCTTCGTGCTGGCCGCGCCGTTGGCGCTGGCCGGAGGATTCTGGATCCAAAAGGCGGTGCGGCGCGGCAGCGACCTCAAAATCACGATTGACCGGCAGAAGGCGCTGGAAGTGACGCGCACGATTGCGCGGGACTCCGGCATCGACGTGCGGGGTTGGCGGGAGTATGTCAATTTCAACAAACGGCCGTACGCGGAGACGTACTTCGAACGGCTGAAGACCCCGGACAGTTCCCGGACGCGCATGTTCGTGCCCGTGGCCACGGTGTCCACCCTGCTAATGCGGCCCGACGAAAAGGGCTGGGTGCAGGCGGAGATGGGTCCCAGCGGCTTCGTGACGGCGTTCCGGCTGGGCGGGGCCGTGTTCCCGGCCGGCGCCGGCGACACGTCGGATGCGGAAGCCAAAGCCGTGGCGGAGCAAGCGCTGAGGGACTGGCTGGGGGACATGGCCCTGGCGCGGTTTGGCGAGCCTGAGGCTTCGACTGCGGAAAGCGCGGGGGCGGGCAGCGCGCGGCGGTTCATCTGGCGCATCCAACCGAGGCGGACTCCGGAGATCGAACTGGCCTTCACGTTCGATGTGGTGGGCAAGCGGATCAGCCTGCGCGAAGTGCGGCCGAATTTCGCGGATTCGTTTATCGACCGGGAGATCACGCCCGGCGCCGCGACGGAGCAGTTGGGTGGCACGTTGCGGGTGGTGCTGCTGGTATTCCTGACGCTGTATGCGGGCTACCGTTATACGCGGCGGACGATGGAGAAAGAGGCTCCGCACCTGCGCATGTTGATGCTGGCGTCCACGATGCTGGCGTTCGGGCTGGTGATCCTGGTGGTGGATCCCTTCTTCAGCGTGCCGGATTTGCGGCCGGACCAATTGCGCGGACCCGCGTACTTCATCCAGTTGTTCGCCATCGGGCTGGTTTTCGCGTTGCAGGGCCTGCTGTTGGGAATTGCGTATGGATCGGGCGAAGGCGAGGTGCGGGAGTCGTGGCCGGGGAAGCTGACCTCCCTGGACACGCTGCTGTGCGGCAAGCTGTTCTCTGCCAACGTCGGAGCGTCGGTGCTGTCGGGTGCGATCGCGGCGGCATGGCTCTTCCTGATCCTGGAAACGGGTTATGCGCTGTTTGGGATGCGGGCGCCGCGCACCCCGTTTGGTCCGATCGCCTTCACCTTTGGCCGGATGCCGCTGCTGATCCTGCTGGTGAATCTCCCGTTCGTGGCGCTGTTCAATTCCGTGGCCAACCTGCTGGTGCCGCTGACGTTCCTGCGGAGGCACGTGAAATCGCGGCGGTTGCAGTATGTCCTGCTGGGGGCAACCGCGCTGGCGCTGGGCAATCTCGGCGATTCGGTGGTGATGACTTCGCCGATCTATTGGTTTGGCACGGCCGTGCTGGCGGTGGCGGTGCTGGTGCCGTTTTTCGCGATGGACTATCTGGCCTCAGTGGCTTCGCTGACGGCCTATATGTTCCTGATCTCGATTGTGGAGCTGGCCCGGATCCTGCCTTACTGGCGGGGCGGCCTGCTGTTGACGGGCGCGGTGGCGGCGGGGACGCTGCTGCCGTTTGCGATCGCGGCGTGGCGCGGGCGGCGGTATGAGGAAGAGGAAGTCCAGCCGAAGCATGCGCGCAACCTGGCGGAACGGCTCTCGTTGCGAGCGGAGTTGAATGCCGCCCGCGAAGCTCAGTTGCGGCTGCTGCCGGAGCATCCTCCGCAGATCCCGGGCTTGACGATTGCGGCGTCGTGTACGCCAGCCCACGAGGTGGGCGGGGATTTCTACGACTTCTTCCCCATCTCCGGCGGGCGGCTGGGCGTGGTGGTGGCCGAAGGCGGAAATGACGGGCTGGCGTCGGCGCTGACGATTGCGCTGGCGAAGGGCTTTCTGATGTATGAGAGCTCGGCCGGCGCCACGGTGGAGGAGACCCTGGCTCGGCTGGAGCAGGCGTTGGGCAGTTACCTCGAGAGGCCTTCGGGCCGGACCTGCCTGGCCCTGTTCATGCTGAATCCAGCGGACGGCACTGTCAAGATGGCTCGTGTGGGGCCGTATCCGCGCATGTTGATCCTGTCGCAGGACGGCGCGGTGGCGGAACTGGCGCCCAAGCCGCACCAGGCGGGGCAGGCGGTGGAGTCAGCGCATCTGGAAGTGATGCCGGGCGACGCGCTGTTCATCTACACGGACGGGCTGTCGCGGCTGCTCGAGGCGCGGCACGCGGGCTCCCCGCAGGAGCTGCTGCGCAAGGCGGCGTCGTTCCGCCATATCGAGACGGCCGGGCAGTTGCATGACGCCGTGCTGGAGGCGGTGATGCAGGGCAGCGAGCATCCCAGGGAAGAATTGACCGATGACCTCACGGCGGTGGTGCTGCGCTACGACTCCGTGGCCGAGGGCGAGATGGAGGAAGTGGCGTGAAGCCGGGTACGATTGCCATTCCGGTGCTGGGTGCGATGGGCATAGCCGTGCTGGCCGGCCTGTTTCCGGCTCACGACAGCTCGACACGCAGGTGGCAGCCGAAGCTGACGCGCGCGCAGGCGATTAGCGCGGCGCAGAAACTGGCCCAGGAGTACGGCACTAACACTTCCGGCTGGTCGACCTATGTGTCGACGCGGATCGACCGGCAGAATGCGCAGGTGCGCGAGGCATTTGACGGGAAGGCGATCACAGAGGCGTTCAATCCGTTGCAGATCCGGGTGCTGGCGACCTCGCCGAAGGACTCGGAAGCGGTGCTGGTGACCTTGGCTCCGGATGGGCGGCCGATGGGCTACCTGGACCGGCATCCTAAAGCGCAGACCGCGAAGCAGGATCACGTTCCCGGCCTGGCTGAGCGCGAGTTGCAGCGGTACGCGGGCGGCTTTGCCGGCCGGTTTGAACGGACCGCGAGCGGGGTGCGCAGCCAGGAGGGGTGGCGATCGGCATTCGAGTGGGCTGACGCGGATTCGGCGGGCATGGTGGCTCATATCGAGGTCGTGACAAGCGGTCCGCGGGTGGTGCGGGTGGATTACCGGCTGGATGTCTCAGCCCGGCTGCTGGCCCCGATCCGGGAGACCAATTCGCGGATGCAAGGCATCAAGGGCGGAGTGCGGATCGTCCTGCTCTCGGCGCTGACGCTGCTGGCCACATATCTCGTGTTCGCACGTCTCACGAAGCGAAAGGACCACACCGCCTTCGGCTACCGCGCCATTGGGATTGCGGCCGTGCCGATTGTGCTGGCGGTGGTGGGCGGGGCCGCGAGCTCCGACGGCGCGTTCCGGTCGTTCGACAACGGCGGCCTGGGCGACGCGAGCGTCGTGTTGTCGCTGGCCATCAACGCGTTTCTGGCCTTGACGGTGTTTGTCCTGGTGGCCGCCGGGTATTCCATTCTGCCCGCGCGGGAGAGGCCGCAGTGGATCGGTCTGCGGCTGGTGACGCTGGGCCGATTGGGCGACCGGCAGTTTGGACGGGAAGTGGCGTTAGGGTTGTGGGCCGGCGCGGGCCTGGCTTGCCTGCCCTACCTGATCGCCGCGCTGCCTTTCTGGAGTAAAGCGGTGGTGGAGATCTTCGACCCGGGCTTTCTCTATTCGCCGGCCCCGGGGTTTGAGCCGTTCGAGGGCCTAATCCTGTCGTGGGAGACGTACGGTTTCTTTGTCCTCGCCCTGCCCTGGGCTATCTTCAAGATCCGCCGGCCGGGATTGCGGTGGGCCCTGATGGGCACGGTGGGCGTGGTGTTTGTGGCTGTGTACCGGGATCCATTTCCAGCGCTGTTCTGGCCGAATGTCGTCTATGGCGCGGCGCTGCTGGGCGGGTTGGCGTTGCTGTACCGGGCGACGGGCATGCTGGCGGTGTGGGTGGCGCCCGTGGGGCTCTGGGGCGCGACCTTTGCGGCGACGTTCCTGGCGTTTGGGCAGGGGGCGGGTTGGCGCGTGGTTGCGGTGCAGGGCTTGGCTCTGGGGGCCGCGGTCTGCGTCTGGATCTTCGGCCGGGCGACGGACGAGGAAGCGGTGCAGACGCTGATGGAGCCCGGTGAGTTGGGACTCTCGCGTTCAGACCGCGACCGGCTGCAAGCGGAGTTCAGCGTGGCGCGCCGTGCGCAGCAGGGCATGCTGCCGTCGAGCGCACCGGAGATCCCCGGATACAGCATTCAAGGCGTCTGCGAACCGGCGCGCGAAGTGGGCGGCGACCTGTTCGACTACCTGCCGTTCCCGAACGGGCAATGGGGCTTCTGCGTGGCGGATGTGTCGGGCAAGGGCGTGCCGGCGGCGCTCTACATGACGTTGACGAAGGGCATGCTGGCCTCGGCCCAGACCCGGTTTCCGGATCTGCCGGTGATTGCGTCGCGGCTGAACCGCTTTGTGGTGGAGACGGGCAAGAAGAAGACGTTCATCACCATGTCGCTGGGCGTGCTGGATGCGGAGCAGCGAGTGTTCCGGCATGTGCGGGCGGGCCACAATCCGCCGGTGCTGTACCGGTCGGCGACGAAGAGCTGTGAGTTCCTGCAGCCGAAGGGCGTGGGCCTGGGCATCACCGGGAGCCTGATCTTTGAGCGAAACCTGGAAGTGCAGGATGTGTCACTGGAGCCGGGCGATACGATTGTGCTGTATTCCGACGGACTGACGGAATGCATGAATTCGAAGCAGGAGCAGTTTGGCGAAGAGCGGCTGGTTGCCGTGGTGCAGCAGTCGGCGCATTTGAATGCGCTGGGGATTGAGGCGGCCATCATCGAGGCGGCGCGGGTGTTTCGCGGAGAGGCCGACCCGCACGACGATTTGACCGTTGTGGTGCTGCGCGCTGAAAATGGACCAGTTACCCGACGGAGCCAGACGCAGGATCCATTACGATAGGCGGAGGGAGATAAGGAATTCGTGGCCACCAACTTTCAGATTGAACGCGGCAACCAGGGCGCGGTGCGTGTGTTGGCGCTGGATGGGTACCTGGATGCGCATACGGCACCGCATTTCGAGAATGCAATTCAGGAAGAGATGCAGGGGGGCAACCTGAACATGGTTGCCGATTGCGGGCGCCTGACGTATATCTCCTCAGCGGGGCTGGGCGTCTTCATGAGTTTCATCGAGGAGATTCGAGACGCAGGCGGAGACATCAAGCTGGCCGCGATTTCGCCGAAGGTGTATCAGGTTTTCGAGGTGCTGGGGTTCCCTGCCCTGTTCGACATTCTGGATACCGTGGAGGCTGCCGCGGCAAAATTCGCCGAGGGTGGCCGGAAGGAGTTCTGACCCATGCCGTCGTTCGAAAAGACCTTCTCCCTGAAAGTGCCTTCGTCCACGGAAAACCTGGCGATGATCCGGGACTTCGTGTCCAATATCGGAGTGCAGGTGGGCTTTAACGAAGGGGAGGTGGCGCGTCTGGCGCTCGCCGTCGACGAGGCCTGCGCGAATGTCATTGAGCACGCTTACGGGCTGGAGGCGACGCACGACGTGACGATCCGCGCGGTGGTGGACGACGACACACTGCGATTCGAGATCATCGACACGGGTCGCGGGTTCGATCCCGGGCAGATGCAGCCGCAGGAGGTGGAGGAGCTGATCCGGCAGAGGAAGTCGGGCGGGCTCGGCCTGCGGCTGATTCGGACGATCATGGACGACGTGCAGTACCGGATTGTGCCTGGGGAAAAGAACGAGCTGCGGATGGTGAAGAAGCTCAAGAAGCACTAAGCGGGCAGCGCCTGAGGGTCTAGAATTGATTCGGGGCGGCCCGAAGGACCGCCCCCGACGCCTAGTAACTGCGGAGGAGAGTCAGACACCGGGCGCCAACTCGCAAGAAGCGATAGGTGGGATCCACGCGCGGACCTGTTGCGCGGAAGCTCCTCCTCCAGAGCTTGGGAAAATGCTACTCCAAAATCCGACGATTATCAAGGGTTTTGCGAAGTGTATTTCGAGCCGGGAGCAGCGGATTGCCCGCGGTATTGGCGTAGACGAAGCAGGCAGGGCGATTCGCCCTCGAGCGTAACCGACTGTTCAGCAGAAAGATAGGGCGTGATGTCCTTCGGCCGGAGAGTTGGCCGAAGGACATACAAAAGAGTCATTTTCCACTGAGCCGGGGCATGGGCGCGATACATAGGCTGCGGAAATCGAGATTTGTGGTGGGGTCGTGCGCCTGCAGGGAGATGCTGCCGCGCAGCAGGCGCGCCTGGCCCTCACGGACATTCAAGCCCTCGGGGCCGGGATCACGATAACTGGTGACCGGCATTCCGTCGATCCAGACAGAGAGGCGCCGGCCGGAGGCGCTGATGGTCATCGTGAACCACTGATTGTCCTTGGCAACGATGCGGCGCGCGGGCTGGCGGTGGTAGAGGCCGCCGGTGCCGAAGTCCACCGGTTTGGAAGGATCTCCGCCGGAGAACTCATTGCGGAGCTGGACCTCGTAGCCGGACCAGAAGATGTCGCGATCGCCGCGGAAAAAGATGCCGCTATTGGGGTGGCGGGCCGGGTCTGTGCTGTTGGCGCGGATGTCGGCCTGGAAGATGAAATCGTCGAAGGCGTACTGCGACTCGAGCTGGCCGGGTCCTTTTTCGACATGGATCATGCCATCGCGGACGCTCCATTCGGCGGGCTGCGGCGGGACCGGAGAGCGCTCGACGCGCCGCCAGCCATCCAGGCTCTTGCCGTTGAACATACAGGCCATATCGAGCGGGCGGAGTTGGATGGCCCGGTATTCGATGGCGCCTCCGGAGAGGGCCAGGGCGCCGGCCAGGGGGCTGAAGCGGCGGGTGCGCAGCAATTGCCGGCCGTCGAGCAGGACTACGTATTCGCTGCCGCGGGCCAGGATGTCGTAGGCGTGCCACTCGCCGGGTTTCGCGTTGGACTTTGCCGGATCGACCAGGAAACCAGACTCGGTGGGATCGCCGTCGGGCTTCGCGCGTAGGGCCACGACAGCGGAAGCGGCGCCCGTGGTGCGGAACTGTAGCCGCAGGCGGAAATCGGTAAAAGGCTGGTGGGTCAATAGCCAACCGGAGGGCGCGGCGGCAATGGCGCCATCGCGGACGGTCCAGGCGGACCCAGGAGCGGAACTCCAACCGAAGAGGGACGTGCCATCGAAGAGGTTGATCCAACCGTCTGTGACCTGTTGGGGTGTCAGTTCGATGGCGGACAGGACGAAGGGCTTCGCAGGAGCCGCTTTGGGCCCAGGCGGCTTGACGGCAGCGGATTTGGCGGCTGGTTTGGCTGCGGGTGCGCCGTTCGTGGCTGGCCCCTTGGCGGCGGCTTTGGCGGCTGGCTGGGCGGGTGTTTCCTTAGAGGGAGCCCCCACCTTTTTGGCGGGCGGCGGCACCTGGGGTGGTGAGCAACTGGCCGCAGCCAGGCAGGCGATGAGGAGGACAAGGCAAGTCTGGCGCATGGCTTAGCCGGGGCTCCGGCTTACCAAGTTTACAGCGGGAGAGCGGCACGGACGGCAGCCAAAAGGTCCTGGGGGTTCTGGTACGCGGCCTGGATGACGGTGCTGGGACCGGGGCTGTCCGGCCGCCAGCGGGCGAACATGCGTTCGCTGGCGTAGCCGGCAAAGACGGTGATGAGCGGGATGCCGAGGGCGGCGGCGACGTGCTGCCCGGCGGAGTCGTAACCGGCGTAGAGTTCACTGGCGGCGATCATGGCGGCGAAGGAGGCGAAGGAGCCTTCGTGCAGGCCGATGCGGTCGGCCGAGAGTCCGGTGCTCTCGATGGCGCGGCGGACGCGCTCCTCTTCTTCACTGCCGGGCGCTCCGGCGTCGACCATGACCAGGCCGGGCCGGGATGCCAGGAGCGTGAGGAGTTCCGACTCGAAGGGGTCCTCGACGCGCTTGGCCGGGTTCTCACCGACCCCCAGGCTGACGGTGGTGACGGACTGGGCTCCGAAGTCGTACTGAAACTTGGGATGGAGCCAGGGTTGGGCGTCCTCCACCCCCAGTGTTTCGCGGACCCATTGACGGGTGAGCTGCGGAAGTGAGGCGAGGGAGTCGGCCCCGTAGGAGCGGCTTTCGAAGAGGTGGTGCCGTTCGGGCGGGCAGACCGGGAGCAGGCCGAGTTGAGTGAGACGGGAGTCGGGATCGAGGATCAGGCTGTTGGGCTGGTCGAGCGCCTTCCTGAGGTCGTGGAAGACGGCCAGGCGGTCGGACAGCAGGCCGCGGCGGCCGTAGGCGACGGGCAGGTGGTGGAGGTAAGGCGAACTCTCGAAGAGTTCCCACGCCTTTTTGGGTCCCGCGAACCAGATGCGGGCCTTGGGAAAGCGCTGGCGAGCGGCATCGAGCAGGATACTGGTGACGGCAATGTCGGCGCCCAGGGTGACACGGGAGAGGACGAAGACGTTCTCGGGGTCGAACGTCACGGGCCTGACGGTGCGGACCTGGCGGTAGCGGGCCTGGAGGCCGGAGGCGCGGAGCTCCGGCAGGGCGCGCTCGATCACGGTGGAGAAGAGAGCGGCGTAGACGTCGCAGAGGGCGGGCTCGAAGAGATCGGCCAGGCGTTCCACGAGGATCGAGAACAGGGCCCGCGTGGCCGGTGCGGCCAGGCGTTCGTCCTCGTCGAGCGCATCGTCTGTGAGCGCCTGCAGGACGTCCTGCGGCCACTGGGAGCCGCGCAGACAGTGGTTCAGGAGTTCAACGGCCAGTTCGGCAGGAGCAATGCTTTCCAAATTCAGTCCACCGTCTTTGTAGCGCCGGACGCGTGCCGGCAATCCATCGTGTACGAAGCAGCAGCGGCGGGGCGGGCCACACCGGATTCCGCCCCGCCAGAGGGCATCAAGCCTGGAAGTACTTGCCGACGAGCAGCTCGAGCTTCTGGCAGGTCGCCGGCGGGACGGTCGATTTGTCGGTGAGGATGGCGTACTCCAGCGCGCGGCCGCAGCCGCAGATCCGCGGACCGCCGGAGAGAAGCCCGACGGCGGCCTTCACCACTTTGGCGGCGTTCTCCGCGTTGTGGGTGAGGTTGCGGATGATGTCGGCCACGGTGACGGCATCGTGATCGGGATGCCAGCAGTCGTAGTCGGTGACCATGGCGATGGTGGAGTAGCAGAGCTCGGCTTCACGGGCGAGCTTGGCTTCCTGGAGGTTCGTCATGCCGATGACGTCCATGCCCCAGCTGCGGTAGAGATTGGACTCAGCCTTGGTCGAGAACGCGGGTCCTTCCATGCAGATGTAGGTGCCGCCGAGCTTGGCCGCGACTCCGGCATGCTGGCAGGCCTGATTCAGCGTGGCTGCCAGATGGTGGCAGACGGGATCGGCGAAGCTGACGTGGGCGACCAGGCCTTCACCGAAGAAGGTGGAGATGCGGCCGCGGGTGCGATCGACGAACTGGTCGGGGATGACGAAGTCGAGCGGCTTGTGCTCTTCCTTCAGGCTGCCGACGGCGCTGAGCGAGATGATGGTCTCGATGCCCAGCTTCTTGAATCCGTAGATGTTGGCTCGGAAGTTCAGCTCGGACGGGCTGATGCGGTGGCCGCGGCCGTGGCGGGCCAGGAAGGCGACCGGTTTGCCTTCGAGCTCACCGACGACATAAGGGTCGGACGGGTCGCCAAACGGGGTATCTACCTTCACCTCGCGCTGGTTGGTGAAGCCGGGCATGTGGTAGAGGCCGCTGCCTCCGATGATGCCGATCTTGGGATTCAGACTTTCAGCCATTCTTCGATGATCGTATATGGATCGCACTCTCTGCCAGCCACCCGGCGGACGGCCTGTGCTACGAGTTCGGGATCGAGGCGGGCGACAACACGTTCGGCGAACATCTGGCGCAGGCGGTAGTCCCAATGGGCCTGGGCGCGGAGGGGCGGCAGAGTGGCGCGGATCGACTCCAGCGCCTGGCAGAGTTCCGGCAGTCCTTCGCCAGAGGTGGCTACGGTCTTCACCAGCGGGCGCGGCCATTCGTGCATGTCCTGCTCCAGGCGGGCGGCGCCGGGCTGGTCGGCTTTGTTCAGCACGAAGACATCGGCGATCTCGAGGATGCCGGCCTTGATGGCCTGGACGTCGTCACCCATGCCGGGCGCCAGAACGACGGCTGTGGCTTGGGCAAGACGAGCGACGTCGACCTCATCTTGCCCGACGCCTACGGTTTCGATGAGGATCCAATCGAAGCCGGCAGCATCGAGGAGAAGGGCGAGGTCGTGGGTGGTAGGTGCGAGGCCGCCCAGGGCTCCGCGGGTCGCCATGGAGCGAATGAAGACGCCGGGGTCCTCGTGATGGGCCGCCATGCGGATGCGGTCGCCGAGGATGGCGCCGCCGGAGAAGGGGCTGGAGGGGTCGACAGCGATCACCGCGACGCGTTGCCGGCGGCTGCGCAGCTCCGCAATCAGGGCTGAGGTGAGAGTGCTCTTCCCTGCTCCGGGTGAGCCGGTGATTCCTAAAGTGAACGCGCGGCCGCTATGCGGGAAGACCCCCTTGAGGATGGCGGCAGACTCGGGCACACGGTTCTCGACGAGGGTGCAGGCACGGGCCAGGGCCCGGATGTCGCCTTTCAGGATGCGTTCAGAGAGAGGGGTCTGCGGACCGGCCACCAGTCCAGTCTACTGGTTCTGGAGTAGCTGCCTGGCGATGACCAGACGCTGGATTTCGCTGGTGCCTTCACCGATGGTGCAGAGCTTCACGTCGCGATAGAACTTCTCGACGGGGTAGTCCTTGATGAAGCCGTAGCCGCCGTGGATCTGCACCGCTTCGTTGCAGGCTCGGACCGCCATTTCTGAAGCGAAGAGCTTGGCCATGGCGGATTCGCGTGTGACGCGGCGGCCCTGGTCCTTCAAAGCCGCGGCGCGCAGGGTGAGCAGGCGTGCGGCCTCGATCTCTGTGGCCATGTCCACCAGCTTGTACTGGATGGCCTGGAATTCACTGATGAAGCGGCCGAACTGTTTGCGCTGCTTGCTGTACTTGAGGGCGGCGTCATAGGCGCCCTGGGCGCAGCCGATGCTGAGGGCGGCGATGGAGATGCGGCCGCCGTCGAGGATGCGCAGGCTGTCGACGAAGCCCTCGCCGGGCTGGCCCAGCAGTTGCGACTCCGGCAGGCGGCAGTTGGAGAAGATCACCTCCCCCGTTTCGGACGCGCGCATGCCGAGCTTATTTTCCTTCTTGCCCGTGCGGAAGCCGGGGGTGCCTTTCTCGACGATGAAGGCTGAGATGCCGTGGTGGGCGGCCAGCCTGTCGGTAACGGCCATGGCGACGCACACCTGGGCATGATGGGCGTTCGTGCAGAAGGTCTTGGAGCCTTCAACGATCCAGTCGTCGCCGCTGGGGATGGCACGAGTGCGCGTACCGCCCGCGTCGGAGCCGGCCTCGGGTTCGGTGAGAGACCAGCAGCCCAACCACTCGCCGGAGGCGAGCCGAGGCAGGTAGCGCTGTTTCTGTTCCTCGCTGCCCGCCAGGTAGATGTGATTCGCGCAGAGCGAAGTGTGGGCTGCGACGATGAGGGCGACGGAGGGGTCGACGCGCGCCAGCTCTTCCACGATGATCGAGTAGTCGATGTAGGAGAGCCCGGCTCCGCCGTACTCCTCGGGAAAGATGGACCCCAGGCAACCCATCGCCCCCAGTTTGCTGACCACTTCAGCGGGAAAAGTCTGTGTTTCGTCCCACTCCAGGACGTGCGGAGCCATCTCGGCTTCCGCGAACGCACGAATGGTGCGGCGCAGGTGCAGTTGATCCGGCGTGAACTCGAAGTCCAAGCGGCGCCTCCTCGTACGAGTAGCGGCTGGCGATCCCAGTCTTACGCCATTGGATACGGTGAGGAGCTGAATGGTTGCAGAGGAAGGCGAGGCCCAGCGGCTAGACGATCTCTTCCCTGGCGGCGTCCCACTTCACCATGCGCTGCTGGCGGTAGCTTTCCACGGCCATGCGGCAGGCGATGGAGGTGCGGAAACCGAGTTCAAAGGGGCAGTTCGGCTCGCCGCCGTTGCGGATGCAGTCGAAGAAGTTCTGCATGTGCGCCTGGGGCGCGGTGATGGTGCTGCCGATCTTCTCGGCCTTATCCTTCACGTTGACACGCTGGGGCGTGTAGCGGATCTGGTTGCCCTTCTGGATGGTGCCGTCGTCGCCCAGGACGTCCTCGGTCACGCCGAGCTTGTCGTTGCCGAAGCCGGAGTTCCAGGTGATGATCATTTCCTCAGGCTGCTCCATGGAGACGCACATGGAATCGGGCACTTCGCGGCCGTCCTTCCAGAGGTAGAGGCCGCCCGTCATGCTGACGGACTTGGGGATCTGGAGCTTCATGGCCTTGTACCAGAACGACACCTGGTGGCACATGTTCTCGTAGACGTTGCCGCCCGAGTAGTCCCAGAAGAAGCGCCAGTTGATGTAGCGGTTGGCATCGAAGGGGCGTTCCGGGTTGTCGCCCTGGAACTGCTTCCACAGGATGTTCTCGCTGTTCATGTCCGGATACACGGGGCGCGACCATTGCGGCTTGCCGTGCGGCGTATTCCGGTACTGGCACATGTGGATGAAGGTGATCTTGCCCATCGGCTCTTCGGCCAGCATGCGTACGGCGTCGGTGGCCTGGCCGGAGGAGCAGGACTGGTGGCCGATCTGGACGACGCGGCCCTTGGCGTTCCTGTAGGCCTCGCGCATCTTCTTGGCGTGGGCCACCGTGAACGCCATCGTCTTTTCCTGGTAGATGTGCTTGCCGGCGGCCAGCGCGGCTGTGAAGTGCTCGCAGTGCAGGTGCTGCGGCGTGGCGATGAGGACGGCGTCGATGGATTTGTCGTCGAGCAGGTAGCGGTGATCGAGATAGGTTTTGATGTTCGGGGCGATCGCTTTGGCCTGTTCGAGGCGGCGGGTGTAGATGTCGGCGGCGGCAACGAAGTCGATGTTCGGGCAAGCGATGGCCCAGTGCATGATCTCCTGGCCGCGGGCTCCAGGACCGATGATGCCGACACGCAAACGGTCATTGGCGCCGAGTACGGTGCCCGGAGCGGCCAGCGTGGTGGCGAGTCCGGACGCGACTGTACTCAGAAAATTACGACGGGAGCCCATGCGCTGATGATACCGGATTTGTCAGAATGATTCTGCGATCCCGATGAGCGAACTATCTCCGACAACCGCCGCGGACCTTGCCGAAGCGCTGCGCGAGGCGGCCGGAAACGGCCAGAGAATCTCCCTGGGCGGCGCCGGAACCAAGCACCGCATGGCGGGGCCGGCGGGCGGCGCAGCCACTCGGATCTCCACCACCCGGCTGAACCGGATCCTGCAATACGAACCCAAGGATTTGACCATCAGCGTCGAGGCGGGCTTGCCGTACGGAGAATTGACCCGGACGCTGGCCGCCAATCAACAGATGCTGCCGCTGGATCCGCCTTGCGCGGGGGGCGCCACGATCGGCGGCGTGATTGCCTGCGGATCGGGCGGAGCGCGGCGGCGGGTCTACGGCGCGGCGCGCGACATGGTCATTGGGCTGAGCTACGCCACGCTGGAGGGCCAGGTCGTCCAGTCCGGCGGCATGGTGGTGAAGAATGTGGCGGGCCTGGATGTGCAGAAGACACTGATCGGGAGCTTTGGCACCCTCGCTGCGATTGTCAGCCTGAACTTCAAGCTGAGCCCGATTCCAGAGGGTACGCGGACCTTCGCCTTGAGTTTCCCCACGGCGGCGCAGGCGGTGCAGGCGCGGGACAAGGTGCTGCACGGGGTGTTGCAGCCCACGTCCCTGGATGTGGTGAATCCGACGGCGGCGGAGAAAGTCTCGTTGAGTGGCCATTGCCTGCTGGTGCGGGCCGGGGGCAGTGAAAAACTGCTGGGCCGCTATGGGGAAGAATTGGCTGGGGCGGAGCAGATCTCGGGTGCCAGGGAAGACGCCCTGTGGGACGCGATCGCCGAATTCCAGGCTACGCCACGCTTCGTCGTCCGGGTTGGGCATCCGCTGATGGACCTGCAGGCTGTGCTGGAGAGCTCCGGCGGGCCTTGCCTGGCCCGCGCAGGCAACGGCGTGACCTACCTGGGCTTCGACGACGCGGACGCGGTGCGGCGCTGGATGGCCGCCCAGGAAGCGAAGGCCTGGTCGCGGATCGTGGAATGGGCTCCGGAAGAAGAGAAAGCGCAGATCGAGCAGTGGCCGGCACCGGGTCCTGACCTGGCGCTGATGCAACGCATGAAGGCGCTGTTCGATCCGAATCAACTGCTGAATCGAGGGAGACTGTATGGCCGCCTCTGAGACGACGACCTCGGCCTTTCCCCCGGTGCTGCCGAACCGGCATCCGGAAGCTCCGCGCGCGGCGGACCTGGACAAGTGCGTGCACTGCGGATTGTGCCTGAATGCATGTCCTACTTATCGCGAGCTAGGGCTCGAAATGGACTCTCCGCGCGGCCGCATCTACCAAATGGTGCAGGTGGCGACCGGCCAAGCCGAGCCTGGTGCGTCGTATGAAGAGCATCTGGACCTGTGCCTGGCCTGCCGGGGCTGCGAAAGCGCCTGCCCGTCCGGAGTGCCGTACGGGCGCCTGATCGAGGCGGCGCGCACCGAGATCGAGGCGAAGAAGCAGAGGCCGTGGCATGAACGGGCGTTCCGCAGCTTCATTTTCGAACGCCTGCTGGTGACTCCCTGGATGATCAAGACCGCCGGGGCCTTCCTGTATCTGTATGAAGCCACGGGGCTGCGGGCCATCGTGCGGGGCAGCGGGCTGTTGAAGCTGATGGGCAAGATGGGCCGGATCGAACACCTCGCCCCGACCGCGGAGGTGCCTTTCTTCTTCGATAAAGTGGGCAAGACGTTTCCCGCCAAAGGCCAGCGGCGGTATCGGGTGGGCTTCCTGGCCGGGTGCCTGGCCAATGTTACGTCCGCAAGGCTCAATGAAGCGACAGTCCGCGTGCTGCAGGCCAACGGGTGCGATGTGGTGCTGCCAGCGGAGCAGACCTGCTGCGGAGCGCTGCACGTCCATTCCGGCCTGAAGGACCAGGCGCGGGCGTTGGCCCGCAAGAATATCGACGCGTTTCTGGCCGGCAATTTCGACGCTTTCATCACGAATGCGGCAGGATGTGGTTCGACCCTGAAGGAATATCACGAACTGCTGGAGCACGATGAAGCCTATGCGGAAAAGGCGAAGCTCTTCGTGGCGAAGATGAAGGATGTCACGGAGTTTCTGGGTTCGATCGAGTTGAATCCGAAGATGGGGCCGCTGAGTGTCACGGCGACCTACCAGGACTCCTGCCACCTGGCGCACGGCCAGAAGGTGCGTTCGGCTCCGCGGCAGATCTTGAATGCAATTCCGGGCGTGAAGTTCAAGGAACTGCCGTTATCCGATCTGTGCTGCGGCAGCGCGGGCATCTACAACATCGTGCACGACGACATTGCGGATTCCCTGCTCCAGAAGAAGATGGTGATGGTGAATGGCACCGGGGCCGAGGTGGTGACCACCGCAAACGTCGGCTGCGCCATCCAGTTGAAGGCGGGTGTGACGAAGTATGGCAAACGCCAGCGTGTCCTGCACGTGGTGGAACTGCTGGACGAAGCTTACCGCAAAGCGGGTTTATAGATCTTTCTTGACGCGTGCTTCTACGGCGGCGCGCGTGCCTTCCAGCGTGACCAGCAGCGACTCGCGCGGCAGGCTGGTCACCATGGGCTTGACAGCCCACGCAACGCCCAACGGGATGTCGCGAGTGAGGGAAATAGCCCGGCATTCCATGTACACGCCGCCGTCGCGCTCTTCGATCAGCCAGTAGGAGTTCAGGCGCCAGAGGAAGCCGTAACCGGTATCCGGCGGCTTGCTGTGCTCCTGCTCGTGGCCTGCGTGTTCGACCTCAGCGATGCGGGTGCTGCGCGACCAGACCTCGTAACGCCCGTTGCCCTTATTGCGATACTCCACGTCGTATTCCGTATCCAGGACGACGGTGATTACCTTCTTCTTCAGGACGCGCATGAAGGCGAAGATGTGGTCGCCATCGCGTTTGACGACCCTGGAGTCGATTACGTCCGGCGAGTAAATCTCCTTGTAGCGATTCACATCCTGCAGGACGGCGACGGCGTCGGCCGCCTTCGCATTGGGCACGAAAATCGCGCCAACCCAGTCGTGGACGAGCCCCGCAGTCAGGCCCCGGGGGCCCTTCGTGTCATACGGCATGATCTGGGGGCCCGAAGTGGCGGTGACGGGCAGGTGCGAGTTTTTAGTGTGGGGGCGATTCTGGACAGAACGGTCCGCCACTTCCATATATGCCCGGAACTCGGCCAGTGTCTTAGGTGACAGCTCCACCGCAAACATCGAGGCGGGCAGGAGGAGGAAAGCCAACAAGGATTTCACTTTGAGGATCCAACCATCTCGTCGAACAGGTCCAGGGCGATGTCTCGGACAGGAGCGCTTTCCAGGTTCGCCAGGACTACAATCGAGATCTTCCTTTCGGGGCACAAAATAAGGAAAGTGCTCGTCCCCTGCTGGCCGCCGCTGTGCGTGGCCAGGCGTAGGCCTTGCCTGCGCTCATTGTTCCAACCGAGCCCATAACTATTGGACGAACCATCCTTCAGTTTATTAGAGCTCCACATCAGGTCCAGAGTTTCTGGCCTTAACAGTTTTTCATCCATCAGCGCCCTGGCGAACTGGGTAATATCCGTGGCTGTTGCCACCCATCCACCGCCCGGCAGTTTATAGCTGGTATCGGCCAGACCGCAGTTTTGGATCTGCCCGTCGGGACGCAGGTAGTAGCCGCGCGCGCGGTTTGGAATGATATCGAATACGCTGTCGGGGCGCATGGTGAGTGTCGCGGAAGGCTTTAAAACTTGCTGTTCGACGAACGTTGCGAACGGAACTCCGGCCACCGCCTGGACCACGGCGCCGGCCACATTGAATCCATACGTCGAGTAATGATATTTCGTGCCGGGTTCATAGAGCAGCGGGTCTTTGGCGAAGATCTCCAACCCCTCCATCAGGTCGCTGTAGTGTTTTGTGATATTGATCTCATCGCCTTCGTATGCGCGGATGCCGGACAGGTGGGAGAGCAACTGCCGGGTGGTGATGGGCCACTGCTTCCTGGGGAAGGACGGCAGATAGCGTTGAATCTCAGCGTCGAGATCCAGTTTGCCGGCTTCGACCAGTTTTAGGGCGGCAACGGCCGTGAATGGCTTGGAAAGCGAGGCCAGGCGGAAGACGGTTTTGGGCGTGGCGGGCACGAAGTTTTCCAGATCGCTGTAGCCCCAGGCGGCGGCATAATCCGGCGGGCCGCCCGACTGCACGGAGATGGAGAGCGCGGGGATGTGCGCCCGCTCCTTCCATGCGTCGGCAACTCGTTGCAGGCCAGGGGCTTTCGACGGTGGGACCTGTCCGCTCACGGCAGCTGCAACCAGGGCGAAGATAAAGCCAATCCGGAAGGCCATTCCTTCTGTGTACCACGATCCGCGCATTCTCCCCTTCCATTCCGTCCCATTTGGAGTTAGGGTAGGGCCGGATCCTCGAAGTAGGAGGTGGATATGGTGCAGTTGCAAGACAAGCCACCCGCCCTGACCTCTGACGACTGGGCGCTGATCTGCCAATTGCTGGAAGCCAAGCAACGCGAGTTGCTTTCAGAAATCCGGCATACCGACAAGAGAACCTTCCGGGAAGCCCTGCACGAGCGATTGCAGCAGGTGGACAGGCTGATTCAGCGAGTCTCCACCCCCGGCTCACCGGAGTAAACCCAGAGTTGATTCTCCCAGGAGGGACTATGGATCGCCCTAGCCATCCGCACGTCGTTCGCACGTGGGCCGTGGACCGTATTCGCGTCCAGGCCCCGGCACCAGCTCATGTCCGGCCCACGGCGGAGAAGAACAAAGCCCGCCGCCAGAACCCGGACCCCACAAGGAAGAAGCCATGAAAACGCTCGATCGCCTGACAGCACTCCTAGAAATGCGTGAGATTTTCTATCGTCACGACCGTCATCCACTTACCTATACGGCTCGAGAAACGGCCCGCGCCGATCACCTGCCGCCGCGCACCTTCGCCAAGGTGGTTGTCGTCCACTCGGAGGACGGCTACGCCATGTCGGTGCTGCCGGCGGACCGGGTGGTCGATCTGGAGGAGCTTCGCAACGCCTTCGGCAGCCAGCATCTGCGCCTGGCGACCGAAAAGGAACTGCAGGAGCTGTTCCATGATTGCGAACTGGGCGCCATGCCGCCGTTCGGCAACGGAATCCTGTATGAGATGCCGGTCTGGGTGGATGGGCTGCTGATGTCTGAAGAGACCATCTGCTTCAATGCCGGAACGCACCGGGACGTGATTCAGATGAATACGGAGGACTGGGAGGATCTGGTCCGGCCATCGGTGCTGGCGTTTGCGCACGCTGCCGGTTAGGCCGGACGCGCTCCGCGCTTGGCATACTATTGGGATGAACGAGATCTGGACTATCAGGCCCGGGGCGGATGAGTATGCCCCGTACTTCGGCCGTTATATCGACCTGGTCCCGGATGGAGACCTTCTGCAGACGCTACGCGAGCAGTTTGTCCCCACCATTCAACTGCTCGCGCCGCTGCGCGAGGAACAAGCCAACTACCGCTACGCCGAGGGCAAGTGGAGCGTCAAGGAAGTTCTCGGCCACATGATCGACACGGAGAGGATCTTTGCCTACCGTGTGCTCCGCATCGCCCGCAATGACGCCACGCCCCTGCCCGGCTTTGAGCAGGACGACTATGTGAAGTACGGTCCGCACGCGCGGCAGCCGTGGTCCGATCTGATCGAAGAGTTGCAGGTGGTGCGCAGCGCGACATTGTGCCTGCTGCGCGGCCTGGATGGTGAGGCTCTGGCCCGGCGCGGGACGTCCAGCAACAGTCCGGCGAGCGCCCGGGCCCTCGCCTGGGTGATCGCGGGCCACGAGCGGGCGCACATGACTGTGTTCCATGAACGCTACTCGGCCGTTCTGAGTTAGCGGCAAACAGAACAGGAGCGCCGGCGGCCGAGCACCGCCGGCGTTCCCATTTGGTTAAGGGACCAGCGGGAGCCAGACCGCGCTCGAGGCTTCCGCAGAGCGGAAGATCGACTGTGTCGCCTTCACGTAGTCGGCGGGCTGAGCCATGAAGATATTCGACACATACGTCTGCGGATTCCTGTCGTAGAGAGGGAACCAGCTCGACTGGATCTGCACCATGACGCGGTGGCCCGGCAGGAAGACGTGGTTCGCTGTGGGCAGGACGAAGCGATAGCGCTGCGTCTTGCCGGCCGGAATGGGTGACGGCCTTTCGAAGCTATCGCGGTAGCGGCCGCGGAAGATGTCCATGGAAACGGCGAGTTGGTAGCCGCCCATCTCGGGGTAGCTGGGGACTTCGTCCGGATACACGTCGATCAGTTTCACCACCCAGTCGGCGTCGGTGCCGGTGGTTGCGGCGTAGAGGTCGGCGATGGGCGCGCCGCTGATGCGCATCGGGGCGGTGAGTTTCTCGGTTTCGTAGACCAACACGTCGGGGCGGTCAACGACGAAGCGCTGATCCCAGATGAGCCACTGGCGCCAGCGTTCCCCATCAGCGAATCGCACGGGGCGCGGCAGATACGGGATGGGCTTGGCCGGGTCAGAGACATACGAGTCGGACGCGGCTGCCTGGCTGGGTTTGTCGAATGCGAGTGCCGAGCCGGCCTGGAGATAGATCGGCTTCATGGGCGCCGCGCAGCCCGATTCGCAGGCCAGCGGCCAGTTCTTCAACCGGTCCCAATGGTTCTCGCCGGTGTTGTAGATGAAGATGGGCGGAGTGTCGGCCTGCGGGGCACCGGCCTTCAGGTACTGATTGAAGAACGGCAGCAGCACGTCCCGGCGGAACTCAGTGGCGGTGTCGCCCTGCCACTTCAGCGGACCCAAGTTGTAGGCATCGTAGTTGACCTGGCTGTGACGCCACGGTCCCATCACCAGGTAGTTATGACCGGCCTGGCCTTTCGCTTTCAGCGAGAGATAGCAATGAATGGCGCCCCACATGTCTTCCTGGTCCCAGAGGCCCTGGATCCACATGGTGGGTATGCTCGACGGCCGCTCGGCGACCAACTTGTCCAGCGCCTGCCCCTGCCAGAACTCGTCGTAGGCCGGATGCTCCGTCATCTTCTGGACCCACGGCAACTGGTCGAGGCCGTACTTGCGGGCGTAGGCGCCGGAGGAACCGGCACGGAGGAAGCTCTCGAAGTCGTCGTAGTAGCCGCGGTCGATCCCATCACCACCACCGCGACTCGAAGTCTGGCCGGCGGTGTAGTCGTAGTTGGTCTGGCGGAAGGCGCCGTAGTGGAACCAGTCGTCGCCCATCCAGCCGTCGACCATCGGGCTCTCGGGTGCGGCCACCTTCAAAGCCGGGTGCGGTCCAAGAAGAGCCATCACCACGGTGAAGCCTTCGTAGGACGAGCCCAGCATGCCGACGCGGCCATTGGATTCGGGCACGTTCTTCACCAGCCAGTCGATGGTGTCGTAGGCGTCGGTGACATGATCCGTCGATGCCGGGTTGAGGGGGCCGCGTACCGGCCGGGTCATCACATAGTCGCCTTCGGACTTGTGTTTGCCACGCACGTCCTGGAAGACGCGGATATAGCCGGCCTGAACGAAGACCTCGTCACCCTGCGGCAGCGTGGAGAGCATGAGGGGGCTATGATTGCGGCGTGTGCGGCCAAAGGCGTTGTAGGGTGTACGCGTGAGCAGGATCGGAGCGTCGTGGGCTCCCTTGGGGATGACGATGGAGGTGAAAAGCTTGACTCCGTCGCGCATCGGAATCATGACTTCGCGGCGGATGTGATCGTAGCCGTCGGTGGGGACGTGGAATTCCTTTGGAACATCGTTTCCGCCCGGCGACGCTTGCTGCGCCGCGGCCGGGATCCAAGTAAAACACGCGCCCAGCAACACAGCCGCGAGGAAGGGAGCGCGGCATCGGATGGCAAGACCTACTTTCAGACTGCCCTGACAGTGGAGAAAACCCATCTATAGAGTGTAGCCATGGCACACCCGGGGGCGCAGGCCCGCCCCTCGTGATCCCGCCAAAAGATAACGGCCGGAGCGTGAGCCCCGGCCGTTGATCGTTTCGGATTGAGCGGTTGCTTATTCGGCGTCGCCCAGCGGTTCGTCGATGTTGAGATCGATCGGCTCGCTGCCGCCGATATAGCTGCCCTTGGTCTCGTCGTCATAGACGGCGAAGGAGTCGGCCATGAGGGCGTCGGCTTCCTGCACCGGTTCGTCCACCACATCCTCTCCGGCGATCTTCACGCGGCGATAGTAATCCATGCCGGTGCCGGCCGGGATGAGGCGGCCCATGATGACGTTTTCCTTCAGGCCGCGCAGGTAGTCCACCTTGCCGTTGATGGCGGCTTCAGTGAGTACGCGCGTGGTCTCCTGGAACGATGCCGCCGAGATGAAGCTGTCGGTGGACAGCGACGCCTTGGTGATGCCGAGCAGTACGGGCGAGCCCTGAGCCTGGCGGCCGCCTGCTTCGCGCACACGATCGTTCTCTTCCTTGAACTTGAACTTGTCGACGATCTCCTCAGGCAGGAATTCCGTATCGCCGATGTCCTCGATCTTCACCCAGCGCATCATCTGGCGGACGATGACTTCCAGGTGCTTATCGTTGATGTTCACGCCCTGCAGCCGGTAGACTTCCTGAATTTCGTTGACCAGGTACTTTTGCAGTTCCTTTTCACCGAGGACCTTCAGAATGTCGTGCGGATTGCGCGGACCGTCCATCAGCGGATCGCCGGCCTTCACACGTTCTCCGTCCTGCACGTTGATGTGAACACCGCGCGGGATGGAGTATTCCTTTTCCGTCTTGTCGTCGCCGACAATGGCAACCTTGCGGAAGCCCTTGACGACATCGCCGATGCGGACCACGCCGTTGATTTCGCTCATGACGGCGGTTTCCCGCGGCTTGCGCGCTTCGAACAGTTCGACGACGCGCGGCAGACCGCCGGTGATGTCCTTGGTCTTCGTCGTGGCGCGCGGGATCTTGGCCAGCACGTCGCCGGCGTGGACCCGGTCGCCCGCACGGACACTCAAGTGCGCGTGGGTGGGCATGAGGTAGCGGCGCTCGTCATGCTTGCCGCCGCCATCCGGATGGATGATGACGGTGGGCAGGCGCTTTTCGTCGGGCGAGTCGATGACGACCCACTGCGACAGGCCGGTTACTTCGTCCACCTGCTCGTGGTAAGTGACGTTCTCGGTGATGTCCTTGAAGACCACCGTACCCGAGATTTCCGTCAGGATGGAGAAGGCGTAGGGATCCCATTCGAGCAGGGTCTGGTTGGCCTTGATGGGCGCACCCTCCTCGACCAGAATCTTGGCGCCGTACACCACCTGGTAGCGTTCGCGCTCGCGGCCTTTTTCGTCATAGGTGGCGACGAGGCCGGTGCGGTTCATGGCGATGATTTCGCCCTGGGCGTTCTTAACGGTCTTGACGCCGATGTACTTGGCGAAGCCGTCGTAACGCGCTTCCTGCTTGTTCTGCGCCACACCCGACGACGCCGCGCCACCGATGTGGAACGTACGCATCGTGAGCTGCGTGCCGGGCTCGCCGATCGACTGGGCGGAGATGATACCCACCGCCTCGCCGCGCTCGACGATACGGCCCGTGGCCAGGTTGCGGGCATAGCAGAGTTCGCAAACGCCGCGCTTCGATTCGCAGGTCAGCACCGAGCGGATCTTCACACGGTCGATACCGGCATCCTGGATGGCCTGCGCGATCTCTTCCGTGATGTCTTCGTTCGCCTTGACGATGATCTTGCCTTCGTAGTCGAGCTGATCTTCCAGCGCCACGCGGCCGACGATGCGGTCGCGCAACGGCTCGATGATTTCGCCCGATTCCACGATGGGCTCGACGAAGATGCCGTCCATCGTGCCGCAATCGCGTTCCGTCACGATGACGTCCTGGGCCACGTCGCAGAGGCGGCGCGTCAGGTAACCCGAGTCGGCCGTCTTCAACGCCGTGTCGGCCAGACCCTTGCGGGCGCCGTGCGTCGAGATGAAGTACTGCAGCACGTTCAGGCCTTCACGGAAGTTGGCCGTGATGGGGGTCTCGATGATTTCGCCGTTCGGCTTGGCCATCAAACCGCGCATACCGGACAACTGGCGGATCTGCTGTTTCGAACCGCGCGCGCCGGAGTCGGCCATGATGTAGATCGGGTTCAGATAGCGGCCCGTCTTATCATCGTTCTCCATGGTCTTGAACATCTCTTCCGAAACGCGGTCGGTCACCTTGTTCCAGATTTCGATGATCTTGTTGTAGCGCTCACCGTGGGTGATGGCGCCTTCCTGATACTGGCTCTGCACTTCGACCACGGCGCGTTCGGCTTCGCTCACCAGGGTGGGCTTGGAAGCCGGCACGACCATGTCGTCGATGCCGATGGAGATGCCGGCGCGCGTGGCAGACAGGAAGCCCAGGTCCTTCACGTCGTCCAGCATGCGTACCGTGATCCGGAGACCGAATTTCAGGTAGCAGTAGTGCACCATCTGCGTGAGACCCTTCTTCTTCAACAGGCCGTTGATGAAGGGCATCTCGTCGGGCAGAACATCGTTGAGCACCACACGGCCGACAGTGGTTTCCATGTCGGTCTTGGCATACTCAACCGGCTCAGTGTGCATCACGTCCTGGCTGTCGTAGGCGGTCGCCAGATCGATGACCTTGCCCGTGTAGCGCAGCGTGATGGGGGTCTGCGTCTCCACTTCGCCCATTTCGTAGGCGATGAGGACGTCTTCCACAGACGCAAACTTCTTGCCTTCACCACGCGAGCCCTTGCGGACCTTGGTGAGGTAGTAAAGCCCCAGCACCATGTCCTGCGTCGGCACCGCGATGGGCGCGCCGTGCGCCGGAGACAGAATGTTGTTCGCACTCAACATGAGCGTCGAAGCTTCAATCTGCGCTTCGGGCGACAGCGGGATGTGGACGGCCATCTGGTCGCCGTCGAAGTCGGCGTTGAAAGCGGTACACACCAGCGGGTGAATTTTGAGCGCCTTGCCGTCGACGAGCACGGGCTCGAAGGCCTGGATGCCCAGGCGGTGCAGCGTGGGGGCGCGGTTGAGGAGGATCGGATGCTCCTTGATCACTTCCTCGAGGATGTCCCACACCACCGGATCCTGCTGTTCCACCAATTCCTTGGCTTGCTTGATCGTGGTGCAGTGGCCGCGCAGTTCCAGCCGGTGATAGATGAACGGCTTGAAGAGTTCCAGCGCCATCTTCTTGGGCAGGCCGGCCTGGTGGAGCTTGAGTTCGGGACCGACGACGATCACCGAACGGCCGGAGTAGTCGACGCGCTTACCCAGCAGGTTCTGGCGGAAGCGGCCCTGCTTGCCCTTGAGGGCATCGGAGAGCGACTTCAGCGGGCGGTTGTTGGCGCCGCGCAGGACACGGCCGCGGCGGCCGTTGTCGAACAGGGCGTCCACCGCTTCCTGCAGCATGCGCTTTTCATTGCGCACGATCACGTCGGGCGCGTGCAGCTCGATCAGCTTCTTCAACCGGTTGTTGCGGTTGATGACGCGGCGGTAGAGGTCGTTGAGATCGGAGGTCGCAAAGCGGCCGCCGTCCAGCGGAACCAGCGGGCGCAGTTCCGGAGGAATCACCGGGATGACATCGAGAATCATCCACTCCGGCTTGTTGCCGGACTTGCGGAAGCTCTCCGTCACACGCAGGCGCTTGGCGTATTTGAGCTTCTTCTGCTGGGAAGCTTCCGTCTTCATCCGCTCGCGGATTTCAACGGAGAGGCTCTCGACGTCGACCTTCTTCAGCAGCTCCTTGATGCCCTCGGCGCCCATCATGGCGACGAACTTGCCGGGGTGCTCGGCTTCGAGCTGCCGCTTCCGCTCGTCGGTGAGGACCTCGGCCTTGCCGAGTCCGGGCACTTCGCCCGGATCCACCACGACGAACGCTTCAAAGTAGAGGACGCGCTCCAGGTCGCGCAGGGTGATGTCGAGCAGGTAACCAATGCGCGACGGCAGGCCCTTGAAGAACCAGACGTGCGAGCACGGGCTGGCCAGCTCGATGTGGCCCAGGCGTTCACGGCGGACCCGCGACAGCGTGACTTCAACGCCGCACTTGTCGCAAATAACGCCGCGGTGCTTCATGCGCTTGTACTTGCCGCACAAGCACTCCCAGTCGGCGATAGGTCCAAAGATGCGGGCGCAAAACAGGCCGTCGCGTTCCGGCTTGAACGTCCTGTAGTTGATGGTCTCCGGCTTCGTTACTTCGCCATGGGACCAGCTCCGGATTTTTTCCGGCGAGGCCAGGCTGATGCGGATGGAATCAAAATCCGCGATCAGGTTCGCTCGATCGTACGGGGATGATCTGTACATATTTCGCCTCCTGTCCTACTCCGGTTAGTCCGCCGCCAATGCCGTGTCCGGCATTTCCTTCGGCTTCTTCATCAGTTCCACATCCAGACAAAGCGACTGCAGCTCGCGGATGAGCACGTTGAACGATTCCGGCACGCCCGGTTCGGCGGCCGCCTCGCCCTTCACAATCGCCTCGTAGATCTTCGCACGGCCATAGACGTCGTCCGACTTGGCCGTCAACAGCTCCTGCAGAACGTAAGCGGCGCCGTAAGCTTCAAGCGCCCAGACTTCCATTTCGCCGAAGCGCTGTCCGCCGAACTGCGCCTTGCCGCCCAGCGGCTGCTGGGTGATCAGTGAGTACGGTCCGATGGAGCGCGCGTGGATCTTGTCGTCCACCAGGTGGCTCAGCTTCAGCATGTAGATGATGCCCACCGTGACAGGCTGTTCGAAGCCCTGTCCCGTCATGCCGTCGTAGAGCGTGACCTTGCCGCTGGTCGGCAGTTCCGCTTCCGTCAGCTGGCCCTTGATGTCAGCTTCCGTGGCGCCGTCGAACACCGGAGTGGCATACTTCTTGCCCAGTTCCCGGCCGGCCCAACCCAGGTGTGTTTCCAGGATCTGGCCGACGTTCATACGGCTGGGAACGCCCAGCGGATTGAGGATGATCTCGACCGGCGTACCGTTCTCCAGGTACGGCATGTCTTCTTCCGGCACGATGCGCGAAATGACACCCTTGTTACCATGGCGGCCGGCCATCTTGTCGCCCACCGACAGCTTGCGCTTCATCGCGATGTAGATTTTCACCATCTTGATGACGCCGGGGGGGAGCTCATCGCCCTTCTTCAGCTTGGCGATCTTCTCTTCGCTGATCTTCTCCAGCACCATGATCTGGCGCGAAGTCAGCTCTTCGATCTCGTCGATCGCCTCGTTCAGGCGAGGATCGCGATTCGTCAGCTTCATGCGCTTCAGATCACGCGCCTTCATCTTCTCGATGACGTCGCGGGTCAGCGGCTGGCCCTTGCTCAGCAGCTTCTTGTTGGTCTTTTCGTCGTGCAGGTCGGCCAGCAGTTCCTTGCCGTCCAGCAGGGCGGCCAGGCGCTTGGCGCGCTCGTCACCCAGGATGCGCTTTTCGTCATCCAGGTTGCGGTGCAGCTTTTCGATCGCCGATTCCAGAATCGACTTGCTGCGCTCGTCCAGGTCGGCGCCCTTGCGGGAGAAGACCTTCGCGTCCACCACCACGCCTTCGATACCAGGCGGGCAGTAGAGTGACGCGTCCTTCACGTCGCCGGCCTTTTCACCGAAGATGGCGCGCAGGAGCTTTTCTTCCGGCGTCAGCTGGGTTTCGCCCTTCGGCGTCACCTTGCCCACCAGAATGTCGCCCGGCTTCACCTTCGAGCCGATCATGATGATGCCGCTCTCGTCGAGGCTCCGCAGGAAGCTCTCCGAGATGTTCGGAATGTCGCGCGTGATCTCTTCCGGACCCAGCTTCGTATCGCGCGCTTCGATTTCGAACTCCTCGATGTGGATCGAGGTGTAGTAGTCTTCCTTCACCAGCTTCTCGGACACGATGATCGCGTCCTCAAAGTTGCAGCCGCGCCAGGGCATGAACGCCACCAGCACGTTGCGGCCAAGAGCGAGCTCGCCCTGGTCGGTACAAGGACCGTCGGCCAGAACATGGCCCTTCTTCACCTTCTGCCCCTGGTACACAATGGGCTTCTGGTTGATACAGGTGTTCTGGTTCGAACGCTTGAACTTGGTCAGCGGATAGATATCGGCGCCGACTTCGCGCGACATCTGGCCTTCGTGGATGTTGCCTTCCACGCGGACAATGATGCGTTCGCTATCGACCGAATCCACCACGCCCGCGCGCTTGCAGAGCACCACGGCGCCCGAGTCGCGAGCCGTCACCTTTTCCATGCCCGTACCCACGATGGGTGAATCGGCGCGCAGCAGCGGAACTGCCTGGCGTTGCATGTTCGATCCCATCAACGCGCGGTTCGCGTCGTCGTTCTCGAGGAACGGGATCAGCGAGGCGGCCACCGACACAAGCTGTTTCGGGCTGACGTCCATGTACTGGATCTCTTCGCGAGCCAGCAGCGAGAAGTTGCCAGCCTTGCGGGTGTTCACCAGTTCGTTGACGATGCGGCCTTCACCGTCCAGCGCCATGTTCGCCTGGGCGATGACGTACTTGTCTTCGTCCCAAGCCGAGAGGTAGTCGCAATACGCTTCGAACTCGGGCGGGAGCTTCTTCGTCTCGGGAAGCGCCATGATGCGGTCCATTTCCTTCAGCGTGAGCACCTGGCCCACTTTCAGGTTGGTACCGCCCGGATTCAGGATCTTCACATCGTCCTGGACCTGCGAGCCCACCACGCGGCGGTACGGGCTCTCGATGAAGCCGTACTCGTTGATTCGCGCAAAACAGCTCAACGACGAGATCAGGCCGATGTTCGGACCTTCCGGCGTTTCAATCGGGCAGATACGGCCGTAGTGCGTCGGGTGCACGTCGCGGACTTCGAAGCCGGCGCGTTCGCGGCTTAGACCGCCTGGTCCAAGGGCGGAGAGGCGGCGCTTGTGCGTAATCTCCGACAGAGGATTGGTCTGATCCATGAACTGTGACAGCTGGCTCGATCCGAAGAATTCGCGGATCGCGGCCATGACAGGCTTGGCGTTCACCAGGTCGTGCGGCATCGCCGTCGACATTTCCTGGTAGACGGCCATCTTTTCCTTGATCGCCCGCTCCATGCGGACCAGGCCGATGCGGAACTGGTTCTCGAGCAATTCGCCCACCGCGCGAACGCGGCGGTTTCCGAGGTGATCGATGTCGTCGACCGCGCCGATGCCCTTGCGGAGCTTCAACAGGTACTTGATCGTATCGATGAAGTCGGTCTCATCCAGCGTACGGCGGTCCAGCGGGTTGCCGGCCGTCCCCTCGGGTGCGTACTCGGCGTTGTCGTACAGCTTGATGTTGAACTTCATCCGGCCCACGCGCGAGAAATCGTACTTGCGCGGGTCGAAGAACATGCCGTGGAACAACTGCGTGGCCGTATCCAGCGTCGGCGGGTCGCCCGGGCGCAGCTTGCGGTAGATTTCCAGCAGCGCTTCGTTCTGCGACTTCACCGGGTCTTTCTTCAAAGTGACCGAGATGACGTTGCCGACTTCGTCGCGCTCGGCAAAGAACACGTCCATCGACTTGATGCCGGCGTCCATGATCTTGGCCAGGCTGGTAGCGGTGAGTTCCTGGTTCGCTTCGGCCAGGACTTCGCCCGTATCCATGTCGATGACGTCGGAGGCTACCCAGGAACCTTCGATTTCAGCGATCGTGACTTCGACCGCCTCCACCTTGGCCTTGCGCAGCGCTTCGATCGTAGCTTCACGGATCTTGCGGTTCGGCGGGTGAATCGTCTCGCCGGACTTGGAAACCAGGGCGTTGCCCAGCTTCACGCCGATCAGCGACTCGTCCACCTTCCAGTAGACTTTCTTGTCCTTCAGCTGCAGTTCGCTGTGTTTGTAGAACGACTTGATGATCTCGGAGTCGCTCTTAATACCCAGCGCGCGCAGGAACACCGAACCGTAGAACTTGCGCTTACGGTCGATGCGGACATAGAGAAGGTTCTTGGAATCGAACTCGAACTCAACCCAGGAGCCGCGGTACGGGATGATCTTGCCCAGGAAGTAGCTCTGAGCCTGGATCTTCTCGAAGAAGACGCCGGGCGAGCGGTGCAACTGGCTGACGATCACACGCTCAGTGCCGTTGATGATAAAGGTGCCGTTCGGCGTCATCAGCGGAATTTCGCCGAAGAACACCTCCTGCTCCTTGAACTCGCGGACAGTCTTTCGGCCCGATTCGTCCTTATCGAACATCTTCAGGCGGATAGTGACTTTGAGCGGCGCGGCATAGGTCATGCCCCGCTCTTCGCACTCCGCCTGGTCGTACTTCAATTGCAGGCCGACGGGGTCGCCGCAGCGGTTGCAAAAGGTGACGATGTTCTTATTGAAGGTGCCGCACTTGTCGCAAAGTACGTCGCCGGGATGGAAAGGATCGGTCTTGATGGTGGCGCCGCAGGTGGGGTTCCGGCAGACCGTGCGCAGGTGGTTCAAGCCCTTGAGGCTGCCGCACTTGCACTCCCAGTTGCCAATCGAGTAGTCGACGAACTCCAGCTCCGACAAACCACGGAAATCCGTGATCGGAAAAACGCTCTTGAAGACACTCTGCAGACCGATGTCGTCACGCTCATCGGGGAGCAGGTCCATTTGCAGGAAGCGTTCATAGCTGCGCTTCTGGACTTCGATGAGGTTTGGAATCGGGACGGAGGTCCTGATCTTGGAAAAGTCGACGCGCTCGCGAGGCGTGCCGTTGGACGCAGTAGCCATTCTCCACTCCTTAAGGCGCCGATCTCATCCGGCGGCGGGGCCGCCAGGAAGAGTCTGGCATCCCTAACTACCCGAACATCGGGCGATAGGGGTGAATCTCGGGATCGTATGTCGGGAGATGCCCGGCGCAGGGATGTCTGTCACCAAGGGCAGGAAATTGGACCAGTTCAGACAGGACAAGCCGGGAAGAATTTGGGGTACACACCGGCTGCGCAGTAGGAACGAAGTGTTGAGGTCACCCGGACGCCGCCATGGTACGGAACCCGGGTCGAATATCTTTAGCACTGGCGCAGCGATTCCTGATCCGGCTGCAGAATCTGATGCCCCCAGTCTAACAGAATGAAAAACAAACCGTCAAACGGGTGTTACTTGGGCACGCAGAAGCGGCCGGTTACAGAGCATCCCATCCGGGAACCCCGCAACCCGCCGCATCTCTGTTTTGTCGATAGGATTGCGCCCACACAGGACGCATTCACTACTTGATCTCGACGGTGGCGCCGGCGTCGACGAACTTCTTCTTGATCGTCTCGGCTTCGTCCTTGTTAACGCCTTCCTTGATCGCCTTCGGAGCCGCTTCCACGAGGTCCTTGGCTTCCTTCAGGCCGAGGCTGGTCACTTCACGCACAACCTTGATCACGTTGATCTTGTTGGCGCCGGCAGCCGTCAGAATGACGTTGAACTCGGTCTTTTCTTCCACAACCGCTGCGGCAGCGCCGCCGGCCGCAGGAGCGGCAACGGCAACAGCGGCGGCGGCGGCGGAAACACCCAGCTTTTCCTCAAGCAGCTTCACCAGCTGGGAGGCTTCCAGAAGCGTCAGGCCCTGGATATTTTCGGCAATCGCGTTGATGTCAGCCATTTTAGTTTCGAAACTCCCTATCGTTATAAAATCGTTCCACTCAAGTCCTCACCCGCGCGATCCGCAATCCGAACCCCGCCTGGAGGCCTGCCCTCACTAGGAGGAAAACTTGTTTTCCTGGACGCCCTGATCGATGACCACGGCGAGATCGCGGCCCACGCCATTCAAGACAGTGACCAGTTGCTGTGCCGGAGCATTGATCACCCACAACAGCTTGGCGTAGATCACTTCCTTCGCCGGCATGCTGGACAGTTCCTGGATCGCACTCAGGTCGATCGCACGGCCTTCCACCAAGCCAGACTTGAAAGTAAATGTCGGATTTGCCTTCGCGTAAGCCGTCAGGGCCTTCGCCAGAGCTACCGGATCCCCAGTGGTGTAAGCCACCGCGGACACACCCTTCAGCCCTGCCAAAACCTGTGCGGATTCCAGTCCGGCGGACGCCTTCTCCGCGATCGTGTTCTTGATCACGTGATACATCCCGCCAGCCCCGCGAACGGTCTTGCGCAATTCGAAATCCTGCGCCACGGTCAGCTTCGTGAAGCCCGTCACAAACACGTTCGGGGATTTCTGAAGCTCACCACGCAGTTTCTCGAGATCTGCTTGTTTCTTTTTTCTTTCCTTCATGACCGGGTCCTTTCGCGAGCGCGCTCGATGCTACAGTTGACGGAGGTTGTAGACAGTTACGTCCAGAGCGACGCCCGGCCCCATGGTGGAGCAGACCGTTGCACTCTTCACGTACTTGCCCTTGGCCACCGAAGGCTTCGCCTTAATGACGGCCTGAATCAGTGTGCTCGCGTTTTCCAGCAACTTGTCGGTCGCAAAACCAACCTTGCCCACCGGCGCGTGAATCACGCCAGTCTTGTCTACGCGGAACTCCACCTTGCCGGCCTTCACTTCGTTGACAGCCTTGGTGACGTCCGTCGTCACCGTTCCGGTTTTCGGGTTCGGCATCAGGCCACGAGGACCCAGTATCTTACCCAACCGCGCCATCGACCGCATCATGTCGGGGGTCGCAATGACAGCATCGAAGTCCATCCAGTTTTCTTTCTGGATCTTCTCCACCAACTCATCGCCGCCGAAAAATTCGGCGCCCGCCGCTTCTGCCTCACGAATCTTGTCGCCAGAGGCGATCACCAGCACCCGCTTGCTCTTGCCGAGCCCGTTCGGCAGAACGACGGTGCCGCGAACCATCTGGTCCGCGTGCTTCGGATCGACTCCCAACCGCATGTGCACTTCGACCGTCTCGTCGAACTTCGAGAACTTGATCTTTTGTACCAGCGGGATGGCGTCTTCGAGCGTGTAGGGCCGCTTCTCGATTTGCCCCGCGGCCGCAGTATACTTTTTGCCTGGTTTTCTTGCCATAGTGTGACTGGTCCAAACGGCCTTTCCACCGGTTACCCGGTCATAAGACCTCCCAATGTGGTCGGATTGCCCACCGTGCCCTGAATTGCGACCCGGTAAACGTTCCGTTAGATTGGAAAAGAACGAAACTACTACTTTAGCATGGGCGCGACTGGCGCGTCCACACCGGAACACGCTGAGACTAGTTAATTACTTCCACGCCCATCGAAACGCACGCACCCTTTACCTGGGCAATCGCTGAATCGATATCAAACGAATTCAGGTCGGGCATCTTCAGCTTCGCGATTTCCTCAACCTGCTTCATCGTAATCTTGCCGACTTTGTTCTTATTCGGCTCCGCACTGCCCTTCGCCAGGTTGCAGGCACGCTTCACCAGAATCGCCACCGGCGGCGTCTTGGTGATGAAGGTGAACGAACGGTCCGAGTAGATCGTGATGACTACCGGGATGATCAGCCCTTCCTGGTCCTTGGCGGAGGTCTTGGCGTTGAACGCCTTGCAGAACTCCATAATGTTGACGCCCTGCGGACCGAGCGCCGTGCCGACTGGAGGCGCCGGAGTCGCCTTCCCCGCCGGAATTTGCAGCTTCACTTGAGCCGTTACTTTCTTCGCCATTTCAAAACCCTTCTCAAACTCTTCTCAAGCGCACGCCCGGCACTTGCCTGCAGGCGCCAGCCTGGCCAAACAGCCTGCTAGCTGATCTTCTCCACCTGGAGAAATTCGAGCTCCACCGGAGTCGCGCGGCCAAAAATCGTCACGAGCACGCGCAGCGTGTTCCGGTCCGAGTTCACCTCGTCCACCTTGCCTTGGAAGTTGGTGAACGGACCATCCACGATCCGTACGGTCTCGCTCTTCTCGAAACTCATCTTCGGACGCGGCCGCTCAGCAGCCGACGCCTGACGGTAAAGAATCGCGTTTACTTCGTCCGCCGTCAACGGCACCGGCGTGTTGCCGCCGCCCACGAACCCGGTTACCCGGGGCGTGTTCTTTACGTGATGCCAAAGCTCGTCGTCCATGGCCATCTGCACCATGACGTAGCCCGGATAAAGCAGACGCTTGCTGGTGACCTTCTTGCCATTCCTCAACTCAACCACTTCTTCAGTGGGAATCAGGATCTGACCCAACCGGTCTGCAAACGCATACGCCGAGGCCCGGGCCCTCAGCGATTCCGCAACCTTGTTTTCGAATCCGGAGTAGGTGTGGATGATGAACCAATCCATGCCAGGGAGAGCATTCGGATCGGCCGCCGCGGCAATCTCCTCCGCGGTTACCTCCTCGGGAGACTCCGACTGGGCACCGTTTACCGGCGCGTCTTCAGACGGATCGGGGATGCCGCCTGCCTCGTTATTTTGATCGAAGTCTTGCTCGGACATGGACTAAACCCTTGTCTAGCTTGCGCTTACTACTTCCGTGCCAGCGTCTGGAAAATCTGATTGATCGCCCGGCCCAGCAGCATGTCAACCACCGCGAAGTAGGCCGCGAACAGAAATACTGCTGCGATCACAACCCCTGTTGTTGCTTGCACTTGTGCCTTGTTGGGCCAGCTCACCCGGCGCATCTCGGCTTTCAGATCCGAGACGTATTCCTTGACCTGTTCGATCCAGCCCGCGACGCCGGTCTGTGGCTGGTTGTCGCCGCTCGCTGCCGTAGTTACTGCCGCCATGGATGGCACCTTTTCCGAAGCCTTTCCGAGAGGCGTGCCTTAGGCACACCCGCTACCGACGAACGCCCCTTACACAGGCGTCTTGATTGAAATCCACCCAGATCTGGTCCGGATGCCAGGAAGATGGCAGGGGATGAGGGAATCGAACCCCCACATGCGGTTTTGGAGACCGCTGGTCTACCGTTAACCTAATCCCCTTCCCGGTAAACACTCAGTATTATAGCTCAACTTCCGGACAGCCTCGGGAACCAGCCGCCCGTACTTTCCACCCAAACCCTTGCGAACAAACGCGGCGGCCTTCTTTTAAAGCCGCCGCGCGTCCTTCAATCACTAGTCGAGAACCACTTCCGACACCGTGCCGGCGCCAACCGTGCGGCCACCTTCACGAATCGCGAAGCGCAAGCCCTTGTCCATCGCCACCGGGGTGATCAGTTCCACACCCACCGTGACGTTGTCGCCAGGCATCACCATCTCGGTGCCTTCCGGCAACTCCATCACACCCGTCACGTCCGTCGTCCGGAAGTAGAACTGCGGACGATAGCCCTTGAAGAACGGGGTATGGCGGCCGCCTTCTTCCTTCGACAGGACGTACACTTCGCCCCGGAACTTCGCGTGCGGCTTGATCGAGCCCGGCTTCGCCAGCACCTGACCACGCTCCACGTCGTCCTTGTCGATGCCGCGCAGCAACAGGCCGACATTGTCGCCCGCCATGCCACTGTCCAGCAGCTTCTTGAACATTTCCACGCCCGTGACTACCGTCTTGCGCGTGTCGCGGAAGCCCACAATCTCGACTTCCTCGCCCACCTTGACCTGGCCCTTTTCAATACGGCCCGTCACCACCGTCCCGCGGCCCTGGATCGAGAAGATGTCTTCGATCGGCATCAGGAACGGCTTGTCCACATCGCGCGGAGGAATCGGAATGTAGCGATCCACCGCTTCCATCAGGTCGTCCACCGACTTTTCCCACTCCGGCTCGCCGTTCAACGCGCCCAGCGCGCTCACGCGGCAGATCGGCAGGTCGTCGCCGGGGAACCCGTAGCTCGAAAGCAGCTCGCGCAGCTCCATCTCCACCAGTTCCAGCAGTTCGGCGTCGTCCATCATGTCGACCTTGTTCAGGGCAACCACGATGTACGGCACACCCACCTGGCGGGCCAGCAGTACGTGCTCACGAGTCTGGGGCATCGGTCCGTCAGGAGCCGCCACCACCAGGATCGCGCCGTCCATCTGCGCCGCACCGGTGATCATGTTCTTGATGTAATCCGCGTGGCCCGGGCAGTCCACGTGCGCGTAGTGACGATTCGCCGTCTCGTACTCCACGTGCGCCGCCGCGATCGTGATACCTCGTGCCTTTTCTTCGGGCGCGTTGTCGATCGAATCGAAGCTGCGGAACTGCACCTTCGGGTTATGCTTGGCCAGCGTCTTCGTGATTGCTGCCGTGAGCGTGGTCTTGCCGTGGTCGATGTGGCCAATCGTGCCAACATTCACGTGCGGTTTGCTGCGATCAAATTTCTCTTTCGCCATGCGTGCGACTCCCTGCTGCCTCCCGCCTAATCCAGCTTTTTGTGGGGACCGGCCGCCCGCCTCGGGCTCACCGGAACCTGGAAGGGTCCAGCTCGTCTTGAAAAATTCTGGAGCCGATGACCAGGATTGAACTGGTGACCTCGTCCTTACCAAGGACGCGCTCTACCAACTGAGCTACATCGGCCCTGCAACTTACTTTAGCGCAACCCTACCCGCCTATGGCAACCCCGGCACACTGCTCTCCGCGATTTCCATCACAGACCCAGGTTGGATCGCTTTCGCCCGGTACTTCTCCCGGTTCGCTCTACCATACAAGTAGATGGTGGACAGGGGAGGATTCGAACCTCCGTAACTCGCAAGGAGTGGCAGATTTACAGTCTGCTGCCATTAACCACTCGGCCACCTGTCCGTAACCGTGTTGTCGCTGCCGGACGGCAACCCTCCCAATATAACGCATCAGCGGTCATTTTGCATCAAACAATCGTGCGTGAATTTGTTCTAATCCACCTCCTTGCGTCCCGCCGCGAAGGATGGTACCAACAGTAGTTCAGGACCCTGCCGCACACCACCCATGCGCCGCCATAAGAGCCTCCACCCGCTGTCCCACCAGCACCACAACGGACTCGCCCTCTGTGTGCTCATTGAACGCGGTCTCGCCAGGGATTCTTCCGACGCCAACATCCAACGCCTCGCCGCCAAATGCGCCGACCGCTTCGATCTTGAACTCGTGAACCACTTTGAACTCGAGGAACAGGACCTCTTCTCGGCCATCCTCTCCGAGCTCGGCCCCAACGCCCAGGTCGACGCGCTGGTCGCCGAACACCGCCGCATGGAGCAACAGATCGCCCAGCTCCGCGTCGAACCCACCATCGAGCGCCTCCAGGCCTTCGGTGCCCTTCTGCGGGCCCACATCCGGAGCGAGGAGAATGAACTCTTCGAGAGCGTCCAGGACCGCCTCAGTGACGCCACCATGCAGCGCCTCGGCGACACCTTCGAAGCCCGCGCCGTTCGCGTCTGCCTCGAGCCCTGATTTCAATCAATATTCCGATGAGCACCCTACTTCAAACCAACATCCCCAGCCTCCCGTTGATCGCCCGTGGCAAGGTCCGCGATGTCTATGCCGTCGGCGACGACAAACTGCTGATGATCGCCACCGATCGCATCTCCGCGTTCGATTGCGTCCTCGGCTCACCCATTCCAGACAAGGGCCGGGTTCTCACCCAGCTCTCTCTTTTCTGGTTCGATTTCCTGAAGGACGTCGTACCCAACCACCTGATCTCGGCCAACGTCAGCGACTACCCGGCCGACCTGCACCAGTACAGCGACCAGCTCGAAAGCCGCTCCATGCTCGTTAAACGCGCAGAGATGGTGCAGATTGAATGCGTCGCCCGCGGCTACATCTCCGGCTCCGGCTGGAAGGAGTACAAGGCGGATGGCACCGTCTGCGGAATCCAGCTCCCCTCCGGACTCAAGGAGAGCGACCGCCTGCCCGAGCCCATCTTCACGCCCGCTTTCAAGGCCCAGTCGGGCCACGACGAGAACATCAGCTTCGAGAAGGCCGCTCAAATCGCGGGCCAGGACGTTGTCACGCGCCTGCGCGACCTCACCTTGGGCATCTACTCCAAGGCCGCCGGCTACGCGCTCACCCGCGGCATCATCCTCGCCGATACCAAGTTCGAGTTCGGCTTCATCGGCGACACGCTCACCCTCGGCGACGAAGTCCTCACGCCCGACTCCTCGCGCTTCTGGCCGGCCGCCGATTACAAGTCCGGCGGCGCGCAGCCCTCTTTCGACAAGCAGTTCGTACGCGACTACCTCGAAACGCTCTCCTGGAACAAGCAGCCCCCCGCTCCATCGCTGCCGGCCGACGTAATCGAGAAAACGTCCGACAAGTACCGGGAGGCGTACGAAAAGATCACTGGTAGCAAACTGTGAACTGGCTCGACATCTTCTTCCTGGTTCTGCTCGGGATCTTCGTGACGCAAGGCATTCGCCGGGGCTTCACGCGGTTGGCAATCGGCCTGGCATCCACGATGCTGGGCCTTTTCCTCGCAACCTGGTTCTATGGCTCCGCCGGAGCCTACTTCCAGCCCTACCTGAGCTCCCGTGCGCTCTGCAACATCGTAGGCTTTATGCTCGTCTTTGTTGGCGTTCAGGCGGTGGGAGGCCTTTTGGGCTGGGGCCTCTCCCGCATCTTTAAGTGGACCGGCCTCAGTTGGCTCGACCGCATGCTGGGCGCCCTCTTCGGCCTCATCAAGGCCACCCTGATCGGCGTGGTCTTCATCATGATGCTGCTGGCCTTCCCCATCAAGCCGGTGCCCGACTCCGTGGCCGATTCCACCGTCGCCCCCTACCTCGTCGAAGCCTCACACGTCCTCGTCTACCTCGCCCCGCGAGATCTCAAGGACGGTTTCCTGGCGACCTACGAGCGGGTGAAGAAGCTCTGGACCGGCGTCCGGCATGACGCCGAACACGAAACTCCACCCAAGGCGAGCAACTAGCGCGCCGTGATGCCCACCAGGCAGACGCCGCCAGCCGCGCCGATTCGTCTTCGCCAAAGTCATAACTGCTTGAAACTAAAAGCGATCTGAGCCCCTCTTGCCTGCCCCTGCGCCAGCTGCCTAAAATCCTCCAAGAAAATACTTGACGTGTCAACTAATGTCGTGTAATTTAAAGTCATGGCACGCAAGACAAGCCGCCTCCAAGAGGAACTGAAGCAGACGAAACCCTTCAGCTCCATCTACCAGGAGGCGTCTCTGTCCATCCTGAAGACCGCGGACGTCTTCCGGCGTGACACAGCACGCTTCCTGGAACCACACGAGATTACGCCGCAGCAGTACAACGTATTGCGCATCCTGCGCGGCGCAGGTGCCGAGGGCATTCCGACCTTGGCCATCGGCGAGCGTCTCCTCGAAGAGACGCCGGGCATGACCCGGTTGCTCGACCGAATGGAATTCAAAAGCCTCGTACGCCGGGTTCGCTGCGAAAAAGACCGCCGCCAGGTGCTCTGCTACCTCACCGAAGAAGGTGCGCGCCTGCTGGCCAGCCTCGACCCGTTGGTCGCGGAAATCGATCAGAAGATGGCCGCGGGGCTCACCCCCGATGAGGCCGAAACCCTGGTGGAACTACTGGAAAAGATACGGGAGACAAGACAATGACTATCGCTGAACTCGACGCCAAACTGAACGACGCCATCCTCACCGGCAAGGCACTGGAAGCCTTCGAAGAACTCTACGACGAGAACGTCGTCATGCAGGAAAACTCGAACGAGCCGTTCGTCGGCAAGGCGGTCAACCGCCAGCGCGAAATCGACTTCTTCTCGAGCATCGAAGCCTTCCACGGCGCCTTCGTCCTCTCATCCGCTGTGAACGGCGACGTATCCCTCTCTGAGTGGCTTTACGACGTCACCTTCAAGGGTGGGGTTCGAATCCAACTCGCCCAGGTCGCGGTCCGCCGCTGGAAAGACGGCAAGATCGTCAACGAGCGCTTCTACTACTCCAAGTAAGCCGGCTCATCCCCAGCAACAGAGACCAAGAACCAAATCCAAGAAGGAACAAGAATCATGAACTGGAAATCCGTCCTCGCCCTGTCCCTGCTCACCGTGCCTGTTGTCCTGGCTGATGAGTACAAGATCGACACCTCACACTCCAAGGCCGCCTTCACCGTCAAGCACCTCATGGTCAGCAACGTTCGCGGCGAGTTCAGCAAGGTCACCGGCACCATCGTCTACGACGAAAAGAACCCCACCGCCATCCGCATCGACGCCACCATCGACGCCACTACGGTAAACACCAGCGAACCCAAGCGTGACGAGCACCTGCGCAGCGCCGACTTCTTCGACGTCGCGAAGTACCCGACCATGACCTTTAAGTCCAAGAGCGCCAAAAAGACCGCCAACGGCCTGGCCGTCACCGGCGACTTCACCCTCCACGGCGTCACCCGGCAGATCGTCCTGAATGTCGATAACTCTGGTCCGGAAGTGAAGGATCCGTGGGGACTGCTGCGCCGCGGCGCTTCCGCCACCGTCACCATCAACCGCGCCGATTACGGCCTCACCTGGAACAAGGCCGTCGAAACAGGCGGAGTGGTCGTGAGCGACGAAGTGAAAATCACCATTGACGTGGAAGGCACCCGCACGGCCACCGCGCCCGCCACCAAGTAACCAGCGCCCACTCAAACTACAATCTTCGTTCAGAGCAGTCGCAACAGGGGCCCCCTAAAAAGGGCCCCCTCCTTCATTTCACCCTCCACGCTTTAGTACCCTGCAAAGTACGCCTGCAAGGTATTCCCACGATGCTTCTCTCCCGACGTTCTCTCCTGGCCTCCTCCGCCGCCCTAGCCTCCGCCCAAGGCCAATCCTCCACCCCCGCCCTCTCGAACATCAGCCTCACGCCCGAGTACTACTGCGGCTGGCCGACTCTCGCCCGCCGCGCCAACGGAGAGTTGCTCGTCGCCTACTCCGGAGGCCGCGAAACCCACGTCTGCCCCTTCGGCCGCGTGGAACTCATGCGCTCCACCGACGACGGCCAATCCTGGAGTTGGCCCGAAGTCCTGCTGGACACGGTCATCGACGATCGTGACGCCGGACTCTGCATCACGCCCACCGGAGCCATCCTTGTCACCACATTCACGTCCCTGGCGTACGAAGCCACCCTGCAGCGCGCCAAGGACTGGCCAGACGACCGCATGGCCCGCTGGCAGGCCGTCCAGCGCCGCTCCACCCAGGCGCAACGCAACGCCCTTCTCGGCACCTGGATGCTGCGCTCCGCCGACGGTGGCATGACCTGGTCCGCGCCCTACCGCGTCCCCGTCAATTCTCCGCACGGTCCGGTCGCCATCTCGGGCAACCGGCTCATCTATCCCGGCAAGGAACTGTGGGAGCCCGGGCAGAAGGCGCGCGTCGCCGAATCGACGGACGACGGCCAGACCTGGCGGATCCTCTCTGACATCCCCCTCCGCCCGGGCGACCGCTACGAGGACTATCACGAACTCCACGCGGTGGAAACGTCCGGCCACAACCTGATCGTGCACATTCGCAATCACAGCAAGGTCAACGAAGGCGAAACGCTCCAGTCCGAATCCAAAGACGGCGGAAGAACCTGGTCCGGACCCCATGCGATTGGAGTCTGGGGTCTTCCCTCCCATCTTCTGCGCCTGCGCGACGGCCGCCTCCTGATGTCCTACGGCTACCGCCGCGCGCCCTTCGGCAACCAGGCCCGAGTCAGCGAGGATCAAGGCCGGACGTGGTCGCAGCCCATCCCGATTTCGTCAGACGGGGTAAGAGGCGACCTGGGCTACCCCTCCACAGTCGAGCTGGCCGGAGGAGCCTTGCTGACTGTCTGGTACGAGCAGCAGGTCGGCAACCCCAAAGCAGTCCTCCGCCAGGCCCACTGGCGCCTATAGAGGAACCGGGATTGGTGGGGCGAGCCACCAGGCTTGCGGGCCGGCTCTCGAGCCGGCCATCTTCCGGCCTTACTCTCCTTCCGCTGGATACGCCGACGACCATCGGTACTCCTCAGGTCTGCGAGCCAACCCCGCCCGCACCGGATTCCGCTCCACATACCGCGCGATCCGCTGAAACTCCTCTTCGTTACGGACCCAATGATCGTACGATTCCCTCTCCCAGAATGGCTGGCCCGTCCGCCCGAGCATCAGATTCGCTTGACGTGCAGTGAATCCCTTGAGGGATTGCGCTAAACGGCGAAGCTCAATCATCGGGGTGATCAGAAGATGCACGTGGTTCGGCATGACACTCCAGGCATGCAACCGATACTGTCTCAACTCGCGTTCACCCAACCGGATCGCCTCGGACACGAATTCGGCAATGTCGTGGCGGCTCAGCCATAAGGGGCCGCACTCGGCCCGATCCAGATACCGGTCGATACAGGCAAAGGACTGACCGCTGGTCAGCCCTGCTGGATCAACATAACGGTGAGGCGGCAAAGATCCAAAGTTCCTCCACGTGATAAACAGGGAAGCCCCTTCTGGATGCCAATGCGGAAGCCTGCGCCGGTAAAAGCTCACAACAACTGAAGTGCCGGTGAAACCAGGATTCCTCTCAGCGCCGGCCTGGAAATCTGCCTGCAAAGTCCAACTCCAGACCTGCAGCCAAGCGCCCCATCCCTGGCCCAGATTCGATCCTCACTGCCCCAATCCAGCACAGCCTGCCGCCCGGTGCCCCTTCGGCCGGAAGCTCCGAGCCATGAATTCAATCGCCTGCCCATCCTCTGGTCTCGCCGATTCCATATAGAAATTCGCGCACCCGGAGTCGGGGAAAGTCACCGCGAAGTTCGAAACCCGGCCAGCCGGCCCGCCGGACAGGTCCCGCCGGACCACCCAGACCCGTGCGCCGTCCACCACAGTCTCCCGGAAGGCGATCGCCTGCTGGTCCCGCCTCGCCCAAGTGTCGGCATGACGCCCGATATCGTGCGAAATCACTACCTGCCCATCTCGCGATGTGAAGCGGCCCACAAAGGTGTCAGTACCCCAGTCCGGCAGGTAGCTGAAGCCGGGAGGCACCGCCAACTCTCCCTCCGCCCAGGAGAACTTGCCCGACGCGGCGTCCCAACTCGCGTCCTTTGGCATCGGCGGACTGCTGGCACAGGAAGAGCACAGCATGGCACACGCAGCCAACAGCGTAGTCAGTATCCAACTCGAAGTAATTCTGGTACCCATCGCAAACTGGAAAACGAGCCGGCTTCGTGAATCGGAGCCCACAACAAGGTGGACGCCACCAGAGGCGAAAAGTTCCACCAGGCCAGCCGCAAACGGAGCCGCGAACGTAAGTGCGCGGATAGCCGCCGAAAGGTTCCACTCAGCGCAGCATCCGCCCCCTACCCCGCCAACCCCTCAATCTGCGCCCGCAACTGCACCAGCAGCACCCCCGGCGCCGCCGCGGGATCCAATGGCACTCGCAAAATCCCCGCCGGAGTAAACTGCGCCCCCGCCGTCTCACTCACCAGCCGCATCAGCGCATGCGGATCCACGGCCGATCCCGGATGGAACTTGATGTTCACGCCGCCGCCGCGCCGGTCGATCGCCTCGATCCCACACCGCGCCGCCATCGTCTTCAACTGAGAGAACTCCACCAGGTGCCGCACGCTCTCCGGCGCCGCGCCATACCGGTCTTCCAGCTCCTGCAGCAGCGCCACCGCCTTCGCCGGATCGCCCGCATCCGCAATCCGCTTGTACGCCTTCAACCGCTGCTGTTCATCGGCGATGTAATCAGTTGGAATCCGGATATCCAAACCAAGATTCAACGACGAGTGCACCTCAGGAGCCACCGTTTCGCCCCTCAGCTCCCGCGCCGTTTCATCCAGCAGCTTCACGTACGTCTCATACCCGACCACCGCCAGATGCCCGTGCTGCTCACCGCCCAGCAGGTTCCCGGCCCCGCGCAGTTCCAGATCCAGAGCCGCAATCTTGAAACCGGCGCCCAGATCCGAGAACTCCTTCAGCGCCGCCAGGCGCTTCCGCGCCACCTCGGTCAAATCCACATCGGTCGGCACCATCAGGTACGCATACGCCCGCCGGTTGCTGCGGCCCACACGCCCGCGCAACTGGTACAACTCCGACAACCCGTAGTTCTGCGCGTTCTCGATGATAATCGTGTTCGCCAGCGGAATGTCCAGGCCGTTCTCCACAATCGTCGTACAGACAAAGACATCCGCCCCGCGATGCATGAAGCTCAGCAGGACCTTCTCGAGCTCGGTTTCGCCCATCTGCCCGTGACCCACCGTCACCCGCGCGCCCGGCACAAGCTCCTGAATCGTCGCCGCCCTCGTCCAGATCGAATCCACGCGATTGTGTACGAAATACACTTGGCCGCCGCGTTGCACTTCCTGCTCAATCGCGGTCTTGATCAGGTCCGGATTGTACTTCGCCACCACCGTCTGGACTGCCAGCCGGTCCTTGGGCGGAGTCTCGATCACACTCATGTCCCGCAGGCCCAACAGCGACATGTGCAACGTGCGAGGAATCGGCGTGGCCGACATTGTCAGCACATCCACACTCTTCTTCATCTGCTTCAGCCGCTCTTTGTGCGCGACGCCGAAGCGCTGCTCTTCGTCCACCACCAGCAGGCCCAGGTCCGGGAACTCCAGGTCCTTCGACAGGATCCGGTGCGTGCCCACCACCACGTCCACCTTGCCGGCTTTCAGATCCGCCAGCACCGCCTTCGTCTCTTTCGGCGACCGGAACCGGCTCAGCATCTCAATCCGCACCGGGAATGCCTGGAACCGCTTCTGGAAGGTCTCGAAATGCTGCAGCGCCAGCACCGTCGTCGGAGCCAGCACGGCCACCTGCTTGCCATCGCCCAGCGCCTTGAACGCCGCCCGCATCGCCACTTCGGTCTTGCCGAAACCCACATCGCCGCACAGCAGCCGGTCCATCGGATGCGGGCTCTCCATGTCCCGCTTGATCTCCGTCACCGCCTGCAACTGGTCGCGCGTGGCTGAGTACTCAAAGGCATCTTCAAACTCGCGCTGCCAATTTGAATCCGCCGAAAACGCGTACCCCTCGCTCATCTTGCGCTCGGCGTAGAGCTTCAACAGCTCCTCCGCCATATCGCGCATCTTCGCCTTCACCCGCGACTTCGTCTTCGCCCAGGTGACGCCGCCCAGCTTGTCCAGCGACGGCTTGCCTTCGTTCGCGCCGCGGTACTTCTGGATCAGGTCCAGCCGCGTCAGCGGAACATACAGCTTCGATTCCGCCGCATACTCCACCACCATGAAATCTTCCATGGTGTCGCCGCCCGAAATCTGCCGCAGCCCCGTAAACCGCCCAATGCCGTGCTGCGCGTGCACCACATAGTCGCCGATCTTCAGATCCAGCGATTCGGGTGTAAACAGCGCCACATGCGACCGCGCCCGGGCAGGCTGCGCCGCATAGTCCGACGCCTCGAACAGATCTTCACTGCCGATCAGCGCAAACTGCGCCTCCGGCAAGGTGACACCGCGCCGCACCTGCCCCTGGATCAGGTAGACGCTCGCCGTCTGCATCGCCATGTAGGCGCGATCGGCCAGGTACTGCGGCGTCGACCCGGTCAGTTCCATGCCCAATTGGAAGGGCAGCGAATACTCGCCCAGGATATCGGCCAGCCGCTCCACTTCGCCCTGCGCCGCCGCGAAGAACGCCACCCGGTAGCCCTTGTCCACGAGGGTGCGTGCTTCACTCACCGCCGCCGGCATGTTGTTCCGGAACGCCATGCCCGGCTGCGACCGGATCTCCAGCGGAGCATCGCCCGCGTGCGTATCGCCTTCCAGCGACAGGTTCCGCAACTCAATCTCACGCCGGTCCGGATGCTGCGCCTGAAACTCACCCCAATGCCGGAATACCTGGTCGGGCGGGCACGGCGACTGCTCAGCCAACCCTTCCAGCCGCTTCCACAACCGCTCCGCCGCCACCTTCAACGCCTCCGGCTCGTCCCAGACGAGAATCGGCTTCTCAATCAGGTTTTCGATGGAATCGTTGCGCGGCCGCAACAGCGGAGCCGCGAACTCCCACCCCGGAAACGTCTCCCCCGGCACCACATCGTCGGCCTGCATTAGTTCGGCCAGCCGCCGCAGGAAGTCGCGCGTCCGCGGAGTCTCCTCCATCGGCAGCAGCGTCACCTCTTCCACCTTCAGGACACTGCGCTGCGTCTCCGGATCGAACCGGCGCAGGCTCTCCACCGTGTCCCCAAAGAACTCAATGCGGATCGGCCGGTGCGCTTCCGCCGGAAAGACATCGAAGATGCCGCCGCGGATGGAGTACTCACCCTCCATCTCCACCGGTTCCCGTTTCTCATAGCCGATGGAATCGAGATGCGACGCCAGGTCGTCCATCGCGATCTCGTCTTCCTGGCGCAGCGCCAGGGCCAGTTGCCGGTAGGCCGCGGCCCCTTCGGTCCGCAGCAGCGCCGACGCGACGGGCGTGACGGCAATCGAGCACTTCCCCGACGCCAGACGGAACAAACCCACGGCGCGCTGAGCTTTGATCTCGGTGTGGGGAGACAGGCCCTGCCCCGGCAGCACATCCAACGCCGGGATGTGAACCGGCGGCCGAGCCCCTCGCCCGGCCAGCAGCAGCCCATGGAACGTTTCCAGCAGCTCGTGCAGAATCTCGGCAGTCCGGTTCGTGTCCGTCACCACCAGGATCGGCTGCTCCAGGTTTTCCCACAGCAGGGTCAGGTACAGGGCTTTGGCAGTGGGCGTAAGCCCGCCCAGCATCGAGCGCGTCGTCGGCTCGTGCGCCAGGCGCCGCACCAGCTCCTGGAAAGCCGGATGTCGCGTGAGGGCCTGGAACTGATCTCGAACCCCAGGGTTGATCACTGCTGGCTCAGGACCTCTTCGACCGTAGCGGTCGTGGAGTATCCGGGCTCCAGCGGCACCAGCACCACCCGGCCCCCGGCGGCTTCCACCTCTTCCCGGCCCGCCACGAAATGCGCCCAGTCGCTGCCCTTCACCAGGATGTCCGGCAGCAGCGCGGCAATCAGCTCCCGCGGAGTGTCTTCCTCGAACAGCGTCACCGCGTTCACGGCTTCCAGCGCCGCGGCCAGCGTGGCGCGCTCCTGCTCCGGCAGGATCGGCCGTGTCGGACCCTTCATGCGCGCCGTGCTCGCGTCCGAATTCAGCGCCAGCACCAGCACATCGCCCAGGTTCCGGCACGACTCCAGCGTCCGGATGTGACCCGGATGCAGGATGTCATAACAGCCGTTTGTGAATACCACGGTCAAACCGGCCTCGCGCCAGCGCGCGCGCTGCGCCACCAGGTCTGCCCGGTTGTAGATGATCGCCATCGAATACGACGCTCCAGGCTCTAGTGTAGCGGTGGTGCGGGATGGAGGCTATTTCAGGAAGCCGCTGCGTCCGCTACCCTCGGCGCACAGCTGATCGTTCAGCGCATCGTCCAACGCCAGCAGATACCGCGTCAGCGACGACAGCCGGGCCTGCGTCTCCGCGCTCAATAGCTTCTTCTGCCATTGCTGCTGTGGCTGGTCGCGCCGGACGTAAAACGCGTGCAGCGCCCGCCGGTGCCGCTCAGTCTGATTCGCCGTCCCGCCATGCCAGATATGGGCGTTGTAGATCGCAACCGACCCGGCCGGAGCCAGCACCAGAACCTCCTGCGGATGCGGAGCCTTTGGGTCCTTCAAAACATCCTGCGGCAGCCGCCCCCACAGATGCGATCCCGGAATCAGCCGCGTCGCGCCGTTGTCTTCCGTGAAGTCATCCAGCAGCCACACGGAATTGAAAACACACGGTCCGATCTCGTCCGGCAGTAAACCCATATCGGCGTGCAATGGCTGCGCTTCCGGCGCGTAAGGATTGGTCGACCGCGCATTCAGGCTGCTCAACTTGAAACTACTGTTCAGTACATGATCGAGATAGACGAGAAGCCGCGCGTCCGAAACCACCTGTTCGAAAATCTCGCCTTTGTCGACAAGATTGGCCAGCCGCCGCGCAAAGGGCTCCTGCCGGAACTCGTGTCCGGCGTTCTCGCCCTCTTCTTCAAACAGCTGCTCCACCCGCACGCGCAACTCATGCAGCAGGTACTCATCCATGAACCCGGGCAGGATGATGTAGCCTTGTTCATCCAGTTGCCGCTTCTCGGCTTCCGTCATGCGCCCTATTCTATAAGCTTGGAGAACATTTTAGTAAGAGCGACAAACTGGGTTGGCGACGCGGTGATGAGTTTGCCGGCTTTGGCTGCGGTGCGCGCACGGTTTCCCGCGGCAAAAATTCACGGTGCTGGCCCGGCCGTGGGTCGCCGGCCTTTACCGCAAGGAACCCTTTGCCGACGAGATCCTGCCCTATCAGCCGGAATCTGTACTCGATCGTTGGAAAACCGCGTCCGAGCTCCGCAAGCGCAAATTCGACTGCGCCCTGCTCCTCCAGAACGCCTTCGATGCCGCGCTCGTCACCTTTCTGGCCGGCATCCCGCGCCGCATCGGCTACAACCGCGACGGCCGCGGCCTGCTGCTGACGGACGCCGTGCCGGTGCCCGCCAAGGGCTCCATCCCGCCGCACGAAAGCTTTTATTATCTGGAACTTCTGCGGCAAATCGGCTGGCTGGACAAGCTGCCTTCGGAGCCGCTGATCCGCCTCGCCGGCCAGCGCGGCAAAATGCGGCCCGTTATCGGAGTCAGCCCCGGAGCCGCCTATGGCACCGCGAAACAATGGATTCCCCAGCGCTTCGCCGCCGCCGCCTTGCAGATCGCCGGTCAGTTGAACGCCGAAATCGAACTTTTCGGCTCGAAAACCGAGCGTCCGCTCTGCGAAGAGGTCCGCTCAGAGATCCTGCGCCTGGGCGGTTCGGCGGCGAATCTCGCCGGCGATACAACGCTCGAACAGTTCATTGAGCGCGCCGGCACCTGCCGTGTATTCCTTACAAACGATTCGGGTTCCATGCACATCGCCTCGGCCCTGGGCATCCCCACGGTGGCCGTCTTTGGAGCCACCAACCACATCACCACCGGCCCCACCGGCCCGCTGGCCCAGGTGATCCGCCACGACGTCGAGTGTTCGCCCTGCCTTCTGCGCGAATGCCCCATCGACCACCGCTGCATGACCGGGGTCGAAGTCGATCGGGTGGTCCAGTCCGCTTTGGATCTGGTACAAATCTCAACCCTCTGAGAGCGGCCACTCCTGCTACAACAGTATGAGTGGATTCGCGCTCGAAGATCGTTTTACCCGCGGAATTGCCGGCCGGAACGCGGCTGGCATCCGGATATTTTGATCCGTTATTGACCGTCCATGCGGCCTGGCTGGCGGAAGCTCGCGGCGCGTCGGACAAACTGGCAGTCATTATCAAGGATCCACCGGTGCCCATCCTGTCCGCGCGGGCCCGTGCGGAACTCGTGGCGGCGCTCAAGGTAGTCGACTTCGTCGTTCTGGACCAGCCCTCCCTGCCCGCCGCCGATGTCCAATTGGAACAACGGGATGCAGCCGCCGCCGCGGCCTTTGTCGCGCACGTGCGCCAACGGCAGGGCTAATGGCGGCTACGCTCATTTTGGTGGTCCGCCTGGGCGCGATGGGTGATATCCTACATGCCTTGCCCGCCGCCGCCGCCCTCAAACGCTCGTTTCCGGATTGCCGGCTGAGCTGGGCTGTCCATCCCAAATGGCGGGAGCTGTTGGAAACAGGCGGCTTAGCGGACGAATTGATCCTAATCGACAGACGTCGTTTATCTTCCCTGCGCTCCGCCGCGCGCGAACTCCGGAAGCAGGAATTCGACCTCACCGTGGATTTCCAGGGCCTGATCCAGTCCGCCCTGGTGGCGCGCGTGGCCCGCTCCCGTCAAGTGTACGGCTTCGTCAAGGATCAAGTCCGCGAACGCCTCGCCGCAAGTCTATATACGACAACAGTTAGAGCTAAAACAACACATGTCGTCGAACGAAATCTGGACCTGGCGGAGGCAGCCGGAGCGCGCGACCGCACGGTAACTTTCCCGCTACCGCACGGTACACCGGATAGCACCCTGCCCGAAGGCAAGTTCATCCTGGCCGCCCCGTTCGCTGGCTGGGCCTCGAAGCAATGGCCGATGGAGCACTACGCTGTGCTGGCCCGGCGTTTGAGGTCGAATCTGGGTATCCCCTTGGTTTTGAACGGAGCCCCGTGGCAGGCCGAAGCCCTGCGCAGCGTCGAGGCCGCCGAGGTTCACATCTCGTCGATTTCCGGCCTGCTCGACGCCACGCGCCGCGCGACCGCGATCGTTGGCGTCGATAGCGGCCCCATGCACCTGGCGGCGGCGCTCGGCAAGCCGGGTGTCGCGCTGTTTGGCCCGACTGACCCGGCACGCAACGGCCCGTATGGTAAGTCCTTATCGGTGATCCGGATACCGGGCGCCGTCACCAGTTATGAGCGGAGGAAAGAGATAGACGCATCCATGCGGGCGATTCAACCGGAGGCCGTCTTGGATGCACTCGCTACAATGGTAGGGCTGTAATGTCGATCTTTCCGAAACCGTACGCAGACCTGGTCCAAAGGCTGCGAGTGCCTACGGGCCTACTGCTAGCCGCCGCCTTTGTCTGGCTGTCACAACCGGTGCTGCCCACGCTTCTGCTGGGCTGTCCCATCGCGCTGTTGGGGCTGGCGCTGCGCGCCTGGGCCGCCGGCCACCTGAGGAAGAACCAGCAGTTGACCGACTCCGGCCCCTACGCCTGGGTCCGCAACCCTTTGTATATAGGAACCTTATTCACCGCCCTGGGCTGCACCGTCGCCGCCGCCCGCCCCGGCCTGGCCACGATCGTCGGCGTGGTGTTCATCTTTGTGTACCTGCCCGTCATGGAGCAGGAGGAGCAGCACCTGGCCAAGATCTTTCCGGAGTTCGAGGAGTACGCCAGGCGGGTGCCGCAACTGTTCCCCCGGCTGCCTAAGATCTACCCGCCGCAGCGCTTCTCCTTTGAGGTTTATTTGCGCAATCGCGAGTACAAAGCCCTGTACGGCTTCCTGCTCGTCTACGCCTTCCTTATCTTCAAGTCCCTCTAAGTGGAAGACTTAGGGGCGCTCGACAGGCGCGCTTCCAACAGGATCAGGATGATCAGGAACACCACCATGATGGAGCCTGCCAGCGGCAGCCCCATCACGACGCCAACCCCATAGAAGTGAGCGAGATAGCCCAGGGACGCCGGCGCCAGCAGGCTGCCCGTGATGGCGATGGAGAAGATGCCGTTGAAGAAGCCGGGGTGGAAGTAGGGGAACCGGTCGCCGATCTTTTCCACCACCAGCGGCAGGATCACCGAGAATCCGCCCCCAGCCAGCAGTACGCCGACCGTGGCTCCGAACAGGTTGTTCGTGGAGAGCAGGACGAGGCAGGCGAACATCGGCGCCAGGGTAGCCCCGGCCAGCAGGCGGGCATGGCGGACGCGCGGCAAGAGCCACTGCGCTGCGACCCGTCCGATGAGCAAGGCAAACCAGTACAAAGCCAGCAGGAAGAGCGAGGTAGCGGGGCTCGCGCCCAGCCGTTGTGTCAGGAAGAGCGGCAGCCAACCCGCCAGCGCGCCTTCGTTGCCCGACTGGAAGAACAGCAACAGCGCAAACAGAATGGCAGCCGGGCTCTTGAAATCCTTCAGCGCCCGCTCCCAGGTGACTTCCTTGACGACAGGCTCGTCCGGCAGTTTGGCGCGGTAATAGATGATCGCGGCCAGGGCGGGCACGACGGCCAGAATCAGCAGGACGACGGCAACGGTGTAGGCAAAGAAGGTACCGGCGATGAAGAGCGCGCAGGTCATGCTGCCCAGGCCGTAGAGCGCGCCGGCCAGGCTCAGGGTCGCCGCCGGATTCAGGTTATAGACGGGCGTAATGGCGTGGAACACGCTGGTATTCAACAGGCCCGCGCTGAGCCCGATGAGGAAGAGTCCACCCATCCGCCACGCGAAGGGCGAGGGCGGCGAGAATGCGGCCAGCAACACCATGGCGAGAAAGGCGACGGCACACGCGAACGCCATCACAAACCGGATGCCTTTGCGCCTCAGCAGCGGAGCCGCCAGCAGGGGGGCGAGCAGCATGCCCAGGTTTTGCAGCAGGAAGTAGGTCCCAATCAGAAGGTAGTTGGGATCAATGTGGTAGCGCCAGGCGAGCAGGATGGAGCCTAGGAACGCCATCAGGATGCCGGAGAGAAACAGGCCGGAGATGCCGCGGCGGGCCATCGACCCCTGCAGGGAGCCTTGCGTGGTCTCGAGCCCGGGTGGCGTTTGGGAGGCGGCCGGCACCAGCCTATTGTAGCTCCGAAAAGTGGTGAAGCGGATACGCAAGCTGCGCGGCTACCAAAGACCGGAGGAAAAAGACGCCGTTTCTCCCGTTTTTCATATTTCTCGGGGATGGGTTCGTGTAAATACAATGACTTACGTTTGGCCGTCAAACTGCACTATAGACGGTGGGTCACGTTAGTTAGATGCTTTGTGGGTGGTTGCCTCTCTAACCATCCCGCCCCGGTGGTTCCCTCCGATCCCCCGGGGCGTTTTCTTTTTATCAAGCACTTACATTCTTCCTCCGGCGAGCAGCCGGCCCTCCGGCAAGAGCTCCAATGCCTTTGGTCTGCGCCTGCAAATTCCTGCATGCGGACTACCGTATAATCCAGCTTTTGGAATCGCACTACAAAATGTTGTGGTACCCATCTGATTTCCTCTTGACGGATTCGGGAAGGTCGCTTAGGATAAGGCCATCACTGAAGAAAGGAGGTGATCCAGAGAACATGAGTACTGGTAGTTGTCACACGCGTGAGGTGGTCGACTGCTGAAGCTCAAAACTGGTCACGCCTTGGCCCGACCTTCAGTGCAGGGCTAAGATCGTGCGCACCGGCCACTGAGCGCGATTCTAAAGCCATAGGCTTCAGAATCCAGGCTACCGAAGAGCCCGCCGCCGGAGTCCGGCCGCGGGCTCTTTCTGTTTTGCTGCATCTTTTGGCACAGGATGCTTGTCTGCTATACTGAGGAGGTTAAAGGATCAACGATGAAAGCTGGCATCCATCCCGCCTACAATGAACTGAACGTGATCTGCGCATGCGGTCACTCGTTCAAGACCCGCTCGACAAATAAAGGTGACATCCGAGTGGAAATCTGCTCCAGTTGCCATCCCTTCTTCACGGGCCGTCAGAAGCTGATCGACACCGAGGGGCGAGTGGATCGTTTCCAGAAGATGTTGGTTCGTTCGGCCAATCTGAAGGCCAAGCGGGCAGACACCAAGCAGCCGGTCGGTTAACCGATCGCTGCCTACATCTTCCTTACAGGACTGAAAAAGCCCGGCTGCGAAGCCGGGCTTTTTCGCGTTTAGAATCAACTGGCTGGAAAGAGCCTACTTGCCGGACTTTTCCTTGTCCTTCTGCTCTTTCTCTTTCTGCTCCGCCTTGCGCTTGTCGTCCCGTTCCTTGCGGAACTTTTCATACTCCACCTGCTGGGCGGGATTGAGCATGGCGTTGATCTCGGCGGTCTGCGCGTCCTGGATCGCCTTCATCTCGGGCCGGCTGCGTTCGCGCAGCTCGCGGAACTTGACCCGGGTCTCATCGAGGATGGTTTCCAGCTTCTGAACCTGCTCTGTCTGGAGACTGAGCCGGTGTTGCATCTCACCGATGTACTCGCGGCGGTAGTCCTCGGGACTCTTGGGGGGCGGATTCTTGGCGCTCACCGTATTCAGGGAATACGAGCGATAGCCCAGGGCGCCAACCACCGTGCCGCTGGCAAAAACAAGGATGAGAGAAAGAGCGAGAGTAGAGTTCGACCGCATCATTTCACGGGAGGCTCCTGCGACCGCCCGGATTCCGTTCCGACCGGGACAACGGCCACACCGCTCAGCATTTGAGCGTTATCGTGAGCATCGGCCAGAGCTTCCAGGTAGGTAGCAGTGTAGACCACCGCCGGACGCTTCGGCAACATTTGTAACATGACAAAAAACAGACTGGCGGCGGCGGCCGCGGCCACAAAGCCGTTGGACCATTTCCAGAGCTGTTTGGTCCAATGCTGGCCACTCTCGATGCGGTTCCAGAGCTTCGGCATAAAATCCGCGGAGACGTCCGGTTCCACGCAAGCGTCCCGGTAGGCCGCCAGCATCCGGTCGAAGTCCTGTTCCATCCGATTTTGCGATTCGCTCATGGCACCAGCATCCTTTCCAAATCCTTCGATTAATCAAACACGCTTGCCCGCGAGGTGCACTCGCCAGGGCCTTCCAACCTTACGGCCATCAACTGCCTGAATCCGCGGATTTCTCTTTCCGCTCCATGCCTTTGGCGCCCCGCGAAGACTCATACGCTTTTAGGACGCGCTGACGCGCCCGAAAGAGTCGGACTTTCAGAGCGTTCTCGTTGACATGATAGACCTTTTCCAGATCTTTCAGCGACAGCCCTTCCACTTCCTTCAACGTCAGCAGGGCACGGTCTTCTTCCGATACTTCGCTGAGCAGCGAATCGACGAATTCCCGTACCTTGGCCCGATGCAGATCGTCGACCTGCACCTTGGTTCCGGCCGAGGCATCGGCCAGCATGACAGCCTGCTCGCTGAGGTCGGACACCCGTGATTCCAGACGGCGTTTCCGCCGCTTCCGCAAGTAGTCCAGCGCCGCGTTGACTGTCAGCCGGTAGAGCCAAGGCTCGAAAACCTCCGGGCTTCTCAACTGATCCAGCGAATAATACAAACGCAGGAACACTTCCTGCGCCACATCCTCCACATCCTCGGGACGCCCGATCAGACGGGAGACGGTCCCAAAGATCCGGCGCCGGTACGCCGTGACGACCTCGTTGAACGCAGCGGGATCGCCCGCCCGCGCTCGTTCCACAACTTCGAAGTCGACCAGCATTGGAGGCAAGGGAGCTGGCGCGACTCCTTAAATTTTCTAACAATAAGGCGCGCCTAGCCTGCACTCAGGTTACAACAATTCCCTACAAGACCGTTCGTGCCGCTAGATGCATGTTAAAATTGGAACTTAGCCCTTCCCCCATGGATTTTCTCTCCGGCCTGAACCCCCAGCAGCGCGAAGCCGTGGCCCATGTCCAGGGCCCTCTTTTGATCCTCGCCGGCGCGGGCAGCGGTAAGACGAGGGTCATCACCCATCGAATTGCCCACCTGATCGATAGGGAAGGAATTTACGGCCCGTCCATTCTAGCAGTCACCTTCACTAACAAGGCATCCGGAGAGATGCGGGAGCGAGTTCTGAAGCTGTTGAACCACCTGCCGGCCGAGGCCGGTCCGATGGTGGCCACCTTCCACTCGTTCTGCGTACGCCTGCTGCGGCGCGACGGCGCCACCCTGGCCGACCTGCGGCGCAACTTCACCACCGGTTTCCACATCTACGACGACGACGACCAGCTCGCCCTGCTGAAGCAGATTTACAAGAAGCTGGGCCTGGACGACAAGTTCATGCAGCACCGCGCGGCCCTGTCGCGCATCAGCCACTCCAAAAACCAGAAGCAGGGCCCGGCAGACCTCTACAAGATGTCGGCCGACCCGAAAGCGGCCAAGCTGGCCGTGGTTTTCGAGCACTACCAGCAGGGCCTGGAAGCGGCTAACGCCCTGGATTTCGACGACTTACTGCTGGAAGCCGTGCGCCTGCTGCAGTACGACACCGAGGTCCGCCAGTTGTGGAACCGCCGCTTGCAGTTCCTGATGATCGACGAGTACCAGGACACGAACCGCTCGCAGTACGAGTTGATGCGGCTGCTGTCGGAAGCTCATTCAAACGTCGCGGTGGTCGGCGACGAGGACCAGATCGATCTACGGTTGGCGCGGCGCGGACATCCGCAACATTCTTGACTTCGAAAAAGACTATCCCGGCGCCAAGGTGATCCGGCTGGAGCAGAACTACCGCTCCACCAAGGTCATCCTGGAAGCTGCGTCGCGCGTGGTGGAACGCAACAAAGCCCGCAAGGGCAAGACGTTGTGGACCGACGGCGCCGACGGCGACCCCATCTGCTACCTGGAAGCAGCCGACGGCGAGCAGGAGGCCCTGTTCATCGCCGACACCATCGAGAAGATCTTCCGCAAAGAGCGCGATACGCGGGTGGCCATCCTCTACCGCACGAACTCGCAGTCGCGGCAGATTGAAGAGGCGCTGCGGCGCTACATGCGCAAGTACGTCGTGGTGGGCGGCTTCAGCTTCTACCAGCGGGCGGAAGTGAAGGACACGCTCTCCTACGTCAAGTTCCTGATGAATCCGCGCGACAACGTCGCCATGTTGCGGATCCTGAACGTGCCGGCGCGCGGCATCGGCAAAACCACGTCGGAGCAACTGGAGAAGATCGCGGCCGAGCGCGGCGAGACGCTGTGGGAAGCCATCGACACCTCGGAAAAGGAACACCTGCTGGGCGGACGCGCCGAGGCGGCCCTGGCGGCATTCCACCGGCTGATCGAGGAACTGCGCGACGCCATGACCAGGCAGGGTCCGGACGAGACGATCAAGCAGATCCTGGACCGCACCGGTTACCGCAAGATGCTGGAGACCGACTCGTCACCCGAATCCGAGTCGAAGCTGGGCAATCTGGACGAACTCGTATCGGCAGCAGCCGATGCGGCCGAACGGGGCGACACCCTGCAGGACTTCCTGGACTCCGCGGCCCTGGTGGCGGATTCCGACGATATCGAGGAAGAGGCCCAGGTCTCGCTGTTGACGATGCACAACGCCAAGGGGCTCGAGTTTCCCTATGTGTTCATCGCCGGCATGGAAGAGGGCCTGTTCCCGCATTCGCGATCACGCGAAAGCGACGAGCAACTCGAGGAAGAGCGCCGGCTGTGCTACGTCGGCATGACGCGCGCGATGAAGCGGCTGTACCTGACGAGCGCCAAAATGCGGCGTAAGTACGGCGGATCGCCGCCGGAGCCGTGCCAGCCGTCGAGGTTCCTGGAAGAGGTGCCCAGCTCACTGGTGGAAGACCTGAGCGTGCAGCGCCAGCCGGCCGGTTCCATCGACCTTTATGGCGAGCGGGCGTCGGTGCGCGAAGTGGCGCGCCGAAATACGTATACTGGAAAGACATATAATTCGCTCGATCACATCTCGCAGTTCTTCGCCGACCGGGGCGTGCGCCCGCCAGCAATGGTGCCGCCACCCACGGCTCCGAGACCTGCGGGCGCGCCGGATCAGCGGGCGGCAGTAACGCCGCAGCCGCAACCGGCACAGGGGCAAACCGCGATGCGGCCACCAACGGCCGCGCCGGCCAGGCCCGCTCTGAAAAAGGGCGGTCTGCGGGCCGGCATGACGATCGTGCACCCCAAGTATGGCCGTGGCACCGTGCTGCGCAAGGAAGGCGAGGGTGAGGATGCAAAACTCACAGTCAGCTTCCCTGGGCACGGCTTGAAGAAATTGATCGCCAAGTTCGCCGGCCTGTCGGCCAGTGAATGAGGCGGCATCCGGTGCGTCCCCGCGCAGGCGTGGGACGGTCCGTGGGATTTTAAAGTACAGACCGGTAAGCCGGCACGAAGGATTGAACCAAGCATGAATACGAAGACCATTGCCGATAAGACAGAACGCAAAGAAAAGAAGCGGCAGGCGCGCAAGGCAGCCGACGAGAAGAATCCGCTGCAGCCCCGTCCGGCCGGCGTGGACCGCGGCTCGCTGAAGCGCAAAGTGAAGGTCATCGCGCGCGGCCAGCGGAAGCGCTAGCCCAGAGCTGCCAGCGATCAGCTTTCGACTCCCCCAGGCGTCCGGCACGTCCCTCGGTTGCCGCTGCCGGACAGCCACCCCTTGGCCGCTCATAGCCAACGGTGGTATGCTTTCAAATCTTCATTGGCACTCCTGCCGCTCCTGCGTGGTAGTAGCCCGAGGTCCAATCACTGATAGGGGAAAGCTGACAGCTGATCGCTGATCGCTGATCGCTGATCACGATAAACACCCCGGCTGCGAGGAGGCACCCGCCGATGAAACAACTCTTCCGCACCAAGAGCATCGAGGCTCTGGTGGCCGCCTCCAACGTGGAAGGCAAACGGCTGGACAGGACCCTGGGCGCCTGGAGCCTGATGGCCCTGGGCATCGGCGCTGTCATCGGCAGCGGCATCTTCATCCTCACCGGCACGGCGGCGGCCGGCGAAGTGCGCAGTTTCCATTCGATCCTGCACGTCCCCATCCTCGACCTCATCATGAACGGGGCCAATTCCTCGTTCACCATCGGGCGTCCGGGAGCCGGTCCCGGCGTCGCACTCTCCTTCCTGCTGACGGCCATCGCCTGCGGCTTCGCGGCGCTGTGCTATGCGGAGATGGCGTGCTGCATCCCTGTGGCGGGTTCGGCTTACACCTACGCCTACGCCACCATGGGCGAATTCATCGCCTGGCTGATCGGCTGGAATCTGATCCTGGAGTACGCCGTCTCAAACATGGCGGTGGCGGTAGGGTTCTCCGCCTATTTCAACGACATCCTGGAGTCGATATTCGGGTGGCACCTACCCAAACAACTCTCGGAACCGATGATTGTCGGCGGGCAGTTCACAGGCAGTTGGTTCAACCTGCCGGCGTTCCTCATCCTCATGCTGCTGACGTGGGTGCTCACCTACGGCATCAAGGAGAGCGCGCGCACGAACAACATCATGGTGCTGGTGAAACTCGGCGCGATTGCGATCTTCGTCATCGGCGCCGGCCGCGCGGTGAGTACGCACCACTGGCATCCGTTCCTGCCGAACGGCATGTCTGGCGTGCTGACCGGGGCCGCCATTGTCTTCTTCACCTACATCGGGTTCGATTCTGTCTCAACAGCGGCCGAGGAGTGTAAGAACCCGCAGCGCGACCTGCCCATCGGGATCATCGGTACACTGCTGGTCTGCTCCACGCTCTATATCGCCGTGGCCCTGGTGCTGACAGGCATCGCACCGTGGCAGAGCCTGAACAGCGCGGCGCCTGTCGCTGAAGCCTTGAAGAATTTGAATATGAACACCATCCGCGAGTGGGTGGGCGTCGGCGCGATTGTCGGCATGCTCTCCTCGCTGCTGGTGTTCCAGTACGGCCAGGCGCGCGTCTGGTTCGCCATGTCGCGCGACGGCCTGCTGCCGCGCTTCTTCTCCAGGATCCATCCCAAACATCACACGCCGCATGTCTCCACCTGGATCGCGGGCTTTGCCGTGGGCATCCCCTCCGGAGTCTGGGACATCGGCACCTTCGCCGATCTCTCGAATATCGGCACGCTGTTCGCATTCACCGTTGTTTCCGCGGGCGTGCTGGTGTTGCGCAGGACGCAACCGGACCGGCCGCGGAGCTTCCGTGTGCCCTTCGGTCCGCTGTTTCCCTTGCTCTCCATCGCCAGTTGCCTGATCCTCATGATGGCGCTGCCGCTGGAGACCTGGGTGCGCTTCTTTTTCTGGTCGGCCATCGGCATCGCGATATACTTCGCGTTTGGAAAGAAGAACAGCACCCTTGCCAACTCGTAGTTCCTCCATCCTCCGGTTGGCCGCGGCGGTTTCCTTGCTGCCGGCGGCCGGTTTGCACGCACAGGTCCAGCACCAGCATCATCCTCCGCAGAGCAGTGGAGAGTACGCCAAAGTTCTGGAAGATCCCTCCCGTGACGCCTGGCAGAAGCCGCATGAGGTTGTCATGGCGTTGGAGTTGAAAGCGACGGAGACAGTAGCCGACATCGGCGCGGGCTCCGGCTACTTCTCGCGGCGCTTCGCCAACCACGCAGGCAAAGTCTATGCGGTGGATATCGACAAGGACCTGCTGGCGCTGGCAGGGAAGAACGCTCCGGCGAACCTGTCGACGATCCTGGCGGAACCGGACGACCCGAAACTGCCCGCGGGCGGAATCGACACGGTGTTTATTTGCGACGTACTCCATCACATCAGCGACCGGGCAGCGTATTATGGAAAGCTTCGAAGCGCGCTGAAGCCCGGAGGCCGCATTGTGATTGTCGACTTCTTCAAGAAAGAACTGCCGGTGGGACCGCCTCCCGCGATGAAGCTCTCCGACGACGAGGTGAAAAAGGAGTTCGCCGCGGCTGGGTTCCGTCTGGTCAGGAGCCTCGACATCCTGCCTCATCAGTATTTCCTGGTCTTCCAGGCACGCTGAAACCGTCATGAATGCAGGACTCGACTTTCTCCAGCGCCTGGCGCTGCTCGTCTGGCTCGCGGTCCTCCTCCTGTTTCTGTCCTCGCTGACTGCCTTCTTCTTTGCCTCGCGCCGGGTGCGGCTGGACATCACGGTGAGCTGGTTCCGGCACCGGCCGCTGGGCCGGACTACGCTGCGGCCTCTGTTGCTCACGGTTGCGGTGGCGATTGTCTGCGCCCTGCTGGTCCAGATCAGCCCGCTGGAAACGCCGACCATGCGCATCGCGCTCGTCCTGGTGGGCGCGGGCGTGACCTGGGTCTCCTTTGACTGGACGTGGAAGCAGATCACGGCCTGGGTGAACCATCAGGCCGAAGAGAACCTGGCCTGGCGGGAACGCACACAGGCGGCGGTGGAAGAACTGCGCCGGCAATTCGACGCCGAGGCCAGCCGCCAAACGGCCTGCCGGCTGTTGCAGGACGTCCTGGCCGCCAGCCACGTCTACTTTTACGCGCGCTCAGCGGATTCCTTCAGCCTGACCGCCGCGGCGCCGTCGCCGCCGGAAAGCGACGTTTCGTTTTCCCGCGCCTCCCTGCTGCGTCAGGAACTGACGAATGGCCACACTTACCGCTGCCTGAGGGTGATGGAGCCCAACGGGCGCAGCCGGCGCATGTGGTCGAAGGGTATGCCGGCCCGGCTGGAGGCGGAGCAATCGCTGCTGGCCTCGGTGGATGCTCACGTGGTGGTGCCGATGCAGGATGGCGCCGGACTGCCGGGGCTGTTCGTCCTGGGTCCCAGGCGCGGCGGGGAGGGCTACTCCTGCGAACACCTGCGATTCGCCGAAGCCATCGCGCGTCAACTGGTGAGTTCGCTGGCCGTGGCCGAACTAACCCAAGCGGCCACCGCGTCAGCCAGCGAGTCGGCCGTCGAGCAGGCCGCGCGGCGGGCGGCCAAGGCCACACGCACCCATCTGACACCGCCCGACCGTTTTGAACTGCCCGACCTCGACTTCGCGGCCGAATACTGGATGGGCGACATTCCGGGCGGCGCGTTCTATGACATCGTCTCGGTGCCGAACCGCGCGGCTGCCTTCTTCCTGGCCGAAGTACCGGGTCCGGACGAGGAAGCCGCGGTCCGCCTGGTGCAGTTGCAGGCCCTGCTGCGGACCCGTGCCCGGGCTTACACCGAGGACTTGGCGGAGTTGCTGGAATCCACGCAGCGCGCCCTGGGCCCGAACGCCGTGGGCCGCCCGCCGGTGGGGTTGTTCTGCGCCCGCTACGTCGCCGGATCGGGCAAACTGCAGTACCTCAACGCGGGGGTGTATCCGCCGTTGCTCATCCGGCGAACCAGCGAGGGCGCGGAGATCATGCGGCTGTCGTGCGGCGGTCCCCCCATCGGCATCGGGCCGGAGGGACCGAGGCAGGTAGGCGAGGTGGAGATCCACAGTGGAGACCTGGTCGCGATCGGCTCCGCAGGCCTGGCGCAGGCGCCGGGTCCGGAGTGCGAGGTCTGGGGCGAGCCCCGCTATATCGACACCGTGCAGAGCTGGGAGTCACAGCGGGCCCGCGACATCGCGCACCTGACGTTGCACTCGGTCTACGAGTTCACCGGGAAGAACATGCAGGCTCCGCCGCGGATGCTGATTATCCTGCGGCCCTGCTGATTGGCGTGAGGCGAAATAGTGCCGTACGGTCTAGTACTCAAACCCGCGTGCCTGATCGCTGGCAAAGAAGATGTCAATTTCTTCATGAATCCGCTGGGACCCCAGCGCATCTTGCAGAAACCGGTCAATCTGCATGAAGTTGTAGTAAACATGTTTTCCTTTCCATGTAGCGGGGCGTGTGGTAACCTGCCGAAGTCCGGCGGCGACTTTGCCCGCCTAATGAAAACGGGGTATCAGGAGTCTTCCATGAACCGCATCGCTCTCGCTGTGTCCGCCCTGCTCTTGGGCGTCTCCACATTACCGGCGCAGACAACCAATCCGCTCAGCACGGAAATGAAGCAGATGTACACGGGCGTCAAGACCAACCTAACCCGCATGGCGGAGAAGATGCCGGCGGATGCCTACGATTTCAAGGCCTCTCCGGACATCCGTTCGTTCGGGCAACTCATCGCGCACATCGCCGATTCGCAGGCCCGCACGTGCTCCACGCTGGCTGGGGAAGCCAAGCAGTTGGGTGCAGCCTCGAAAACCTCGAAGGCGGATCTGGTGGCGGCACTGCAGGAATCCTTCACCATGTGCGATGCCGTGGTGGACGCGATGACGGACGCCAAGGCGGCTGAGATGGTGAAGCTCGGGCGAGGGGAACGGTCGAGGCTGGGCGCGCTGGCCGGGCTGGTCTCGCACTCAAATGAAGAGTACGGATACTTGAGCGTCTATATGCGATTGAAGGGGATAGTGCCGCCTTCCAGTGAGCCGCGGAAGTAAACAGTATTGTGAATTCACCGTGTCAGGAGCGCCACACATTTGGTCTTGTGAACGCTGCTGATACAATGTATTCTGGCGTAGGGTTTTGGGGGAGTTTTCGTCTTGAGCTTGTCTACTCCGGTCACCGTTCGTTCTTTGCCAACCTTCCTTTCCCGAGCCGGTCAATGGCACCTGCTATCAGGGATCCAGGAACCGGAAGGGGGCGTGGCACGCTATCACTTCATCGCCGAGAATCGCAATGCGCGAGTCTCCACTGAGATCACCGGCTATACGGTTTCGGCGCTCCTGGAACTCTTCGACCGCTCGTGCGACGAGTCCTACCTCGAGGCCGCGGTGCGCGGCGGCGACCTGCTGGTCAACGCCTGGGACAGCCGCTGCTCGGCGATGCCCTTCGAGTGGTCGGCCAACGGCGAACTGCCGGAGCATCACAGCTACTTCTTCGATAACGGCATCATCGCGCGTGCACTGTTGCGCCTGTGGCGGACCACCGGCCTGCAGCAGTATCTCGACATGGCGGTATGCTGCGGCGAATCGATGAGCCGCGACTTCGTGAACCGCCGGGACATCCACCCGATTCTCACCCTGCCGGGCAAAACGCCGGTGGCGCGGGATGCGCGCTGGTCCCGGTCGTCGGATTGCTACCAGTTGAAGTCCGCCCTGGCCTGGCTCGATCTGTACGAAGTGACAGGCAACGAGTCGTTCCGGTCGGAATTTGAGTGGACGCTGGAGCGCTCGCTGCAGACGCATGCCGAGTTCTTCCGCCACGAGCCGCAGAAGCAGCGGATCATGGACCGCCTGCATTCCTACGGCTACTTCCTGGAAGCGATTCTCGCTGTGTCGGAACGGCCGGAAGTCCGGCAGGCGCTGGAAGAAGGCATCGAGCGGGAAGCCGGCTACCTGCGGGCCGTGCGGCACGAATTCGAACGCTCGGACGCGAACGCGCAACTGTTGCGGGTCCGCCTGTGGGCGGATGCGCAGGGCGCCGTTCCGCTAAACGAAGACGCGGCCGCCCAGGAAGCACGCTGGGCCGCGGCCTACCAGATGGAGAGTGACGATCCGCGACTGGATGGCGGGTTCAACTTCGGATGCCGCGAAGGAGTACTCTCAAATTATTCGAATCCAGTATCGACGGCATTCTGTTTACAGGCTCTGGCACTTTGGCACGACTACAAACAAGGGTTACCGCTGGCAGACCGCCGCAGTCTGATCTAGTCAACGAAGTGCGCGTGTTGTGACTCAGCCGGAACGCATCCTCGTGGCATTCGCGTCCGGATCGGAAGACCTGATCCCGACCCTGATCGATCAGTTTGAATGCGTGGCGCCGGGGCTCCCCATCTATGTCGTGGCGGAGTTCCCGCCGCCGCGCGGCAAATGGATTCCCTGGTTCATCGGCCGCACCTTTCAACAGAACCTGGCCCGTGTGCGGGACGCGGTGCGGGGCAAGCAGATCGCCTACACGGCCATGATCCTGCAGCCGCGCATGCCCTACTGGCCCATGCGCTTGGCGGCTACCCTGCTGACCCCCACGCGTCTGCTCTGCTTCAACGAAAACCTCGACCACTTCGCGGTCCACCCCCGCGCCGCCCTGGCGATTCTGCGGCATATGGTCTGGCGCACCAGAAACTACGTCCGCTGGGAGTCGCGCCCCGGCGGCTGGGTCTATACACAGGTCTGGCGTCTCTTTCATCCCTGGGCCTACAAACGGCAGATCCTGTGCAAACTGGCCATGGCGGCCGGAGCACGTGCCACCTGGAAGAAGACGGCGCTGGCGCCAAGACCAGACCCACCGCCGGGTCCCGCCAAACCGCGGGGCATCACGGTCGTGGTGCCGTCCCGCAGCGGGCGCGAACTGCTGCAGCGGCTGCTGCCGGGCCTGCTGCACGAATTGCAGGGCTTCGACCACGAAGTCATCGTTTCGGACAACGGCAGCGACGACGGCACGGCCGCCTGGCTGGCCGCTGAATACCCATTTGTCGCCGTCGAAATAAACGCACAGCCGCTGAGCTTCGCCGAAGCCGTGAACCGCGGCATCCGCCGCGCCCGGTTCTCGCACACCTGCCTGCTCAACAACGACATGGTGCTGGAGCCCGGTTTCTTCGCGCCGCTGCGCGAAGCTTTCGACAAGGTGCCGGATCTGTTCTGCGCCACCGCCCAGATCTTCTTCCCTGAAGGGGTGCGCCGCGAAGAGACAGGCAAAGCGCTGCTCTGGAATCGCGGCGACGCGGTGGATTTCCCCATCTGGTGCGACGTGCCGCTGCCCGGCGAGGACCTGAGCTATGTGCTCTACGGCAGCGGCGGCTGCTCGCTCTACGACACCGCCAAACTGCTGCAGGCCGGGTGTGTGGGCGAGGTGTTCAAGCCCGCCTACGTCGAGGATCTCGATCTTGGCTACCGCGGCTGGGTGCGCGGCTGGCCCACCGTCTTCGTGGCCGCCGCGAAACTGGTGCATCACCACCGCAGTACAACGAAGCGCTATTTTACGGAAGCGCAGATCCAGGCCGTCGTGGAGGTGAACTACCTACGCTTCCTGGCGCGCAGCGTGGCCAACCCGGAGGTCTTCCGCGTCATGTGGCGGCGGGCGATCGATCGCCTGAACCTCTACGCCGCGCAGGAGCCGGCGCAACCCTGGGTCTTCCCTACCCTGCACGCCGCGCGATCCGTCACCGACTGGGTGGAGCCCGGTCCGCCGCAACCGGCCGACGAGTGGCTGGCGCAGGCATTGGGTACGGGCGATGCCGTGAGCTTTCCCGGCAGGGCTCGCGATCCGGGCAAGCCCCTGGTGATCGTGGCCAGTTCCTACATCCCCTTTCCGCTGTCCCATGGCGGCGCGGTGCGGATCTTCAACCTCATGAAGGGCGCTGCCGCGGAATTCGACCAGGTGCTGATCGCGTTCTGTGACAAGCACGAGGCGCCGGCGCCTGAGATTCTTGCCTTGTGCCATGAAGTGATCCTGGTCCGCCGAGAAGGCTCGCACCTGAAGCCGATGACGGAACGGCCCGACGTGGTGGAAGAACACGACACACCCGCGTTCCGGGCTGCCTTGCGGGAGATGATCCGCAAGCACCAGCCGGCGATCGTACAACTGGAGTTCACCCAGATGGCGTTGTATGCCCCCGACTGCGGCTCCGTCCCCAGCATCCTGGTGGAGCACGACGTCACCGTGGATCTCTACATGCAACTGCTGCGCGAACACGCCGATTGGGAGATGGCCCAGCAACTGGAGCGCTGGCAGCGCTTCGAGCGCCAGGCATGGCGTGATGTCACGTGCGTCGTGACGATGTCGGAGAAAGACCGCAGCGTGGTGGAAGGCGCGCGCCGCGTGCAGGTGCTGCCGAACGGCGTCGACCTCCAGAGGTTCCAGCCGTCCGCGCAGGAGCCCGAACCGGGCCGCATCCTCTTCATCGGTTCGTTCGCCCACCTGCCCAACCTGATGGCGCTCGACTTCTTTCTGAGAGAGTCGTGGCCCGCCCTGGAGGCCGCCGGCGCAACGCTCCACGTCATCAGCGGAGCCCGGGCGGAGCATTACCAGGAACTGCACCAGGACCGCGTCAAACTCGATCTGAACCGGCCGGGCATCGAGGTGGAAGGCTTCGTCAGCGACGTCCGCCAGGCGTACAATCGAGCCTCCGTCGTAATCGCCCCACTGCTGGCCAGCGCCGGCACCAACATCAAGATCATGGAGGCCATGGCGATGGCGAAGGCGGTCGTGTCGACGCCGGCCGGCATCAATGGCCTCGATCTCAATCCGGGCCAGGATGTACTGGTGGTTCAAAGTGGAGCGGAAATGGCTGAGGCCGTCAAAACCCTGCTGCTTGATCCTGAACAGCGCCGCCGGATCGAGGGCGCCGCCCGCCGCACCGTGGAGGCCCACTACAGTTGGGACGCCGTGGCCGCGGCGCAAGCCGACCTCTACCGCTCCCTGATGCGGCGGCACTAGCGCGGATAGCCCGCGCTGGCCTTGATCTCCTGGATCTGCAGAATGTGCCGCTGCGAGTGAACCGAGATCATCAGGAACCACTGGTACAGATCGGTTCCGCTCTTCTGGATCTCCCGCCCGCGCAGATCCTCCTGCGTGGACTTGGCCGTCGACAGCATCTCCGCGCGCAGCTTGAGGAACTGGTCCAGGCCCTTCTTCCCATCCTTCAACTCGCCCTTGGACTCGCGCGCCGCCGCGGTCTTGTTGCGCTCCGTGCGGTCGATTCCGTACCAAAGCGTTTCCTCATCGGGATGCTTCGGCCGGACAAAGGCGCCGGCGGGCTGCTTGAGGCAATCCTGGACCCACTGCCAGTACTGCGGCTCAGCGATGGTGAGGTGTTCCACCACGTCGAGGATGCTCCACTTGTCCGGAGCCGCCTTGAACGCCAGTTGGGCCGGAGTGAGTCCCGTCACCTCCTGCGTCAGCCAGCGGTTGGTCATCTCGAAGTGGGCGACCAGCCGTTCACGTTCCATTGCGGGCATGGGCCCCGCCACGGAAGCGCCAGCAAGTAAAGTGGAGAGCGCCAGCGCGGCAAGCGCGCCCGGGCGGCGGACCGGCGGGAAGCATGCAGTCATACTGCCCGGATTGGACGGCCTCGCCGCGGGTTCGTTTGGTGGTTCTAGCCCGGCAACGTCTCCAGCACGCGGTCGATGTCAGCCGGAGAGATATAGAAGTGCGGCGACATACGAACCCAACCCTGGCGGGGCGCCGTGATGACACCGTTCGCCTTCAGGTGGGCGTGCGTGGTCCGGGCGTCGACTCCTGATTTGCGGATGCTGACGATGCCGGCACCGGTGGCGGGTGTCCGCTCGCCCAACACCTCGTAGCCCTTGCGGCGTGCGCCTTCGGCCAGTTGGTCACCCAGGCTTTGCACGTGCGGTGCAATACGATTAACCCCAACCTCCAGAACGAGTTCCGTGGACTTCCAGAGGCCGAAGCAGCCGACCGTGTTCAGCGTCCCGCACTCATACCGGCCCGCATCCTTGCGGACGGTCATGTCCCGCGAGGAGTAGTCCGCGAAGCCGGCGACCGTAGTCCAGCCGAACTCCACCGGCTCGATCCGGTCCTGCCAATCCTGCTGCACGTAGAGGACCCCATTGCCTTCCGGACCCAGCAGCCACTTGTGACCATCGGCGGCCAGCGCCTGGATGTTCATCTTGCGGACGTCCAGCGGGAAGGCGCCCAATCCCTGGATAGCGTCGACGAAGAAGAACACGCCGTGGCGGCGGCAGATCTGCCCAATCGCCTCGAGGTCGGCCCGGTAGCCGCTCAGGTACTGGACAAAGCTGGTGGCCAGCAGCTTGGCTCCGCGCGCCGCGGCTTCGATCTTGTCCAGCGGATCGAGGTAGGACAGCCACTGCACGGTGACGCCGCGCCACTGCTCCAACTTCTTCCATATGTAGAGGTTGGCGGGAAACTCCTCCTGGAAGGCGACGATCTTGTCGCCCGGTTTCCAGTCGAGCCCCAGCGCCACGGTGGCAATGCCTTCGCTGGTGTTTTTGACTATGGCGATCTCGGCCGGATCGGCGTTGATCAGCTTCGCGGTGACTGCCCGCAACCCGTCGTAGGAGGCCAGCCACTTGTCGTAGTGCAGCGACCCGAAGTTCATGCCGTCGTCCGCGAGCCACTTCATGGCGTCCGAAGCCCGGCGCGCCAGCGGAGCTACCGCGGCATGGTTCAGGTAGACTAAGTTGTCTGTGACCGGAAATTCCGACCGGTATTGGGCCCAGATTTCCTGCGACCCTAAATCTATGTAACCCATCAACTCTACTGTACGTTAGTCTGGATGAGGGGATCGACTATGATCAGGCGCCTTCCGTTCACTTTGCCCGTACTGCTGGGCCTCATTGTGCCCACGGTGTGGGCCGACCCGCCCAAGACCGACGACACGAAGACCGATACCACTCAGGCCGACGCCAAGAAACCCGCTAACAAGAACAAAAAGAAGGACCCTGACGCCATCGGTGACCGCGATGTCGGCAAGGGCATGAACTGGTATTCGATCGAAAAAGAGATCGCCATGGGCAAGCAGTACGCCATGGAAATCGAGCGCCAGGCCAAAATCGTCGACGACCCCGTGATCGCCGAGTATGTGAACCGTGTCGGCCAGAACCTTGTCCGGAACTCCGATTGTAAGGTTCCAGTGACGATTAAGGTGATCGATACGGACGAACCCAATGCGATGGCGCTGCCCGGCGGCTTCTTCTTCGTGAACACGGGTCTAATCACCCTCGCGGAGAACGAGAGCGAGATCGCCGGCGTCATGGGCCATGAGATCGCGCACATCGCCGCCCGGCACGGCACGAAGCAGGCCACCCGCGGCCAACTGGTGAACCTGGCGACCATCCCGCTCATTTTCATGGGCGGCTGGACCGGCTACGGCATCCGCCAGGCCGTTTCCCTGGCCATCCCCCTGGGCTTCCTGCAGTTCTCGCGCGCCTTCGAATCCGAGGCTGACATGCTCGGCCTGCAGTATATGTACAAGGCAGGCTACGACCCCAACGGTTTCGTGGACTTCTTCGAACGCCTTGAGTCGTTGAACAAACGCAAACCCGGCGCCGTTTCCAAGATCTTCAGCTCGCACCCGCCCACCGGCGACCGCATTGTCACCGCACAGAAGAACATCTCCGACCTTCTCAAGGAGAAGCCGGAATACGTGGTCACGACCTCCGAATTTGAGGATGTGAAGACCCGCCTGATGTCGATGAACAACCGGCGCCGCGTTGGTTCAACGCCCGAGGACGCGAACCGTCCGACCCTCCGGAAGGCGCCCGGCAGCGGCACCGATCCGATCGACGGCGACGGCAGCGACAAGAAGCCGACCAAGGAAGAATCCGACGAGCGCCCCACCCTCAAGCGCCGCAACTAACCAGGTTTTCCGCCGCTCCCGCGAAGAACGCCATGCCCACCCGGGCGTGGCGTTTTTCTTTTACGTGGGCCTCAATCCCCAGTTTGCGATAGACAAACCCGAATGGCGCGCGGGGGTCGTTTCGCGCATCAATAGAAGTATATGGGTACCGGGGATGGCAATTTACCTCACATCGTGATTGTTGGCGGCGGCTTCGGCGGTCTCGCCGCGGCCCGCTCTTTGCGCCACCTGAACGTCCGCATCACGCTCGTCGACAGAAAGAATCATCATTTGTTCCAGCCGCTGCTCTATCAGGTAGCAACGGCGATGCTAATGCCCGGACAGATCGCCGCACCGATCCGGCAGGTCCTCAAAAACGACCGGCATACGACCGTACTCCTGGGTGAAGTATCGGGCGTCGATGCCGCGGCTCACACCTTAACCGTGGAAACACCGGAGCGCGAACCGCTCCACCTCCACTACGACTTCCTGGTGCTGGCCACCGGAGTCCAACACAGCTACTTCGGCCACGACGAGTTCGAACAGTATGCGCCGGGCATGAAGACGATGGCCGACGCGACCAAGGTTCGGAACAAGGTTCTCTCCGCCTTCGAGGCGGCGGAACATGAAACCGACCCCGCCCTGCGCTCTGCCCTGCTGACATTCGTCCTGGTAGGCGGCGGCCCCACGGGTGTCGAAATGGCAGGAGCCATCGCCGAACTGGCGCGCATGAGCATGAAGTCCGACTTCCGGCGCATCGATCCCCAGGACACGAAGATTCTGCTCGTGGAAGCTTCGCCGCGCGTACTGGGCGGCTTCGATCCGTCGCTCTCAGAAAAGGTGACGCAGCGGCTGACGCACATGGGCGTCCAGGTGCTCACCGGCCACCCCGTGGAGCAGATCGACGACTCGGGCGTCACGGTAGGCGGCGAACACATCGCCAGCAGGACGGTCATCTGGACCGCGGGCGTCACGCCCTCGCCGGTAGCCCGCTGGCTGGGTTGTCCGGCCGATCGGGCCGGCCGGGTGAAGGTCCGTTACGACCTCAGCGTACCCGGGGCACCCGAGATCTTCGTGATCGGCGACGTCGCCAACTACGAGCAGGAAGGCAAGCCCCTGCCCGGCGTCGCGCAGGTGGCGATGCAGATGGGCGCGCACGTCGCGCGGGTGATGGAAGCGCGGCTGATGAACGATGCTCCACCTCCGCCGTTCCACTATGTGAACAAGGGCAATATGGCCGTGGTCGGCCGCAACTACGCCATCCTGGAGCGCGGCAACCTGAAGCTGACCGGTTATGTGGCCTGGCTGGCGTGGTCGTTGATTCACGTCCTCTTCCTGGCGCTGCCGAATCTCAGGGTGAGTGTGTTCCTGCAGTGGGTCTGGTCGTACTTCACTGAGCAGCGCGGCTCGCGGCTCATCGTCGAGCCGGAAATTTCCTCAAGCCCCGCTGAGACTGTCCGATCTGCCTCTTGAGGCAGATCAAATGCACATCCTTTTGCTCGCGTTGGCGTTGACCAGCGGTTCTCCTGATTGGAACCAGCCCTCGGTGGGCCGGCCCTGGTCGATGCCCCTGAAAGCGGAAGGCGGAACCGCGCCCTTCCAATGGGAGATTACGGGAGGGGACCTCCCGCCCGGTGTGCATCTGGTGGATCTGTCGACGGTCGTGTTAGGTTCGGCGTCCGCTCCAGGGCTCTTTGGTGCACCGGCTGAAGCAGGGCAGTGGTTTGTCAGGGTTCAGGTCACTGATGCAGAGGGGCTCATCGCGGAGCAGTGGTTGGATCTGACGGTTTCGCCGCTCAGCTTGTCCCGGGCGTATGTAAACGCGCCCGCCGGTCAGGCGCTGGCATGGCAAGCCGTTGTATCTGAAGGAGCGGCGCCGTTCGAGTACCGTCTCGCACCCCAGGCCTTCCTTCCGCTGGGTTTGGTATTGACCCCGGATGGAATCCTGCGCGGGACGGTGCTCGTACCCGGTCAGTACGAGATTCCCATTGAAGTGACGGATGCCGGAGGCAATCGCCTGCGCACCACGCTCACCGTGAACGCCTACGGCGAGGAGACTTCCCTGCCCGCCCTCGGCGTCCGCCTCAGCGTGCAGGATTGCCATGTGGTGGCCGAATTCCCAACCATGCCCGAGACCATCAAGGGCGAATTGATCGGCGGCGGCCCCGGTGAGGCAGTGGACGTCGTCCTCACCAACCTCGAATCCGGCCAGCAGGCCGTCGCGCACTACGAGGATCAGACCCTGAGTCTCGCCAGCAGTTGCGCGGCTTCTCCATCCACCTTGTCCTTGGGCATCGCCTTGGGACTCTGATAACGTAGCGAGGCCAAATACAACTTTGGCTGCGCCGGCGCGATGAGCATCTGGACCTGATGCTTGGCGAAAAGCACGCTACCCGTCGCCTCTTCGCTCCCCGACTTGACCCAGCCATTCAGGCTCCAGGTCTTCAGGTGTGCATCCGGGTACACAGGGCCTTGAGCAAAGGCGGATCCGCCTTCCACCAACTCGATCCCCTCCAGCGGGCCACCGGAGCACTGCACGTTGTGGATGCGCGCTTCGAACTCGCCCAGGTGCTGGATCTGCGTGCGCACCTGCGCGGTCACCGGACCCAGCTTGATCGAGTACTCGATCTCGATCTTCTCAGTATCCATCTCAGTGGACGTGATGTCGCCGCGGACGGCAGTCTCGCCCGTACTGGTGTTCCGCAGCGCCAGCACGTTATCCAGAGTGGCGTGCGCCGGATCGTGCGTGGCCGCAAAACAGAAGTGCGACGAGTACTCCAGCTTGTTGTACTTGTCGCGATAGTGGGCATCCGGCTTGGTCGACCTGGCGTTGAAGACGCGCACCTGGCCGGAAGACCGCCGCCCGGCCAGCAGCAGGCCCGGCTCCGGCAGGGCAATCGCGTAGTCGCTCTTCTCGATGGGGAGAGGCTCCTCCGGAGCGGTCCAGAACGGATCGCCGTCGGGGATCCGCCAGAACGCGAAAGCCTGCATCCCCCAGTAGGGATGCCCGCCGTCGATATAGCTCTCCTTGATCGCCGGGGAGCCCTCCGGAGTATAAGTCTCCCGCAGCTTCCCGGCCTCGGCATCAAAGCCGCCGATCGACGCGTGATACAGGATGTTCTGCTGCACAATACGCCGCAGCAGGCCCGGAGAATGCGGCCACAGCTTCTGCTGATACGCCAGCACCAGTGGAGTCAGCACACCCCAGCGGTAAATCAGCGACCGTCCAAACAACACATGACCGCCATGCCCCGCGAAGAACATGGGCGCCGTCTCCAGATACCTCGACAGCCGTTCGCTGAAGCGTTTGCTGATCTCGGGATACCGCGCGCCCACCAACTCATTCCAGTACAGGAAATGACTGGCGAAGACCCACGAGTTGTAGTAGTCGTACGCCGCGCCGGTCAGCCCGTCGTTGTACCAGCCGCTGTCGCCCGTCGCCATCGACTCAATCACCTTCATGTCGTCGAGCATGAACTGCTCGTCGGCCTGAAACTCGGGCCACTTCTCCGACAGGCGCAGGCGCGCCGCATGATTGACCGCCGTGAACAGAGCCCAGTTGTTGCCACGCACAGGCTGCTTGGTGCAACTGTCCAGCCACGCGGCCACATTGCGCCGCTCGCCTTCCGTGAGAGCGGGCAGCACCTTGTCGCGCAGCAGCCACAGGCTCCAGGCCACGATGGACGATTCCACCTGGCGTTGATCGCTGCCGCCGGTCTTCGCGGGCTGCCAGTAATCCGGATGCTCGGGATTGCAGCCGTTCCGAAACGCATTCGTCATCGCCGCCGTGAGTTCCAACCCCGGTTCGCGCCCGCCCGCGATCCAGGCCGCCATCGCCGGCATCATGCGCGTGACGCCCGTCACGCTCAGGCCCGACTTCGAGAGAAAGTTCTTCGTGATCGTCGCATTCGGATACTCGACCACCGCCAGGCTGGGTGAGGTCTTCGCGGCATTCTTCAGGTAGCCGCGGGTGATGTCGAGGAAGAAGCTCTTCACCTGTGCCTCAGGCGGAGGAGGAGGCGGAGGCGGCTCGCCCTTCTTCCCGCCGGACTTCTTCTTGCCCTGCGCGGCAGCGGCCGCCGCGGGCACCAGACTCAAAAACTCTCGCCGGTACATGCTGACAGCATTATTTCTCAACCGGACCACTGGGGGCCACGGTCAATTGGCGTTTCACCTTCCGGCCGAAGGTTCCGCTGGCGGTCAATGTATACGTGACAGGTTTCCTGGGCACCGCATAGAAGCAGCCCTGCAGGATCTGCGAGCCGGGAAAGGCCGGCGGATCCACCCCCACCAGCGTCGCGTTCCTGGTGGCGAAGCACAGCAGGTGCACGGTGTCTCCACGATCCACCTTCGACTCCCGCACCCGGAAGTAGCTGATGCTCGGTGCCAGCGCGGGCTCCGGCATCACAATGAGGTCGAACGATTTCGAGAGCGTCCGTCCCTTCGCATCCTCCGTGGTGAGCGTATACCGGGTGGTGCGCTCCGGGCTGACCTCAAAGCAGCGGTTGAACGAGGGCGAGAGCTCGGCGATGGGAGGATCAATTCGCACAGCCTTGGCATTCATCACGCCATAGCAGACGGAGGTCGTCTCGCCCTCGGCGATTGCGCCCGGATACGCATAGAAGTTGATGATGCCCAGCCCCTTGGCCGGATCCACCCAGTCGAAGGCTTCCGGTCTCTTCACCGGTGCCGCCACGCGCGCGGCCCGCCAGCGCAGGATGTTCGGCATGCCGTCGACCAGCAGCCACGCCGTGACGATCAGAATCAGAACATTGCCAAGTTGCAGCCAGTTCTGCCACCGCTTCATTCGGACCCATTAGACATCAACTGCGGTGCGGTTGTTCCCACCGAAAGCATTGCACAGGTGTCGAACAATCCAGCTAGATTCATACGGTTTCGGGAACCGGCACCACCGCTGCCGTGTCAAAGATTGGCACCAAGCCTCGATTCCCGGAATGCGAAGTCAATTTTCTGGTTTTGTTACAACAACCAGCAAACATGAGTCGTATTGCACAGTAGAGTCTGGTGGGAGTGGAATTAAACGCAGTCATCCTGCTTGGAGCTGGCCACCAAGTGCAGTTCATTCTTAACTGAGGAGACGACCCGATGAACGATGACCCGGAAAAGGGGCCGCCGCATCCTCGGAGCAGGCAGTCCTCCAGTACCCCGGTGTACGGAAAGCTGCCATCAGCGTGGATCGATTTCATCCGGTATTGCCAGGATATGCGATACGGCGAAATTGAGCGGTTGTCCATTCAGGACGGACTTCCCGTACTGGCCGAGACGACACGGCAGAAGGTGAAGTTCACGAGCTAGTTCAAATATACGTTGCCGGCTGACCGAAGCACTCGGAGGCCGTCGCTCAGGAACACCAGGTTCCCAGCGGCGGCCTCTTTTGTTTTTGGCCAGCCGGGGATCGGCCAAAGAAAGAGAGGAGCCAATGCGAACAGGATTCGTGTGTCTGATGGTCCAGGTATGCCTGGTGGTCAACGGCCGCCCTGTGAATCCCCAGCCGGACGAGCCCAGCGAGGAAGCCGTCCGGCTCTGGGTGACAACGATGGAGGCAGCCCAGAAACTCCGGCAGCAAGGAGCTTACGAAGCGGCCTATCGAGGATTCGAAGACGCGAGCGCGCTCGCCCGGAGCATGCCCGGCACGCCCGTCCTGCGCGCTCGAAGCTATGAATACCTGGGTAGCATGGCGGCCACCCTGGGCCGGCCCATCGAGGCCGAAGGGCACTACCTGTCCGCCATCCGGCTGTGGGAAGCCATTGACGACCTGGGGACCATCCCACAACTGCAGGCCACGGCCGACCTCGTCAGTCTGTATGTCGAGACAGGCCAGACCGGCAAGGCGGAGCGGCTCGCCAAACGGCTGGCGGCCGACAGCGAAGACAAGCTCGATGCGAATCCTACGGCGGCGGGCCGGGTACAGATTGCCCTGGCCGCGGCCGCGTATCTGAACCAGGATGTGGATCGCGCCGAGTCACTCTGCCGGAAGGCGATCCGGACGAAAGAAGCCAATCGCGAGATCTCGCCGGAGGAGCTGTCCCAGGCCCACAATCAACTCGGCCTCATCCTCTGGAAGCAAGGCCAGCGGGCCTATGCCTTGCAGCAGGCACGGACCGCCGTCGAGATCCTGGAGAAAAACGACCGGACTCATTCCATCGAGTATGCCGCCGCACTCGGGAATACGGCCATGATGTCCGCCATCGACAGCGGAGACCGCAACGCGGCGGACCTGATGTTGCGCGCCATCCAGGTTGTCAGGGCAGGTGTGGGCACAGGCCATGTCTTCCTGGCCGAACTCCTGGTCAACTATGCCGACCTGCTGAAGCGTGCCAAACGCGGCGACGAGTCAAAGGCCGCGCAGCGCGAGGCACAGCAGATCTTCCAGAACACCCTGGTGCGGCAGCCTGGCCATCACACCGTTGACGTGGCGGACCTGGTGCGAGGCAGCAAGCGCCGCTGACACCGGCAAATCCCGAGGGCACGAAGCCCTCCGAGCCAGCGCGCCCCGGCATCCTGCAACACTTGCGAAGTGTCCGTTCCAAGTGTCAATTCTCTGTGGTCGTTGCCACCGGTTCCCGCGATGAGCCGTATTGCAGGCTAGTGCACGCTCCAACATGCGTTGAACACGGCCGGAGCGGGCGCCTGGAGCGAAATCGACCAACCGGGCGTTCAGGTTGGACTCATCGCCCTGGCCAGGACCACGCGGCACAAAGCAATGCTCGCGAATGAGTGAGGACAGCCGCTTCTGGCTGACCGCAGTACGCGGAGTTCGCCGCCTGGGGGCTGTGGTACCCGTGCGGACGGCCTCTTTCTGTGGTTGCGAGCCGGAATCGGCCTTTCAAGAAGGAAGGGAGCTCATGAGACGAGTCCTTGCGCATCTCATCGCCCTTTGTAGTGCGGCAGTCATCGGCTGTGCCGCGAATGGGCTGGACCCCACGCCGGATACGAACCCAACGCGGCGCTGGGCGGATCTCGTGGAAACAGCCCACCAACAGCGGCATGCTGGAGCCTATCAGGCAGCTTTCGAGACCCTCCAGCAGGCCAGCGCCCTGAGCCAACAGATCCCGGGCGCGCTCCAGATGCGAGCACGGAGCTCCGAATATCTCGGCACCTTGGCGGCCTTGCTGGGGCAGCCCGTCGAGGCGGAGTCCATGCTGAAGACGTCCATCCGGCTTTGGGAGCAGACGGGCGAACCGGGCTTTGTCGCCCGCCTGCAGACGGAAGCGGACCTGATCAGCCTCTATGTGGCCACCGGACGGCCCGGCCTCGCTGCGCGATCAGCCAGGACGCTGGCCGCCAAATGCGATGGCAGGCTCGACCAGGATGCGGCGGCGGCCGACCGGGTCTACGGCGCGCTGGCTGCCGCCGCTTACTCAAACCAGGATCTGGTGCGCGCGGAAGCCCTGGCTCGCAAGGCAATTCAATTCCACCAGCTCAACCCCGATGCCATGCCGGAGGACCGGGCCCAGGCGCACACCCAACTCGGACTCATCCTGTGGAAACGAGGACAGAAGGACGCAGCCCGGCAGGAGGTTCGGGCGGCCATCGACATCCTGGAGGCGAATCATCGCGGAGCAGTCGTCGAATACGCGGCCGCACTCAGCAATCTGGCGAAGATGACGGGCGCCGATCGAAACGACCTGCGCGCGTTGGAGATGATGCGCCGCGCGATCGAAGTGGCGCGGTCCAACGTCGGCGCCAGCCATGTCTTCCTGGCCGATCTGTGGTCAGCCTACGCCGAACTGCTGAAGCGGGCCAAGCGCGGCGAGGAGTCGAAAGCCGCCCGCCGCGAGGCACAGGCCATCTATCAGCAAACGCTCGTACAGCAACCCGGCCGCTACAGTGTGGATATCGCGGACTTCGCCCCGGAAGCCGGCAAACGCTGACGGGATGCCGGGTTAGGCCAGCAGCTCCTGGGTCCGGATGAGCCGTTCCTGCACGCGCACCCCGTTGGGGCACTGGATCGTGCAGCGGTCGCAGGACTCGCAGCGGACCTGCTGCAGCTCCGCCGGCATGGTTCGGAAGTTGTCGCGGGCCATCGCAAACTCGCCGTACCCGTCGGCATAGGTCAGATACCGCAGCATGTCGCTCACCGGCAGTCCCTGGGGACACGTCCCGGCGCAGGTCCCGCACATCCTGCAGTACAGCGGCGTGATGCGTTCCAGATGCGCGGCCAGCAGCTTGGCGTCCGCCGCCTGATAGGGCTCGCGCAGCGCCTTGAGATTCTCGTCGAGTTGCTCGTTGTCCTTGATGCTGGGGATCGCCGTATGCACATAGGGCATCCGCAGCGCCCACTTGAGCGCGGAAAGGGCGGCGCCCGGCTTCGCCATGGCGGCTTTGGCCCGATCGAAATCGTAGCTCCGGTCCAGCCGCATGCTGCCGGCCATCACCTTCATCGCCACCACGCCGATCCCGGCGTCGGAGATCGACTTCACCAACGGCTCCATCGTGGCCGCCATGGCGAAGTTATAGGTGGTGAGAATGACGTCGATGGAGCCGGTCTTGATGGCGGCCGGAATCACTTCCGCGTGGCCGTTGTGCAGGCTGAGCCCGGCGAAGCGGATCTTGCCCTGCTTCTTCGCGATCTGCTGCGCCTCGATCAACTCCGGCGTGATCTGATCCGCCCGGTCCTTGGCATGCAGGTACCAGATGTCGATGTGGTCGGTGCCCAGTTCCTTCAGCGTGGTGTCGATGTCGCGCAGGGCGCCGTCCTTGTCCTTCGCAATGGTCTTGGAGGAAAGGACCAGCTTCTGCCGGTGCGGCTTCACCGCCGCGCCCACCATGCGTTCGTTGTTCCCGCCCGAGTAGACACGGGCGGTGTCGAAGTAGGTAATGCCCTGGTCGATCGCGCGCTCGATCACGGTGGGATCGGAGGTCACCATGCAGCCGAAGCCGACACTCGTCACCTTCAAACCGGTCTTGCCCAGCGTCCTGATAGCGGCAGGAGCCGGAGCCCCCGGCGCGGCCAGCAAAGCGGGCGAAATGGCGCCGGCAGCCAGAAAGCCGCGGCGGGAGAAATTCGAACTCACGGGATACTACCTCCGGAATTTGACGTTCAACAACCGGCGCAGCGATCAGCCCAGCTTGGGCGGCAACTCGGTGAGCGGGCCCATCCACTGCATCATGCGGTCGATATCGGTGTGCAGGCGGTACTTCTTCTGAACGTCCTCGATCTTCTCGCCGCGCAACTCAATGCCGGCCCGGTCAAACGTGCCGATGCCCACCTTCGCGCAGTACTGCAGATAGCCCATCCACTCGGGATTCACGCCCATGCACTCGACGCCAATCCGGTCGGCGGCCACAAAATCGGTAGAGGCGATGGCGACCCGCGAAGCAACCGGGGTGCCGGAGCCGGGGCCGTTGCCCTCCATGCCTTCGAAGCCGTCGATCACCGCCACACCCCAATTTGGCTTCAGCCGCTCGGCCGTCCGCATGATGTCGTAATGCGTCTGCCGAACGCCGCCGTGATAGACCCGTTTGTCGTTCCAGCGTTTCGCCTCGCCCTGCTTGTAGTGCAGCGGAGCGCCCAGCGCCATGTTCTTGATGTTCAGCGTCGCAATGACGACGTTGTGGGTCTTCAACAGGCCGGCCGAGATCACGAAAGCGTCCGGATCGAGCAGCCGCTTGGCCAGACGCACCGGCTGGATCTGGAGATTGCCGTCGAGAATCTGCAGCGTCTCGTACTCGGCTTCTTCATTAAGATCCACCAGCTTGATGTTCATCTTCTTGTGATCATCAATGGCCGCCTGGTACTTGAAGTTGTCGAAACCGGCGGTGGTGAAGCCGGCGGAGGATTCGGCAATGTAGACAGGACCCTTGTAACGGTCGGCCAGATAGTCGAGGATGCCGTTCAGCGCGTCCGCGTGTGTGGCCGCCAGCTGGCGCTCAGTGGAGACCATGTTCGGCTTGATAACAACGGACTTACGGCCGCGCAGCTTCGCCGTGATCTCCTTGTCGATCAGGCGCATGGCCGCCGTCACATTCTTGCGGCGATCCTCGCCTTTGAAGAGGCCGGCGGGGACTTGTGTGGCCGCACGAGCGGTGCGGGAAGCGAGCAGCAGTCCGGCGGATGCGCCAAACAGACCCCGGCGGGTGAAAGTAGTGGCCATTGCGAACACCTCAGTCAATATAGTATGTAAAGAGCTGAAACTCTGTAAAGGAGGATTTCGACATGAGCGCGACCCGACGCGGATTCCTGGCCGGTATCGGCCTGGCTGGAACAGTAGGCCTGGAGGCGGCGCCCTCCGCCATCGAGATGCCCAAAAGGACGCTGGGCAAGACCGGCATCAAGGTGACCGTGCTCGGCTTCGGCTGCATGACCACCTCCGACCCCACCGTGATCGAACAGGCTGCCGACGCCGGCATCAACTGGTTCGATACGGCCCGCGGGTATCAGAACGGCAACAACGAGAGGATGGTCGGCGCGGCGCTGAAGAGCCGTCGCGACAAGCTCCACATCACCAGCAAGACCCCCGGCAAGACCAAGGCCGAGGTGCTGGCGAACCTGGACACCACGCTGAAGGAGCTGCAGACCGACCACATCGACGTCTGGTATCTCCACTCGCGCTCCACCCCCGCGGCGGCGCCGGATGAGCTCTTCGATGCGCAGGATGAAGCCGTCAAGGCCGGCAAAGTGCGCTTCAAGGGTGTCAGCTTCCACAGCGGCCACAAAGAGATGATCCCGTTCCTCATCGAGAAGAAGCGCACCGACGTCCTTCTCATGAGCTACAACTTCACGATGGATCCCGAACTCGACACCCTCATCGACAAGGCCAACGCGGCCGGCATGGGCATCGTGGCCATGAAGGTGATGGCCGGCGGCTTCCGCCAGAACAAACAGGGCTCGCCGATGTTCGAGAAGTTGTCGAAGACCGGCACCATGGCCGCCGCCCTCAAGTGGGCCGTGCGCCGTCCGGCGATTCACACCTCCATCCCGGGCATCATGGATGCTGACCAACTGGATGAGAACTTCAAGGCTGTCGCCGCCGGCTATAGGAAGGAAGTCGACGACAAGCTGCTGGCCGCCCAGCTCAAGTTCATCAGCCCGCTGTACTGCCGCTTCTGCGGATCCTGCTCCGGCAAGTGCGCGCAGGGCCTGCCCGTCAGCGACATCATCCGCTATGTCAGCTACGCCGAAGGCTACGGTGAATTCGCCCTGGGCCGGGAGAACTACCAGACCCTGCCCGAAAACCTGCAGCAGGTGAAGTGCGGCGACTGCACCAACTGCAGCATCAACTGCCCGAACGGCGTGCGCGTGGCCGAACGCGTGGCCCGCGCGCAGGAGATGTTTGCGTGAGGGCGTTCCTGCTGTCACTGATCGGAATGGTAGCGATGGGGCAGTCTCCGGACTGCTCCATCTCGCCGGGCTTTGTCCAGGATGGCAAAGTCCGTCAATTTGATACTGAGACGCTCTACGAGTACATGAACGGGAATTCGGAAGGATATTTCCTCTACGGATTCAAGAGCATGACCGGGATCACGTGCAAGAAAGCCGGAGTGACGCTCATCGCGGATATCAGTACGTTCCCTTCACCCGAATTGGCGTACGGAATGTTCACCGGCAATTTGGATCCCCGCCTGCCCACCGAGAAAATCGGAGCCGGCGGCCAGGTCACCGGCCGCAAAGTACTTTTCGTAAAAGGGCAGTTCCTGGGAGAAATTGCAGCCGAACCCGAGGGCGAGTACACCGCTCTTCTGCGCGCGGCCGCCGTCGAGTTCGCCAGGAAGATCACTGGAACCACCGAAACACCAGCGGAGTTGGCGTGGTTCCCGAAAGAACACCTGCAGGCGGGCTCCCCGCGCCTGGTGCCCCAGAGTGTCCTCGGCCTCCGTATCCTCAAGCGCGGCTATCTCGCACAATATGAGGAAGGCAAGTCATTTGTAGTAACAGAAGACTCGCCCGCCTCCGCCACGGCTCTCTTCGCGAAGTTGAAGGAGCGTTTCCCGGGCGGCTCCGCCACCCAGGTCGGCGACGAGGGTTACGTCACGGAAGACCGCTATCTCGGCAAAATGTGTCTATTCCGTAAAGGAATGCGCGTGGCGGGTTTCACCAACGCTCCGCCGTCCGGCGACGCCGCTCAACGCGCCCTGCAATTAGCGGCTCGTATCCCGTAAGTCTGATATTTTTTACGAGCCCTATACAAATTTACTGGACAATGCAGCATAATGGAGCTGCTTACGGTCTTTGTGCGCCTCGCAGCTCCAATGAAAACGATTTTTGCGTTTCTTCTGCCGGCTTTTCTCCTGGCTGGCCCTCCCCTTGATCGCGCTCGTCTCGCGGAAACCACTCAATCCCCGGATCTTCGCGCCGCCTTGCGCGGCTTGCGCACCTCTGAAACAAATCGCAGGGACCGCCTGCGGAATCACGCCGAGTCCCTACCCGGCCGCACACCCCTGGCCTCCGGCACGGGTGTGACTATGGCGCCCGGCTATCTGGGCGGAACGGCCATCGACGATATCTATGGCATGGCCAAAGACGCGGACGGTAATCTGGTCGTCGCTGGCGACTCCACCTCCGCTGAGCTGAAAGCCACAGCCGGCGCCGTCGCGCATGAACGCGGCGATGTATTTGTCCAGAAACTCAAGGCCGACGGCTCGGCGGTTCTCTGGACCGCGCGCCTGGGCGGCACACAATTGGAGAGCGCCACCGCGGTCACAGTAGACGCCAAAGGCGATGTTTATGTCACGGGTTGGACAGCTTCCTCCGATTTCCCCACTTCGTCCAACGCGTTTCAGCGGTTTGGCCAGGGCGGCGACGATGCCTTTGTCGCCAAATTGTCGGGCAAGGATGGCAGTCTCGTCTATTGCACCCTGCTCGGCGGCACGAAGGACGAGAATCCGCAGGCCATCAGTGTCGATGCCGCCGGTATCGTGGCGATCACCGGCCATACGGACTCTACGAATTTCCCCACCCAGGCCGCGGGCTCGCGCGGCGCGTTCTCCGGTGGACCCGGCGCCATGATCGCACGCCTGAATGCGACCGGCTCGGCCCTGGTTTCCAGTACGGTGCTCACCGGCAACGGCTGGGTAAAAGGCTTCGCCATCGCCAGCCTGGCGGACGGCACTTTCCAACTGGCTGGCGCCTCGACCGCCAGCGACCTGCCCATGGTGAAGTCGTTTCAGAAGTCCCATCAAAGCGCCGGAGTCTGGCACTCCGGCAACGCCGGCCGCAGCTGGATCCCTGGCGCTGACGGCATGCGCGGCGTTCAGGGGGAATCGATGGTCATCGACCCCTCGAATCCCCAGATGATCTATGTGGCGACAAAGCGAGGGGTCTACAAATCCTCGGACGGCGGCTTCACCTGGAAGGCCGCCAACTCCGGCCTCACTTCCGCCGCTACGCAGTACCTGGCTGTCGACCCCAAGACGCCCACCACCCTCTACGTGGCCACCTCCACGGTCGGCGTGTTCAAATCCACCGACGGCGGCGCCAACTGGTCCGCGGCCAACTCCGGTCTCGCCAAGAACGCCTGGCAGATCACCCTCGATCCCCAAAACCCCAAAACGCTCTATGCCACCACCAGTTCCAGCGGCATCATGAAGAGCACGGACGGGGGCGACTCCTGGAACAACGCCAACACCGGGATTGACGAGTACTTCCCTTACATCATTCAAATCTCGGTCGATCCGCAGACGCCAGCCAATCTCTATGCCGCCGGCTATCTCTCTGTCTATCGCAGTCGCGACGCCGGCCTGACGTGGACGCCTCTCAACGCCGGCCCCTCCGACGAGATCTACACCTCCGTCCACGTCGACGAGAGCAATCCCAGCACCATTTACGCGTCCTCCTACTTCAGCGGTTCCTACCGCAGCACGGACGGCGGCGCTTCCTGGCAGCCCATGCGGAGCGGGCTCTCGCCATACTTGACGGTCTATGAATTCCGCGCCGGCACCAACGCCCCCGGCGTAGTCTATGCCGCCACTGACTATGGGATCTACAAATCCCTGAACTATGGCCAGACCTGGACCCAGCCCGCCGCGGAACTATCCAACCACTACATCTACGGTTTGGCCTTGAACCCGCTGGACAAGAACATCGTGTACTCCTGCGGACAGCTTGCGCCGGATGGAGTCGTGGTGCACTTCGACAAGGACGGGCAGTCGATTCTCCAGTCCACTTACCTGGGCGGCGACGGCGATGACGAGATCTTCGGAATGGCCATCGGGCCCGACGGTTCGGTCCACGTGACGGGCTTCAGCGAGTCGCCCGATTTCCCCACCACTCCCGGCGCGCCGCAGACAGTCATCGCGGGTGAGATCGACGCCTTCGTCGCCACGTTCGACAACACCCTGGGCACCCTGCCGTTCTCTACCCTGCTGGGCGGCGACGGGGCCGACATCGGCATGTCTCTGGCAATCGAGCCGGGCGGAACCCTCGCCGCCGCCGGCTGGACCGGTTCCCTGCAATTCCCGGTGACCGGCGGTCTCGGCAATGCGCCCCTGGGCGGCTCCACGGACATGTTCCTGGCCCGGGTTTCGCCCACCGCCCCGGGCTTCGCGCTCACCACGCTCCTGGGCGGCAGCGGCCTCGACTCGGCCACCGCCGTCGTGGCCACCGACAGTGGAGCCTGGGTCGGCGGCTACACCACCTCGCGCGACCTCACCGGCACGCTCGCGGGCGCCAGCGCCGGCTATCTCGGCGGCGCCTCCGACGCCCTGCTGGTTCGTGTCGCAGGCCTGTCCGCCGATGCGGCATTCCAGCAGACCAGCCTGACCTTCGACATCCTGCTCGACGGCGGCCCGCTCACCCAGGAAAAGACAGTCACCGTCACCAGCGCCGCCGGAGCCTTGCCGCTCGTGGGCAAAGTCCCCGCCGATGCCGCCTGGCTCAAGGCGGTGCCGAACCCCCAGAAGGCCGGTGAACTACTGATCCGGGTCGACGCAACCGGGCTGGTCGCCGGTGAATACAAGACCGCGATCGAGGTCTCCTCGCCGCTGGCCGGCGTGGCCACCACGCCCGTGGCCGTCACCCTGCGCGTGAAGAACGCCACCCCGCCCGTCCTCACCACCGTCCTCCACCAGGCGGAACGGACCGCGCAGGCCATCGCGCCCGGCCTCCCCATCCTATTGCAGGGAGACGGTTTCCTCTTTGCCAGCGGGAAGCTGACACCGGATCCCGCGGCCGAAGTACTGCCCACCACCCTGGGCCGCGTCTCCGTCACCATCAATGGGACACCCGCCCCGTTGGAGTCGGTGGAAGGCACGCTGATCTCTGCCATCACCCCCTTCGGCCTCACCGGCGACCGCGCCACCATCGTCGTCACCCGCGACGGCCTCGGCAGCGCGCCAATCGACGTCGCCCTCACCCCCACCGCCCCCGGCCTCTTCACCACCGACGGCTCCGGCCAGGGCCAGGCCCGCGCTGAGAACGAGGACGGCACCACCAACACCGTCGACAACGCCGCCGAGCACGGCCACCCCATCATCCTGCACGCCACCGGAGCCGGCATCATGACACCCGCCCTCGCCGATGGCCAACTGGTCACCGACGCCGATCACCACCCAGACGCCAAAGTCGAGGTCTTCATCGGCGGCCTGCCCTGCGACGTCTACTATTCCGGAGCCGCCCCCGGCCGCTTCGCCGGCTACCTGGATCTGAACCTGAAAGTACCAGATGAAGTGACACCCGGACCCGCCGTGCCCGTTGTTCTCAGAATCGGCGGCAAGGACAGCACACAGACTGTAACCATTGCAGTTCGTTAATGGAACCCGCCCGCGAGCCGGGATTCTAGATTGAGTCCCGGCCCCGCGAGGGGACGATTATATAATCAAAGGGTGAAACACCTGAAACTGATCGTCCCCCTGGCCGTACTACTGCTCTCCGCCTGTTCCAAAAACATCCAGACGGATGAAGCCGTAAAGCAGGGCATCATCAAGCACCTGAGCCAGAACAGCGGCTTACAGCTGGCCAGCATGGACATCACCGTCAGCGGTGTGACGTTCAAGGACAATACAGCCGAAGCCTCCGTCTCCTTCAAGCCCAAGGGCGCTGACCCGGCCACCGGCATGCAGATGCGCTATTCCCTGGAACGCCAGGGCTCTGAGTGGGTTGTGAAGAAGAAGGCCGATAGCGGCCACGGCGCGGCCCTGCCCGGTATGAACCCCGGCTCCATGCCTGCCTCCCCTCACGGCGCCACCACACCGCCGGCCATGGGCGAGATGCCGGCCAACCATCCGCCGATGGGTTCCGGAAAGATGCCGGAGAAGAAGTGAAGCGCGTCGCCGTCCTGGGCGGAGGACCGGCGGGCTCCATGGCGGCCGCGGGCATAGCGGCAGCCGGCCTCGACACCATCCTGCTCGACGAGAAGCTCGCCTGGGAAAAGCCCTGCGGCGGCGGCATTACCTTCAAGGCCTACACCCGATACCCGTTTCTGCTCGAGAACGACCGTCCGAAAAAGGTGGTCAGCGACGCCGTGTTGACCGAGCCCAGCAGCGGCTCGGTCCAGATGGGCCTCACCCAGCCCCTGGTCATCTTCTCGCGCTACGACCTGAACGGACTGCTGCTCAAGCGCGCCGAAGACGCGGGCGTCCAAATCGAGCAGGACCGTGTCACGGGCCTGGAACGGAAAGGCAGCGGCTGGTCGATCAAGACCCGCGCGGGCGCACTGGACGCAGATTTCGTCGTCGTCGCCACTGGCGCCCGCAACGCCCTCCGCAATGTCGGCACCGAATGGTCGGCCGCCGACACCATGTACGCCCTCGGCTACTGGGTCCCGGACGAACGCAGCCGCATCGACATCCAGTTCTTCCCCAACTTCGAGGGCTACATCTGGGTCTTCCCGCGCTGCGGCCACCTCTCCGTGGGCATCTGCGGCAAAGGCGAATCCGCTCCCAAAATGCGGGCCCGGCTGGAGCAGTACATGCTCGACAACGGCATCCCCCTCAAGGACGCCAAATTCTACGGCCACATGATCCCCGCCCTCGAGCGCCCCTCCTGGCGCAGCAACCGCGTCAGCGGCGAAGGCTGGATGGCCGTGGGAGACGCCGCCGGCCTGGTCGATCCTGTCACCGGCGAAGGCCTCTACTACGCCTTCCGCTCCGGCGACCTCGCCGCCCAATCGATTCTCAACGAACAGCACGACCCCGCCCAACGGCCCGCCCTCTACCGCTCGCTCATCCACGGCGAGTTCATGGAGGATCTTACCCTCGGCGCCGGCCTCGCCAAGCGCTTCTTCATCCAGCGCATCATGTTCTCCAGCGTGCCTGCCCGGATGATCGAGCTGATGCGCCGCAGCCCGCGCATGATGGAGATCGTACAGGACCTCTTCTCCGGCACCCAGGGCTACCTCGACCTCAAAGCCCGCCTGCTGGCCAATCTGAACGGAACATTTCTGGAAGTCTGCATAGGCTCGATGCTCGGTCATCGGGTCGTCAAGGAAGGACGCTGAGACTTGAACACTGAACGAAGCGCCCAGCTGATGGAGCGTGCCCGGAAACTGATCCCCGGAGGCGTCAACTCGCCCGTCCGCGCCTTTCGCGGCGTCGGCGGCTCGCCCCGTTTTATTGAGAGCGGCGCCGGCTGCCGCATGGTCGATGTGGACGGCAACTCCTACATCGACTACGTCTGCTCGTGGGGCCCGCTGATCCTCGGCCACTGCTTTCCGCCCGTGATGAACGCCATCCGCGCGGTGCTCGAAACCGGCACCAGCTTCGGAGCGCCCACCGAACGCGAAATCGAGCTCGCCGAAGAGATCTCCACCGCCGTCCCCTCCATGGAGATGGTGCGCCTGGTGAACTCGGGCACCGAAGCCACCATGAGCGCCCTGCGCGTGGCCCGCGGCTTCACCGGCCGCGACCTCACCATCAAGTTCGAAGGCTGCTACCACGGCCACGTCGACTCCCTGCTGGTCAAGGCCGGCAGCGGCATGGCCACCCTCGGCATCGCCGACACCGCCGGCGTCCCCCGTGCCTTCGCTGAAACCACGCTCGCCCTGCCCTACAACAGCGTCGAAGCCATCGAGGCCGCCTTCACCGCCCACGGCAGCGAAATCGCCGCCGTTATCGTCGAGCCCGTCGTCGGCAACATGGGCTGCGTCCCGCCCCTGCCCGGCTACCTCCAGGCGATGCAGGCCCTCTGCAACCAGCACGGCGCCCTGCTCATCTTCGACGAAGTCATGACCGGCTTCCGCGTCAGCTTCGGCGGAGCCCAGGAACTCTACGACATCCGCCCGGACCTCTCCACCTTCGGCAAAGTCATCGGCGGCGGACTCCCCATCGCAGCCTACGGCGGGCGCGCCGACATCATGAGCCGCGTCGCCCCCTCCGGCAACATCTACCAGGCCGGCACGCTCTCCGGCAATCCGCTGGCCGTCGCCTCCGGCCTGGCCATGCTCCGCTACCTCAAGGCCCACAAGGACGTCTACCAACAGCTCGACCGCGCCGCCGCCCGCATCGCCGCCGCCGCGCCCGAAGGCGTCACCGTCAACCGCGTCGGCTCCATGTTCACGTTCTTCTTCGGCACCGGCCCGGTCACCAACTGGGACACCGCCAAGACCGCCGACACCGCGCGCTTCAACGCCTTCTTCCACCACATGCTGGAGAACGGCGTCTATCTGCCCCCGTCCCAGTTCGAGGCCGGCTTCGTCAGCGCCGCCCACGACGACGAAGCAATCGAGGCCACCGTGCAGGCCATCCGGTCATTCCGCTAATGTAGCGGAATGACCCGTAGAGAAATCCTGGCCGGCGCGGCCGCCATGAGCCTCAACAACGCGACCAAGCCGCGCAACGTGATCTTCATCCTCAGCGACGATCACCGCTACGACGCCCTGGGCTTCCTCAAAGCCCAGCCCTGGCTGGAGACACCCCAACTCGACCGTCTCGCCTCGGAAGGCGCCCACTTCCGCAACGCCTTTGTCACCACCGCGCTCTGCTCGCCCAGCCGCGCCTCCATCCTCACCGGCGTCTACGCCCACCGTCACAAAATCGTCGACAACAATACCGCCATCCCCCAGGGCACCACGTTCTTCCCGTCCCATCTCCAGAAGGCCGGCTACAAGACCGGTTTCTTCGGCAAATGGCACATGGGCAACTCCGGCGACGCGCCCCAGCCCGGCTTCGACGAATGGGTCAGCTTCCTCGGCCAGGGCACCTATCTGCCCAACCCGAACGGCCTGAACGTCAACGGCCGCAAGGTCCCGCAGAAGGGCTACATCACCGACGAGCTCACCGACTACTCGCTAAATTGGCTCAACTCCCTGCCCAAGCAGCAGCCCTACTTCATGTACCTGTCGCACAAGGCCGTCCACGCTGAGTTCGAACCCGCCGCTCGCCACAAGGGCCGCTACCAGGACGCCAAGTTTATCTATCCGCCCACCATGCAGGAGACGGGCGAGATGGCTCAGAACCGCCCCATGTGGGTCCGCAACCAGCGCAACTCCTGGCACGGCGTCGACTACCCCTACCACTCCCAGCTCGACATCGCCGATTACTACAAGCGCTACGCCGAAACCCTGATGGCCGTCGACGAAAGCGTCGGCCGCGTGCTCGACACCCTCAAATCCCGCGGCGAACTCGACTCCACCCTCGTCGTCTACATGGGCGACAACGGCTTCGCCTTCGGCGAGCACGGCCTCATCGACAAACGCACCGCCTATGAGGAATCCATGCGCGTGCCCCTGCTCGCCCGTTGCCCGGAGCTCTTCCAGGGCGGCAAGACCGTCAATCAGGTGGTCGCCGGCCTCGACATCATGCCCACCGTCCTCGACACCTGCGGAGCCCCCACGCCCGCCGGCCTTGATGGCATGAGCTGGCTGCCGCTCGCGCGCGGCGAATCCACCGGCTGGCGCAAGGAATTGCTCTACGAGTACTACTGGGAGCGCAACTTCCCGCAGACACCCACGGTCCACGCCCTGCGCGGAGACCGCTACAAGTTCATCCGCTGCCAGGGCGTCTGGGATATCGACGAGCTCTACGACCTGCAGGAAGACCCGCTGGAGAGCCGCAACCTCATCAACAGCGAGAACCACAAGGCGATCGCAGCCGGAATGCGCAACCGCCTCTTCGAGGTACTGGAGCAGACCGGCGGCATGAACATCCCGCTGCAGCCCGACGGCGGCAGCCAGCAAAGCCTGCGCAACCCGGACAAAGCCAAACCGGCCGACTTCCCGCCGCAGTTCATCGGCAGGCCCAAAGGCCCGGCCCGACACCAGTAGCGCTTATTCCGCGGGCTTCGGCAGCGCCTTGCGGGGCAGCATCTCAGCGCGGGTGGCTGCGTGGTACACCACCGACGCAATCACCGCGCTGGCCTGCTTCAAATCGTCTGCCGGCACATGGTCGTACACGTCCATGTTCCCGTGATGCGTCACTGACCCGTAGTCCAGCGGATCCTGAATGAACTGGAACCCCGGCAGCCCCACGGCATCGAACGCCAGGTGGTCCGTCCCGCCCGTCGTCCGCAGGGTCACCGTGCTGACGCCCATGTCCCGGAACGGCGCCAGCCACTGCTCGAACACCGGCTTCATCGCGTCGTTGTTCTCCACATAGACGCCGCGGATCTTCCCTGCCCCGTTGTCCAGGTTGAAGTACCCGCTCATCCGCCCGTGCTCCGACGTCAACTGCATCGTCTTCGGATCCGCGAAGTGTTCCTTCACATACGCGATCGAACCCAGCAACCCCTGCTCCTCACCCGTCCACAGCACCAGCCGTACCGTACGGTCCAGCTTCAGGTTGAGCGACTTCAGGATCCGCACCACTTCCATCATCACCGCGCTGCCCGCGCCGTTGTCCGTCGCGCCCGTGCCCGCATGCCACGAATCGAAGTGCGCGCCCACCATCACCAGTTCGTCCTTCTTCGCGCCGCCCGGCAGCTCGCCCACCAGGTTGAAGCTGTCCACCTTCTCCTCGGTCTTCACCTTCAGCATCACCCTTACCTTCGGCGCTGTACCGCTCTCCGCCAGCCGCACCAGCCGGTTGTAATGCTCCGCCGTCACGACAAACGATGGAGGACCCATGGGGAACTCCGCCTCCTGCCGCCCCGCCTGCTCCGCCGCCGTACGCCCATCCCGCGCCCGGCCATCCGCCGTAAACACGGCCACGGCGCCTTCATCCTTCAGGAACTTCGCCCGCTCGCCGCGCAGTCCGTAGAGCTGCGCGATGAACGTCTCAATCCCCTTCACGTTCAGGCTGTTGAAGAACGGCCCCAGCTTTTCGGGCTCTTCGGGCACTTCCGTCTTCGCCGGATCGTAACCCACCTTCGCAGTGGGCCCCACGGCCTTGGCCATGTCAGCCAACTCGGCGTCCGTATACCGCTTCACCAGCCCCTGCGTCGACGGGCTCAGGTCCTGCACCGGATTCAGCAGCACCACCTTGCCGCGCAGCTTGCCCTTGTACTTTTCCTTGAACTTCGCCAGCTCCTCGGCCATCTTCTTCGGGTTGTAGGAGTCGCGGAATACCGCCTGGATCACTTCGCCCGTCACCGCACCGTTCGTCCCCCCACTCCACGCCAGCGGCATCGCCGTCAATAGCGCATAGCGCGGCTCCACCATCTCCACCGCATACTGCTCCACTGACCAGGCCCGGCCAAACGGACCCCATTTCTCCAGATGCACGTTCTGCACGCCCCACGAGATCAGGCGCTTCGACGCCCAATCCGCTGCCTCGCGCGCTTCGGGCGAACCCGTCAACCTCGGCCCGTAGCGGTCCGTCAGCCCCGCCAGCGTCTCCATGACCTTCGATCGTTCATAGGCTTCCGCCTTGATCTGTTGGACAACTTGCAGGTCCACCCGGTCCTGGGCTGAGAGGGAAAGAAGCGCCAGGCCGCACACAGCTAGTCGCAGCAACATCGAAAGACCTCCTCGGTTATGGGGATAGTATAGCCGCCCCACGGAGGATTATTCGCGGTCGAGATTCTGCTTAAACCGAAATGTGAAAGTTGCGGCGATTGCCGCAAACAACAACATACTGCCCCACACCAGCACCTGGCCCCTGCGCGGTTCCGCCGCGCGCACCGGACCGCTGCCCGCTTCGCCATATAGGACCCGCACCAGCAGATGGACCTCCGCCGCCGTGCGGCCCTCCATCCGGTTGTCCAGCACGATCTGGTAATGGTCCGGCTCGGCCGGCTTGTGCGAAAACGCCCCGCCGCGCGCGAACGGAGTGGACGCCTCCACCTCGTGCGCTTCCCCACGCAGCCATCGCTGCGCGTCTTCGCGTTTCAGCAGCACCACTCTTACGCCCGACCCGCCCTGCAGCACCTCAAACGAGCACACGATGCGCGCAGGCTCCACCGGCAAATCAATATCCAGCGTGCGGATCTTCGACGCGCCCACCTTCACCGCATCGTCGATCAGAGTCACGCTGTGTGGAACCGGAGCCGCGCCCTTCGACGCCAACAACAATGCCAGCCACAGGCTCGTCATTTCTGCTCGTACACTACCTTGCCCCCAACCACGGTCAGCCGCACCTTCGTCTTCACAATATCCAAAACCGGAGCCGTCATGATGTCATGATCGAGAATCACGAAATCTGCCAGCTTGCCCACTTCCAGCGAACCCTTGGTCTTTTCTTCAAAGGCGGCATAGGCGCCGGTCAGCGTCCAGCTCTCCAACGCCTGCGCCCGGCTCATCCGCTGGTCCGGAGTCCACCCGCCCGGCGGCTGCCCCGTCACATCCTGCCGAGTGATCGCCGCATACAGCCCCAGCATCGGATTCGGCTCCTCCACCGGGAAGTCGCTGCCATTCGCCACCGGCACACCCGCCTTCAAAAACCGCTGCCACGCATAGGCGCCCGCCACACGGTCCGGGCCCACCCGCTTATCGATCCAGCGCATGTCTGACGTCGCATGCGTGGCCTGCACCGACGCGATCACGGAGTTGTCCGCAAATAGCTGGAAGTCCGGCAGCGAGATCACCTGCGCATGCTCCACCCGGAACCGCTTGTCGTTCTTGCCCTGCAGCGCCGCCGCGTAGGCATCCAGCACCGTCCGGTTCGCACGGTCGCCAATAGCGTGCGTACACACCTGGAATCCGCGCGCCGCCGCCTGTTTGGCCACCCGCTCGATGTCTTCCTTCGTCGTCATCATCAGGCCGGAGTTCGCCTTGTCGTCCGTATACGGCTGCCATAGCGCCGCTCCACGCGACCCCAGCGCCCCGTCCGCATATAGCTTGATCGCCCGCACCGTCAGGTAGCTGCCGATCTCCGGACCCTTCTCCAGATACTGCTTCCACAGCAAGCCCTCGCCGCCGATCATCGCCCACACCCGCATCGGCATCTTGCCCTCGGCGATCAATTCCTTGTAAGCCCGCAGGTCGGCTTCGCTGACGCCTGCATCGTGAACACCCGTCAGGCCCAGCCGAGCACATTCCGCCACCGCCAGTTCCAACTGTTTCTTGATCTGCGCAAAGGTCGGCGGAGGAATCTTCCCCCGCACCAGGCCCTGTGCCCGGTCCACCAGGATGCCGGTCGCTTTCCCCTGGGCGTCCCGCAGAATCTTGCCGCCCGCCGGATCCGGAGTCTTGTCGTCAATCCCCGCCAGCGCCATCGCCTTCGAGTTCGCCCAGCCCGCATGGCCGTCCACCCGAGTCAGGAACACGGGACGGTCCGCCACCACCGCATCCAGATCCTTGGCGCTCGGGAATACCCCGCCCCAATTGGTCTGATCCCAGTTCCGGCCCACCACCCATTCGCCCGCCGGCCGGCCCGTTGCCTGCTGCTTCACATACTCCGCGATCTCCGCCACGGTCTTCACGTGCCGCAGGTCGCGCGACTCCAGCAGGCCGCCCAAACCACGCATATGGCCGTGCGAATCAATCAAACCCGGAATCAGCGCCGCGCCGTGCGCATCGATGCGCCGCGTGTCCGGCCCGGCATACGAGCTCACATCCGCGCCCACCGCCAGGATCTTCTCCCCGGCCACGGCGATCGCCTTCGCTGATGGCATCGCAGGGTTCACGGTGTAAATTCGAGCGTTTTCAACGATCAGATCAGCCTTCTGCGCGACGGCCGGCACAACCAGCACAAGCCCTAACAGGGCTACAATAGGCAGCATGGATGACAGTATGGCACACGGGGATATGACCGCCCCCGCGCTGCAAACCGCGGTTTGGCAGTACTGGGTTGGAACCGTTAGCGCCTTCCTGCTGGCCCTGTTGTTCCTCGTCGCCGGCGTCTGGAAACTCAGCGATCCGTTCGCCACCGAAACCCGCATGGTGCAGGCCCTCATTCCCACACAGCTCGCGATGGCCACCGCCCTGGCCGCCGGTGTCGCCGAGGTGTGGAGCGGCATCATGCTCCTGGTCCCCCGCTGGCGCAGATGGGGCGCCTGGCTCAGCGGCCTCATGCTGGTGGCCTTCCTGGTCTACTTCGCCGTCTTCTACCAGCAACTGCAGGGTGCCGATTGCAGCTGCTTCCCCTGGTTGAAGCGCGTCGTCGGACCCGGTTTCTTCATCAGCGATGCGGCCATGCTCCTTCTGGCTGTCGCTGCCGGGCGCTGGTCCATCGCCTCTTATAGCCTCAAGCAGGCTACCATGGTGCTCTGCGCGATCGTCGTCTTTGCAGGCGCAATCTTCGGCGTCACGGCCGCCCGCCAGACCGGCACCAAGGCTCCGGCCCAGATCACGGTGGATGGTAAGGCCTTCACCACCGCCCAAGGGCGCGTCTTCCTCTTCTTCTTTGATCCGGAATGCATGCACTGCTTCGCCGCCGCCCAGCAGATGTCCAAGTACACCTGGAAGGACGTCAAGGTGGTGGTCGTCCCCACGGTGCATCCCCAATACTCGGAAAGCTTCCTGAAGGACACCGGCCTCAAAGCCGGCATCTCCCCGGACATCAACGTCCTGCGCCAGACCTTTGCGTTTAAGACCGATCCGCCCTACGGCGTCGCCCTCGAACGCGGCCGGCAGGTGGGCGCTTATCCGTTCTTCGACGAAAAGGACCCTGTCGCGGGCCTCAAGAAGATCGGCTGGCTGCCTTAAACCATCCGCTCAACCAACCGGCGGCACGGGCTCCTCAGCCGTCAGCAGCGGTCCCGGCAGTCTCGTCTCCGGCTGCTTCGCCCGGCTCTCCGGCAGTGCCGGCAAGAAGAGCATCAGCGCCGCCGCTCCCACGGTGAGTACCGCCAGCTTCACAATCATCCCGCCGTAGGATGAGGACGAATCGAACGCGCGGCCCATCAGGATCGGTCCAATCGCGCCCGCGATTGCATACGAGGTCCACGTCAGCCCGTACAGCGTCGAAAACGACCGCAGTCCGAAATACCGCGACAGCAGGAACGGAGTGACGTCCGCCTCTCCGCCCATCCCGAACCCAATCAGGACCGCGGCCACGATCCCGGTCTCCAGCGTCCGTGCGCTCGCCATCACAAACACGCCGCCCGCTGCCAGGGCCAGCAGGACAAACCCCACGCGCGGCGCGGGAAAGCGGTCCAGCAGCCATCCTGTAATCATGCGGCCCAGGAAGGCAGCCACGCCCATCGCGGACACCGCCAGCGCGGCCCGGCTCGAATCCACGCCCCGGTCCGTCAACAGCGCGGGCAGATGCGTAATCGTCCCGTTCTGGCTGATCGACGCCAGGAACAACACCACCGCCAGGATCCAGAACGCCCTCGACTTCAAGCCCTCGGCCCACTCGACGCCGGTCTGGGCGTCTCCACTTGGCTTGCGCGAAGCCGGATTCTCGCGCACCATGGTCGCCACCGTCGGCAGCCCCACCAGCAGCACCAGGCCCCCCAGCACCGCAAACGCCCACCGCCAGCCGAAGTGCAGGATCAACGCCTGGGCCGCCGGAGGCCACGCCACGGCGCCCACCGTTCCGCCCGTCAGCATCAACGCCAGCGCGAGGCCGCGCCGCTGGTCGAACCAGCTGCTGATCGCTCGAGCGTACGAAAGCATGGCCGTGCCGTTGCCCACGGCGCCAATCAACACAAACATCGCGTAGAGGTGCCACAGGTGCGAGCTCAGCAGGGACAACGCGCCGAAGGCCAGCGCGAACACGGTCACGCAGGGCACAATCACACGCCGCGGCCCATACCGGTCCAACAGCCGACCCAGCACCGGCGAGCAGACTGCCACCGTCAGCGCCGCAAAGCCGAACGCCATCGACACCGCCTCCCTGGACCAGCCAAACTCCGCGCTCAACGGCTTCAGGAAGATCCCGAACGTATACACCAGCAGCGACGCGAAACCCGTCAGCACCCCGACGGATGACGCAAACACCACCCGCCAGCCAGGATAGCCGGCCGAGCCTTCGCCGCTCATTCTACTTTCTGACATAGCCCATTCCAGCCGACCTCTTTCCGCCCATGCGGTGCGCTTCGTCCGACAACGCGTGCACCCCGCTGGCATCGATCCAGCGGTTATAGAAGTTGAACAGCGCGCATACCGTGATGGCGTAGTAGATCGCTTCGTCGTCGTAGCCCACCGCGTGCAGCGGCGCCATATCCGCCGCCGTGATGTGCGGCGATTGATGGTTCACCTTGTCGACGAAACGGAACAACTCCTTCTCCCTGGCATCCAGCTGCGACGTCTCGAGGTCACGAATCAGACTCTCGACGAACGCCTCGCCCTGCAGCCCCGGGCGTTCCTGCTCCAGCAAAACCGCCGCGACCGCGGCGTGCGACTTCAGTCAAAACGGGCAGTGATTGCGCGCCGACGTATAGGCCGCAATCAGCTCGCGCACGCCCGGGCTCAGCGGGCCCGGCTCGCGCAGCATCTCCTGCGTGAAGCGCGCCAGGTGCGTCGTTGCCTCCGCCCTGAACGCGAACATGTGCCAGATCTGCGGATACTCCGCGCCCGACGCCTGCATCATGCGGATGCTGTCCAGGTAGGCGCTCGGCTGGGGGTTGTTCTCCACCCCAGGCAGGAACATCGGCTCCATTGGAGACTTCGGCTTCTCGGAATCGCTCATCGCTCGCCCCTCACTCTAGAAGTTCAGCTTCAGCGCAAACTGCATCAGCCTCGGCGGAGCCGCGCTGAAGATGCGCCCGAAATTCGTCGAATTCAGATCCGATACCGGCAGGCCGAAGTTGGCATGATTCGCCACGTTGAACGACTCCGCACGGAACTGCAGCCGCATCGCCTCAGTCAGCCGGAAATTGCGCACCAGCGATACGTCGAAGTTCGTCACCGCCGGGCCCCGGCCCGTATTGCGGCCCGCATTCCCAAACTGGCCTGCCTGCGTCACCGGGTTCAGCCGCGCAAACGCCGACCGGCTCATCCACTCATCCACCGTGTGCGGACCCGCATTCGGATCGCTCACCGCGTCCGGACGGCTCGCCGCGAACCCGGAGATCGGCGGGCTGTTCGCCTGCAGCGACACGTTGGTCGAGTCGGAAATGGTGAACGGCGTCGCCGTATTGTGAATCGCGATCAGGTTCAACTGCCAGCCGTTCACGGCATGCCGCATGGCGGCCGGAGCGCTCTTGCGGACCTTCGGCTCCCAGCTTCCGCTGGCGACGAACCGCTGCCGGGCATCGAACAGCGACGGCCCGTGCTCCGCCGCCAGGTTGAACGGATTCTGCGCCAGGTCGTTCTCGCCCGAAAGCGGCTTGGCCGCGGCACCCGACAGATTCATCGCCGACAGGTAATCCAGCGACTTCGAATACCAGTAGGAGACGTTGAACCCGAAGCCGCCGTTGTAGCGCCGCGAGAGGCTCGCCTGCGCCGCATGATAGGTCGAATTCGTGATGTTGGAAAGCATCGCGATGGTCGAGAAGTCGCACGAACCGCCATCGGCCGGGCAGTTCGCATATACCCGCCGTCGGTCGGCATTCTGGGCCGTAGCCCCGGGTCCATACACCGCCGGGTTCGCTTCGATGTTGCGCGGCAGCCGGGTGCCCTTCGAACCCACATACCGCACCTCCACCAGGTACTGCGACCACAGCGACCTCTGCACGCTCAGGTTCCAGTTCTGCGCATAAGGCGGACGCGCCGTCGGGTCAATCGCAAACACGGTGGACGGCCGGACAAACGTGTCAGCCGGAGGGTAAACCCGCCCGGCATACGGATCCGCGAAGTTCAGGCCGGTTCCGCTGTATTGATTGAACTGCGCCCACGGCAGCGAACTCACCGGCCCCTGCGAGGCCGTGCCCGAGCCGTTCTGGAACTGGTCATAGAACAACCCGTAACTGGAACGCACCGACCACACGCCCTGCCCCGTCGGATCCCAGGCAAAACCCACTCGCGGCATCCAGCCGTTGTAGCTCTGCGCAATCCCTTCCGCAATGCCGCGATCGCCCGGGAACAGCAGCCCCTTCGGAGCGTCCGGCCGTACCGTCGACTGCACGCCCGGCACAAACGCGTTCACCCGCTGCCGCAATTCCCTGATCGGGTTCAGCCGCTCGTAGCGCACGCCGTAGTTCAACGTGAAGTGCCGCGAGAGCCGCCACTCGTCCTGCGCGTAGAGGTTCGTGCCCCACATGCGCAGCCCGCGATGGAAGTCGCCCAGGCCCTGGTAGAACGTCACAGGCCCGCCCAGCAGCAGGTTCGCGATGGCATTGTTCGTCGGGAAGGTCGAGGCAAAGACGTAAAACGCGTTCGGAGCAATAGCCTGGAACATGTTCAATTGGGTCCGGACAAACCCGCCGCCGAACTTCAGCGAGTGGGCGCCGCGGAACCAGGACAGCCCCTCCTGCACCTCATAGCTGTTCTGCACGGAATCGCGCGGCCCCGTGATGGCGCCGCCGATGGGCGAGTAGCCGCTGATGTTGAAGAACGGCGGCCCCTGCCCCAGGTCGGAAGCCGAGTTGTATTTGAACCCCAAAGCGCTGGGTGGCGTCCGGTTCAGGCGCGTATCGAAATCGAAGCTGTAGCGGAAGAAGGTCAGGCGCAGGGAGTTGCTCAGCGCCGGCGTGAACACGTGCGTGCTGGCCAGTGCCGCCGAGTGCGTGGTGATGTCATTGCGCGTCGGGAAGCCCGGCACCTCTGACCCGCGCACCGAGATCGGATTGATGTCGTAGCCGCCCGAGAAAGAATACCGGACCGAAAGCTGGTCCTTCGCCGTGGCCACCAGGTCCACGCGCCCACCCGCCTGGTCGAAGAAGTTCGTAGCCACCACCGTCGCCCGGTAGATCGACGGCGAGATGTTCCCAATGGGATAGAGATTGACCACATTCAGGGCCACCGGATTCAGGGCCTGCACCGGAATCTTGTTGCCCGGAATGGGCACGCCGCCCGCCGCGAAATTGATCAGTTGCACGCCCAGGTCGGAGAAGTCGCCGTTGTGCTGCTGCGCCGTCGGTACCGTGGCCGAGTTCGTAAAGCCCTGCTTGTTCCGGAACCCTTCGTAGTAGCCGAAGAAGAACAGCTTGTCCTTCTTCAAAGGACCACCCACCGTCCCGCCGAACTGGTTCTGCTTCAGCGGCTCCACGTCCTGGGAGAAGAAGTTGCGGGCGTCCAGCCTGTCGTTGCGCAGGAACTCATACACGCCACCATGAAACTGATTCCCGCCGGACCGAGTTACGACACTTGTGGTCGCTCCGCTCGTGCCGCCGTACTCCGGCGGAGCGCTTTGCGTCAGGATCCGGAACTCCGCAATCGCGTCCACTGGGATCTTCAGCGCATACCCGCCGTCCATGCGGTTGATGTTCTGTGCCCCATCCAGCAGGTAGAGATTCGACTCCGGACGCATGCCGTTCACGGCGTAGGCCTGCCCCTGCCGCAGCGAGCCGCCCGCGGTCGCCACACCGGCGGTTAGCGGAGCCACGCCGGTCTGCAGCAGTCCCAACTGCGTGAAGTTGCGGCCGTTCAAAGGCAGGTCCAGCACTTCCCGTCCGCTCACCACCTTGCCCAGTGTGTTGGTGGTGGTGTCTACCACCTGCGCATCGCCGGTCACCGTCACCGTTTCGTGTACGCTGGCCAGATCCAGCTCGATGTCCACGCGCAGCGTGCTGCTAACGTTTACCTGGACCGGCGTCTGTGTATACTTCGAGAACTGTGGAGCCTCGGCCGTCAGCGTGTAAGTCCCCACCGGCAGCGGCGGAAACCGGAACAGCCCGCCTTGCGACGAGATCGTCTCCTGGACGAGGCCCGTCGTCAGGTTCCTCACGGCAACGTGCGCGTTGCCCAGCATACTCCCGGACCGGTCCATGACGCGGCCCTCCACCACTCCGGTAGGGTCTTGCCCCCACGCGGCAGTGAACAGGGAGAGACAAATGAAATAAGCAGACCTGGACCAGAAGGATGTCATTGATGGAACCCAGCGAAGCAATGGGTCTGATACTACACGGGATGGATCAGAATCAGCAATATGCGGTTTCTACTAGTGTGTAGTGGGGATGGCGGGCGACAGGACCCAAAAGAAAACGAGCCGTGGCGGGGCAGCCACGGCTCGTTTATATGAGGTTTGGAGTTGGCGGCAGACTAGCTGCGGCGACGGCGGCGAGCCGCCCAGAGCAACCCGAGGAGACCAGTGCCCATCAGGCCGTAGGTGCCGGGTTCGGGAACCATCGTCCCGCTGAACGAGCCCTGGGCCGTGAGGGTACCGGTCCTCGACAGAACAGTGTGGAGCGTCAGGGGATTCAGGCCGGGCCGGCCGAAGGTTGCGGCAATGGTTGTGCCGGCAATCTCCGTGCCATCCACGAGCGAGGCGGCGGTGGAAGCGATGAGATTCGCGGCGTTGATCGGAACGTTTGACGCGATGCACTGGGCCAGCGCGATGCCGCTTTTGCCGGCGCAATTGTTGGTGGGCTGCAGTGTCGTTGTTCCGTCCACGTCGATATCAAAAGTGAACGCGCCGGAGGCGGTGTTGAAGCCGGAGAAAACGATTGTGAGGGCACCGGAACCGTCGCGGCTCGCCGCGGTGTTCGGCGTCAGCCCTGTGGCGGTGGCCCCACCAGTGAGCTTCACGAAATCCTGGGACAGCAAGTACCCAAATCCGCCACCCTGTGTGTCGAACTTATAGGTAGCAGGCAGTGTAATAACCAGCTGTTCCAGTGTGACAGCGGGGTCACCGGAGTTGAACTGCACGGACCAGGTGCCCAGCGCACCACCCAGAAAGCCCGCTTGACCGGTGATGCTCGCGCCCTGCGCGACCGATGCAAGCGCAAACGCTGTAACGCAAAGAGCAGAGACTCTTCGCAGACCATTAGATTTCATTTACTTCCCCTCCATGAGGTAGTGTCTTTGTTTGCCCCAATAGGGCTGACGATATCACATTAAGACGTCAAGTAGGAAGGAGAAGTGACTACCCAGAACAAATTTTGTGTACTTTGCGCGAGTTCCCGGCTACTTATGCCAGGCAATGGGCTTACGGGCGGCGAAGGCGCCTAAATGGAAGCGCTTGCTGTATGACTTACGTCGGACGCTGCCGGGTGCGGCGGAGAATTCCTCGCCGCTTACATGTATTCCGGCACCGGGATTCCCAGCACGTTCGCCAGGGTGTGGTGCAGCTGTTTCTGGAAATAGACCGCCAGCCAGAGCAGGACATTTCGCTTTTCCGGGTCTTTCTCCGCGAGGATCGGGTAGTCCTGGTAGAAGGTGTTGAAGGCCTGCGCCAGTTGGAACGCGTAGCGCGCCATCTGGGCAGGTTCTCCGGAACTGAGTGCCGCATTCAAGGCGGAACCGGACTTCGAGGCCGCCAGCAGGAGTTGCCAGATCGGTTCTGAACTCAGCTGGCGGGCCATCTTCTCCGCGTCCAGCACTTCAGTGAACTCAGGGATCTGCTCGCCACGTTCAACCAGCTTGGCCAGAATCTTGCCGGCCCGCACGGCCGCGTATTGGATGTACGGTCCGGTCTCGCCTTCAAAGCTCAGCGCTTCCTGGAGGTCAAAGGCGATCACCGTGTTCCGGGTGAACTTCAACAGGAAGTAGCGGAGGGCTCCGATGGCGATCTGGGTGGCTACGCGCCTGCGTTCGGCTTCGGGCTTCTCCGCGTGGCGGGCGTCCACCTCGACCTGGGCCTTCTCGATCAGTTTGTCGATCAGGTCGTCGGCTTTCACGCCCAGGCCTTTGCGGCCGGAGACTTCGACGTACGACTTCTTCTTGTCTTCCTCGGAGAGGGGGATGTCCAGTTCAACGCAGGTGCGCGGCGACAGGGCCACCATCTCATAGGAGAAGTGGATGGAGTGGTCGGCCTGCTGTTCGTAGCCGAGCGCGCGGAGGCCGGCGACGACGACGTCCTGTAAATAGGACTGCCGCGAGTCGATGACGTTGTAGACCTCGGTGCCGCCACCGAACGCGGGGCGATCCGCCACGGCTTCGGAGGCATCAGCCGTCGCGACCCACGCGACATGGCCGTCGGGGTAGGTCCGCATGGGCATGTAATGGAAGTCCTTGCCGAGGATGCCGAACTTCCACATCTGATAGGCGATGTCCTTGCCGACGTAGGTCACGGTGCCGTTGGAGCGGACGATCACCTTGGCGTCGTCGTCGCCCGACTCCTCGCCGGCCGAGTCGCGGAAGTGCGTGGCAGCCATCACCCAGCAGCCCTTGTTCTTCCCTTCCTCGACAAAGTAGATGGCCTTGCGCTGCTTGAGCTGCTCGAAGGCGGTGGCCCAGAACTGGAGGTGCAGGATCTCGCTCTCGCGCGGCAGGACGTCGTAGCTGATGCCCAGGCGCCACATGGTGGTGAGGTGGCACTCGACGATCGCGTCGGCGATCAGGTGGCCGAGCTCCGCGATGACGCCTTCGCCGTGTTCGATGGCATGCAGGGCATCGCGCCGCCACTGGATCGCTTCGGGATGGTCGCCGTAGTAAGCCGAAGTCCGGGCGTAGAGGTCCCAGCAATAGTAGTCGAACTTGGGCGCGGCCAGCAAAGCCTTCACCTCGTCGACCGACTTCTTCTCCAGATGGTGGAAGCCGACCACCACGTCGGCGACCTGAACGCCCGTATTGTCGATATAGTTCTGGACCTCGACGGCACGGCCGGAGGCGCGCAGCATGCGGACGAAGGTATCGCCCAGGACGGAGTTCCGCAGGTGGCCGATGTGGGCCGCCTTGTTCGGATTGATGTTCGTGTGCTCGACGATGGTCTTGCCCGGAAGTGCGTCGGGAGCCTGGCTGGCGGCTGCGAGCAGCAGGGCGCCGTACGCACCGCGGTCGAGGCGCGCATTCAGGAAGCCATTGCCCGCCACTTCGAGGCTGGCGATGCCGGCGACAGGCGGCAGCGCAGCGACAATCTCGGCAGCGATCACCTTAGGAGCCTTCTTCAACTGGCGCGCCAGCGCGAACGCCACGGGCGCCGCCAGCTCGCCCAGGTCGCTCTGCTTGGGCTGCTCAATAACTACAGGAATATCAACGCCGTAGCGTTCCTTCAGGAGGGTGGTAAGGGCTTCGCGCAGACGCTGTTCGGCCAAATGAAACACGACGGGTGGGACCTCAGGTTCCAGTGTAGCAACGACCTCCAAGGGCTATATGAGACCACTTTGGTCCTAGATTGAGGTATACTTAGATCGTGGCGAAAGTAACCTTCCTCCCGGCCAACAAGACTTTTGAAATTGACCTGGAAAACCTTCCTTATCATGAACATGGCAAGCCGAAATCTTTTCTCGACATCGCGATCAATGTCGGCATGCACATCGAACACGCCTGCGGTGGAAACTGCGCTTGCACCACCTGCCACGTGGTGGTGAAAGAGGGCGCCGAGTTCCTTAGCGAGATGGACGACGACGAAGCCGACAAGCTCGACATGGCCGCCGATCTGCAACTCGGTTCGAGGCTGGGGTGCCAGGTTTTCTTCGAACGCGACGGCGACGCCGTGATCGAGATTCCGTCCTGGAACCGCAACTACGTGAGCGAAGGCGGCGGCTCAATCAACCTCGGCGACGCTATTCCCGCCGCGAAGAAGTAGCGGTTACTCCGCTTTGGCGCCTTCCGGGTGTCTCATGGGAAACGCCTTGACCGCCTGGTCGATTATATCAAAGGGCGCCACGACGCTAATGTTGATCTGCTTATCCTTGGCATTGACCTGGATGCCGTCGTAGATCCGCATGAGTTCCTTCTCGGTGTCCGGCGTCCTCAATCTCAAAATCCCGACCGCGGCGCGGATGGTCTCCTGCACCTGTTTGGCCAGCTCGGCGTCGGGGTAGTCGCCCTCGGCCTGGAGGTTCACTCCGCTGCTGAGGTCGGCGTGCACCTTGACCTCACCCAGCGACGTGGCCAGGCGGGCGAAGTTCGCCATATTCCCCTTCAGGGGGATATCGGGCACCATGGCTCCGCCGTGTAGCGAGACGAGCCAGGCGTGGTCGAGCGGCAGCTCCGTCACCATCTCGATGAGATCGTGCGGCGGGTTCTCGCCGGGCTTGTCGCGGTTGTCGATGATCTGCTTCAGATCCTTCACCGCTCCAGCGACGGCGACGCCGCTGGTGATGAACAGGACCCCGGCCTCACCCTGCGACAGGATGTAGTAAGTCTTGTAGCTCTGGCGCTCGATGCCAGGCACGCGGAAGTCCGGCTCCTGGCCGAACTGGCCGCCAAACTTGCCGCGGATGAAGACCATGCTCCGCTTGTTGTTGCCGGCATAGACCAGTTCCCAGATGTCGCGCGTGGGGTCGAGCCCGGTCTTGGCCTGGAAGTCGTCCAGAACCTTGATCTTGTGACCTTCGACGTAAGTCTTGAAGAAGGGCGTGGCCTTCAGCTTGTCCAACCGCAGCCCGGCGAGGACGACGGTGTCGGAAGGAATCAGGGGGGCGATGGCGGCGTCGATGCGCGCGCCTTTCGACCCGGCTCCGCAACCTGCGGCGAAGACAGCGGCCAGAACAACGGTGGCGGGCTTCCTTAAATCCATATGCTCCCCAACCTATTGACGGGGCCCGGCATGGATCTATTTCAGCGACTTGACGCTTATCTCCTTAAAGAAGACCGTCGAGGACTTGTCGTGATTCTGTACGCCGATGTAGCCGGAGTCCGGACGAGGGCCGCGGACGGGTTCGTACCACATCTTGCGCTCGGGGACAGGCTGGTCGCCCTTGAACTCGTTGACGACGACGCCGTTGAGGGAGATCTTCGTGACCTGGCCCTTGATCTCGATGTCCATGGTGTTCCACTCGCCGGCCGGCTTCTGCTGGCGCGAGGTGACCTTGGAGAGGGAGTAGATGGCGCCGGTGGAGTGCCAGTCGTCGCCGGCGGCGTCGATCTGGACTTCGTAGCCGTTGTGGACGCCGTACCACGGGTCTGGCGGCGCTTCCGGCAGGCGGATGATGACGCCGGAGTTGGCGTGGTCGCCGACGGTCTTGAAGACGACGCGGACGACGCAGTTGCCGAACTTCTCCTTGGTGAAGTACAGCAGGCCCATGCCGCCTTCGGTCTTCATGAGCCCGTCCTCGATGACGAACTGTCCGGGGCCGGTCATCTTCCAGCCGGTGAGATCCTTGCCGTTGTAGAGCGGCTTGAACTCAGCGGCGGGCAACAGGGCCGCGGCGGACAGAAGGGTGAGCATGAGTAGTTTCATAGATCCTGCGAAGCCTCTCCAAGGGTCACGGTCATCTTCACTTTGCGGCCGCCCCGATAGAGCGTCAGTTCCACTTTATCGCCCGGGTGCTTGCGTGCCAAGACGCGGGACAAAGAATCGATGCGGTCGACCTTGGCGCCGTCGAGGGCCATGATGAGGTCGCCGCCGACGCCGATCTGATAGTTGCCGATGACGACGAGGTCGCGCGCGCCGCGCAGGCCGACCTGGGCGGCAGCGGAGCCCTGGGCCACCTGCTGGACGAGCAGGCCGCCCTCTTCGGGCAGGCCGAGCTCAGTGGCGAGGTCGCCATAGACGTAGATGACGTCGACACCCAGGCGGGGCCGTCCATAGGGCTTGTTCGACTGGTAGGACTCGATCATCGTCTTGGCGCGGTTGATGGGCATGGCGAAGCCGATGCCGATGTTGCCGCCGGGGCCATAGATGGCGGTATTGATGCCGATGACGTTGCCGTTGGAGTCGAGCAGCGGGCCGCCGGAGTTGCCGGGGTTGATGGCGGCATCGGTCTGGATCATGCCTTCGAGTTTGCGGCCGCTCTCATCGGCGATATCGCGGCCGAGGGAGGAGACGATGCCGGTGGTGAGGGTGCCGTCGAGGCCGAAGGGGTTGCCGATGGCGAGGACCTTCTGGCCGACCTGAAGGTGTTCGGAGTCGCCCAGCGGCAGGTATTTGGCTTCGCGGCGGGGCTGCACCTTGAGCAGGGCGAGGTCGTTCACGGGATCCTTATAGACCACGGTGGCCTTGTACTTCTCGCCGTTGGAGAGGGTGACCTGGACCTCGGGCGCGCGGCCGCTGACGACGTGGTTGTTGGTGAGGATCCGCCCGGTCTTATCGATGAAGAAGCCGGAACCGGACTCCTTGGACGGGTAGATCTCCAGGAACCAGTTCTGCCGGTAGACCGTGGACGTGATGTTCACGGTGGCATCGTGGGCCTGTTTATAGACCTCGATATTGTTGTTCTCGTCGACGCTGAGCCCGGCGCCGCGGGCCACCGAGGGCCCGGACCAGATGGGCGAGTCGATGCCGGTGGCGAGGCGCGCGGCGGGACTCCAGCGCTTATAAGTGGTTCCGGCGACAAATCCGCCCACCAGCAGGGCGGCGATGATCCAAATCCGTGCTTTCATACTCTGAGACTCCGCAGGTCAGTATAGAGACGGCCGACCTGTGCAAGGGTTCCATCCTTCTCCCCTGAGGTATCGATGACGTAGTCAGCGTACCTTCGTTTCTCTTCCAGCGGCATCTGCCGTTTGAGGCGGTCGAGCACTTCCTGCCGCGTGAGGCCATCGCGCTTGATGGCGCGGGCGATCTGCTGCTCGTCCGTGCAAACGGTGAGTACCAACTTGTCGAACCGCCGGTAACTCCCAGTCTCTATCAGGATAGCGGCTTCCACCACGGCGATTGAGAGGGGGTCTTCGGCCTGGACCGACTTCATCCATTGCTCTTCGGCCGCGATGACGGCCGGGTGAACGAAAGAGTTGAGCAGTTCGAGCTTTTCGGGGTCGCCGAAGACGACGGCTCCGAGTTTGCGGCGATCGATGCGGCCGTGGGCGTCGAGGATCCCGCCGCCGAAGGCCTCGACGGCCTGGAGGTAAGCGGGGGCGCCGGGCAGGAGCGCCTGATGGCCGAGTTCATCGGCCGAGAGCAGACGGCAGCCGAGATCGGCCAAAGCCCTGCCGACGAAAGTCTTACCGGTGGCAAGCCCGCCCGTGAGGCCGACGCGTAGCATGGATCCTATTTTAGGCGGTGTTCGGCGCTTTGCACGGTGTTGGACATCAACATGGCGATGGTGAGCAGGCCGACCCCTCCGGGAACGGGGGTATAGGCCTCAGAGAGTTCAGCCATGTCGAGGGGGTGGACGTCGCCGACGAGCAGGCTGCCGCGTTTCTCAAAGCGGGCGAGCTTCTCGGCGTCGCCGCGGGTGATGCGCTCGGCTTCGGGGCGGCTGGAGACGCGGTTCATGCCGACGTCGATGACGACGGCTCCGGGGCGGATGTATTCGGCGGTGAGCATGGCGGGCCGGCCGATGGCGGCGACGAGGATCTGGGCCCGTTTGCAGACCTCGGGCAGGTTCTGGGTCTTGGAGTGGCAGATGGTGACGGTGGCGTGGGCGTGGAGGAGCAGCATGGCCATGGGCTTGCCGACGATGTCGGAGCGGCCGACGACAACGGCGTCGCTGCCGGCGGGGTCGATGCCGGAGCGGCGGAGGATCTCCATGACGCCGGCCGGCGTGCAGGAGCGGGGGGCGGGGGCGTTGGCGACGAGCTGGCCCACATTAAAAGGATGGAAGCCGTCGACGTCCTTATCGGGGCGGATGGCGAGGAGGACGGCGCGGGAGTCGACCTGTTTGGGCAGGGGCATCTGGACGAGGATGCCGTCGATAGCGGGGCGCTGATTGAGGGTCTCGATGTGGGCGAGGAGCTCGGCCGTGGTGGTGGTATCGGGCAGGCGGATCTCTTCGCTGTGGACGCCTAACTCCAGGCAGGTTTTGACCTTATTGCGGACGTAGATCTCGCTGGCGGGGTCGTTGCCGACGAGGATGACGACGAGTCCGGGGGCGCGCCGCGCGGAGGTGAGGTGCGCGATGCGGGGTTTGAGCTCATCGAGGATCTGCTGGTTGATTACTTTGCCGTCGAGGATACGCGCCATGCTTCCTTCACGGTAGCAAGGGGGGGCGGCGGTACTCAAGGAATCGGAGGAGATGGGGGCCGGCCGGTTGGGTTTGGGCGGGCTGGGCGGTGGGGGTGGCGGTGGGTTCGTTCCCTCAAAAACTGGAATGGGGTTGTGGGGGGCGGCGGGTTCGCCGTTTTCGTGAGGTGGGTTTGTTCCCTCAAAAATTGGAGTGGGTTGAGCAGGCAGGGCGGCTGGGACGGGTTCGGCGGGCAGAGCGTCGAGGGCGCGCTGGAGGCGGCGGGTGTTGGCTTCGATCCAGCCGGCGTAGCGGTTGAGGGCCTGGATGAAGCCGACCTGGCGGAGGACCCATTGAGTGGCGACGGCTTCGTCGCCGCGGCCGAATTCGAGGCCGGCGTTGAAGAGGGCGCGTTCGAGGCTTTCGTGGAGGCGGGCGTGGCCCTGGAGCATGTGGAGTTCGAAGGTGAGGGCGCGGCGGTTGGGATCGGAGATGGAGGTGGTGGCGGCTTCGGCGAGGGCTCGGAAGTGGGCTTCGATGCGAGCAGGCATCTGGTGGTTGGCGGAGTAGGCTCCGGTGCGGCGGGCGTTGCCGGAGGAGGCGGCTTTGCCGGCGGCGGTGCGGGGGCCGGTGGATTTGCGGGCATTGGCGCGATTGGCGGCAAGGCGCTTTTCCGAGATGGCGGCTGCTGGCATGGGGTGGTCCTTTCTTCGTGCTTGTCCTGGTGAGCGATCAGTTGGGATACAGCCGTTGGACGAGGCGCAGTTCGGCGGCCAGGACGCGATGGCGGCGCCAGTAGCGTTCCTCGAGTTTGAGGGCTTCCTGGAGGGATTTGCGTTGGGCGGGGTCCATGGTGAGCCAGCCCTGCAGGGCGTGGACTCCGGAGCTGGCTTTGGGGACGAGTTCGTTGGTGTTGTCCCATTGGCGCTGGATCTGGAAGTTCAGAGCAGCGGCTTCGAAGAAGGCGTAGCGTTCGGCGCGCCAGATGCAGTCGGCCATGCGGTCGGCGAGGATGTGCTGGTAGACGTTGGCGGGTTTGTACTGTTCGTGGACGGCGGCACGAAGTTTCTTGTAGTAAGCCTTGCGTTCGCAGAAGGTGAGGGCTCCGGTGGCTTTAGGGCCGGTGAGGATGCCGTCTTCTTCGACCTCGGTGTGACGGGTGAGCAGGTCGATGTCGGGGAAGGCGCAGTCGGTTGGTTCGGTGGTGTACATATGAAATGTCCTCTATAACCAGTTTGGTGGGGGTGGACCTAGGATTTAGGACAACGAAGTCTGCAATGTGTTGATTGTAGGGGAGAAGATTTTTCTTGAAGTTGTGTGATCAAAGAAGCTTAATGTGGGGGAAGGGGACCTGAGGGGGCGGACTTCCAGTGAAGGGGTGACGGCGGCGTCCGGGTTGCGGGATGAAGCGGGTGATGTTTACCGGCTTGCTTGCAGGATGCGCGTCGTGAAGAAGGGCCACCTCGACTGGAAGACGAAGCGAACCCGCTGCATCCCACCTTAGCTCTCAGAGACGCCCTCCCTTGAGGGATTACAGCCCGTCCTGGTGGCCAATTCGATCGATTGAACACGTATTGTCCCAGGCAGAATTCCGCTTCAGGAGTGGGCCACTGGGTGTGCAGTAGTGCGCCGAGACTGCCGGACGTCGATGCCTTGTCGTCATTTCGGAAGCCGCTGGGCTCACGCCGCGGGGACCATCCGCTCGAAGCCCCACTGAGACCACCGCCGCCGCAAGACTTGACACTCGGGCTGTGCTGAATTGGACAGGCTCAACCCCTCTTGAGCGGAGAGAGCCCACGGTAAAACCAGGAACCGCCGACCTGGAACATTTTGAATTAAACTCCAGATGCGACGGCTGCAACTTGTCCTGGAGAGCAGTGAGGCACACAAATCACTCATATTTAGTATTATTTAATCACCTCGTTTATTATGGAACGATAAAAACCGGACCAAGAGAGACCGGAACAGCCATCAGTATTATTAGGTCTATTTGGGATCCGCCAAGTCATCGTAGTGACCCAAATGGCCCCCCTCATTAACTACCAAGTGTGGACCTTGGAACCATTACCAACAAGGCAAACTAAAGCTTCATTGCTCCACACGGGCCGATCTGATATCATCCGACTCCAACAAGGACAAAAAAAGGCATATAGTCTCAGCCCCCCGAAACGTTGCGTCCGGAGTGGGCTGTTCAACACTGTTGAAAGTTGAGAACGATGATAAACAGAGAAACCGTCGCTACCTACACAGAGCAATTCACCCAAATGGGTACTATCTTGCGAGGAACAGTGCGGCAACTCCGCCTTTTCTTATATTTGGTCGTGGCTGCCGCGTGCGCGCAAACGATCAGCGTAACAGGCAACACGAACTCATCCACTCAACAGACGCTGGTGAGCGTACCGCTCGAGGACATTCTGGAGCGGTCGAACGTGAGGCCGGTGCCGGCCATCGTCGCCAATGGAATCTCCTACGCAGTGGGTGAGGTCGCGGGCGTTCCGTTCGCCACCGCAATCCGCCCTGGCGTTACGGAGGCATTCGGCATCGCAAATGGGACGCTGGCCTTCTCCGAAGCGGGCCAACTGCTGCTGTCGAAGACTGGACACAGAGGCGTCGTGAAGGTTGCGGCTGAAGGGAAAGTGTTGCGGGCGGCGTGGCGACCGGGATCACGGAGTTTGGCGGCCATCTTTCTAAACCAATCGGGTGCGTACCTCGCCCTGTATGATACTGCTGCCCAATCGCTCACAAAAGTACCCGCAGCGGGGCTTACGACCGATGTCCTGACTTGGGAAGAGCGAGGCAACGTGCTGTATTTTGTGTGCAGGACGGAGGCAGGATACAGCCTCGTGCAGTGGTCGCCAGGCTCTGGGGAGACCAAGGAGTCTCCAATCTCCGCGCGGGATGTACCTTTCGTGAGCGCCTGGACGGCAGATGAACTCCGTGAAGGCAACGGGTTCACTCGACTGCGCGAGCAAACGGCCTTCACGCAGGCGTTTCAAGACACTGCCGGTGCAGGATCAGCATTTTACTTAAAGGCCGGCCCTGAGGCGACGCCAGTTGCCGACGCGCTCCCTGTTTTACTGCTAGATCGTCACCTTCTTGTGGCTCAAATCGTTGAGGGCAGGAGACAGTATTGGTTTCTGCCTACGGATCTGGCTGCAGGATCTGTGGCCGGACCTCAAGACCCGCTGATTTACGCTCCGCTCCCCACAGATGCCTACCCCGCGGGAGAAAGCGCGCTTGATCTGCCGGCACCGTCCTCCTGTAAGGCGGCAGTGGTGAATCGCTCTACGGTTGCCTCGCTTTTCCAGACTGTGGACTGGTATCGAACGAGTTGCGGCCTGAAGGCGAATGAGCGTGAAATCCCACCGCCGGTGTTGAGAGGTCCGGGTGCGACGACCTCCTCGGGCACAGAGATTGCTGGAGACCCAATCCTTGAATGGGAACCCGTGCCTGATGCAGTGGAGTACGAACTCTACGTGACTCGTTATAAGGTGGCACCGTCGGTGGGCGAGGAGGTCTACGCGACGAATGTCTACGAGAATCGAAAGATCTCCGGGAGCAACACGACCTGGCTGCTACCTGGAGGAGTGCTGGAGCGAGGCGGCAATTATCGTTGGAATGTTCGAGCGAAGTTTGCCGCGGGGGCGACGGGACACTTCTCTTCGCAAAGCTTATCGTTCTTCGTGAGAGGCAAGGCTCCAGCACCGGTGGCTCCTGGGAAAGCAGGCATTACCGAGCCGATCAAGGTTTTGGCTCCAGTACTCACCTGGCTTGAAACGAAGGACTCAGCCACCTACGAGATTGAAGTCGAGAATACGCGGAATGTAGGTGAAAACTCTCGCAGTCCCGTCTACCAGGGCTCAGCTGATGATATCTTTTTAAGACTTTCAGATGGTATTCTACGTAATAATCAAACTTACAGTTGGCGGGTCAGGGGTGTGAGCTCAGACGGCATCATGTCGGAGCAGGCCCCGCCACTGGAGTTCGCGGTTGGCGATGGGACGAGTTTTGCGATGGAACTCGCACCGACGAGCCAGACATGGAATGTCAATGCTGGCCATTACTGGAATTCTGCGACAAGACGCCTTTGGATTTCCAACAGATATAACAGCACATGCTGGCAGACGTACATCGTTGCATATACAGGGGGTGTCCAAGCTGGGGAACTCGGTTTTATCGACCCGTATATTGAAATAACACCCACGCCCTCGGGGTGGCCCGTGGGAGTTGCCTCTGGGAGCACCAACGGCCCGGCAACTTGCACAACAAACACAAGCACGGCTCCCATTGATGAAATGGACTCGTTCCATGCCGCCTATGCCGGAATTGTCAGCGCACCGATTTCAGCAACGACAGGCTTGACGTCGGTCACCTTAAACCTCATGGACGATGACGTGTGGCCGAATGGCGATGACCTGATGAATTCGGTCAGCTTGAGCATCGGCGCCGACGTGACCGGTCCCTCACTTCCCTCCCTGACTAATGTATCTGCAACAGCGTCAGCGATTTTGTTCAGCGCATCCAGCACGGATGCAAACAGCGGCCTGTATGGATACGAGGTGAAGCTCACGACGAATGGCCAAGACTATTATTGTGTAAACGGGGCGTCCCCGTTGAAATCCATATGGGGCTGCTATCTTTTCCCGAGCGGCACGCCCTTATCGGTCTCCGGCTTGGCGCCTGGAACGTCGTATTCGCTCACGATTACCGGATACGACAATGTCGGGAATCCTGGCAGCACGAGTGTGCTGAACCAAACAACGAAGCAGTCTGTCACGATCAGGACCAGCCCGTCGGGCCTCAGTTATACAGTAGACGGACAGGCGTACTCTTCCACCCAAGTGTTCAGCTGGACACCGGGCTCCCCGCACTCGATTAGCACAACAACGCCCCAATCCGGCGGCACGGGGATCCGATACGTGTGGTCAGGATGGAATGATGGGGGGGGCATTTCCCACAGCGTGTCCGCCCCGAATTCCGCGACAACGTACACCGCCAGCTTTACGACACAGTATTATCTGACGACATCCGCCGGCGGCGGCGGCGGCACGGTGAGCCCGGCAAGCCAATGGTACGACGCGGGGCAGAACGCGGGTATTTCGGCGTCAGCTTACCAGGGCTATCAGTTCGTCTCCTGGTCAGGCACCGGTTCCGGCAGCTATTCCGGCTCCAATGCCAGCACCAATGTGACGATGAACGGCCCAATCAGTGAGACAGCGTCCTTCAGCCAGCAAGTCTCAATGACTGTCACGACCAATCCGTCGGGCCGTTCGTTCACAGTTGACGGCCAGACCTACTTTGCCGCGCAGGCATTCAACTGGTCGCCAGGCTCCCAACACTCAATCGGCACGACTACTCCCCAATCCGGTGGAACCGGTATCCAATACGTGTGGTCCAACTGGAACGACGGGGGCGCCATTTCGCACGCCGTCACCGCACCCGGCTCCGCGACAACCTACACCGCCAACTTTACCTACCCAGTATTATCTGACAACATCCGCCGGCAACGGCGGCGGCACAGTGAGTCCGGCGAATCGGGCCCCTCCGTCACCACCAGCGAATGTTCATAATGCGCCGCCAGGCTGCGGTCGCGAGTCCGGTACGTCCACGCAGCGGCTCCGGCAGCTATTCCGGGCCCAACGCCAGCGCCAGTGTGAACATGAACGCCCCTATCAATGAAACTGCTTCCTTCAGCCAGCAAGTTTCAGTGACGGTCACGACCAATCCGGTGGGCCGGTCCTTCACAGTTGACGGCCAGACCTATTTTTCCGCGCAGGCCTTCAGTTGGTCGCCGGGCTCGCAACACACAATTGGTACAACCACCCCTCAATCCGGCGGCACGGGAGTGCAGTTCGTTTGGTCCGGGTGGAACGACGGGGGCGCCATTTCGCACGCCGTCACCGCACCTGGCTCCACGACAACCTACACCGCCAACTTTACGACCCAGTATTATCTGACGACATCCGCCGGCAACGGCGGCGGCACAGTGAGTCCGGCAAGTCAGTGGTACAACGCGGGACAGAATGTGGGCATTTCGGCGTCAGCGAACCAGGGTTATCAGTTTGTCTCCTGGGCCGGCAGCGGCTCCGGCAGCTATTCCGGGTCCAACGCCAGCGCCAGTGTGAACATGAACGCCCCTATCAATGAGACTGCTTCCTTCAGCCAGCAAGTCTCAGTGACGGTGACAACGAACCCCGTGGGCCGTTCCTTCACGGTAGACGGTCAGAGTTACTCGGCCACTCATATATTCAGGTTGGTCGCCGGGCACGCAGCACACAATTGGTACGACCACCCCTCAATCCGGCGGCACGGGAGTGCAGTTCGTTTGGTCCGGGTGGAATGATGGGGGCGCGATCTCCCACACGGTGACCGCACCTGGCTCAGCAACAACCTACACCGCAAACTTCACGACCCAATACTACCTGACGACGTCTGCCGGTAGCGGCGGCACTGTGAGTCCGGCCAGCCAGTGGTACAACGCGGGGCAGAGTGTAGGTACCGCAACGGTTCCTGCTACAAGTGCGAGAACTGCGGCGGCACCTCCGGCTGCTCTTAGTCCGAATCTGATTGGGGAGTCGGCCGGTAGCGATGAACGCCCCGATTAGCGAGGCGGCCTCCTTCAGCCAACAGGTCTCGGTGACCGTGACAACGAACCCAGTGGGCCGCGCCTACACCGTCGACGGCCAGACCTACTCTGCAGCGCAGGCATTCAATTGGTCTCCTGGCTCCCAGCACTCGATCGGCACGACCACCCCTCAGTCCGGAGGCACGGGCGTCCAATACGTGTGGTCCGGCTGGAGCGATGGCGGCGCCATTTCCCACAATGTGACCGCACCCGGCTCCACGGCAACATACACTGCAAGCTTCACGACCCGATACTACCTGACGACCTCTGCCGGCAACGGCGGCACCGTGAGTCCGGCCAGCCAGTGGTACAACGCGGGCCAGAACGTGGGTATATCGGCGTCAGCTAACCAGGGGTATCAGTTTACTTCCTGGGCCGGCAGCGGCTCCGGCAGCTATTCCGGGTCCAACGCCAGCGCCAACGTGACGATGAACGCCCCGATCAGCGAAGCGGCAGCCTTCAGCGCAGCGGGCCAGGTAACGGTGATGACCAATCCGGCGGGACGATCGTTCACGGTGGATGGTCAAACCTACACGGCGGCGCAATCATTCAATTGGACGGCGGGCTCGCAGCATTCGATTGGAACGGCCACACCACAATCCGGTGGGACGGGCATCCAGTTCGTTTGGTCCGGGTGGAACGACGGGGGCGCCATTTCGCACGCCGTCACCGCACCTGGCTCCACGACAACCTACACCGCCAACTTTACGACCCAGTATTATCTGACAACATCCGCCGGCAACGGCGGCGGCACAGTGAGTCCGGCAAGTCAGTGGTACAACGCGGGACAGAATGTGGGCATTTCGGCGTCAGCGAACCAGGGTTATCAGTTTGTCTCCTGGGCCGGCAGCGGCTCCGGCAGCTATTCCGGGTCCAACGCCAGCGCCAGTGTGAACATGAACGCCCCTATCAATGAGACTGCTTCCTTCAGCCAGCAAGTCTCAGTGACGGTGACAACGAACCCCGTGGGCCGTTCCTTCACGGTAGACGGTCAGAGTTACTCGGCCACTCATATATTCAGTTGGTCGCCGGGCACGCAGCACACAATTGGTACGACCACCCCTCAATCCGGCGGCACGGGAGTGCAGTTCGTTTGGTCCGGGTGGAATGATGGGGGCGCGATCTCCCACACGGTGACCGCACCTGGCTCAGCAACAACCTACACCGCAAACTTCACGACCCAATACTACCTGACGACGTCTGCCGGTAGCGGCGGCACTGTGAGTCCGGCCAGCCAGTGGTACAACGCGGGGCAGAGTGTAGGTATTTCGGCGTCAGCGAACCAGGGTTATCAGTTTGTCTCCTGGGCCGGCAGCGGCTCCGGCAGCTATTCCGGGTCCAACGCCAGCGCCAGTGTGAACATGAACGCCCCTATCAATGAGACTGCTTCCTTCAGCCAGCAAGTCTCAGTGACGGTGACAACGAACCCCGTGGGCCGTTCCTTCACGGTAGACGGTCAGAGTTACTCGGCCACTCATATATTCAGTTGGTCGCCGGGCACGCAGCACACAATTGGTACGACCACCCCTCAATCCGGCGGCACGGGAGTGCAGTTCGTTTGGTCCGGGTGGAATGATGGGGGCGCGATCTCCCACACGGTGACAGCAAGCGGCTCCGCGGCCACCTATACTGCGAATTTCGCCACGCAATATTACCTGACAACCTCCGCAGGAAGTGGCGGAACGGTGAGCCCGGCCAGCCAGTGGTATAACGCAGGACAAAGTGTGAGCATCTCGGCGACGGCCAATCAAGGCTATCAATTTGTCGCCTGGACGGGCACGGGCTCGGGCAGTTACTCAGGCACGAATTCGAGTGCCAGCGTTACGATGAACGCGCCAATTACGGAAGTTTCCACATTTTCCATCGTGACGACGTTACCGCCCGCCCCCCCAAATCTTATATCTCCTGCGAATGGCGCGATCGCCCAAGCTTCGAACGTGAACTTCCAATGGTCAGCAAGTGCGAGGGCAGTGAACTATGACTTGTACCTGAGCACAACGAACCCACCCGCGCTCCGCCAAGCAGACGCCAGTGGCACATCGTTCCCGGTCAATGGCTTGGGATGCGGACTGACCTACTACTGGGCAGTCACGGCGAAGAATCCGAGTGGAAAGGCCGCGTCCCAGACATGGACGTTCCAAACATCCGCATGCGGCAATAACGACGAACCGGCCGCGGCGAAAGTCGTTTCCAGCCTGCCTTCGACGAATGAGCAGGACACCATGACGGCCACCTCCAATGCCGCGGACCCCCTCCACTCGTGCACGGGTACCACGGATTCCAACACGGTCTGGTACCGATACGTTGCGACCTTCACGGGCGTCCTCCAGATCAGCAGTGCGGGCAGCAACTATGACACAGTGCTGTCAGCTTACCCAGGCACTGCGGCTCCTGGCGCCGAGATGGCGTGTAACGACGATAGCGGCAACTACCAGTCTTCGATCAGCATAAACGTCACCTCCGGGCAGTCCTATCTCATTGAAGTCAGCGACTATGGCCAGACAGGCGGCGGCTCACTCGTCCTTTCCCTGACGGGGGGGCCACAAACCTTGAATACGGTTTCGCCCAACAGCGGTTCAGGGTCTTCGCAAATGTTCTCAGCGGTGTACCCGAGCGGGATCCAGTGGGGACAGTTGCTATTCGCCCAGACCCCGTCCGGGAACGGCCAATCGTATTGCTTTGTCCACTACGATCGAACAGGAAACGGGTTGTGGCTGTACGGTTCAGGCGGTTTCTTTGTCGGCCCGGTCACACCAGGTGTTTCATCCAACTTGCTGCAGAACACTCTCTGCGCAGTAAACACGGCGGCTTCCAGCATCCAAAGTCAGGGCGGGTCGTTGACCGTCAATGCTTCTCTGGTATTCAAGGGAAGCACGGCGCGCAATATCTACACGCGCTCACTTGATGCTTCCGGAATCGACTCCGGCTGGGTCCAGCGCGGAACCTGGACCTTGCAGGCAGCCTCGCTTCCTTCCCCGACAACCCTTCCGTCCAGCGGCGCGGGCAGCAGCCCGACCTTCAAACTGACCTACCCTGAGCCTCCGGGTTTCGGCGGAATCCCCTCCGGCTGGGCGCAGTTCCTCATTGGCGCGGCGACGGATGGAGGAGGCCAGCCGTTCTGCTTTGCACACTACGACCGCGCCGGCAACGGGCTTTGGATGTACTCATCGGACGCCGGCTTCTTCCTTGGGCCGATCTCGCCGGGCACGCCTTCCAATGCACTGAGCAGTTCCGCATGCACTGTCAGTACAGGGACCGTGAGCATACAGAACACGGGGGGCGGTCTGGTGGTGACATTGCCGCTAACGTTGAATGCACCCATTAACGGCGCGAAGAAGATCTACATGCGTGCACTTGACGCTTTGAATCGCGACACCGGCTGGCTGGAGATGGGCGCTTGGACAGTTCAATAGGGAGGGCTGATTCACGGGAGTTGCGGTCCGGCAGTTCCTTGGAGAGCGGGCCGCGAGCTCGTGTGGCTCTGCATTGAGGTGCTCTACAGTATTGGCGCCATTTTGTGAACCAACTCCAAACTGGAGAGAAGGGACCGGGCTGGAAGCGGTGACGCCGCTTTCGCAATCCTGGTTAAGAGACGAATCGCTGATTTGGGTGAGTGGGCAGTCGAGAGGTATTACGGCATAGGCCAAGGATTCGGACGAATGTGATTGCGGTGATTGATTGTGGTGAAGAGGCGGAGCCGAAGCTCCGCGCAGCATGAATGCCACCCCACAAGAGGTTGGCGGCGGGCTAGTGGTTTGGGTGGGAACGGGTGGAGGAGAGAGGGGGCGGGCCGGTTGGGCCGCGCCCCCTGTGGGGTTCGATTAGTCGCCGTTGGGGCCGTTGTGGCAGCTGTGGCAGCCGATGACGGTGCCCTTGGTGAAGGTTCGGCCGGCCATGGTCCGGTCGGCTTGCATCTTGGACAGGATGGTTCCACGGTAGTCGGTGCCGTGGCAGGCCTGACAGGCGGCGCGGTTGCGGGCGGCGTCTTCGTGCCGGTTGACCCAGGAGGCACCGATGGGGTGGAGACCGTGGGGTCCACCGTTCACGGTGTTGGGTGTGGTGCTGTGGCAGGTGGAGCATTCGGCCAGCGTGCCGGAGTGGCCTTGCAGGGCGTTGCTCTGGACGTTGTCGTTGACGATGGGCGAGGTGTATTCGGCGTGGGTGGAGCCGTGGCAGGCCTCGCATTGCAGGCCGCCGTGGCCGGAAGAACAGCGGTAGAGCGAAGTAGCGGCCGGGGGGGGTATTGGGGTTGGTGGCGAAGGTCTGGTCTGTGACGCCGCGGAGATTGGGCCGAGTTGGCAGAGCGGCGGGATTTGCGGGCCTTCGATGGAGATGGGCGGGCTGCGCGCTTCCCTGCTGGGTTGGTTGGGGACTTTCGGTTGCTCCCCCGCTCCTTGCAGTCGCGGCTCTGCTTGCGGTTGCCTTGGTTTTGTGTACGGCCGCGGACATGGGTGACAATCTGGTCTACCGACATGGGTAACAGTCGTCGCGGGGGCTTGTCTGATCGCCTTTCGCGATTCTAGCCGGATTCGTACGCCTGTGGAAATGTGGGAATCGCGTAGCGATTTCCAAGCGCGGTGGGAAGCGAGGGAATCCTGTTTTTGGATTTCCTCGCTTTCCACGGTGCGTCATTTCCATGGGCCTTACTCAGCGGCCGGCACCGCCGCGGATTCGTCGTCCTGTTGCTCCAGCGCCTTCGGCTTCTTCCTCATAAACCGATTACGCTCTATGTCCAGCCAGCCGAGCAACAGCATGCCGTAGAACACTTCGAAATAGCGATCGTCAACCTGCCGCAGTCCAAGCAACTGACGCGCAAAGATCTCGCTGATGAAAATCCTCTGATCCTTGTAGTAGAGATCTCCGTGATTCTGGATCCGTCGTAGCACGAGCCCTGCCGGGTACTCCACCTCCGGGATCCGACGTGGCATCGGGCGCAACGACGGCTGATAGTGTTTTGCCGGCGTATCGTAGTCCAGGGCTTCATGGGGCCGCTGCTCGTTGTAGATCCTTTGAAAGTCGTGAAATCGCTTCTGCTGCTGGCGCGGGTTGGCCGCCGGCGGATTCAGCGTGTCCTGTTTCAACGTCCGATGCATGCGCTCGTGGCGGCCGTTTTCCTGCGGTGAGGCCGGTGCTGTGCGCTCCGGCAGAATGCCCAGCCGAACCCAGCGCATCGACAACCGACTGAGTCCGCCAGGCGCCCGCGTCGAAAACGGCGTGCCATTGTCCGTACGAATCACCTCCGGCAGACCGTACTCTCGAAACGCCGCCTCGAAGATCGCAGCCGCATGCTTTCCATCCGTCTTCGGCGTAATTTGGCAGCGCAGCAAGTACCTGCTGTGGGCGTCCGTGATGGTCAATGGATCGCAACGCACGCCATCACCTGTACGGAACCAACCCTTGAAGTCCGCGCACCACGTCCGATTGGGTCCATCCACGGACGCAAAGGGCTGCCCGAAGGGCGGCGTCCGCAAGCGTCGCTTTCGTGTGACACTCAGACCCGCTCTTTTCAGGATCATGGCGATGGTGCTGGGCGCCGGCCAGTGCTTCCTCTCCGGCTCCGCCTCGGCCAACTTCCTCAATAGCTTGCGCGGGCCCCAGTTCCACTTCCGCCGCTCAGCCAGGATGCGCTCTATGACTTCCTGACTGACTTCCTGCGGGCTGGTATGAGGCGCCCGGCTGCGGTCCTGCAAACCGGCCACGCCTTCCTCCTCTCGACGCTTGATCCACTTGTGGACCGTCTTTCTCGATACGCCATAGGCTTCCGCCAGTGCGGTCACGGTCTCGCCTTCGTCGTACTCCTGCAATAGTTGAACCCGTTGGTCCATTGCTCTGGTCTCCTTCCACGGCATCGACACTCATCGTGCCGTACCGATAAGGCGGATCAGATCTCTTGCGCCGCTGATCTGTGTTACCGATGTCGCCGGTCCAATTCGTTAGGTCTGGCCGTCGACGGTGTAGGCGCGGCCCACTGGGTTCGTTGTCACGGTCACCGAGACCTGTTGGCTGAAGGAGGCCGCCTCGCTAATCGGGGCGTTCATCGCTACGTTGGCGCTGGTGTTGGACCCGGAATAGCTGCCGGAACCGCTGCCGGCCCAGGAAACAAACTGATACCCCTGGTTGGCTGATGCCGAAATACCTACACTCTGCCCGCGTTGTACCACTGGCTGGCCGGACTCACAGTGCCGCCGCTACCGGCAGACGTCGTCAGGTAGTATTGGGTCGTGAAGTTTGCGGTGTAGGTTGTTGCTGAGCCAGGTGCGGTCACCGTGTGGGATCGCGCCCCATCATTCCACCAGATGGCCGGCATGAGTGCGGCCCGCCAGCCTTGGGGGCTTGCCCCACAGAAGACGGTTTGACTGGAGATGGGACCGAGTTGGCGGAACGGTGGGATCTGCGGGCCTTCGATGGAGATGGGCGGGCTGCGCGCTTGCCTGCCGGGTTGGTTGGGGACTTTCGGTTGCTCCCACGCTCCTTGCAGTCGCGGCTCTGCTTGCGGTTGCCTTGGTTTTGGGGGTGGAACTGGTCGGCGGGGCAGCCTTTCCGGATCGCGGGTGGCCGGGGTGGGCTCGTCGGGGCTGCCTGCAGATGGCCGGCATGAGTGCCGGCCCGCAAGCATGGGGGCTTGCCCCACTGATGACGGTTGACCGAGATGGGGCCGGGGGCCGGGCGACTTTCCGTATGTTGAACATAGAGAGGTGGCGGGACGCGACCGGGTTGATTTGCATGGTCGAGGGGCCCTCCTTCTGATTGCGGGAAGAGACGCTGGGATTTTTGATTGCCCAGGGCCGGATGACTCGCGTGACGCAAGCCCTTGCCGCGCGGCTTGCGGGACTTCCGCCACAGACTGCTCGGGCCGGAAACCGGGTGTACGAGATTGGACGGACGGTGGAACGGGCTGTGCGGAGCCGCGGGTTCAGTGTCCTGAAGGAACTGTGCGGTCACGGGGTGGGGCGGACGATCCACGAGGAACCGACCGTGCCGAACCACTTTGACAGGCGGTTCCGGTCGAAGCTGACGCACGGGCTGGTGATTACCATTGAACCGATCATCTCGGCCGGCGATGGATCGCTGCGGTTGGATGCGGATGGGTGGACGTACCGGACTCGCGACCGCAGCCTGGCGGCGCATTATGAACATTCGCTGGTGGTGACGGAGGGGGCTCCGATTCTGTTGACGGTGGCTTGAGGGGGTGGGACGGGGGGCTGGCGGGTTGGCGGTGGGTGGGGGGACGTTCGCGCCCTGTCCACCCGCGGCTGCCGTTGGAGTTTCGAGCAGCCTGCGTTTTGGGACAGGGGACGAACGTCCCCGCTGCCGTTGGAGTTTCGAACAGCCTGCATTTTGGGACAGGGGACGAACGTCCCCGCTGCCGTTGGGATTCGCGGAATGTTCCCGCTGGCGTTTTGACTCGAGGAACGTTCCCGCTGCCGTTGGGCCTCGAGGAACGCTCCCCACTGGCGTTGGCTACGGCTGACTCTAGAACGTCAGGCGCAGCGCGAATTGCAGTTGGCGGGGCCCCGTGTTCGTGCGGAGGCTGGTGATGGCTCCGAAGGAATTCGAGTTGATGTTCGAGTTGGGGTTGCCCAGGGTGGTTTTGTTGGCGAGGTTGAAGGCTTCGGCGCGGAACTGGAGCTTGTAGCGCTCGCGGACCGGGATCTCCTTGAAGAGGGAGGTGTCGAAGTTGATCAGCGCCTGGGAGAGGGTGCGCGGCAGGTTGCGCGGACCGTTGCCGAGGGTGTAGGCCGCGATGTTGGTGAAGGCGTCGCGGTTGAGCCAGCGGTCCACGGTGGGATTGTCGAGCGAGGGGTCGCCCGCGATGTTGGGCCGATCGCCGCCATAGGTGGGGGCGTTGGCCGTCACGGAGATGACGTTGCCGCTCATGAGGGAGGCGATCACATTCGCCTGCCAGCCTCCGACGACGGCGCGGTAGAGGCGATTGCCGCTCTTGCCGAACGGCAGCAGGTAGCTGGCGGCGGCGGTGAAGCGGTGCGGCTGGAAGGTGGTGGAGACGCCCTTCTCGGCGCGGCGGTTCTCCCAATTCTGGACGGAATTGCTGCCGGAGTCAGTGAACCCATTGCCGCCATTGCCCAGATTGTCATCCAGCAATTTTGAGAACGTGTAGGACAGCAGCGCGGAGAAGCCGCTGGAGAAGCGACGCTCCAGGCGGACGGTGGCGGCGTGGTAGCTGGAGCCGGCCCAGCTATCGAGGACGTCGACGGCCGTGTATTGAGGGCTGGTGGTGAGCAGGGTGGCGAGGGGCACCTTGGCCTGGGCGAGCGGTCCGGAGCGAACGAGGGCCGCGTAGGGGTTGGCGACCTGGTTGAGGAGACTGCTGCCGAGGGCTCGGGCGGAGGCGGGCAGGTAGTGGAACGAGGCGGAGGCAGGCAGGCCGGAGCCGCGGTTGCCCATGTAGCCGAGCTCGAGGGCCCAGGAGCCGAGCTGCTGCTGGATGTTGAAATCCCACTGCTGGGAGTAGCCGGTCTTGAGGGAGCGGAGCGTGGCGGCGGCGTTGGTGCCGATGCCGGTGGCCGCGCCGAGGGTGGTGCCGGAGGGCATGACGATGCCATTGGGGAACGGATTCGTGATGGAGCCGGAGGGCGTGATGCCGCCGTCGGTGGAGCCGACGTAGGGGGTCTGGCTTTCGAAGCCGGTGGAGCCGAGGCGCACGTAGATGCCGGTGGTGGGCAGGTAGTAGATGCCGTAGGAGGCGCGAATCACGGTGTGGGGCAGGAGCTGATAAGCCAAGCCGACGCGCGGGCCGAAGTTGTCCTTCTGCGCGTCGCGATCGCCGCGGCCCAGGCCGCCGGTGCCAGGGAAGATGATGGAGCCGGTGAGGGGCACTCCGTTGACGGTGTTGGTGGCGTAGGGGTCGAAGTTGGCGATGGCGTTGTAGCGATCTGTGCCGGGCCCCTCGTATTCATAGCGCAGGCCGAGATTCAGGGTGAGTTTGGGCGAGGCCTTCCAGTCGTCCTGGACGTAGACGGCGAAGTTCTTCGTCGTGTAGGTGGGGTAGTTGTAGCGATAGAGGGTGCCACTGGCGGCGTAGCCGAGCAGGAAGCTGGCGTAGCCGTAGCCATTGGTGGCGGCCACGGTGGGGCTGGGGCCCTTGGTGAAGTTGCGGTCGAAGTTCAGTTGGAACTGACCGGGTCCCTGGACGCTGTTCCATTGGTAGATGCGCTGCTCGGCTCCGAACTTGAGGGTGTGATTGCCCTTGAGCCAGGTGAGGGCGCCGCCGGCGGTCCAGGTGTTGTTGCGCTGGGCGGAGATGTCGCCCTGGTTCTGGCCGATGGGGGAGACGTCGGACATGGAGAAGTAGGGGAAGAGCGGGATCTGGATCTGGCTATTGACGGAGGGGTCCATGCCGATTTTGGTGACGTCGAAGCCGAGGCTGAGCGGGGTGCGGTCGATGCCGAAGCGGTTGAGGCCGGCGCGCAGCTCGAGGATGAGCGTGGGGCTGAGGGTATCGGTGTAGGTGAGAACGGCGCTGTTGCGGGGGTAGACGGCGGGCGCGCCGGAGGGGTCGGCCACGGTGCCGCCGAAGTAGGTGGGATAGACGTTTTCGGTGCGATCCCAGGTGTAGCGGCCGGCGAGGCGGCGGGCCGGTGTGAAGTAGTGATCGAACTTGCCGCCGAGGATGTCCTTATTGATGGCCTGGGAGCCGACGCCGAAGAAGTTGTTGGCTCCGGTGTAGAGGTCGCCGTCGCCGGTGGGGTTGGGGTAATAGGCGGAAGCGGCGCGGGCGACGGCATTGAGCTGGTTGCGCGGGATGACGTTGCCGGCGAAGGGGACGCGGGCGGTGGAGCTGCTGAGCGGGTCGTAGATGGGGATGAGGACGCCTTTGGCGTCGCGGGTCTGGGAGAAGTCGCCGTCGCGCTGAAGGGCGGTGGGTACGGTGCGGAAGGCACGGGAGCCGGTGCGCTGGCGGACGGCCTCCCAGTTGACGAAGAAGAAGGTGCGATTGCGGATGACGGGTCCGCCGAGGGTGGCTCCGAACTGGTTGAAGGTGAAGGGGGACTTGGGGCTGCCGCTGCGGTTGTTGAAGAAATCGTTGGCGTTGAGCGATTTGTTGCGGAGGTACTCGAAGACGGAGCCATGGAACTCGTTGGTGCCGCTTTTGGAGATGAAGTTGATGATGCCGCCGCCGGTGCGGCCATATTCGGCCGAGGCGTTGCGGGTGATGATGCGGAACTCCTGGGTGGCGTCGGGGGACAGGGCGATCTGGATGCCGCCGGAGGTGTGATTCTCGGCGGCGACACCGTCGACCATGCCGTTGTTGACGGAGGGCGAGCCGCCGCCGATGGAGATGCGGCCATCGCCGTAGGCGGAGTTGCTGAGTCCGCCGAAGCCTCCGAGGGGCCGGACGCCGGGGACGAGGGCGGCGAAGGCGAAGGGGTTGCGGCCGTTGAGGGGGAGGTCGACGATGCGCTGGGAGGTGACGACGGTGCTTTGGGCGGAGGTTTCGGTCTCGAGGGCGGGCGGGGCTCCGGAGACGACGATCTGTTCGACGGTGACGCCGAGTTCCAGCTTGATGTCGACGCGGAGGACCTGGCCTTCGTCGAGGTGGAGGCCGGAGCGGAGGACGGGCCGGAAGCCGGCGACGGTGATGCCGAGGGAGTAGTCGCCGTAGGGCAGCGAAGGCGCGGTGAAGTAGCCCTGGCCGTTGGTGGGGACGCGGCGGGCTACGCCGGTGGCGGTGTTGGTGATGGTGACTGGCGCCTCGGGGATGTTGGCGCCATTGGGGTCAGTGATGAGGCCGGTGATGGTGGACGATTGCGCAAACAGGGCGGGTCCGCCGGCGGTGCAGAGGAGCACGAGGGAGTGTCTGAGAAGGGCAGACACACGTGTGGTGTTATGAGCCATAGAGGTTGTCCTTTGGAGAAGCCGGTTACGAGTTAGCGAAGTGGACGCTGATAGAAGAAGCTTTCGCCCCAGGTCATGACAACGGCTGGATAACGGAGGGGAAAGAGCCGCGTGTAGGTCTGGGTGTAGTCTTCGCGGTGGTCGACCTTGTGTCCCATTTCGTTCTCGTGACCGGTGATGACGAGGGCGGGATTGATGCCGCGGACCATGCGGCCGAGGCCGTTGGCCCAGCAGTTGGGCATGAGGATGTCGACCTTTTGATCGCGGCCGATCTGGGCGATCCAGTCGAAGTCGCTGCCGGCGGCCTCGGAGCCGGATTGGTCGCCGGTCTGGACGAGGGTGAAGCCCTCGGGTGTGGTGACGAGGGTGATGTTGACGAGGATGCGCGGGCCCTGGTGGCCGGGATAGGGCACGACGGAGAGGCTGCGGCCATTGGCGAGGGTGAGGGTTTGCGCGGGTCCGGTATTGCGGGGGAGATGGGTGACGGCTTTGGCGAGGGTGGGTTCGGCGGTCCAGACGTCTTCAGGGGCGACGACGGGTTTGTGGAGGGCGAGGAAGGCGCGCGCGACGTCGGGGTTGGCATGGTCGCCGTGCTGGTGGCTGATGAAGAGAGCGTCGGCCTGGGCGGCGAGACGGTCGATCCATTCCTGGGGCATGGCAAAGCCGGGTTCGCGAGTGCCGGGCACGATGTCGAAGGCGACGGAGACGCTGGCGGTGCGGACGAGGAAGCCGTGGTTGTAGAGCTTCCAGATGCGGAGTCCGGTGGTGACGCGGGTGGTTTCGATTTCGCGGAGGGCTGCTTCGAGGCGGGCCTTGTAGTATTGCTGGACGATGGGTTTGCGGGGCGCGGATTCGATGTGGAGGACGTCGTCGAGGCGGATCATGGCCGCGCGGCGGACGGGTGTCTCGACGAGAGAAGGCTGGTAGTTGGCGAGGATGAAGTTGACCCAGTCGAGGGAGTTGGCGATCCATTCGTCGGGCGCGTCCTTGAGTTCCGGCGCCGTGAGCAGGCGGCGGGCGGAAGAGACGAAGGGCGGCTTGGGGGCGTTATCGGCGACGGATTCGCGGGGATCGGCGGGGTCGAACGGAAAGGGCTGGGTTTGCGCGCGGGTACTGGGCGCGGCGGCGCAGGCGAGCAGGACCAGGGCGAAGAGGGGCGTGCGATAAGACTGCCGTGAGTGCATGGGATTAGACTGTCGTGACCAGTCTATGCGTTGCGCGTATCGTTGGCGTTACGACGGTGCGGCTTTCCCGTGAATCTACGGCAAATGGCGGCGGGCGGGACGGCCCAATGAACGGCCCCGCCGTTTGCGGCGCTGGCGCCCGCCACGAGCAGTGCGTTGTGCTACAGCGCCCGCATGAAGGCGACCAGGTCCGATTTCTCGGCCGGGGTCAGTTGCAGCTCCAGGGCGAGATTGAAGAACTCCACTGTATCTTCGAGGGTCAGCAACCGGCCGTCATGCAGATAGGGCGGTGAATCCTTCACCCCGCGGAGCGGGAACGTCTTGATGGGCCCGTCGCCGTAGGACATCATGTTGTTGACCATGCGCGGCTTGAAGAAGCGCTCCGTCTGGAGGTTGTGCATGCTGTTGTCGGTGTAATAGGGCGCCTGATGGCATGAGGCGCACTGGCCCTTGCCAAAGAATACGGCCTGGCCGCGCAGTTCCGCCGCATCCGCCTTCTTCGGATTCAACTTGCCGTCGACGCCGAGTTTGGGCGCGGGTGGGAAGTCGAGAATCTCCTGAAACTCCGCCATGGCATGGACCTGGCTGCCGCGGTCGAGTATGTTCACGCCCTTCTTCTGCGCGATCACCGGGTCTCCGTCAAAGTACGCGGCGCGCTGCTCAAACTCGGTGAAGTCCTCGATGGTCTTCAACGCCCGCTGGGAACCGAAGAGGCGTTGAATATTGGCTCCGCGCAGGGTCGGCGTGTTGATGCGATGCCGGAACTCCTGCGGCCGCGCGTCGCCGGCCAGATGCGTGGCGCGGTTGGTGTGGCCGTTGGCATGGCAATCGAAGCAGGTGACGCCGCGGCTGACACGCTCAGAGCGGCGGTCTTCGGTGGCGTTGAACTGCTGCTGCGGGAAGGGTGTCACCAGCAGGCGAAGTCCCTCCAACTGCTTGGGATTCAGGAGTCCGTTGAACACCTCATAGAAATTGTCGATGGTGATGAGCTTGCCTTTGGAGACATCGCCCAGATCGGTGCGGGTGGTCAGAAAGATGGGTGGAGGAAAGTCGGGTAGGAAGTGGTCTGGAATGTCGTAATCCAGGTCGAAGCGGGTGAGGTCCCGGCTCTCCTGCTTCTTCACCTCATCGATTTCGAACTTTGGGAAGATCATCCCGCCCTCAGGGTGATTGGGATGAGGCAGAGGCTCAAAGCCGGCGGGGTAGAGGCTGCGCTCCCTGATCTGGTCCGGGGTCAATTTGGAGAGCTGGTCCCAGGTTGTGCCCGCGGCGAGTTTGACGCGCACACCCTGCTGCACGGCCTTGCCTCCGGACATGCGGACGCCTTGGGCCGGGCGATTGCTGAGATCGTAGCGCTGCTCGAGTAGGGCCAGGTGCCGCCGCATGATCTCGGGCTTGGCCGCGACCATGCGGGTCATGATGGTCGAGAAAGTCTCGTGAATGTCGACCGGCGCGTAACTGGAAGGTTTCTTGCCGTCGTCCTGCGCGCGCAGCGTGCCAACGGACAGCAACAAGCAGGCAGTCATGAATAAGCCGGCGGTCAACAGCGCCCATTCGAGTTTGCGAAGAATCGTTGTCATCGGACCTCCCGCGGATCCTTATGCACTTCGCGCGCCATCGCCGCAGGCCTTTCAATACCCGGCAAACTCCTCCGCGCGGATGTCGTCCTCGCGGATTCCGGCCTGACTGAGCATCGTGTGGAGCGCCTGCACCATTTGGGGCGGGCCGGCTACGTAGTAGAGCGGGGCTACGGCGTTCCGGAGATACCTGGACAGCATCGCCCGGTCAATTTTTCCGGTTTCGCCGTTCCAGCGCCGCTGCGATTTTGCCATTCCGGTCATCGTCGCAATCAGTTTGTAGTTCGGATTTTCCCGCTCGAGCGCCTGGAGTTCCTCGAGAAAGGGAGCGTCCTCGGGCCGTCGGTTCGAATAGAAGAGGAAGATGCGGCGAGGGAGTTCTTCTTCGGCCGCGCGCAGCACCATGCTCCGGAAGGGTGTGATGCCGATGCCGCCCGCCAAAAGGACGGCGGGTCGCGGCGAGGCGCCGTCGAGTGTCAGGTCACCCGCGGGACCAGTCAGATGAACCGACGTACCGACCCGTAGAGACTGCAACGTGCGTTTGAAGGCCGAATCCCGCAGGCGTGTAGCGATCATCAGGCTCGCCTCGTGGGGGCTGCTCGCGATAGAGAATGTTCGCGTGTTCCCTTCCCCATCCGTTTGCTTGGGATCGATCAGAGTCATGTCCAGATACTGGCCTGCCTGGAAGGACCAGTGCGACGGCCTTTCAAAACGGAGGGCCAGCGTGCGCTCGGCGACTTCCTGCCGGCTCAACAGCTTGGACAGAGGGCTGGGCGCGACTGCAGCGGCGCTCATGCCGGCACCACTTCGCGGTTCATAGCTCCCCCACCATGTGTTCGATCCCGCTGGAGGTGTAGTAGCGGGCGACCAACGGGCGCCGGGTCTCGAGAACTTTCCAAGCCTCGACTTTCCTCGACTCGGTGGGACAGTGTACGGCGACGAACGCCTCGCCCCGTTTCGCCGCGGCCAGATCCCTGTCGGCGTAGGCGGCCTCGGTGCCGATGGTTCGAGACAGTTCCGTCATCAGCAAGCCCCACAGACCGTCCTGGTACAGGTGTTCCTCGGCGAACTGGACCACCTCTTCGCCGGTTGCCGCGATGACGTCTTCCTCGACCTGGCCGGCGAGACGGAGCTCCGCCAGGGCGGCATTGGCATCAGCGAAGTTCGGAAAAACGGCCAGTACATGGCGTTCCGGAAAGAACACCCCGAACGCGTTGTCTGCCCCTTTGAAGAATGTGGCCAAGCGGCTCATCCGGAATCTGCCTCCTTTTCCGTACGTTGGATTACGCCTCGCGGAGACGGCCTGGTCCGCTGCGGCGCCAGTCCGCGGAGCGGGGGCACCGCCCCGTCTCCGGAGAGGACTACCTGCTCTCAGAGCACGTAGAGGCCCAGCTCGCGGGTAGGGGGACGACTGCCCAATTGCGAGGGACGACATCGACCAGATTCAATCCGGGCGGCTATTCGTGGAAGGCCTCCCGATTGCCGCGGAGTTGGCCTGGATTGCGGTGGGCCGACGTGCGAGGGGACTGGTCATGACGCCATATGGTCACGTGACCAAACTGCGCCGCCAGTGGGGGGTCCTCGTTGGAAGCAGGTTCTTGGAAGGCTGGAGGGGTGCTGCACGCGCGACTGCTGATTCCGGGGCGGAAGGGGCGGAGCTGAAGATCCGCGCAGCATGAATGCCGCCCCACAAGATGAGTGCTGCCCCATCAGCGGCTGTAGCAGATTCGGATTGACCGCGGGTTGGCTACTGCGGGGTCGTGTTGAACGGGGAGGGGATTTCGGTGAAAGTGCCGCGCATTAAGACGGATGGGGCCATGCCCACCATCTGATTGAAGGTGCGCGTCAGGTGGGCGGCGTCGGCGAAGTCCGCGGCCTGGGCGGCGTCCGCGATCGTGCGCTGGGAGCCTATGGCCAGCATCGCGCGGGTCAGCTTGCGCCACAGCATGTAGCGGCTGAAGGGAAGGCCCACCTGCTGCCGGAAGAGGTGGGCGAACCGGCTGGGCGAGAGGAAGGCCAGCGCGGCGGCGGCCTCCAGGGAGATGCGCAGGTCATCAGAGACCTGGATGTGGTGCAAGACTTTGGTGACCCGCGGGTCCAGGCGGCGGCGCGGCGGGGGGCCGGAGCTTAGGGCTTGGGCGCAGTGGCGGATGAGCGCGCAGGCTTCCGGGGGTGGGCAGGGTTGCTCCCCTGAAGACGCGCGGGTCGCGGGCCGCACTGCTGGGTGGGTTGGAGCGTTTCGGCGGGTTATCCGCTCACTTGCGTTCGCGGCTCCGTTTGCCGCGGGGGGCATGGGGACATCCGTGAAGCTGCGCAGTTCTGATACGGGGGCCGCGAGACGGGCCTCGGAGAGAGTGGTGATGTCCTCGGTGAGCACGGCGCGCAGCCAGGCTCCTTCGCTGGCTTCCGGATCGACGAAGAGCATGGCGCCGAAGGCTCCGCTGCAGTCGAAGGAGTGGACGGCGTCGGGCTGGACGATGATGCCGTGCGCCTGGCGCCATTGCCCGTCCCGGCCCGCTACCGCGATGGGGTCATCGAGCGAGATGACGATCTGGATGGCGTGGTGCGCGTGCGGCGGGACCACGCCCCGGGCGCGGCCGATGAGGAGAAAGCCACCGTCCCAGAGGTACCAGCGGGGTTCGCTCAGCCAGCGGTAGGCTGCGTCGTTGGGCGGTGCGGTCAGGGGGGCCTCCGGCTCTTACTGTAGCTGCTTTGTCGAAGAAGTTTAGCTGATGTGTTCAAGCCCTGGGAAGGATCCCCAGGCTATCTTCTATTCGTGGTCAAGAATAAACAAGCAAGCCGGCAGGCCGGTTCCGGCCGGTATGACGCAAGATGTTCCAGCGAGCGGGGGTGGACGGCATGAGTGGAATGGTCGCGTTTCTCGGGCATTACGGTTACGCCGCGCTGTTCGGGTGCGTTCTGCTGGAGCAGCTCGGGTTGCCCTTGCCGGCCGCTCCGCTGCTGCTGGCCGCCGGCGCCCTGGCCGGATTGGGCGAACTGAACCTGGCGGCGGCGTGGCTGCTGGCGGTGGGAGCTTCGCTGATTGGGGATTCGCTCTGGTATTACCTGGGAAAGACGCGCGGGCTGCCGGTGCTGCGACTGCTGTGCAGGATCTCGCTGGAGCCGGATGCGTGCGTGCGGCGGACCAACCTGGCGTATTCCAAACACGGGACACGCTGGCTGCTGTTCGCCAAGTTTGTGCCGGGATTGGGGACGGTGGCTCCTCCGATGGCGGGCGTGTATGGGCTGGGTATTGGGTGGTTCCTCGCCATGGATGGCGCGGGTGCGGGGTTATGGGCTGGAGTCTTTCTGTTGGCCGGCTGGTGCTTTCGCGGCCAGATGGATGCGATTGCCTTCCAGACGGAGCGGCTGGGCGGATGGGTGGGCCTCGCCGCGGCAGGCGCGCTCGTGGTGTATCTCCTATTTAAGTACTTCGAGAGAAGACGGGTGCACCGTGCACTGCGGGTGGCGCGGATTGCACCGATGGAGTTGAAACGACGACTGGAGTTGGGCGAAGCGGTGACGATTGTCGACCTGCGGAATTCATTCGAGTGGGAGGCCGGGCGGATTCCCGGGTCCTTTGTGCTGACAGAGGAGGAGTTGGACGCGTTTGTACCGGCTTTCCCGGAAGCAGAGATGATTCTCTATTGCTCGTGCCCGAATGAGGTGTCCAGTGCGGCGGCGGCGGCGATCCGGCTGCAGCGGAGAGGGGTGCGGCTGGTCCGGCCGCTGGAGGGCGGGTTCCCACTGTGGACGGAGCTGGGGTTTCCGGTGGAAGTGGCGAGGTAGGCGAGGGGAAGGTACGCCAAATTCCGGCCACGCGGGAGCTGGCTATGGATTGCGGTTTTCGTGCGGTTTGGGACGGATGTGAGCGATTTAGACGCGGGGGTGGCGCTTGCGGTGCGCCCACGCCAGCAGGGCCGCGGCCAAGGCGACGCCCGCTGCGTAGGACGGCTCGGGAATTCCGGTGGGCGTCACGGATTCGAAGGTCGAGCCGATGCGGAGCTCATCCATTGTGAAGCCGCCGTAGTTGTTGATCGTCAGAAAGTCGATCAGGCCCACGTCCAGGTTTGTTTTCGTTGCGTCCGCGACGCCTGGTTCCGGTAGACCCGGGGTGGGATTCAGGTACAACGAGAGGGAATCGTTGCCAGGATGGAAGTCGGCCCTGAGGACGAAGAGAACAGTCTGCCCGGCGACCACGGGCACGGACGAGAGGCTGAGGTCGTTGACCGGGCCTTCCAGGCCGTAGAAGGACTGGTTGCCGGACAGGCCGGCGAATACCGAGCCGATGTTCAGGCCGCCGTAGTAGCCGAAGCCGGCATCGGGCCGCAGCAGAAAGCTGAGGTAGACCGTGGTGTTGTCGGCGCCTTGTTGCGTGCCCAGGTAGCGGACCCAGGTGGCGACCGACGAACCCTGATTGGGCGGTTGCGAGCCGGGCGTGGAGAGTGAGCCGCCGGAGACCGCCAAGGCTCCGGAGGTGAGCGAAGCGGCTCCAATGGTTGCGTCGAGGCCGCCGGGCGTGCCCCAGGTTCCGGACCAGCCGGAGCCGCCGTTCTGCAGGAAGAGGCTCGAGCCGGACGGGTAGGAGAAGCTTTCGTATTGGTAGAGCGTGCCGCCACTGGCCAGGGCGCCGGTCCAGAGGCAGGCTGCGCAGAGCTTGTGCATCCACGGATTCTTGGGCATGTGGTCCCTCCAGGGTGTTCTGATCATTCTACGCGTTGTCACGGGGCGGCGCAGGAGGGGTTGGTGGTGGAGCGGCGGAGGATGCGCCCGGGATCGGTTGTGGACTTGGCTGAACACGCTCGGATGGGGAGGCTGGCTCGCTCGGCCGTTGGGTGGCGGCTGTTTGTTGTCTCCCCGCTGCTTCCAGTCGCGGCTCGGAACACGGATCGCCGCTTTGTGGACACAGGGGCCGTGCGGCCGGGTTGGTGGGGACTTTCCGCGAGTTATGCACTGACTCACGTTTGCGACTCCATGCGCTTGGGCGGCCCGGCGAACCTTGAGAGTCGCGAGGGTCACTCTCTGCGTCGTGGCGCTCTCACTGAGGCCCAGCATCCAGTTAGTCCTGGGGGCGATTACCGGATTCGTGGTCCAAGGAATGTTCTCGTTGGTCTGAATCGCGCTGAATTAACTCGGGTTGGTGACCGCCATCAATTGGGGTGGGAAGCCGGTCCTACTACTGGAGAAATGGGGAAAATATAATTACGGCGGTCCCTTGTCCCTTGAAGGCTCACGGACCGAACCCAAACGGCAATCTAACGAAGAGTCCTTGGCGGGCCGTTCCGTGTTATCGGGGGCCGTCTCCATTTAGCTGGTGCGCGTTGCGGCTTGCGATATCGCTACCGGCCTTGGATTTGTAATTCTCCACGACGAAACCAAGAAACATGAGCGCGCCTAGTTCGCCTGCGGCCAGTTGACGCCTATTACCTGCCCAACAATTGCTCGACACAGCCTCCGTCATCGCCAACTGGCGGTTGGACCTGGCATGAGGAATCTTGTCAGTGCATCTTGTGTGAGCAAACTTCGGAGGCAGTGTCCAAACAGACAGATGACGTGGCATGCCTGAAACATTCACTCTCAACTTGTTTTGGACAGCAGAGAAACTATTTGCACAATCCGCAAGTCTTGTGATAGTCTTTCTCACCATGCAACTGGGAAGCCTTACTATTATCAGTCTGCTCTCTGTGTCTTTCGCCTCGGGAGCCACACTTTACACACAACCCCTAGTTTGGACTTCGGGCAACAATGTGGGCAGCGTCTGGACATCCCACGTGGACGCCGCGGTCAACGGATGGCGGACTTACGATAATTTTTCGCTGGCATCCTCGGCCGTGATAGGCCAGGCAACCTGGTATGGCATCTACCTCGATTCTGCCCTCGCAAACGGAACTCCGAATACATCCTCCTGGCAGGTGTCGTTTTACGCCGACGCTGCCGGAGTACCTGGAGCACAGCTTTCCAACACCACGCTGAATCTGGCTGACGTGACGGTGCAGAATCTCGGGACCGGGTTTTTCGGAGCGGAAGCCGTCACCGTTTACCAATTCTCGGCGAACCTTTCTCCGTTCGCCGCTACCGCGGCCACTACTTACTGGTTCTCCCCGTGGAGCAACGGGCCCACCTTCTTTAACCTCCTTGGGTTGGTGGCCGGAACCGGCGGGGACAACGCAACTTACCAGGAAAGCTTGAGCGCCGGCAGCGTGTCGGGCACATTCGTCCGCGGCAGCGACAGGGCTTTCTCCCTGGCGGAAGTCCCCGAGCCCTCCACCAACCTGCTGATCCTCTCCGGCATCGGCGTCCTGGCTCTTCTCCGCCGCCGTCGCGCGTAGCTGAATGAGGCAGGGGCCGTGCAGCCGCGAGAAGCCGGCCACCGGCTGTCAGCCTTCCAGTAATTTGCGGAGAAAGACCAGTTGTCCCAGGTGGTATGAGTTGTGGTCCGCCACCAGCAAGGCTTCCCGCAGCAGGGTCTGGCCTGTGCCGTGGGGCAAAGGTGCGTAGAGGTCGTGCGCGGCATCCGCTATGAGCGCGCGCATCTCCGCCAGGTCCTGCTGAAACTGGCTTACCGATCGCTGCCACGCCTCGTCGCTGGGTGGTTCCGCGCTCGCCGGCCAATAGTCATCGGGGAACGTCCTGTCGACATACGCGGGATTGCGGCTGAAGTCGAGAATATCTTCCTGCGCGAGGCGTAAATGCTCGAGCAGTTCCCAGGCCGAATGAGGTGCACCTGGCGGCTTTACCCCGCGCAGGGCCGAGGGAAAGTCAGCCAACGCGTCCTCGAAGGAGAGGTGCGCGCCTTCCATTCGCAGCAGGTTGTCGAGATGCGCGCGGAGGGAGGAATTGTCCTGGTGGCCCATGGCTCAGTTTCGCAGATTGGGGGAGTGAGGTCCGAACCTCACGCCGCGCCGCCACGCCGGTGTTTTCGCGTGTCGCTGGGAGCAAGGCCGGGAGAGGAGAGTGCCTCCCCCGGACCAGCAGTACCGGGCGCGACAGGTTCGATGGGTTCGGCCCCCCTACGCCCGGATCAGGAGCCGGTTTCCAGGACGACCCGGAAGCGCGCCTTGCCGCTCATCATGCGGTCGTAGGCCGCCGAGGCCTTCTCCAGCGGATACTTTTCGATCAACGGCAGCACGCCGCTAATCTCACTGAACTTGAGCGTGTCTTCAGAGTCGATGGACGTGCCGCTGGGCCAACCGCGAATCGACTGGCGCTGCAGGACGAGACCGAGCACAGAGGCCTGGACCGGCTTGCCGGGCACGCCGAGGATCACAAATTCACCCTTGTACCCGAGGCCGCCCATCGCGGCGGACATGGCATCGGCGTCGGTCACCGTAGCCAGAATCACGCGGGCGCCCCCGAGTTTCTGGAGGGCCGCGGACACATCGGAGGTAGTGCTGTCGATGTAGTGACGCGCGCCCAATTCGCGAGCGAACTTCTCTTTGTCCGCTCCGCGGGCAATGGCGACGGTGTTGAAGCCCATCTTCGCGGCGAACTGGACACCCAGGTGGCCCAAGCCGCCCATGCCCAGGATGGCGACGGTATCAGGAGGCCGCGCTCCGGTGTTGCGCAGTGAATTGAAGGTTGTGATGCCCGCACAGAGCAGCGGGGCAGCCTCGGCGCTGGCCAGGGAATCGGGGATCGCCGCGAGCGCTTCGGCGGGCGCTACAACATAGTCGGCATAGCCGCCGTCGTAGGTGAGGCCCGGGATCGAGGCATTCTGGCAGGCGACATGGTCGCCGCGCCGGCAGGGTTCACAGCGTCCGCAATGGCCGCCATACCAGCCGATGCCGACGCGTTGACCGATGCTCCACTGGGGCACGTCCGGGCCAACGGCGTCGACGACACCCACGATCTCGTGGCCGGGCACGCGAGGGTATTTGATCGTGGGCAGCAGGCCGCCGACCGTCAGGGCATCGCTGTGACAGACGCCACACGCCTGGACGCGCACCCTCACCTCGCGGGCCGCCGGATCCGGCACTTCCCGGCTGACTACGGTGAGGGGCCCGCCAGCATTCTGCACCTCTACGTATCTTGCTTTCATTCGTACGATTCCTTCCACTGGGTTGCTTTGCGCACGGCGAAGCATCCCAGATTTCGTTGAGAGGTTGGATGCGCGGGTGTGGTGATTGGCGACAGGAAATCGGCCTTGAGGCGAGGCGACTGGTTGCGGGCGCTACATCTGCCCCAGTTGGATGGCCGGAGCCGGGGCTTTCCATTCGCGCTCGTATTCGCGGCGGACGAATTCGGCTGCTTCCAGTTTCTGCTGGGCTTCCAGGGATTTCATCAGGCCGAACAACATGCGGCCGTTGCGGACGGAGCGGCGGGCGCCTTCCCGGAAGACGGCTTCGGCTGCGGCCGCATCGCCTGACCGCAGCAGGGCGGCGCCCAGCGATTCCCTGAGAGGCATGTACCACGGGGGCGGCTCGTCGTAATTCAGGGCATCCTGCAGTTCGACCGCGTTGCGCCATTGGGGGATGGCCGCGGCTGCGTCCGCGGCGAACCGGGCTTGCAGGATGGCCTCCGCCATCGCCAGTACTTTGACAGACTTGCTGGTCATCCAGGGCCACTGCGGCGGGACCTTGGCGCGTGCGTCCTGGAACAGCGCGGCTTCGCGGGCCGCTGCCGGCTTGTCGCCCTTGCTTGAGAAGGACAGAGCCCGGGCCCAGTGCCAGAGCGCAGTGGTCGCCAGCAGTTTCGCCGGTGGCTTGGGGAGTGTCAGCAGGTCGTCCCACCGCTGGAAACGGAGCCGCATGAAGATGGCGTAGGGCGCAAACGCGTCCAGCATCTCGGGCATGGATTCCACCATGGGGGCGGACTCCTTCACCATCAGGTCCGCGGCGTTGATGGCCTGCTGGGCGCTCCCCTGCATGCCCCGGGCATAGGCAATGAAGTGCAGGTTGTGGAGATAGTAGCCGAGGTAACCGCTCTGGACCCCGGTGCGGGCGAAGTATTCCCGGTCGACCTGGGCCGCACGCTCGTTCACATCGGCCGCGGTTTCCCATTCACCGAGGATGACCCAGATGTGGCCGGGCATATGGACCATGTGGCCGGCGGCGGGCATGATGGCCATCAGGCGCTGGGCGGAGGGCACGGCGCGCTCCGGTGAAGGGGACATCTCCACCGCGTGGATGTAGAAGTGATTCGCTCCAGGATGGTTCGGGTTGCGGCGCATCACCTGCTCCAGCACTTCGACGGCCCGGGCCATTCCGTCCGCCGGCGTACCATCGGCGCGCCACCAATTCCAGCGGAATTTGACCATGACGCTCTCCGCGTAGAGGGCAGCCGCGTCGGGATCGTCGGGGTACTGCTCGTGCAGTTTTCGGAACGCATCGATCGCCCGGTCGGGCTCGTAGTCCGGACATCGGCTGGCCGCCGCGGACAGATAGTCTTTCTCGTAAGGAGAGGCGGCCAGGGTGGCGGCCGTGGAGAGTGCGGCGCAACCATCCTTCAAATTGGTGTCGGCGTCCATATCCATATTGATGTGGGGGCCGAGGGCCATGGCGATGCCCCACAGCGGCATGGGCGCCCGGGGGTCGAGTTCGGCGGCCTTGCGGAAGGAGCGCAGCGCCTCATAACGGTTGAAGCCGTACATCAGGTTGAGACCCTGGTCGAAGAACTTCTGGGCATCCGAATTGGCGGTGGCAATGCGGTGGGAGTACGGTCCGAGGTGGCCCAGGAGTTCGACCGGTTTCTCGCCGGGAGGCGCGGCCGGATGGGCGTGCTGGGCAGAGAGTACGGCGGAGCCGAGCAGGATGGTGGAGAGAAGCAGTGATGACCAGGTCATGCGAATTTCCTCTTGAGATACGGCAGCAACCGTGGAAGCGGATTCATCTTGCGGCGGCGAGGGGTTGGCAGCCTGCCCCCAAATAGGGTGTAAACTCCAGCGGGCCGATCTGGGCCTCGGTCGCCTGCGGCGGAGCAAGACTCCGGCCGCAAGGATTTTCACTCAGGTATCCCAATTGCCCTCCAGGCATAATAATCTACCGTAATTTGCGGCTTGGGCGCCCCCCTTTTCCCGCCACCCACGTTCTCGCCATCGCGTGAAATCTCCGCGCATCCTGCTTCTGGCGGGTGGCGGCAGTTACCAGCAATCCTGGAACGCTGGCGGCGCGCCGGGTGCGTTCGTCTGTCCCGGAGCCTATCAACCTTCTGCTTGCATACGGAATCGGCGCTTTACAAATCCTTGCAGAAGGCCGGTTGACTCTGAACCTTAATGATTGCAGAATGCAACTAGTGGCACGAACTGAGACAGGGAAGGCCGACTCCAAGGTAAAGCGTCAGGCGCGGACATTACAAGCCTGCCTGGCGAAGCTGTTGGAGCCTCCGATGGAGCTATTGGACGGCCACCCGCTGCCGGATGTCGAGCTGTCGCCTAGGGAAATCAGAGTCCTGTTTCTGCTCGGGGAGCGGGGCGAGATGATCATGACCGATCTCGCGGCTGCCTTGCCGGCCCCGCTGAGCACGGTTACCAGGATCATCGACCGCATGGAAACCAAGGAGTTAGTCCAAAGGGCCCGTTCGACAGAAGACCGGCGCATCGTGGTCGTCCAGCAGGCCCCCAAGGGCAGACTGATGCACGATCGTTTCCTGAGCTCGCAGCTACAGGTAGCGGAACGGATGCTCGAGCCCCTGAGCAACGGCGAGCGTGAGATCCTCCTCGAGCTGCTGGGCAAGCTCAGCCGCCAGATCTAGGGCGAAGACGAACAAACAACGGCCGGGAATGCTCCCGAGGTGGGAGCATCCAATTACTTGCACGGTGCAATAATTTCAGAATGGTGAAGACATGGAGACCTGATGAGAAGAATCGCGCTGCATATGTTGATGGGCGACACCGGAAAGTACTTCGGCATCGTCGCCGGCGTGATGTTCGCATCCCTCCTGCTGGTTCAACAACTGGCCATGTTCGCCGGCATCATGCAGCAGATGTATTCGGGCATCAGCGCCGTGAACGCGGACATCTGGGTGATGGACCAGAAGGTGCGTTACATCGATGACTCCCAACCGATGACGGATGGTCAGTTGGGGCGGGTGCGTAGCGTCGAGGGCGTTGCCTGGGCCGTCCAGTTATACAAGGGCAGCGTTCAGGCAAAGCTGGAGGACGGAACGAACGTCGGTGTGGCGTTGTACGGACTCGACGATACGACATTCATTGGCGGTCCTGCGCGCATGGTCGAAGGCAAACTGAGTGACCTCCGGCAGGGCGAGGCAGTGGTTGTCGATGTGATGAGCGCAATGGACAAGCTAGCTCATGTCAACAAAGATGGCACGAAGACGCCGCTGAAAGCCGGAGAGACGCTCGAACTCAACGATCACCGGGTAATCGTGGCCGGTTTCTGCGAGGTGGAGCGCGGCTTCCAATCGATGCCTGTCGTTTACACGACCTACAACCGGGCGTTGTCCATTGTGCCGGCGCAGCGGAAGAACCTGTCCTATATATTGGCGGCGCCTCAAAGAGGACAGTCGGCCGAGGCGGTGGCAGCACGGGTGGGCCGCGTGACTGGACTGGCCGCCTACACCTCCGACCAGTTCATTGCCAAGACCCTGAACTACTTCATCACCGAAACCAGCATTGTGATCAATTTCGGACTGTCGGCATTCATCGCCTTCCTGATCGGAACGCTCATCGCCGGGCAGACCTTTTACAACTTCACGATGGACAATCTTCGCCACTTTGGCGCGTTGAAGGCCATGGGCGCGGGTAACGGCACTCTGCTCTCAATGATCCTGATGCAGGCGGCACTGGTGGGCGCGCTCGGATTCGGGACCGGCACGGGGCTTGCGTGCCTGATGGGGCTGGCAATGCAGGACAGCATGATCAGCTTCACACTGCCCTGGTACGTGCTGGTAGCAACCGGAGTTGTGGTTGTCGGAATCGTGACGATTGCCGCGGCCGTGAGTTTGAGGAAGGTGATCCGGCTGGAGCCGGGCATCGTGTTCAGAGGCTAGTCATGGAAACAAATGGCGAAAATGCGGTGATGTGCCGCGGGCTAAAGAAGGTATTCGGCGCCGGAACCGCCGAAGTGCAGGCGTTGCGCGGAGTCGACCTTGACGTGCGGCAGGGTGAGGTAATGATGCTGGTTGGTCCGTCGGGCTGCGGCAAGACGACGTTGATCTCGACGGTGGCGGGCGTCCTGGATCCGAGCGAAGGCGAGTGCCTCGTGTTCGGGAGGAACCTCAACGCCCTGAGTGACCGCAAACGCACGCGTTACCGGGGCGAACACATCGGATTTGTGTTCCAGCAGTTCAACCTGATCGGATCCTTGTCGCTGCGTGAAAACGTCGCCATCCCCCTGCTGCTGAACGGTGCCGGATATGGGGAGGCTCTGCGCAAAGCGGACGAAGCACTCAAGAAAGTGGAGTTGGGCGACCGCACGGACGCCCGGCCGGCGAGCCTGTCCGGCGGACAGCAACAGCGGGTGGCCATCGCGCGGGCGATCGTCCATGGTCCCAACCTGATCGTTTGCGACGAGCCGACCAGCGCGTTGGACCACATCACCGGACAGCATGTCGTGGAACTGCTGCGGTCAGTGGCAACGGGCGAAGGGCGGGCGCTCATCATTGTGACGCATGACAGCCGCATTTATCGGTATGCCGATCGCATCGCGCAGATGGACGATGGCAGGGTCCAGAGGGTTTTCAACTCACACCAGGAGTTTCTGGCGTCGGAGAGGGTTCAATGATTCGCAAATATGCACTTCCGGTTTTGGCCTTGGCAGGGCTGGCCCTGGGCCTGTTCATGGTCAGGGCGACGTCCAAGCCGCCCATGAAGGCGAAGCCCGTGGCCGAGCCGTCCCAGGCACCGTTTCCAGCTTACGTGTCGGGCGCCGGCCTCATCGAGGCATCGACTGAAAACGTCAAGGTGGGCAGTTCGAGCGGCGGCCTGGTGGCGCGGGTGTTTGTGAAAGTCGGCGACGCCGTTCGCAAGGGCCAACCCCTGTGGCAACTGGACGAGGGGCCTAAGCGGGCTGAGATCGCGCGCTACCAGGCGGCGGTGGAATCGGCCGCGGCGACGCTCGAGAAGTTGCGCGCGGGCAATCGTCAGGAAGAGATCACCAAGCAGGAGCAACAGGTGGCGCAGAGCAAGGCTCAACTGGACGACGCCCGCACTCAGTTGGCACTACGAGAGTCTGCCTATGGAGATGACAACCGCGCCGTCAGCCTGGATGAAGTGAATCAGGCACGGAACGCGGTGAGGCAGCGCGAGGCGGCATCCGCTTACCAGCAGGCGGAATTGGATCGGTTGAAGAGAGGCACATGGGCCCCCGAGATCCGTGTGCAGCAGGCTGCGGTGGAGCAGGCCCGTGCGCAGGTGATGCAAGCCCAGGAGGAGTTGGAGCGACTGACCGTACGGTCGCCGCTCGATGGGGAAGTGATGCAGTTGAAGATCCACGCCGGTGAGTACGCACCCGCCGGCCAGACCGACGATGCGCTAATGCTGGTGGGCAACAACGTCGTCCTGAATGTCCGGGTGGACGTAGATGAACAGGACGCGTGGCGTGTGGAACGCGGACAACCGGCGGCCGCCTATCCGCGCGGACGGGCGGATCTCAAGGTGCCGCTGACTTTTGTTCGTGTCGAGCCCTATGTGGTGCCCAAGAAATCGCTGACTGGCGCGGCGACTGAGCGCGTGGATACGCGCGTGTTGCAGGTGGTCTATTCGCTCCGGCAACCCGAGGCCTTCCGTCTGTATGCAGGACAGCAGATGGATGTGTACATCCAGGCAAAGCCGCTGCCCGACCCCGGCGCGCGGCAGTCGCAGAGCAATGGTCCAGTGACGGGAGGCAGGCCATGACGCGGCGGTATGCGGTTCCGGCGGTCGCGGCTCTCTTCCTGCTGGCGGGATGCGCCGTGGGACCGAAGTATCGCGCTCCCGTCGTGAAGACCCCGGAAGCATTCTCGGAGATGCAAGGGCAGAAGCCCGCGGCGGACGTGGCAGCACTGGCCGACTGGTGGCGGACGTTTCATGACCAGAAGCTCTCTTCGCTGGTTGAGCGCGCAATCGGCAGCAACCTCGATGTGAAGGTGGCGAAGGCGCGTCTGCTGGAGGCACGCGCAACATTCAAGAACACGCAGGCCAGCAAGCGACTGCCCGCCGGCAATGCGAACTTCAACTACTCGCGCAGCCGGACGAGCTCGGACAATCCGCAGATTCCGAAACTCGGCGGAGGGACGCTGATCCCCACGACGTACAGTTCTTACCAATCGTATCTGGACGCAAGCTATGAGCTGGACCTCTTTGGCGGCGTCAGGCACCAGATCGAGGCAGCAAGCGCGGACGCGCAATCGTATGAGGACAGCTTGCGCAACACGCTGGTAAGCGCCGTGGCCGAAGTCTCGAGGGACTATCTGCAGCTCCGCCAGTACCAGGAGCAACTGGCTGTGGCGCGGCGAACAGAAGCCACGCGCAAGGATACCCTGAGGATCACCGAAGTGCGCTACAAAGCCGGCCTGGTGACCGATCTGGACGTAGCCAATGCGGCGGCCAGCCTTTCGCAGACTCAGGCGTCGATTCCGACTCTGGAGGCGAGCGCTGCCCAGATGATCCACGCAATTTCTGTCCTCCTGGGCGAGAATCCGGCCACTCTCACACCCGAACTGAACGAGGCAGGCGGTATTCCAGCCTCACCGAGCGAGATCCCGGTGGGATTACCCTCGGACCTGTTACGCCGGCGTCCCGACATCCGGCAGGCAGAGCGGAACCTTGCCGCGGCCACTGCGAGAGTGGGCGTTCAGGTGGCAAGCCTCTTTCCGTCCATCAGCCTGACGGCGCAGTATGGAGGCCAGACGGGCGACGCCCTGCATCTCGCGAACGCGGCGGCCCGGTTCTACACACTAGGTCCCCAGATCAAGTGGGGGCTGCTCAACTACCCCGCGACCAAAGCCAACATCCGAACATACGAGGCCAGGCGCGACCAGCAGTATCTGACGTACCAAAAGTCAGTATTGACCGCGTTCCAGGATGTCGAGAATGCCCTTACCTCGCATCGGGCGGACCAGCAGCGGCTGGCCGCATTGGAGCAACAGGTGAGTCAGTTGCAAAAGGCGGCAACACTGGCGTTGAATCGCTATACGCACGGGCTCACGAACTTTCTCGATGTATTGGACGCGCAGCGCTCGTTAAACACCGCGGAGGATTCTGTGGTTCAGAGCAGGGCGGCGGTGAATATTGATCTCGTGTCTGTCTACAAGGCGCTTGGCGGAGGTTGGGAACAGAACGATCCCGTGGCCGACAGCCGGATTGGAAGGAGACAAGACGTCAGCCGATAACCATCCAAGATTCACCGGGCTGAGTCCCGCAGGGCCCGTGGCCCCTCGTCCGCATCGCCCGCCAGGGCATTGAAGCAACTCACGGAAAGATAACGCGGTGACCGCAGGAGTCACCACGAATGCCGGTTTTCCTGTTATGTGACACCGATCGAAAGGAAGAAAACAATGCGAATCACAGCGGTCATTCTGATGCTCACGATGGCGGTCTCAGCTTTTGCGGCCGATGTCGCCGGTAAATGGAAGGCAACCATGGAAGGCCCCAACGGGTCGATGCAGCTCACGTTCGACCTGAAGGTGGACGGGAACAAGATCACGGGGAAGGCCTCCGGAGAGATGGGCGAGATGAAGATCACCGACGGCACAATCGACGGCGATCGCATCAGCTTCGCCATCGAAACCGATCAGATGAAGGTCGTGCACAAGGGGACCGTTTCGGGCGATGAGATGAAGCTAAAGGTGGAGGTGGGCGACAACAGCATGGAAATGGTGGCGAAGCGCGTCAAGCCGTAACTGGGGGCCCATCATGAGGACAGCGATCACAGTATTGCTGGCAGCCTGGATCTCTCTTGGCGCGCAGAACAAAGACATCTCGGGAACATGGGTCGCCAAGCAGAACAGCCCCATGGGCGAAATGGAAATCGTCTATGAGTTGAAGGTCGAAAAGGGCAGGATCACCGGAACGCAGCGGATGCCCTTCGGCGACTTCCCGATTACCGGAGGAAAACTGGAAGGCGACCGCTTCGAGATGACTGTCGAAACGGAATTCTTCGGAAACGTGCAGAAGCGGGTGGTGAAAGGCAAAATCGCAGGGGATGCCTTGGAGGTGGAACTGGCCATGCCGGCGCCGCCTCCGGGCATGGCCCAGGGCGGGCCGGGCGGCGGTCCTCAGGGTGCACCGTTCGGAAGCGCCACGGTGACTGCGCGCCGGGGAACGCCCACGCCATCCAACCGGGCGCCTGGCATCGATTACAATTCCCTCCCCAAGATTGCCCTGCCCTCTATCACAGAACTTCCGCGGAACGGCCTCTCGCCAACACCACCCATGGGCTGGAGCAGTTGGAACAAGTTTGGAGCGAAGATCGACGATAAAACGATCCGCTCGGTAGCGGACGCCATGGTGGCCAGTGGGATGGGGGATGCCGGCTACACCTACGTGAATATCGACGATGGCTGGCAGGGGAAACGGGACGAGAGCGGCGTTCTGCAGCCGAATTCCGGCTTCCCCGACATGAAGGCTCTCGCCGACTACGTGCATTCCAAGGGGCTGAAGCTGGGGATCTATTCTTCTCCGGGACCTCGGACTTGCGGCGGCTTCGAGGGCAGCTATGCTCACGAGGAGCTCGATGCCAGAACCTGGGCCACCTGGGGTATTGATTATCTCAAGTACGACTGGTGCAGCGCCTCACGGATCTGGAAGAACGAAGATATGCGGGCTGTGTACCAGAAGATGGGTGAGGCCCTCCGCGCCACAGGCCGCCCGATGGTATATGGCCTCTGCCAGTATGGGCTGGCGGAAGTGCAGAAGTGGGGTCCATCCGTGGGCGCAAACCTGTGGCGGACGACGATGGACATCCAGGACCGCTGGACATCCATGGCGGAGATTGGATTCTCGCAAAGCGCACTGGCTGCCTTCGGCGGACCGGGGCATTGGAACGATCCCGACATGCTCGAAGTCGGTAACACGCATATGACGACGCTGGAGTACCGAACCCACTTCAGCCTGTGGGCGATGCTCGCCGCGCCGCTCATCGCGGGGAATGACGTGCGCAACATGTCGTCCGAGACCAAAGAGATTCTGCTGAATCGCGAAGTAATCGCGATCAACCAGGACAGCCTGGGTCAGCCGGCCAGGAGACTGCGCAAGGACGGCGATACAGAGGTCTGGTCCAGGCCGCTAGCAGGCGGGGCGTATGCAATCGCTCTGTTCAATCGTGGCCAGGAGGACGCCGAAGTCTCGGTGCGATGGAGCGACCTTGATCGGAACAGGCCAAGGCACTTGCGTGACGTGTGGAGGCACGAGGACCTGGGTCAAATCACCGAACAATTCACGGCCACTGTGCGATCGCATGGGACGGTGCTCATTCGCATCGCGCCCTGACTCACGCACGCATAGGCATGGAAGAGCCACGTTGAGAGAGAGGCCGGCGGAAGCGCTGCTGGGGGGAGCGAGCCGCACCCTACCAGCAGTGCGCCCTGCACTGGGCCTGACCGGCCCGTCCCTCTATTTCTGGATCAGAACTCCGTTTCCCGGAATACCCGGAAGCGCGCGTAGCCACTGATTATGCGGTCGTCGGCGTCCGAGGTCTGCTCCAGCGGATACTTTTCGATCAACGGGAGCACGCCGCTGATCTCACTGAACTTGAGCGTGTCTTCAGAGTCGATCGACGTACCAGTGGGCCAACCGCGAATCGACTGGCGCTGCAGGACGAGGCCGAGCACGGCGGCCTGGACCGGCTTGCCGGGCACACCGAGGATCACAAATTCACCCTTGTACCCGAGGCCGCCCATCGCGGCGGACATGGCATCGGCGTCGGTCACCGTGGCCAGAATCACGCGGGCTCCCCCGAGTTTCTGGAGGGCGGCGGACACATCGGAGGTGGTGCTGTCGATGTAGTGACGCGCGCCCAATTCCCGCGTGAACTTCTCTGTGTCCGCCCCGCGGGCGATGCGGACGGGATCGGAAGGCCGCGCTCCGGTATTGCACACCGAAGGGAAGGTCGTGACGGCGACAGGAACCGAGTCGGGCGGGCTGATTCGACGGATGGATTCGGGGCCTGGTGCGGGGTGGATTCCGCGGCTGAACTCGCGGCAGTCGCTCCGGCCGGCCTGGCTTTGTTGCGGAGCAGGGTTGAGCCCGTCGCTTACGCTCTGGGACTGGGGCGGGGCAAAACGGGTAAGGTGCGAGGCGACCAGCGGAGGAGACGGCAGGATCAGAAAAGGGGAGTCGTCCGGCACCGGCCGACTCCCCCAATCAGATTCGGACTAAGAGCAGCCGGAGGTGCCGCCGCAGTTCTCGCACTTGTAGCAGGAACCGTTGCGGGTCATCAGGCCGCCGCATTCGGAACAGGCGGGCGCGTCCTGCATGCCGTCGGCCGGAGAGAATTGCAGCTTCTGCTGCGGCTCCGGCTCAGTCGGGCGCAGCTTGGTGCTGAGGCCGGCTTCATTCTCCACCGTGTTCGGCCCGATGAACTTCAGGGCGAGCCAGCGGAAGATGTAGTCCATGATGGACTTGGCATACGGGATGTTCGGGTTGCCGGTGTAGCCGGAGGGCTCGAACCGGACGTGGCTGAACTTGTCCACAAAGAACTGGACCGGCACACCGTACTGCAGGGCATAGCTCACCGTGGTGGCGAAACTGTCCATGAGCCCCGAGATGGTGGAGCCTTCCTTCGCCATCGTGATGAACAGTTCGCCGGGCGTCCCGTCCTCGAACATGCCCACCGTGATGTAGCCTTCGTGCCCCGCGATGGAGAACTTGTGGGTGATCGACTGCCGCTCATCGGGCAGCTTCCGGCGCAGCGGACGGTAGACGATGCGCTCCTCGATGCGGGCCGGGGCCGGTGCGGGCACCGCCGCCTGGGAGGCGATGGACTTCTTCTCGCCCTTGCCGCTGCCGGAACTGAGCGGCTGGACGCGCTTCGAACCGTCGCGGTAGATGGCCACCGCTTTCAGGCCGAGTTTCCAGCTCTCGATGTAGGCGCCCATGACGTCCTCGACGGAGGACTCCTCGGGCATGTTGATGGTCTTCGAAATGGCACCGGAGATGAACGGCTGAACCGCGGCCATCATCCGGATGTGGCCCATATGGTGGATATAGCGGGTACCCTTGGGCGACTTGAAGGAGCAATCGAACACCGGCAGGTGCTCGGCCTTCAATTCGGGCGCGCCTTCGATGGAGCCCGTGGTGTCGATGTGGGCGACGATCTTCTCCACCTGTTCCGGCGAGTAGCCGAGACGGATCAGCGCGGCCGGGACGGTGTTGTTGACGATCTTGATGACGCCGCCGCCGACGAGCTTCTTGTACTTCACCAGGGCCAGGTCGGGTTCGACGCCGGTGGTGTCGCAATCCATCATGAAACCGATGGTGCCGGTGGGCGCGATGACCGTGGTCTGGGCGTTGCGGTAGCCGGTCTTCTGGCCGAGCTCGTAGGCCTGTTTCCAGGTTTCGTGAGCGGCCTGGAAGAGGGCCGGGGGCACCAGTTTGGAGTCGATGCCGTTCACCTGGTCGCCATGCATCTTGATGACGTCGAGGAAGGGCTCCTCATTGATGGGGTAGCCGGGACACGGCCCGACGACTTCAGCAATACGGGCGCTGGTGAGGTAGGACTGGCCGCACATCACCGCGCTGATGGCGCCGGCCCAGGCACGGCCCTGGTCGCTGTCGTAGGGCACGCCCATGGACATCAGCAGGGAGCCAAGATTGGCGAAACCGAGGCCCAGCGGGCGGTAGTCGTGCGAGTTCCGCGCGATCCGCTCAGTGGGATAGCTGGCGCTGTCGACCAGGATCTCCTGGGCGAGAATCACGGTGTCCACGGCGTGGCGGAAGGCTTCCACATCAAACGTGCCGCCGGCGCTGACGAACCGCATCAGGTTCAGCGAGGCCAGGTTGCAGGCCGAGTCGTCCAGGAACATGTACTCCGAACAGGGGTTCGAAGCGTTGATGCGGGCGGTGTTCTTGGAGGTATGCCACTTGTTGATGGTGGTATCGAACTGCATGCCCGGATCGCCGCACTGCCAGGTGGCTTCGGCGATGGAGCGCATCAGGTCGCGGCCGCGGAACTTGCGGACGTTCTCGCCGGTGACGACCGACTTGGTCCACCAATCGGTGTCGTCGATCACGGACTGCATGAATGCGTCGGTGGCGCGCACACTGTTGTTGGCGTTCTGGAAGAAGATGGAGGCGTAGGCCTCGCCATCGAGCGACTGGTCGTAGCCTGCGTCGATCAGCGTGTGGGCTTTGCGCTCTTCCTTCGCCTTGCACCAGATGAACTGCTCGACGTCGGGGTGTTCGGCGTTCAGGATGACCATCTTGGCCGCGCGGCGCGTCTTGCCGCCCGACTTGATGACGCCGGCGAAGGCGTCGAAGCCCTTCATGAAGCTGAGGGGACCGGAGGCGCGGCCGCCGCCCCACAGCAAGCCGTTCTCTTCGCGCAGGGTGGACAGGTTCGTACCGGTGCCGGAACCCCACTTGAAGAGCATGCCTTCCGTCTTCGCGAGATCGAGAATCGACTCGAGCGAATCCTGAACGGAGTTGATGAAGCAGGCCGAGCACTGGGGTCGGTGGTTCGATTTGTCGAGTTTGTTGATCGAGTCGGTAGACTCGTCGTAATACCAGCCGTAACCGCGATTCTCTTCCTTGACGCCGACGTTGAACCAGACCGGGGAATTGAAGCAGGCCTTCTGGGTCAGCATCAGATGCGCCAGTTCGTTCCGGAAATTGGCGGCGTCCTCGAGGGAGCGGAAGTAGCGGCCCTCGATGCCCCACTCGCTGATGGTGTCGACCACACGGTGGATCAACTGGGCGACCGAGCGCTCCCGCTCAGGCGTGCCCATCTTGCCATGAAAGTACTTGGAAGCAACGATGTTGGTGGCGGTCTGCGACCAATCCGAGGGCACTTCGAGATCCTTCTGTTCGAAGATCATCGCACCCTTGTCGTTGCCGATCGAAGCAGTCCGCAGCTCCCACCTTACTTCATCGTAAGGTGTTTTACCCGCCTCCAACCTGGCAGTGAAATAACGGGGGAAACTGAGACCATTCCGTTCCTCCTTCCGCAAATTGCGGCGAAAAGTTTTGATGTGAGCGCTCAAGTCCACACTTAGCTGGCCCATCGGTGGCTCCTTGGTTTTTTAGAGAACAATACGCCCAGACAGGGGGTTCAGGATACGCTGAATATGTCAGGGGGCACTCGAAACAATACCCCAATATGTTGTGGGCGGTCAATACTCCAATCCATAGATCGTGTGCATGTGCTTGATAGCGCTGGTGATCGAATTTCATGAAAGTGTGACAATCGGCGGCAAGGGGAGTCGGGGTTTCCGCGTAGTACTCCCTAGGGCAAATCTTCACATCGAACGATAGCTCCAATCCGGATTATTACCGCCAAAACGGCCCATTCTTAAAGTAAAGGATACGAGGTGGGCGGATAGCTGTTCAGAGCATACCGGGTTGGCCGAGCAGCCTCGCCAGCGGGGTGGCAGACCGCCGGAGTCCGGCTGCTTCCGAGTCGGTCTTCGGCCTTTGCGCGCCCCTTCCCCCATTCTGCACCCTTTGGTAGGTTAAAATAATCTTCATCAGGAGAGGCTGGCATTCGATAGCAGTCTCCAAGCCGGGCTTGTGCCCCGGGATTACACCACCAACACCCCAATCCAGCAGTTCAACCGCCCTATGGAAGCAGAGAAGCCAATCCGCATCCTGAGCGTGGAGGATCATCCGATCTTTCGCGAAGGACTGGCCACGATCCTGGCCTCCCAGCCGGACATGATGCTGGTCGCCAACGCGGCGGACGCCCAGGAGGCCTTGACCCTGTTCCGGCTGCACAAGCCAGCCATTACCCTGATGGACGTCCGGCTGCCGGGGGAAACCGGCATCGATGCGCTGATCGCCATCCGCGCGGAGTTTCCCCAAGCGCGCATCATCATGCTGAGCACGTCGGAAGGGGACGGCGAGATTGGACGCGCCTTGCGGGCGGGCGCCGCCGCCTACCTGCTGAAGAGTTCGCACAAGAACGAACTGCTGGCCGCCATCCGGACGGTCCACTCCGGCCAGAGGCATGTGCCGCCGGACGTGGCGGCCCGGCTGGCGGAGTATCTGGGAGACGAACACCTCACCGAGCGGGAGCTCGAGGTGCTGGGCCTGATCCGGGATGGCAACCGGAACAAGGAGATCGCCGCGCTGCTGTTCATCTCGGAAACGACGGTCAATTATCACATCAGGAATCTGGTGGAGAAGCTCAGCGCGAACGACAGGACGCATGCCGTCGCCATCGCACTGAAACGTGGACTGCTGACGGACTGAGCCGGGAACCGCATATGGCACCGCGCGCGAGCGGGAGAGCTGGACGCTTCAGGGGTGGCAGGACGCCGCTTGGCGGGTGGACGTGCGCCCGTTTGGCTCTATGGACCGTGCTGGCCGTGGCGCCGTGTCTGGCGCTGAACCCGGCGCGCCGCCTGACCCAATACGCGCACACGGCCTGGCGCATCGAGGATGGCGCATTCGGCGCGACGCCCAATGCACTGGCGCAGACCGCCGATGGGTATCTGTGGATCGGAACCGACGCCGGCTTGGTGCGGTTTGACGGGGTCCGGTTCGTGCCCTGGGAGCCGCCGGCCGGGCAACAACTGCCGAATCCCACCATCAACTCCCTGCGCGGGACGCGGGATGGCAGTCTTTGGATCGGCACGCCCTCGGGCCTGGCGCGCTGGCGGAACGGTGTTCTGTGGAACTACACGACGGGGCGAGGCTACATCAATGCCATCGTGGAGGATCCAGACGGCAATGTGTGGTTTTCACGGTCTCGACCAGCCGAGGCGAGCGGCCCCATCTGCAAGGTCGAGGGCGACAAGGCCCACTGTTACGGCAAGCCGGAAGGAGTACCGTTCGCGCTAGTGGGCCCCTTGCGGCGCGACGGGAACGGGGATTTCTGGGGTGGATCGCCGGAGGGCCTGTTCCGCTGGCGGCCGGGTTTCTCAGAGGTCCATCTCACTGACCGGTTGGCGGTGGCGGCGGGCCTGCCCGGAGTGTCGGCCCTGGCCACCGGGCCGGACGGCGCCGTCTGGGCTGGAATCGAGCGCCGCGGAGGGGGGCCAATCCTGCAGCAGCGCGCGCACGGCGTGTGGCGGGGCATCCCCCTGGCCGCGGCGCCTGGCGGGAAGTTGGAAGTCATCGCACTGGCGGTGGATCACGCCGGCATGACCTGGGTGGGCACTGCCGCTCACGGCCTCTACCGCCTGCACGACGGGACCTTCGAACATTTCCGCGCGGAGGACGGCCTGTCGAGCGCCGGGGTCAATGACCTGTTTGAGGACCGGGAGGGCAACGTTTGGGTGGCCACTTCCAATGGACTTGACCGCTTCCGAGACCTCCACATCACCACCTATTCCATGCGAGAGGGCCTGACGGCGGACAAGGCAAGTTCGATCCTGGGGACGAGGGACGGCAAGGTCTGGAGCGGCAATGGCAGCGCCCTCGAGTACATCCAGGATGGGGTGGCGCATGCGATTCAGGCCCCCAACGGCCTGCCGGGCCGCCGGGTCACCGCGCTGCTGGAGGACGCGGCAGGGCGGCTGTGGGTGGGTGTCGACGGCGATTTGCTGATTCTGGACAAAGGCCGCTTCCGTCGGATTCCGGGCCTGCATGGTCCGTCCCTGGGAACCGTCTGGACCATGATCTCGGTCGACGGCGGCGATATCTGGGCTGAAGTCATCACCCCGCCGCGGCGCCTGGTGCGCATCCGGAACGAGCGGGTCGTGGAGGAGTTCGAATCCGGCCGTGTGCCGACCGGGCGAGGACTGGCCGATGCGGGCGGCGGCGCGCTCTGGCTGGGCTTGCGGTCTGGGGATCTGGCTCGCTACAAAGACGGCCGGATCGAGCGGTTCTCGCTGAGGGGCGGCGGCAAGGGTGATCCAGCGGCGATCCGGGAGATCCACACAGATCCGGACGGTGCAGTGTGGATTTCACACCGGCAAGGCCTGATCCGATGGAAGGATGGAGTCGCGAAAAGGCTGGGGAAGGAAAATGGCCTGCCCTGCGCCGCCGTCTTCGGCCAGTTGCGGGATCGCCAGGGCCGGTTGTGGATCCTTTCCGAATGCGGGCTGTTGACGCTCCCGCGCGAAGAGGTCGACCGATGGTGGGCGCATCCGGAAGTGACGGTGCAGGTGAGGGCCTTCGACGCACTGGATGGCGCCCGCCCCGGTCCGTCGTCCTTCACCCCCTCCATCACCCAGTCGGTCGACGGCCGCATCTGGTTCGTATCGGACAAGGTTGTACAGGTGTTCGACCCCGGGGAATTGAGCGCAACGGGGCCGCCGCCCCCGGTTCACATCGAGCAGGCGGTCGCCGACCGACGGGCCTACGCCCCCAAGCCGGGCCTGGAACTACCGGCTCTGACAAAGGAGGTGCAGATCGACTATGCGGCCACCAGCCTGGCGCTGCCGCAGAAGGTCAGATTTCGCTACCTGTTGGAGGGACACGACAGCGCCTGGCAGGAACCAGGCACGCGGCGGCAGGCGTTCTACAGCCGCCTGGACCCGGGATCGTACCGCTTCCGGCTGATTGCCAGCGGCCCGGATGGCGCCTGGAACGAGGCGGGCGACTCGTTGAGCTTCTCCGTCCGGCCGGCATACTACCAGACCCTTCGGTTCCAATTCGTGTGCGCGGCGCTGCTGCTGGGCGCCATCTGGCTGGGCTACCGCATCCGCATTCACCAGGTCGCGGCGGGCTTGAACGCGCGCTTCGACGAACGGCTGGCGGAACGGACACGGCTGGCCCGCGAACTGCACGACACCCTGCTGCAGACGATCCAAGGCAGCCGCATGGTGGCCGACGATGCGCTGGGCGCCCCGGAGGATCCGGTGCGGATGCGGCATGCGCTGGGGCGGTTGTCCGAATGGATGGCGCAGGCCACGGAGGAGGGCCGCGCGGCGGTGAACGCGCTGCGCGCCTCCACGACACAAACCAACGATCTGGCCGAAGGGCTACGGCAGGCCGCTGAAGATGCACAGGTCCCGGAGTCGATGCAGGTGGTGCTCTCTGTGTTTGGCGAGCCCAAGCAGATGCATCCGATCCTGCGCGACGAGTTGTACCGCATCGGCTGCGAGGCGATTCGCAACGCGGTGCATCACTCCAGCGGCAGCAAGGTGGAAGTGGAGCTCCATTACGCACACGATCTGGCGCTGAGGATCCGCGATAACGGGAAGGGCATACCGCCCGAGATATCAGAGCGAGGCCGGCAGGGACATTTCGGCCTGGCCACGATGCAGGAGCGCGCGGAACGGATCGGCGGCAAGCTGAGGATCTTCAGCAGTCCCGGAGCCGGCTCGGAAGTGGAACTGGTGGTCCCTGGCCGGCTTCTCTATGTGGAACGGACGCAGGCGCGGAGCAGCCTGGCTACCAGGCTCAAGCAGCTCGTCAAACCGCCGGGCAGCCTCTCGTGATCGCCAACGGGCTTAGTTGGGCGGCTCCGAGGGCTTGACCGGGGCCGGGAGGACCTCGTCCTTCTTCTCCTGGGTGCGGCGGCGCATGGGCCGCGCCACCGGTTTGGCGCTCACCAGTTCGACATAGGTCCGCTGGATCTCCGCCTTGCGCGCCGGATCGGCGACGAGGTAACTGTGCTTTCCTCCGGCCGCCGCCGCAAAACGGAGCCGGCCATCGTCGAGCAGGGTGATGGCTCCAGGAGCAGACAGGGTGAAGCCGCAATCCGGACGGATGGAATACAAGGCGGCAGCCAGGGCCGGGGCGGGGGCGTCAAAGGGCTGCGCGTGGTAAGCGGTGTAGGCATCGACGACGGGGTGGCTCGGAGCCCAGGCAAAGTCCGTCCCTAGGCTCTCACCCGGAAACGGAATGGCGCTGCCCACCTCGGCGCCGGCCGCGACGATGGGGGTCGGCCAGGTGGCCAGAAGTTGACGGGCCGCGGCCAGGTCCGCTGTCACCTTGGGATCGGCGGAGCCTTCGGGGTAACCGCCCCAGGCCAGCATCAGCACCTTCACCTTGGCGCGGATGAGCTCCATGGAGCCGGGCAGCGCCATCATGGCCACAAGATTGGTGGCCGGCCCGGCGAGCAATACCAGGCAGTTTTCATCGTTCTGCGCCGTGAGGGCGTTGCGGATCAGCGCAGCTGGATCAGCGGTATCGTTCAGCTTGGCGATGGCCCGCGGATACAACGGCTCGCCCTGGTCGTTCTTCTTGTCGAGCACGGCCTGAAGAACGGGGGTGTCCTGGGCGAGCTTGCCGTTGTCGGCCATGCCGATGGCGGGCACCGGCCGCTGAAAGCCGGCGAAGACACCGGAGGTGGGCCTGGGCGGAGGTGGACCCATGAGGAACTTCGTCAGCGCCTCGGCGAACATCGCCGACCGGAGCGAGGACTTCGTGGTGCTGGTGGAAATAACACGGGTCTCGCTCTTGCCTTCCAGGGCATAGAGCAAGGCCAGCGCCAGTACATCGTCGATCCCATCGCCCAGCGCGGAGTCGACCACGACCCCGATGGGCGGTTTCGCTAGACCTGAGAACTGCATAGCCGCCCTAGGAAAGTTCAGCCAGATTCAACTGCCCGGTGGCGTCGCCGAAGTGCTCCATGTGGACACCCATGCGCTCCATCAGCGCCAGGTGCATGTTGCACATCGGGGTTTCGCGGCGAAAGACCACGCGGCGGCCCGGTTTGATGGTATTGCCGCCCTTGCCAATCAGAATGGTGGGCAGATCCTCGTGCAGGTGGCGGTTGCCGTCCGAGAGACCGGCACCGTAGACAAGCATCATGTTGTCCAGCAGGCTGCCCGTGGACTCCTTCGTCGTCTTCAACTTCTCCACCCAGCCGGCCATCTGCGCGACGTGGTAGGTGTTGATGCGCACCACCTTCTCGATGAGGTCGGGTTTGTTCATGTGGTGCGTGCACGGGTGGTGCCCGTCGGCGATGTCGAGCTCGCGATAGGGGCGAGAGGTGCCTTCGCGCGTCATGAGGAACGTCACCACGCGCGTCAGGTCGGCCTGGAACGCGATGGTGATCATGTCGGTCATGAGCTTGAAGTGCTCCGAGAAGTCGGCCGGTACGCCGTAGGGCTTCTCCATCTTGGGATCGATCTGGGCGTTGGTCTTCTCGGCCCGGTCGATCTGGCGCTCCACTTCGCGGATGGAGGTGAGGTACTCGTCCAGCTTGCGATTGTCTGAGGGGCCCAGGGCCGATTTGAGCTTGCCGGTCTCGGAGTTGACGAAGTCGAGAATGCTGCGTCGGTAGTCGGCCTGGCGCGCCTTGGCTTCGGGGCTGCGCACGGCTCCGGTACCAAACAGCCGCTCGAACATCGCGCGCGGATCGAGCAGCGGCGGCAGCGGCTGGGTCTCGCTCTTCCAGGCAAGGTTGTTCGTATAGGCGCAGGAGTAGCCGGAGTCGCAGTCGCCGGCCTGGCGCGCATCTTCCATGCCCACTTCCAGCGAGGGGAACCGCGTCTGCTCGCCCAGGTGTTTGGCCACGATCTGGTCGCACGAGACGCCGGCCTTGATGTCGACCATCGTCTTCTTCACTTGGATGCCGGTGAGGTACGAGCCGGAACAACGCCCGTGATCGCCTGCTCCGTCCAGCAGCGCACGGCCGGTGTTGTGGGTCAGGTTGCCCAGCATCAGGATGTCGTCCCGGTGCGGCTCCATCGCCTTCAGGATGCGCGGCAGCTCGCCCAACTGGCCCTCATATGAAGGGTTCCAGTGGTTCATGATGATGCCGTTCGGCACGTAGGCAAAGGCCAGGCGCAGAGGAGTCTTGGCGACAGCGGCCTGCGCCGGCGTGGCCATCGCCGGCAGCATGGCATCCAGGAAGGGCAAGCCGACGGCGGCGCCCATACCGCGCAGGATCGTTCTTCTCGGAAGGGCTTTCCGCGTGATCTTCATCTCTGGGCAACCTCCTTGGGTTTCGCCTGCTTGTCGCTGCTCACCAGTTCACCGCGCCGCATCTGGAACGGCATGCTCTTCACCACTTCAAAGATCGCCGTCTGGAAGGGGTAGCCGTCCGCGGCCAGCTTCTTGCCGATCTCGTCGATCACCCGCCGGTCCGGCGTCGCCATGCCGCGCCCCAACCCATAGATCATCAATTTCTCGATGACGCAGCGGGCGAACTGCGGAAGCTGGGACTTCAGCACGGCTCGCATTTCGGCCGGGGTCGTGAACGACTGGCCGTTCGGCAGGATCCCGCTGGAATCCACCGGGAACTTGCCGTCCATGGTGCGCCATTTGCCGATGCCGTCGTAGTTCTCCAGGCCGAAGCCGAGCGGATCCATTTTGGAGTGGCACGACGCGCAGACCGCGTTGGAGCGGTGCTTCTCCATCTGCTGGCGCAGGGAGAGCGAGGTTCCGACAGCGGCTTCGTCTAATGGCGGAACGTCGGGCGGAGGCGGAGGCGGAGGAGCGCCGAGAATCTCCTGCAGGACATACTTGCCGCGGATCACGACGGAGGTCCGCGTCGGGTAGCTGGAGACGGTGAGGACGCTTGCCTGGCTCAGAATGCCGCCGCGCTGGTCGCTGGTCAGTTCGACGCGGCGGAACTCAGGACCGGAGACACCGGCAATCCCGTAGTGCTTCGCCAGGCGTTCGTTGAGGAACGTGTACTTGGCGTCCAGGAAGTCGGCCATCGGGCGGTTCTGCCGCAGAACATGGTCGAAGAACAGGCTGGTCTCCATGCGCATGGCGTCGCGCAGTTCCGGATTCCAGTCGGGGAACTTCTGCGGATCGGGCTTCACCACATCCAGGTTGCGGATCTCCAGCCACTGGGCCGCGAAACTGTCCGCCAGGGCTGCCGAGCGTGGATCGGCCAGCAGGCGCTTGACCTGGGCATCCAGGACGCCAGGCGCCCTCAGCTTGCCAGATTCTCCGAGCGCCAGGAGTTCGTCGTCCGGCATGGAACTCCAGAGGAAGTAGCTCAGCCGCGAGGCGAGTTCGACACCGGAAACAGGATGCACGGCGCCGGGGTCAGCCGGGTTGGGATCGCGCTCGATGTGGAAGAGGAAGTTCGGCGACACCAGGATCGCCTGGAGCGCCAGTTGGATCCCCTGCTCGGTGGACTGGCCATGCTCTTTCGCGAGGGCGACGAACTTGAGCAGCGACGCCACTTCGGTCCGGGTGACCGGGCGGCGGTAGGCCCGGCGAGCCAGGTTCGTTACGATCCTGTCCTGGCAGGCCGGTCCCGAATTCGGGTCGCAGATGAGTACCTTGGCGCGGCTGGGCGGAGGATTGGCGGGCTTGAACGGCCCGATGAAGAGCATGCCGTCGAGGTATTTGTTCGACTTCCGCTTGTAGAGTTCCTTGGCCTCAAGACCCTTCACAAAGTCGTCGTTCAGAAAGCCGGCGCGGAAGAGGTGGTCGCCTTCCGGCAGGAACAGCCGCAGCTCCTCTTCGGAATAGGGGTCGAAGTAGACCAGACCCGATGGCTTCGTTTCGATCAGCTTGGTGGCCAGCAGCTTGCCGTCCATCCAGAACGCGAGTTGGACCGGCTTGGCATCCTTGGGCCGCTCGCCCGGCAGCGCGAACCGGACGGTGTAGTCGCCGTCGAACTCGACGCGGTGGGTGGCTTCGATGGTGCTGGGGTCGACGCGGCGGATGCGTTTGTCCTTGTTGGCGTAGTCCACCTGGATGGGCTTGGGCAGCGGGTCGGCCGCCAACGCGCGGGACGCAATGCGTTCGGCGGCGGACAGGTACTTCTCCATCAGCACCGGCGAGATGGTGAGGATGTCGGCGATGTTGTCGAAGCCTTCGCCGGAGTCGTCGGTGGGGAAGTCCTTCTGCGCGCGGAACTCCAGGCCCAGCAGGTCGCGGATCGTGTTCGAATACTCAGTGCGATTCAGGCGGTGGGCGACGACACGGCCGGGGTCTGGCTTGGCGTTGCGGTCGATCTTGTCGACTTCGCCCTGGACATAGTGAACGAGCGAATCGATCGCCGCCTGGGATTTCGGGGTCCCCTTGGGCGGCATCTCGCCGTTGCGCAGCTTCATCAGGATGCGGTCCCAGCCGTCGCGCTGGGTGGAGACGGAGGCAGGGTTCAGGAAGTGGTCGGTGTCGAAGCCGCCGGAGGCCATCTGGCTGTTGTGGCAGGGGGCGCAGGTCTTGTTGAGCACCGGAGCAACCGTCTTCTCGAACGTGGGCGCCGCCGCGGCAGCCGGTGCCGCGGGTTTCTTCGCAGGCGCGGGCATCTGCTCCGCTACAAGCAGGCCGGCGACAGAGACGGCAATAGCCAGACGACGAGTGGTGATACGCATACCCCCTCTGGTAGGCGGATTACATCCTTGACAAGTTACTACGGATACGATTGCGGGGCATGATAATCTTGACACGCGAGTAATTCAATTTCAATCACTCACCCGTCCCTATGCACCGAACACCTGCCTTTGTTTTCTCCCTCCTCGTAGTGGGGCTTCCTGGAATCGCGTCGGCGCAAGGCAACGCACCCGCCGCGAACCAGGCGCCGAACCCCGATATCTACTACCATCTGGGCCCCGATTCCCTGCCCCAGGAAGGCGTGCCCAAGGGTGAGATTCGCGGGCCGTTCACGCTGCCCAGCGAGGCCTATCCGGGCACGCAGCACACCTACTGGGTGTACGTCCCGGCGCAATATGACCCGGCCGTGCCGGCCAGTTTGATGGTGTTCAATGACGGGCAGGCGTTCATGAACGCCGAGGGGGATGCGCGTGCGCAAAACGTCATGGACAATCTGATATTTCGTCGTGAAATACCGGTAATGCTCGGCGTGTTCATCAATCCGGGCCGCCGTCCTGATCAACCGGAGCCCAATGCCAAGGAGTGGGGCGACCGCACCACCAACCGTCCGACGGAGTACAACACGCTGGATGACAAGTACGCGCGGGTGATCGTCGACGAACTGCTGCCCGTGCTGAACAAAAGCTACAACATCTCGAAGGACCCCGAGCAGCGCGGCATCGGCGGAGCGAGTTCCGGCGCCATCGCCGCCTTCACCGTCGCCTGGGAGCGGCCCAACGAGTTCCACAAGGTGCTAAGCGTCGTGGGCAGCTTCGTCAACCTGCGCGGCGGCCATGTGTATCCGGACCTGATCCTCAAGGCGGAGAAGAAACCGATCCGCATTTTCCTGCAGGATGGGCGGAACGACAATCGCGGCCTGCGCCAGGACGGCACCTACGACGAGAAGCGCGACTGGTTCTATCAGAACGTCCGCATGATGAAGGCGCTCACCGCCAAGGGCTATGACGTGAACTACACCTGGGGCGTCAACCGGCACGGGCAGAAGATGGGCGGGCCCATCCTGCCGGAGATGATGCGCTGGCTGTGGCGCGACCAGGCGGTTTCAACCGACGTGCACGACATGGTCGAGCGCTCCGTCCGCGAGGCCAAGAAGCCTTCCGCGCCGGCGAACTGAACCGCCTTCGTCTTGTGTTCTGAGGTGGGGGTGTAGTCATCAAGTACTCGGAGGAGTACCGCCATGTCCCTGGAGCACCTGGATACGCTCATCGCCTTTGCCACCGTCATGCTGGGCGTGAGCCTGCTGATCACGACTTTCACACAGATGGTCTCGGCCTTCCTCGGCCTGCGGGGCACCAACTTGAGGTGGGGCCTGAAGGCGCTGATCGAGAACATCTACCCGGATTCGAAGCAGCACGCGCATGACATCGCGGAGGCCGTGCTGCGGCACCCGCTGATCTCCGACTCGTCCCTGTCGATCATCCGCCGGAAAGTCCCGCTACTGCAGCGGTGGCAACTGGCCAACCACGTCACCGTGGCCGAGTTCGTGCGGATCCTGGAGAAGATCACGGCGCAGACCAGCGCCGGAGATCTGAAGACGGCGATGCAGAACATCGTGCAGAACGCCCAGCCGCACCCAGGAGACAACGGGGCGCCCAGTGCGGTGGTGGACGTCGCCGAAGAGTTTCAGTTCTGGTTTGAAACCGCGATGGGCCGCACGGCGCAGCGGTTCCGGCTACACATGCGCGTCTGGACGATCCTCTTCGCGGTAGGGCTCTGCCTGGCGCTCCATCTGGACAGCCTGCAGCTCTACACGCAGCTTTCCTCCGATGCGGAGTTGCGCGCCGGGCTGGCGGCGGCCTCGTCGACGTTGAGCGCGAAGGCGCAGCAGCCCGCAGCAGCAGCCGACGAGAAGGCGGCCCTCGAGAATCTGGCGAAGCAGGCCCGGGAGATCAAATCGAGCCTGGACGCCACCAGGCTGAACCTGATCCCGTCGCCGTATCCCAACCCGTGGTACTCCACCTATGAAGGCCGGCGCCACCTGCTGGGCGTGCTGTTCACCATCGCACTGCTCAGCCTGGGGGCCCCGTTCTGGTTCAACGTGCTGAAGTCGCTCAGCAGTCTCAAACCACTCCTGGCGAGCAAACAGGAGAATACCGGCGGCGCCGCCGGTTGAGTGGGAGCCGGGCTACTCGTACCGCAGCGCTTCAATCGGATTGATCCGCGCCGCCTTCATGGCCGGATAGATCCCAAACACGACGCCCACCGCGACGGAGACCCCGAAGGCGATCACCACCGACGCGCTGGTGACGATGGTCTTCCATTCGGCGAACCGCGCAATGGAATGCGATAGCCCGAAGCCGAAGGCGATCCCCAGCAGGCCGCCGCCCACTGAGATCAGCACGGACTCCATCAGGAACTGCCGCACAATGTCCACCCGGCGGGCGCCGGTCGCGCGGCGGATCCCGATTTCCCTGGTACGCTCCAGCACGGTGGCCAGCACGATGTTCATGATGCCGATGCCGCCCACCAGCAGGGAGATGGCGGCGATGGCGACCATCACGTAAGTAAAGATCCGCTGCGTCTGCTGCTGCTGCGCCAGCAGGGCCGCCGGAATCGTCACGGTGAAGTCCTGTGTGTTGTGGTGGGTGGAGTTCAGGATCGCGTTCACGATCTTGGAAGACTCGATGCTGTCCGCGCCCAGCTTCAACCGGATGTCGATGCCGTCCAGGTCGTCGCGCATGTTGCTGGTGCGATCCCAATAGCGGTACTGGAACGTATTCAGCGGAATGTAGACGACGTTGTTGATGTCGTGGGCTCCGGCGCCGCCGGCCTGTGAAGCGGCCACGCGTTCGCCGATGACGCCCACCACCTCCAGCCATGTGTCGTTCACTTTGACGAACTGGCCCACGGCCTTGCCGTAACCCAGCAGGCTCACTTTGGCCTTTTCGCCCAGGACGCAAACGGCCGCGCTCTGATCGTCGTGGGCCGCCGAGAAGAACTTACCCTCCATCAGCTTGAGGCTGTGGATCGGTGCATAGGCCGCGCGGACGCCGTAGAGCTCCGGCACGTCGCCGGACGGCTTCGGCACGACGCGCTGCGGATGCAGCGTGCGCCGCGGCGACAGCGTCTCCAAAGACTCCAGATTCGTCTCCACAATCCGCACATCGCGTTCCGTCAAACCCGGAGAGTTGCGTCTCCGCTGCTGGAACTCCTCGGCGCTCATGGCCGGCCGCGACTCGATGAGGATGTTGCGGACGCCCAACTGTTCAATGAAGCGCAGGGACTCTTCCTTCGCACCCTCGCCGATCGCGAGCATGCCGATGACGGAACCCACGCCAAACACGATGCCAAGCGCCGTAAGGAATGTACGAGTCTTCTGTGCCCGCAGGTTCGAGAAGGAAACGGCGATGTCGGAGAAGATCCTCGGAATTCTCATGAGCCCTTCAACGCTTTCAGTGCCCCGGTCCCGGCGCCCTCGCCCTTCTTCTTCTGCATGGATTCGGGGCTGGCCATCGCCACCACCTGGCCTTCCTTCAGGCCGGTGATGACCACTCGGCTCTCGCTGCGCTGCACCAGCTTCACGTCTTTCGGCGAAAAGCTCTGGCCGGACTGCACGTAGACGAAGGTGCGGCCGTCGCTCTCGAACAGCGCCTGCGACGGCAGCCACAGGGCATCCTTGATCGTATCGGTGGTCACCGTAATACGGGCGCTCATGCCAGGCCGGAGCGCCGGCAGCGGATCGTCCAGGGCAAAGACGCACTCGAAGCGCCGCTCCCACGGAGACCCATTCGTCCCGCCGATGCTCTTGATGTGAGCCTTGAACCTCTTCTGCGACATGGCGACCACGACTACTTCCGCGGGCTGCCCTGGCGCCAGGTGGCCCCGATCGAGTTCGGCGATCTGGGCCCGGATCTCCCATGAGTTCAAATCGGGAATCTGCGCCACCGCCATGCCGGCGCGCGCCGTATCCCCTAGCTTGAACGCCGGCAGTTGCATGCCCCAGAACATGAAGTTGCCGTTCGTGTTCTGCTGCACGTTCACATAGCCGCCCGACTTCGCCGTCAGCTTCATCGAGTCGATGTTCTTCTTCGCCGTCTGGGCCTTCACCTGCGCCTTGTTGCGGGCCGCTTCCTGGATCATGATCGCCGCCCGGGAGGAGGCTCCCCGGTTCGCGATGTCCTGCTCCAACTGCCGCAACCGGTCGCGCGCCGCTTCCACGGCCAGCGTATTCTGCCGCGCCAGGATGGACGCCAGCAGCGGGTTCTTCCGGGCTTCCAACTCCGCCACCTTCAGGTCGGACTTCGCCTGCAACAGCAGCGCCTGCGTCTCTTCTTCCTTGGCGGCGGTCTCGGCCTCGGCCTGCGCCACCTGCTGCTCGGCCTCCGCCAGGTCCGCCTCCGCTTCCGCCAGGGCGAACTCCTGCTCCGTGGTATCGAACTCGACGACGGTGTCGCCCTGCTTCACCAGTTCGCCGGGCTCTCGCAGGAAGGTGATGATCAGTTCGCGCGCCCCTGTCATGGGCGCCACCATCATCTCGGAATTGCTGCCCTGCAACTCGCCGCGGGCGCTGACGGTGAACTGGACCTCTCCGCGCTTCACGCTCGTGCTGGGCAGATTCAAAGCAGCAGCCGCCGCGCCCGCCGGCTCCGGCTTCGACCACGCCGGCCAGTTGGACGCCGCGCCGCTGGTCACTGCGATCAGGACGCCGAGAGCCGGCACCGTCATGACAGCCCCGGTCAGCCATGCCGAACGCTTCACTTTTTGGCCTCTTTCTTAGCCCCGGCAGCCGGGCTGGTCTCGTCCGCTTCCGGTTCCACCAGCGTCACTTCGGAACCCGCGGCCAAGCCCTTCAGCGCCACCTCATCCGGATTCCGCGCCAGCACTTCCACCTCATGCGGCCGGTAGCCGCCCGCCGAAGCGAGGTACACGATCGGCTTGCCGTCTTTCGTGAATACCGCCTTGGCCGGAACGCTGATGGCATCCTTGAGCCGATTGACGATCACGTCCATCGAGCCGTTCATCTCCGGCCGCAGCCGCGTGTCCGGTTTATCGATCTTCGCGTAGGCCCGGAAGCTGTAACTGGGCGGCCAGTCGAAGGAAACCTGGGCCATGGTGGACATCTCCGCCAGCTTGCCCGGCACCGTGAGTTCCGGCAGCGAGTCCAGCCGGATCTTCACGTCGTTGCCCGCCTCGATGCGGCCGCGGTCGATCTCCTCCACCTTGCCTTCCATCTCGAGCGTCCCCAGATCCGGGATCACCGCGATGGTGGCGCCCGGCCACGCCTGGTCGCCCACCTTGAACGGTTTCGCATTCATCCAGCCCTGCGAGTAGTTCGGCTGGCACACGATGACTCCGCTGAGCGGGGAACGGACTTCCATCTTCGCCAGGCGGCTCTTGGTGAGATCCACTTCGTACTGCGCCTGCTCCAGCACACGCGTCAGCGAGGAGGTCTTCGATTTCGCGGAGGCCTCGTGCAGGCCCACCGTGGCCTTCTGCGTATTCTCCTGCTGCTGCGCGGATTCGAGATTCACCTTGGCCGTCTCGGCGTCCAGGACGCTCAACAGCTCCTGCCGGCTCACCTCCAGCTTTGCCTTCTCCACCGCATACTTCGCAGCCGACAACGCCAACCGGTCCGCCTCAGCCGTGATGCGGGCTTCGGCTACGGCTTGGTCCAGCGTCGCCTGCGCCTGCCGCTGCGCGGCTTCCTTCTCCTGCAACTGCTGCTTCGCGCTGCTCTGGTCAAAGCGGATGACGACGTCGCCTTCCTTGACCAGCGAGTTCTGCGGAGCCAGCCAGACAATGCGCAGGTCCGGCACGTTCTGGGGCGCCGTGATCGATACCGATCGGCGCGCCCGCAATTCCCCCCGGCAGCGCGTAATCACCAGGAACTCGCCCTGGCGGACCTGCGCCGTCGGCAGCGCCGTGGCCGCCCGTACTTCCCGCAGGCGGAGCACCGCTACGACAGCCGTGGCGCTGAACAGCAGCGCGCCGGCCCACTTCAGCAGGCGTTTCAGTTTCATGGATTCGTTCCTGGTTTCCGGCCCGTGATGACAACCGCCGCCGACAGATCCGGCAGCAGGTGAGCGTCGCCCTTCTCAATGAGGAACCGCGCGGTAAAGCGCTTGATGGGGCTGCCCAGGTCCGCTGTCGCCACGGGGCTGGCCGTGAGGAAACGCGCGGGAAAGACTAGATCCGGATAGGCGTCCAGCCGGACGTACGCCCGGGCGCCCGGCCCGAGCACGGCACCATCCGGCTCGCCCACTGACGTGTGAACTTCCATTTCCGTGGGGTCGAAGAGCCGGACCAGCGGTTGGCCCGGATAGACTTGATCGCCCTCTTGTGCCGGCCCGCGGGAGTCGCCGCGCCAAATTGCCTCCAGGGCAACCATCCCGGCATGCGGCGCTTTAATCGCTAATTTGTTTACATTTGTTTCAGCGCGTTTCAGGGAAACCGCCTGGCGATCCCGCTTCAATTCAAGAATGCGGACCGCCGCTACATCCGCCTTCGCTCTAAACTCATGCGACTTCTTCAGCGATCCGATCTTGAGCAGCGCCGCGGCGGCCTTTTCTTCATTCTTGGCACGCTCAATGTCGCTTAGCGTCTCGTTCCTGCGAAGCTGAATCTGCGCTTTAGCCAGGTCGGCGGAAGCTTGCTGCTTTTCTGAAGCGCGTGTCTCGGCATTCGCGCGGTTCTCCGCCTGCTTCTGTGCGATCTGGTGATTCAAGTCGTCGAGCTTCGCCTGGGCCTCGCGGGCATTGTCCAACTGCTGTGTCTGGTCAAACTCCGCCAGTATGTCGCCGGCCTCCACTTTGCTCCCGCTGGCAATGATCTTCGTCACGGTGAGGCGGCTGGACTGGCCGGTCAAACCGGCAATCTGGGGCACCTGCACGGTGAATTCGCGCACCGCCTTTACTTTCCCGGTGGCGCGGATTTCGCCAGGCGCAATCGCAGTTTCCGGAGGAACTGGAGATGAGGACGCCGCGGCAACGGTCGGGGCCACCGTTTGCCGGCTGCACGCGGCCAAAATTAGTGAGGCGGCTAGTGCCGTCAGAATTCGAAACATCTGGACCTGTGCTCTCTCGTTAGACGCCGTGACGGATAAAAGTGTTGATCGGTTTCGCGAATTATTTGTATTTACTGCGCCGCGTCTCCACCGTTACTGATTTGGCCCACCGGCGGCAGGAATATAAACCGCGGCTTGCGGCCGGCTGGACAAGGTGATACCCCTATCCAGACAGGACTCCAAACCGCAAACGGTCCAATGGAGCTCCGGTCCTGGGGATGCCCACTATGCGCTTGCACCGTTTTGTCAGGATCTTTGCCGCCGCCACGGCCGCCCTCTGCGCCTCCGCCGCGGATTTGAAGCCACCCGCCGGCCGCTGGGCCGACAACTTCAACATCCCGCTCTGGGAGGACGGGAAAGTCCCGCTCGCCCTCGGCACCGGCCCGCTCGACAAGCCGCTGCTCACCGTCTTTCTCCCCCCGCCCGGCAAGGGCAACGGCGCGGCGGTCGTCGTCGCTCCGGGCGGCGCCAACATCATGCTGATGTACGGAGCCGAAGGGATGGAGATCGCTGAGCGCTTCAATGAGTGGGGCTACGCGGCGTTCGTGCTGACTTACCGGCTGTCGCCCCGCTACAATGACGCCGCGCGCATCGCCGACGCGCATCGGGCCGTGCAGATCATCCGGGCGCGCGCCGCGGAATGGAAACTCGACCCGCACCGGATCGGCTTCGCCGGCTTCTCCGCCGGTTCCATGTTAGGCCGGATCATGGCCGCCTCCGCCGGTCCCGGCATGCCCCAGGACCCGGACCCGAATGCCCGCCAGGGCACCAGGCCCGACTTCCTGGTGCTGGTCTACGGACCCGGCCGCGCGACTCCGGGCGAGCAACTGAAGGACTTCCCGCCCACCTATCTCACCGCCGCCGCAGCCGACCGCATGGCAGCCGACGCCTCCGCCCAACTCTTCATCGATCTCAACAAAGCCGGCGCCGTCGCCGAGTTGCACCTATACCAGAAAGGCCGTCACGGCTTTGGCGCCGCCTACCGAAGTCCTGAATTCTCCCTGTGGATGGATACCCTGCGCCATTTCCTGAAACAGGGCGGCTTTGAACAGGAGGTTCATTGAGCATGCGGAGGATCCTCATCCTCAGTGGGCTGTTTGCAGCGGCTGGTGCGGCCTTGCTGTCCAGCTCGACGGCGAGTCCCGGCGTCGCGCCACCCGCCACGGTCAACGACGGTTACGGCGACTTCGTGCTGGTTCCTGCCGGCAACTTTTCCATGGGTGACAACTTCGGTGACGGTGAGGCGCGCGAACGCCCGGTCCATACGGTCTTCCTGGAAGCCTATTACATCGGCAAGCTGGAGGTGACCAACGCGCAATGGACCCGCTTCCGCGACGACCCCGGCTATGATGACCCCAAGTACTGGCCGGGCGGCGTGGTTGTGCCCAGGGATCAGGTGCCCTTCTGGACGCAGGCGCAGAATCACGGCGGCGGTACTCCAGACAGCGGCGCCTACCCGGTCATTGGCGTCAACTGGGACTCAGCCACTGCATACTGTAATTGGCTCACTGCGAAGACCGGTCACAAATACCGCCTGCCCACCGAGGCCGAATGGGAGAAGGCTGCCCGTGGAAACCGCCAGACCCGCTACCCATGGGGCAATGACATCGGTCGCGACCGGGCCAACTATGTCGGCGCCCAGAAGTACGACACCGTCCAGATCGCGGGCTTCTACGACGGCAGCCAGCGCGGCGGGCTGAAAACACAGAGCAATGCTTCGCCATACGGAGCGCTGGATATGGCAGGCAATGTGATGGAGTGGTGCAGCGACTGGTACGGCCGCACCTATTACTCGGAATCACCGCGCAGGAACCCGCAGGGGCCGGCGAATGGCGCTTACCGCGTGGTCAGGGGCGGGTCGTTTTTCATCGAAGCGCCGGAGCTACACTCCTACGCCCGCTCGGCGGCATGGCCGTCATTTCAGGCCCACCGCATGATCGGCTTTCGCGCAGTCCGCGAGCCGTAACCGTCAGGCTTTCTTCGACAAGTGAAGGAGCGGAAGAATCGTCTCCGGCGTCGGCGTGTGGGTCTCCAGGTAATCCATGCCATCGACCGTGATCTGGATGTTGCTCTTGTCGTCGGAGATGATGAGGTTGCGCTGTTTCAGGTACCAGATGCAGAAGAACATCTCGTCTGTGGTGATGGCCGCCGTGCGTTCGATCTCACGGACCGAAACGCCAGGCACAGCCGGCCGGAGCCGCCTACGGTCATAGAGCAGGCAAAGAATGGCCATCCGCCGCGCGTTTTCTCCCAGGATCGCCCGGAAGAAATCGTCGCTATTGAACTCAGGGTTGTCCAGCACCTGCCCTTGCGGCAGGCTCGCTTCGAACTCCTTGCGCCGCACCGGATCCGACAGAACCTCGTAGGCCGAGGTGACGGCGTTGAACTTCTCCTGGTCCCTCGTCTCCCGATTCGAAGGGTGGTACTTTGCCGCCAGCTTGCTGTAGGACTGGAAGACTTCTTCAGCCGTTGACTTCCGCTGGACACCCAGCACCAAGTAGTGGTCCTGAAATCTTGTCGGCGTAGGCGTGCTCATTACTAGTCCTATCGGACACTTTGACCAGAGACTACATGGGGCCGGTGGGGCAAACGCCCCGCCAGGGGTTACGAGGTCCTGGCCGGCTCCACCCAATAACGAGGGCCGGGGCCTCGCGTGCCCGCACGATCGCCGGGGTTGGCGAACCGGCAGTGGTCGAACGAAAGGCACCCGCAGCCGATGCACTGGGACATCCCGGCCCGGAGTTTCTGCAACTCAGCGATGCGGTCGTCGATCCGCGCCGTCCAGGTTCCGGAAAGTTGGGCCCAATCCGCACGCTCCGGCACACGATTGTTCGGCAGCTTCTCCAACTCCCGGCCCACTTCGCCCAACGTCAGGCCCACCTTCTGGGCAAACACGATGAACGCGACGCGGCGCAGCGTGGCCTGCAGATACCGGCGGTGACCGGATTTGTTTCGCTCCGATTGGATCAATCCGAGGTCTTCGTAGTAGCGCAGCGCTGAGGCAGCCACACCGCTCCGCTTCGCCAGATCGCCGATCGTCAGCATCCATTTTCCTCTTGACTTAAAGTGTACTTGAACTTCTACGCTGGGCACACATGCCAGAGAATCCGCTTCACCTCGCCATCGTGGTGGGCAGCACCCGCCAGGGACGCTTCGCTCCGACCATCGCCCAGTGGTTTGCAGCCCAGGCCGCCAAACGCGAGGACCTCACGGTCGATGTGATTGACCTGGCCAAGGCCCGGCTGCCCGATGTCCTTTCGGATCAGCGCAGCGAGGCCGTCGCAGCGGTCTCCCCACGGCTCTCGAGGGCTGACGCCTTCGTTGTGATCACTCCGGAGTACAACCACAGCTTCCCTGCCCCGCTCAAGACGCTCATCGACTGGCACTCCCAGGAGTGGCATGCCAAACCCATTGGCTTCGTTTCCTACGGCGGCGTCTCCGGAGGACTCAGGGCCGTGGAACAACTGCGCCAGATCTTCGCCGAAATGCACGCAATGACCGTGCGGGATAGCGTCAGCTTCGCGGGGGTCTGGACGCATTTCGAACCGGACGGCCAGCTCAAAAACGCCGATCGATCCAATCGCTCCGCCACAAAGATGCTGAATCAGTTGGTCTGGTGGGGCAAGGCGCTGCGGGACGCAAAGTCGAAGCAGCCATACGCGGCATAGACTGCCGCGGGCCCCTCAGATTCCACTTGATTAGTGTACTAGTTAAATAGTACACTAAGTCAGCTCATGGAACTGGGGCGCATCACCCGCCGGGCTTTTTGCAGCCTGGCTCCCGCGGTTCTGGCCGCGGCGGCGGGGCCGGTCGTCGTACCGGTCTCCCTGGTGATGGACAGCAAGGCCAAACTGACCCCGGAGGTGGTGCGGCACTTCTGGTCGAGCTTGTGGCCGCAAGCCGTGCAGGAGTTCGCGGCCGGTGGCATCCGCCTGGAATGCAGGAATCGGACGGGCGAGGTGTTGCGCCCTCCGGGCCGCCCGCCCGTGGTATCGGGCCTGGATCCGGCCACCCTGAATGTCGTGCTGACCGGCACCATTCCCATGGAGTGGGACAGCGGCCGATCCTTGAGCGGCGTCACGCTGCGCTACCGCGGCCGGCACCTCTGCATGATCTCGCTCTATCGGGCGCACGGGCACCTGATCCCGCTGGTGTCCGTGAATACCTGTGTCCACGAGATTCTCCACGCGCTCATGCTGGACATCTTCGAGCAGAATCCGCAGGGCGTCGCAGGAGCCGGCCGCGAGTTCCGCATCGACTACCTCGCGACCCGCCTTTGGCTGTTCCACGATGGCGCGGATATCCGCCGTTCAGCAGAGACATACGTGCGAAAACTACGGTCGGATGCGGCCGCTTGGGCGACTGAACCTGGGTATTGACAAAGAAAATTGTCAATGCTTCAATGTCCTCATGCTCGACGTGGCTGTCATCGACGATCCGGCTGCCGCCGCCGTGGCCCTGGGCCCGGTGCGCAGCCGCCTTTTGGCCGAATTGGCCGAACCGGCCTCCGCCGCCACCTTGGCCCACCGCATGGGCATTGCCCGCCAGAAGATCAACTACCACCTGCACGCGCTGGAAGCACACAACCTGATCGAGGTCGCCGATAAACGGCAGTGGGGCGGGTTGACGGAACGGCGCATGGTGGCTACGGCTGCCAGCTATGTGGTTTCACCCGCGGCGATGGGCCCGGTGGCGGCGGATCCGGCCAAATCGGCCGACCGGCTCTCCGCCTCTTACCTCATCGCCCTCGCCGCCCGGGCGATTCGCGAAGTCAGCAACCTCCTCCGCCGGTCCCAGGAGGTAGACAAGCGGCTCGCCAGCCTCTCGGTGGACACCGAGATCCACTTCAAATCGGCCAGCGACCGCGCTGATTTCACCCGGGAACTGACCACCTTTGTCGCGGGCTTGGCCGCTCGCTATCACGACCCGGTCTCCCCTGGCGCACGCCCGCACAGGGTGCTGATCCTGGCCCACCCGCTACCCGCGGAACAGCCCGCGTCAAAGCCATCCTGACACCCCCGCCCAGATCCAGATTCAGTTGTTCCAGATGTAGAATCCCCCCGACAGGAGCCAACATGAGCGTGAAGAAAGATTCCACCGGACGCCGCTATGTGCAGGCGGAAGTAGAAGTTCCAGGATCAGTCGAAGAGGTCTGGGCGGCGATTGCCACGGGGCCCGGAGTGGCCTCCTGGTTTGTCCCGTGCGAGGGCGGTGGAGAAGTGGGAGCCACGGTGACCACCCACTTCGGGCCCGGCATGGATTCGGTCGCCACCGTGACGGCCTGGGAGCCGATGCACCGCTTCGCCGCCGAGAGCGGCGACCTGGGTCCGAACGCCCCGTCGCTCGCCACGGAATGGACGGTAGAGGCAAAGGCCGGCGGGACCTGCATCGTCCGGGTCGTACATAGCCTGTTTGCCGACGACGATGATTGGGACAACCAGCTCAACAGCGTCGAGTCCGGCTGGCCGGCGTTCTTCCGCATTCTGAAGCTGTACATGACCTACTTCCGCGGTCAGCATGGCTCGATGTTCCGCGCCATGGGCATGGCCCAGGAACCGGCCGATGCGGTGTGGACCAAGGTAGCGGGCGGTCTGGGCCTCACGGACGCGGCGCCCGGAGACCGTCGCACCGCGCCGCCGGAAGCTCCCGCGCTGGCGGGCATCCTGGAAGAGACCGCGGGCGGAGGGCATCCGCACCAGGTGCTGCTGCGGCTGGATCAGCCCGCGCCGGGCATCGCCCACCTCTTCACCATGCCGATGGGCGGCATGGTCGTCGTTTGCCTGAGCATGTACCTCTACGGCGAGGCTTCACCGGCCCAGGCGGCGGCCAACGAACCACGCTGGCAGCAGTGGCTGGCAGGCCTCTTTCCACCACCCGGCGGCAGCCCGATGTGCTGAGCGGCACTGCTGTGCAAATTAGCCTCTCCGGCCCTCCTCCCACATTGCAGGCATTGAACATAGCAATAGCTTTGGCTTCCTGACGGAATCCTGGTTGCCGTGCCACTGCTGCGAGGTGTTACTGGGGTGGGCTCCTCCTGCTGTCCAAATTCGAGCCCACGTTCACCGGCATTCCTACGACTTTCTGGTTCTCACCGCGTTGTGCTGTCCAATTTATAGGCCGAGGGGCAACTGCTCGGCCAGCACCAGAGACGGCGGAGCTTGGAATGGGTCATTCAGCCACGTCCAAAGGTCGCGGTGCACGAATAGCTGCTGCCGTAGCAAGGCGATCAGATTGGACAGGCTCCAACCGAAGGTGCTTTTCAGCTGCAGGTACTTCAGGATCAGTATCGCGATCAGCGCCGTCCAGATCTGGATCTGTACGGCATTCTCGCTGGTGCCAACAAAGGTTTTCACCTTCAGTCCCTGCTTCAGCGCCTTGAACAACTCAACCACATAATGCCCATCAACAGCGCCCTGAGGAGGTTACGATCCACTATGGCTTTCATCCCCTCCGAGGGCAAAGCCTACCAGTAGTCAGGAAGTACGAGTTTCTCGACGAGGTCCACTTCGTCGTTCGCCGCCTCGATGGCAGGCCGCTCGCGGTGGCAGCCTGGATGACGCAGCCTGAGTCAGCCAGCCCACGGATCGTCTCTGCCGGGCGTCTGCCAATTCGGACTATGCTCGAGATGCTGCGCGTCACCGAGGCCTGTTTGTCCTCTCGTGTGCACAATGTGCTCGAGGAGGATCACGATGCTGCAGAATTGGGCAAGCCGCCAACGCCAACTCTTCGAAGAACAGCCGCCAGCTTTGGGCGTTCGCCTTCCGCCGGAAGTGCAGGAACAACTACGCCAAGCTGTGGTGCACTGGCTACGGGCGCTGGCCAAGGCGCTCCGCGAGGAGGAAAAAGGCGATGAGTAAAATCACCGCCGATCACCTGGCCCGGCGAGCCTGCATATACATTCGCCAGTCCACACCCGACCAGGTGCGGCACAACCTCGAGAGCCAGCGCCTGCAGTATTCTCTCGCCGACCGCGCGCGCGGCTTGGGCTGGCAGGACGTCGACGTTATCGACGAAGATCTCGGCATCTCAGGGGCGGGCACACGCCGTCCTGGATTTGAGCGCCTGCTTCGTGCTCTCTGCAATGGGCAAGTGGGCGCGGTGTTCAGCGTTGAGGCGTCGCGACTCGCGCGTAACGGCCGGGACTGGCACACCTTGCTCGAATTCTGCAGCATCGTCGGAGCGCTGTTGATCGATGCTGATACCACATACGACCCCAGGCTTACCAACGATCGATTGTTGTTGGGGATGAAGGGCACGATCAGCGAAATGGAAATCGCGACGTTTCGGGAGCGCGCGCAATCAGCCTTGCGGCAGAAGGCCGAGCGTGGCGCTTTGGTACGGCGCGTCCCAATTGGGTATGTCAAAGGCACCGACGATCAGATCGAGAAAGATCCCGACGTCAGGATCGCCTCCACGGTGGAATTGATCTTCCGCAAGTTCACCGAGTTGGGCAGTGCGAGGCAGGTCTTCTTCTGGTTGGACCGAAACCAGATTCAGATGCCCGTTGCTCGCGGGCCGGAGACTTCGCGAGAAGTAGTCTGGCAGCCGGCTCGATACCACGCGGTGCACAGCATACTGAAGAACCCTGTCTACGCCGGAGCGTACACCTATGGGCAAAGCAAAACGACAGTACGGTTGGAGGACGGCCAGAAGCGGGTCTGCCGGAGCAAACAACCCCGGCAAGAAGACTGGGCTGTATTGATCACGGAGCATCACGAGGGTTACATTGACTGGGATGCCTATCGGAGCAATCAGGCGGTGATTGCCGACAACGAAAATGCGAAAAGCGCGTCGGTGCGAGGATCAGTACGGCAAGGTGGAGCGATTCTTGCGGGACTGCTGCGTTGCGGCCATTGCGGCGCCAAGCTGCTCGCACAGTCTCCGCGGCCTGGCGTGATTCGCTACCAATGTTCGGGGTATGTTCTCAATCGCGATCATCCCTGTTGTGTCATGTTCGGCGGTCTGCGCGCCGACCGTCTGGTGTCGGAGCAACTGCTAGGATGCCTTGCGCCGCTCGGCACCGAAGCGGCCATAGAGGCAATGGAGTCGCTACAGGGAGGAAGCGACGAGCGGGTCAGGCAGAAAGCCCTGGCATTGGAGCAGGCACGCTACGATGTGACGCGTGCCCGGCGCCAATACGATGCGGTTGATCCGGCGAACCGCCTTGTGGCGGCGGAACTCGAACGGCGTTGGAATCTGGCGTTGGCTGAGGAAGCGCGGGTGGAGGCAGAACTTGCGGCCCTACAGCAACGCCGAGAGAGCCCCCTCACCGACGAGCAGAAACGAAAACTGCTGGACTTTGCACGAGATCTCCCCTCGCTGTGGGACGATGCGCTCACTTCGCCGGAGCATAAGAAGCGGCTCCTTCGAATTGCGCTAAAGGAGATCGTCGTTACCAGCGAGGGAGAGACGATTCGCTTTGTCCTGCATTGGCAAGGCGGCGATCATACGCAGACGGAGTTCTCCAAGATTCGCGCCGGTCGGCACAGGTATGTGACCGACGACGAGGTAGTGGAAACGGTCCGCGCATTGGCAAGGATCGAACCGGACGCCCGGATCGCGGCGCTACTCAACCGCAACCGAAAGCCGACGGCGCACGGTAAGACCTGGACGGCACGACATGTCTGCTCGTTGCGCTGCAATCACAAAATTGAGGTCTACCGCGAGGGAGAGCGGCAGAGCCGCGGCGAAGTATCGGTCAGCGAAACGGCAGACATTCTCGGCGTCACACAAACCACTGTCCTACGGCTGATCCGGCTGAAACGGCTGAAGGCCACGCAGATCTGTCCAAATGCCCCGTGGATTCTACGGCGGGTAGACGTGGAGCAATGGGTGGCTGATCGAAACGAGCCGACAACCCCACCAACGGAAACTTCAGGGCAGATGAGCCTTGAAATTCCTTAACATCCGAAGGAGTGCAACATGTCGAGCTTTCGAAAAATAGCTCAATTTTCCAGCGTTCCTTGTAGATTCTGGCGATGGTTCGGGCCGACAGCTTCAGGTTGTTGGTGACGAAGACCAGGGTCGCCTGCTTCTCCTCCACCCAAACTTCAATGCGCCGCAGGCAAGCCTCCGGGCCGATCTCCTGCTGGCTGGTGAGGAGAATCACCTCATCTCGCACAACGTCGGACCCGGCCGGTATCGGGCGGCTTTCGACCACCCCATAACTGGCGCTGTCCTTCAGCCGCGTGACGAAGCTCACATGACTTCTGGTGAGTGCCAGCCACCAGTTGTAATCGGCGTAACCGCGGTCGAAGACGACCAGCGTGCCCGGGGCGAACTCCATCTGCCGGGCCTCCCGCACGTCGGCCCGCTTGCCTTCGGTGACGACGGCAAAACAAGGCAGGCAGCCGTCGTGGTCGAGTACCAGATGCAGTTTGAGCGCACCCTTGGTTCGCCCGTAACGCGCCCAGTCGAAGGTCTCGGCGCACAATTCGATCATGCTGGCGTCGAGGCTCAGGAGCTTGTGCTTGAACCTGAACTTGTGCCGCGTGCGATGAGCGACTTCGGCTTGGCAGCGGGAAAGGGTTTGATAGAAGATCGCCTCATAGAGTTGCCATGGACGATGCGCATTGGCATAGGAAAGAGTGGTGGTTTTCGGGCAGTTCGTCACGCCCAAGTGGAGGAGTTTGCCTTCCAGTGCGGCCAGGCCGCCGCAGATTTCACGCAGGCTCTGCGCGTGGGCGAGCTGACAGAAGAGCATGGCGACGAACTGTTGCCAGCAGGTGAAACCGCGAGCGTGGCGTTCTGCCTTGAACTCGCGGACGAGGGCGGCGAACTCGAGGCGGGGGAAGGTGTGCAAAATCTGGCTGAAGATGCTGGATACTCGAATCATGGCGGAGGGCTCCTTTGCGGTCGGTTTCAGTTTCTTGCGGAAACCTGAGCCAACCTATCAAAGCGAGTGCTCCGCCGTGCTGCTACACCTCATGCCGGTGGCTGCGGGCTAATTTGCACGGGAGTGGCTGAGCGGCGGTAGCGCTCCGCACGCCGTGATTTTCCCGGCAATGGCACGCAATCGAGCCAGGATAATCCGCATACCTTTCGCAGCTCTATTCCTCAGCCATTAGCGCCGCGGAAAGGGGAGATTCCGATAGTCGAATCCCCCCCCTTTTCGCCAGGGAAGGAATAGGATAAGTGCATGGTCGTCTCGCGCGTCGGGTTATTGCGTACTTATCTTGCCTTATTGTTCCTGGCCACGACGGCATTCGGCCAGACGGAGCCAATGGTAGCCGGATTCTTCCCGGCGGATGGCTCTGTCAATGTGCCGCTCAACGCTCGGATTGTCATCCCTTTGAACTTTTCCAACGGGATGCGGACCGAGGCGGTGTTGTTGCGGAATGGCACCGCTGTGGCGGGAAAAACGGAGTACTTCGACCAGTGGGCAGTATACACGCCCGCCACGCAATTCGAGGCAAACACCCCGTACGAAATCCGGCTCGCCAATACTCTGACCGGCCAGACATTTGCCTCGAAGTTCACCACCGGCGCGGCGCCGGATCTCAGTGCGCCGCTGCTGGCCTCGTCTGAACCGGCCGACGGGCAGGATGCGGCGCATCTCACCCGTCCGCTCAGGCTGCACTTCAGCAAGGTCCTGAATCCGGCCTCCGTGCAGAATGCCAAGTTTCAACTCTGGGACCTCACATCCGGCTACAGCATAGATTTGACCGGCACCTTGATGAACGATGCCACCACGATCCAGCTAAATGCGCAGTATGGACTCGCGCTGGGGCGTGCCTACCGGATCTACCTTCCGGAGACACCCATCCTGGATTGGACAGGCCAGGCACTGCCGAAGCGCGGGCCAGTGACGTTTACAACGTTTACCAGGCCACTGAAGGGCGGGCCCATGTTGACCGGATCGGCTCCGTTCGACGGAGAGACCGCCGTACCCACCAACTCCACCGTGATCCTGGTGTTCGACCGCCCCATCGCCCCAAAGTCCCCAACCGAACACTTCGAGCTGAAAGCCGGAACCACACTCCTGCCGGTGGAAGTGCGACGCGTCGGGGAGCGGGCAATCGCACTGCAGCCTACTCTGCTGCTGTCGAGCAATAAGGACTATACCCTGAGCATTTCGGGAGTAACCAATATTTATGGCGGCTCGATGGAGGCAGCCCAGACCATCCGGTTCCAAACCCAGTTGCTCCCCGATTCCACCACGCTCAACCTGCGCACCCAGGCGGACGTCCTGCCGTTGAATGCGACCCCCGTGATTTCGTTCACCAGGCCTCTGGATGCCGTGGCGTTGGCGCTGGGCATGGTGGGCGAGAATTCGAACTCCTCGACAGTGCCGGTGCGGTACAAGCTTTCAGAAGACCGCCGCTCGATCTACTTGATCCCGGAGCAGCCATTCCTGCCCGGTACTCACGCAATCACGATCCAGATCCCGTTCGATCGCTTTCAGAAGACTCAGCTGGGCTTTTCGTCCTCATTCACCATGACCGGGGACGTGGATTCGACGCCCGCCCGGGTGCTCGCCGTGTCCCCGCCGGATGGTTCCAGCGAAGTGCCGACTGCCGCTTTTATCGAGGTCTGGTTCGACAAGTATTTCGACAACGTCAACGTCGCCCAGGATGGCCTCCGGCTGAGCAGCGACGCGGGTCCCGTTGCCGGCGACTGGTCGTTTGTTAAGGCCAACGGACAAGCCGGGCTGCAGTTCCGGCAGAAGAGCCCACTCTCTCCGTCCACGACCTATCATCTCGAGGTCAGTGGCCTGGCCGACCTGACGGGCGGCCCCGTGCCTCCGGTCTCCACCACGTTCACGACCGGGGCGGCGAATCCTTCCGACCCGTTCCGCATGTTGACCGTCACCCCAGGGAACAAGGCAATAGTGACCGATCCGCTCGCACCGATCCGCGTCACATTCAACCGTGCCGTCAGTCCCGTCGGACCGGCGAGTCCCTTCTTCAGCCTGATTTCCCGCGGCAGTGTAGGCGAATTCACACCACCCCCTGGCAAGGTGGAAGTGCAGGGCTCGGACATCACCTTCACGCCCCTCGCCCCCTTGCCACCCGGAGAGTACTTCGTGGATGGCACCGGGGCGTCCGACCTCTCAGGATCTCCCCCACTCCGGCTCGCCTCCACGTTCACAATTGCGCCGGCCTCGCCGGCAGTTCCGGACAGGACGCGGGTGATTCGGGTCTCGCCCGGGGAGGGCGGCATGGTGGATTCGGTCCAGCCCGTGGTGCTCCTGACATTCTCGAACCCCGTCGTCAGATCGACGGCCACGACCAGCAATATCGTGGCGACGGGCCGGCGAGCCGGAGTCCTTAGCGTACAACTGGTCACGCCAACCCTGGCGATGGTGGTACTGAACGCCGAACCTGGATCCCTGGTCACACTGTTCGTAACGGAAGGCGTCCAGGACTTCAGTTATCAGCCGGTAGTGCCGTTTCGGACCACCATCCAGTTGCGCCCCGAGCCCAAGCCAGCGGCCAAAGTGGTGCAGATTCGTCCCTACAGCCCCAGCGGGGTGGTGAGCACCACCACCAGCCTGGGGCTGGTATTTGACGCGCCGGCTGATCATGCCTCCGTGGAAAACAGTGCATTGATCACGGCCGACGGCCAGTTCGTGAACGGGCGGTTCGAGTGGACCGCGGATTCGCGCGGAGTCACCTTCCTGTCCGACACTCCGTACCCTGCCGGCGCCAAGATATACGCAGAGTGGGGCGGCACCTCGTTCCAAAGATACGTGCAGGAGGCTCCACCAGGCGGCGCGGTGGCTTCGAGCCTGACCGGCTCATTCCCGAGCCTGCCTACCGATGGAGTAGTGGACTTGCAACCGGCGCAGGACGTAACGGATGAGTTGCTGGCGTCGGCCTTGTGCACCTGGAGCGAAGGGAGTGCGCCCACGCCCAGTCCCTGTACGGCGTCGCGACTCCGCCCGGGCATCATCCGGCTTCGGCCTGGCAGCCCGATGAAGCCGAATGGCTTTTATGTCACGAGATTCACGGCCGGCGGGATCAACTGGAGCAGCTTTATCACGGCTCTGCCGTCAGCTTCCTCCGCTGATCCGCATCTCTTCGGCGGTACGCCAGTGGCCCAACCAGAGGGCGTTCCCTTGAATGCGACGCTGAGTGTGGTGTTCTCGACACCCGTGAGCAGTTTGTCCATTCAGACTGCAGTCAAGCTGAGCGAGGGCGGCAGCGATGTGCCCGTGCAGAGTCTTCGGGCCGGCGATCAGGGCATCCGGGTGTCTCCCTCAACCTTCCTGAAGGAGAACACTGAATACACGGTCACGGTGAGCGGCGTGGAAGACCAGGCCGGCCGCACAATACCTCCGCAAAGCTGGACGTTCACAACGGACCCCGCCGTGGACACCACACGCCTCGACATCCTGCGAGTGGAACCGCCGGTGGGCGGTGGCGCCCCGGATAGCGTCATCTCAATGGCCTTCAACAAACAAATCGCGGCCGACTCAGCACTCCGAACGGTCTCTCCGCTCTCCGGGACTCTCGGCTTCAGCGAGGACCGCCGCTCGTTCACCCTTACGCCGGACAAGCCCCGCTCCATGGGGACCAGCTATTACCTCTGGATCTCGAACCTCCAGGACATCGCCGAAAATTCCATTTCCGACTCTTCCGCCAATGCCTTCACTACCAGCGACGGCTTTGGACATGCGCGGCCAGGCGGCGCGCCCGCGCCGGTGTCTTCGACGCCCCGCAATGGCTTGGAGGGAGTACCTCTCAATGCCAGAATCCAGGTGAAGTTCGACCGGCGTGTGCTGCTCGCCCAGGCCACCTCGACCCTAACCGAGGATGGCGTCGCGATCCGCACATCGCTTCAAATTGAACGAGACGGACAGACGGTAACGCTGGTGCCGCAACGCCTGCCCAGGGCGGGAGCGCTGTGCGAGGTTCGTCTCGCCAACGTCACCTCGGCCGACGGCTCGGCGGTGGCGGATGAGTACGCATGGTCTTTCCGCATGGGCGCCGACCTCGACCTGACCAGTCCGACCTACCGGTTCTTCCCCGTGGACGGCTCCACGGTGCCCGCGGACACGACGCCTCGGATCCGTTTCAACGAGAGAATCAACCCAGTTCTGCTAGATCAGAACCATGTTTCCCTCTATACCGCGGAAGGCTTCCCCCTAGCTGCCAACCTCAGCCTCGAGGATGACGACAGGACTGTAGTAGTTCGACCCGAAATTCCGCTGGCGCCCGCGAAGTCCTACCGGCTGGGGGTTTCCGGGCTGACAGACCTGGCCGGAGGGCCGGCCGTAGTCTCCGGTTCCGGGCTTTCCGCAACCTCGTTCTATATCGGTGAGAGCGGGCCCCTGCCCGCTCTCCGGGCTGTGAATCCGCCGAATGGCAGCACCTCTGTCGCACCGGATGTGGTCGTACAAGCCTACTTCGATGGCCCGGTCGACCTTCCGCTGGGCGACGCCAACTTCCGGCTGCTGCTTGGCGATCAGCCGGTGCCTGGCAAGATCGTCTATCAGTCTGGCAAGATGTTCCTCCTTACACCGGCCCGCCCCTTGAGTCCGGGCTCCGTCTACACCATGGAACTCAAGGGCATCACTGGCATGGATGGGCGGATGTTGCCGGATTACTCCTCCACCTTCACAGTCCAACCGGGCGGAGCGTACGCTGCCTATCCTCGAATCACGTCCTCGACGCCGGCCCAGAATGCCACCGGCGTCCCAGTCGACTCCAAGGTGGTTCTGAACTTCGCCGCCCCCGCGAACCCGGCATGGGTCAGCAACGCCGGGATTGTGGAAGCAAACGGCTACCGCGTGGCTGGCTCCTGGAGCGTGGAAGGAGCTACCGCAACCTTCCAGCCAACCTTCGGCTTCCCGCCCCAGCGCAGGGTGATGGTCGGCAAGTACTTGGGCCCATATTCGAGCGGGATGGCGCTGAGCGACTTCCTGTTCTTCACCACCGGTGACGCCGTCAATGCGCCGGGCTCTGAACTGGAGGCCACCTTCCCGGCGAACGACAGTCTGGTCCCTGCACTGACCACGCATGTGGTGGTGCGCTTCACCCGGCCGGTCATCACGCCGACCGGCGTCCCTCCCATTAGCCTGATCGCCGGCTCAACCGGGATCAACGCGCCATTCTCTACGGGGGAGGACGGACGGACACTGGCCGCGGACATCAATCTGCCCGCGGACAATCAGATCACCCTGGTGTTGAGCTCGCAGTTGAAAGACATGGCCGGGAATCCCGTCAAGGGCGGACCCGTCACCTTCCGCACCATGACCGCGGATGAATCCGCCCGGCCTTCCGTCAGGAAAGTCACCCCCGCGAACTGGGCCCAGAATGTGTCCCCGTCGACACCTGTGGTGGTGGAGTTTAACCACGCCATGGACCCGGCCTCCGTTGTGCAGTCTTTGTTTGTGGCCGATTCGGGCACCCTGCTCGCGGGCCATGTCGAGAACGACGAAACAGCGCGCCTGTTTCAATTCACACCCGACTTGCCGTTTCTGCCAGGCACGCAAATCGAAGTCGCGGTGGATGCTACGGCTCACGACCGCAATGGCTGGTACGCTTCCGCGTTCTCGTCTGTCTTCCAAACCGAGTCGCCCGACCAGCCGGCGGCCCTGGTGTCGTACTTTGCCTCCAGCGAGGCAGTTGACCTGAAGTTCAGCCAACCGGTGACGGTCGCCACGGCGGCGATCTCGCTGCGCCACAATCAACAGGCCGTGCCGGTCCGGGTGGAGCAGGGCGGACCCGACTGGCTGCGCCTCATTCCGGAACAAACGCTGATCCCGGGCGAGACTTATCAGGTCACCGCCGGGCAGGACCAGGCAGCAGCCGTCACCATTGAGGAACACGCAGATCGCGGCCGGCTGGCCACGGAGTCCGTGGTCCGCGACGACGACGGCATCGTGGTGCGGTTCAACCAGCCGGTGAATCCGGTCACGTTCGACCGCCAGCGGATCCGCCTCCGCCGGACCGATGGTTCCAGCGCGCCATTTCACATCTGGACCGGCTCGGACCGGCAGAGCCTGCGGCTGGTCCCTGCCTCCAGCGAAGGCAACCTGGACCTGGAGCTGGAGGGGATCGAATCGGCACCGCGGCGGCGACTGGAGTTTCAGCGCACGCGCGGTCTCGCGGGGCGCGGCGCCTTCCGGCCCGCGCGGTAGGCTGACGGCGAAGGCGCTTGCCATGCTACGTTGGGCCTACCATGGACCAGAGTTTGAATTTGCGGATTGTGCTGCTGAACCCGCCGCCGGGTGTGGATTACGGGATACAGAAGGGCCGCGGCGGCGCGTATGAAACCATCGCAAAACAGCGCTCGATCGGCGGGGATCTCGTGTTCGATTTCACCGTTGGGCTGAAGCCAGTACCCACGGGGGCCGAGCCCGACTTCACCGGCCCGATCGTCCAAGGTCCGCCCGGGGCGCGCTTTCTCTACCTGGACATCGGAACCTACGCCGGACAGCGGGACTCCGTGTGGAGCCGCCGCCTGAAGGTCCCGTTGCGCGGCTTCACGAAGGTCGCGCTGGACCGCTGCGCGGCCAATCCGGCTACCGTGCTGGAAACCAGGATTGCCGGCACCGCCCGCGACGGTGAGCCCGCCTGCGGTTCGGTGAAGACGTTCCTAGGTTGGGTGCCGGTTCTGAAATGAGCCAACTCAGCCCGGGCCGGCGCCGTTCTTCCGCACCACCCAGGTGGTCATGCAGCGCTGGTTCTGGACCACCGTCGTCTTGATGGGATCCAGCAACTGCCCGCCCAGCTCGGCGGTGAGTTGAACCAGCATCGGCTCGTCGACCAGAAATCGCTCCGAGCCGTCGGGCAGGAGGAATCGGCGGCCGCCCAGGGATCGGACTTCGGATTCCATCCCGATGGAGGATGCCAGTCGGCAGAACAGCATCCCGCCGGGTTTCAGCGCCTGCCAGGTGCCATGGAGCATGGCTCGAAAATGCTGCTCTTCGCGGGCGAAATGCAGCACCGCGCTGCTGATGACGACGTCGGCGAAGCCCGCGGGCCAGGTTGTGCGCTCCAGATCGCCCACTCGGAAGTTCTCGGGCGGCAGGTGCGGCGCCAGATGCGCGGCCAACCGGCGCACGCTCTCGATCACCGCCGCATCGGCGTCCATGCCGAAGACCTCATAGCCTGCCCGCAGCAGGTAGTAGATGTTGCGGCCCCCGCCGCAGCCGGCGTCGAAGATCACGTCGCCGGGGGGGATGCGGCCGCGCAGCAACTGGTCGAAGAGGTAGATATCGATCTGCCCAAACTGCTCGGGCAGGCTGGACATGGGACGCGGCGCAACGGTCATGAATCGAGAATGACACGGGCGGGGTGAGGCCGTTCAAGTGAGCGGCCGGCAAACACTCCTGACACCACGCTGTCAGGAGCACTGCCGCATTCTAGACCCATGACGCAACCAATCACCTGGTTTGAGATTCCCGCCCTGGACCTGAAGCGCGCCAAGGCGTTCTATGAACATGTCCTGGGGATCCAGTTCAAAGACGACACCATGGACGGGACGAACCTCGCCATCTTCCCGTGCGACCGCGAGCACGCGACCGGCGGCTGCGTGGTGCAGGGTCCCGGCTACGCGCCTTCCCGCGATGGAGCCGTGCTGTATGTGAACGCGGGTGAATCGCTGGATGCGGCGCTGAGCCGGGTTCCGGCGGCCGGAGGGGAGATCACGCTGCCCAAGACCGCCCTGCCGCCCGGCATGGGGGCTTACGCGCACATCATCGACTCGGAGGGCAATCGCGTGGGCCTGCACTCGGCACGCGGATAATAGTGTCTGTGCGACGCGCCGACCGGCTCTTCCAGATTGTCCAGCACCTGCGGGCGCGGCGGTTGACTACCGCCGCGCACCTGGCGGAGTTTCTGGGTGTTTCGGAGCGCACGGTCTACCGCGATATCCGCGACATCTCGCTCTCCGGGATTCCCGTCAAAGGGGAGGCCGGAGTCGGCTACTGCATTGATCCTTCGTTTGAGCTGACCGCTCTCATGTTCACGCCCGAGGAGTTGGAAGCCGTAGTGGTGGGCCTGCGGATGGTGCGGGCGTTCGGCGGTCCGGGCCTGCGTTCGGCTGTGATTCCCGCGCTGGACAAGGTGGTGCTCGCCCTGCCGAAAGGACGCCGCGCGGAGATCGACAAGCCGCAGATCTACGCCCCGGCGGTCCACGCGCACCGGAGCATTGACGACCTCATCGAGACGCTTCGGATCGCGGTGGACAACCGTTCGATTCTGGAACTGCGGTACACGGACAACAGCGGCTCCGCCACTCTGCGGCCGGTGCGGCCGCTGGCACTGCATTTCTGGGGGTCGACCTGGACGCTGGCCGCGTGGTGCGAGTTGAGGAACGACTTCCGCAGCTTCCGGCTGGATCGAATGAACGGGTGCCGGCCGACGGGCGCGACGTTTGAGGAGGAAGAGGGGAAGACCCTGGCGGACTACTTGAAGTGTGTTCGAGCGGAGTGAAAGGGCGATGCGGCCACCGCCGTATTGGGCAGAGGCCGCACCTGTGTTGGAAGACGGGTTACGCGGCGCCGATCTGGGGCAGCGAGGCGGCCGCGGCGGCCTGGCCCACGCGCCGGCTGGCTTCATCGGGGAGGCGGACGTCGATGCTGAGATGCGGGAACTCCCGCGCCAGCACCTCGTTCGCGACCTGGAGGATGATGTCGCCACCCTCGCCCGTGGTGACGCGGCCCATGACCAGCACGGTGCCGATGTCGTAGTAGTTGGCGTAGTGGGCCAACGCGTAGCCGAAGTAGGCGCCCACGGTCTGGTAGATCTTGGGCGGACGCGGATCGCCCTTCTTCATGAGGGCCTGGACATGCTCCAACCGCTCCGGCACGCCCATATCGGCGGGGACGTCGATGCCGGCCGGACCGAGGAGGCGGTTCACAGCCTGCTGGGAAAGGTATTGCACGCCACAGCCGCGATCGCCGGACCATTCGTCGGCCGGCGCCAGCGGATTCATATCCACGGGCACGAACGCGAGTTCGTCGAGCCACGTGGTGATGTTGCCGGTGCCGTCGACATAGCCGGCCGCCAGGCTGCTGCCGAAGGCCACGCCGAGCACTCGATTGCGGTTGAGCGACATTGACCCGGCCAGGGCAGAGACGGATCCGTCGTTGGCCACGACCACGGGGATGCCGCCAAACTCCTTCTTAATGCGGTGGTACAGCGGCACAATGTCGCTCTGGAACTTGTCGCGCGGCACGCCGCGGAACAGGGAGGCGACACGGGCTTCGTTGTCGACGTAGACGCCGGCGGAACTCACGCCGATGGCATCGACGCGTGGCAAGGTGGCCGCCGCGGCGCGCAAAGCATGGAGGATGTGTTCGTAGTGGTAGGCCGGATCGCTCTGCGGCTTGGGGTCCCACTTGAACTCGGAGGCAAAGGTCTTCTGGCCGTCCATCTCGGCGTACGCCTTAATGTCGGAGGCGCCCTTGTCGATGGCTACGCGGCAGCCGCCTTGGTGGCGGCCGAGAGGCAGCGTGACATGCGAGGCCTTGGGGAACGCGCTGCCGGAGGCATGCAGGATTTCAAAAGGCTTGCCGTAGATGAGCGGCCCCATGATGTCGACATCAAACAGCCGGTTGGGCGAGTAGCGGTAGATGTAATCGCGCAGCAGCCCTACGAGCAATTCCGGCGCATCGAGGTGGATGCGGCAGCCGCCCACGGCCCAAAGCAGGAACTTCAATTCCCGCTCCAGGAAGCGCAGGTTTACGGCGGTGGCGGCGCTGCTGGTATCGCGGTCGATGGCACGCTCGAAGACATAGGTAGAGCCGTTGCCCTGTTCGACGGCGATGCGGATGGGCAGGGACTGGCCGGCGATGCGGTTCGCAAAGGCGCGCCAAGCCAGGGCGGCCGGACGGAATTCCGCATCCAGAACCGGTTTCACTTCCGGAACGATGAGTTCCATTCACTCCTCCAAACTATTGAGCAGGTATGTAGGCGCCGTCCTCGAAGACTACGCCGGGGCAGTGCGTTGGAGCTTCGTCCAGACGGATGCCCAATCGATCGAGCGCGGGCCGGAGGAACGCCGCCGCATTGGTGGTGACGGCGCGCTCGACTGTGTCGCGCGGGATGCCCCAGCCGAGGGCAAGGTTCATGCACTCAATCAGAGAGGTGCAGGAACCACTGAGATCGTAGGAGCGGACGCGGCCCGCTTCGTCCCGCCGCACTTCGAACGTGCGGCCCCAGAATTCCGCCGTCGAGGGCACGGGCGAGCCGATGAGGGGGCTTTCATCGGCCACGAAGATGACCTTGTCGGGTCCCTTGGCCTGGCTCATCAACTGGACGGCGTACTCCGGCACATGGATGGCGTCGGGGATGATCATGGACCAGGCGCGGCGGTCTGTAAACTGGGCGACTATGCGCAGATCCTTGGCGCCGAACTTGTCGCGGGTGGCGGCGTTCAGCACGTGCGTAAAGCCGGTGGCGCCGGCCGCGAGCCCGGCCTGAATGTGTTCGACACCCGGATTCTGGTGGCCCAGGCTCACGCTGACGCCGTGATCGGCCAGATAGCGGATGACTTCGGGCGCGCCGGGGCGCTCCGAGGCCATGGTGAGCCAGCCGATGAAGCCGCCGGACCACTCGAGGAGCTTGGCGGCAAACTCTACCGTCGGGTCCTGGCGCAGCGCCAGATTGTGAGCGCCCATACACTCCGGCGCAAGGAACGGCCCTTCCAGGTGAGGCGGCAGGATCCCCTGACCCCATTCGAAATCACGCGCCGCGCGCAGCACCGGCAAGTTGGTCTGGTACGCTTCAGCGCTCGCGGTCACCAGGGTGGGACAGACGTAGCCGTAGCCCAGGCTGTAGTAGTATTCCGCGACTGTCTTGACTTGTTCGAGTGTCAGGCCGGGTGTGTCGAAAGCCACAAATCCAGACCAGACACCGTTGTGGAAAATCGGCCCCCCGTTCACTTGCAGGGACGCGGGGTAGCAGCGAGCATTCACAGATCCATTTCTCCCTTGGGTTGACCCCAAATTCCACGATACACCCCGGTACGAGCACACCACAATCACTGTTTCGGCCGTGCGCGCCGCAGGGAACTCCATCGTGCGGAAGCAGGCCAGGACGCGAAGCTGCCGGACGCGTCCAGGGAGTGGCAATTCCCAGGGCAACTACCGGAGAATGTCCGTATGGAAGAGTGGCCCGACCGCCGTCTCTTGGATCTGCTGGGGATCCAGACTCCGATCATCCAGGCACCCATGGCCGGTTCGGACTCGGTCGCGCTGGCCCGGGCCGTTGCCTCGGCTGGAGGGCTGGGTTCGCTGGCCTGCGCGCTGCTGAGCCCGGACGAGGCACTCGAAGGCGTAGGCGCGTTTCGCGTGGGGCTGGCGCGCCCGATCAACCTGAACTTCTTCTGCCACCGGATGGAGGCTCCGGATGCAGCGGCGATGGAGCGCTGGAAGGAGTTCCTGAGGCCGCACTATGAGCGATTGGGATTGGATATCGAGAAGGTTGCACCGGCCAAGCTGCGCATGCCGTTTGATGCGGAGTACTGCGAGGTGGTCGAGGAGGCCGCACCCGAGATCGTGAGCTTTCACTTCGGGCTGCCGGAACCGGGACTGGTGGACCGGCTGAAACGGCGCGGGATCAGGATCCTGTCGACTGCGACGAGCGTCGCGGAAGCTCGATGGCTGGCGGATCGCGGCTGCGACGCGATAATCGCGCAAGGGGCCGAGGCAGGCGGCCATCGCGGCATGTTCCTGGAGACAAACACGGCGACGCAGGCGGGACTGTTTGCCTTGCTCCCGCAGGTGGTGGATGCGGTGCCGGTGCCAGTGATCGCCGCCGGCGGTATTGCCGACGGGCGCGGAGTGGCTGCGGCCTTGGCCCTTGGAGCGGCAGGCGTACAAGTGGGCACCGCCTATCTGCTGTGCCCCGAAGCGAAGGTTTCGCCGTTGCACCGCCGCGCCATTGAGCAACTGGCCGATAACGGAACGGCATTGACGAATCTGTTCAGCGGCCGGCCGGCGCGGGGCATAGTCAACCGGTATCTGCGGGAGTCCGGGCCCATGAATGACGCGGCCGCAGCGTTCCCCTATGCGGCCAGCTATGTTGCTCCGCTGCGGGCGGCATCCGAGAAAGCCGGATCGCTGGATTACCTGCAGATGTGGTCCGGGCAGGCGGGCGGGCTGGCCAAGGCGATGGGGGCGGAGGAGTTTACGCGGAAGTTGGCGGCCGAGGCGCTGCGACGCCTGCAGGAGTTAGGGCGAAAGCAAGGCGGCGGCTGAGGATTGGCCCGCGAACCATCGCTGAATTTGCCAGGCACTCGGGCCGGCCGAAGTTGCATTGGCGCATCGGAAGAGCGGCCTGTATGGTGCCCTGTGCGGCTGGAATGTCGTGCTATGCTTCCGGGATGCTCGATGCCGCCTCGCTGGGAAATCCGGGTTCGCCCAGGCACTCGGCCTTCGTACGCGTGACGCACTGGATCACCGTCCTTTCCTTCGCCGCCCTGCTTGTCAGTGGAGTGGAGATCCTGATCTCGCACCCTCGTTTCTACTGGGGCGAGACCGGGAACGCGCTGACACCGCCGCTGTTCCGGATTCCCATTCCGGCCTCGAGGGGCACGGTGCCCACCGGCTACGGATACGTCCTGCCCGACCAGAACGGCTGGAGCCGGTATCTCCACTTTCAGTCGGCCTGGGCGGTGGTCCTGACCGGCCTTGGCTACCTCCTGTATGGGTTGTGGACGAGACACTTCCGGAAGAACCTGTTGCCTGCCGCGGAGGACCGCTCGTTGCGGGCTTACGTAGACATCATCGCCATGCACTTGCGGCGAGGGCCGGCCGCGGAGGACGACGGACGCTCGTATAACGTGCTGCAGCGGACCGCCTATCTTAGTGTCATCTTCGTCCTGTTCCCGCTGGTGATCTGGACCGGGCTGGCGATGTCGCCGGCCTTCAATTCCGCCGTGCCCGCCACCGTCAACCTGCTGGGCGGGCGGCAATCCGCGCGCACATTGCATTTCTTCGTCTCGGTGTTGCTGTTGACCTTTCTGCTAGTCCATGTAGCGATGGTGGCCCTGACCGGATTCCGCAGCCGGATGGGGGCGATGATTACCGGTTCCGTGCCAAAGGAGCAGGCATGAGTAGACTCTCACGACGAAAGCTCTTCACCGCCGGCCTTTCCACAGCCGCGGGCCTCGGCGGCCTGGCGGCGGCGGCCAGGATTGCCGATCGCTATGGACTGGTGCCCCCGGACAGCGGCGGCTTGTATGGTCCTGGAGCGACGCTGACGTATGCCGCGCAACGGCTGCTGACCACAAGCTCATTGGCGCGCGAGTTCCCGCGCAGCCTGATTTCGAAGGAGCCTTTTCCGAACCCGGTTGCCCCGCTGGGTAAGGAATTCGCCCGACTGCAAGCCGGCGGCTTCGCGGATTGGCTGCTGGTGCTGGATGGAATGATCGCCCGGCCCATTTCCTTTTCGCTGTCCGACCTCAAGCACCTGCCGGTCCGGCGCCAGATTACGGAAGTGGCGTGCGAGGAGGGCTGGTCGTATATCGCCGAGTGGGTCGGAACGCCCCTGGTGGAGGTGCTGAACGCCGCCGGGGTCCTGCCACAAGCGCGCTATGTGGTCTATTACAGCTTCGACGGCGAGTGGTGGGACAGCCTCGATATGGCGGACGCCTTGCATCCACAGACGCTGCTGACCTGGGCCATGAACGACGGGGCCCTGCCGGTGTCGTTCGGGGGGCCATTGCGCATGCGCGTGCCGCGCCAACTGGGCTACAAGAGCGTGAAGTTCATTCACAGGATGACGGTCACAGATTCCCTGAAGGGATTCGGCAAGGGGTTGGGATCTGCCTCGCCGGAGGCCGGCTATTCCTGGTACGCCGGGATCTAGGAACGCTGCTCGATTCGGCACCGGGGCCGCGGATCAAAGGCCAAAGCAGAGGATGTTCGGACCTGCGGCCACGGCCACATACTGCTTGCCCCCCACGGTGAAGGTCATCGGTGAGGCTTTCATGCGGACGTTGGTGGGGAAGTTCCAAAGCGTGTTGCCATTGCGTTGATCCACGGCCGCGAAGCCGCCGTTGGGCCGGCCATAGAAGAGCAGGCCTCCGGCGGTGGCGAGGACTCCGGTCCAGGTCTTGGCGCGGGCGGCTCCCGGTTGCGGCAGCTCCCAGACGATGGCGCCGGTCTCGATGTTGAGCGCGCGCAGGTAGCGCTGGCCGGTCTGGTCCGGATAGCCGGTGGGCTTGCCGGTGCACTCCTCCAGCGCGATGAGGTAGTACAGGCCGGTGAGCGGGGAGAAGGCGGTGGAGTCCCAGTTGGCGGCATCGCTGGGGCAGCCGCGCGGATCCACTACGACGGGCCGGCCCTGGGCATCGATGGAGGAGGCCCAGTCCACGCGGCGCAGGAAGGGCTTGGCCAGGAGGACCTTGCCGTTGGTGCGGTCCAGGACATAGAAGAAGCCGTTGCGGTCCGCATGGAGCAGCAGCTTCGAGGGCTTGCCCTGGTAGACGGTATCGACCAGGACATTGGGCTCAGTTGCGTCGCGATCCTTCACGTCGTGGGGGGTGAACTGGTAGTGCCATTTCAGCGCGCCGGTGGTTGCGTCGAGGGCGAGGACGCAGTTGGTGTAGAGGTTATCACCGGGGCGGTCGCGATCGTCGCCGTCGGGCCAGGGATTGCCGGTGGCCCAGTAGAGGGTGTCTGAGGCCTTGTCGTAGGATCCGGTGAGCCAGGTGGAGCCGCCGCCGTAGAGGGGTTCTTTTCCCTGCCAGGTTTCGATGCCGGGCTCGCCCCGGCGGGGAATGGTCCAGTGGCGCCAGACGAGCGCTCCGGTATCGGGCCGGAAGGCGGCGACGAAGCCGCGGATGCCTTCGTCACCTCCGGCTACGCCAGCGATCACGGTGCCGTTGACGATGAGGGGCACGATGGTGCCGCCGTAGTGGTGTTTCTCGTCCGAAGCAGGCGCCATGGGGCTGTCCCAGAGAAGCTGGCCGGTGGCGCGGTCGAGCGCGAGGAGGTGGGCGTTGTCGGTGACGAAGAAGAGACGGCCCTCCAGCAGGGCGACTCCGCGGTTGGTGCCGAGACGGGCATCGCCGACCATGCCGGGGCTCAGCGGCCGGGAGTAGCTCCAGAGAGGATTGCCGGTGAGCGCGTCGAGGGCGTAGACCTGATTGGGGCCGGTAACGTAGAGGACGCCGTCGGCGGCAAGGGGCGTCACTTCCAGCCCGAAGTACTGGAGGGGGAAGACCCACTTCAGTTTGAGCGACTGCACGTTGGCCGTGGTGATCTGTTTGAGAGGGCTGTAGCGGTTGGCCGAATCGTCTCCGTTGTAGCTACGCCAGTCGCCGGGCTGGGGCGGGCCCCAGGTTGTCTTACGGGCCGCATCGGCGGCCGGAGCGGGCGGCACGATGGTTTCCACATTGAGGCGGAGCAGATGGCGGGCCAGGGCCTGGAGGTCGGCCGGCGACAGGTCAGCGAAAGAGGGCATGCCGGCGCTGAGGTTGCCCCGTTGCAGGTAAGCGCGGAGTTGCTCGGCGGACTGGACGGCGATGCGCGGGTTCATGGCGAGTCCGGGGCCCTTGGCTGTGCCCCGGCCGTCGCCGCCGTGGCAGCCGGCGCAGTGAGTGGCGAAGGGCTGCTGCGCGAGCATCGGCTGGGGGGCCAGGCACAGGAACAGCAGGAGCAGGCCCGGGCTTCCGAGGACGCGGATGGGGGGTGGGATCGGGATCAGCACGGGTGAGTAACAATATCACCGTGGCGGCCGGGCAGCAAGTTTCCGCGATAACGCTACAGGGTCCAGGGCGCCCGATGCGGGCGGTCGAGCATGGCGTTGGCGCCGGGGTCGTCCAGGATCTGCTCCGTGCGCGGGTTCCAGAGGAGGCTGCGTCCGGTGCGGAGAGCGATGTTGCCCAGGTGGGCGATGGTGACGGAGCGGTGCGCGACCTCGATGGGGGCGGCGGTGGGTTTGCGGCTGAGGACGCAGTCGATGAAGTTGCGGTTGTGGTTGCGGCTCTCGTAGAGGTGCAACTCGCGCTCACCGATCGTTGAGTTGTAGATCTCCGGCGTGCTGGCCTGGTGCTTGCCGCGATCCCCCCAGACCCAACCGTCCGTGCCTTCAAAGGTGATGCCGCGCTTCTCCTTGTCGGAGACGATGAGCTTCACACCGTTCTCGTAGACGGCTTCGAAGTAGAACTCAGTGGCGGTGTTGTAGACCGGATGCTGCGCGAAGACGGCGCGCGGGTTGCGGATGGCGATGGGGCCGCTGTAGTCCATGCCCAAGCCCCACTGGGCGATGTCGATGTGGTGGGCGCCCCAGTCTGTGAGTTGGCCGCCGGAGTAATCGAAGTTCCAGCGGAAGTTGACGCCGACGCGCGCGGGGCAGTAGGGGGCGGCCGGCGCGGCTCCGAGCCAGAAGGGGAAGTCGAAGCCTTCGGGTACGGGGCCGGTGGCGGTCTGGCTGGCGACCTTGCCGAAGTCGGGCGTTCCGCCGGGCAGTCCGACGCGCACGGTGTGCACCTTGCCGATGCGCCCGTTGCGGACGAGTTCGCAGGCGCGGCGGAAGCTGGGGTCGGAGCGCTGCTGGCTGCCGGTCTGCCAGCCGACGCCGGCTTTCTGAACTTCATCGGACATGAGCCGGCCCTCGTGGATTGTGAGGGAGAGCGGTTTCTGGCAGAAGATCTGTTTGCCGGCGCGGGCGGCGTCGATGGCGATGCGGGCGTGCCAGTGGTCGGGGACGGAGATGCAGACGGCGTCGATATCGGCGCGGCGCAGCACCTCGCGGTAGTCGGTGAACGTGGCGCAGCCCTTCCGGCCGGACTTCTCCTCCACCAACCGCTGAGCGGGCGCCCAGCCGCGCACGGAGCCGTCCCAGTAGCCGGGTCCTTCCTTGTTCACATCGCAGACGGCGACGATCTGGACGCGCTCGTCTTTCAGGAACTCCTCGAGCATGCCGTAGCCGTTGTTGCCGGTACCGATGACGGCGAGGGTGATCCTGTTGGACGGTGAGGCTTGGCCGAAGACGGCGGCGGGCACGATGGCTGGGGCGAGGGCAGCGCCCAGAGATTTCAGAGCGTTGCGGCGGGTGGGGTGGTCCATGGTTCTCGTGCCTCTCGTTTGTGTGCGGTACGGCTTGCGGAGTGATTGTATCGTGCGGGGGTGGGCTTTGGCGGACTTGCGGCGGGTAGGGTCCGCGTTGTCTTCCGTTTCTAGGCTGGTCGGGAGGTTCGCGAGCAGGAGTGGCGCGGCTGGGGAATGTGTTGCTCTGCGGGTTCGGCACAGCCAGGCTGAAGACGAGTTCTCCATTGCTGAGTATGCTGGACCGGGGGGGTGGCTCGAATCGGCTAAGGGCGTTAATGGGTGTTTGGGTTCGAATGGACGGGTGGGTTGGGGCGGTGGCTTCCTTTCGTTTTGAAGAGATGAAGATGGCCGGCCAGGGGGCCGGCTGCCGACGAGGGCGTCCGCCCTCCCAGCGATGGCTTCGGGGTGGCTGGTGGCTTTGATTTGTCGGGTTGCGGAACCGGGGGGCTCCGGGCGGCTCTGGGGGCACCCTTTGCTTGTGCTTTCGGGACTCAGGACAGGTGGGGCTGGGGGAGCGGGCACGCTATCCATCGTCGGGTGTGCTGGACCGGGCTGGTTGGCGGGGCCGGCTGGCATCGGGCGAAGGGCGCTAATGGGTGTTTGGGTTCGAATGGCCGGGTGGGTTGGGGCGGCGGCTTCCTTTCGTTTTGATGTGAGAAGAGAGCCGGCCAGGGGGCCGGCTGCCGACGAGGGCGTCCGCCCTCCCAGCGATGGCTTCGGGGTGGCTGGTGGCTTTGATTCGTCGAGTTGCGGAACGGGGGGCTCCGAGTGGCTTGGGGGGCTCCCGTCGCTGCGGCTTCCGGGACTGAGTGCGCGTGGGGGTGGAGGAGCGGGCACACGGAGGGCGCGGTGGTTGCTGGCTTCGGCTCCCCTGAGAGGGGCTTACAGGTGAGATTGTCAAAGAACGAGGCCGGATGGGGTCCGGCTGGGGGTGCTAACAGCGGAAGTGATTGTCAGCGGCTTCGTTTCGTCCAGTCGCGGTGACGTTGCCGGGATGGGCTGCTCAGAGGCCTGAGAACTTGTAGTTCAGGTTGGGTAGCCCGTCTTCGCACATCGGGTTGGTTTCGGTTCGCGGAATGCGGAGCGACTGGAGGTCGGCGATCAGGTCCTGGTTGTCGGGGTGGTTCGTTTCGATGCCGGTGGTGAGGTGTTCGAGGGCGCGGCGGGGCCGGCCATAGCCTTCGTAGAAGAAGAGCTCGTCGGTGTTGCTGGTCAGACGGGTGACTTCGGCTAAGGGAACGTTTTCGCGGACGGCTTTGACGACGTCGGGGTGCTGCTGGGCGAGGGCGGCTCGTTCTGTTTGGAGTTTGCTGAGCTCCTTGATGGCGCGATAGAGGCCGCGTTCGAGGTCGCGGCGGTAGCGGGCGTAGCGTTCGAGCTGGCCGTCGTGGGTGTTGGTTTCGGCGAGTGGGTCCGTTTCGGCGAGGATCAAACACTCGAAGGATTCGATGCGGCGCATGTTCCAGGTGTGGGTGAGGATGCGGTGGAAGATCTCCTCCTCGATGCAGTTCGCAGGCCGGGTGTCGAGGCGGAGGGAGGCTTCGAGCGCGGTGAAGGCGGCGCGGTCTTCGGGCGTGATAGTGAGGTGCTTGGCCGTGAAGCCGTGGCTGCGGGCGTTCTGGGATGAGCGGGCTTTGCCCTCGATGGTGACGGGTCCGGTGGACTTCCTGGCGTTGGCCTGGTGGGCGTTGATCTGGGCTGCGGTAGCCATGATGAGAATCTCCTTGTAAATAAAAATGGCCGGCGTGGGTGCCGGCGCGATTCCAGGGTAAGGGGGGTGTCAAGGGGAAAAGGGCTGCTTTGGGGAGGGTCGCGTTGAAAATAAACGGAAAAAAGAGTTTCGGATGCGGTGATAAAGGAAACCTCATTGTGGGAATTGGGGGAGAAGTGGGGTTGAGACGAGTGGCTTGGCGCCGATGAGGGCTTTCGCGGGAAGATCGGGACGAGCCTTCGCGGAGCGCTTCTGGGCGTTTCGAGGGGGAATGTCCGGTGTGCGCGCGCCGCTGAGCACGGCTGGTGCGATCACTGGAAAGTCGGGGACAGGTGCACCCGTCCCAACGGGGTCTTCCCTCTGCTGATTGGAGACTGCCTTGTCCTGTTTGTGGGATATGGCACAGAGTTGGAATTTTCGGGCGGTCTGGGGCCGCCTTGCTGGGCTCGGTGTCTGGCGGAAAGGCCGAGCGGCAGCGGGGATCCGGCGCCTTTCGGACAGTTCCCGGGTGATTTGCCCCGATTGGGGCTCGGATTTTGGTGATTCGCGGTGGGACGTGTCAGGCTGTCGCCATTCGTCTGTCGCCATTCGTCGCCTTTCTGTCGCCATTCTGAAAGACCGGCTGCGGGCGGGGCTCAACGTGACGGTGGCCGAGGTGCAGGATCAGAACCGGCTGAACCGGTCGGTGGTGACGGTGTCGGGGTCGCGCGCTAATGCGATGAAGGTGCTGGACTCGGCGGAGCGGGCGGCGGCGGCGTTTCTGGGGCCGAATCTGGTTAGCAGTTGTATTGAGTGGGTGGAGTGAGGGGTTCGTCCCGATAGATGTCCATTGGAGCTCCTTGTCCGTTGAGAATGTAGTTGATTGCTTGGGTGAGGGCGTAGGGTGATCTCAGGGGCCGGATGTGGCCGTAGTCGGCCCAGATGCGGTCCTCCGCGTCGGCTAGATTCGCGGCTTTGAGGGCCATCGTGCAGGCGAGTTTGAGATCGCCCATTGATTGTTCCGGGGTTGATGGTGTGTCCAGAATGATGTGGAGATGGGTGGTGCGGATGTGGGCAGCCAGGAGTTCGTAGTTCGTTGCCGCGCTTGTCTTCCGGATGGTCTCCAGGATTAGCTCACGGTGCGGCTTCTCCAAGAGGAAGGGACGGGATTTGGCTTGCCGCTGCCTCCATCGCACCAGATTTTCGCTTTTGTGCGTTGTGGGGTGGAGGGCGTAGCCTCTCCAAGTCAGTAGAACCACCACGCTATGTTTGTCAGGGCTTCGGGTGATTCCTCTCAGGATTTTGATGCGGAAGTTGTGGGTGGTGGTGGGGACGCTGTCTGGGTTGCGGCGGGCCCCCGGCTGGCGCCGGGGGTAATGCTGGGGGGGAGCAGTTGGGTTTGTTGGGGCAGCCGCGGACGGAATGAGCGGGCACGACCGAAGGGCTTCTACTCACGCCGCCGCCGGCCCGAGGATGCCTATTCCCGGGGGGCGGGCTCCATTCGGCGCGCCCCACTCAGCCAGAGCCGGGCCGGTCACTCATAGCGCAGGCAGATCATGGGATCCACTTTCGCCGCCCGGCGGGCCGGCAGGTAGCTCGCCAGCAGGGCTACGAAGGCCAGCACCGCGGCCACGGCGCCTAGCGTCAGCGGATCGCGCGCGCCCACACCGAACAGCAGGGTCGCGAGCAGGTGCGTGAGCGCCAGCGCCCCCAGGAGCCCTATGCCCAGCCCGAGTGCCGCCATCACGACACCACGCTTCAGGATCAGCCCCACCACGTCCCCGGCGCGGGCACCCATCGCGGCGCGAATTCCGATTTCGTGCGTCCGCTGCACAACTGAATAGGAGATCACACCGTAGATCCCGATGGCCGACAGCAGCAGCGCCACCATCGCGAAACCACCCAGCATGATCGAGTTCAGCCGGTTGTCCGCCATCGATTCCGCCTTGATCTGCTCCAGCGTTTTGAAGTCGGTGAGGGCCTGGTCTTTGTTCACCTGATGCACCGCATCGGTGATCGCGTTCTGCAGCCGCCGCGGATCCATCGCCGCCCGAATCACCAGTGCCTGCCCAAACGTCGGGCTCTGCTCTTTGCTCACATACATCCCCGGACTGCTATCGGTCTCATCAAGACTGCCCACCTTCTCATCCTTCACGACGCCTACCACTTCCCACGGGATCTCGGGGCCCAGCGCCGTCTTGCCCGGAACGATCTCCTGGATCAGGATTCGCTTGCCGACCGGTTCTTCATTCGGGAAGTGCTTGCGGGCCATTGTCTCGTTGATGACCGTCACCGGCGGAGCGCCTTTGCCATCGCCCTCGGCCAGGCCCCGGCCCTTCACGAACGTCATGCCGATCGTCCGGAAATAAGAGGGGGTCACCATCTTGAAGAAGCACGCCTTGCGGTTCGCCCGGTCCACGATGGGCTTGTCCGCGATCTGGAACGGCATGCCATAACCCCAGCCCTGCATCGGCAAGGCCGACGTCAATGCCACATCCCGCACACCCGGGAGGCTCTCCAGGTTCGCCACCACCTGCCGCAGATAGGTATTCAGCGCCTCGGGCGTGGCAAAGCGCTTCTCGGAGGTGGGCAGTCCCGCGGTGATCACATTTTCCGTATTGAATCCGGTCGCCACCTGCTGCATGGCGAAGAAGCTGCGGATCAGCAGCCCCGAGCCGGCCAGGAGCAGGAACGCCAGCGCCACTTCCGTCACCACCAGCGCCGACCGCAGCCGATGCTTGGCGCCACCGGTGCTCGACCCGCGGCTGCCTTCCTTCATGCTGCCCGCGAGGTCTGACCGTGTGGCCTGGATCGCCGGCGCCAGCCCGAAGACCAGCCCGGTGAGAATCGACAGACCGATCGCAAACAGCAGGACCCGCGAATCGAGGGTGATGGTCGCCTCCGACGGCAGGGAGAAGGGAGGCAGCGCAGCCTTCAACCCGGCGATCAGCGCATAGCCCAGCGCTACACCCAGCACTCCGCCGAGGTACGACAACAGGACGCTTTCCGTGAGGAATTGCTGGATCAGGCGCCAGCGGCTGGCACCTACCGACACGCGGATCGCCACCTCGCGCTCCCGCACCGTGCCCCGCGCCAGGGTCAGGTTCGCCAGGTTCGCGCAGCCGATGAGCAGCACCATGCCGACCGCCGCCAGCAGTACATACAACGACTTGCGAAGCTGCGGCCCCACCACCACCTCCGCCAGTGGGTCCACCGCCACGCTCCAGCCTTTGTTGGAATCGGGATAGTCGCGCGCGATGCGCTGGCCGATCGCGTCCATCTCCGCTTTGGCCTTTTCCACGGTTACGCCCGGCTTGAGCAGCCCCATCGCGCCGAACCAGTGGAAGTTGCGCGTCATGTTCTGCGGCTCGAAAACCAGCGGCCGGAAGATCTGGGCAAACGTGCGGTCGAACGCGCTGCCGGCGGGTAGCACTCCGATCACCACGTGCGGTTCGTTATCCAACTGGATCACACGCCCGACGACCGCCGGATCCGAGCCGAACTGCGACGCCCAGAGCGCGTTGCTCAGGACGGCCACCTTGCTCTTGCCCGGCTGATCCTCGTCGGCAGCGAAGGTACGGCCCAGCACGGCCTGTACGCCCAGGATGTCGAACCCGTGGGCCGACATGCGCTGTCCGCGCAGTTGCACAGGATTGCCGCTGCCGGTCAATGTGACGGAGCCGCCGGTCCGCGCCGCCATGTACTGGAACACCGAGTTCTGGCGCTGCCAGTCGAGGAAGTTCAGCGTCGAAATCCCGTTCCGCGCATCCGGAGAGCCCGGCGGCTTCTCCAGCACTCGCATGATCCTGTCCGCGTTCGCATACGGCAGCGGCTTCAACAGCACCCCGTCCACAAAGCTGAAAATGGCCGTGTTGGCGCCGATGCCGATGGCCAGTGTGAGCAAAGCAACCGCGGTGAAGCCAGGACTCTTGCGCAGAGTCCTCAACCCGTATTGAACGTCCTGCCAGAAATCGCGCACGCGAACCTCCAGATGTAGTTACGTTCCATCCGGCGGGCTGTGCGTGTAAACTTTCGATCCGGCGCAAGATTAATCCAGGCAGGCGCCAGGTCTGGCCGCCGGTGCTGGTTTCGCCTGGTCTTCGCCCTGCGTCACAACACCGCTGCCTGCAGTGCCACCGGCAGTACCGGCGACCGTTCCCTGCCCTGCCCAAGTTCACAATTCACAAAGTGGAATCGAAATACCCGGGTACCGCGCGGGTGAAAGCATTGTAGATTAATTAGGTATTCGATTGTAGAACACTTAGGGGTAGGCAAGGCCATGTCCAAATCGTCCGATCTCATCCACGGAACGCTGGATCTGCTGATCCTGAACACGATCTCGGTCACGCCGCAGCACGGCTGGGCGATTGCCAAACGCATCCAGATGGTCTCGAACGAAGTGCTGCAGATCAGCCAGGGCGCGCTGTACCCCGCGCTCCACCGCCTGGAACAGCAGGGCTGGATCGAGGCTGACTGGCGCACCACGGAAGGCGGGCGCGACGCCAAGTTCTACACGCTCACGAAGGCCGGCCGCACGCAACTGAGCAAGGAATTGGAACAGTGGGAGCGCCTTTCGCAGGCCGTCGGCCTCGCCATCCGGCTCGCCCCTGGAGCCGCTGTATGAGCCTCCGGCGCAGGCTGTACATCCTGCTGCATCGCGCGCGTTCGCTGTTTCGCCGCGACACCGTTGAGCGCGACCTCGACCGGGAACTGGACTTCCATCTCCACCAGCAGATGGAGGAAAACATGGAGAGCGGCATGGATCCCCAGGAAGCCCGGGCAGCGGCGCAGCGTGTGCTCGGGGGCGTGGCGCAGATTCAGGAGGAGTGCCGCGACATGCGCCGCACGCATCACATCGAGACGCTGGTTTCCGACATCCGCTATGCCGCGCGTGTGCTGCGGCGCGCGCCGGGCTTCACCATCACCATCGTGCTGACGCTGGCCATCGCCATTGGAGCGAACAGCGCCATCTTCAGTGTGGTGCAGGGCGTTCTGCTGAAGCCGTTGCCGTTCGCAAATGCCGGGCGCCTGGTCCGCATTTACTACAACAGCGACACGCAGCCGAAGTTCCCGCTGAACCCCAATGACTTCCACGACTACCGCGCCCGCAACCGGAGCTTCACTTCGATGGCGGCGATCACCCGGAGCGACGCCCAACTGGCGGGCGCGGGCGAAACCGTGCGGCTGCGTGCCTTCTCGGTCACCGCCGGCTATTTCGAACTGCTGGGCTTCCGCCCCGCGATGGGCCGCGAGTTCACAAGCGACGATGAGCAGACAGGGCGCGGCCGCACCGCCGTGCTCAGCGACCGCCTCTGGCGGACCCGCTTTCACGCGGACCCCGCGATTCTTGGAAAGACCCTGACGCTCGACGCCCAACCCGTCACCGTCGTCGGCGTCATGCCGCCCGACACCAGCCACCCCGGCAACAACTTCCACGCCGTGGCCGACGGCGACACCGTCGACCTCTGGTTTCCCTTTGTCTTCGAGGACCGCCAGGGCCGGGGGTCCCACTATATGGACGGACTGGGCCTGCTCAAGGAAGGCGTCACGCCGGCGCAAGCCCAGGCCGATCTCGTTTCGGTGCTGGAAGGGATCCGGCGGGAAACAGGATCCGAGCAAGGCTGGCGCGTCCACCTGATCCCGCTGTTTCAGGAGATGGTGGGGCGCACGCGCCGCATCCTGCTCGTCCTGTTCGGCGCCGTGGGCCTGCTGCTGCTCATCGCCTGCGTGAACGCCGCCAACCTTCTGCTGGCCCGTTCCACGGCGCGTGCCCGCGAGATAGCGGTCCGCTCCGCGCTGGGCGCCGCGCGGGGCCGCATCCTGCGCCAGTTGCTGACCGAAAGCCTGGTCCTCGCCGGAGCCGGGGCCCTGCTGGGTACGGCGCTCGCCCATGCCGGCCTCCGAGTTATCGTCGCTTTCCTGCCCGCCGGCTTCCCGCGCGCCGCCGCCATCCGCCTGGATACCGGCGTCCTCCTCTTCACCGTGATCACGGCCATGCTGACCGGTCTTCTGTTCGGGCTTGCACCAGCTCTCTCCGCGGCGCGCGCTGATGTCCAGCAGGGCTTGCGGGAAGGCGCCCGCGGCTCCACCGGCGGCCGCCGCAAGGCAAGGCTGCGCGATTTGCTGGTGGTGGCGGAGACCGGCCTGGCGGGCGTGCTGCTCATCGCCGCCGGGCTCCTGTTGCACGGTTTCGTGAACCTGCTGCGGAGCGACCCCGGCTTCCGGCCCCAGCAGGTGCTCACGGCCTCGGTGGTTCTCCCGGCCAAGCGCTATCCGAAGGACGAACAGCGGGCGCGGTTCTACGAACAGTTGATGGACCACCTGGAGGCGCTGCCGGGCGTGAAGGCCGCCGGCGCCGGGTCGGATCTCCCCTGGACCGGCTACGACGGCAATGCCGACGGTTTCCGGGTGGAAGGCCGGCGGGACTCCTATAGCGACCACACCACGGCCCGCTATCACATCGCCACGGCGCACTATTTTGAGGCCTTGGGCATTCCGCTGCGCGACGGCCGTTTCTTCGACGCTCGCGACACCGCCAAAGGGCCGTTCGTCCTGATCGTCAACGAGACCATGGCCCGCCGCTACTGGCCCGGTGAAACGGCCATAGGCAAACGCATCACCTTTCGCGGCATGCCGAAGGAATCGGACTGGATGCGCATTGTGGGCGTGGTGGGCGACATCCGGGACGATCCGGGCAGCAACAGCGTGCGTCCTGCATTCTGGCTGCCGTTGACGCAGGAGACAGACCGGGCGCTTTCCGTGGCGGTACGGGCCACTTCCGATCCCGGGCCATTGACCCGCCAGTTGCGCGAAGCCGTGGCGCGCCTGGATCCGGAACTTGCGGTTTCCGACTTCCGCTTCATGACCCGAGTGGCTGAGGAATCGGTGGCGACACAGCGCTTTGTGTTGTTCCTGGTGGGATTATTCGCGGGCATCGCGCTGATCCTGGCGGCCATCGGCATTTACGGCGTGATCTCCTATTCGGTGAGCCGGCGCATGCCGGAGTTCGGGATGCGGATGGCTCTGGGCGCGACAAGGTCCGACCTGATGCGGCTGATCCTGGGCCAGAGCACCCGATTGTCGCTGGCCGGTGCCGCCGCCGGACTGGTGTGTGCGGCCCTGTCGGCGCAACTGCTGGAGAGCCTGCTGTATGAAGTGCGGGGGCTGGACCCGATTACGTTTGGGGCGGTGGGGGCGCTGATTCTGGTTACGGCGGCCGCGGCAGCCTACCAGCCGGCGCGCCGGGCGGCGAGGGCGGATCCTATGACGTCGCTGCGGGCGGAGTGAGGAGGGGGCGTTCCGTGTGTGGCTATCATACTGCTGGTTCGCTCATGCGCTTACCCGACTGAGGTAGAGGCCGCGGCCTCGTTCGGACCGCCGACGACGACGGAGCGGAAACTCAATTACCACTTTGCATCTGGTTCGACCGGAGAAGGCAGCCGGATCGCGGAGAGATGGGTCGCTCTGATGTAATGAGGGGCGGCTGGCTCGGAACATGGGCGTTTGCGGGAATTGCTACCATCCGACTGTGGGGGCTGGGGCAGTTCGGAATCCATTTCCATTCCTTGGCTGGGTTTGCCTTCTATGCGCGCTGTTACCAAGCGATACCTCGTGGCGACATCGTGCGCTGTCCTACTTGGTGCGCAGTTGACCGCCTGCCGACGCGGTGGCGAGCAGGGCCGGGCGACCGCGCCGGACGGCCTCGCGCCCATTCTTCTTTTTAGTGGAACTGGCACTTCCGCAGGCGACGTGGCAGCGCTTGAGCGGATTCTGACTCGGGAGCGTCTTGCGTACTCGACTGTCAATTCGCAGCAACTGAACGGCATGACCGAAGCTCAGATGGGGCAGTCCCGGCTGCTGATCGTGCCTGGGGGGAATTTCGAACAGATTGGACTCAACCTGACGGCGGACACGACTGCGAATGTTCGCAGCGCGGTGCGGAAGGGTTTGCACTATCTCGGAATCTGCGCGGGTGCATTCTTCGCCGGTGATTCTCCCTACAACGGATTGAACCTGACATCGGGCCGGCGCTTCGGTTTTTATGCCCTTGAAGCGCAGGGGATCCGCAAGGCGCCTGTCGCGATCACGGATGCCGGAGGACAGACGCTGGACCAGTACTGGGAGGATGGGCCGCAGCTCACGGGCTGGGGCTCAGTTGCCGCCAGGTACCCCGATGGGATGCCCGCCGTCGTAGAGGGGCAATTCGGAGAGGGATTGGTCATTCTCAGCGGGGTGCACCCCGAGGCGCCGGAGAGCTGGCGAGGCGGCATGACCTTCAGGACGCCGGCACGTGTCGACAATGACTATGCGGCGATGCTGATCCGCGCAGCCCTGAAGGGAGAGGAGTTGCGGCACTTCTGACGGGACCATCAAACCAATCCGCCTGTGGCGGCAGTCGCGCAGCGGAACTTCGGCCAAGTTCTGCAAGGAACTTGCCAGCGGACCGTTCTTTGGCTTCCACCGGCCCGGCGCGAAGATCTAACGGGGCATGATCGACTGGTTCTGGCTGCAGGGTATGCAGGCGGGGCACAAGAATACGTTTGACTGCAGCCAGGAATTCTCGGAGACGGACTTCACAGAAGGCTTCAAGAGATTCGACGTCCCAACACGGATCGTTCACGGCGACGACGGCAACTCTGAAGGTCTCTGCCGGCGCACCCCACGGCCTGACTGAGACGCACAAGGAGCAACTCAATCGCGACCTGCTGTCATTCCCCAAGACCTGAGGTCCAGGGGGAGTGGCGTTCCAGCAGCGTGCTGACTTGCACGGAAGCAATGAATCGCGGCAGAGCCCATGGGGCGATGCCGCGGCTACGGGCTGAGGCCACTGAACGATAGCGGCACAACAAGAGTGGAAGAGGATGATGAAGGCGTCCCGGGTTCTGCCGGCCCGGCGAGCCCCGGTCCGGTGAAAGGGCGCTGGTTACCGCCACTGCACAGAGCGCACACCATTGCAGCCCCGCCGTGCCGCCCCAGCGATGAGAAGTCAGTATCGGATGTCGGCCATCTGCCGAATCCAGAAGGGGGCCACCGTGTGTTGAAAGGTCCCGCCGGTGCCCGCGATCGCCCGCGCGATCAAGGCTCGGAATTCCCCGGGGGTGTATGCGCGCCGGATGGACTGACTTCCATCCAGGACGTTCACTCTTGGCAAGCAGAGCGGAGCGAGCGCGGTGAAGATTGACAGAGGCAAACGGTGCCGCACGAGGTCCAGAATCACGAACCGCCGGCAAGCCCGACCGACGTTCCGGATCATCTCGATAAACTCCTCATCGCGCAGGTGATGAACCAGGCAAACGCTGACGGCCACATCGGCCCGCGGCAGCGGCTCCCGTACGGCGTTCAGCTTGAGGATTGGAAACTCGCCCGCAGCACTTTCCGGCGGCTGCAGATCGACACCCAGCACCTCCACGCCCATTTTCCGCCGCACCTTTTTCAGCAATCCGCCGTGCCCGCACCCAATATCCAGAACTCGCCGCGTCGCAGCCGCCTCACAACGCAATGCCCGGAGGATCGCCGCATGGTTACCCAGGAGGCTGTGTGTCTGGGAGAGCCGGCGGTGAGCCAGTTCCTGCACCTCGGGCAGCACTCCGCCGCCATCCAGAATCTCTTCCTTAAAGGAGCGCTGCATGTCTGTGTATGATGAAACTGCAGTGGAGCGCCGATTCAGGGACTTGCGTTTTCGGCGGAGGGCCGCGAATTCTGATTGCCAGCGCGGTGGCTCCGGCGATCAGTTCGAACGCAGGGCCAGGATTGGATCGATGCGCGAGGCGCGCCAGGCCGGGAGGTAGCCGGCGGCCGCGGCGACCGCGAGCAGCAAGGTGCCCACGCCCGCATAAGTGGCCGCATCGCCCGCTGTCACTCCGAAGAGCAGGCTCCCCAGGGTGTTGGACAATGCTCGCGAAGCCGCCATGCCCACGACGAGCCCCAGCACGGCCAGGCCGAAGGTGCGCAGGAGGATGAGCCGCTGCAAACCGGACGGAGTTGCGCCGAGCGCCATCCGAATCCCGATTTCCTGTACCCGCTGCGTCACCGAGTAAGAGATCACGGCATAGATGCCGAGCGAGGCGAGAAGCAGGGCGAAGGCCGCGAAGCCGCCCAGCAGCAGGACGAGGAACCTGCGCGGCGACACCGCCTTCTCGACCAGGTCCTGCAGGCCGTGCAGTTCAGCGACGGGCAGATTCGGGTCGAGGGGGCGGAGTGCCGTCCGGATTGCGGAGGCGAGCACCGCAGGCGGGAGGAAAGATCGCACCACCAGTTCCATGGCCGGATAGTCTCTCGTCTGCCGCAACGGCAGATACATCTCAGAGCCGCCCGCGGTTTCCAGCGACTCGTGACGGACGTCGGACACAACGCCGATCACCCGCCGGCCACCGTCCTGAGTCATTACCTGTCCGACCGCGTCCTGTCCGGGCCAGAGGGTCCGGGCCAGGGTCTGGTTCACCATCACTACAAGTTCGGTGGAGTCGCGATCGCGATCAGTGAACTCGCGGCCCGCCTGTAGACGAATGCCGGCAGCGGCGAAGTAACCGTCGCTCACGACTCGGATGAAGGACTCGGGATGTTGGCCTTTTGGGTAGACCTGTCCTTTCCCGGAGACCTGCCAGGCGCGGTCGCCGGCAAACGGCAGGATGTCGATCACGCCCGCCGCCCGCACGCCAGGGATCGCCCGCGTGCGCTGCAGCATGTCATCGAGAAATGCGTTTTGTTGAACGAGATTTGCCAGGCGGGAGCCCGGGTCGATGCGCAGGACGGCGGTCCTTGCGGGTTCGAAGCCCAGGTTGACATCGAGTACGCGGACAAAGCTACGGACGAGGAGTCCGGCGCTGACCAACAGGATGGAGGCGAAGGCGATTTCGGAAACGACAAGGCCGTTGCGCAGCCAGGCGCGGTGGCGGCCGGCGCTGAGACCCCGACCGCCCTCCCGCAGGGTATCCTGCACCTTGCCGGCGGGCGTATGCAGGGCGGGCAGCAACCCGAACAGGATGCCCGTCAGCACCGCAGCCAGAAGAGTGAAGCCGAGCACGTAGCCGTCGACGCGGACGCTGGAGAGAAGGGGCAGATTGAAGCCGTCGAGTTGTGACACAGCGCGTGCGCCGGCCAGGGCGAGTCCAAGCCCGAGCACCGCTCCGCAGCAGGAGAGCGCGATGCTTTCGGTCAACATCTGCCGGAGCAGGCGGAACCGGCCTGCTCCCAGCGCCGCCCGCAAGGCCAGTTCCCGCTGCCTCGCGCCGAGGCGGGCCAACTGCAAATTGGAGAGGTTCGCGCAGACTATCAGCATCAGTACGCCGACCGCGCAGGCCAGCACGAGCAGCGCCGGCCGCACGCGGCCATTGATGCGCTTCTCGAGGGAGACCAGCCGCGGCGCTACGGGATTTCGTTCAGGATGCTGGTTTTCCATTTGTTTCCCCAAGACAGTGAACTCGGCCTGCGCGGCCGCGACTGTGGCGCCCGGCTTGAGGCGGCCGACCATCGTCATGGTGTTGCCGCGCTGGTTCGTTTCGCTGGTCAACGGCCAGGGGATGAAGATATCGACAGGAGTACCAGGAGAGAAGAGGGCTGCGAAGTCGAAAGAGGAGGGCAGTACGCCGACGACGATGACAGAGCGGTTGTTGAGCAGCAACCTGCGCCCCACGACTGAAGCATCCGCGGCGAACCGCCTTTGCCAGAAGCCATGGCTGAGCAGCACGGCCGGCGGCTCGCCGACTTTCGCCTCGCATTCGTCCGGAGTGAACGAACGCCCCAGCGCCGGTTCCACGCCCAGCAGGGGGAAGAAGTTCTGGGTTACCGGCACGCCGGTCACTCGTTCAGGCTCGCCCGTACCCGTCATTTGCCAGTCTCCGACGCCATAGCCGCCGAACCAGCCGGCCATGTCCACGAGGGCACCATTCCGCGCCCGGAGGTCCTTGAAGTTGTCCACCTGTGTGGACCACTCCACGTTCGAGATCCAGACCAGGCGACCCGGGTCGCGGAAGGGGAGGGGCCGCAACAGCAGCGCATTCACCACGCTGAATACGGTGGAACTGGCGCCGATGCCGAGACCGGCGATGAGGATCACAAATAAGGTGAAGCCGGCATCGCGGCGCATTCCCCGAAACGAGTAGCGCAGATCCTGGGCCAGATCGCTCCACCAACGAAGCAGCCAAACGCCGCGTGAATCTTCAGCCTGCTGTGTCATATTGCCGAACTTTCTCCTTGCCGCCGCGCGGGCATCGTCCTCAGACATGCCCTGCGCGGCGAGGTCTTCCGCCATTGCTTCGATGTGAAAATCCATCTCTTCCCACAGGAGCCGCTGCCGCTCAGCTCGAGAGAGAACGAACCGCAAACGGCGCCGAAAACGCGCCCAACTGGAACCGGCTTCCATGCAACCTCCCTGGCGCCCGCCAGGCGAACCTCATCCGCCGCGGAACAGCGGCCGTTGACTGCCCGGCAGCGGGCTGCGTTTGTGATTTCCGCTCCCATAGACAGTCTGAGCATGGGACGACTCAATTGGCGTCTTGTTTGGGAGAATTGCGGATTATTTTTGTGCGTCGGTGGGCCGGGGCAAGGCTGGCCCTTCCCTGCCCCGCTGGGCGGCCTGGTTCTGGCGCGCTACTCGTAGCGGAGCGCGTCGATGGGATCGAGGAGGGCTGCTTTGCGCGCAGGGTAGTAACCGAAGAAGACGCCTACCAGCGCGGAGAACAGGAAGGCCATCAGGACCGACAGGAGGCTGACCTGGGTCGACCACCCGGCAAAGTAGGAGATGAGCATGGAGGCCGTCAACCCCACGACGATGCCCACGAGGCCGCCTAAGAGCGAGAGGGTTACGGCCTCGACGAGGAACTGGGAGAGGATGTCGCGGGTCTTGGCTCCGACAGAGAGGCGAAGACCGATCTCGCGGGTCCTTTCGGTGACGGAAACCAGCATGATGTTCATGATGCCGATGCCGCCCACGATCAGGGAGACCGAGGCGATGGCGCCAAGCAGGATCGACATGACCTGAGCGGAGGTCTCCTGGGCGGCGAAGACCTCAGTCAGGTTGCGCACCGTGAAGTCGTCGTCCAAGCCGGGCAGGATCCGGTGCCGCTCCCGCAGCAGGGCGGTCATCTCCTCCAGCGCCTGGGTCATGGCCTGGGGTCCGATGGCTTGCACCATGAGGGAACCGACCGCCTTGGCGTTCGCCTTGTTGGCCCCGATGACCTTCTGCTTCGCGGTGGAGATGGGGAGGAGGATGACGTCGTCCTGATCCTGCCCGGAAGGGGACTGGCCCTTGGGGGTGAGGACGCCGACTACGGTGAAGGGTACGTTCTTAATGATGATGACCTGACCGGTGGGGTCACTGGCGCCGAAGAGATTGGTGGCGACTGTCTGCCCCAGGACCGCCGACTTGGCCGCGGCGTCGACGTCCTGATCTGTAAAGAACTGGCCGGACATCATCGTCAGATCGCGGATCGTCATGTAGTCGGGGGTCACGCCTTGGGCGGTGGTCGCCCAATTGCTGCTGCCGTAGACCACCTGGACGCCGCCGCGGACGGCTGGCGCGACGGCTGCAATGGACGGGCACTCCGCGGCGATGGCCTTGGCGTCATCCTCGGTGAGTGTGACTACTCCGCCGGAGCCCATCCGCACGCCGTTCGTGCTGATGCTGCCGGGCAGGACGATGATCAGATTGCTGCCGATGCTCTGGATCTGCTGCTGGATTCTGGCCGTAGCGCCCGCGCCGATGCCTACCATGGCGATGACCGCCGCCACGCCGATGATGATGCCGAGCATGGTGAGGGCCGAGCGCGTGCGATTGACCTTGAGCGCCCGCAAGGCGATCCGGACGCTGGCGAGGAGTTTGTTCATACGGCGGCTGCCTCTTCGGCGGTTTCGACAGGGAGTGATTCCAGGTCTGTGCGGGCTTCGCGGGGTTTGGCGACGAGTTCGTCCTGGTGCAAGCGGCCGTCCTTGAAATGAAGGATACGGTTGGAGTAGCTGGCGACATCTGGATCGTGCGTCACCACGATCAAGGTGATGCCGTCTTCGCGATTGAGCCGCTGGAAGATTGCCATGATCTCGACGCTGGTTCTGGAGTCCAGGGCTCCGGTGGGTTCATCGGCGAGGATGATGCCGGGGTCGTTCACCAGCGACCGCGCGATGGCCACGCGCTGTTGCTGACCTCCGGATAGCTGGCTGGGCTGGTGCTCTTCGCGGCCTTCCAGGCCTACGGCGTGCAGCGCTTTCATGGCCCTTTCGCGGCGCTGGGGTGCCGGCGCCTCGGTGTACATGAGGGGGAGTTCCACATTTTCCACGGCGCTGGTGCGGGCCAGGAGATTGAACTGCTGGAAGACGAAGCCGATCTTATTGCTGCGGATCTCCGCCAGGTGGTCGCGGTCGAGTTCGCCGACGTTGATGCCATCGAGCGTGTAGGTACCGCGGGTGGGTTTGTCCAGACAGCCGAGGATATTCATGAGAGTGGACTTGCCGGAACCGGAAGGCCCCATGATCGAGACGAAATCCCCGCGTTCGATTTCGAAGGAGATGCCCTTCAGCACATGGACCAGCACCTCCCCCAGCTTGTAATCCTTCACGAGGTCCTTGATTACGATGAGCGCAGCCATGCTGTTGCCTAGAAGCCCGGACCGCGGCCGCCCTTGCTGCCGCTGGAAACGGGGCTGCCGCTGGAGGCAGGCGCGGACTTGGCCAGTTCCGCCACGATGACGAGGTCTCCGTCCTTCAGTTCGCCCTTAGTGATCTCCGTATAGGTTCCATCGCTCTCGCCCGTCGTGACGGGGATACGCTGTTGTTTACCTTTGGAGTCGAGGACCCAAACAGCCTGTTGCACCTGGACTCCCTTGCGTCCTGACTTGCCGGCACGAGGCTGCACCGTTTGCTCGGATGACGGATGGTACCTGAGCGCCGCATTGAGAACCTTCAACACGTTGGGGCGCTGGTTCACGAGAATCCTGACGTTGGCCGTCATGCCCGGGAAGAGCTTCAAGTCGGGGTTTGAGACTCCGATGACGACGTCATAGGTGATGACGTTCTGCACGTTGATGGGGGCCTTTCGAATCTCAGTCACCGCGCCTTTGAAGACTTGGCCGGGATAGGCGTCCACGGTGAAGGTTCCTGGCTGGCCCACGCGCACGCGGCCGACATCGGCTTCCGACACGTTGGTATCGACCTGCATCTTGGTGAGGTCCTGCGCAATTTCGAACAGGGTAGGAGTGGCGAGGCTGGCCGCAACGGTTTGACCGACGTCGACTTTCCTGGACACGACTACTCCGTCGACAGGCGCCTTGATGAAGGTGTGGTCCAGATCGATCTGGGTGGAACGCAGCGCGGCCTGGAACTGATTCACTTGCGCCTGGCTGGCCGCGAGCTGCGTATTCGACACTTTCAACTCGGCCTGGGCGACCTTGACGTTGTCGCCCGCCTCGCTTTGCTGGGCGGTGGTGGCGTCGTGCTCGGCGACGGCCGTGCTGTAGGCGGCCTGGGCGGTATCTACGTCTTCCTTGGATAGAAGGCCCTGTTCCGCCAACTGCACGCGCCGGCCGGCCTTGATTTTCGCGTCCTGTGCGGCGACTTGTGTTTTGATGCCATTGGCGACAGAGGCGGCCGCGGACGACCTTGCGGCCTGGATGCCTGCCTGTGCTTTCAGGATGCCGGCCTCGGCGTTGGCCACACCGGCACGGGCGGAATCGAGGCTCGCCTGGCCCTGATCGACCCTGGCCTGGAGGGCCGCGGGATCGATGCGGGCGATCAACTGGCCTTTCGTCACCTTCGTGTTGAAGTCGGCGTAGAGAGATTGGATTGTGCCTGAGACCTGCGATCCGATTTGTACGGTGACGACCGCGTTGGGACTGCCGGTGGCGGAGATGGCGACGTTGATATCGCCATGTTCGACCGCGGCCGTGCGGAACTGAGTGCTGCCGCTCCCGCGGAGATACGCCCAGGCGCCCAAGCCGGCCAGGACGCAGGAGCCGAGCGCGAGCAACACAACTGATTTCCTCTGCATGCTGATGGATTGATGGGCACGTTCGAGGCCAATGACGGGGGTGTGCCGGGGGTCCTTGCGGGTGGAGGCGCGAGTGACGGCCGGCGGCAGCGCGGTGGGGGAATGGAGGCGGGCAGTTACCGCATGGGGCAGACTGACAAACAAGCGAATCACTTCGACCGTATTTGGTCAATTGACCGGTTGAGGTCGAGGCCTCCAGGAGTGTGGCTGGCGGGCCAGGTGGCAGTGGAGATGGCTGGCCTGGATGCGTCCCTGCCGGGCGGCAAGGTGGATTGAGCTGAGAAGCCCCTTGCGGGGCTTCCCTTCGTTTCCTGCAAAAGGCACGCCGAATGGAAGGCTTTGTGCCGAGGAGACGAGTCTACCCCTCCTCCTGGCTGCCCGATCAGTGCATTGTGTTCGTGACCGGCTGTCAACTGAGGTAGATGCCTGCGCTGTCCAGAGCACGCGAGTGGCCGCAGGCAAGGTCGAGATTGGTGGCCGAGCCTCAAGGTGCCAGTGTACCTTCGACGGGGGCCACGCGCATCAACGCCCAGTCGCACAGGAGTGGAGAGAGAATTGCATCTCTCCAACGCTTAGAAAGCCGGGTGTACAGATGCACCGATTGGAGGATCCAGGCGCCCAGGCAGCGCACCGGCGGCCGTGGATCGACGTTCCAGTTGGCGCCTGGCGATGCGCGAGCACTGGACAGACAGAAATGGATTTGAGGTTAACTCGACATGACAACGGACTGTTCCAGCGTGGCCTACTTCTCGATGGAAATTGCGCTGGACCCCGCCCTGCCGACATACAGCGGCGGACTGGGCGTGCTGGCTGGAGACATGCTGCGCGCCGCCGCCGATCTTGGCGTTTCGATGGTGGGCATCGCGCTGGTGCAACGCAAAGGCTATTTCGACCAACACCTGGATGACCTGGGGAACCAATCAGAGAGCCCCACTGCCTGGGAGCCCGAAAAGGTAGTGGAGCCGATGCTGCCAGTCGTCACTGTGCGCATTGAAGGGCGGGACGTGCGGGTTCGAGCGTGGCGGTTCCTGATCAAAGGGCTGGGCGGGCATGTCGTGCCGGTTTACCTGCTGGACACTGCACTGCCTGAGAACTCGCCCTGGGAGCAGAAGCTAACAGATAGCCTGTATGGCGGCGATGCCCACTACCGGCTGTGCCAGGAGATGGTGCTGGGCCTGGGCGGAGTTGCGATTCTCCCCGAGCTGGGACACAGCCTGATCTCGAGCTACCACATGAATGAAGGGCACTCTGCCCTGCTGACCCTGGGCCTGCTGGAGGAGCGACTGGAGGGGCGAGCGCTGTCATCGGCGACGGAGGAAGACATTCACGCGATTCGCGCCAAATGTGTGTTTACGACGCACACTCCTGTGCCGGCGGGCCAGGATCAGTTCCCGCACGACCTGGTGAGCCGTGTGCTGGGAGAAGAGCGAACCGCCGCACTGGAAGTGACTGGGGCATGCCCGGCCGGTTCGTTGAATATGACGTACCTGGCGCTGTTTGGATCCCGCTATATCAACGGGGTGGCGATGCAGCATGGCGAGGTGTCGCGCGGCATGTTTCCGAACTATCCGATCCGGGCCATTACGAACGGGGTCCATGCGGTGACGTGGATGTCGCCCGCATTCGGCGATCTGTTCGACCGGCACATTCCGGAGTGGCGGCACGACAACCTGTACTTGCGGTATGCGATTGGGATCGGTACGAGCGAGATCCGGGAGGCTCATGTGCAAGCCAAGCGCAGGATGGTGGCTGAGCTCAAGCAGCGGACGGGCGTGCAATTGGACGAGAAGGTGCTCACGATCGGATTCGCGCGAAGGGCCGCCACCTACAAACGGGCCGATCTGATCTTCAGGAACCTGGACCGGCTGCGCTGGATTGCAACTCATTGCGGCCCGATCCAAATTGTCTTCGGAGGCAAAGCCCATCCCAGCGACGTAGGGGGCAAGGACCTGATCCGGCGCATTTTCGAATCGGCCGCCGCTTTGAAGGACGTGATCAAAGTGGTCTATATCGAAAACTACGACTGGCGGGTGGCTCCGCTGCTGTATGCCGGCGCCGACTTGTGGCTGAATACGCCGCAACGCCCGCAGGAAGCCTCGGGCACCAGCGGCATGAAGGCGGCGCTGAACGGTGTGCCGAGCTTCAGCGTGATGGACGGGTGGTGGGTGGAAGGGTGCCTGGAAGGGATCACAGGCTGGGCGATTGGACATGGTCCGGAGTCGCCCGACGACGAGGTCTTCGAGATTGCGGCGTTGTACGACAAGCTGGAGATGATCATCCTGCCGATGTTCTACGGTCGCCCCACCGCCTATGCGGAGGTGATGCGGTCGGCAATTGCCATTAACGGTTCCTTCTTCAACACCCAGCGCATGCTCTCGCAGTATCTGGCGAACGCCTATTTCCGGCCGGCCGTGGCATGATCGCGGTCCTGACGCAGGGGCGGCGCGAGGGTAATGGGCGAGACCAGCGGATCCGTATGAGGCGGGCCAAAGAGGGGCGTCCTGATAATCCAGGGCAGAACAGACATGGCAAAAGAAGCGACTCCATTTGACGGATTCTGGGATCGACCCCTGGCGGAGCTGCTGCAGCAGCTTCAAGCTACGCCCGTTGGGCTGAATTCAACGGAGGCGCAGCAGCGGCTCCAACAGCACGGCGCCAACTCGCTGACGGGGGAGTCGCGTTTCGCCACGCTGATCGGGTTCCTGCGGAGTTTTGCCAATCCCCTGGTGATCATCCTTATTGTGGCGAGTTCCGTCTCGGTGGTAATGGGCGACCCGGTAAGCGGCCTGATTATCATCGCCATGGTGCTATTGAGCGTGCTGCTGAACTTCTATATGGAGTTCCAGGCGCGGCACGCGGTGGAGGAGATCCGGAAGCAGGTGGCGACGACAGCGGCCGTCCTGCGCGACGGCACGGAGCAGGAACTGCCGGTGGCGGATCTGGTTCCCGGCGACATCATCCGGCTGAACGCGGGGGACCTTGTGCCAGCGGACTGCCGGCTGCTGGATGTGAGGGATCTGCATGTCCGGGAGTCGGCGCTGACCGGGGAATCGCTGCCGGTGGAGAAGATCGCGGATGATCTTCCCACCGGGAAGCACAGCGCCGTGGAAGCGAGGAACAGTGTATTCCTGAGCACGGCGGTTCAAACCGGGATGGGTACGGCGGTGGTGGTCTGCACGGGGCGCGACACCGCGCTGGGCGAGATTGCGCAACGGTTGGCGGCCCGGCCGCCGGAGACAGAGTTTGGACGGGGCATCCGCCAGTTCGGGCTGATGATCACACGCGTGATCATGGCGCTCGTATTGTTCGTGCTGCTGGTGAATGTGGTGCTGCACCGGCCGCTGTTGGAGTCGTTCCTGTTCTCAGTCGCGCTGGCCGTTGGCATGACTCCGGAGATGATGCCTCTGATCATTACGGTGACGCTGGCCCAGGGGGCGAGGCGCATGGCGAAGAAGAAGGTCCTGGTCAAACAGCTCTCCGCGATTGAGGACTTTGGCAGCGTGACGATCCTGTGCAGCGACAAGACGGGCACGCTCACCGAGGGAGAGATTGTGCTGGACCGACACGTGGACGTGGACGGCAAGGACGACGACAATGTCCTGCGACTGGTCTACCTAAATAGTTACTTTGAGGCCGGAATCAAGAGTCCCCTGGACGAGGCGGTGCTGAAGCACGAGCGTCCGTTGATTGTGGAGTATGAGAAGCTCGACGAGATTCCATTTGACTTCAGCCGCAAGCGGCTTTCCGTGGTGGTGCGGCGTGGTGAGGAGATTCAGCTGGTCACCAAGGGCGAGGCCGAGAGCATTTTCGGCATCTGCCAATCAGTGACGGTGGATGGCGCTACCCAACCATTCGACGCCGCGCGGCAGGCGAAGGCCGCGGAGACTTTTCAGAAGCTGAGCGCCGACGGATACCGGGTGCTGGGCGTGGCAGCGAGAAGAGTGGAGCAGGCGGCCAGCTATGCTCCGGCTGCCGAGAAGGAGATGACCCTGGCCGGGTTCGCGGCGTTCCTGGACCCGCCCAAAGAGGGAATTCACACCGTCCTGGAAGCACTGAAGCAGAATGGTGTTTCGATCGTCGTCATGACAGGGGACAACCAGTATGTGACGCAGAAGGTCGCACGCGATGTGGGACTGCCGGCTGAGCGCATCGTCACCGGCGGACAAGTGGACACGATGGACGATGCCGCCCTGGCCTATCAGGCGGAGAATAGCGCGATTTTCGCGCGGGTCTCTCCGGAACAGAAGAACAGGGTGATTCTCGCGCTGAAGGCGCGCGGACACGTCGTCGGGTATATGGGGGACGGGATCAACGATGCGCCGTCGCTACACACAGCGGACGTTGGGATCTCCGTGATGAACGGTGTCGACGTTGCGAAGGACTCGGCGAAGATCATCCTGTTGGAGAAGGATCTGGCGGTACTGAATGAAGGGGTAGTGGAAGGCCGGCGCTGTTTCGCCAACATCATGAAGTACATTGTGATGGGCACGAGCTCCAACTTCGGCAACATGTTCAGCATGGCGGGCGCGTCGCTGTTCCTGCCATTTCTGCCGATGCTGCCGACGCAAGTCCTGCTGAACAATTTCCTTTACGACATCTCGCAGATCAGTATCCCCAGCGACAATGTGGATCCGGCGCTGCTGCGCCAACCCAAACGGTGGCGAATTGATTTCATTCGCCAGTTCATGACGATTATCGGACCGATCAGCTCGGTCTACGATTTCCTTACTTTCGGACTGCTGCTATGGGGATTCCAGGCTTACGCGAACGCTCCGCTCTTCCGGACCGCCTGGTTCGTGGAGTCGCTGGCGACGCAGACGCTGGTGGTATTTGTCATCCGGACGGCCGGCAACCCGCTGAAGAGCCGGCCCGGCAGACCGCTGCTGATCGCCGTATTCTCGATTGTCGCGATTGCCGTCGCGCTGCCATACACGCCGCTGGGCAAGCTGTTGAGCTTCATTCCCCTGCCCCTGCCATTGCTGGGAGCGATCGCAGTCCTGGCCGTTACTTACCTTCTGGTCGTGCAGGTTGTGAAGACCTGGTTCTACCGGAAGCACGCCCTGCTGTAGCCTCCCAATGCCGGAAAATATCAAAGTTGAACAGATTGCACCTCATGCGAGGCCCGCAGCAGACGTCGCCGCCGAACTCGGAACCGACATAGCGACGGGGCTCAGCTCATCCGAAGCGCAAGTGCGCCTGGAGCGAAGCGGCGCAAACGAACTAGAGAGCGAAGTGGCCGTGCCTGCCTGGCGGCGATTTCTGGCACAGTTCAAGGACGCCCTGGTCCTGCTGCTGGTGGCAGCAGCAGCCATCTCGTGTATTGTGTGGGCGGTGGAGAGGGAAACCAGCCTGCCCTATGAGGGCCTGGTCATCATCACGATTCTGCTGCTGAATGCGATTCTCGGATTCGTGCAGGAGGGACGGGCGGAGAAGGCCCTGGCCTCGTTGCGCGCCATGGCGGCACCCGAGGCGAGCGTGGTGAGAGACGGCGAGCAACGCCGGGTGGCCACTCGCGACCTGGTGCCCGGCGACCTGCTCATCATCAACGAAGGCGACACTGTCTCCGCCGACGCACGCCTGGTCGAAGTGGTTGAGCTTCAGACCCTGGAGGCTTCCCTCACGGGCGAAAGCTCTCCAGTCCTGAAGAGTGCTGAACCTGTGGAAAGCGAGGCCGGAATCGGGGACCGGCTCAACATGGTCTTCGCGGGCACCACGGCCAGTTTCGGGCATGGCCGCGCCGTGGTGACAGCCACGGGCATGAGCACGGAACTGGGCCGGATCGCCGGCATGTTGAAAACGACCAAGTCCCCCACGACGCCGTTGCAGCGCGAGCTCGACCACACGGGCAAGCAACTGGGCGTCGCAGTGGTGGTGATCGCGGCAGTCGTCGTGGCGACCCTGCTTGTGCTCTACGGCGCACGCGACGCAGCAACGGTCGTACGGGTGTTGATGTTCGGCGTTGCCCTGGCCGTGGCGGCGGCGCCCGAGGGGTTAGCGGCCGTGGTGACCGTGGTGCTGGCGATGGGTGTGCAGCGAATGGCCCGGCGCGGTGCGATTGTGCGCAAGCTGCCAGCGGTGGAGACGCTGGGTTCGGCCACAGTGATTGCTTCCGACAAGACCGGCACGCTCACTCGGAACGAGATGACGGTGCGGGTATTGGTCACCGCCACCGGCCGTGTGGAACTCACGGGCACAGGCAATTCGCCCGAAGGTGAGTTGAGACCGAAGGACCAGCAAAAACTTGAGGGGCCATGGAAGAACGAAACGGATGAACTGCTGCGAGCCGCTGTCCTGGCCAACAATGCCGAGCTCATCGAGAAGGACGGGGTCTGGAGCATACAAGGAGATCCGACCGAGGGTTCGCTTCTTCCGGCAGCGAAAAAGGCTGGGTTGGACTTAGGCGAAGTTCACGAGCGATACCCTCGCGTGGCGGAAGCACCGTTCTCGTCGGAACGAAAACTGATGAGCACCGTGAATGAGGACGGCGGTTCACCGGGGCACCGCATCCTGTTCACAAAGGGAGCACCGGGCATGCTGCTGGAACGCTGCACCCACGAACTATCCGGCGAGCAGAAGGTGCTGTTGACTCCGGAACGCAGGGCGCAGATTCTGCAGGTCACGGAGTCGCTCGCGGCTGAAGCGTTGCGCACGCTTGGGGTTGCCTCCCGATCGCTGGATACGGGAGGACCAGAGGAGGAGGCGGGAGGGCGGGCCACGGAGCTCGAGCGTGACCTGGTTTTTCTCGGGTTGATTGGAATGATCGATCCACCGCGTCCGGAGGCCCGCGCGGCTGTTGAACGAGCCAGGGCCGCAGGGATCCGGCCCATTCTCATTACGGGCGACCACCCAGGTACGGCGGTGGCGATTGCGAAGGAGTTGGGGATATCAGCAGACGATCGGGTTGTCACAGGCGCGCAACTCGAATCGATGTCCGAGCAGGAGTTGGCCGCGGCTGCAAGGGACATCGCTGTCTACGCGCGCGTCAATCCCCAGCACAAGTTGCGGATCGTGAAGGCGCTGCAGGGCAATGGTGAGATTGTCGCAATGACCGGCGATGGCGTGAATGACGCTCCGGCCCTGAAGTCTGCCGACATTGGGGTGGCCATGGGCATCACGGGCACCGATGTTTCAAAAGAGGCAGCGGATCTTGTTTTGACCGATGACAACTTCGCCACCATTGTCGCGGCGGTGGAAGAGGGGCGGGCGGTGTTCTCCAACATCCGCAAGTTTCTCGGATACCTGTTGTCATCCAACGCCGGTGAGGTACTGACGGTCTTCTTTTCGGTCGTGCTGGCGCGTCCGCTGGGGCTTGGAGACAGGGGCATGTTGGTGTTGCCGCTACTGGCCACACAGATTCTATGGATCAATCTCCTGACGGACGGGGCTCCAGCCCTGGCACTGGGCGTCGATCCGCCAGATCCCGACCTGATGCGACGGCCGCCCCGTCCCAGCGGCGAGGGTGTCATCAGCCGCAAGATGCGCTGGAACATCGGGATTGTCGGCGTGGTGATGGCAGTGGGGACGCTGTTCATTTTTGATGCATCGCTGCCTGGCGGATTCATCGATGGCCCGGGCGGTATCGAGTACGGGCGGACGATGGCTTTCACGACATTGATGCTGTTTCAATTGTTCAACGCCTTCAATGCAAGGTCGTATGTGCACAGCGCTTTTCGCGGAGTATTCCGGAATGGCTGGCTGTGGGCGGCCGTTGGGCTTTCGATTGCCCTCCATATCCCAGTGATCTACGTTCCGTTCCTGCAGGCGGCTTTTGGGACAGTGAGATTGAGCGGCGGGGATTGGGTGCTGTCGATTGCCGTGGCCAGCAGCGTGTTGTGGATTGTGGAGGGGGTGAAGTTTCTCTCCAGGATCCGGCAGCAACCCGCAACGGCTGAAGGCCCTTTGACGAAATGAGAGCGCCCCGCACCATTGTCGAGCCCCAGTGAGGGCCAGTCCGGGCGGCTGATTCGAGCGGCGATGACTCGGCTCTCAATAGGGATTGGCGGACGCTACTTGCGCGCCTGATCGCAGGCCTGGGGCGTGGAGCGTGCGACCCAGTCCAGGACAAAGCGCGCGACGGGTTGCCATTCCGGCTCGTTGTGAAGCTCGTGAAAGTATCCGTCACAACTTTTGAACATGGCCTTGCCCCCCGAGCCGGCCACAAACTCCTGGGATGCAGCCGAACTGGTGATGCGGTCCGCGCTGCCGTGCATCACCAGGACAGGCAGGGCGAGTTCCGCGGCATGGTCGAGAGCGGACTGGCCCGCCCCCTGGATTTCCGTGAAGAACGAGACGCTGATGCGGTCGTGGACCAGCGGGTCCTCGCGATAGCGGCGGACCACATCGGGATCCCGCGACAGCCAGGAGGCGTCGAGGCCGGAGGGGAAGGTCATGGCGGGCAGAATCGGGCGGAGGAGCCGCGCCAGGAGCAGCTTGAACTTCGGGGGCTCGAAGGCCAGACGTAGGTAGGGCGCGGAGGCGATGCCAGCCACAAAGGCAGGATGCCGCCGGATGAGGAAGTTCAGGGCCAGGTTACCGCCCATGCTGTGGCCGTAGAGGTACCGTGGGTTCGCCGGAAACTCCTCCGCCACATGTGCAGTGAAGAGGGCGATATCGTCCATGAGGTGCTCGAAGGAAGGAGTGTGCCCTCGCCGTCCTTGAGACCGTCCGTGGCCGCGAAGATCGAAGCCCGCGGAGGCGTAGCCATTCGTAGCCCAGAAGCCGGTGAGGTGATCGTAGCGGCGGCTATGTTCGCCCATGCCGTGGATGTGCGCGATGACGCCCTGGATGGGACCGAACGGGAGGCGCACCCAGGCATACAGACGCAGTCCATCCCGCGTCGAGAGGGTGAAATCCCTGATCGTGCCTGCGGTCCCTTTAGGCTGCATTTGCGAGTACCGTCCTCCTGCCGGAGTTTATCGAAGAACAGGGTGCGGGGTCCGGGCGAGCGCCGGGAGACGGCCTGAATTTAACGCGACGGAATGGAAGATCGCAGGAATTGCGTGGGATAATGGATTTGCCGGTGTCGCGCACTACCTTAATTCGGCTGATTGCCGTGCTACTGCTGCTGATTGCAGGGGCAGAGGTTTTTGCGTGCGACATTACGGATCCCTGCATCACCAGTGCCGCCAGCCCCAGCGCCGGCTGCGACCAGCCGCTGGGTGACAACTGCCTGTGCTGCTGCCACCATATTGTTCCGGCCGCAACTGTGACTTTGGATGCGAGCGAGTATGTGGCCGATGCGGTCCCTCCGCGGCCCACTGCTCATGCAGCTTCCATGTCGCTGCCGATTGAGCACCCTCCGCAACTCTAGTCCCTCCTGCCCTTTAAATCCGGCTCTGGCCACTGACGAACCGTACGGTCTGCCCGCGGGTGAGCCCATGGAGGCATGGCTGGCGCACCTCCAGCCATAGTCAGCCAGACCGGAAACTCCAATTTGATGTAGACCTCGAGACCGATTGGGAGAGTGCAATGTTGCGAAGCTACCCTTCCCTGCTGGCGCTGCTATTTGGCGCGAGTTGGGCATTGGGCCAGACGCCCGACGCTATAACGAGCGTCGACCAGCTGATTCAACAATCCTTGGCGCAGAACCGCGAGATCCAGGCGGTTCAGCAGCGGCTAGCCGAGGCGCGCGGAAGACTGAGACAAGCCGGGAACCGTCCGGTACCCACGCTGGAATTGAATGCAGGCAGCGGCCGCCCGCTGGGCACGACGGGGGAGGAGGAGTACAGCATCGGGTACTTCCAGCCCATCGAAACCGGAGGCAAGCGGCCCAAGCGGCTGCTGGTCGCCGAGAAGGAGGTGGAACTGGCGGACGCGGAGCTGGCCGAGCGGAAGCGGCAGCTCTCATACGAGATCAAGGCGCGGTATATCGATGCGGTGGCGAGCCTGCACAAGGTGGAAGCCATTGACCGGATCGTGGCGGTCAACCGGGAGGCGTACCGGCTGGTGGACGCGCGGGTGCAGCGGGATGACGCGGCTCCGCTCGACCGGCAGTTGCTGCTGGTGGAAGTAAATCGAACGGAGGCGCAACGGTCGATGGTCGCAGGCCAGGCGCAATCGGCGGAGGTGGAACTCCGGCGGGCCGCAGCCCTCCCATCGAGCGAGCCGCTGAAGCTGCCCACGGCTCCGGTGGCACCGTCCGCCCCGGGGGTGACGCTGGAGGAGCTGCGAAGGCGGGCTCTGGAGGTGCGTCCCGACCTGCGGGTGGCCCGCACGCTTTCCGCGCAATCGACAGCCGAACTGGATCTCGTCCAGGCCCAGGGACGGCCCGACGTGACGGTGTCGGCGCAGTATGCGCGAAGGTATTCGCAGTTCGAAGATCCAATCCGGGTGACGGGGCGCGGCTCGCCGCTACTGCTGCAGGACCGGGACAACGTACTGACACTGGGGGTTTCCATCCCCCTGCAGACGCGCAAGCGCAACCAGGGCAATGTCGAAGCGGCAGCAGCCCGCCAGAGCGCGGCGCAGTTGAGAGGCCGGCACCTTGAGGTGACCGCCGGACTGGAAGTGGAAGCGGCATGGGCACGCTACGAGGCAGCACGGAAGACGGTGGCGATCTTCCAGCGCGGGGTTGTGGACGAATCGAACAGGAACCTCGCGATCATTCGCCAAGCTTACGAACTGGGCCAGCTTCGGCTGTTGGACGTCCTGAATGAGCAGCGCAGGCAACTGGAGACGCAGCTGAGCGCAATCGATGCGGAGGCGGAACTGGCGCGCAGCGCAGCCGAGTTGGAACGGGCCGCGGGAGGAGAACTCAAGTGAAGAAGTCAATGTTCCTACTGGCGGCCACACTCGTGCTGGCCGGGTGCTCACAACCGAAGCCTGAGCCCACGCCCAATGAAGAGAAGCGCGAGGGCGGGCTCGTGCAGATCAGCGCGGAGGCCCAGTCGCACTTCGGAATGCAGGTGGAAGCGGCCCAGGTGCATTCGCTGCACGAGCTGCTGCAGGTGCCCGGAACGGTGCAGCCCATCGACAGCCGGGTGAACACGATCCGGCCGCTGGCGCGCGGGCGGCTGCACGAGGTGCTCGTGAAGGTGGGCGATCGTGTAAGCAAAGGGCAGCCGCTGGCCACGTACGACAACATGGAGGCGGGTGAACTGGTGGCACAACTGTCGGGGGCGCGGGCCGACCTGGAGCGACTACGCGGGCAGGAGCGCCAACTCGGCCGCCAGGTGGAGAGGGCCCGAGCCCTGGCTGAGATTGGGGCTGTGCCGAAGAAGGAGTTCGAGCTGGCGACGGCCGATCAAAGGGCCGCCGGACAGAGTGTGAAGTCGCAGGAGAGCGTGGTCGAGGGAATCGTGGCACGCCTGCGGCGCTTTGGCCTGACTGGTGCGGAGACGCAGACGACGCCCATCACCACCATCACGGCACCGTTGGCGGGAGTGATTACGAAGCAGGAGGCATCGCCGGGCGAGGTGGTGGAGTCCACGACGGCGTTGTTCACCATCGCGGACCTGAGCGCTGTGTGGGTCCAGGCCGAGGTTTATGAGAAGGACCTGGGGCGGCTGCGGATTGGGCAGGACGCGTTGATCACCGTGGACACTTACCCTGACCAGGGTTTCACAGGCAGGGTCACGTATGTGAGCGATTTCCTGGACCCGCGGACACGAACCGCGCGGGTCCGCTGCGAAGTACCGAACGGATCCATGCAACTCAAGCTCGACATGTACACCAACGTGCAGTTGCCGACGACCTTCAGCCGCAAGACGCTGGCCGTGCCTTCGGGCGCGATCCAGGAGGTGGGGGACAAGACGGTGGTTTTCGTGAGGAAGTCAGCCACGGAATTTGAGCCACGGGTGGTCACTGCCGGGAAGACCGTTCGCGAGCTGGTGGAGATCGTAACCGGGCTGACGGCAGGCGAGATGGTGGTGAAGACAGGAGCGTTCCATCTCAAGTCCATCCTGGTGGGCAAGGAACTGGGCGAGGAATAGCATGCACTCCTTCATAGACTGGGCGCTCCGTTATCGAGCCATCGTCCTGCTGGGCATTCTGCTGACGATCGTGTTCGGGGTCTATTCGCTGCAGCAGCTGCCGATCGACGCCGTACCCGACATCACACCGAACCAGGTTCTGGTGCTGACCCGCGCTCCGAGCCTTTCCCCGATCGAGGTGGAACAGTTTCTAACTTTTCCGATTGAGAATGCCATGACCGGATTGCCGGGCGTGGAGCGAATCCAGTCGGTCTCGAAGAACGGCCTCTCGTATGTCGCCGTGTACTTCAGAGAGAACGTGGAGACATACTTCGCGCGGCGGCTGGTGATGGAGCGGCTGCCGCAGGCGCGCGAGAACATTCCGGCCGGAATGGGCTCACCGGAGATGGGTCCGATTGCCACCGGGCTGGGTGAGGTCTACCAGTTCAAGGTGAGCGGCGCGGGCCGATCGCTGATGGAACTGCGGAGCATCCTGGACTGGGAGATCGCGCCCAAGCTGCGATCTGTGCCTGGGATCGTGGAGGTCAACACGCATGGCGGAGCACTGAAAGCGTACGAAGTACAGGTCGACAGCGAAAAACTGGTGGCTTACCACGTCTCACTGGAGAAGCTGATCTCCTCCCTGGAGAAGAACAACGCCAACGCGGGCGGAGCTTACCTGGAGCGGATGGAGCAGCAATCGCTGGTGCGGGGCGAGGCCTTGATCACCAGCCTGGCGGACATCGAGAGGATCGTCGTGGGGGTGTCACCGACGGGCACTCCGATCCTGGTGAGCAACCTGGGTGAAGTCCGGTTTGCGCCCATGGTGCGCCAGGGCTTCGCGACGCAGGATGGCAAGGGGGAGATTGTTGTCGGTGTAGCGATGATGCTCATCGGCGAGAACTCGCGCGTGGTGGTGGACCGGGTCAAACAGAAATTGATCACCATCCAGAAGTCGCTGCCCCCGGGCGTGCGGGTGGAGCCGCTTTACGACAGAACCGAACTGGTGCGCCGCACGATTGGGACGGTGAGCCGCAACCTGCTGGAGGGCGGATTGCTGGTGGTGGCGGTGCTGCTGCTTCTGCTGGGGAGCTTCAAGGGCGGCGTGATGGTCTCCCTGGCGATTCCGTTATCGATGCTGGCAGCGTTCACGGGAATGGTGCAGGCCAACATCTCAGGCAACCTGATGAGTCTGGGCGCCATCGATTTCGGCCTGGTGGTGGACGGGTCCGTGGTGATGGTAGAGAACATCCTGCGGCGGCTGGGTCATCGAAAGCCCGGAGAGGAATCGTTGGACGTGATCCGCCATGCGGCGCAAGAGGTGGCGAGACCCACGTTCTTCGGCATCCTCATCATCGTACTGGTCTACATCCCCATCCTGACCCTGCGGGGCGTGGAGGGGAAGATGTTCCGGCCGATGGCGATCACGCTGTTGTTTGCCCTGGCGGCGTCGCTGGTGATTGCCCTGGCCGTGATGCCGGTGCTGAGCTCCTATGTATTCCGGAAGCAAGTGGTGGAGAAAGAGACGTGGCTGATGCGGAAGGCGGGCGCAGCCTATGGACCGATGCTGCGCCGAACGCTCCGGTTTCCGCTGGTCACCGCTGGACTGGCGGCCCTGGCCTTCGTGGTGACGCTGGCGATTGTGCCGCGGCTCGGCGCGGAGTTCATCCCGACATTGGACGAGGGTTCGATTGTGGTGATGATGTACCGGGTTCCGGGCATCTCCGTAGCGGAATCGCTACACGGCAACGAGATCATCGAGAACGTGCTGCGGGAGTTCCCCGAGGTGCAGACAGTTTACTGCCGGACCGGCCGGCCGGAGGTGGCGACGGACCCAATGGCGATCGACCAGAGCGATGTCTATGTGTTCCTGAAGCCCGCTTCCGAGTGGCCTCGCAAGCGCACCAAGGAGGATCTGATCTCCAGCATGAAAGCGAAGCTGGAGGAGCATGCGCCCGGCGCCGGGTACAGCTTCTCGCAGCCGATTCAGATGCGGATGCAGGAGTTGATGGAGGCCGGTGTTCGCTCCGATATCGCCGTAAAACTGTATGGCGACGACCTGAACATCCTGCGTCAGAAGGCGGACCAGATTGCCGCCGTCGTGCAACGAGTCCCCGGCGCGGCCGATGTGCGCGCGGAGCGGGTGGCGGGCCTGCCCTATCTGCGGATCCGGATCAAGCGGGACGCGCTGGCCCGGCACGACCTGGATGCGGCCGATGTGCTGAATACGGTCGAGGCGATTGGCGGCAAGGCCGTGGGACAAGTAGTGGAGGGGAACAAGCGATTCGTGATGCAGATCCGGTTTGACGAGGCACATCGGAGCAGCATTGATGCGATCAGGAATCTCATGGTGGGGGACAATGAGGGCCACTTCATCCCGATGGCTCAACTGGCCGACGTGTTTGAAGAGAGCGGCCCCGCGCAGATCAGCCGGGAGAACGCGCAGCGCAGGATCTCAGTGGAGGTGAATGTCCGGGGCCGGGATCTGGCGGGCTTTGTCTCAGAGGCAAGCCGGCTTGTGGCAGCGAAGGTGAAGCTGCCCGCGGGGTACTCGATCGAATGGGGTGGCAAGTTCGAGCAACTGGACAGCGCGTCGCGGCGGCTGGCGATCACGGTACCGATCGTCCTGCTGTTGATCTTTGTCCTGCTGTATCTCAACTTCGGATCCGCCGTGCCCGCGCTCCTGATTTCGCTGAATGTGCCGCTGGCCGCGGTGGGCGGCATTCTCGCGCTGTACCTGCGGCAGATGCCGTTCAGTATTTCCGCGGGCGTCGGGTTCATCGCGTTGTTCGGAATTGCGGTGCTGAACGGCATCGTGCTGCTGACAAATGTGATTGCGATGCGAAAGGGCGGAGCCCCGTTGGCGGAGGCTGTCGAGGCAGGAGCGAGGGCGAGGTTGCGCCCGGTGATGATGACGGCGCTGGTGGCGAGCCTGGGGTTCTTTCCGATGGCGTTTTCGCACGGAGCAGGAGCGGAAGTGCAACGGCCGCTGGCAACGGTGGTGATTGGCGGCCTGGTCTCCTCCACGGCGTTGACACTGCTGGTGCTGCCGGCCATCTACATGATGTCGGAGAAGAGACGCGAAGCGAGGGGCAAAGGAGCCGCGGAGACCGTGCAGGGGTGAGGCTCCCTGATTGGGGCAGCGGACAGAGCCGGGAGCGGACAACCGCCCACGGCGGCTGCCTGCTTGTTTCAGGTGCCGCGGCCATCTACGATTGGGGACTGAGTTGCGGGCACCGGGCTTGGCCGTTGGGTTCCGGGTTCGGGACGGGTTGCCCAGCAGGAAGGATGATCGATGCACAAGAGTCTGTTGAGCGTGATAGCCCTTGGATTGACAGCGGGTGCGGGCCTTGCGGCGGAGGCGCCCGCGGCAGAGATCTCGAATGGCCTGGTTCGCGCGAAGGTCCATTTGCCGGATGGGCGGACGGGCTTCTACCGGGGCACACGGTTCGACTGGTCCGGCGTCATCTCGGACTTGCAGTTCTCCGGGCACAACTATTACCCGCAGTGGTTCGACCGGATGGACCCCAAGGTCAAGGATTTTGTCTACGAAGGCGCCGCCATCGCGGCCAGCCCCTGTACCGCGGCGACCGGCCCGGCCGACGAGTTCCGGACGCCCCTGGGGTATGAAGAGGCCAAGCCGGGAGGAACGTTTGTGAAGATCGGAGTCGGCGTCCTGCGGAAGACCGACTCCGCCGCATACGATTCCTTCCACCTCTATGAGATTGTGGATGGCGGGCAATGGAAGGTCAGCAAAACGGGGAGTTCCGTCGAGTTCGTGCAGCGGCTGAATGACCGGGCCACGGGCTATGCCTACCTGTACAAAAAGACGGTGTCGTTGACGAAGGGGCAGCCGCAGATGGTGCTGAGTCACAGCCTGAAGAACACGGGCAAAGCCGCGATCCGGAGTGCCGTCTACAACCACAACTTCCTGTATCTCGACCGGCAGCCGCCCGGTCCGGATTTCGTGATCACGTTCCCATTCGACGTCCACACGCCCCAGGTCCCGCCGATGGCCGAAGTGCGCGGCAACCAGGTGCGGTACACGAAGATCCTGGCGGGGGAGGAGCATGTGCAGATGCCCGTAAGCGGCTACGGTGCGGAGGCTAAGGATTATGACATCCGTGTGGAGAACCAGGCTGTGGGTGCGGGTGTGAGGATCACGGGCGACCGGCCGATTACCCGGATATACCTGTGGTCCATTCGCGCTCCACTTTCGGTGGAGCCGTATGTGAATGTGGAGATTCAGCCCGGGGCGGAGTTCACCTGGAAGATTGTATACGACTACTACACGATGCCAACGGGCGGGCGATGACACAGGTCAATGCAGGCCCGTGCGGATTTGCCGAGTGAGCGGCTGGCGCGGTGCGCTCAATATTCAAACTGCATGAACAACTGGACCTGACGCGGCGGGCCGCTCTCAATCAATGATCCCCAATTGCTGAGGCGGCCGGCGGGGGTGGCATAGGCTTCGCTGAGGCGCACGGCGTTGGCGTGATTCAGGAGGTTGAAGCTCTCCGCTCCGAACTGGAGGCGCATGCGGTTGTCGTGGAACGGGATCGTTCTCATGAGGCGGGCATCTAGGCTAACGGAGGCCGGTCCAAGTCCAGTGTTGCGCAGCATGCCGGTGGGCCGGGCCGTGACGGGATAGGCTCCCGTGGCGGCGGGATCGTAAGTGAGCAGCGTGTTGACGGGCCGCCCGCTGCCGGCGACCATGCCCGGGGCCAGGGTCCAGTTCTCCAGGGCGGCCTGAAGCCAGGGTGGTCCAACCCAGGGGCCGAAGGGCAGCTCAAAGATGGAACTGATGCTGAGGCGGCGCGCCTGATAAAGGCGGCTGCGGCCCCAGTCGGCGTGCAGGTTGGCGGGCTGGGAAGGATGCTCGTCAAAGTCGGAGGCGTCATCCCAGGCGCGGCCGAGGTCGAAACTGGCAAGCAGGGTGATGCCTTCGAGGACGCGCCGGTTGTAGGAGAACGACAGCCCGCGGTAAGACGACCTGGCTGTCTGTTCCAGCAGGTAAACAGGAGGCAAAGTGAGGGCTGCGTTGCGGACCCGGGGCAGGTGCAGGGCCCGGACCAGGTTTAGTTCCACATGGAAGGTCGACGACGAGCCAAAGCCGCGCTCCCAGCCGATGGAGAGCTTGCGCGCCCGCGCGGCGGGAAAACTGGCGGAGGCGGCCCAACGCGCCGCAACTTCGGGACCGAGGCCGTATCGAACATACTCGGTTGCCTGGCCGCTGCCCTTCTGCAGGACGTCGTTGAGATAGGCGAGTGGATAGCGGTCAGTGAAGAGGCCGAAACCCGCGCGGAGGATCCAGGGCGTCTTGACGCCGGGCCGCCAGGCGAGGCCGAGACGCGGACTCCAGTTGCCGGGCGGCTGTGGGAGCCCGGAGGGGAGGCTCTGTTTGTCGTAGCGGAGGCCGGCTTCCAGAAGGAGATGGTCGAGCACCTGCCAGCGCTCCTGCAGCCAGAGGCCCACCGGCACTGTGGTCATGCGGGTACGCGGGTCGCCGCGCACGATCCACGACATGGCAGGCGAGCGTTGCTCGAAGGCCTCCAACGTCGGGAATAGCTCCACGCCGCCAAAACGATTCGCTATTCGACCGTCGAAGTGGACGGCGTGGACGCTGGCTCCGGCGCTGAGGCGATGGCGGCCGGCCGTGAGGTTCCACTGCTCGACGAGTTCGGTGTGGGTTTCGAGGCGGCTGGCGTTCAGGCGCGGAGATTCGCCGAAACTCACAATGCCGGGGATTTCCACAAGTGGGCCGGAGCCATTCGGCCAAAGCCGCTGTTCGCGGCGGCCGTACTGAGTGCGGATCTCGTTGACCATGGCCGGCGTGATGACACGCAGCCAGGTGGCGGCGAGGGAGTGGTCGGCGGTGAGGCTGTTGCCGGCTGCCGACCGGTCCAGAAAGTTCTCGGCCCCCTGGACATCGCCCAGGGCGCGGCCGTGGGACCAGGCGTAGCGGAAGGCCAGGGCATCCCGCTCAGTCACCTGATGGTTGAGTTTGAAGGTGCTGTCGAGCCCGTGCTGGGAGGTGGGGTAGAGCCCCGAAGAGACGGTGCGGTCCTGAGCGAGGACGCGATTGATGCGGTCGACGGCCCAAGAGGGAGTTTCGGACCATTCCTGCGCGGACTCCTCCTCCATTTCGGCGGCGACAGCCCAAAAGGTTCGGTCCCTGCGGAGGGGCCCCATGACGGACACTCCAGGTTGGCGGCGGCGGAAGCGCGGCCGGCGCTCCGAATCGACTTCCGTTTTACGGGCGTTCAGAAGCTCGTTCTGGAAGAACCAGGTGGCATCGCCGTGCCACTGGTTGACCCCGGTGCGGGTGATGACGTTGATGAGTCCTCCGGCAGCGCCGCCGAATTCGGCTCCGGCGCTGACACCGGCCACGCGGAACTCCTGCACCATCTCGAGGCCGACAGCGACGCGGTTGCCGCCGGTGGTTTCGTCGCGATTGTCGAGCCCGTCAATCGTCATGCTGTTGCTGCGGGCACGGACACCGGAGAAGCTGAAGCCACTGTCGGCGAGCGGGCTGCGGATGCCGGTCATGGAGCGCTGTTGGCCTCCCGTGGCGGTCTGGGTGAGGCCGGGCACGAGGGCGACGAAGCCGAGGTAGTTGCGGCCCAGGGCAGGGGCCTCTTCGATTCGATCTCCGCCCAGCGCCAGGCTAGCCGTGGTGGCTGCCGCTTCGAGGGCGTCGGGCTGCTCGTTGACCTCGACCGTGGTGGCTACGCCTTTCAGAGAGAGGGTCAAACGCTGGATCAGTACCTGGCCGATGGAGAGCGGGAAGGTGGCGGTGCCGAGTGGGGTGAAGCCGTCATGCTCGACGTGGAGGGTCCATTCGCCAGGAGGCACCGCGTCCAGCGAGAAACGGCCTTCCCAGTTCGTCTCAGCGGTGCGCCTAAACCCGCGCGTGGCGTCAAGAGCGGTGACTCGGGCAGCCGGCACCGGAGTGCCGCTTGCGTCGGACACAGTGCCTTGGATGGCTCCGACTGGTGCGCCGTGCTGGGCTTGCAGGACGGAGGCGAAGACAAGGAACACGAAGAGTGGGAGCAGCCTGCAAAGGTGGGGGCTGAGTGCGTTGGCCGGCTGGGAGGCCATCTGAGACTGCCGGGGCGCCGGGGTTCGTAGCGCGATTTCATTCAAAACGGGCGGCTTGGCTTGCGAATTGTGATCGGGGCCTCGCCTCTCCGTCATTCCACTAGGCTATCAAGCATTGTGTGCCTAGCCGCGAAAGGCCGGCCCGCCTCCTTCTGGAACCGGGCCGGCCTTGATTTCTGGATGAGACCAGGCCGATTGGGCCGGGTCTCTGGCGGCTAGAAGTAGAACTTCAGGCCGAGCACGAGACGCCGCGAGAGGGCGGCGTTGGTGTAGCGGCCCAGGTTGGCATTGATCTGGTCACCAGCGGCGTTGAAGCGCGCAGTGGTGTCCATGCTGCTGTACTGGGTGTGATTGAAGGTGTTATAGCTCTCCATGCGGAACTGCATGCTGCGGCCTTCACGGGCGCCGAGCTTGAAGTTCTTGAAGAGGGAGATGTCCCAGTTGTTCAAACCGGGATTCGTGACGGTCGTCTTGGGGGCATTGCCGATGCCGTTGACGGAGTAGGCTGTGGTGGGTGGCTTGAAGGCATCCACGTTGAAGGCCTGGCCGGCGGGCGCCGATCCGTTGGGATTGCCAACCAGGACGACGCGGCTGTCAACACCATTGCCGGTCGCGCCGGTGAGATCTGCCGAGTAGGACAGACTGTAGCCGACGCCGGTGGGCGAGCCGGTATTGAACTGGCTGACACCCGAGAGTTCCCATCCGTTGAGAGCGATGCGGCTGAACTTGTTGTCCCAACTCTTGCTGAAGTCGGGCAGGTTGTAGGTATAGTTCAGCATCAGGGTATGACGGCGATCGAAGCCGGCAAGACCGTAGTTCCGCATGCGGTAGTTGAGAGTGGGGCTGAGAACGCCACCCTGGCCGTCCACGAGGTCGAGAGACTTCGACCAGGAGTAAGCCGTGTGGAAGGTGAAGCGATCAGAGAACCGCTTGGTGAGTTGCACCTGCATCGCGTTGTAGTTGCCGTAACCGGAGAACTCCAGGTAGTTAACGCTGGAGTAACCGAGATAGGGCCGCAGGAAGTTGGCGGGCAGCGCGGTGCCGGTGGTGGAGTCGATGCTGGACGCGAGCCGGTTGGTGCCGTACTGCGTGGCGTTCAGATCGCGGTAGACCAATAGATGCTTCTGCGTATTGCCGACGTAGGCCACATCGAGCACGGCGCCGAAGCCGATGCTTTGCTGGACGCCGAAGCTCCAGTTGTAGACGGCCGGCGGGCTGTAGCTGCGCTGGAAGCCGTAGACCGACGCGGGTCCAATGGTGGTGCCGGTGGTGGAAGAGGTGAGGTTGGCGAGCGTGGTGTAGTTCGCCGTTCCGGTGGTTACCAGCGGGGGCATCTGGACGAGTTGCAGAACCTGATCGTCGTTGAAACGATCGTAGAAGATGCCGAAACCGGAGCGAATGGCCGTCTTGCCATTGCCGAAGACATCCCAGGCGAGGCCGACGCGGGGCGCTGCCTGGATGGACGGCGAGTTGAGAACCTTTTCCTTGTATGTGGTCATGCCCTGATAGGGCGTGCCGGTAACTGGCGAGAATGCCCCGATCTTGACGGCCGGGTAGAGCGTGCCCGTGGAAGGATCGCGCGCCATGCGGGTCTTGGAAACGGGGTCGAGGTAGGGCGACAGGAGTGGCGGCTGATTCGCACTGCTGTAGACAGAAGAGTCGAAGATGGCCAGCGTGTCGTTGGCGCTGTAGCTGGGCTGGATGGAGTAGAAACGGACGCCGGCATCGATCGCCAGGCGGCGGTTCACCTTCCAGCTGTCCTGCACGTACCACTCCGCGTTGAAGAAGCGGCCGTGGGCGGAGGGATGGCCGCTAGCTTCAGAGTAGGAGTCGACGACGCCGAGAATCGCGTTGGAGTACGGATTGTTCGTGTCGTAGGGGTTGTTGGCGTCGCGGTCGAACGCCAGCGCGCCATTGAAGGAGGTGGAGCGGGCGGCGTTGCGCGTCGTGCGCTCGAGGTAAACACCCATTTTAAAGTTGTGCTTGCCCCAGATCTTCGACAGGTTGTCGGAATAGTTCCAGATGTTGTTTGTACCGAAGAAGGGATAGCGGCCCTCGATGGAGAGGGAGGCGGCGCCGGTGACGCCGGAGAACGTGGCGTTGGGGATGAGGTTCAGCGGGTTGGCCGCGGGATAGAACTGCCCGAGGGTAATGCCGATTTTGCTGCGCACGTTGGCGTTAAGGCGGTCCTGGGTGAGCGCGTCGACGGTCTGCTTGGCGCGGTTGACGCCGAAGGTGAACTCGTTGACCATGGTGGGACTGAAGGTGTGGATCAATGTCGCGACGGCGCCGGCGCTGTGGATCTCGTAGGAGATGGGCAGTTGGGGCCAGGCGTTGTTGCCACCGAGACCAACCGAGAGTCCGTACTCACCACGAACGGCCTGGAAGTCCTGAATCAGGCGGACGTAAAAGGTCGTGTTGGAGGTGATGTTGTAATCGGAGCGCAGAATGGAATCGCGGCGGGGCTGCTTGTTAACGCTAACGCCTGTCCAGTTATATGTATTGCTCGGCCCTTTTGTATTCGGCGTGGGGAAGAGACTAAGCAGCTTCTGCCCATTCGCGTCGATGCGGCTGGACGGGATGGTGTTGTTCGGGAACGCCGCGTTGTTGTTGTAAGGATCCCTGATTGCAATCAGTGTATTGTTGGTGTCGTAAGACTGTGAGAAGTCACCGTTGCGCTCGAGGGTGGTGGGGAAGGTCTGGGTCTGGGTGCTTGAGGGCGCCTGGATGGGCAGGAACTCCTGCGACCAGAAAAAGAAGAGCTTGTCGCGGTTCTTGTTGAAGTTCGTCCCGGGCAGAAGCACGGGCCCGCCCAGGGTGTAACCGGGGTAGTTGTAGCGATAGCGCGGACGAGGAAGCCCGCTCTTATTATTCAGCCACTCGTTGGCGTTTAGCGCTTCATTCCGCAGGAAATAATACGCGCTGCCATGAAAATCGTGGGTGCCGCTCTTGATCACGGTGAGGATGGTGGCGCCGGAACTGCGGCCATACTCGGCCTGATAGTTGCTGAGCAGGACTTTGACCTCGCCCACGGCGTCGATGCTGGGTGCGAGGTACGGCCCGGTGAGCGAGCCGGTATCCAAACTGGAAACACCATCCAGCGTCAGGTTGATGGAGCCTGCGCGGGTGCCGTTGATGTTGATGCCCGTGAGATCGTTCCAACCGGGAGACTCACGGTTGGCGGTGTCAATTACGCCAGGCAACAGTTTGGCCGTGCCCATGTAGGAGCGGCCCTTCAGAGGAAGTTCGGCCATCTGGCGCGCGGAGATAAGACCGGAGCGCTCCGCGCTCTCCGTCTGGAGGCGGGCCGCTTCCGCGGTGACAGTCACAGTATCTGTTAAAGCGCCCACTTCGAGGGAGATGGGCTGCAGATTCACGCGTTCGGTCGCCGTAATGGAGATCTTCGACTGTTCGTACTTTTTAAAGCCCTTCGCGTTGATCCGAAGGGAATATGTACCTGGAAGTAGTTCCGTAAAGAGGTAGTAGCCTTCCGCGGTCGACTGAGCCGTGCGGGTTTGGCCGGTTAGTGCGTTGGCGATGGTGACTTCGGCGTCGGCAACACTGCCTCCGCTTGCGTCAAGGATGGTTCCAGACAATTGACCCGTGAGTCCCTGACCCACGAGCGGTGCGGGCAGCGTGGCCGCGACAACAAACAGCGCAGCAGCCAGCAGCCCTGAGCGGTTAAATACGGGAAGTTTGGGTTTTTTCATTGTTAACTCCCAATGACGGCAGGCTTCCCAGCGAGTAAGCGAGCCCACACACACTTCGCTCCTTGGTCATTTGTGCGTTCGGGGGCTTACCCCTGTGAAGCATTCAGCTGCGGCGATATTATCACCCTAAATTGCGGGTGGCAATGGGGGGAGAATGCAAAGAAGTGTCAAGAGACTGACACAATAATCTATGCTAATACCTTACAAACTAGCCAAGTATATGAAATGACTAAGCAAGGGAGGCGAACGGCATTCCGGACACTTATCGATAGATACTACTCTTCGCGCAGCACGGCCGCTGGAGGGGTGGTGAGGGCGGCCCGGACGGCGATCCAAGTGGCGGCAGCCGAGGTGGTGCTGACGAGCAGGATCGAGGCCGCGATGGCGCCGGGATTCACCGCGGGCAACCCATAGACGAGGCTGCGAAAGAAGGGAGAAGCCGCCAGGAATGTGGCGGCGCCCAGAACGGCGCCGAAAAGGACGAAGAGCAGCGGCCGGGCGGAGAGCAGCCAGAGGATGTCGGCGGACTGGGCACCCAGAGCCATGCGAATGCCCACCTCGCGGCGAGCCTGGGCGACGGCGAAGGCCAAGGTGGCATAGATCCCCATGAGCACCAGGGCCATCGCCGCAATGCCAAAAGACGAAGACAGCCAGGCGAGGACGCGCTCGGCCCAAAGCGAATCGTCAACTTCAGCGCGCAGCGTGTGGATCTCGTAGAAGGGGAGCAGCGGCTCAAGTTCCGCGAGGGTACGACGAACCGGCTCAATGATCTCATCCGGCGCACTGAAAGTGCGCACGTGAAGCACAAACGAACCGCCGGTCTTCAGGGTGACTGGCGAAAAACCGTAGATTGTAGGCGGCACGGGTTCGCGCAACGAGCGATACTTGGCGTCGCTAACGACGCCGAGAATGCGCTTTTCCGGTTTGGCGACGATATCCAAACCCGTACCGAAGAGTTTGCCGATGGGATCCTGGCCGGGGAAGAAGCGGCGGGCAAAGACCTGGTTCACCACCACAGGCTGGGGAGACTTCTCGTTGATGTCGGACGGCTGATAGTCTCGTCCGGCGAGGATCTTCAGGCCAAGCGCATCGAAATAGCCTTCCGAGATACTGTTCAGGCTGGTATTGAGGAATTCAGAACGAGGCGCGCGGCGGCCGGCCGGGCTGACAGTCGTTTTGATGCCGGTGCCACGCATGAGGCCGCGGGAGGAGAAACCGGCGGCTTGAACTCCAGGAAGACGGCGCACGGCCTGCAGGAGCCTTGCGCGCAGCAGGCCGCCCTGCTCATCCGAGTAGCCGGCCATGGAGGGATCGAGGGTAAAAGTGACGATGCGCGCGGCGTCGAACCCGGGATGGATGCCGCGGAGGTTCTTCAGGGTCGCCGTCAGCAGTCCGGCACCACTGAGGAGCAGCGTGCAGAGAGCGGCCTGAACGATCACGAGGGCCCAGCGGAGGCGCTGGCGGCGGGTTGTCCGGACAGACCGCAGGGCGCCGATCAAATCCACCCCGGCGGACTGGACGGCCGCAGGCAAGGCAGCCATGAGGGCCGCAACAAGGCAAAGCGCCATTGAGAGGGCAAGCACAGGCGGAGACAAACGCAGATCGAGGGAGACCGTGAGAGTGGCCGCCGTGAGGTCGCGTAGCGGCGGCAAGACACGAGCGAGCAGCGGCGTGGCGAACAGGGAGAGCGCGAGTCCCGCCAGGCAACCCAGGCCGGTGAGCAGCAGGCTCTCGGTGAGCAGTTGCGCGGTAAGGCGGCGGCCGGTCGCACCGAGGGCAAGACGGACGGCGAATTCTCCACGCCTGGCATAGCTGGCGGCAAGGAGCAGACCGCCGGCATTCGCGCAGATGATGAGCAGCAGGGCGGCGACCCCACTCATGAGAATCAGCAACCCGCCCTTCAGCTTGGGGCGCAGCAGGGAGACACCAGTTTCGAGCGATTCCAGCCGCAGGGGCCGGTCGCGCCAGTAAGCAGGCTCACCGGTCCTGCCTGCCTCTTCCGCCAATGTCGCATCCAGAAGACTATAGGCCTCATCGCGAGCAGCAGCCGGCGAAACTCCGGCCTTCAGGCGCATGAAGAGGAGGAAGTCGAGTTTGCGGTAGGAGGCGTAGTCCGGATCGGTGGCGAGCACGGAGGCGGCGCGCAGCGGGACGCGGAGGTCGGGCGTCGTCTCCACCTGAATGCCATTGTCGTGCTCCCGAAGGACACCGACTACCGTAAATGGGTGCCGATTGATCGTAAGGGGGCGCCCGATGACGGAAGGGTCGGAGCCAAAATGGCTGCGCCAGAAGGGATAGCTGAGGACCACGGGTATTTCGGCGGCACCCTCAGCATCGTCGCGGGCATTCAGCATGCGCCCCAGCAACGGCGTGGTACCGAGGATCTCAAAGAAGTTTCCGGTGACCACGTGAGCGCGGACGCGGGCCGGGCCGATCGGGGTGCGGCAAGCGGTGTCGAGTTCGGCGTAGCCAGCCACCTGGGAGAAGCTGGCCGCCCGCTGCTGCAAGGCCTCGAGAACGGAGTAGGGCTGTTCGCTGCGCGGTCCCAGGTTGAGGACGTCCTGGGTGAGGATATACAGTCCCGAGGGATTCTGAACGGGCAGGGGGCGGAGGATGAGGGCGTGGACGAGGGCGAAGACGGTGCTGTTCAGGGCGATGCCCAGGGCCAGCAGGATGACGATGAGGGAGGAGAGGCCGAGCGAAGCGCGAATGCGCCGCATGGCCACCCTCAGGTCCAGTATGAAATTCGGGCCCAGGTGGCTCATGCGGCTATTTTACTGAGGAATTGCTACTCCTTGGGGAGCTTCTTATCGGCCTCGGCGATCTTCTTTAGAAGCGCGTCGGCATCTTTGTTGCCCTTCACCAGCCCCAGTGCCTGGGTGGCGGCGTCATAGGCTGCGTGCGTGAAGCGAGCGGGCTGATTCAGCTTCTTCGGGGCGAACATCTCGCCCACATTCCACAGCTGTTTGGCGGTCATGTAGAGGAACGCCTGGCCGGCGGCGGTGGCGGCACCGTCCTTGTAGGCGGCGCGGGCCTTCGCGGGGTCCTTGGGCGAGCCCAGCGCGATGCTGGCCTGGTTGGCGATTTCCCGGCGGACGACTTCCTGCTCGACGCTGACGATCTCAGCGGCGGGCACCATCAGGCCGGTGGTGATCTTCTTGTACTGGCCGGGCTCGGCGGCGGACGATTCGGGCATCTCGAAGACAAACTTGGCATCGGCCGCTTTGCTCTCGGCAACGTAGGCGCGGGCGAGTTCAACGAACTGCATGGCGGCGGCGGAAGCCTTGCCTTTGTACTCGTTGTTGTAGCGGCGGAAGGGCACCGCATCGCCGCGGGTTTTCTTGGTTCCCTCGGCAAACTTGTCGGCCAATTCCATGTAAGCGTTGGACATGCCACCGGTCATCACCATCGCCCAGGGGCGGGCCTGTTCGGTGAACTCACCCTTCTTTTCGGCGAGTTCAACCAGGACCCCGCTGACCTTGATGTATTCGCCCTTCTTGTAGGACTCCTTGGCCGAGTTCCACTTGAATGCGGGGCTCCCGGGCTTGGGCGGTTCGGGGCCCTTGTTCTCCGCGCAGCCCGCGAGGAACAAAGCCACGCCGCAGACCATCGCGATCTTCATCCTGCTACCAACTCGCATGTCCTTCATGACCTCCCAAATCACCTATACAGGTCTTCTACTCGGCAAAAGTATACAGTTATTGCGGGCCGGGGGGAACCCCGCAGGAAGAGACACTGAAGGCGGTCTGGGAGTCGAAGCGGAATCAGGCGGAGGAGCCTGGGCAATTCTCAGCTCATTCCGTCAGTTTTCCTCCATCTTTTCGCCCAGGGCGAACTCGTACTGGGCCCGCGCGCGGAAGTATTCATTGGTGGCCGCCACTTCGCGGAGGGCGGTGTCGAAGGTGGCCTGCTCCCTGAGATTCACCAGGAACAGCGTGCCTTCCCCGAGTTCGAAGCGCACCCGTTCCGCCGCCTCCAGTTCGCGGGCGACCGCCAACTCCTCCAGGAGCACCTTCGACTTCTGGTAAGCCGCCCGCAGGGCCGAGTGGGCGTCACGGACCTCAGCCACGATCTGGTCGCGGGTGAAGCGCTCGCGGAGGTCCAGTTGTTCCCATTTCGCCGTTGCCACGGATTCGCGGCCCTTGGCCGCTCTCCTTTGCAGCGGCAGGTCGAACGTCAGGGTCGCCGCCAGTTCATCCGTTCCGCGCCGGACGAGGCGCTCGCCGGATTCGCGCGTGTAGTTGACGCTGAAGTCCAGGCCCGGCAGCTTCTGGTTGCGAGCGAGCCTGCGGTCGATATCCAACTGGCCTTTCTGGACCTCGATGCGCTTGGCGTCGGGCCGCAGAAGCAGGGCGCGCTCGATGTCTTCGAGCAGGCGGTTCTCGCCCACCTCCACCGCGGCCGGGAAAGAGGGGGGCAACTGGTCCGGCTGGGGCAGCACAGGCTCACCTTTCTGGTTGCGCCAGAACAGGGAAAGCTCGATCGACGCCGCTTCCAGTCCTCTCTGGGCTTCAATCCAGAGGGCACGGCGCGTGAGGATGGCCCGCTGGTTGTCGGTGACGTCGATCTGCGGGATCTGGCCGAGACCTGCGGCTTCCTTCAGTTGTTTGTCGCGCTGTTCGGCGGCGAGCAGGACCTCGCGCGTGATGCGATAGCGGATGCCGACGGCAACCCAATCGTAGTAGCGCCGGGTGGCCAGTTGAATGATGGCCAGGCGCTGTTGAGCCACCCCAAGATCGGCGATGCGGCGGCCCAACCACGCCTTGCGCAGGTCGGCACGGCGGGCGTCGATGCCGCGGTCGCGCAGAAGCGGCATCTTCAGCCCCATCTTGTATTCGCCGGCCGAATCGGTCTGCAGCTTCCCGTCGTAGGTAGCGAAGGAGCCTCGTCCCAGGCCATATCCACCCTGCAGGCTCATGCCCTGAAACTCGAGCGGCTGCTCCACCCCCAGCCGATAGAGGTCGTTGCGGTAGTAAGTGAGGTAGTCGCCCTCGAAGCCGCCCTTCACATTCAGATCGAACTTGCCTTCGGCGATGGTCAGATCGCCGTCGGCAATAACGCGGTCCCGCAAGGCCGCGAGCAGCGGTGGATACTGGTCTGTCACTGATTGCAGGACATCCTCCAACCGCAGCCCACCGGACTGGGCGGGGAGGCTGCCCGCGGATGCGATTAATAGCACTAGCAAAGCCAGGCGCTTCACGGCTTTTTCTCCTTCGCTCCGGGCGCACCAGCTCCGGGCTCGTTCTCGGCAATGACCGGCGGGAAGCCGTTCAACCGGCGCCACAGCTCCCATCCCAGCGGCACCTGTCTCAGCAGCACCCAGCCTTTCGCCTGGACGCCCTGCCGCAGGTAATTCGCGGAGGGCCAGGGCTCATCGGCGGAATCCGGCGAGACGAGAATGCGGAACTTTCCCTCCTTGTTGCCGGTGGCATCCACCAGGCGGACACGCCCGCCGAAGGTACCGACGGCCACGGACGGCCAGCCGACGAACTGAATGGCGGGCCAGCCGTTGAACTGGAGGCGCACCGCATCGCCCGGCTGGACAAGCGGCAGGTCAACGCCGCTCAACCAGAGCTCGACGGTGGGCTCCTCGACGTCGGGGACGAACTGGGCCAGCGGCTCCCCGGCCTTGAAGACCAAGCTCTCGGGCTGGGCGAGGAGCCGCAGCACGGTTCCGTCGCGGGGAGCTACCAGCGTCTGTGTCTGCTGCCGCGCCACGCGGACGTCAATGCGCTGCAGTTCGGCGCGGATATTGGCGACCTCGCCGCGGGCGAGTTGCATGCTGGCGCGCTCGGCTTCAATCGCAGCATCGCCATCGGCGCGTACCTTGCGCAGGTCATCATCCAGGGCGCGCTTCTCGCTCTGCGCAGCACTCAGGGCGGCTTCCGCCCGGCGGACTTCCGCCTCAGCCGTGGCCGACTCCTGCCGGGCGAGTTCGAGCGACCGTTGACTGGCGAGCCCCGATTTGAGCAGCCCGCCGTGCCGGTCCAGGTTGAGCCTGGCGGCTGTCACTCGTTCCTGGGCCACAGTGAGGGCCTGGCGGGCCTGGCCGATACGTTCCTCGGCCATCGTCACCCGGTTTTGCGCGGCGGAGATCGCGCTGGTCCGGGACTCCTCCAACCTGCCGATGCGCAACAGGTGGGCCGAGACGCGGCCTTCCGCATTGCCCCGGCGGTCGTCCACCGCTGACCGCTCATTGCGGATGCGGTCGAGCATCTGCGTGTCGTTGTCGGCAAGCTCCACGATGACCGCGCCCTTCTTCACGCGGGAGCCTTCGCCCACGTGCCAGCGGAGGACGCGCCCCTCGACGGGGGCGCTCAAGACCTGGGTGCGCTCCAGCGGGCTGAAGGCGGATACCTGTCCGAGGCCGGAGACGCTTTGCTGCCACGGCGTGAACACCAAGGCCACGGCTGTCAGCAGGAACATCACAACGAGGATCGCGGCCAGGGTCCTCACAATACGAGGCGTGGCGACCAGTTCCATGGCAGCGAGTGAGTTCATCACGCCACCTCCGACACGATGTGTTCGCGCACATTCAGCTGGCGGCCGCAGCGTTCAGCGATTTCCGCGCTCTGGGTCACGGCTACGATTGTCCAGGGAGCGTCCTTCCGGAAGAGAAAGTCGAGCAGGTCTCTCCGCTGGGGCAGGTCGTCGAGACGATCCAGGCACTCGTCCAGGATCAGCAGCCTCGGCTGCTGGGCGATGGCGCGCGCGAGCTCCAGTTGAACCCGCTGCCCGTGGGATAGAGGGGCGCCACCGGTGGAGAGAGTCGTCTCCAGGCCCTTCGGGAAAGCGGTCACGCGCTCCAGCAGGCCTACCGCGTCGAGGACGCGGCGTGCTTCCAGGACAGGCAACTCTTCATTTCCGAGGCGCAGGTTCTCGAGTACGCTGCCTTCGAAGATTTCGGGCATTCGGACCAGCGCGACCTGCGAACGCAGATCGCCGAGGTGGATCTCCCGCAGGTCCAGTCCATCGATTTCGACACGCTGCGCATCCGCGGGCGCCATGCCGTAGAAGGTATCGACGAGGGTGCTCTTGCCCGAGCCGGTCTGCCCTGTCAGCGCGACACGTTCGCCGGCTGGGATCCGGATGCCGGCGATGCGCAACTCGGCCGGCTTGCCGGACTTTGGCAGTAACGCGCCGCCGGCACGCTCGACCGGCAGATCCGTCAGGTAGCCCAGTTTGTCCACGGCCGCCATCAGGTCGTAGAAGCTTTCCAGGTGCTTGCCGAATTTCGTGAAGCCGCTCACGACCAGCGCTACGACGATCTCGGCCGCGACCAGTTGCCCCAGGGTGAGTTGGCGTTGGATCACCAGCCAGCCGCCGACGCCCAGCAGCGCGGAACTGGCGATGGCCTGCAACATGAACGAGCCGGTCACCTGGCGCATTAGAATCCGGAAATGCGCGCTACGAAAACCCAGATACTGTACGACCAGGTCGTTCGTCCGGCCAATGGCGAGCGCCTCGCCGGCGCGTGTCTTGAAGCCCAGGGGATGGCGGGCCACCTCCTCCATCCAGGCAACCAGCGCGTATTTCGCTCCTGACTCTTTCATGCTGGTTGCCACCGCGCCCGCACCTACGGGAAACAGGATGAATCCGATGGCCGCCAGCAGCAGGACATCGAAGGCAAGCAGCCAGGGATGGTAGACGGCCAGCAGTACCATGCCGATGACGGACTGCATCAGGACGGACAGCCCGTCGATGAGGAGGCTGGCGCCGGCCTTTTGTACCGTGACGACGTCGAGGAACCGGTTGACCAGTTCAGGTCCATGGTGTGACTGCAGCGCGGCCGGGGACACGTGAACGAGCTTGCTGGTGACCTCTCCGGCCAGCCGCACAAAGACGCGGCGTTGAATCAACTCCACCACCCACATCCTTCCGGCATGCAAAACCACCGAGAAGCAGAGGGCGGCGAAGGCCAGCAGGGTGAGCACCACCAGGGGCTGGAGCAGGGTTCCAAAGGCGACTGTGTTCACCACGGCCTGCACGGCGACAGGCACGGCGAGGGAAATGAGTCCAATCGAGGCGGAATAGACTACCGTAACCCAGAGTTCCCGGGATTCCAGCCGGAGCATGGAGCGGAGCCGCTGAAAGGGCGGAGTCGTAGTTTGCAGTTGATGCATGAGGTTACGAGTGAATGATGCAACTCAATAGATCCTCGTTTCAAAATGTTCGCATGTTTGAACATATGGATCTATTGAAACTGTAGTACATCTGAAGAGGTAGTTGGAGGGACGGATCACCATGCCGGCAAGGTCGATGATCGCCAAAGAAATGGCTGAGTTTCTGGGAGTGCTGTCCCATCCGCAACGTGTGCGGATCGTGGTGGAACTGCGTGAAAAGGAACTGGATGTGAACTCGCTCCAGACCATTTTGGGGACCAGCCACTCGGCCGTTTCGCAGCATTTGGCGTTGCTGAGGGCGCATAGGATCGTGAAGGAGCGGCGAGACGGGCGGCATGTGAACTACAGCCTCCAGGACCCTGAGCTGGCGGCCTGGCTCCTGCAGGGACTGCGTTTTCTGGAGGAGAGCGCCCGGGTTGGTGACGAAGTCCTTGATGCGCTGGTCTCTGCTCGCCAGAGTTGGAGTGAGACAGACGAGAAGTAGAGGCCTGCGGAGTGGTGTGCCCGGTGTCGTCGCAAGTCCGCGATACAATAGTGTGCGGTGGGGTTAATTTTCCGTTCAATCACTGTGCTCCTCGTGTGCCTGAGCGCGCTGCCCGCAAGGGCAGAGACGCCGGCGCAGGTGGAATCCCTGTTAGAGCTAGGGCACTACAAACGCGCCAGGGCAATTATTGAGACGCAATTGAAAGCCAACGCCAACGACGCCCAGGCGCATGCCTGGATGGCGAAGATCCTCATCAATTTCAACGACATGGAAGGCGCGCTGGCGGCGGCCGAGCGAGCCGTGGCATTGAATCCCAAGGTTGCGGCGTTCCAGGGACAGCTGGCCGAAGCCTGCGCCATGATGGCCGACAAATCGAACCCGCTCAAAGGCTATGCCTATGTGCGGCGGATGAAAAAGGCGATCGAGACGGCGCTGGCATTGGATCCGAAGAATACGGACACGATGCTGGTGGAGATGATGTTCAGCTGGAAAGCGCCCAGCATCGCGGGGGGCGACCGGAAGCAGGCTGTGCGCATTGCGGACCGAATCACGGCGATTTCACCTGTTTGGGGCTATCTTGCGCACGCACGCCTGCTGCAGGACCAAGGCCAGGACGCCGTGACGGAGAACTGGTTGCGCAAAGCGGTGCAGGCGGATCCGGGATTCTACCGGGCGCGCGCCTCGCTGGCGCGGTTCTACTGCTGTACCGCCACCAACAAGCGGCTGGATCTGGCCGAGAAAGCCGCGAACGAAGCCATCGCGGTGGATCCTTCGGCATCCGCCGGATACGAACTGCTGGCGCACGTCTTTGCCACCCAGCAGCGGTGGGCCGATCTGGAGAATGTGCTGGCGCGCGCCGAGAAAGCCGTTCCGGACGACCTGGGTGCTTACGAGGCCGCGGCTCGGGCGCTGATGGAGATCGGACAGGACTTTCGACGGGCAGAGCGGTATCTGACCAAGTACTTGGGCCAGCCGGCCGAAGGCCGCCAGCCATCGCACGCCGAGGCGCGCTGGGTGCTGGCGAACCTGTACATCAAAGAAGGCCGCAAGAGCGACGCGATCCGCGAACTGCGGGCCGCGCTCAGGATCCAGACCGACTACGAACCGGCCAAAGCAGACCTGAAGCGCATCCTGAACTCCTAACGGCGCTCAGCGAATCACCAATACATCCAGACCGCTGGCCATGCCCGCCTGACGGGCTATGCGCTGCGTCGCCTTGATGAAATCGTCCGCGTGCGCGTCCGGGATGTTGGGCACGAACTTCTGGGGATTGCGGTCGACCAGCGGGAACCACGAACTCTGCACCTGCACCATGATGCGATGGCCGCGTTTGAAGGTGTGCAGGATGTCGGGCATTACGTACTCAATCTTGACGAACTGGTTGGCCGGCAGCGCCTCGGGCTTCTCCATGGACTTGTAGAAACGGCCCCGGAAGGGTTCGCCGCGGACCAGTTGCTGGTATCCACCCATGCGAATGTTGGTCGGATTGGGGGTGGGATCGGGCGCGTCGGCGGGGTAGACATCGATCAACTTCACGACGAAATCGGAGTCGGTACCGGAAGTGGAGGCGAAGAGGTGCACATCCAGGGGGCCGCCCAGCGTGATGGCCTCTTCCAGCGGCTCGGACTGGTAGGTGAGCACGTCGGGCCGGGAGGAAGCGTGGCGCTGGTCGTCCACCATATACGTCTGGGGGACGCCGGAGGCGACGAAACTGGTGAAGGGCACGGGCTTGGCCGGGTCGCTGATGTAGGCGTCGAAGGCGGCCGGATCGGCCGGAGGTTCGAAGCCGAGTTTGCCGCCAGCCTGGAAGTAGAGCGTCTTCTTCTCGGCTCCGCGCGGCGGCCACACATCATAGCTATGCCATTCATTGCTGCCGGTGGCGAAGGCCCAGGCGGCGGGCGGCTTCCATTCCCCCTTCCCTTTCAGGAAGTACTCGAAGAACGGAAACTGGATTTTCTCGCGGAAGAACTCACCGGTCTTGACATCAAAGCGGACGGGACCGAGCGACGAACCGTCGCCGCGGGCCCAGCCGCCGTGTACCCAGGGGCCCATGACGAGAGTGACGGGGGCCTTGGGCTGATGCGCAGTGGCGGTGCGGGCCAGGCGCAAGGGTCCCTGCAGATCCTCGGCATCAAACCAGCCGCCGACCGCAAGGATGGCGGGGGTGGTGTCGTGGATGTGGGGCTCCAGGCTGCGGGTCTTCCAGAACTCGTCGTACGATGTGTGCTTCAGGTTGGCGGTCCAGTAAGGATTCTCGAAGCGGAAGTACTTTTCGTTGCTATTGGCTAGCGGGCCGAGGCCGAGGTAGTAGGCATAGTGGTCGGAGGTGCCGAACTGGAAACCCGCGTTGCGCTCAGCGGCGGGGCGCTGGGGTTCCTTATGTTCGTAGAAGAAGCGATAGAAACCGAAGTTGGCGGCCAGCATGAAGGCGCCGTTGTGGAACGAGTCGTCGCCGCGGAAGAGGTCGATCATGGGAGCCTGGGGCGAGGCGGCGACCAGGGCGGGATGGGCCCCTGGGATGGCAGCGGCGGCATAGAAGCCAGGGTAGGAGATCCCCAGAATGCCCGCCTTGCCGTTGTTGCCCTTCACATTCTTCAGCAGCCACTCGACAGTGTCATAGGTGTCGGTGCTCTCGCTCAATGTGCCGCCGTGCGGGCGCATTTCCAGAAAGACGCCTTCGCTCTCATAACGGCCCCGCACGTCCTGACATACGAAGATATATCCGGACTTCGTGAACTGCTCGCTGGGGCCGAGGCGCTCCGGATAATTCTCGATGCCGTAAGGCGAACAACTGTAAGGAGTTCTCTGCATCAGGAAGGGGTAGGTGCGAGAGGAGTCCTTGGGCACGTAGACGGCGGTGTGGAGGCGCTTGCCATCCCGCATGGGGACCTTGAACTCGTACTTGGTATACGACTCGCGGAGAGTGGCCACACCCTGGGCGGAGAGCGTAAGGGCGGCGAAGAGGAGACAGATGAAAGTACGCATCGAAGACCTGAGTCTTCTTCCAGTGTATCTACTTGTCGACACCGGTCCATCTGTAACGGTTTGGAAACCAACGGCGAGTGTGCGGAATCTAACCGGGTGTAGAGAGCCGGCACACCCCCCCAAAGACGTGCTGCTCACTCGGCAGTGCGTTGGCTGGTTCTCTCGTTAGGGCGGTCGCTCCTCCTCCGACGACCGCCCTTTTTTCGCCTTTCCCCCGGCGGAGCTACACTGAGGGCGGAGTCGAATGCAAACCATCATCGAGCCGTTTCGCATCAAGAGCGTGGAGCCTTTAAGGAGAACCACTCCAGAGGAGCGCGCCAAATACCTGGAGCAGGCCGGTTATAACCTGTTCCTGTTGCGTGCCGACGATATCCTCATCGATCTGTTGACGGATTCGGGCACGTCCGCGATGTCCACCGGACAGTGGGCCGCCATGATGCGCGGCGACGAGTCGTATGCCGGCAGCGCGAGCTATTTCCGCCTGAAGACCACGGTGGAGGATCTGACGGGGTTCCAGCACGTGATCCCGACCCACCAGGGCCGCGCCGCCGAGCGCATCCTGTTCTCCGTGCTGTGTAAGCCAGGCCACGTCGTACCAAACAACACGCACTTCGATACCACCCGCGCCAATATCGAATTCACCGGAGCCGAGGCACGCGACCTGCCACTGGCGTCGAGTGCGGATACCCAGTCGACCGGGCCATTCAAGGGCGGCATGGATGTGGAGGCGCTGGAGCGGCTGATTGAGGAATGCGGGCCCGAACGAATCCCGCTGATTATGCTAACCGTCACGAACAATTCAGGCGGTGGGCAGCCGGTTTCGATGGCGAATATCGAAGCCGTGAGCGGCGTTGCGCGGCGGCACGGCATCCGCTTCTATCTGGACGCCTGCAGGTTTGCCGAGAACGCCTGGTTCATCCGTGAGCGAGAGGAAGGGTACGCCGACTGGACGCCCAAGCAGATCGCGCAGAAGATGTTCTCGCTGGCGGACGGTTGCACGTTCTCCGCGAAGAAAGACGCCTTCGCCAATATCGGCGGTCTGCTGTGCACGAACGACCCGGCGCTGGCGCAGCAGGAAAAAGACCTGTTGATCCTGACGGAAGGGTTCCCTACCTACGGCGGCCTGGCGGGCCGCGACCTGGACGCGATCGCCGTCGGCCTGCAGGAGATCCTGGAACCGGACTACCTGGAATACCGCATCGCCTCCACCGGCTACCTGGGCCGCCACATCGCCGATCACGGAGTGCCGATCGTCGAGCCGCCGGGCGGCCACGCCATTTATATCGATGCAGGCAGGATGCTGCCGCACATTCCGACCGGTGAGTTTCCGGCGCAGTCGCTGGCCGTCGAACTCTACCGGCATGCCGGAATTCGCGGTGTGGAGATCGGCTCCGTAATGTTTGGCGAACACGCGCGGTACGAACTGCTGCGCCTGGCGATTCCGCGCCGTGTCTATACGCAGAGCCACATCGACTATGTGGTGGAAGCCATTCTGGAAGTGAACGAACGCAAGAACGAGCTGCGCGGCTACGAGATCACGCAGCAGCCTGAATTCCTGCGGCACTTCTCGTGCCGGTTCCGGCCGCTGTAATCAAGGCTGGCCGACGGGCGGCGGCGCCTTCGAAGACGGCGTCGGCTTGCCGTCAATGGTATTGGGTTCCATGAGCTCGACACGCGTGCCGTCTGGATCGTAGAGGTTCAACTGGCGTTTGCGGTTGATGCCTGTTTTCGACTCCAGGGGCCTGATATAGGCAGCCTTGCCGGGCATGAGCTCGAGCGCGGCCTTCGCCTTCTCGATATCCGGGACAAACAGGCATAGATGGTGGGCCGTGCCGCGCTTGGTGGGCTCAGCGATGGGGCCGCTGTAGAGCATGAACTCGACATAGTCGTCGCCGTCGGGCACCTTGGCGTTCACCCAACTGAGAACTTTCTCAGTACTGCTGCCGCGCCAGATCTCCTCGAAGCCCAGGATGCGGCCATAGAAATCCATGGCCTTGTCGAGTGAGCCCACGAGGATTCCGACGTGTGCGGCGCGGTCCGAGATTCGGTTGGCAGGCAGCGACTTGCCACGAGCCCTGGAACTGGCGCTATCGGATTCGTATTGCACGATCTCCACGGAGTGACCGTCTGGGTCCTGGATCATGAAATTCGAATTCCCGGTGCGGCCTTTGGGCGTGCGTTCGGGCACTTTCACGCCCTGGGACGCGAGATAAGTGCGCATCGCCTCGGCGTTGTCTACCTCCAGGGCAATGTGATTGAGCCGGTCAGTATTCGGGGCACGTTCCGGGAAGAGCTCGATGTATTGCCGCTCGTTGATCTTGAAGAAGGTCAGGGAGAGGGATCCGTCAGGCTGGGTCAGCCAGTAAGCTTCCTCATAGCCGAGCAGCCCATGATAGAAGGCTCTCGACGCCTCTACGTCCTTAGCGTAGACGGCGATATGGGCGACGCCGGTGATCTTTGGCCGTTTTACGCCCTGAGCGGAACAGACCGTGGCGAGCAGCGCGAGAAACAACGCGGATTTCATGGCTCCCGCATCATATCGCGACTGGCAGAGGAGGTATGAGCCGAATCGGTGAGGCTCGCGAACAGAAGAGCCACTCGCACGAGTCCGGCCCGCCCTCACTCATGCCGCAACGCGATCAGCGGATCCACGCGCAACGCTCGCCGCGCCGGCACGTAACACGCCAGCATCGTGATGGCCGCCAGGACAAATGCCACTGCAGCAAACGTGGGCGGATCCACGGCGCTCACGCCAAACAGCAGCTTCGTCATGAGCCGCGTCAGCCAGAGTGAGGCCGCACTCCCTACGACGATGCCTGCTCCGGCAATTCGCGCGCCTTGCGCAAACACCAGGCGCAGCACGGACCCGCGCTCAGCACCCAATGCCAACCGGATTCCGATCTCCTTCGCCCGCTGCGCCACGGAGTATGACACCACCCCGTAGATGCCGATCGCCGCCAGCACCAGCGCCAAGCCGCTGAACAGCCCTAACAGGGTCAAAGTCACGCGGCTCGTGGAAATGGACGCGTTGACCACTTCCTCCATCGTCGCGACGCCAAACACAGGCTGGTCTTTGTCGATGGAAGCGACAGCCCGTCGAATCGCCGCAACCAGCGCCGCCGGCTCCTGCTTGGATTTCACGAGCACTGTCATCGCATCGCTGGGTTTCTGACGGAACGGCAGGTACACTTCGAGTCGCGCCGGATTCGCCAGGCCATACAGCCTGGTGTCGGCCACTACGCCGACAATCGTGACCCACTCCTGTGCACGGTCCGGCCTGGGCCGGCCAAAGGCGAACCGCTTCCCCACCGGGTCCACTCCCGGGAAAAGCCGTTCCGCCACGCTCGCATTCACCATCGCCACACGTTGCGCATTCTCCCTGTCCTGTTCGAGGAAATCGCGGCCCCGCAGCAGACGGATACCGAGCGTCTTTACATAAGAGGGGCTCACGAGGTGCATGTCCGGGTGGGGAAAGCTGCCGGGTTCCGGCAAGGGCATGCCTTCAACAGTGATATCCGTGCGCCAATGGTCCTCCGTGAGAGGCACCGACGTCCCCAGCGCCGCCGATTCCACGCCGGGCAGTTCGCCTACATGGGCGAGCACCTGCTGCCAGAAGGCGATCAGAGCCGGGTCCTTCTGGTACCGCTCCGTGCGCAGATTGATCTCAAGCTTCACGACATGGTCCCCGCGGAAACCGGAATCCACTGAGAGCAGCCGGTAGAGGCTCTTCATCATCAGGCCGGCGCCGACCAGCAGGACCAGCGCCAGCGCTACCTCACTAGCCGCCAAAAGACCGCGCCACCGGTTCCGCCCGCCGGATCCGGTCGTCTTGCCGCCCTCTTTCAACTCCGACTGGACCTCGCCCCTGGCCGAGCTCAATGCCGGAGCCAGGCCGAAAACGAACATCGAGAGCACGACCAGGCCGAACGAAAATACAAGCACCGCTCCATTCATCTCTACGTTGGCGCCGGCCAGGGTCTCCGGCGGAATCAGACGCGCGATCACGGGAATCCCGGCCATGGCCAGGCTGACGCCCGCCAGTCCACCCAGCACGGCGACCAGAAAGCTCTCCGTCAGCATCTGGCGTACAATCCGGCCGCTGCTTGCCCCGATTGCGATCCGCAGCGCCATCTCCCTTGCCCGCACCGCGCCGCGCATCAGGAACAGGTTCGCCACATTCGCGCAGGCCACCAACAGCACAAAGAGCGCCGCACCGAGCAGCAGCAGCATCGATGGCCGCGCGTCTCCTGAAAACAGTTCACGCAACGGCTGCAACCGGATCCCGAACTGGGCGTTCACCTCTGGATACGCGCGCTCCAGCCGCGCGGCCAGCCCCGTCATCTCCGCCCGCGCCTGCACAGGACTGATGCCCTCGCCCAGCCGGCCCACCACCACCATTTCGCCGCGCTCGCCTCGTTCACTCACACTGCCGTTGTTGGTTGCCCAAACACCCGCGGGCTCCAGCACATCGCAGCGCTCCGACCAGCGGAATTCGGGTGGCAATACGCCGATGATCGTGTAGGCCCGGCTATCGAGGCGGATCGTGCGGCCCACTGCACCCAGGTCCGCGCCGAAATGCGACTGCCACAATGAGTAGCTCAGCAGCACGACCGGCGCTGTCCCGGCCTTTTCCTCTTCGGGCCTGAAGTCTCGCCCAGCCAGGGGCCGCACACCCATCATGGAAAGAAAGTTGGTGGAAACCGCCAGACCGGAGATGTTCTCCGGCTGTCCGCTGCCGCTCATGTTGAAGTGAACTCCGGCAACCTGCGACATCTCAGCGAAGCTGCGGCTCTGTGCGCGCCAGTCCTGGAAGTTCGGATAGGAGACGCTCACATCGCCGACGCGCGGAGTGGTCTCGTTCATCACGATCAGGCGGGCCGGGTCGCGGAACGGCAGGGGCCTCAGCACTACGCCATAAACCACGGAGAAGATCGACGTGTTTGCCCCTATGCCCAAGGCGAGGGTGAACAACGCCGCCGTCGTGAAGCCGGGCGATCTCCGCAGGGTCCGCCAGCCGTAGCGCAGATCCTGTGCCAGCGTCTCCACCAGCGCCACGCCCCGCGCGTCCCGGCACTCCTCCCGGACCTGCTCCCATCCGCCAAACTCAAGCCGGACGCGCCGCAGGGCCGCATCGCGCTCCATGCCCGACTGGATATACTTCTCCAACTGCCGGTCCATGTGAAACCGAAGCTCGTCATCCATCTGGGACTCGACGGTCTTCCGGCGGAAGAGGGAGAGAAATCGAAGGCGCAGATCAGCCCACATGACAGCCTCCTAAGCCGGCCCCAGCACTTGGGCCACCGCGGCCGTCATCCGCTGCCATGAGTCCGTTTCCGCCGCCAATTGCTGGCGGCCGCTCTTGGTGAGTTCGTAATACTTGGCCTTCCGATTGTTCTCGGAAGTGCCCCATTGCGCCTTGATCCACCCGCGCCGCTCCAGCCGGTGCAGTGCGGGATACAACGACCCCTGCTGGATCCGCAGAACATCGCTGGACATCTGCTGCACCCGCTCAGAGATCCCCCAGCCGTGTTGCGGCTCCAGTTCCAGAGTCCGGAGGATCAGCAAGTCCAAAGTGCCCTGCGGCAGTTCAATCCGATCGTTCATGGGTTCTCCCTTTCCACTTCTACAGGAACCATAACAGACGCCCCTGTAGAAGTGCAAGAGGAAGGGCTGGAGAATTGACGTGGAATGCCCGCCTGAGTGACTTCCGCTAAGCCCCGGGCTTCACTTTGCGCCGGGCGCTTTCGCAGAGCTTTCTGGCGTGGCAACCCTCGAGGTGATCGTTGACCAGCCCCATGGCCTGCATGAAGGCGTATACCGTCGTGGGCCCGACAAAGCTCCAGCCGCGTTTCTTCAGATCCTTGGACATGGCGATGGACTCCGGCGAAGTGGGCAGGATCGACTCCGGCATGCGGCGTTTGGGTTCGTATTTCCAGACATAGCTGGCAATGGAGCCAAACTCGTCGACCAATTCACACGCACGGGCGGCGTTGTTGATGGTGGACTCGATCTTGCCGCGATGGCGCACGATGCCGGCATCGGCCAGGAGCCGCTCCACATCGGCCGGCCCGAAGCGCGCCACCTTGCGGAAGTCGAAGCCGGCAAAGCCCTTGCGGAAGTCCTCGCGCTTGCGCAGGATGGTGAGCCAGCTCAGCCCGGACTGAAAGCCTTCAAGGCAGAGCTTCTCGAAGAGCCGGTGGTCGTCGAGCATCGGCATGCCCCATTCGTTGTCGTGATAGGCGACATATTCCGAGGTGGAGCCGCACCACCAGCAGCGTTGCTTCTTGTCTTCTCCGAGAGTGAGTCCAGGCACTATTTCAAACTAACATTGCGCGGCTCAATCGGCCCTGAGTGCGACCACCGGATCGATGCGGGCCGCCCGCCGCGAGGGCAAGTAGCCTGCCAAGGCGGAGACGGCCAGCAACAGGCCGATAATGCCGCCGTAGGTGGCTGCGTCGGCGGGCTTCACTTCGTAAAGCAGGGCGGCAAAGAGGCGAGTGAGGATGAGCGCTCCGATGACGCCCACCAGGAGCCCCCCCGCGGTGAGGGCCAGGGCTTCGCGCAGGACGTTCCATTGCACATGGGCAGGCTGCGCACCCAGGGCCATGCGGATTCCAATCTCGATGCCCCGTTGGGAGACGCCATACGAAATGACTCCGTAGATGCCCAGGGAAGCGAGGATGAGGGCCAGGCCGGCAAAGGCGCCCAGCAGGAGCAGCAGGAACCGGCGCGGCGAGGCGGCGCGGGCCACCAGGTCGTCCATCAGGCGGAACTCACCCAGCGGCTGGGTGGGGTCCACTGCCCAGACAGCCTGGCGTATAGCCGCAGAAGCAGCGGCTGGAGGCAGCAGGGTGCGCACCACCACATCCAGCGAAGTGATCGACCGTTGACCGGAGACAAGGTAGAACTCCCCGCCTGCCTCTTCTTCCAGCGAAGTGTGGCGAACATCCTTGACGATGCCTACGACGCGCGTGCCCGTTGGGGGGCCTATGGCGATCATTTGCCCCACCGCGTCGTTCTTTCCGAAGAGCGTGCGCGCCAGAGACTGATTCAGGATGATGACCGGCTCCCGGCCTCGAATGTCACCGCCATTGAACAGGCGGCCTGCGATCAAGGGGATATGCATCGCCTCGAAGTACCCGGGGCTGACCATGCGGACAAAACCGCCGGGCATCTCACCGGGGCCGTAGCTTTTGCCCAGGGCACCGATGCCCCAACTGCGGTCACGGTCGAAGGGCAGGGCGTCTGTGAGGCCGATTGCGGTGATGCCAGGCGCCGCGGCGATCTTCTCCCGGACGCCCAGAAAGAAAGCGTCAAGCTTTTCCGGAGCGGGGTAGCGCCCTCCCGGATCCACCCGCACCACGATGACATGCTCGGACTGGAATCCGCGATCCGCTTCCATGAGTTTGATAAAGCTCCGCATGAGAAGACCGGCACCGATCAGGAGCACGGAAGCCAATGCCACTTCGGTCGCGACCAGCCCTTTGCGAGTCCACTGGCGATTGCTCCCATCCGTCCCGCGGCCCGCCTGTTTCAAGGTTTCGAAGAGCGAACCGTTAAACAGGCTGAGCGCCGGCGCGAGGCCGAAAAGTATACCGGATGACGCTCCAACCACCGCACTGAAGAGTAGAGCCCAAAGGTTCACTTCCACCTGGCTCAGCAGGGGAACACGGCTTCCCTGCAGGCGGGCAACCATGGCGGTCGCGCCGACGGCCAGCGGCAGGCTCAACAGTACACCGGCGGCCGAGAGTAGCAGGCTCTCCGTCAGCAACTGGCGGACGACACGCAGCCGGCCGGCTCCCAGAGCTACTCGCACCGACATCTCTCGCTGGCGGGACATGGTGCGCGCCAGCATCAGATTCGCGAGGTTCACGCACATCAGCAGCAACAACAGCCCGACCGCCGCGGACATCACCGCCAGCGGCCTCTTGACCTGTCCTGAGACATGCTCCCGCAAGGTTGAAAGAGATCCCTGATAGGAACCGCCCCGTTCGGGATGAAGCTGCTTGATCGTCTTTGTGGCTTGGTCGATCTCAGCTTGCGCAGCAGAGAGCGATACCCCGGGCTTCAGGCGTCCAACGATTGCCAGAATATTTCCATAATTGCGATCGATGGTGTCGTTCATGGGAAACGGCTCCCACAGGTCGACCTTCGATCCCGGGGTAAATGTGGAAGCAAAGTCGAACCAGGCAGGCATCACCCCCGCTACGACAACGGGCACGTCGTTGATCGACACCGTGGCGCCAATCACCGCTGGATCGGCCGCGAACAACCGCCGCCAAAGCCCGTCACTGAGGAGGACCGCCTTGCGGCCATTGGCGACATACTCTTCTGGCGTGAACAGCCGCCCCAGAACAGGTTGAACACCCAGCGTTTCAAAGAAGCTGTCGGTCACGCCCAGGCCGTTCAGGCGCTCCGGAGTACCACCCGGGCGAGAGAAGTTGTAGGTGAAGTAGCCGAAGAATGCGTTGTAACCCGCCAGCTTTTCGAATGAGGTGGTGGTTTCGCGCCAGGACATGAGCGTGCCGATGCGGCTGGTGATCGAACTGGGGTCTGACGCGTCCCGGCCTTTCCCGGCATTGGCGATCCAGACCAGGCGCTCCGGTTCATGGAAAGGCAGCGGCCTGATCACCAAGGCATGGACGATGGTAAAAACCGTGGTGCTGGCAGCGATACCCAAGGCGAGGATCACGACGGCCACAGCCGTAAAGCCCATGTCACCTTTGAGCCGCCGCGCTGCATAGCGCAGGTCCTGCATCCAGCCGGCGAAGTACTCTCTGCGATCCATGCGGTGCTCCCTTTGTGTGCGTTGTTGCCGGCACATCCGGCGGAATTCCTTCAGGTCTCCGAACTGGCGGACGGCCTCGGCGCGGGCCCGATCGCGCGGCAGACCCTGCTGCATGAGCTGGCTGGTCTTCTCTTCCAGGTGGAAGCGCAGCTCATCATCCACATCGGCTGTGGGGTTGGCGCCGAAAAACCGCAGATAGCGGCGCCACATGGGCTCTTCGCGCATCAGTGGCCCACCGCCTGTGCTCCTCGGGTCGCGCTGAGGATCTTGGCGATGGCCGCGGCGTAGTGTTCCCAGGTCCGTGTTTCGCTGGCCAGGCGTTCATGGCCCGCCGGCGTCAGATGATAGTACTTCGCGCGGCGGTTGTTCTCGGAGAGGCCCCATTCGGCTTCGATCCAGCCTTTATCCTCCATGCGGTAAAGGGCCGGATATAGCGCACCCTCCTCGACCAGGATGGCTTCGTCCGTCTGCTGGCGGATCCACTGGGCGATGGCGTAGCCGTGCAAGGCTCCCCAGCTCAATGTTTTCAAGATGATAACATCCAGCGTGCCGCGTACGACGTCGAGCGATTGCTTCTGCATGCTTCCCTTAAGAACCTAAGGGGAGTATGGCGTGACCATCCCTCAGGTTTCAAGGGGAGGGAAAGTAAACTTATCGGTGAACTAAGCGACGCCCAATTGCTTCATCATCGATGCGGAGTCACGAGCGCCCCAGCGGGCCGCGATCTTGCCATTGCGAAGGTGAAACCACTCCATCGCCACCAGCGAGTAAGCCTTTCCGGTCGGCTGAATGCCTCGAAACGCCTTGGTGAAGGTGCCCTGCTCGTTGAAACGCACGGCGACGATGGAACCTTCGCCCACCATGTCCTCAATTTCCAATTGAGGGCGGTAGGCCTCATGCAATTCGCGCCAAATCCTCAAGGCAACGTCCAGTCCGCCTTGGCCGAGAACGCCATGGATTTCCACATCCTCGGTGCACAGGCCGGCGATGGCTTCGAAGTCGCCGCGGTTGAACGCTTCGACATAGGCTTTCACCGTGGTTGTGTTAACTCGAGGACTCATGACCGTGGATCTCCACGCTGTCATCTTACCCAGTCAACTTGTCGTTGAGACGCCTCGGAATCGAAAGAGAAGCAGTCTTCGGCAGGAACATCGCCCAACGGCTGGGACTGAGCCGCACGCCGCGCGATAAACCGGCGAGGCTTGCTTGTAAATGTTGATTGTAAGGTACTTATACAGATCAACGCGCAACGGCGGTGACTGACGCGCCCACCCGAGCTTCCGCCATCGCCGCTTCCAGTTCCGGGAAGTGGATGCCCGCCCGATTCAGATCTTCCCAGGCCTGGATGGTCTGCTGGAACCAGGAGCGCGCCTCCTCTGAACGACCCAGGATCCGGCAGACCTCTCCCATCTCCAACAGCGACAAAGGAACCTCCCGCCGGGTAAAAGACTGGCCGGCGGTAGCCTGCGCCGCGACCTGGCGTGCGCGGTTCACCACCTCGGATGCGATCGCCAGCGCCTCGGAAGCGCGGCCCTGCCCGGCAAGTTGCTTAGCCAAGGCGCGCTGCACTTTGAACAGTTCAAGCAGGTCAGTCGTGTTTTTGGGATCACGAGACACCAGCATGCGCATGCGCTCCAGGCCGCGGCGCAGATACTGGACGCCCTCTGCGCGCTGGCCGTGGTCCCCCAGGCGCTCTCCCAGGGCAGCCTCGGTCAACGCCATGTAGAGCTGATCGACGCCGTTGTCGGGCATCCGCTTCAAGCGGGCCTGGAAGATGTCCTTCGCACGCCGGAGGTAACTCACTGACTCAGCCCACTGGCCGGGCGCCGACAATTCCTCGCCCGCGGTGGTGAGGTACTGCCCCAGATTGCTCTCCGATGTCGCATCGCCGGAGTCCTGCGCAGCCAGGCGCTCGCCGATGCGCACGGCGGCTCGGAGGTGACTGGCTGCTTCCGCCTCGCGGCCGGAGGTGCTGCGTAGCATGTCGCCCACAATTTGGTGCGACCGGGCCAATTTACGCTGGCCGACGACACTGCCCGGGTTGGCCGCGGCGCTCCTTTCCGCATCGGCCAGGATGCTTTGGTACAGTTCGAGACTAAGCTGCCAGCGGCCCTGCCGGCGATAGATCGCCGCTAGGCCGTTGCGGACCCCAGTCTCGATTTCGTCCAGCTCCTGATTCCGGATCCCTCGCGACTTCAGGGACTGGCAGCCCTCCAGAGCCACTTGGGCGTGCTCCTCCGCACTGGCCAGGCGGTATTCCGTGCGATACAACTGCGCCAGCCGCCACTGGACCAGGGCCTTCACCTGCTCGGCATCCGGATTCGGACCACGGGTATCGATGAGCCGTTGGGTAAGCCCCGCCGCCGACAGCAGATGTTCCTGGACTTGCGCCGGATTGCCCAACTCGCCTTGCACACCGGCGATACGCTCGTGGAGGCGGGCGAGCAGGACGGCATCCTCCGGTTCAGGTTCCCCCCGGCCGCGCTTCCGTTCCAGCAGCATCCTCCCACTTTCGAGGTCGGATAACGCCTTGGCGCTCGAGTCGGCAATCTCTCCGAGGCGCAGGTACGTGGTCGCAAACTCGTTGGCCAGGGACGCGTCGTCGGCTGCCCCTTGTGCTACGAGATTCCGCAGGTAGTTCTCGACATGCGAGATGATGGCGCGGCGCGCCGGAGCGGTCCCGGGGATGTCGCGCAACTGGCTGTGCAGGTCGACGAGCACCGTTCGTGCAAAGCCACGGAGCTCCGCGAAGCGCTGTTCCGCCCGGCGCGCCTGCCGGACGGCTACCACCGTGCCCGTAATCAGCGAGGCAGCCACCAGCAAGCCCGCCGTGACCGGCCATCGATGCCGAGAGAGGAACTTCCCCAGGCTATAGAGCGGCGTGTCCGCGCGAGCCCGCACCGGCTGGCCTTCCATGTGGCGGCGCAGATCCTCGCTGAACTGTTCGACGGAACCGTAGCGGCGCTCGGCGTGTTTCCGCATCGCCATCTGCACGATGTTGTCGAGGTCTCCGGACAGGCGCCGGCGCAGGCGGGGTGGCAGATTGGGCAGTTCGCTCAGCTTCCGCGGCTCGGTCTGGCAGACGACCCGCTCCGCTTCGTGCAAACCGGGTCCGGTGACGCGATAGGGCCGTTCGCCGGCCAGAAGCTCGAAGAGCACCACCCCAAGCGAGTAGACATCGCTAGCCGTGGTGACGGCCGCGCCCTGAATCTGCTCGGGACTCGCATAGTCCGGCGTCATCATGTGGGAAGACGTCTGGACAAGATCCGTCTCGGACGGCGCGATCATCTTGGCCACGCCGAAGTCGAGCAACTTCACGCTACCGTCGGGGGTGACCAGGATGTTGGCTGGTTTGAGGTCGCGGTGGACCACAAGCTTCTGATGGGCCGATTGGACGGCCGCACAGACACTGCGCATCAGGCGCAGGCGGTCCGGCACAGATAGGTTGCGCTCCCTGACGTACTGCGTGATGGGGACGCCCTCAACGAACTCCATCACCAGGTAGGGAACGCCGTCGCTCGTGCCGCCGTCGAGCAGGCGGGCGATGTTGGGGTGGTCGAGGTCCGCGAGAATCTGACGCTCCGACCGGAACCGGCTGACAGCTTCCGGCCCGGCCAGCATGCGCGGGATTACCTTGATGGCGACTTCCTTGTGGTACTGGTCGTCGTCGCGGACGGCCCGGTAAACCACACCCATGCCACCCCGCCCAATCAGCGAGATGACACGGTAAGCGCCCAGGAGCGAACCGACCAAAGGATCCTGATCCGCCTCCGCCGCCATCGAGTCCGAAGTACTCTCAATGACATCCCGGATCAGGTCCAGAGTTGAGGCCGCGAGCATCTCCTCCACCTCGCGCCTCAACTCCTGATCGTCGCCGCAAGCCTCTTTCAGATAGCCCGGCCGCCGCTCCTCCGGCAGGTCGGCCGCAGTCTGAAAGACCTCCTCCAGCTTGTTCCAGCGCTCTGGGAGCATGCTTGCCATTCTAGCGGCGCAGCCAGCCTCCCTAGATTCTCAATCGATTCAAGACGGGCACACGGCTTGCTCTCCGTGCGCCGCCCTCGCATCCGTCGCTTACACCCTTACAAGCGGCAACGGAGGCGCCGATCGATCACGCCCGGCGGATTATTTTCGTCCCGGCTGGAAATTTTCAGGCCCTGGGCGGACCGGAGGTCATCTGCCGCTGCAGCCAGGCCTCGGCCATGCGCTGTTCGCGCCCCACTGTGGCTGTGGAGATCCCCAGAACTTCAGCCGTCTCCTCCACGCTGAGCCCGCCGAAATAGCGCAATTCAACGACTCGGCCCTTGCGCGGATCCAGCTTCTCCAATTCGCTGAGTGCGTCATCGAGGGTGGCCAGCAGCGCCGGCCGTTCGGCGCTCGAGGAGATGGCCTCGTTCCATTCGACTCTCTGCACTTCGCCGCCGCGCTTCAACCTTGCTTTCGAGCGGGCGTAGTCGACCAGGATCAACCGCATGAGATGAGCCGCCACGCCGTAGAAGTGGGCACGGCTCTTCCAGTCCTTTTCCCGCTGGTCCACCAGGCGCAGGTAGGCTTCGTGCAGCAATGCCGTGGGCTGCAGCGTATGGCCCTCGCGCTCACGGCGCAGGAAGCCGGAGGCGATACGCCGCAGTTCGTGGTAAACGAGTGGGGTAAGTTCTTCCAGGGCATTGGCTTCCCCGCTCTGCCATTGACGCAGGAGACGAGTAACGGCCTCGCTATCGGGAGTCACAGGCGATCTCCCGCCAGACATCCGTCCATCCGCCGGTCGCAGGGCGTAACCATGAAAGAATCAATAGCTTAGCCTGAATCGGCAGCCTCTCGCAATCAGGCGGATCAGGCGCACGCCAGGCGTGACTCCAGGCGGCGGCACCCGCTGCCGGTGATCCCGGATGGACGGATCCCGCGCGTTCTGGTTATGGGCCTCTTCGTCAAATCACGTCTCCTGCCTGCCGCCGTCATGCTTTTGTCTGGAATTGACCTCCCCGCGCAGATCTTTGGACCCGCCGGCAACGTGAAGGCATGGGAAGGCACGATTCGAGTTCGGGGCAATACGTCGGGATCCCACTCGCATCCGGTGATGGGGCAGGACGACTGGAATGTGAGCTATTCCGGCGATCTGAAAGTGCGGCTCGACACCAAGTCGCCCTACGGACCCATCTGGACCGGCACCGTGACCGGCACGGCCGCCATTGATGCGACTCAGTCGCATACCCTGGTGGGCTGCACCACCACCAACACACTGAAAGGCTCCGGGCCGCCGACAGTTCCCTACAAGAAAGAACAGGTCGTACTGCAACTGACGTCCACGGGGGAATACCACCTCATTCTGGGCGCCGATGTGATCCAGGCGCACTGGTCGGAGCGGACACAATGTGCAATTCTGCCCAAGCCGCCGCAGGACGGGGACGATCTCTACACATATTTCTCCGATGAAACACAGATGGTCGGCCCCCTGCCGGTTTCCGATGCAATCCTGCGAGGCAGCGCGGACTTTACCAGGAACACCCCTTTTGAACGCCCTACCTTTATGGACGGTGAGCCTCCGGTCTCCATGCAGGTGGAATGGGAACTTCATCCCGCGGGGGCGGCCGAGGAAGATGAGGTAATCATCCTGCTGACGGATGAGTACAGACAGTTCCGGCCGGAGGCGGCGGCTGGGGGCGGTGCCGGCAGCGGCCTGCGCCTGACAGCCCGCCTCCAGAAGAAGGGCGGCGGCGCGCCGTCGGCGAGGGCGGCTCTCTTTGAGTGGAAGTTTGTCCAATGCTCCCGAGAACCCGGATTCGCGCTGAACGCACCCTTCAAGGATGCCTCTGTCGACCCCGACCTGAGGTTCGAAGCGGCCTCGAACTTCATCGTGACGGATCAGGAGGGACAGCAGGGGTCCACGCCACCCGGCCAGTGGGAGACCTCGACCGCGGCGATCTCAGCTCACGACTGGGGCGCCTGGGGCAGCATCCAGGTATCGGCGATTCTACTCGACGGGCGGCGGATCCTTGGCCACCTGGAGGGCGACACCGCGCAGACCGATGTCCGCCTGCCAAAACGGGCGGACGGTGACCTGATCGCGGAGATCTGGCGCGCGCAGAAGGGCGTGGGTGGACGATCCGACACCAGCGACGACGAGGCCGATCCGGTGGGCGACGGGACGGCGGGCGACGGTCTCACGCTTTATGAGGAGTACCGCGGCTTCATCGAGAACGGCCAACACATAGAAGGGAATCCGTTCAAGAAGGACTATTTCATCCACAACCGCGCCGGCGGAGTCTATCTCTCCGGTATCCGCCTGTTCCGGCGTTTGAGCGGATTGGATGTGCACTACGAAATGACGGCCGACGAACTCAGCATGGATCGCGTGGTGAATTTCAATCGCGCAATGGGTCCGCACCGCGTGGACCAGCATGGGGTGGAGATCTTCCTCTTTGCCAACAACCCGGGGTATGCCATCGCGTCGGGTGGTCCCGGAAATCCGGTGAAGATCACAGGCGTGTTTGTCCCTGCCTTGACGCCACCGGTCCAGCCGGGTACGGCGCGCTACTTCAACTCGACCCTGGCACACGAGTTATTCCACGCATGCAATGTCTATCACCACGGTGACGGAGGTGACCGTGATGTGACCTGGCGCCGTGTGCCCGGCACCGACACCGTCCTGGAGAAAGCCGGCGGCAACGAACAGCAGGTCTCGATCCTGCGCGAGGACGGCACCCTGATCAACTCACTGATGCCCGAGGCGCCGCTTGCAGTGACGCTGGGCATGAAGGACGGCCCGCACTGCGGCGAGGACGATTGCGTGATGCGCTACGACGTGTCGGGCGGGTACATCGCGGACACGGATCCCACGCTGCGCTATCGCGTGCAGGAGGCAACCGGCATGAAGTTGTGTTCCTCCGGCGCGGGCACGGGCGTCAACGATGCCAACCGCACGCCGCAGTCGAGATATGGCCCCGCTGCCGCCGGGCGCGGGACCTGCAGCAGCCAGATTCTCGTGAATGACGCCGTCAAGGCCCCCGAAAGGTAGACCAACATGAAGATGCTGATTTTGTCCGCGGCCTTGACCGCCTGCGCGCTGGCACAGCCCCCGGCACGCCCGCTGATTGGAGTGACGGTGAATGGAGGTGCCCAGGCGCGCATCGATCCCGGCTGGCCGGTGGTGGTTTCGGTCTCGATGGCCGCTGGAGACGAACCGGTCAAGCTGGGCCTGAAGGAAGGCTCCTGGCTGGAGGCGGTCAGCGTGATTCTGGAGTCGCCCGATGGCACTTCGCCGGCTCTGACAAGATCGGCTCGTGTTCAGCCGGATTCAGTGGAACTGCAGGATCTGGACATGGTCACCGCCGAGTTCGTGCTCAGCCCTGAGGTGACGAGCCAACTCGCGCTCGGCGCCTATCGGGTGCGCGCAGTCTACGATCCGCAGGAGCAACAGGCCGAGGGCGCCTGGGCTGAGCAGATCGCCTCGGGCTCCGCCAGCTTTGAGATCAGCCAGGACCCGCCGCAGGACGAGGCGGCGCACCAGGCGGCCAGGCTGCTGATCCTCTCGAACTGGAGTGAGATCCAGGGCGATGCGGAGCAGGCAATGGCGTGGGTGGACGAGTTGCTCACCGCCCAGCCGTCACACTACACGGCAAAGGTGAGGAAGGCGGAGTTGCTGGAGTCGGCAGGCCGATTCACAGAGGCACTCAGCCTGCTGGATGACGTGGAGGTTCAGCTACGCGCCAATTTCCCCGACGCCACCCATCCGCCCACGCTAATTCACAAGCGCCAGGCGGACCTGCTGGAGAAGATCCTGGGCGGAGAGAACCAGGCGGAGCGGGCCAAACCCGCTCCCGGCAGAATCTAGAAACATCACCGCCTGTGCCGTTTTCGGCTTGGCCGGCTCAAGCCTACTTGAGGGCGGCCTGGATCCCGGCCTCTGCCAGCGGCGCCATCATGTCGTAGCCCTTCTGATTGGGGTGCAGGCCGTCGCCGGAGATACCGTCCTTCAACAGGCCCTGTCCGTCCACCATGGCCGAAAAATAATCGACATAGATCAGGCCCTCGGCTGCCGCGAACTCCTTCATCCAGGCATTCAGCTTGAGGATGTCGGCGGGCGGCCGCTGGTCTGTCTGTTTGCGTTGCGTATAGTCGCTGACAGGCATCACGGAACACAGGATCACTTTGATCCGGCTGGCTTTGGCCAGAACGGTCATCGCGCGGATGTTGTCGGTGATCATGCTCATCGTGACAGGTCCGGTGTTGCGGGCGATGTCATTGGTGCCCGCCAGGACAATCATGGCGGCCGGTTTCAGGGCAACGACATCCGGGTACATCCGAACCAGCATCTGCTGCGTAGTCTGCCCGCTGATGCCGCGGTTCACGTACGGCTTGCCCGGGAACTGTTGCGCGAGCTTCCACCCGTCCGTAATCGAGTCGCCCATAAAGACGACGCGGCCGGCTTCGGGCGCCAGGGCCTTCAATCGCTCGTTGTCTGCGTAGTAACGGCCCAGTTGATTCCAGTCCTGCAACTGGTCGGCCAGGGCCTGCGCGGTGAACTGCAGGCAGCAGCCGGCCTTGGGCGGGTTGTACTGGTCCACGATCTGCCCCGAAGCAGGCCAGGAAGTGAGCAGGCACGCAAGCAAGGTACCGGCGGCGAAAGAAGCGAAACGCACAGTCATAGTTGTCAGCGATTTTAGCAGGCGGCGAAACGAGAGGGGGCCCGACGCACAAGAGCCAATCCGTCGTGGATGGGCTCTTGCAGGAAACCGAAGCGGTGAATGGTTCAGCTCGCCAACTGGGCGCGTTCCTTAGCCAGTAACTGGTTTTCGAAAGTGTAGTCGATGCCTTTTTTGGTGTGGTGCCGCAGGTACCATTTGTAGGTCTCCTGCAAGCCTTCCTGGAAGGGAGTCGGCTTGAAGCCCAAGACGCGTTGAGCCTTGCTGATCACCATGGTCACGGGAGGCAAATCGAAGTACATGCCAAAGTAAAGATTCGGTCCCAGCGGGTGGCCGCCTGCCCTGGCGATCCGTTCCCGGGGGACGCGAATCACCGGAGTATCCTTGCCGGCCGCGACGAACAGGGCGTCCAGCACCTCAGCCTGTGTCAACGGGCGCGCATTGGCGATGTTGAAGGCATGCCCCACCACATTGGCCGCGTCCATGGCCCGCAGACAGGACCAGACTACATCTTTCACAAACGCAAACTGCATCAGCCTGCGGCCATCGCCCGGCAGAATGATGGGCCGCTTGTCCCGAACCCGGTCCCAGAAGAACTGCTCCCGGTAGAACGGATTGCATGGGCCGTACACACAAGGCGGACGCAACGTGACAACAGGGGTGCCGTGCCGCTGGTGCAACCGGAACAGGGCGCGTTCGCTCTGCGCCTTGCAGCGGACATACCGGTCCCGATGGTCGTCCGGAGCCAGCGCGTCGCCTTCGTGGTGATTCAGGCCGTCACCGTAAGCCGAAACGCTGGACATGAAAATGTAGCGCCCAACATGCCCGGTCAACAGCTTGGCGGTGTCCTCCACCACCGTGGGTGGAGTGCCCTTTTCCCAGTCGTAGACCATGTCGAACACGACATCGTACGACTGTCCGCAGAGCACTGACTTGACCTGCGCAATATCGTTGCGATCGGCCTGTAGGTTGATAATCTTCTTGCCCAGTTCGTGAGTGGGCTTGCGGTGCAGGATCGCCACCTCGTGACCCTCTTTGCAGAGGGCCGCTACAAGGTGCTTGCCGATAAATTGGGTACCACCGATGACTAAGACTCTCATCGTTCTTGCCAGATCCCCGTCCTAGTCGTAATACTCAAGGCCGAGGTGCGTGATGAGGTCTTCTCCCCGCATCCACCTAAGTGTGTTCTTCAGCTTCATCAGCTGGATGAAAATGTCGTGCTCCGGATAGAGCCCTGGCGCATGCATGGGCGCCTTGAAATAGAAGGAGAGCCATTCCTGGATGCCCCGCATTCCAGCGCGATGGGCCAGGTCGAGGAAGAGTACCAGGTCGAGAACCAGCGGAGCGGCCAGGATGGAGTCGCGGCAGAGGAAGTCGACCTTGATCTGCATCGGGTAGCCGAGCCAACCAAAGATGTCGATGTTGTCCCAGCCTTCCTTGGCGTCGCCTCGCGGCGGGTAGTAGTTGATCCGGACTGCGTGGTAAAGATCCTTGTACAGAATGGGATAGAGCTCGGGCTGCAGGATGTGATCCAGCACGCTGAGCTTGGTCTCTTCCTTCGTCTTGAAGCTGCCGGGATCGTGCAGCACTTCACCGTCGCGGTTGCCCAGGATATTGGTGGAGAACCAACCGGCGATGCCCAGCATGCGAGCCTTAAAGCCCGGAGCCAGCAGCGTCTTCAGAAACGTCTGGCCGGTCTTGAAGTCCTTGCCGCAGACGGGCAGATTGCGTTCCTTCGCCAGGTCGAGCAGTGCGGGAATGTCGTGGGTGAGGTTCGGAGCGCCGTTGGCGAACGGCACGCCGCTCATGAGGGCAGCGTAAGCGTAGATCTGGGAGGGCGCGATCTCCGGATCGTTGTTCTTCATCCCCTCTTCGAACGAGGCCAGCGTCTCATGCACGGCCGACGGCCTGTGGAAAACTTCGGTCGATCCGCACCAGATCATGACGGTGCGCGCTACGTTGTTGTCCTTCTGGAAGTTCTTGATATCTTCCATCAGGGCCAGGGCCTTGTCGTACTTCGTTCCACCGGTCTTGACGTTGGGCCCGTGGATCAGCTTGACGTATTCCTGTTCGAATACGGCCTTCATCGGCTTGATCGCCTGCAGCGGCTCCTTCACCTGTTCCAGCAGCGAGGATTCCAGTACTTTAGCGTTAGAGGCGGCTTCGTACGCTGTGTCTTCGTAGATGTCCCACCCGCCGAAAACCAGGTCGTCCAGATTCGCCAGGGGTACAAAGTCCTTGATGTAGGGGGAACGGCCTTCCGTGCGCTTGCCCAACCGAACCGTGGCCATCTGCGTGAGCGAACCAATGGGATGCCCCAGACCGCGCTTGACGGCTTCCACACCTGCGATGAAGGTTGTGGAAACCGCGCCAATGCCGGGGATGAGAACACCGAGCTTACCCTCTGCCGGCGCGATCTTGACACTTTCATTAATTGACAACAGAGTACACTCCTTGCTGGAACCGCTTGATAAAAGCGTATCTATCCACTTGCTATAGTAACAGCCGTAGAAGCGTTTGCGCCTCATCGGCCCGCCTCCGAAGCCAATGTCCTGGATCCTTCTCACGGCCTCATTGCTGCTTGCATTTTTCCCCGCAGTGTGGGCCGCTCGACATTTCGCCAGCGATTTCTCCTCGCGATTTTTCGTTTTTGCCGTGGTATTCGGCGCCCAACCCGGATTGCTCGCGCAAGTGCTTTCATCGGGCGGCTGGATCACTCCCTTGGCTTGGCTGGGGGTGCAGGCTGTGCTCTGCGCAGCACTGTTCTACTGGCTTGCGCCGGAACGCCCCGAGTGGCGGATGCCAAAGCTGGAAATGCCAATAGTTGGCCTGGCCGTGCTCACCGCCGCCGGCCTGATTGCAGTCCTGACCGTTTCGAATCTCTGCCTTACGGCGTTGGCGCCCATCCACACCTGGGACGAGAAGATGTACCACGCGTCGCGGGCGGCCTACTGGCTGCAGCACCAGTCCATCGCATTCTGGGAGACACAGAACGAACGGCAGACCGCGCTGAGCTTTGAAGGGGAGCTGTTCTTCTTCTGGCCGCTGTTGTTCACGCGCCTGGAGGCCCCAGGCCGGGTGCTGTTCGGGCTGGGCTTCCCGCTCGCAATCGGCGCCGTGTGGCTGCTGGCTCTGCGGCTGAAGGCTCCACCGGCGGTGGCTGCGGCGGGAGCGGCCCTCTATGCCTCCGCACCCGTCGGATTATTCCTGGCTCGATACCTGAAAGCGGATCATTGGGCCGTACTGTTCGCGTGCGGCACTGCCTACTGGCTCGTGGAGGGGCAGCAGGACGCAGAGGATTCTCATCCTGGCGCCGCCTATTTCTGGGCCGGCGTTTCGCTGGCGCTGTGCGTCCATGCACGGCTATATGCTTTGGCACTGATTCCCGCGGTACTTCTGCTCTCAAGGAAACGATTGATCGCCGCCGCCGGCGGTTTCCTATCCGGGGCCGCGGCCTGCGGCCTGCTGTTTCTCTTCCTGTCGAATTGGAGTTGGTATGGTTCCCCGCTTGGCCCCTCGGACATGCGCGGCTTCTACGCCAGCCAACCGCCGGAGTGGACCACCATCCTGAAGCGCGCGCCGGGCATCTTCATGGACCTGCCCGGATCGTCCGCCATCGCCAAAGTTTGGGTTCGTTCGACAGGCGCCGGCCAGCCACTGCGCGCCGAAACCGCCGATACCCGCTGGCCTGCGCTGTATCAGCCGCCGCCGGCGTGGCCGCCCTCGCGCTTCGCTGTGGCCGGACTACTGGCCGTGGCCGGACTTCTGCTGGCCTGGCGAGGCTCGAGCAGAACCGTCTGGCTGTGTGGCGCGACATTGCTGGCCGGGCCGATTCTGACGCTACGCTGGATTACGGCCGACCAGATTCCCGACCGGTTCCTGTTGCCGGCCGTCGCTCTTCTCCTTGTCGCGGCATTGCCGCTCTGCCGGAACTGGATGGCGTGGCCGATGCTCGCCCTGGCGGCATTCAGCGCCTGGTATCCCGGCCGGGAGACCGCGATGTTCGTGCGGATGTGGTGGCTGATGCCGACGGCCATGAGCGTGGACAACACTCCGTTCCAGGAGGTGTGCCAGGTGGTACCGGCCGATGCCACGCTGCTGCTGATCGGCACACAGATTACTCCGGATTACCCCCTGTTCGGAACACAAACCGGATACCGCAGAAAAGTGTACAGTTGGGGCCGCGCACCGTGGGATGCCACCCGCTTCCACCAGTTGGCCGCCGTCCACGGCATCACGCATATTCTTCTGGAAGACGACAGGGAACTTGCGTTTCACTGGTCTCCGCCAGTGGATGCAAGACCGATCGCGGCCGGGCTCGACGGCGAACCTGCGCTGCAGCGGCTCCCGCTGCACACCCGCCGCCAACGGCTCTACGTCTGGCGGTCGCAGGCGCCGGTGGAGGCGCGGGCCGCAGCCCTGGTGCCCACAGCCCGTGCGGCGTGTTCAAATTGTCAGTAGGAGATTCATGGCCGGCCCCGTCTCATTCAAACCGCCCGCCGGACGATCCGGAACGGCGATACCCACCGTCCTGGCGGACGACGAAGCCCTGGCGCTGGACGAACTCGCGTTCCTGCTGCGTGAGTTTCCCGAGATCGAGATTGTCGGCACGGCCCGCAACGGCATCGAGGCCGTGCAGTGCATCGAGGAATGTGAGCCGGATCTGGTGTTCCTCGACGTGCAGATGCCAGGCCTGGACGGCCTGGGCGTCATCCACAAGCTGAAGGTGGATAAGGCACCCATGCCGGCGTTTGTCCTTTGTACAGCTTACGAGCAGTATGCCCTGGAGGCCTTCCGCCTGGAGGCCATGGATTACCTGCTGAAACCCGTCGACCGCGACCGTCTGGCGCAGACCGTCGAACGCGTGAAGCGGAGCCTGCTGGAACCGGAACTGGCGATCACATCCGCCACTGTGAACACCGGAACAGCGGCATCGGGGCCGGTTGCCCGGGCCAAACTACTGGTCAAGGCCAACGGCCGGAACCTGATTGTGGACGCATCGGACCTGATTTACGCCACGATCGAGGACGGTCTCATCACCGTGGTGACCACGGCAGTGGAAGGCCAAACGAACTACAAGACAATTGAAGAATTGCAGTCGAGCCTGGATCCGGCTACGTTCTGGCGCGCCCACCGCGGCTATGTGGTGAACATCAACCACATCCGGGAAGTGATTCCGTGGTTCAAGTCGAGCTATCAATTGCGGATGGACGACAAGAAGGGGACGGAGATTCCGGTCAGCCGGGTCCAGACAAAGCGCCTGCGCGAGCTCTTCAAGCTGTAACCTGCACAAAAGAAAAGCCCCCAGGCGCCGCGGCAGGCACCCGGGGGCTCGGTTTCTGAAGGCGATGGCTACCAGTCGACAACGCTGCCGTCGTCGGCGTCGTACGCTTCCTGATTCTTCCAGTCGTGGCCCAGTTTATCGGCCATGGCGTTCTCGTCCAACTCAATCCCAAGACCCGGCGCAGTGGGCAGGTCCAGATAGCCTGCGCGTACCTTGAAAGGCGTTTTGATGTAGCCCTCGCCGAGCGACACTTGTTCCTGGATGAGGAAGTTCGGAATCGAAGCCGCAATCTGTACCCCGGCCGCCAGGGAAATGGGCCCGAGCGGATTGTGCGGGGCGATGGAGGCATAGTAGGCCTCCGCCATACCTGCAATCAGGCGAACTTCAGTGATGCCGCCAGCGTGGCAAAGATCCGGCTGAAGGATCGTAGCCGCTTTCTTTTCCAGCACTTCGCGGAAACCCCATTTCGTAAAGACGCGCTCGCCCGTGGCGATGGGCAGGTGCGTGGAGCGAGCAATCTCGGCCATCACGTCGTGGTTTTGGGCCTGGCAGGGTTCCTCAATGAACATCGGGTTATAGGGCTCCAGCGCCTTGATCAGCATCTTGGCGTGAGCCGGGCTCACCGCGCCGTGGAAATCGACACCGATGTCGACGTCCTCCCCCACCAGTTTGCGGAATTCCGCAAAGCGTTCGGCAGCGTAGTGGACCTCGGACGGAGTCTCGATGTAGCGCGGGAAATTGCGCCGGCGGGGTGGGCCGGACTTGAAGGCGGTAAAGCCCTGCGCCAGGGCCTCTTTGACGCGGGCGGGATTCGAGATACTGGCGTGGGCATAGACGCGGACACGGTTCCGGGTGGGTCCGCCGAGCAGTTCGTACACCGGCACGCCCAGTGCCTTGCCCTTGATATCCCACAACGCCTGATCGATGCCGCTGAGGGCGGATGTGAGAATCGGCCCGCCGCGATAGAAGGCATGGCGGTAGATCGCCTGCCAATGCTGCACGACGGCGCGCGGATCCTTGCCAATCAGGTAAGGTTCGATCTCCTTCACTGCCTCCTGGCACGTCAGCGCGCGCCCTTCAGTGATGGGTTCGCCTAAGCCGGTGATGCCGGCATTGGTGTGGATCTTGAGGAAAAGCCAGCGCGGCTTGACCAGGAAGGTCTCAAGTTTCGTGATCTTGAGCGGGTCTTTGGCCTGAATGGGAGCGGCCTTCAGGACCTCCGCGCTCAGGGCGGTGCCGAAGATCGCGCCCAGTGCGCCCCGGCGGGAGAATGCGGTGTTCTGCTCGGAACTCATGCTGAAATATTGTATTCCTTTCGCCGCCGGGGTGGATCGGGGCCCGCCGGCTTCATTTTGTGGAAACTCTGGGGCGATTAATTCGTACAGAATATACGATATGCTCTCCACCGACCTCAAACAGGCCATCCGCTGGCTTCGCAAGAGCCCTGGATTCACGCTGGTGGCGGTTGCCACCCTGGGCGCGGGCATCGGACTGAACACCGCGATCTTCAGCGTGGTGCACGGAGTCCTGCTGGCGCCGCTATCGTTCCCGGACGAGCAGCGCATCGTCAGCATCTCGACGCGTTCGCTGGAAACCGGGCGCGAGACCCCGCGCATGACCGGCGGCGACCTGGAAGATGTACGCAAACAGGCGGGTTCGTTTGAGGCACTCAGCCGCTACTACGGTGGGGAGATGGGGGTCCAGGTGAATGGCCGGGCGGAGTTCACCGGCGTCTCCTTTGTGGAAGACGGATTCTACCGGGTTTTCGGCACGGCGCCCGTGGCGGGCCACGCTCCGGCGGAAGGCCAGGTGGCGGTGAGCGAGTCGTTCGCGCTGCGCAACTTCGGAAGGGCCGGCGACGCCCTGGGCCGGACGGTCAGCGTGGAGGGCAAGTCGTACGAGATCGCGGCGGTCATGCCGTTCACCTATCAGTTCCCGCGCAAATCGAACTTGTGGTTGACGATGCCGTCCAGGCCCGAGAACCTGAACCGCACGGCATATAACTACCGCGTGGCCGCGAAGCTGAAACCGGACGTGAGCGTAGACCAGGCACGGGCCGACCTCAGCGCCATTGGTGCCAGGCTGGCGGCGTCCTACCCCGAGAATCGGAAAAAGACCTTCACCACCGCGCCAATGCGCGATCAATTGGTAGGCCCCGTGCGCACCATGCTGCTGGTACTGATGGGCGCCGTCGCCCTGGTCCTCCTCATCGCCTGCGCCAACGTGGCGAATCTGCTACTGGCGCGCGCCACGACGCGGGTCCGGGAAATGGCAGTGCGAGCCGCGCTGGGCGCGGGCCGCGGCCGGATCATCCGCCAACTGCTGACGGAGAGCTTGGTGCTGGGCCTGTTGGGCGGACTCGCCGGCTGCGCCCTGGCCTATCTCGGCACCGACACGATGCTACGCCTGGCCCCCGAGAATCTGCCCCGCCTGAACGAGGTGCGCGTCGACACCACCACCCTGGTCTTCGCCACCCTGATCTCGATGGTCTCAGCGGTCCTGTTCAGCCTGGCGCCGGCATGGCAGGCGTCGCGAGTGGACCTGAACGAAGCCTTGAAGCGGAGTGGCGGACGGGGCGTGGGCAATCGCGGCTCTCACCGCTTGCGCGGAGCGCTCGCCTCGGCGGAGATCGCACTCGCCTTTGTCCTGGCGCTGGGCGCCGGCCTGCTGATGAAGAGCTTCCTCGGACTCACCTCCGCCGATCTCGGCTTCCGCCCCGACGGCGTGCTGGTGATGTATGCCCACGTGCCTGCGAATGAAGAAGCCGAGTACAAACGCGCTACCGGCACCTTTGAGAAAATCCTGCGGGACGTGAGCGTGCTGCCGGGTGTGAAATCGGCCTCCGCGGCAATGGGCATGCCCGCCGGACAGTATGGCTCGAACGGATCCTACGCAGTGGAAGGCAAGCATGTCTTCGCTCCCGGCGCAAAGTTGCCCGAGGCGGGCTTCCGGCTGGCCAGCCCGGGCTACTTCTCCACGCTCGGCATTCCCCTGCTGCGCGGCCGCGACTTCAGCGAACGCGATCAATACAGCGCACCCCTGGTGGCCATCATCAGCCAGGCACTGGCACGCGAAACCTTCCCCAATGAAGATCCACTCGGGAAGCGGATGAAGTGCGGCCTGGACCGTGACGAGTGGATGACCGTCGTTGGCGTGGTGGGCGATATTCGCAGCGATTCGCCAGCCGCCAAACTCGCGCCCGAGATCTACATGGCGTTCCAGCAGCATCCCTATTTTGCGAACGAACTCCAGGTGGCCATCCGGACGTCCATCGCGCCCGCCTCGCTGACAGAGGCGGTTCGCTCGACCGTGGCCCGCACGAATCCCGGCATCGCCATGAAGTTCACCACCCTGAGCGACATGGTCTCTGAATCGATCTCCGCGCCGCGCTTCCGCACCTTCCTCGTCGGCATCTTCGCCGCGCTGGCACTGCTCCTGGCGATGGCGGGGATCCACGGCGTGATGTCCTATGCCGTGGCGCAGCGCACCCCGGAACTGGGCCTGCGCATGGCCCTGGGCGCCCCTGTTTCCAGCGTCGCGGGCCTGGTGCTGGGCAAGGCGCTGATGCTGGCGGGGGCCGGAATTGCCGTCGGCCTCGCGCTCTCGCTGGCCTCGGGCAAAGTCATGCAGAGCCTGCTGGTCGGGGTGAAACCCGCGGATGCGTTCACCTACGCGGCAGCCGTGGTGGGGGTGATTCTGGCCGTGCTCACCGCCACCGCCGTGCCCGTCTGGCGCGCCACGCGCATCGATCCGGTCGTCGCCTTGCGGGACGAGTAGCATAAGCAGCGGAAACGCGGCGGGTGGCCGGGGTGCTCCATGACGTATTCTGGCAACGCAGACGTCATGGAACCACGCCGCATCCCGCTGGAGGGAACCTTCAACTTCCGAGACTTGGGCGGCTATGCCGCGGCGGATGGCCGCGTGGTGCGGCCCGGGATGCTGTACCGCTCGGACAACTTCGCCAAAGTGCCGCCCCGCGCACATCCGCAATTCAGCGCCCTGGGGCTGCGCCTGCTGGTGGATCTGCGCACCGGACTGGAGAGCCGCGAGCGTCCCAATTCATTGCCCGGCGGCACCTTGAGAGTGGAACACCTGCCCATCTCGTTCGCACCCGAGCTGGAGAAAAAATGGTCAACCAGGGAGCAGTTCGCTTTCTTCGCTGGAGGCGGCATCCAGCGCTGTGACCGGCGCTATGTCCTCGACTGCTATACCCGGCTACCACAGCGGGCCGCCCTATCGCTGCGCCGTTTGCTGGCCCTGCTGCAGGACCCCGGCAACTACCCGGCCGTGTTCCATTGCATGGGTGGACGCGACCGGACGGGCTTCAGTGCGGCCATGATCCTTACCATCCTGGGCGTGCCTCGGCCAGCGATCCTGGCCGACTACCACCTGACAGAAAAGTACGCGAGTCCGGAAGTGGATCGTCGCATCGGCTTCATCCGTGCGATGTCTCTGTTCCGGGTCTCCCGGGAGACGCTTCACGAGTTCCTGGGAGCCCGCGAAGAGTACCTGCAAACAGCCTTCTCGGTGATCGAGCAGCAATACGGCACTGTCCCGGACTACCTGCGCCAGGAAGCTGGATTTTCCGAGGCTGCGGCGGAGATCCTCCGCTCACTGCTGCTCGTCAACCGGCCGATTCCAGCTTCTCCAGACGGTAGGTGACGAAGTCCGCCGGCTCCAGGTGTTGCCCCGCCAGCTCGACCATATGCCGGTGATGTGTGAAGAGCAGCACCTGCGTGTGCCGCGCGAGCCCTGACAGCGCGCCCAGCGCGGCGGCGGCGCGCGCGTCGTCGAAGTTCACCAGGATATCGTCGGCGATCAGCGGGATCGCCTGATTCTTCTCGAAGTAGACCTCCAGGCTGGCAATGCGCAAGGCCAGGTAAAGCTGGTCGCGCGTACCTTCACTCATGCCCCCCACGGGCACCGTTCGGCGATCGGGCCGCACGCCCACGAGAATCACGCTGCCCTTGGCATCGGAACCGTACTCCAGCTTCAGTCCCTCGAACGAATCCAGGGTCAGGGCCGCGAAGATCTGGGACGAGCGCTCCAGCAGCTTACCCGTGGACTTCCGGCGGAACTCGTCAATCGCACTCCGCAGCAGCTGTTCAGCCAGCCGCAACCGCACGTAGTTTTCCGACTCCTCCAGCAGCGCCGCCCGTGTACTCTGCAGATCGGCCGCCGCATCCCGGGCCTCGGTACGCCCCTCGAATCCGACCAGCTTCTGACTCAGCGCGGAGTCTTCGCGAATCAGCTCGTCGCGCTCCTGCTCCAGAGCGGTACGCGTCTGCTCCACGCTCTCCAGGCGGCCTGGAATCTCATCCGTCTCCACGCCCCGCGCCTCCTCCGCCAGGGCTTCCAGTGTGCGCCCGGCGGCGATCGCGGCCAGCGCCTGCTGGATCTGCGCGAGCTTCGCCTGCCCTGCCTGCTTCGCGCTCCATTCCGCCATCCGCGTGGGGACCTCGCTGTCAGACGCGCAGCCGGCTTCGGCCACCATGGACGTCAGCACAGCTTGCAACCGTACAAGTTCGTTATCCAGCGCCTCCAGCTTCGCCTTCTCCGCCGCCAGATCCTCCTGCTTCGAAGCCGCCAAGTCGCGGGCCTTGCGATGCACAGCCAGCTGCCGGTACATCTCCCGTACAGCGTCCATGGCCCCCGAGCCGGCTAGGGCGGGCGCCGCGAGCTCCACCACCGCACGGGTATCGGACTCGAACTTCGCGCTATCGCGCAGGATGCCGTCAATGCGCGTCCTGGTCTGGGTGTATTCGCTATGCCTGGTCGTGATCTGGCTCCGCAGTTGTAGCAGTTCCTGGACCGACGCGGGCTCGGCGGCCCCGTTCAACTTCAACCGCTCGACCAGTTGGGACCAGCGATCCTGCCATGCGGCCAGCTCCTCCCGGGCCGTGCTTTCCTTTCGCTGGACGGTGGCCAACTTCCTCCGGGCAGCGGACAACTGGCCTTCCAGATTCTGGCGGGCCGCAGCCAGCTTCTTCTGTTCTTCCAGAAGGGTGACCGCCTGACCGCGAAGCATGGCCAACGTGGAGCCCTGCTCCGGCGTCGCTCCCGTCACCAACCCAATCGCCTGCCGCAGTTCCTCGGCCGCCGCCTCCTCCTGCGCAGTGGACCTCTCCAGCTCCGACCGCATCAGATCCAGTTCGCGAGCCCGCTCCGCCAACGCGGCACGCCGCCGCAGCCATTCGGCCATCTGTGACGGCTCTGAGGCCGGCACCCCCCAGGGTGCCCACAGTGCGGACCACTCCGCCTGCAGCGCCTGTTTCGCCGCATCCTTCCGAGCGAGTTCCTCGGAACACGCCGCAAGCTTCTCCCTGGCGAACCCGGCTTCCTGCTCGGCCTGCGCCACCTGCGCCACTTCGTCGGCATGCTCGCGCAACTCGTCCGCTACGGCATCGGCCTTCGACACAGCCTCTTCATATGCCTGGGCAAGCCGTGCCGGCTCGGCGCCAGTCTCGCCGAGGAACTCCGCGGCAGCCTGGCCGGATCTCTCCAGCCAGGACTGGCGCACGGCCTGCCAGCCCTGTGCCCGATGTTCGCGCCTATCCGCCAACCCGCTCAGTGTCGCCATCGCGCGGCGGCCCTCCAGCCTGCGCAGACTGGTCTCCTGTCGAGCCAGATCGCGGGCGGCCTCCTCCTGCGCCTTCTCCGCCTCGCGCCCGTCCACGGCAGCGGCATCCAGCCGCCGTCGCCAGTCTGCCACCGTGGCTTCCGACGGCACTGCGGCTGCCAACAGTTCCTCAATGGAGCCCGGCCAGGGCAGCAGCCGCACCTCGTCCGCCATGCGGACCTCCGCGGCCTTCGCCCGCTTGTCCAGATCCCGCCGCCGCGCGTCCGGCAGCGTCTCAATCCGCAGCGCCTGCTCCAGCCCCGCCATGGGCCTTGCGGGAGCCAGGCCCCCCAGCCGCTCGGCATCCTGCTCCACTTCCACAGCCAGTTCACCAGCCAGTGCGCTCGCGTTCCGCAGGTTCGCACTCAACTCGGCATGCTCGGTCGTCAGGTTTGCGGCCAGCTTCGACTCCGCCGCAGGCACCCGCAGGCGGGCAACATCCTCCAGGCCCGGCGGCTCTCCCAGATCGCTCAACAGAGCCGACAACTCGGCCTCCATCGCGCTGGCGTTGCCACGCAACTTTGGCAGGTCCGCTTGCGCCTTCTGCTCCGCACCCAGGCGCTGGTAGCGCGCTTCAATCGACGGCTCATGCGCCAGCAGCGGCTCGGAGTATTGGATCTCCGCAACCTCCGCCTCCAGCCGTGCCACCCTCTGCCGTAAACCCAGCCGCCCCGCCTCGTTCATCGACAGGTCCTGCCGCGCCCCGGCATACTCATCGGCGAATCGCTCGCGCAAGGGCGCCACTCCGGCCAATGGCTCCAGTTGGCTCAATACCAGCCGCTGCTCGCCCAGCAGGCCAAGGGAAGTGCGGATGCGGTTGAGCCGTTCCTTTTCTGAGGACGCTGCCGCGGTGTCGCGACGGACCTCCCCCAGTCTTCGCTGCACCAGCTCTTTCCGCTCACGCAGCTCCCCCAGTTCGTGCGGAGTCACCTGTGCATCCCGCGCTCGCTTACGTTGTCCGTCGTAGTCGGTGAGCAATCTGGATATCCTGGCTGTGGAACTCCTCGGCCTGAACAGCTCCGCCGCTTCGCCATCCAGTCCCGCAAGAATCGAGTGCAGACCCTCGATACCGGCCGCGGCCGAGAAAAGCAGTTGTCCAAACTCACCATGCCCGGCAAGCAGTTCGTCGCCACCCCGCTTCAGCCGCTCCGCGTCGAGCCCAAACATCACCTCGAACACCTGCTGGTTCGCAATGGGCGCCACCGCCAGCAGATCATCTTCGGCCACCAGTACCGCGTCTGCTCCATCGCGCAGAGTGTTTTTGTTGCCCTTTCGTCGCAGACAGGTCAGCAACCGGCCCTCGTGCTCGATCGTCGCACCCACGCGGAGCTCGCCATACGGATGCAGGAAGTCGTCCGTGGTTCTGCTGCCGAAGCCGAACAGCAAGGTCGAGATCGCCCGCAGCAAAGACGACTTCCCTGCCTCGTTCGCCCCGTAAATGATCTCCAACTTGCCCGCGCCCGCGGAGAGGTCCAGATGCTTGCCCGTGAACGGACCAAAGGCCGGGATGTTCAAAGCCTGGAATCTCACTCCGCTCCTCCCTGCCCCGTGAGCTTCAGCACCAGCATCGATTCCACCTCATCCAGCAGCCTTCGGTATCGCGGCCCGGCAGGATCCAACCAGCCGGAAACCTCGCCGCGGATGTCATCCGGAAGCTTCTGCAGCATCGGCTGCAGGTCGGCTTTAGCCGCGATCTCCGGATCGACGGCGGCCCGCTGGAGCGCCTCCGTCAGCTCCGCCATGGGTCCGGTCAGATCCACAGTCCTGCCCTCCGGCACGAGGTCCAGTTCGATCTTCTCCAACCACATCCGCCCTGAGCTCACGTCCGTAGTCAACGCCCGCAAGTCGTTCTTCCAGTCGGACTGCCCGGGCAATGTGGCATGCAGCGCAGTGGCGCCCGTGAATCGCACACGCACAATCACCTGCGAATCGTCACCCCCCGCCTCCGCCACAGCTCTCAGCCCTGCTTCGAATCGCCGATGCAGCTCCGCCACATCCCCGCAGCCGGCCAGGTCCACCTCCACGCGCTGCCACTGGAACGAACCCATCGCGACGAACGCGCACTCCTCCACACGAAGCCCATCATCCACGCTCACCACAAAGGCGCCCTTCGGACCGGTCTCCCGAATGTTGCGGCCCTGCAGATTGCCCGGAAACACGACATGCGGGTTCCGGCTCAGGATCTGCGCGTTGTGCACGTGGCCGAGCGCCCAATAGTCGTACCCCTTCGCCGCCAGATCATCCAGCGAGCAGGGCGCATACGGAGCATGCCCCTCAAAGCCCGACAGCGATGTGTGCAGTACTCCGATGTTGAACCGGCCTTCCACTCGCGCCGGATACTGCGCCGCCAGATTCGCTTCGGTCGCCCGGTTGACGAAGCTCTGGCCATGAACCACCACCGGCACATCCGGCACCTCGACGCTGCCCGCCTTCCGTCCGGAAAAGGCATGGACATTGTCCGGCAGCCGGATGGATTTCGCCATCACACTTTCCGCATCGTGGTTGCCCTGAATCAGGTAGACGGGAATCCCGGCCTGGCGCAGCCTTGCCATCTGCCCGGCGAAGAACAGGCCCGTCGCCGCATCGCGCCACGACCCGTCGTAGATATCTCCAGCCAGGATCACGAACCGCACGCGCCGCTCCACCGCACACTCCACAAGCCGCACCAGCGCCTGCCGCGAGGCATTCCGGATCTCCTCCGCCGGCAGCCCCTCATAGCGGGCCAGTCCGGTGAGCGGGCTATCCAGGTGCAAATCGGCGGCGTGCAGAAATTGGAACATGCAAACTCCCCTACCAGAGCGATTGTAGATAATCGGCCACCGCCAGGTCTGCAATAACCCGGAATGCGTGCGCCTCTGCAATACTCACCACAGAGGAATTACCGCATGACCCCGCGAGAGCGACTGCTCACCACGCTGCAAGGCGATACAGCAGATCGAGTCCCAGTCTCCCCCTTCATCCAAGAGCAATACCTGTCCTGGTATTATCCAGACCGTCCTACGGTGGACCGTGTTGTCGACGCCGTCGAGCTCGCCAACGAACTGGACTTTGACCTGATGGCCAAGCACAACCAGTTCCAACGTCCGCACTTCCTCCGCCGGAGCTACCCGAACTGGCAGCTCTCCAGCAGCAGCGAATTCGATGGACGCCTCATCCGCTACCGCACCCAAATCGCAACGCCCGGCAGAACCCTGGTCCAGGAGGAGGCCGTGGAAGAGATCGGCGTCGCGACCAAAGGCGCGATGCGCGTGACGACGAAACATCTCCTCGAAACACCGGAAGACCTGAGGGCGTTTCTGGAGCACCTCCCTCCCCTGGATGACGAAGAACGTGCGGTGATGCGCCAGACCATCGCCTGTTGGCACGCGCTGCTGGGCGACCGCGGCGTCCTGGCGCCCTGGGGCTTCGCGGGCGTCTTCAACTACGCCTCCGACCTGCGCGGTAGCGAGGCGCTATTCATGGAACCCATCGAGGACGAGACCAGCTACCGCGCCTTAATGGATCGCATGGCGGACGCCCAGTGCGAGTACTGCCAGGCCCTTGTCGAGGCGGGCGCGGACTGCATCGGCATCCAGGGTCACATCGCGAACGCCGGCACCGTGAGCTCAGCCTTCTTTCGCGCGTACATCCAGGAATACGAAAAGCGCCTGATCGACTCCATCCACTCCGCCGGAGCCTTCACCGTCTTCCACAACTGCGGCCGCGCAAAGCGTCTCTACCCTAATTACCGCGAGCTCGGCATGACACTCTGGGAGACTGTCTCGGAACCGCCGGCCGGAGACAACAATCTCGCGCAAGCCAAGGCCGCGCTGGGCGACACGATCTGCCTGCTGGGCAACCTGGATCAGATCCAGTTCCTGAAGACGGCCACACCCGCCGAAGTCGCTGAGCGAGCCCGTCAGATCATGTCGATCGGGAAGCCCGGCGGCCGGTACATCTTCGCCGCCTCGGATTTCCTGGAGCCCGGCACGCCGCGCGAGAATGTCGTGGCAATGCTCGAAGCCGCACGCGAGTCCGGTGTCTATTGAAGCCGCGCGTTCCGGCCCGGACTACGCCGAAGCAGCGTTACGGTGCGAGTTCGCACTCGGTGGCGCCATGAAGCCCTCCTGCTCGCGCATGAACACCGTGCGGGCCGGGTAAGGAATAAGAATCCCATCGCGGCGGAACCGCCGGAAGATCCGCTTGCGCAGTTCATGCTGGACGAAGTACTGGTCGACGAATTCGCCCACCTGGCAGATCAGTGTGAAATCGAGGGAGGACGGACCGAAGCCCGGGATGAATCTCACGAACGGCACGGGTTCAGCCAGCAAGCCCGGGATCTCCCCCGCCGCCGCCTTGGCTTCGTCCACCAGCACCTGCTCGATGACATCCGGGTCGGCATCAAAACCGACACTCACCGGGATCGACAGCGACATCCGCGTCTCCGGCAGATGGTAGTTGGTGAGAATGGCCCGCGCCAGGTGTGCATTGGGAACCACGATGTAGTTATTGGCCAGGGCCCGCAGCGTGGTGCTGCGCCAATCCATGTCGGCGACATAGCCTTCTTCACCGGAGCTCAGTTTGATGTAGTCCCCGGCACGCACCTGTCCCGCGATGCTCAGATAGAAACCCGCGAACAGATTGGAAAGAGTATCCTGTAGCGCCAGGGCAACCGCCAGGCCCCCAACACCCAGGGCCGTCAGGATGGGCGTGATGGAGATCCCCAACGTGTTCAACAGCACCAATGCGCCGCAGCTGACGACGAACAGGCGGGCCAGTGTCTGCGTAAGCGTAGTCACCGGCAGAGCGCCGTACAGTTTATTGCCCTTGTGTTTGATCGCCAGCACCGCCAGCCGCGAGCAGACGATTGTCAGCGACAGGATCCACAGGATCAGGAAGATCTTCGCCAGCAGGGCGGAAGCCTTTGGAGGCAGCTCCACCGACTGTGTGGCCAAGTGCAGTCCGAGGATCGCGATCCAGAACAGGAACGGCCCATGAAGTGACTGCAGCGTAATGTCGTCGACATGGCCTTTCGTTCGCCCGGCCCACCGATGCAATCGGCTGAACAGCAACCGTCTGGCGAAAATGCCGGCCACCATCACCACACCGAATACGGCAGTCGGCAGAACCAGCACCTGCCAATTCTCGATGAGGAAGTGGGTAATCTCCTTCATAGTCTCCTTTCTTCGGATCCGGCAAACGCGGCAACGTTGTGTTCGCCGGATCAGCTCCGTGAAAATACGGTGGAGCCATGAAACAGGGGAGGCGGGAAGCCGCGCCCATGCAATATTCTGCGCCCGATAGGAGCTGAACCGGAATCCCAGGAATAGGTGATGGCCGTGCCGAAAACTGATTACGGCCGCGAAGGCGCCGCGCGAAGGTCGATGAGTAGTGCGCGCCCCGTCCTCGATTTCGCGCGACAATCACCACAGAGGGGCCCCTTCACCGCATGCCGAAATCCGCCAAACCCGTCGACTCCGAAGCCCACCTGCAACGAGTCCGCCGCATCTGCCTCAGCCTGCCCGGCACCATGGAGAAGCTCTCTCACGGCGAACCCACCTTCTTCGTCAACAGGAAGGTCTTCACCATGTTCTCCAACAACCACCACAACGACGGGCACATCGCAGTCTGGATCCCCGTACCGCCCGGCGCCCAGGCCACCATGCTCGCCACCTGGCCGGAGACGTTCTACTACCCGCCCTATGTCGGCGTCAGCGGCTGGGTCGGCGTGGAGCTCGACCGCATCAGCGACGACGACCTCGCCTCACACATCCTGGAGGCCTGGCGCCTGCGTGCACCCGCGAAACTCCTCAAGCCGAAGCTCTAGCCGGACCTCACCCGCCACCGCCCCGCCAGCCGCCCGTTTGCTCCCCGCGTCATATTTAACATAAACTTCTCTTTTACTCCTCTTTGTGCGAGGCGAGCTCGTTTTGAACCATCCAACCGCACCATTCCGGCGCATCCTCAGTGGCGATGAAGCAGTGGCGCTTGCAGCCCATGACGCGCAACTCACCTTGGGCACCGGCTATCCCGGCACTCCTTCCACCGAAATCCTGGAGTCCCTCCACTCTCTCGGCGGCCGGGCCCAGTGGTCGCCCAACGAGAAGGTCGCCCTCGAAGTTGGCATTGGCGTGGCCTTCGGCGGAGGACGCGCGCTCGTCACCATGAAGCACGTGGGCCTGAACGTAGCAGCCGACCCGCTGTTCACCGTGGCGTACACCGGAGTTCGCGGCGCCCTCGTCATCGTCTCCGCCGACGATCCCGGCATGGCTTCCAGCCAGAACGAACAGGACAACCGCCGCTACGCGATCGCGGCCGGCATCCCGATGCTCGAGCCCGGCGATTCACAGGAAGCCTACAACTTCACGCTCCTCGCCATCGAACTCTCAGAGCGTTGGAACATCCCGGTCCTGCTCCGCATGACCACCCGCGTGTGCCACTCGAAGACCATCGTCGAGACGCCCGGCTACCCGGTGCCGCCCGCGCCGCCCGCCGGCTACGTGCGCGACGTCCCGGCCCGCGTGATGATCCCAGCCTATGCCCGGCCCGCGCATCACAAGCTGCGCGCAAAACTGGCGCAGATCGCCGCATGGAACGAACGCGAGGGCCCGCTCGCCGTAGTGCCAGGCAGTGACACCCTCGGCGTCATCACCTCCGGAGTCTCCTTCCAATATGTTCGCGAGGCCCTGCCGCAGGCGAGCGTCCTGAAACTGGGGCTGACCTACCCACTGCCGCTGGAGCTCATGCGCACCTTCGCGATTGCCCATACGCGGACTCTTGTCATCGAGGAAGGCGATCCCTACCTGGCCGATTCGGCTCGCGCCGCCGGTATCCCCGTGGAAGCCAATGCGGAGATCTTCCGCTTTGGAGAATTGAACGTAGCTCGTGTCCGCCGCATGGAAGCGGGCGACCTCACTCCTGAACCCAAACCAGTACCGGGCAAGCCGCCAGAACTCTGCCACGGCTGCCCGCATCGCACCGTCTTCACGGCCCTCCGCGATCTCGGCTGCATCGTCTCGGGCGATATCGGCTGCTACTCGCTCGGCGTCCTGCCGCCTTTCCTGGCCATGGACACCCTTGTCTGCATGGGCGCCTCCATCGGTGTCGGACTCGGGCTCCGCCATACCCTGCCCGTCGAGGAAGCCCGCCGTGTCGTCAGCGTCATCGGCGACAGCACCTTCGTCCACAGCGGCATCACGGGCCTGGTCGAGATGGTCTACAACCCGCCGCCCACCGGACACCTGCTGCTGATCCTCGACAACGGCACCACCGCCATGACCGGCCTGCAGGAACATCCCGGCACCGGCCGCACCCTCGACCACGCCAGCACCGGCAAGTTCGTCTTCGAGAACGTCATCCGCGCCATGGGCATCCCGGATGTGCACGTCGTCGACCCCACCCGCGATCCCGCCGCCTTCACTGAACTCGTGAAGACCAGCCTCGACTCCGGCCGGCTTTCCGTCATCATCGCGCGCCGAAACTGCCTGCTGGCCGCCGGAGCCATCAAGCAGTACGAGAAATGCCCGGAGGGCAGCACCCATGAGCAATAACGTCAGGAACATTGTCATCGCCGGCCTTGGCGGACAGGGCGTTCTGAAGGCCTCGGACATCGTGGCCGATGTCGCCTTCGCCTCGGGCCTGGACGTCAAAAAGAGCGAGATTCACGGCATGAGCCAGCGCGGCGGCTCAGTCTCCAGTGATGTCCGCTTCGGCTCCAAGGTCTTCAGCCCCATGGTGCCGGACGGCGAAGCGGACTTCCTGGTGGTCCTGGATCCTACCCAGATCGAGGTCAACCGCGCAGCGCTCAAGCCGACCGGCATCCTGATCGACCCCTCCATCCTGGCCGGCTACAAACTGAAAAGCGAAAAGAGCATCAACGTGGCGCTGCTGGGCGCCTTGAGCCGCCACCTCGACTTTCCTGAGTCCGCCTGGATCACCGCCATCAGCGGACACCTCGCACCCAAACTGCATGCCATGAACTTCGCCGCCTTTGAAACCGGGAGGAATGCATGATCGCGGTCAAGGAATCCTGCGCTACGTTTCATCCGGACAGCGCACAGGACTACGTCCCCTCCGCCCTTCTGGCGGAACTCCAGTTCAGCCGCCTGAAGAACATCGTGGCCCGCGCCTTCGATCGCGTGCCCTTGTTCCGGTCCCGCATGAGCGATCGGGACCTGACGCCCGACTCCATCACCTCACTGGCGGACATCTCGCTCCTGCCCTTCACGACGAAGACCGACCTCCGCGACACCTATCCCTTCGGTTTGTTCGCCAGTCCCATGGAGGAGATCGTGCGCCTGCACGCCTCCAGCGGCACCACTGGCAAGCCCATCGTCGTCGCCTACACACAGCAGGATGTCGACGTCTGGACCTCCGTCATGATGCGCAGCTTCGCGGCCTGCGGCCTGCACCATGGCGACATCATCCAGAACGCCTACGGCTACGGCCTCTTCACTGGCGGCCTCGGTGCCCACTATGGAGCCGAAGGCCTGGGCGCCACCGTCATCCCCATCTCCGGCGGCAACACCGACCGCCAGATCATGGTCATGAAGGACTTCGGCGTCACCGCCATCTGCTGCACCCCCAGCTACTTCCTTCACATGATCGAGCGCGCCGCCGAGATGGACATCGACATCCGCGACCTCCCCCTCCGCGTAGGCGTCTTCGGAGCCGAGCCCTGGACCCCCTCCATGCGCAAGCGCATCGAAACCCTCTCCGGCATCCGCGCCATCGACATCTACGGACTCTCCGAGATCATCGGCCCCGGCGTCGCCATCGAGTGCCCGGAGCAGAACGGCCTCCACATCTTCGAGGATCACTTCTACCCCGAGATCATCGACCCCGAAACCGGAGCCGTCCTACCCGAAGGCGAGGAGGGCGAACTCGTCCTCACCACTCTCAGCAAACACGCCATGCCGATGATCCGTTACCGCACGCGCGACATCACGGCCCTCCTGCCTGGCCGCTGCCCCTGCGGCCGGTCTCTCCGCCGCATGCGCCGCATCGGCCGCCGCAGCGACGACATGCTCATCATCCGCGGCGTCAACGTGTTCCCGTCCCAGGTGGAAGCGGCCCTGCTCGACGTCGAAGGCACGCTGCCCCACTACCAGATCGTCCTCACCCGCATGCATGGCCTCGACCAGATGGAGGTCCTGGTGGAAGTCACCCCCGAGACCTTCAGCGACAAAATCGGAGCCCTGGAAGAACTCAGCACCAAGATCGCCGACGCGCTGGAACACGTGCTCGGCCTGCGCGTCCAGGTCCGCCTCGTCGAACCCCACACCATCCAGCGCAGTGAAGGAAAGGCCAAACGCGTCCTCGACAGGCGGTTGCCCTCATGAAGATTCAACAGCTCTCGATCTTTTCTGAAAACAAACCCGGCCACCTCATCGCCCCATGCCGCCTGCTGGCCCGCGAGGGCATCAACATGCAGGCGATGTCCCTGGCCGACTCGCAGCGCTTCGGGATTCTCCGCATCGTCGTCTCAGACTGGCAGCGCGCCAAGAGCCTGCTCGAAGCCGAGGGTTTCGTGGTTCGCGTCACTGAGGTGGTCGCCATCGAAGTGCCCGATCATCCGGGCGGTCTGTCCGCCGTGCTCGACCTGTTTGAAGGCTCCACCATCAACATCGAGTACATGTACGCCTTCCCCTTCGTACATGCCGGCAAGGCCGCGTTGATCTTTCGCTTTGACCACCCGGATGCCGCCATCGAAAGGCTCCGCGCCGGCGGAATGACCGTTCTCGATGCCGATGCGCTCACCAACAGGTAACCCGCCCGCATGAACATCTCGCAAACCATCGCAGCCCAGCTGGAAAACGCCTCCTGGATCCGCCGCATGTTCGAGGAAGGCGCCCGCATGAAGCAGGAGCGCGGCGCGGACAACGTCTACGACTACACCCTCGGCAACCCCGACGTGGAGCCCCCGCCCCAGGTCCTGCAAGCCCTGGCCCGCGTAGTGTCTGCTGGGCTGCCGAACTCCCACGGCTACATGCCGAATCCCGGCTTCCTTCCGGTCCGCCAGGCCGTCGCCCGGCAACTGCGTCGCGACACCGGCCTGCCCTTCGAACCCGAAGACATCTTCATGACCGTCGGCTCCGCCGGAGCCTGCAACGTCATCCTCAAGTCGATCCTCGATCCGGGCGACGAAGTCATAGTCCTGATGCCCTGCTTCTCGGAGTACCGCTTCTACATCAGTAATCACGCGGGCCGCCTGGTGCCTGTCGAAACCAGCGAAGACTTTCTGCCCGACATCGGGCGCATCGCCGCCGCCCTCACGCCCCGCACGCGGGCCATCATCCTCAACACCCCCAACAACCCCACCGGCCGCGTCTATCCCGAACAGGTCCTGCGCGATCTCAACTCGTTGCTGGCCGGTTGTGATCACGAGATCCTGGTCATCAGCGACGAGCCCTACAAACACCTCGTCTTCGATGGAAACAAGCAGCCCGAGGTGGCTTCGCTCATCGCCAACACCGCCATCTGCAACTCCTGGTCAAAATCGCAGGCTCTGCCCGGCGAACGCATCGGCTACCTCGCCCTCTCGCCCCAGGTTAGGAATCGCGCCGCCCTGCGTGCTGCCTGCGCCTTCACCAACCGGATCCTCGGTTTCATCAACGCTCCGGCCCTGTGGCAACTCGTGGAACTCGAGGCGATGGACAGCACGGTGGACGTCTCCGGCTACGAGCGGAAGCGCGACCTCCTCTGCGACTCGCTCACCCGCGCCGGCTACGACGTCAGCAAGCCCGAAGGCACGTTCTACGTCTTTATGAAGACGCCCATCCCGGACGACATCGCCTTTGTCAGGATCCTCGCGAAGGAAGGAGTCCTGGGCGTACCCGGCGCGGGCTTCGGCCGGTCCGGCTACATCCGCCTCTCGCTCACCGTGCCGGAACAGATGATCCGCAAGTCGATCCCCGGCTTCGCCGCCGCCTTGCAGGCCGTCTCGGCCACCGTCTAGAACGGCACCTGTCCCGTGAACAGATACGACACTTCCAGCCGGAAGAAGTAGCCCGGATCCTTCCCCGCGTAGAACGAGCCCGGCACATGCCCTTCATACAGGACATGTCCGCGCCAGTTCTTGTTCACCGTCAGATCGGCCCGCAGTTGGTACTCCTCCCCACGGCCCGTACCGGTCGAGTAAAGCGCCTTGCTGCCCGGATACGGATGATAAGCCCGCATCTCATAGAACGTGCCCCGCAGGCTCAACGGCTTCCAGGGCACATACACGCCCTCGCCCTGCCACATGCCGGTGTTCGTCCAGTAGGCCACGCCGTTCTCCTTGAACTGCGTATAGATGTACCCCTCACTCCATTTCGGCCATCGCGAAAACAGCGGATCCCAGTTCCCAATCGTGCCCGGCTTCGCCGGATCGCTGCCCGACATGCCCCAATAGCCGAAACTGGCCGAGTGGCGCTGCTTCGCCCCGAAAGTCCGTTTCAGGTACCCGTAGCCGCCCCACGCCCGGATATCCCGGTTCGTCCGCTGATGCCCCCACTGCCACGCGAACTCGCCGGTGAGGCTGAACGAGTTCGGCAGCTTGCGAACGGTCCGCCCGCCGGCCGTGTACACATACCGGTCCGCCTGAAACTGCAGGTTCGACGCCGGCCGCGGATCGCCAAACTCCCGCTTGTAGAAGCAGTACGCCTCCACCGACGTCTTCTTCCAGCGGTTGTCCGTGTAGTACGCCCCCAGCGCCGACTCGTTCCACTCCACCAGTTGCCTGGCCTTGTCATTCAGCCTGGGCAGAAACCGGTCCGTGCGCGGATCGAAGATTCCAATCAGTTCGATCTTCGCCTTCCCTCGCTCATAACCCAACACCGCCGCATTGTGGTAAATCGATCGCGACCCATCCCACGGATTCCCTTCCAGGATCAGGAACCCTTCGCCCTTGGTGAGATTCTGCCGTCCAATCCGCAGGCTCAGCCCCTTGACGAACAGCTTCTTGAAGTCGAGATACGCCGTCTCGAAGATGCCTTCATCGATATGCGTCGCCGTGTGCAACTGGAAGATCTCGTTGGTCTCCTGCGCCAGCCCCACGCTGATGTCGATGTTCGACGTAACCGGAGCCTTCAGCCACAGTCGCGTCCGGTAGCGAACCTGCCCCCGCTCATCGTCGGTCGCGTCGTTGAAGTCGAAGGTGTTGTTCCAGTTCTCGTTCCGGACCCGTTGCTCAAACCCGTATTCGAGGTGCCGTTCCGTCTTCTGGGCGGCCAGCGGCAGAACTGTGGCCAGCAATGCCAGCGTTGTGGAGTATCGGCGCACAGGCGGCCCTCGCTTCCGTGTCGGTGCTTCGACCGGGACGTCTTGGTCCTAACCGGCGCACAACGGGCGGCCTGGGTGCGCGGGACGATCTCCACAATTGTACTGAGGTTGTTTCGGTTTTGTAAGACCTTAAACTCTTTTATTGACAAAAGACGGGCCTCGCCCGCCAGCTTCTACCCAGCACCGTCAGGCCGCGAACATTTCGCGCGCAAACTCCTCAAACGACCGCGGTGCCCGCCCCAACAGCCCAACCAGCGTCGACACCTCCGCCTGCGTAGCGCGTAACCCGTGCCGCAGAAAGTGGTCGTACATCATCTTCAGGTCCAGCACCTGCCACGCCGGCATCGTACCAGCCGCGGCCGCCGCCCACCCTTCCAGGTCCGCGCCGACGTACTGCACCGGTCGCCCCAGCACGTCGCTATAGATCTCCGCCGTCCGTTCACCCGTCAGGGCATCAGCACCCACCAGCGAGTAGGTCTGCCCCGCATGCCCCGGAGCCGTCAGGCTGATCGCCACCGCTTCCGCAATATCCCGCACGTCCACACGGTTCAAACCCAGTTCACTCAGCGGTTGCGGGTACACGCCATACTGCGCGATCACATCCTTGAACCAGTAATCGTTCTGGAAGAAGTTGTTGGGCCGGATGATGGTCCAGTCGATGCCGGAGTTCTTCACCGCATACTCGACCGGGAACTTCGTGGCAAAGTGCGGGATGTGAGGCCCGGTCTCCAGCTTGTGAATACTCAAGTACACGATGTACTTTATTCCGGCCTGTTTCGCCGCCTCTACGGCCGCCAGCCCCTGATTGATCTCATCGGGAACCAGCGGGGTCACCAGGAACAAGGCATCCGCCCCAGCCATCGCCGCGGGCAGTGTCTCCAGATCCGCCATGTCACCCACCACGCCTTCCACACCTGCCGGAAGCGAGGCGGCCTTTTCCGCTGAACGCGTCATCACCCGGACTCCGGCGCCGCGCTGCAACAGCTCTTTCACCACCTGGCTGCCGACCGTCCCAGTACCGCCAATGATTAGTGTCGTCACAACGCCAGCATAGAGGTCATGCCACTTCATCGCAACCCTGCGCCATCAACGGGTTTTCAGACCTGTATAGTGGAATCCGATGACTTCCCGCGAACGTGTCCTCAGCGCCTTCCAGCACCGCCCGGCGGATCGCCTCCCCATCGACTTCTCCGGCCACCGCTCCTCCGGCATCGCCGCCCGCGCCTACCCCGCCCTCCGCGCTGCCCTTGGCCTGCCGTCCCGTCCCGCCTACGTCTACGACCCCATCCAGCAACTCGCCATCGTTCACGACGACGTGCTCGACCGCTTCCACGTCGACACCCTCGAGCTCGGCCGCGGCTTCTGCCAGGACGAGCGCTGGTGGGCCGATTGGACCCTGCCCGGCGGCCAGCCTTGCAAAATGCCCATCTGGGCCCTGCCCGAACCGCACGGCGCCGAGTGGGTGATCCGCGCCCCTTCCGGCCGCATCATCGCCCGCATGCCCGAAGGCTCCGAACACTTCGACCAGACCTGGTGGCCCTTCCTCGACGGCCCGGAAGACCTCACCCGCATCGAGGAACTCTACGCCGAACACATGTGGACCGGCATCGCCTCGCCGCCCGGCCCCTCCGTCCAGTCACCCGCGGAACTCGCCGCCGGCGCCGCCCGTCTCCGCGCCTCCACCCCGCGCGCCATCATCGGCCTGTTTGGCGGCAATCTGCTGGAAATGGGCCAGTTCTACTACCGCATGGACCAGTTCCTCATGTTGCTCGCCGAGGACCCCGTCCGCGTCCACCGCTTCCTCGACGCCCTCGTCGAAATCCATCTCAGGAACCTGGAACGCTTCCTGGGCGCCGTCGGCCCCTACATCGACATCATCAGCTTCGGAGACGACCTCGGAGCCCAACACGGCCCGCAGATCTCGCCCCGCATGTACAAGGAGTTCTTCCAGCCCCGCCACCAACTCATGTGGACTCGCGCCCGCCAACTCGCGCCCGTGAAAGTGATGCTGCACTGCTGCGGAGGAGTGAAACCGCTGCTGCCCCTGTTAGTCGACGCCGGACTCGACGCCATCAACCCCGTCCAGATCAGCGCCCGCGGCATGGAAGCCCACGCGCTCAAACGCGAGTTCGGCCGCGACCTCGTCTTCTGGGGCGGAGGCTGCGACACGCAACGCATGCTGCCTTTAGGGGCGCCGGAGGAGATCCGCACCCACGTCCGCCAGCAGTGCCAGGCCTTGGCGCCGGACGGCGGCTTCGTCTTCCAGCAGGTTCACAACATCCTGGGCAACGTTCCGCCGGCCAATATCATCGCCATGTATGAGGCCGTGGCATCCTACTCGTAGATCTTGCCTTCAAAGCCGTCGATCGTGAAGTTCGGTCCGCGGACATAATCCATGATCTTGCGCTCGCGGTCGCGCACTGAATCCACCGCCGCCTTGATCCGGGCCGGATCCACGAACGGCACCGTGATCAGCCCATTCTCGTCGCCATGCAGTAACTCACCCTGCGTCACCGGCATGCCGCAAACCGTCACAGGCATCCCGCACCGCACAATCCGGAAATTCGCATGCGACGCGCACACACCCCGCGCAAAGTAGTGGAACCTCATCGCCCGCACTTCTGGAATGTCGCGCACCGCCGAATCCGACACCAGCCCCACCGCGCCCAGCTTCGTGAAGAACGTCGCCATCACCTCGCCGCAGTGCGCGGCATAGTCCGGAAACCCGCCGATCTCCTGCAGTACGATCACCGCCGGCTTCGGCATCTGTTCCAACTGCCGGTACAGCTCGATGTGACCCTCAGGACCGCCCGGCCCCGTCTGCGTCACCGTCTCCACCTGCGCCGTCACGGCATAGCCCACCATCCGGCCGAACTCCGGAAACAGGCAGCGCATCTGCAGCGGCGTGAATCCCTGCGCCCGCGGCCGTACGTCCAGAACCTCAATCGCATTCGAGAGCGTGGGCGTATCCACGGTCTTCAGATACTCAATCCAATCCTGCATGTGCCTCTTTCCTCTTATTCAGAATACCTGCGGATCGTCCAGTCGCCGGCGCTCAGCTCGATCCCCGCAATCAGTTCGGATCCCAGCCTGACAAGCTCCGCTCCGCCACCCGCAGGAACCAGTGTATACAGGCTGTTCTCGTCCACCGTGAACCACTCCGGAAACTCGTTCAGCCGCACGTAGTTCTTCTGGAAGTTCAGCACCCGGCGATGCCGCGCGAAATCGAATTCAATACGGGCCGGCTTGCTCAGGAACAGCGCCACCACCCCGTCCCGCTCCGCCGCCCCCACCTGGAGCCCCGCCGTCCATTGCGATGCCCGCACACCCCTCGACTTCATCAGCGCGTGCAGCAACACCGTCCGGTTGAAGTTCCCTTCCCCATACCAGTCCTCCACATGCCCGTCCGGCCTCTGCATCGCCAGCATCACCTTCATCTCCGAATCGATCCACTCCAGCGCCGCCGGCACCGGCTCCCGGTTCACCAGATAAATCGCGCTCTCGATGCTGTCCGCATAGCCATCAAACGAACCCAGCTTCGCGTCCTTGGCCACGCCCGATGGCTCCCAGCACCAGTTCCGATACTTGCCCAGGTTCGACAGCACACGCCGCACGGCCTCGCGATACTTCGTCTCACCCGTGATCTGGTAGTAGTCGTACACCGCCCCGTACACATAGCCCCAGTTGTCGCTCAGCTTCCGATCAGTCGGCTCGAGTGTCTTCGTGTCGATGGCGTTGTACAACAGCCCGTCTTCATTCGCGGAAGCCAGAACCCGGTCCAGCATCCGCGCCAGCACCGGTTGATACCGCGAAGCCCTCGCGGCCCCCAACTGCGTCTCCAGCGCGAACTGCAGCAGCAGCCCGACAATCATCTCGTTGCCGTGATCCCGCAGCTTCAGCTTGCTATCCCCCGTGTGCTTCTGAAAGTTCCAATCCATGCTCGGCAGGCCGTGGTTGCCCGGCAGCACTTCGTGGACATAGGCATCGGCAATCCGCCGCCCCCACTCCAGAAACCGCACATCCCCGGTCATCAGATAGAGCCGCGGCATCACCTGCAGGTAGTCGCCGTTCAACTCGCTATCCGACGCGGGCAACAACCCGAAATCGGAAACCACCGGAGCCTGCTCCATGGCATCGGCGACCATATCGATCATCCGGTCCGTCCACGGAGTCCGCCCCAGATACTCCGTCACCGTAATCAGCCCGTCCTTCGCATACTCACCTGCCCCGAACAAACTCGGAGCACCCAGCTTCCCGGTATTCAGATCCAGGTTGGCCGGTACGGCCGCTTTCGCATTCGTGTAGCGGACCTCATTCCGCAGCATCTCCATCATCCGGCCCCGGTACAGCGCAGGATCGGTCAGCCGCGAAGTCAAGATGAGATAGGGATACAGATCCGCCCCGGAATTATGCGGCGTATACAGCCGCTCGGGCCGGTTGAGGCGATCAGGCAGCAGTAGTGTCTTGGGATCCGCGTGCTTCAGCCAGGCATGCAGCAGTCGCTGCGCGGCCGCCAGGTCCGCATCATAATGGACTGCGTTTCCGCGCGCCTGCCTCCTCAACTCCGTCAGGTCTTTGCCCGCATCGGCACCAAACAGCAACTCCGGCAATACCAGCAACAGCAAACCAACCGCGTACCGCATAGCCTAATGGCATATCACAACGGCCGCACGCGCAGGTCCCGCACCTCCACTCGCGTGTCTTCCATGTGGATCTGCACGCCAATACGGCCCGCACCCCGCAACTCCGCCGGCAGCTTGTCATATTCCGCCACCTGCTCGCCGTTCACCCAGACCGTGCAGCGCGCACCCTCCACCAGGATCTGCAGCAGGAACCACTGCTCCTCTAGGTCAGCCGAAAGACTACTCCGCGCGCGTCCGTAGATGCTGCCGGTCTGATACACCGCATCCACCGGCGAATAGATCTGCACCTCAAAGCCGCGATTGGCGCCCGCCGGTTGGCCGCGCAGAAAGATCCCGGCATTCACCCTGTCATGCGAACGCACCACCGCCGTCAGTTCAAAGTCTCGAAACGCCGGCGGAGCATACAGGATCGAGTGCCCGTTCATCCCCTCCAGCACGCCGCCATGCACGCGCCACTGACCGCTGTCGCCGCGCCGTCCCCAGGCTTTCAACCCCAGCGCAGACGACTCCGTGCCATCAAGACCCGCCAGCAGTTCGACGAACTCCGACCGGCCTGCCAGCTCTTCAATCGTCAGGTTCCGCAGCGCGTAGCCATGGCCCATATCGGGGAACCCGATCACGCCCTTTCGCAGGCGATGGCGCACGGCAGGAACGGTGCTCATGTCGACTTCCTGCATGGAATCGCCGTCGATGGTCACCATGAGCGAGTCGCCTCGCAACTCCACAACGACGCTGTGCCAGACCTGAAATGACGCAGGCAACGCCTTTCTGGGTGGCAGCACACCCATCACGGCGCCTGTGATAAACGGAGTGGTTTCGTTGTGAAAGTCGTGCGCGAGAACGATCGCGACGCCAGTGTGTTGCGGCCGGTCGCTACGGGCCGCCCGCAGCAGCACCGCCGCTTCGGCCCACTGATTCAGCTTGTACTCGAACCGCAACCGGAAATTTTCAAACTCCTGTTCGGTATGGATCCAGTTCCCGGCATGGCCTCGTCCGGTGGTTCGGATCTCGCCTGCGGTGCTGGTGAAAGAAGGGTGTGGCCCCTGCTGCTGCCAGCCAGCCAGGTCCTTGCCATTGAACAGAGGCTGGACCGCTCCAAAGGCCGCTACCGGCAGCAACAGAGCCAGAATCACTCGCGAGACACCAGGCATTTGCCTATGCTATCCCACCAAACGGTCATACCCGGCTGGAGCCTATTAAGAAAGCGGGGCTTCAATCACGGACGCCGCGGCATGCAGCGTGGAAGCGATCCGCACACTGGCCACCACAGCCTCCGCGGAAACGCCCTTTTCACGCACCACCGCCTCGTGCGACCGCACACACGCCTCGCAGCCATTGATCGTCGACACAGCCAGGCACGCCAGCTCAAAGTCCACCGGATCCCCGCCATGCGTCCGGATCGATTGCATCCTCAGCCGCGCCGGAATGTTCGCGTAGTCGTCCTTGCCCACCATGTGGCGGAAGCGATAGAAGATGTTGTTCATCTGCATAATCGCAAACGCGGCTTTGGCCGAACTCAACTGCGCGGGCGAGAGCTTCGTCGCTGCTTCGGCCAGAATCGCCTGGCTCAGCGTCTCATTGCGGCTCGCCAGCGCACACGCCACCGCATTGGTCCAGGTCTGCTGCTCAGTCAGTTCCGACTGGGCCAGCACGCTCTGCACGTTCAACTTGATATCCCGGGCGTAGTCCGGGAAAGCATCGAGAATTTCAGGGATAGTCATAAGGTAGCAGTCAGCTTTCAGCGATCAGCTATCAGCCGCAAAGCCAGGAGCGGATTGCTCAAAACTCTTCCGCGCGGCCCGCCGCCGGCCCTCAGCCCGAAAGCGGAAAGCCGGCAGCTGGCCACTGAAAACCCTCTTAGACGTGAATCGTTTCCTGTCCCTTGTTCCAGTTGCAGGGGCACAGCTCGTCGGTCTGCAGCGCATCCAGTACGCGCAGCACTTCCGTGCTGTTGCGGCCCACCGACAGGTCGGTCACCATCACAAAGCGGATCACGTTCTCCGGATCCACAATGTACACCGCACGCTGGCTCACACCGGCGCCCGGATCGATGATGCCAAGCGCCGAGCTCAACTCGCGCTTCACATCGGCCAGCATCGGGATCGGCAGATCCTTCAGGTCGGCATGGTTCTGCCGCCAGGCCAGGTGCACGAACTCGCTGTCGATGCTCGCGCCCATCAGCACGGCGTCCCGGTCAGCGAAGTCCTTGTTCAACTTGCCGAAGGCCACAATCTCCGTCGGGCAGACGAAGGTGAAATCCTTCGGCCAGAAGAAGAGGACCTTCCACTTGCCAGGATGAGAATCGCTGCCGATCTCCTGGAACGCGGTCTTGATGTCGTTGCTGACCGTGGCGGTCACTTTGTATTCGGGGAACTTCTGTCCAACTCCAAGCATGAGCTATGGTCTCCTTTTGAGATATTAAGGCGTTTTGATATCGGAAGCGCAATCAGGACATAACCCCTGGAACTCTACGCTGTAGCGCAGCACCCGGAAGCCCGACGGCAGCTCTCGCTTCAAATGCACCGGTTCGATGTCGGTCTCCGCCAGGTCCACGATCGCCTTGCAGCGCGTGCAGACCAGATGATGGTGATCGATGAGGTTCGCTTCCAGCCGCAACGACCCGTGATGCGGGCTCACCTCGCGCAGCAACCCTGCTTCGAGAAACGTGCGGATGTTCTTATACACCGTCGCCAGCGAAATCGAAGGAATCTGCCGGCGCACTTCGTCATAGATCGATTCCGGCGAAGGATGCCCCTTCGAGGCCGACACCGCCAGGAAGATCACTTCCCGCTGATGCGTCAACGACAGACCCGCGGCCCGGCATTGCTGCCGGAAGTCGCTGAGCATGTGTTCCTGGCCGGATTGCATTTGATAATAACTATTAAACGAGAATCATTATCCAAATGTCAACCGTCTCATGGCCATGGTCAGGAATTCTCTTACCAGATCGAGTGATCTGCCGCCAGTGAGGGATGGGGGTAGCCCGCCCAGGCCCTTTCCAACCACAATCGCTGTGTAACCAGACTCCGCCGTCCAGGTGGACTCGAATCTTCAAGGAGCTCAAACCGCAATGACGGGAACCAGGACTAAGCGATCCCTCGAACCAGGCACGCAGAAGTTCATCGATGCTGTGACGGCCCAAGGCGGCCCGCCGCTGTATACCCTCACCAAGGAAGATGCGCGCAAGGTGTTGGAGGATGCGCAAGCCATTCCGGTGACTAAACTTGACGCCGACGTCGAAGATCTCGTCCTCCCCACCGGCCCCTCCGGCCAGGTCTCCGTACGCATCTACCGGCCGGTGGGCGCGAAAGGTCCGCTGCCCGCGGTCATGTACTTTCACGGCGGCGGCTGGATCCTGGGCAGCAAGAACACCCACGACCGTCTCCTCCGCGACATGGTCAACCTCGCCCCCGCGGCCTTCGTCTTCGTCAACTACACGCCCTCGCCGGAGGCCCAATACCCGGTCCCGCTCGAGGAATGCTACGCGGCGGCACGCTACATCGCCGAACATGGGCCCGACTTCAACATCGACTCCACCCGTCTCGCCGTCATGGGCGACAGCGTCGGCGGCTATCTCGCCGCCGCGGTCACGCTCCTCGCCAAACAGCGAAGCGCCCCCTCCATCACCTTCCAGGTGCTGTGTTACCCCGTGACCGACACCGACTTTTCCCGCGAGTCCTACCTGACGTTCGCCAACGGCCCCTGGCTGACCCGGCCCGCCATGCAGTGGTTCTGGGATAACTACGCCCCCAACCTGCAGGACCGCAAGCAGATCACAGCCGCCCCGGTGCAAGCCACCAAGGCCGAACTGGCGGGACTCCCGCCCGCCCTCGTCATCGTGGACGAGAACGACGTCCTCCGCGACGAGGGCGAGGAATACGCGATGAAGCTCAGCGAAGCCGGCGTCGAGGTCATCGCCGTCCGCTATTTGGCCACCATTCACGACTTCATGATGTTGAACGGCCTGGCCGCTACCCCCGCAACCCGCAGCGCCATTGAACTGGCGGCAGGCACACTCCGCCAGGCACTCAGCCTCTAAAGGACCCCTATCATGAGCAAACTAAAAGGCAAGGTCGCCGTCGTCACCGGCGCATCCAAAGGCATCGGAGCCTCCGTCGCGGAATACCTCGCCGCCGAAGGCGCCTCCGTTGTGGTGAACTACTCCAGCAGTAAAGCGGGCGCCGACGCCGTCGTCGAGCGCATCCGCAAGGCCGGCGGCACCGCCGTGGCCGTCCAGGCAAATGTGTCGCAGGAAGCCGGCGTCCTGCAACTGTTCGAGGAGACGAAGAAGGCCTTCCAGCGCCTCGACATCCTCGTCAACAACGCCGGCATCTACTCCTTCGCGGAACTGGCCGCCATCACGCCGGAGCACTTCCACCAGCAGTTCGACCTCAACGTGCTCGGCCTCCTGCTGGCAACCAGGGAGGCCGTGAAACTGATCGGGCCGGAGGGCGGCTCCATCATCAACATCAGTTCGATCGTGGCCCCCATGCCGGTTGCCAACGCAGCCGTCTACTCGGCCACAAAGGCGGCGGTCGACGCGATCACCGTTTCCCTTTCCCTCGAGCTGGGTCCGCGCAGGATCCGCGTGAACTCGGTGAACCCGGGTATGGTGGAAACGGAAGGCCTCCATTCCACCGGAATCGCCGCCAGCGACTTCAGGAAACAATTGGAAGGCTCGACGCCGCTCGGCCGCATCGCCCAACCGGACGACATCGCCAAAGTGGTGTCCTTCTTCGCAACCGACGACGCAGGCTGGGTCACCGGCCAAACCCTGCTGGTCACCGGAGGCCAGCGCCAATAGCAGCGCGTCAATGGCGGCCCAGATGACCCTCCGGGCCGCCATTGACGTCAGCACAAACAGAGCCGCGACTGCAAGGAGCGGGGGAGCAAGTAGTAGACGCCAATCCACCGGACCCGGCCCGGCCACCGAAAGCTAGTACAGCGATCCCTGGTCCTCAACCGCCAGGGACTCCAGAAACACCTCAATCGTCCGCACCTTGCCCTCGGCCAATCGCTTCGACCGCTCCAGCCGCAGCTTCGAGGGCAGCGTCTTCACCGCCTTCTCCAGCACCGCCCGGACGCTCGTAAAGGTCGAATACCGGGTGTCCCGTCCGACCTTGGCGGCAGCCCGCAGAATCCCAATCGAACCCAACTGTTCCAGAATATCGGCGTCCCGCACGATCACCGCCTCCAGCGAAACCGGCTCGTCCATCGGCTGGTGCGTCCGGATCACCTCGAGCACGGCCGGAATCTTGGCCGCCTCGAAGCCCGCCGCGCTGAGAATCCCCGGCACCCGCTCCACCGTATACGCCACATGATCCCATTGCGCCAACGCGGCGGGATCTTCCGGCCTGTGACCCACGAACACCCCAAGATCATGCAGCCAGGCGGCCGCATAGACAACATCGTCATCAAAAGCCAAACCGCGGCCCACCTCGCAGGCGAGGCTGTAGAGCCGCGGTTGATGGCCGTATTTGTCTTCCGGACGGGCTTCCCGCCGGATGTATTCAACTAGTTCTTCACGATAGGACGGCAAGACCCCAGCTTACCTGCTGCCGATCTTCGTTCCAATCACTTCACCCGACACGATGATCTCCACCCGCCGGTTCTTCTGCCGGCCGGCCGCCGTATCGTTCGGAGCCACAGGCATGCTGAACCCCTTGCCCGTCGACGTCACGTTCGCATCCGGTATGCCCTGCGAAACCAGGTAATCGCGCACCGTCTGCGCCCGCTGCTCGGAGAGCTTCTGGTTGAACTGCTCGCCGCCGACGTTGTCCGTATGGCCTTCCGACTCCAACTTCAGGCCCGGATACGCCAGCACGATGCCCGACAGCCGCGCCAGCTTCTCGCGCGCCAGCGGACGGATCGTGTACTTGCCCGTGTCGAACAACACGTCGCCTAGATTCACCACCAGGCCGCGGTCGGAGTCCTTCGTCTCCAGAATCTGGTTGAACTGCTGCAGCAGCTTGGCCCGCAACTCAGCCTTCTCCCGTTCCGCCTGCTCGGCCGCCTTCTGGGCCTTCTCCTGCTCAGCCAGCGCGGCCGCCTGGGCCGCCTGGGCCTGCGCCTGCGCGGCCTCCGCCGCTGCCTTGGCCTGCTCGGCCTTGGCCCGGTCGGAATCCGACTGCCGCTGGGCCGCTTCCGCCGCCAACCTGGCCGCCTCCGCCTCAGCCCGCCGCGCTGCTTCCCTGGTCGCGGCCAATTCGGCTTCCATCCGCTGTTTGTCGGCCAGCGCCCGTCGCGCCTCTTCCGCCTGGCGAGCCGTCTCGGCCTGCATCTTCTGCCGCTCCTGCTCATCGGCCCGCGCCTTGGCCTCGGACTCCCGCTTGGCCGCGGCCGACCGCTCGTTCGCCAGCGCCTCTTCCTGCTGCCGCTTGATCGCCAACTCCCGGGCATCTTCCGCAAACTGCACGGCTTGCCGGGCCGAAGTGGCGATGTCGCCGCGACTCAGTTTGCGCTGCACGGCGTTGTCCGCCATCTGCAGTGCGCCCTTCGCCTTGGAGTAGACATCCGCCGCGTACTTGTCCGCCCCGAACTCCTGCGCGATGAACAGCGCATTCCGGGCTTCGTACAGCTCCAACGGATAGGTCTTGGTGTCCACACTCAGCGCCAGCGGATTCGGCAGCCGCGAGTACTGCCCCTTCTGCAGCAACTCGTACTTGGTGTCGACGATGAAGACCTGGCCCTTGGTGTCCTTCCGTAGCTCGTTTTCCAGCACAATCAAGTCGCTCGGCTGGCGGACGGCAAAGTACGGTTCCGCCGTCACAATCAGTGCGAACACCTGCAAATCCGTGGAAACAGAGAGCTTGCCCTTGCCCTTATCCAGCAGCACCTCACCCAGGTTCGCGGCCCGGCCTTCCGGCGAGATAGACCACAGCACATAGGTTAGATACTCCGACCCAAACTTCGAGGGCGGCTCCAGGTTCTCCACGTTCGCATCGATGTCGATGCGGCTCTGCTTACTCTCGACCTTCGCCTTGCCGGATGCGCCCTGCATAATCGCGGTGCCCGTCAGGTCCACCCGCGTCGCCCCGCCAAGGACTTTGTAATTGATTGCCTTTGTGTTCTTGGAGACGACTGAGACCTTGAATACCGGTTCAGACCCCGCCTCCTGGGCCCACACCGGCGAAATCGCCGCGTTAAATGACAGCAGGACGATCCCCGCTAAGAACGAAGAGTATCCGCCTCTGACCATGCCCGCATGTTAGCAATTTTTAACGCCCCAGGAATAGAGCGGCCGGCTCCCCCGGGGCATTCCAATGGAGGCAAAAGCGAAGGGGCAGCGCCACTGCCTGCGCTGCCCTTGGGTTCCAACCGCTGGAGTTCCGATTCCGGCTTAGTTCTTGGTGCCGCCGGTCATATACGTGATCTCTTTCGGCCCGTCTTCCATGCCGCTGATGCGGATCGTCCGCTTCTGCGGAACAGCCGGCACCGCCGGAACGGCCATCGTCATCGGCGCCATGGCCGCGCTCTCGGGCAGGCCCTTCACCGCCGGACGCAATCCGGGCGGCATCTGCCCGCTCGGCTGCATGCCCAGGAACGACTCGAGGGTCCGTTTCCCGGTCCCCGTCGTCGACGCGCGCATCTGCACCATGCCCCGTTCCAGTTGGGCCAGCGGGACATCCAGTTGGATGTGGACTTTCGTCCCTTCGCTCTTCACCATCAGGCTGCGCGCCACGCTGGCCAGGTCCGGCGAATCTTTCGATTGCTGGCTGGCCATCGAAGCGATCAACTGCGTCATCGTCGCCAGGCTCTTGGCCGATTCTTCATTCTTCGTGACAAGATTCGCCCGGATGCCCAGGCCCTTCTGCAGGGCAATGCCGAAATCCATCGACTCCACGTCGTCCCACTGCTTCATGCCCGGCATCGAGCCGCCCGCCGCCACCGACGGGGATACGGCCGAGACCAGCCAGATCTCGCACTGCGCCGACAGGGCCGTCGCCCGCTCCAGCAGTTCCACGTTCCGCGTTCCGGAACCAGCTTCCAACACCCGGCCCAGGGAGTCCCGGTCGCCAATCAGTACCAGGTGATCGTTCACCAGGGCCGCCAGCATCTCCGGCTCCTTGCTGGTCGGCGGGACCAGCAGGTCCGCCCCCTTGAAGCGCTCCAGCGCCGTGCCCGCAGGCATCATTTTCTTCAGTTGCGCCCGGTCCACGCGGCCTTCCAGGGCCACCACAACCGGTGGCTGGCCGGACTCGGAAGCCGCTTGTCCGTTCGTTGAGATCAGGATCCGGTCGACATTGTCCAGCAAAGCCATCGCCTGGCCTGCGCCCTGCAACTGCCCTGCCTGCGCCGCGAACTGGCGCGCGAACATGCGGCCCGTCGGTGACGATTTGGCTTTCTGCCAGTCCATCCCGGCCAACATATTGGTGGCGGGATGCACATACAGCCACAGGTTCAAATCAGCAACCTTGGCGGCCGGTGTCAGCGGCACGGACGCCTGGGGCTTGGCCATCGGAGCAACCGGTTTCGGGGTAACCGCCGCAGTCTTCACCGGGGCGGCCGGCGTCACGGGAGCCTTTGCGGGAACCGCCGCCGGTTTCGCGGTAACAGCCGTGGATTTGACGGCAGCGGCAGGAGCCGTGGCTGCTGGTTTTGCCGCGGTCGCGGCAGGTTTCACCGGCGTAGCCGGAGTCTTTGATTCAGCCGCCGGTGTCTTGGGCACATCGGCTGCCTCCACCGGGACACAGCAGACCAGCAATGCCAGCAGACTGCCGGCGCCAATGACGATCGTGGAAACGCGCATATAGGATCCCAGGAAACTATCGGCCGAAACTTTGCATCCAATTAGAGTCCGCCCGAGCTTTACAGCGCTCTTGCCCACAGAGGCGCACCCCGTTTATACTCGGGTTTTCTTTGAGAGGGATGAAACCAGCCGTGGAAAGTGCGCCGCTCCAACCTCCGGTGCTCCAGTGGTACGAGGACCTCGATCCGCTCGCCGTCCAGCGCGAAGCCGCGATGTTCTACGGACTCTTTCTGCGCGGTCACTCTCCCGAGCAATTGCGGCGCGACATCGAAATCCCGAAATCCACCTTTGAGAAGTGGCTGTCCCACCCTCACTATGACGGCGAATTCCGCGAAAACATCAAGCGGGTGTACCACTTCCGGCGGCAGGTCCTGGCTGTGTTCGACGAACTCGTGGATCAGGAACGGCTCAAGGCGCGACTGCAGTAAAGGACGCCCTGGTGACTCAGCTTGAACCGCAACCCATTTCCCCCAGATTCTGGGCGGCCGCCATTATCATCCCCTCCATCGTGGTAATAGGGCTCATCTGGGCGCTCATGAACCCCCAGAGCCTGATGTTCCTGAATTCCAAGGAACCCATCGAGATCAGCTTTCAGGTGCCAGGGGAGCCCGTCACCCGCTCGCTCTCTCAATTCAGGGGCCGTGTCCTGGCCGTTACCATTTGGTCTCCGGATTGTACGGAATGCCTGTCCCAGATCGGCGTTCTCAACGAGTTAGCCACCCGTTTCGGCCGCGACGGCATGATGAGCATTGCCGTCACGCCCGCCGATGCCGCCGCCATCCGGCGCTTCGCCTCGCTGCAGAGCATGAACGTCATGCCGGGCCAACTGGAACGCGGACAGGCGGATGTCCTCCCCGCCGATCGCCCTTACACCTATCTGGTTGACCGGGAAGGTTTTGCCCGTCTCAAATTCAAGGGGTTCCGCGAAGCGTCCAAGCTGGAAGGCACCGTCCAGAAATTGCTGGAACAGTAGCCGGCTACTTGCCCAGCATCGAGGTCAGCAGGATCTTCGACAAAGGCCACTTGCCCCGCACCGTCAGCCCGTCCGCGGCGAACTCACCGCCGGCCAGCAGGCCGCTCAGGTCCGCCGGATTGGGCTTCTGATTCTCGCGCGCCAGCAACTTCCGGAACATGTCGGTCATCTGCATGAGCCGCCCCGCGATCTCCTTCGCCTTGGCCGGTTCCGGGCAGGTAGCCTTCATTTCCAACGCGAAACCCACCCCGTCCACGCCAGCGGTCAGCACAGCCCGGTCCGCTCCATCCAGGCTCGACAGCAGGGCGCTCAAACCCGGAGGCAGGCCCGGCCCCCCGTGCAATTGCGAGCCCGGCACCTCCAGCCACACGGGCGATTCAGGCAGCGGCCGCGAGACACTGCGAGGCGCCGGATTGATCAGCGCCACGGCCAGCGGATCCTGCGCCACGGCCAGGGCCAACATCTGCCGTTTCATGGGGATCCAGGAGATCTGCCGTTCCGGGGCGGAGCCCTGTATGGTACACACATCCGGCGTACACCGCCCGCCGTTCGCCTTTGCATAAGCAGCCAACCGGGCAGCGTCAAACCGGCCCTTCAGCACCAGCAGCGTATCGGTGCTGCGCACCCGCATGGCCACGGCATCCAGGTCGCGCCGGTAGTCGAAGCCGCTTGCTTCCACGAACTTGCGGTACTCCGGCTCCTCCACGCCGGCCTTGCCGGCCAGCATTTCCAGCAGACCCGTCGCCCGCAGCGCAGCCACATCCACATAAAGGGTCGGCGCTTCCCCGTCTGGAAACAGCCCGATGAGGTCCGTCGCGGTGGCCGGCCGCAACAGCATCCACCAGCCGGCGAGACACGCAATCGCAAGAAGGGCGCCGAGCGAGGCCCAGCGCCCAGGTGTGAGTTTCAGCACTCCTTGCAGGTTACACTGCCGTACGGCTAGACTGCCACCGTCGACATCCGCTCAGCCTTCCACAACTCGATGTAAGGTTGCAGGCTCTTCATCATGTCCAGCCACTGTGCCGGCTCCAGCGATTGCGCGCCGTCGCTGATCGCCTTCTGCGGATTCGGGTGGATCTCGACGATCAGGCCGTCGGCCCCAATCGCCACGCCCGCGCGGGACAATGCCGGAACCAGGCTGCGTTTGCCGGTCGCATGACTCGGATCCAGGATCACCGGCAGGTGCGTCAGTTCCCGCAGCACGGCACAGGCGACGATGTCGCAGGTGTTGCGGGTGGCCGTCTCGAAGGTACGGATGCCGCGCTCGCACAGCATGACGTCGTTGTTGCCGTGCGCCACGATGTACTCCGCCGACATCAGTAGTTCCTTAATGGTCGAGCTCAAACCGCGCTTCAGCAGCACCGGCTTGCCGCACTTGCCCAAAGCCTTGAGCAGCGCGAAGTTCTGCATGTTGCGGGCGCCCACCTGCATCACATCGGCATAGGAGGCCACCAGCGAAACGTCGTTGTCCGACATCACTTCCGTGACGATCGCCAGACCGGTGTGCTCGCGCGCCTTGGCCAGCAGCTTCAAGCCCTCTTCTTCCATGCCCTGGAAGTCGTAAGGGGACGTACGCGGCTTAAAGGCGCCGCCGCGCAGGATCTTCGCTCCGCCTTTGGCCGCCAGTTCGGCCGACTCGAGAATCTGCTTCTCGCTCTCGACGGAGCACGGACCCGCCATCACCACAAACTCGGAGTTGCCCACATGGACATTGCCACCGACCGTGATGGTGGTCCGGCCGGGCTTGAACTCCCGCGAAACAAACTTGTAAGGCGCCGAGATGCGCACTGCCTTCTCGACACAATTCATCGCCTCCAGCGCCTCCAGACAGGCACTGGTGTCGCCCACCCCGATGGCACCGATCACGACACGCTCTTCACCCTCGATCGTGTGGATCTTGTACCCGAAGTCCTCGATGCGCTGGATGACCGAATCGATCTCCGCCCGGGCGGCGTTCTTGCGCATGGAAATAATCATGGCTTCATCATACACCTCGGCGCTATGACAGGCAACTTCTCCAATCCAATAAAGTATTGTATTTGTATCACTTGAAAGCACCACTGATAAATGGTGTATGCCTCTGTGGGAGTATACTGATCAGGTGGTTCGAACGCTTCTATCCCTCCTATTGACTGCGGGTTGTCTCATGGCGGAAACACGGGCGGTGATTGTCCAGCCGGTCCTTGATATGTACTCCAAGCCGTCGCTGGATGCCGACGTGGTGTCCCAGGCGCTCCACGGCATGACGGTCCAGGTCACCGCCGAACAGGAGGGCTGGCTCAGCATCACCACCCCGGGCGACGACTATCCAGGCTGGATCGAGCGGGCTGGTGTCCGAATCCTCAAGGACGGCGAGGCGTACCCCAATGGCCGCACGGTCACGGTCCAGGCGTTGCTGGCCCATGTCTACCGCGAAGCTTCGGTGACCAAACACCGGCCGCTGATCAGCCTGCCCTTCGAGACCAGGCTGGAGGTGGTGGCCGACCAGACCGCGCGCGGCGACCGCTGGCTGCAGGTCCGACTGCCGGATGGCCGCACCGGCTCCATCCAGAGCGGCGACGTCATTGAATCCCCCAAGACCCTGGAAGTCCCGGAGATCATCGAACTAGCCCACCGCTTCCTGGGCCGGCCCTATACGTGGGGCGGGCGCTCCGCCGCGGGCTACGACTGTTCGGGCTTCGTGCAGATGCTGGTGCGGCGCGGCGGCGTGGACCTGCCTCGCGACGCAAAGCCGCAGGCGCTGTGGGAGAAGGCCGCCACCATCGAGCGCAAGGACCTGCGCCCCGGGGATCTCGTCTACTTCGGACCGTCGGTGCAGAAGATCAACCATACCGGCTTCTATGTGGGCCATGGCGAGTTTATCCACTCCACCACCAACACGCAGCCGGTGATCCAGATCAGTAAGTTGGACGACCAGCCCTGGACGAAGCTGCTGGTTGCCTGCAGGAGGTGGAAGCAGTGAAGCGCAGAACGTTCCTTGGCACCAGCGCCGCCATGGCCGCTCCGGTCCCCACGAAGAAGAACGGCCTCGTCCTCAAGACGCGCCGGTTGAAGCTGAAGCACACATGGACCACGGTGATGTCCTCCAGCGACTACCGGGACACGTTCTACGTCGAGTTCACCAACGGCGGCGTGACGGGCATCGGCGAAGGCGCTCCCATCATCCGCTACAAGGAGAGTGCCGAGACCTGCACGGCAGCCTTGGAGGCGATCCGGCCGTGGCTCGAAAGCGCCGATCCGTGGGCGTTCGCGAAGTTCATGCAGGGCGCGTTCCAGAAGATCGAGGGCAACTGGGCCGGCAAGGCCGCGCTGGACATCGCGCTGCTCGACTGGGTGGGCAAGAAGCTGAACATCCCGCTGTGGCGGCACTTTGGGCTCGACCGCAACGATGCTCCGGTGACGACGTTCTCCATCGGCATCGACAAGGCGGAGGTCGTCCGGCAGAAGGTGCTGGAGGCCGAGGCGTTCCCGGTGCTCAAGGTGAAGGTCGGCCTGGCTAACGACGAGGAGATGATCGCCTCGGTGCGGGCCGCTACGAAGAAGCCCTTGCGCGTGGATGCCAACGAGGGCTTCAAGAGCAAGGAAGAGGCGGTGGAGAAGATCAACTGGCTGGAGAAGCAGGGCGTGGAGTTCATCGAGCAACCCCTGCCGGCGGCCAACCTGGAAGACATGAACTGGATCCGCAAGCGGGTCCACATGCCCATCATCGCCGACGAGGCGTGCCTGCACCCTTCGGACATCCCGAAGCTGGCGCCCCACTTCGATGGAGTGAACATCAAGATCGACAAGTGCGGCGGCCTGCTGGAGGGCTGGCGAATGATCCAGTTGGCGCGGTCGCTGAACCTGAAGGTGATGCTGGGCTGCATGGTGAGTTCCTCGGTCGCCGTCACGGCGGCGGCGCAACTGTCTCCGCTGGTCGACTATGCGGATCTCGACGGCTTCCTGCTGATCTCGAACGACCCCTATGACGGTGTAAAGGTCGAGAAGGGCAAGCTCGTGCTGCCCACGGGTCCCGGTCTTGGGCTGAAGGCGCGGCCAGCATAGCGCTCCGTATGGCTCCCGACCTCTCGCTGGCCGAGGCGCGGCGACTTCGCCAAGCCTCTGGCAGCAGCAGTGCAGAGGGGGACGTTCACCTCCGTCCACGGAGGGACGGAGGAATGAACGTCCCCATGGGAGCGTCTTCCTCTGTTCGGCCGTAGCGCTATCCGTCGGTCATTCGTAGCGCAGGGCGGTAGTGGGGTCTACTCTTACGGCTCTCACGGCTGGACCGGCGGTGGCCAGGATGGCTACGGCCAGGAGGATGCCTACTACGGTGACGTAGGTGGACACGTCGGTTGGGTGGACTCCCGGGACCAGGAACATCGTCAGCGGCTGCGTTGCCAACAGGGCCAGAGCCAGACCGATTGCAGAGCCTACTCCGACCAGCAACAGGCTTTGGCCGAAGACCATGCGCAGCACTTGGCGGGGGCTGGCGCCCAGGGCCATGCGGATGCCGATCTCCCGGACACGGCGGTTGACCGCATAGACGAGGACTCCGTAGAGACCGAGTGAGGCCAGCAACAGGCCCAGGGCGCCCATTGTGCCGAGGAGAGCGGCCCCCACTCGGCTCGGCAGGAAGGCCAGGCCAAGGGCCGAACTCATGGGCTTCACTTCGATGGCCGCTGAGGAGTCGATCGCGGCCAACGTGCGGTCAATCTCACGCAGCAGGCCCTCGGGCTTGCGGGTGGCCCGGATGAGGAAGGCGACGCTGGGCTCCAGCTCGGCGTTCTGGAAGTAGGGGCGATAGAGGGCGCTGCGGTCTTCTTCGCCCAGGCTGCGGTACTTGCTGGCGGCGACGACCCCCACGATCTGGAAGCGCCGGATGGTTTGGCCGCCGGGATCGCGCCAGCCGATGGTGTGGCCGACGGCCCGGCCTTGGCCGAAGAGGGAGCGGGCCAGTTCGTCATTGATGATGGCGACGGGATTGGAGCCGGCGCGGTCGGCGTCATTGAACTCGCGGCCATCGAGGAGCGGGATGGCCAGGGTTCGGAAGTAGTCCGGAGCCACGTTGTTGAGGTTGATGTAGAGCAGGGGTTCCTTGTCACTGGCATCGGTAATGATGGGCGCCCGCATGTCGCTGCTGTCGTTCAGCGGCACCACTCGTGTGACGGTGGCGGCCTGCACGCCCGGCACAGCGCGGAGCTGGGCGAGCGCATGTTGGACGGCGATTGCCTGGCGGCCTGGTTCGGCGTAACGCTCCGGCACAAGGCGCATATTGGCCCAGATGGTGGAGTTGACGTCGAAGCCGGGGTTCATGCTGGTGGCCTGGTTGAGGTTGCGGAGGAAGAGCAGGCCCGTGGCCAGCAGGACCACCGTGATGGCCAACTGGCCGGCGACCAGGATGTTGCGCAGGTTCCAGCGGCCGCCGGAGGCCTGGCGGGCATCCTCCTTGAGACCGGTATGAACATCGGCCCTGGTGGCGGCCAGGGCGGGCATGACTCCGGAGACCAGCGCGCAACCGGCGGCGACCACAACCGAGTAGACGAGCAGGTGCCAATCGGGCGTGATGTAGATGCGGATGGGAAAGGGCAGCGGGAGGGCCATACCACTCACCGCGCTGGTGAGCATCAGGTTCAAGCCGACGCCGGCGGCCGTGCTGAGACCGGCCAGCAGCAGGCTCTCCGCCAGGAGCTGGCGGACGACTCGGCCGCGGCTGGCTCCGATGGCGAGGCGGATGGAGAGCTCCTGGCGGCGGCTGGCCGAGCGCGCCAGGGAGAGGCTGGCGACGTTGGCGCAGGCGACCAGCAGGACAAGGCCGACCACGACGAGGAGCAGGCCGAAGAAGGCAACCACCGGCATGAACTTCTCACCCGTCAGACGGTCGAGACCATGGACTCCGTAGATGCTGAGGTAGCGGCTGCGAGGCTCATTGCCCTCGCGCGGATAGACGCGGTCGAGTTCATCGGCGGCGTGGCGCAGGCGTTCCAGCGCGTCGGGATGAGTCATGCCCGGGTGCAGGCGTGCGATGAACTTCACGTCTGTGCTGTCGCGCAGCACGGGCATGCTGAGGTCGGGGGAGAAGCCGAAGCCGATGAGGCTGCGATGGACCTGGGTGAGGACTCCGGTGACGAGGAAGGGCTGGCCATCCAGGACGAGCGTGCGGCCGAGGACATCCGGGTTGCCATTGAGGCGTGTCTGCCAGAAGTGATGGCTAATGACGACAGTGTTGCGTTCGCCGGGCTGGATGGGCCGGCCCATGAGGAGGGGCGTGCCCGTGACCTGATAGTAGTTGTCGGTCACCTGAAGGACGTGGATGCGGTTAGTGTCGTTGCCGTTGCGCCAGTTGGCTTCGGACTCCCGCAAGCCGGCGAGGCCCGCGAAGATCTTGGCATCCCGCACGAAGCGGTACTCGGGGAAGGGAGAATGGCTGCGGCCTCCGATGCGGGCGATGGCCAGGGTGTCCGGGTCGGCGACGGAGGGTTCGCTGAAGAGGAACTCCATGGTGAAGCTGAAGACCGAGGTGTTGGCGCCGGTGCCCAGGGCGAGGGAGAAGATGGCCGCCAGGGCGAAGGTCTTGTTGCGGATGAGAGCTCGGGACCCGTAGCGCAGGTCCGACAGGAGGTCTTCCAGCCACTGGAAGTGCCAGAAGGAGCGCGAGTCTTCCTGGATGCGTGCCTGCGAGCCGAACTCGCGGCGGGCCTGGAGGAGGGCGTTTTTGCGGGTCATGCCTTCGGCCTCGAGTTCGTCGGCGCGGGCTTCCAGGTGGAAGAGGATCTCGTCCTCGAGCTCGGCATCGAAGCGGTTGCGGCGCAGCAGGTAGCGGAAGCGGTTGGATAGCTCGTTGGTCCAGCTCATGGGGCGGCTCCTCTAAACGGTCTTCAACACGAGTCGGATGGCGTCGACCATGCGATCGAAGTCATGGGTTTCCTGTTCCATCTGGCGGCGGCCTTCGTCGGTGAGGCGATAGAACCGGGCCTTGCGGTTGTTGTCGGAGAGGCCCCAGTCGGCGGTGAGCCAGCCTTTGACGAGCAGGCGATTGAGGGCCGGATAGAGCGAGCCTTCTTCGATGGCCAGGACGTCGGAGGAGGCGTCCTTGATGCGCTTGGCGATGGCGTAGCCGTGGAGGGGTCCGCGGGCGAGCGTGCGGAGGATGAGCATGGAGAGGGTTCCGGGTAGGAACTCGCCGTGGATGGGGTCAGGTTTGGACATTCGCTTCCCTTGTCGTGTCTATGCATTGGTAGAACGAGGGAGCGGGCGGGAATGTTCGGGCGGGGTGGGATTTATTTACAGTTGCGGCGGGAGGGCGGTAGAAGATGAGGGACCAGGGGGTCCCTCGCGGACCTGGGGGTCCGCCCTCCCAGTGGATTGCGATTGGCTTCCTTGCTGGGAAAGCCGATGGTGTTGCGGTGGTTAGGACCCCGACGGTGGAAGCTGCTCACAGAACGGGGGCGCACTGCGTTCCGGACACACGGGTAGCCCGTCGCTCACGCTCCGGGACTGGCGGTGGTCGCGGCTAGGGGCGGAGGACTACTCCCTTACGGTCGTAGTTCGTTGCGCGGCTAGTCGGCCCGGAGGGCGGTTAGCGGGTCTACTTTGGCGGCCTGGCGGGCCGGGATCAGGCTGGCCGCCGTGGCCACCAATAGGATTAGGGCGGTGACGGAGGAAAAGACCAGGGGGTCGGAGGCCTTTACTCCATATAAGAGGCTGCCGATGAAGCGGGCCAGGATCAGGGCGGCGGCCAGGCCGGCGGCGGCGCCTATTGCTACCGGCGGGAGGGCTTGCTGGAGGATCAGGCGGACGACCTGGAGCGGTTGGGCTCCCAGGGCCATGCGGATGCCGAGTTCCTGGGTGCGGCCACGGACCAGGAACGAGAGGACTGCGTAGATGCCGAGGGCGGCCATAAGGACTGATACGGCGGCGAAGACGGCCAGGAGGGACATGGCGGCGCGCTGGGCCCAGACTGAGTCGGCTACGGCGTCGTCGAGGGCGACGATGCTCGGGATGGCCACGTCGCGGTCGAGGCTCCAGACCTGCGGCGGGATGAGCGCGGCGAGGGCGGCCCGGTCGCCGCTGTAGCGCAGGGCGAGGGTCATGGTGCGGAAGCCTCCGTCACCGTGCTGGTAGCCGGCATCCTGGAGAAAGGGGACATAGAACTCGTTGTCCGGGGTGGCGCCCCACTCGTTCTGCGTGGTGTCGCGGATGATGCCGACGACGGTCATCCAGGCGGCATCGGACTGGGCGTCGCCGGCCTTGAAGCGCTTACCGAGGGCGTTCTCTGCGGGCCAGAGGCGGCGGGCCATGGTGCGGTTGATGACCGCGACGGCGGGCGCGTGTTCGGAGTCGGTCATCGCGAAATCGCGGCCGGCGTCGAAGCGGATGCCGAGGGTGGAGAAGTACTCCGGCAGGGCGACGCGGTAGACGGCGGTGAGGGTCTGGCCGGGTGCGGCCGGCCGGCCTTCGGGGGTGATGTCGCTGCCCCAGGTGTCGCCGATGAGGGGGACGTGGTTGACGGCGCTGGCGGACTTGACGCCGGGGAGGGTCCGGAGGCGTTCGAGAAGTTGCTGGTAGTAGATGCTGCGGAGTTCAGCCTTGGCGTGGCCGGAACTGGAGAGGGAGAGGTTGAGGGCCAGGACGTTGGCGGGCTGGAAGCCGGGGTCGAGCGAGCGGAGGTTCTGGAAGGTGCGGAGGAGGAGTCCAGCGCCGACGAGAAGGACCAGGGCGAGGGCGACCTCGGCGGAGATGAGCGCATTGCGGAAGCGCTTGGCGGAGCCGCCGGCGGTGGTTCCGCGGGAGCCGTCCTTGAGGGCGATCTGAATATCGCAGCGGGAGGCGCTGAGGGCGGGCGCGATGCCGAAGAGGAGTCCGGTGATGAGGCAGACCGCGAAGTTGAAGACGACGACGGCGGCTCCGACGCCGACCTCCTCGCTGCGGGGGAGCTGGAAGACGCCGGATTCCGGCAGGTGAGCCAGGAGGGCGGGCACGGCCCAGATGGCGAACAGGAGTCCGATGGCTCCTCCGGCGCAGGCCAGGAGGACGCTTTCCGAGAGGAACTGGCGGACGAGGTGGCCGCGCTGGGCTCCGAGGGATTGGCGGACGGCGATCTCACGGGCCCGGCCGGCGGCGCGGGCCAGCAGCAGGTTGGCGAGGTTGGCGCAGGCGATGAGCAGGGTGGCGGCGACGGCGGCGAACATGACGATGAGGAGGAGGCGGACCTTGCCGGTGGAGATCTCGCTGAGCGGGGTGAGGGCGGCAGAGCGGCCCTGGTTGGAGCGGGGGAACTCTTCGGCGAGGCTGGCGGCGATGCGGGCGGCCTCGGAGCGGGCCTGTTCGAGGGAGACTCCGGGCTTGAGGCGGGTGAAGACGCGGAGGGTGGAGAAGGTGTGGGAGCCTGCGCGGTCGGGTCCGAAGGCCGGGGCGGCGTAGAGCTCGGCCTTGTTGGCCCAGAAAGGCGGGAAGTAGAAGCCCTTGGGCATGACGCCGATGACGGTATGGGGCTCGTTGCTGAGGCGGATAGTGCGGCCGAGGATGGCGGGATCGGCGCCAAAGCGGCGCTGCCAGAGCTGGTGGCTGAGGACGACGACTTTGGGGGCTCCGGGGCGGTCGTCGTCGGGGGCGAAGGTGCGACCGAGGGCGGCGGGGACTCCGAGGACGTCAAAGAGGGAGGCGGAGGTATGGAGGCCGTGGAGTTCCTCGGCCTGATCGACTCCGGTGAGGGTGGGGGACCAGAGTTCGGCGGCGGCGAGGTTCGAGAAGGACTGGCCGCGGGAGCGGAAGGCGTTGAAGTCGCCGGGCGGGACGGGCATGCGGTCGCCGCGTCCCTGGGTGGCGCCGAGGAGCACCATGAGGCGGCTGGGGTCCTGATAAGGGAGCGGGCGCCAGAGGACGGAGTAGACGACGGAGAACATGGCCGAAGTGGCTCCGATGCCGAGGGCGAGGACGGCGATGGCGAGGAAGGTGAAGCGCGGATTGCGCAGGAGGGTCCGAAGGGAGTGACGCAGGTCGGCCAGCATGGACGTTAGACCGGGTGGGGGCGGCCGTGTTTGGTCGGGGATGTAACAAAAAGTTCAGATTGTTGAGGGTGGTGGGTGGTTGGTGGGGGCGGCCGTTGGGTGGCAGCGGGCCCTGGGCGATGCCAGGGGGGAGGGTCCGGGTTGTTGTTGGTTTGGCTTAGGACGACCTGCTCCAAATGGGTTTGTTTGCTCAGAGGCGGTGGGTGAACGGCGGTTGGTGGGGGATGCCGTTGGGTTGCGGTACGGACCCTGGGCAATGCCCAGGGGAATGCTGGGTGACAATCTGGTCTACCGACATGGGTAACAGTCGTCGCGGGGGCTTGTCTGATCGCCTTTCGCGATTCTAGCCGGATTCGTACGCCTGTGGAAATGTGGGAATCGCGTAGCGATTTCCAAGCGCGGTGGGAAGCGAGGGAATCCTGTTTTTGGATTTCCTCGCTTTCCACGGTGCGTCATTTCCATGGGCCTTACTCAGCGGCCGGCACCGCCGCGGATTCGTCGTCCTGTTGCTCCAGCGCCTTCGGCTTCTTCCTCATAAACCGATTACGCTCTATGTCCAGCCAGCCGAGCAACAGCATGCCGTAGAACACTTCGAAATAGCGATCGTCAACCTGCCGCAGTCCAAGCAACTGACGCGCAAAGATCTCGCTGATGAAAATCCTCTGATCCTTGTAGTAGAGATCTCCGTGATTCTGGATCCGTCGTAGCACGAGCCCTGCCGGGTACTCCACCTCCGGGATCCGACGTGGCATCGGGCGCAACGACGGCTGATAGTGTTTTGCCGGCGTATCGTAGTCCAGGGCTTCATGGGGCCGCTGCTCGTTGTAGATCCTTTGAAAGTCGTGAAATCGCTTCTGCTGCTGGCGCGGGTTGGCCGCCGGCGGATTCAGCGTGTCCTGTTTCAACGTCCGATGCATGCGCTCGTGGCGGCCGTTTTCCTGCGGTGAGGCCGGTGCTGTGCGCTCCGGCAGAATGCCCAGCCGAACCCAGCGCATCGACAACCGACTGAGTCCGCCAGGCGCCCGCGTCGAAAACGGCGTGCCATTGTCCGTACGAATCACCTCCGGCAGACCGTACTCTCGAAACGCCGCCTCGAAGATCGCAGCCGCATGCTTTCCATCCGTCTTCGGCGTAATTTGGCAGCGCAGCAAGTACCTGCTGTGGGCGTCCGTGATGGTCAATGGATCGCAACGCACGCCATCACCTGTACGGAACCAACCCTTGAAGTCCGCGCACCACGTCCGATTGGGTCCATCCACGGACGCAAAGGGCTGCCCGAAGGGCGGCGTCCGCAAGCGTCGCTTTCGTGTGACACTCAGACCCGCTCTTTTCAGGATCATGGCGATGGTGCTGGGCGCCGGCCAGTGCTTCCTCTCCGGCTCCGCCTCGGCCAACTTCCTCAATAGCTTGCGCGGGCCCCAGTTCCACTTCCGCCGCTCAGCCAGGATGCGCTCTATGACTTCCTGACTGACTTCCTGCGGGCTGGTATGAGGCGCCCGGCTGCGGTCCTGCAAACCGGCCACGCCTTCCTCCTCTCGACGCTTGATCCACTTGTGGACCGTCTTTCTCGATACGCCATAGGCTTCCGCCAGTGCGGTCACGGTCTCGCCTTCGTCGTACTCCTGCAATAGTTGAACCCGTTGGTCCATTGCTCTGGTCTCCTTCCACGGCATCGACACTCATCGTGCCGTACCGATAAGGCGGATCAGATCTCTTGCGCCGCTGATCTGTGTTACCGATGTCGCCGGTCCAATTCGTTACCTATGTCCGCGGACCGTACCTTGCGGCGGGCCCTGGGCAATGCCCAGGGGAATGCTGGGGGAGAGAGTCCGGTTTGTGGTTGGCTGGCGTTGAGGATCCCAGCCTAAAGTGGGTTTGTTTGCTCAGGAGCGACGGGTGAAGGGCGGTTGTTGGGCGTGGCCGTTGGGTTGCAGCGGGTCCTGGGCAATGCCCAGGGAATGCTGGGGGGAGAGTCCGGTTTGTTGTTGGCTGTCGTTGAGGATTCCAGCTCCAGATGGGTTTGTTCACTCAAAAGCGTTGAATTGAGGGTGGCTGGGGACTGATGAGGGTGGGCTGGCGTCGAGAATTCCGGCTGTAGGTGGCTTTGTTCCCTCAAATTCGGCGGATCGCGGAAGCTGTGCGGCGGACGAGTCTGGGCGAGCATCCTTGATTTCCATCCAAGGTGGCTTTGTTCCCTCAAAACCGGGGGAATGGCGGTCCGACCGGCTTTGGGCGCCCAGTCCAAGTGGCTTTGTTCCACCAGCGGCGATGGGCATGCGGGTTCCGATGCCGGCGCTCCAATTCCTGAAATTGGAGGAACTGGAGCTAGCAGCCTGTGGCGGAAGCCGCGCAGCGGGACTTCCGCCACAGACTGCTAGGGCTGGGTTGGGGGGAGTGCGGTTCGGCTGTCAAAGATCTTGCGGATGGCCGCCTGGGGTGGCTGACCGATCCGGCCGACAGGGTTCCAGACCAGTCGCGCCAAGATGATGGCACACCGATGGGCCGGTTTCCGAGGCCGGAGTTGGGAAGTTGCTGAATTGACAAGGAAAATTTAGTGATTTCCGCGGGCACCGCACATGTCCGCCGGGGTTGGACGGGGCAGAAATGCGGCGATGGGGCCAAATTTTGCCTCGTCCCTGGGGATGAGGACGTTCGAGCAAGGACGGGCGCAGGCTGGGATCGGAGGCCGAGGACAGGAGGGGACCTAAGACGTTATATATGCATGAACGCGCGTGATCGGCCCCCATCGAAGGAGTGCCGGAGTTGGAGGCGCAGCCGGAAGCGGAGGCCACCAGAATAGGAACCGGCTGACGATGACGGCCGATTGTGTAGATCTTCCCCACCTTGCGCCGCAGGCCAACTCCTACCCAGATGAAGATGTCCAAGCGGCCGCCGGCGTGCCCTCGCCGTCAGTTCTGGCGGCTGCACGACGGCGGCCGCAGGGTCCTGTCGCAGCACGGCGCCCCGGCTTCGGCCGCAGGCCGAGGAGGGGGTCGGGGGGAGGAGGTCAAGAGACGCTCCATTTGCACGGACGAGACGGCCGCAGGGCGGCGAAGGACGTGCGGGTCCTTGTTGCCCCCCCGGTGGGTCGCGGAGTGGGTCCGGGCGGGGGCGCACAGATCCTGCCCGTCAGTCTGTCTCAGCCTCGGAGCGGTTCAGATCAAGGGGCTTGCGGTGGCCGGCATTGCGTTCGACTTGATGCGTCCCAGCGGCAATTGTGGTGGCTGGAATCAGGATGGCGTGGGTCGAATTACTTGCTCATTGAGGCGCGGCGTGTACTGCATGCCGTTGACGCTGTGTCACTTATGCGTCTGGCGAGGCGACCAGACGGATCCCGTCAATAGATGCCAAAACCCAGGCGAAGCGCTTGGAGCTCCTAATAACCTTTGTTCTTTCAGTTACTTACGAAGCGGGACGGGCTAGGCTGTCGCCTTTCCGTCATCTACAGGCGTGCCGTCGAACACGCCGAAGCGCAGTTGCAAGAACCGCAGGACTCGTGCAGATCACAGCGCCGCCGTCATGTTGCGTGGCGGCGCAGTTTCGGGGCACGCTACTGCTTCGGTTTACCAGGGCTGTTCTTCAACGGAGAAATACGAAGCTCCGAGACACCTTCGATCTCCAGGATGCGCTTCGAGGGCGGCTTCCAAAGAAAACGGCCAGTGAAGATCGCAGCAACAGACTTATCCGTCGTGCCTGGCGCACCCGCTTCAATAGCTTTGTCAAGTGCCTCTACATCAGGTCTCTTTTCGCCGTCTGCCGCAGGGTACGGTATGATCCCTACCTTACAGCCGGAATGGTTGAGAATAGAATGCTCAAGGCCATCACTTTCAAACGAGGCTTTGAACATCACTCGTTTATTGGCGAACTTCTCGGGATGAGCAACGATCTCGCACAACGTCGTTGCGATAGGCTGCACGTCATGGCTTGTGGGCTGCTGACCAAGTGCCGATACCGCAAACGTCGGCACAAGCCACAATACGGATCGGCGAATTTGACGAGCAGGGTTCACTTGCAGTTGCCCCCATTCTGGCACCAGATTCGCGTTGACTTCTGGGCGTTATTCTGGATGGCCTTCTGTCTATCAGCATCGCTGATCCCAGGACTCCACACTCCCCACGGTGACGCAACTCCTAAGCCCTTCGCCACGTTCGACTGGTTAGAGTACGCATTCATCTCCGTCTGCATTTCCGCAGCCTTGGTCATCGGATTGTGGCCAAGTGGAAAGTCGTCAACTCCGTGCGTCCCCTCGTGTATCAGAGTCTCAGAAAGCGTCCTGGCATCGACACGAGCGAGGTTCTTCGGATCGAAAGTAATCGTCGTGATCGTGGAGCCAAATGACTTCGTAGTGTCAGTGACGGCGGTTGCGCCCTTTGCAGCTGCTCCGAAGACAACAACAACACCATTGACCTCCCCCGGTTTTCCGAGGAACTTCAGCGTCTTGTTGATCGCCGCTCGTTCATCTTTCGATAGGTCCTTATTCGCGGCTGCTGCCTTCGCCTGATTGTAGGCCGCTTCCACCTTTTTGCAATCAGCATCGCTCCCGTTGCAGTAATACGTGCCCGTCGGATCGGTATATTTCAGCGGGTTATTTCGGACGTAGGCATACAGGTTGAAGTTTTGCGGGTCACTGATGAACTCCTGGAACTTCGCCCTATCATCGTCCGACCCGTATTGCCAAACCTGCCACGTCAGCGGGTCCGGGCTTGTAAACCGCCCTTGAGCAGAACTGAAGTACCTCGCTTCAAAAAAGTCCAACCCAGTTTCCGCATCCCGTTCTTTGCCGGTAAAGAGCGTCGAGAGTGAAGCGAGAGCCTCGTCGACACCATATCCCAATGTGGTTGTTCGACCGTTCTGCGTGGAGAGCAGCGATCCGCCAAACGGCATGTAATCGTGCCTCTGCCCAGGCACCACGGTCTTGTTCTGATCTGTTACCACTCGCGTCGACCCGAGAGCGTCCACTGTCAGATATTGCCGCCCGCTCGCCGCCACACTACTACCATACTCCGCGGCCAATTGCCCCGCCGCGTCGTAAACGTAGTATGTCGTCACCCCGGAACTCGTCCTCTGCACCCGCCGACCTTCTCCGTCGTACCCGTAGCTCGCATTCGCGCTTCCGGTCGCGCCCGTTACCGCAGTTGCAACTCTCCCTTCGGCGTCATAGCTCAGCGTCGGATATGCGTCCGACTTCGGCTTGGTTACATACCCATTCACCACCGTCGATTGGCTCCATTGGTTCGACGGGAAGATGGTGGCCACATCGCTCGGCTGGTCGTTTGTCACTTCCGCCCCGGAGGGCCAAGGCGGCATCGTCGACCCAGTCAGCAGGGCCCGGTTGCCATATTGGTCGTAGACGTAGGTCTGCTGAAAGGTCTCCGTTTCGGAAAACCTCTTCAGCCGGTTCATCCCGTCGTATGTGTATGTCTGTACCGCGCCCAGGGGCCCAATCGTCTGACTCATAACGTTCCCGTTGTTTGTCGCACACTCGTCCGCATAGCTCTTACCTGCACAATAGCTGTATTGCCAGCTCCCCACCGAATTCGGGCTCGCCGGCATGCCCAGCGTCACCTGCCGAACCTGCCCTCGAGTGCTGCTATACGTCCAATTCTCTTCCAACCCGCTGCCCAGCGAAAGCTTGCTAAGCCCGCCCATCATGTCGTACTTCACGGCCGTCGCGAACGCCGTTCCACCTGCGCCGTCCAGCACGGTGTCTGGCCGCCCCGCAATGTCGTAGCTCCAACTCACCACCCGGCCTGAGGGGTACGTCGTGGATGACAGCCCCGCCGGAAGATAACTGTACTTGAAGATCTTTTCGGGCAAGCCACTCGTTGTCTGCACGCTGGCCAACGGCCGGCCCAATCCGTCGTATTGGTAACTGGTCGTACTCACCGAGCTGTCACGCCGGTAGGACGTCCTGCTGCGTCAAAACCGCTCGTGGTCACCTGACGGTTCGAAGGATAGGTCTCGCGATACAGTCCCGCTGGTTTGTATCCGTAACAGAACCTGTAATCAACCCCAGCCACGGTCTGGCGGCTCCCGATGGCGCGACCCAAGCCATCGTATCGGGTTGCGTTCGACTTGATGCGTCCCAGCGGCAATTGTGATGGCTGGAATCAGGATGGGGTGCATCAGATTACTTGCGGGTTGAGCCGCAGGGCAGGCCGCACGCTATTGAGGCTGTGTTACTTATGCGCCTGGCGAAGCTGCCAGACGGATCCCGGCGATAAATACCAAAACCGAGGCAAAGCGCTCGCAGTTCCCAATAAACCCTGTCCGTTCCAATACTTACGAACTGGGACGGGTCAGGCCGTCGCCTTTCTTGGCGCTGCGGGGAGAATATTGGGGACAGGTGCACCCGTCCCAATGGAGTTTTCCCCTTCCTGATTGCAGACTTCCTTGTCCTATTTGTGGGATATGGCACAGCGCTGGGCCTTCTCGGCGGATTGGGGAGCCGTTCTGGAGTCGGTGGATGTTCGAACGGCGGCATCTTAGGGAAAAAGATGGCTGCATCGGCTGAGTTTCTGGGAGATTGGCCCCAGCTGGATGCCAGGTTTTGGTGATTCGAGGCGGGACGGGTCAGGCTGACCCCGTTCCCCTGGCGCGGCCCCCAGAGGGGGCCTTGCCTGCGGCCGTTATGTCGCAGCCGGCGCCGGGCGGGTGCGCATTGGTTCCATCAGGAATAGTGGCGGCGCCGGCAGCTCCGCACGGCCGCTTGGTTCCTTCGCCGCCGCACTACTGCTCAGCGACGCTCTACTGCGGGGTGCGTTGCTTCGACTGTGCTCCCCAGCGGTATCAGAACGGCCGCGACTATTGCCTTGCCTCTTCGATCTTCACCCCTTCCGGCTTCGCAAAGAGCTTGGGTTCAAACGGGAGTTCCTCGTACGTTCCGTACCAGAAAACCTCGCGCTTGTCTCCGCGTTGCCTTGCAACCACCCATGGCCGCTCGGGTGTTCCGATCGTGAACAGAAAGAGTTGAGAATCGCCAACCTGCACCATAAAGGCAATAGTCGACTTACCCTGAAGGACTGGCCCTTCTTTGGGTGCTGCTCCCTTATGTCGGAAGTGCACAAGCTCCCGCCCGAACTCCAACTCAGGAAGCGGGTTCTTCAGTTCGGCGGCTGACTTCACCTGGTCACCTTGGAATATGGGCATCCTGCAGTTGAATGTTGGGCAATAATCTACAGATATTTTTTGAGCTGAAATGTACGCGTCCGGAGCTCAAGCACCGGGGATCACTTAACATTTCCTTCCGGAAGTACTGCGGATCGAGCGCCCCCTGCACATTGGGCAGATATCGCACTCCGAAGTATTCAAATTACATGAATCTCTTCGACTTGCAAGACCCGTAAAGATCATGTGCGCTTCTTGTCGTTAATGCAATACTCGCAAACGAATATAATGATCGGCAACTCGATAGGGTACATCACCAAAAACCATACAGCTCTCCAATGCGCGGCATAGCTAAGGAGTAACGAGAAAATTAAACAATGAATGCAAAGGACTCCAAAGAAAGGCGCCCAAAATCTCCAATGACGCACATGATGCGAGTATGCCCAGACTATATATCCATATAGAAGTAGCGTGTTCGCCGCCAGGCCGCCCCATCTTCCAAGGCGATCCCCTGCGCCAGGTTCGCTATACAGCCAATAGCAGTAAAGACCCGCCACTAGCCCGACTCCTATTCCAACGTACAGCACAAAATCCCAAATTCGGCCGCGCGAGCCCCCACTCATTGACAGCCCCCAGACCGCATGAGGTCGCACTCGGACAAGAGTCCGTGTCCCTCAGCGAAAACTACGCCAAGCAACGGTGCACTGGTTTCTAACTTCGTTGATATCCCGAGTAGCCGTTGGAAGCGCCCGTCCTTGAAGACTCCTTTTGCCGTACGTTGCGACATCTGCGCCGCGCACCTCAGGGCCTTATTCCACGCTATCGCACTCCCTATTTCACCAGAAGCGCTACCTGCTGTAGACGCCCCGGGGGAGAACGGCATCAGATCGTCGCCCGTCGCGGAAAGGAACTTGCCAAAACACGATGGGAGTGGGACATTTTGGTCGTAGCCAAAGATGGAATAGAGATCATTAATCATGTCAGGACGGTTTCCACGCTCGAGCAGTGTTGGCAAGTCGCGCGCTACTTGTCGGTAGTACTCATAGGTATAGGGGGCCGGACTTGAATCGTCGGTGACTACCGCGCTCGGCTTATCGTTATTTTCCTGCTTGTGGACATCCTCGCAGGATTGCCCCGGATTGTCGTCGTTATGTTCAGTTCCATCCTCTTCAACCACGCAAGCTTCGCCTGTCGCATCGGTGTACCGGAGTGGATTGCTTCGAACATAACCATAAAGATTCCACGACTGCGGGTCTTTCGGGCGTTGGTCGACAAGTGGCAGGTCCGGGCTCGTAAACCTTCCCTGGGCGCTCGACATGTACCTCGCCCCGAAGTAATCGAGGCCCGTCTCCGCATCTCGTTCTTTGCCGGTAAAGAGCGTCGAGAGTGAAGCGAGAGCCTCGTCGACACCATATCCCAATGTGGTTGTTCGACCGTTCTGCGTGGAGAGCAGCGATCCGCCAAACGGCATGTAGTCGTGCCTCTGCCCAGGCACCACGGTCTTGTTCTGATCTGTTACCACTCGCGTCGACCCGAGAGCGTCCACTGTCAGATATTGCCGCCCGCTCGCCGCCACACTATTACCATACTCCGCCGCCAGTTGCCCCGCCGCGTCATACGTAGCATGTCGTCACCCCGGAACTCGTCCTCTGCACCCGCCGACCTTCTCCGTCGTACCCGTAGCTCGCATTCGCGCTTTCGTTCGCGCCCGTTACCGCATTTGCAACTCTCACTTCGGGGGTGGCGCGGTGTTCGGCGCCGGCTACACTGCGCTCGGTCTCCAGCCCGGGAAGGATCGGGGCGGTTGTCCCTTAGTCTGCGACCGGGAGATAGATGTAGGTCCTCAATTCAGCGGGGGGCGTGGTTTCAGGATCATTCAAGTACTCTTCCCACATCGGCATGTAGCGCATCCAATCCGCTTCGGATTTCATCCAGCCCTTCTCCTGCATGAATCCAGAGATGTGGTGGTAGGTCTGCGCGAGGTCCGGATAGGGGCCTCTATGGATGAAGCGATAGGCCTTGACCGCCGGGAGGAGTTCAACGCGAACTGAAGAGTCTTCCCCGACGGGTCCCGGTCCGGCGGCCACTGGGAATGCGACAGTGAAGGCGACACCCGTAGCTCCGTAGGCGGTGTAGATGCATCGTGGATTCCCATTCACCGTGAGTTGTTGGCGACGGATGAAGCCCATCAGTGACTCGAAAGCGTTGCGAATGGCGGCGCTGATGGAGGCGGGATCCGGTCCGCACTTACAGGCTAATTGAGCGGCGAGGGCCGGCTCGACCTGAACTTCCGCAAATTCGAGATTCAAAGCCGTTGGCATACAATACCTCTTTATCCGAAACAGGTTAGCCCATGCGGGCGATGAAAGAAAGGATGGGTGCGCGACAGGATGGGTGCGCGACCTCGACCTGGAGCAATTTCGCGCAGTTTGCGGAGGCGGAGCGCCCCCGCACCAAAGAACCTGGCCGCAGGCAGGCGCATGGCGGGATCGGATAGGGAGCAAAAAGGGCGTTCAGAGCCTGCCGCTTCGGCCCGGAGCTGCAGCTGGATCTGCACCCACAGCCACTTGGGCGGCACGGAGGGTGAGGGGTCAGGTGTTGCCGTTCGCGATTCTCCAGGGCCTGGAGGCCCGGCAGTCTTCCGCAAGATCAGCGGCGGCGGAGCAGCCAGTGCCCTGCTGAGCCGGCTGTTCCGTTGGGGCTGGAGGCGGCGACCGCAGCGGAATCAAGCGGGATCCAGTGCTCCTCTTGTGACTCGGACAGGGTGTAGCAGGGTTGACGAGGTCAGCCGAGAGACCGATTCCTCCGGGTTGTCCGTCTTCGCCGTAGGAACGGAGTTGCGGCGGGCAGCCGGACTCTCGGGGGTGGTGTATTCGTAGGCGTGGCCCCAGGGGTCCAGGGGAATGTCCTGTGGAAGGTACGGGCCCCGCCACATGGCTTCGCCGGAAGGCCGGGTTACCAGAGCCTGGAGGCCCAGCGGTTGGGTTGGAAAGTGGCCGACATCCTCCTGGTAAGCACCGAGGGCGGTTTGGAAGACCGCGAGTTGAGTGTGGATTGCGCTGACTCGGAAATGCTCGGGCCGATGGCCCCAATTCACGCACACCATGCAGAAGAAGGGGAGGAATACGAGAATGGAGAATCCGATTTCGTCGTAAGGAACGCGGCGGCGTTGAATTGGGGCGGACATGGAGTGAGAGTTCCTGTCCACAAAGACGTTGCAGGGCAGAGGAAAGTTGGACGGAAGGCGAAGCGGCCGGGATGCCGCGGCGGGGCGGTCGGGCATGCCGGTCCGCTGATGACACGCCGGTGCTTCCAGCGCCTTTCCTACGCGTGTGGAATCGCCGGGGTCCGGAAACCGTCATCCGTAGCCTGGAGCGAGTCCGGCAGGATGGGCCGCGGGTTGCATTTCGGAGTGGTGGAACCTGGAAGGGGCCGAATCAGCTAAAGGACCTTGGCCAGTTCAGCCAGGACCAGGTCGCCGTATTCGGGGTCTTTTATGGAGAACTGGCCTTTGCGGAGCTTTGGATTGAGGTTCAGGAAGACCTCGCTCTCCTGCTCCCCTTTACCGAGGAAGAGTTTCATGGCGGTCCAGTGGCCGTTGCTTTTCTCTCCGAAGCCACCGCCCGGGAGTTGGGCCAAGTGCGCTCCCAGGTTGACGTACTCGAAGGGGAGCGCCGATTTGTGCTTGACCGGCTTGGGCGGTGCTTTCGCTTCGAGGGTCTTCTGCAAAGCGGCCAGCAGCGCAGCGGGCTCCGAACCGGGCTGAGGTACTAAGCGCCCCTTGCCGAACTTGAACTCCGAGGCGGCTTTGTTGTTTGGATCAGCGGCCAGAGCTTCCGCCGGACCCAGTTCGATCCGGAATTTTGCGGTCTTTCCATCAGCAGTGTAGGTAGCGAGCCAGCATTGCTGCCCGACGCTCCCGGTGATGGGCTCCAGGTCGAAGGGCACCGAGGCTTCGTCAGGGATGTATGGGTCGAGTATTTCGGCTGCCGATCCCTTCCCTTTGCAGCCCCCGAGAAGGAACAGCAGGACCAGGGATGCCACAATCACTGTGCGGCGAGACATAAACGAGAATTGCCTGAACCCTCCCTGAGTTTTGACGAGAGGAGCCGGCACCTTATTCTTACCCTACCTGACTCTGGTTGGCGTGCTGCGCTCGAGGAGCCGGCCCTGGACGAAGGGGGATTACTGCAAGGAGGCCAGGATCTCCGCGCGTTCCGGCGAGGTCAGGGCGATCGCGCGATTCAGAAAGCGGCGAAGGCGCCGGAGGTCTTGCGTCAATTCCGCGTCGCCGAGAGGAAACTTCGAGAAGTAGTCGATGTTGAAGCCAAGGGCGTCCTGAACCTGGGAGGGCGGGGGCAACCCACGACCACCGCGTTGCAGGGCCTTGAGAATGATCATCTGTGCAAACTGATCCATCACCCAAACATCAATCAGCGTGAACTCACCAGGCACAAGGTTATCGCGCTCGTCGGTTGTAAAGACGACCAACTTCTGGCCCAGGTTGAAGGTGCTGGCTCCGATGCCCATCATGGATCGCTGGATGTCCTGAGCCACCACCTCCCCGCCGGTGTGCGCGCCGCCCGAAGTTACCCAAGATGAGGCTTGAACATCGAGAAGGCTCTGTTGCGGGACCACTTCGAAGAGCTGGCGCACATAGCGGCTGGAGCCTTGCCCCCAGGTTGAGGAACCGATGATCATCGCCCGAGGCGAGCCGCTGAACAGTTCCGCCAGGCTTGTGGGGTTGTCGAGCCGCTTCACTGCGTCGAAGTATCCGACGGTCAAGGGAAGACCGAGCTGCCGGATGCGAGTCTCCAGCGCGATCTTCAGCCCATAGCCAGCGCGGATGGAATCCATCCGGTTGGTGTAGGGACTTGGGGCAACGGCAATCAGACGTATGTCGGCGGTAGCCGAAGGCGCCGATGGCGCCGAGCGCAGTGGCGCGGGCAAGAGGATGGCGCCAGGCAGCCTGTGGCGGAAGTCGCGCAGCCGCGTTCGCACCGCCGCCGGCACCAGAATGCCAGCTCAAGTGCAATTTCAAAGCCGCTCCGAAGAGAGTCGCCTTTTCTGGGAGGCAGGCCGGCGGCGGGGCGAACCCAAAGGGCGACAAGGGGTTGCGGCCCATGGCAGTGTCGAGCCAGCCTCCGAGTGGCCGGCACTAGTTCGGCCGGCTCTTCGCGCCCTGGGCTCGCGAGCCCTTGCCGCGCGGCTAGCGGGACTTCCGCCGCAGGCTGCTAAGCCGCGCTGGCCGCCAGGAGTTTCCTCCGATTGAGCTCCAGATTCCATTGCTTCATCGATGTGATCCGCCTCCTTCTCCATAGGGGGGCGAATGCCTGGAATAATTTGTCACCCTTTCGCGATGACCGCGAAAAACGCTGAAGGAGGGGGTGCGCGGGCCAAGCCAGCCGGGCAACTCCTCGGATGGACAGTAGGAATCCGGCCCATGGGCAACTTCGATATAGGGCTACCGGGGATCGTCGAGAAACGAGTTTCCAGGTTGAGTCAGAGTCAAACGCACGCTCAACGGAGTAGCGGCTGGCGCGATGTCCATGGGAACCGCTGAAGTTGCGGCGACTGACGTGCTGCCCGGCCAGACTGTGTGCAGGCGATATGCGGTTCCGGCGAACACCCGCGCCGAGAAGCGCCCGCCCTGGTCCGCGAACGCCTGGGCCACCACCGTGCGGGTAGCATCGAGGATTGTCACAACAGCTCTTGGCATTGGCTGCCCATCGGCGCGGGAGACCGTGCCGTCGATGGAGCGTTCGGGCTGGCGGTCCGGCAGGGTGAAGTCATAACTTCGCGTTTCCGGACGCCCCGAAAAGACGATGGTTGTCGCGGATGCCGGATCATCCGTTCCGGGATAGAACCAGCGGGGGTAGGGCGTGTCCTGCGTCGGTGAATGGTTCAGGTTGATGCCCAAATGATATTGGCCGGCCTTGATGACGCGCAGTTGGTAGCGGCCATCCGGATCCGTCATGGCACTTTCCCAGGGCGCTCCGCCGACGGAGCGAAGTTGTACCTCGATGCGCGCGGCCGGCTCGCCGTCGCGCGCCGTGACGAGGCCGCTGATGCGCAGAACCCGAAGAAGGGTCACGTCGAGGCACCCCTTGGCATTTAGCTGCACGCTGGGATCCTCCGGCAAATCGCCGTCCAGTTGTGCGTGAATTGTGTAGGCGCCTGGCGGCAAGCCGCCGAACACGGCGTCACCCACGGCGTTGGTCAGCGCAGAGGAACGAGATCCTTCCCGGTCGGCGATGATTTGGACACCAGGTGTTCCGGGCGTGTCTCCGACAGCGGTGCGGACACGAATCTCGCCAGTGCGGGGGGCATTGGCCATCGAGCGGATGTATTCCACGTCCTCCGCCGCCTGAGATAAGAGGCGTGTGCGCGAGCAGATGCCGGTCTCAAGACGGCCTTCCGAGTTTCTGTAGGCATAGACGACGTAATCCGCGCCTACCTGAAAGGCAAATCCGCAGTCCCCTCCGCCCAGGCCGGTTGCGATCTCGACCTCCTGCTGTCCGGGGCCGACGCCATTTAGCACTTCCCTGACCTGCATGCGGACCACGCGCAAAGGCCGCGGATGGGGACGTCGAAAATCAGCCATACGGCGGCCGGCCGGCTGCGCCGAGTTGGATGGGGGAACGGACTGGGGCCACACTGGATCGGTAACAGAGAGCACGGTTCCGGTAAACACGGCCGCAGCGCTTCCGGCGGCTGAACACGGAGTGCCCGGGCCTGCGCAGGAGCACGCGAGGAGTTGGCTGAGCGATAGCGTCATCAACACGATCCCCAGGAATATCCGCATGCCCAAATTCTCGCAGAAGCCGGAAGGGTGGTGGGCATTGGCGGAGAAAGGTTGTTCCTTTATGCCGAATGATGGAGAGATGTCCAGCGCAGCCGTCCAACCCACGATCCTTTCCATTCGGCGAAAAGGCAGGATTCTCGCGCATCCGCTGGTGTGATTCCAGCGAACCTCCGGCATCATTGGGTCCAAGTCGCGCGCACTAAATGGCCGTGCTGGAAGCCGAAGACCGCATCGTAGTGGCCGTGCTGGATGAGCGGGCCCTGCCCCAGGGGCGCCCTCTCGACGATGATGCTCATATCCCGGTAAAGAAGGCGCGTCAGGAAGAGCAGGAAGTAGTCGTCCCGGGCGAACGGATCTCTTAGAAACAGCACCCGCCCACCGTGGGGCAGGCCGGGTTGGAGAGCAGTCATTTCCCCAGCGAGTTGGCGCGACGGAGGCTGAACACTGATGAAGGTACGAAGTGTCTTCATACTTTCGCGCCGATGGCAGGGAGCAAGGCACGAGACGAGCAGGAGGGGTAGTACCGCTACAGATATCATCCGCAACCGCTCAGCCCGCGTGCCGCCGACCCTTACCACGCGGACCAGCAGGCTCGCCAGAAGTCTTCTCACCATGACCAGCAGCACGGCCGCGTACAGTGCCCAGCCGGCCATTGGGAGGTAGAGGAAGAACGCCGCATAGTGGGCGATGAAGGCCACGGGCAGCAGGCTTGCCAGCAGGAAGCACCACGCAAACAACAACGGCCGGCTGCGTCTCCATAAGGCGAGCGCCAGCATCCCCGACAGGAGTTGTACGGTATTCGGGTCTCGGAAGACGTGGTCCTGGTAGAGCAGCGGATTCAGGTATAGATGGAAGGTGTCCAGGTAGCGGCCAGGCGAGATCGTCAACCGGTAGGCCGGGTTCTCCACCAGGCTGCCCGCGCCCAGAAGCTTGCCGGCGACATAGGGCAGGGTGAGGAGCCCGGTCACCAGAACGCCCCGGCCCTCCGCGTGGAGCCAACGGTGAACGCCCTGCCGAAGCGCCGGCGCGTGGTAGACCGCCTCATAGGCAGCCAGCAACACGGGCAAGCTCACGGCCATCTCCTTGGCATTGAGCGCGCACACGTACAGGGCGGAGACGGTCCCCAACTGACGCCACGACAGGTTGGGGCGTTGTGCACGGGCATTCAAGTAGAGGTTGAACGCTGCGAGGTAGAAGGAATAGCAGAGGAGGTCAAAGATGGTTCCGGTGCTGTAGTAGAGGTCGACGAACCAAGCGTGGTAGCCGGCAAGCAAGAGGGTGAGGAAGGCGACCTCGCGAGAGCCTGACAGCCGGAGGGTGAACCGCCAGAGCAAGCCGAGGTTGAGCGCCAGAAGCCCGAAGCACGCCACGCGGAACGGCAGCGGATCGAAGCCGAACCAACTGTAGAACAGGACGTAGAAGAGCCCGCCCAACGGCCGGTAGGACGTGGACCAGTAGCACAGGTTATCGACGATCAACGAGACAGGCGAGTGACAGAGATAGCCGTGCAGATTCATCAGATCGTCGCCGGAGAACGGCGCCGCGAGCCCCTTATGCGCAAATAGCAGGAACCAGCCAAAGGCGATGAGAACGAGAAGTGTATTGACCGGCGAAATGTGCAGGCGCATCTGGGGTATTCAGTTCGCAGCCCTGGAACTGGCGAGACTTCGGTTTACCTGATAGGAGCGGCCCGAATACCTGACCTGACAGCCGGGATCACCAGATGGCGTCCGACGCCGCCGGGCAAATCAGCCTTGCACGGAAGACACTCGAAGCCGCGGAATTGGCCACGCGCCCGCGTTTGCCGCCCCGACATGACTGCGCGATCACACGCGCCCGCCGTCGAGGGCCACGATCAGCGCGCCCGGCTCTCACTTATATAGAGTCCCAACGACCCGCATCCAGCTACACCGCCGGCAGGTATCTCTCCCGATTCGTCCTGGAAGTGCGAACCGGACCCGAAGGCCCCTGGCATCCGGCAGCAGGTGAAAAGGTTACAGCTTTGCCGGTTGACACCCGGGCGGCCCTGCTTCATCCTGAAGCTGTCGAGAGTCGACATGTCGAAACAACAATCAGAAGTACCGTATGGGACTTTGGATCTGCTGGTGTTAAGAACGCTGGCGGTGATGGGGCCCTTGCACGGCTATGCCGTTGCGCGGCGCATCGAGCAGGTCTCAGGTGACACGCTGCAGTTGAGCCAGGGGTCCGTTCACCCCGCGTTGATCCGGCTGGAGCAGGAGGGCTGGATCCAGACGGAGTGGGGCATCTCCGAGACCAACCGCAAGGTGAAGGTCTACTCGATCACCAAGGCCGGGCGGAAACAACTGCTGGTGGAGGTGGCGAACTGGGAGAAGGCCACGTCGCTGGTGGCGCGCTTTCTGGAGGAGTCATGACACTGAGGCGGACGGCCCACAATCTGCTGGCGCTGCTGCGCAAGCGGCGGCTGGAGCGGGAACTCGAAGGGGAGATTGAGGCGCATCTGGAATTGGCCGAGCGGGACGCGCTGGCCCGCGGGCTTTCGCCGGAAGACGCCCGGAGGGAGGCCCGGCTGCGATTTGGAGGGGTGGAGCAGGTGAAGGAGCTGCATCGCGAGCGGCGCAGCTTCGTGTGGCTGGAAGCACTCCTGCGGGATCTTCGATACGGGCTGTCGTCCCTGGCCCGGTCGCCTGGTTTCACGGCCTCGGTGGTGGGCGTGCTGGCGCTGGGCATAGGCGCCAATGTAGCGATGTTCAGCATAGTGGACGCGGTGATGTTGAAGCCGCTGCCGTTCGCGGAGCCGGACCGGATTGTGCGTGTGTGGGAGGCGCCGCGGCCCGGAGTGTCGAACGCCACGAGCGCCGCGAATTTTCTGGAATGGAAGCGGCTGGCCACCGATTTTGAGGCTTTGTCGGCCGAGCAGTCCATCTCGGTGGCGCTGCAGAACGGCGGTGAACCGGCGCGGCTGAATGGCAAGGCGGTAACCTCCGAGTACTTCCGGGTGTTCGGCACGCAGGCCAGGCTGGGCCGGACGTTCTCCGCCGAGGAGGACCAGGGGACGGCAGCGCGGGTGATTGTCCTGAGTCACGCCACATGGCAGAACGATTTCGGAGCCGACCCGGACATCCTCACCCGCCGGCCGATGCTGGACGGTGAACCGTACCAGGTGATTGGCGTCCTGGCGCCGGGCGCGTTCGACCGCGACGAGACCAAGTTCTGGAAACCGCTGGCGTTCACGCCCGTCGAGCGAGAGAGCAAGAGCCATTGGCTGATGGTTTACGGCCGTCTGCGGGAGGGGGCGGAGCTGACCCAGGTGAATGGTCGAATGCAGGCCGTCTATGCGGCCACGATGGAGAAGGCATCGGAGGAGGACCGGCAGGGCGCCATCGTAGTGGAGCGGTTGGCCCGCCTGCTGGTGGGGGATAACCTGCAGCGATCGATCTCGATCGCTTTTGGCGCGGTGGCGCTGGTGTTGCTGATCGCCTGCGCCAACGTGGCGAACCTACTGCTGGCCAAGGGTGCGGCGCGGTCGAAGGAACTGGCGGTCCGATCCGCGCTCGGCGCGAGCCGGGGCCGGCTGGTGGCTCAACTGCTTACGGAGACGTTGGTACTCTGCCTGTTGGGCGGCGCGGCCGGAGTGGTGCTGGCCTGGACGCTGATTCGAGTGGCGACGCCGGCATTGAAAGAGGCGCTGCCTTTCACGGCGGAGGTCACGTTGGATCCGCGCGTGCTGGGTTTCGCCGGCCTGGTTGCGCTGGCCGTGGCGCTGCTGACGGGTACGTTTCCGGCGTTGCAGACCTCGTTTGGAAGCCTGGCGCAGACATTGAACCGGGCGGCCCGCGGATCGTCGGGCTCGCACGCCCTGGTGCGGCGGGCCATCGTGATCGGCGAAGTGGGCTTGTCGCTGGTGCTGGTGTGCGGCGCCCTACTGCTGTTGAAGAGCCTGTTGAAGCTGCAGCAGATAGAGACAGGGATCCGCGTCGAACACGTGATCACGACGTCGGTGGATCTGCCGAAGTCGTCGTATCCGACACCGGAGAAGGCGGCTCAGTTCTACGAGGCCGTGGCGGAGCGCCTGCGGTCCGTGCCCGGTGTCAGCCGGGTGGGGATGACTTCGCACATGCCGCTGCAGTGGATTGGCAATGGCGAGGCACTGCAGGAGCCGGGCGAACGGAATCTGGTGCGGGTGCGGCTGAAGCGCGTGGATCCGGGGTATTTCCAGACACTCGGGATTCCGCTGCTGGCCGGTCGCGGGATTACGGCCCGGGACACGGCCAGCGCGCCACGAGTGGTGGTGATCAACGAGGCGCTGGCGGCGCGATTGAAGGATGTGAGCCGGGTGCAAGAGGCCGTCGGCCGCAAAGTGCGCGTCTCGATGCCGCCCTTCGGGGAGCCCACCATGTCCATGCCCGAGGTGGAGATCGCGGGCGTGATTCGGGGAGAGAGGGTGGGGCCGCCGGGCATGCCCGATCCGGCGGTGGTCTATGTGCCGCTGGCCCAGACGCCGGCCACACACGTCAAACTGATCGTCCTGGCCCAGACCGACGTGGCGGCGGCGGTCACGGCCCTGCGCGAAGCCGTGCGCGGCGTGGATGCGAAGCTTCCGCTGGGTGAGGTGGTGACGCTAGAGCAGGTAAGAGAGCGCACGCTGTCCGGCGCCAGCCGTCCGGCCTGGTTGATTGGCGTCTTCGCGGTGATTGCCGCATTGTTGGCGGGCATCGGCCTTTACGGCGTCATCTCGCACACGGTGTCGCAGCGGCGGAGGGAGATCGGGATCCGCATGGCGCTGGGCGCGCGTTCGCGCGACGTGCTTTCGCAGGTGCTGAGAAACGCGGTGTCGCTGGTATGTATCGGGCTGGGCATCGGCCTGCTGGGCGCCCTGGCGTTGACCAGGGTGATGAAGAGCCTGCTGTACGAAGTGTCGCCCCTGGATCCGCTGGCCTTCGCGGCCAGTTGCCTGGCGATGGTCCTGGTTGGGTTGCTGGCAGGCTGGCTACCGGCGCATCGGGCGGCTGGGGTGGATCCGGTGACCACGCTGCGCGACGAGGGGTGATGCCGGTTGAGGCCGCGCTCCGGTCACTCGCTGAGGTCGCGGCCCTTGCGCTCCTGGCCCAGGCAGGAAGCGATGGTGGCCAGAACCAGTGCGGTGCCCGCGGTGATGGCCATGGCGTTGGAATAGGGCATGTGTTCCGCCGCCAGGGCCTGGATGTAGACGATCGCGCTGGAAACCAATGCCCCCATCTGGTAGGCAAAGCCGGGCAGCGAGCCTCGGACCGAACTGGGCGCGAGTTCCGCCAGATGAGCGGGAATCACACCCCAGGCGCCCTGCACCAGGAATTGCATCACCCACGCGGCGGCAATGGTGAGGGCGAGAGTTGGCGCGAAAGCCCACAGGGGGACGACGAGGACGGCAAGTCCAAAGGCCACGGCCATGGAACGGCGGCGGCCGATGCGATCTGAGAGGTAGCCGATCAACAGGGCGCCGATCAAGGTTCCGGTCAAGGCCAAGGCGGAGACCGCGGACCTTGTAGTGGGCAGGAGATTCCATTTTCGCTGCAGGAAGGTCGGGTACATATCCACGGTGGCATGCCCTGCCAGGTTCAAAGCCGCGAGCAGGCCTATCATCGAGAACAGCAGCGTCCGGTGGCGATAGAGTTCCGCCAGGATCTCCCGGACGGTCCGCTTCTTCTGGACCTGCCAAACCTCCGATTCGGACACGCGCAGGCGAATCACGAGGCAGAGGAGCGCCGGCAGCCCTCCGATGAAGAAGAGCGGGCGCCAGCCCCACTTGTCAAAGAAGAAGTAGTAACAGCCGGCGGCGAGCAGATTGCCCATGGCATAGCCCTGCTGCAACAAGCCCGAGACCAGGCCGCGGCGCGCCGTAGGCGTCTTTTCCATGACGAGCGAGGCGCCGACGCCCCACTCCCCGCCCAACCCAATCCCGAACAAGGCGCGCAGCGCGAGGAAGGCTGCGTAGTTCGGGGCGAAGGCGGTGAGGATTTCCACGACGGAATAGAAGATGAGGTCGATCATCAACGGCAACCGGCGCCCGAACCGGTCAGCGAGCAGACCAAAAAGGATTGCCCCCAGAGGCCGGAAGGCGAGCGTCAGGGTGATGGCCAGAGCTATATCAGAGTCCTTCCGGTGGAACTCTGCGGCGATGGCGGTCAGGCAATACACCACCAGGAAGAAGTCGAAGGAATCGAGAGCCCAACCGAGGTACCCGGTGAGGACGGAGAACCGATAGCCGGCTGGCGGGGTAGAGGCTCGCGGGGACTCGGCCGGGGCGGCAGAGTCCGGAGCGATGAGACCGGACACGTTCTGGGACAAGATGTTTTCCTCTCTGTTTTCGGGGGGAGATGAGGCCTGGCCTTTATCAGTGCAACCGGAAAAATGTGGCGCCAGAGTGTATGGGGCGCGGCCGGGCGATTCGGAGAATGATCAGAAGCGCGAGCAAGCCGCCTCAATAGAGAGACTTGCGTCGAGCTATACGGGCCGCACTGGTCGCTGTCCCGGATGTTCGGCTCCAACCCGGAACCGCGCCAGCGGCGGCAGACCGGGCACCCCCTGGGCGGTGCCCGGTCCGGCGGGCCTGGGCGCGAGGGTGGCGCCATGGGCCCGCGCGGTGGGCGAGAAGGGCTCGAACCTGGGACCTGGCGCGGCCAGCGGTTGAGGGAATTCCCTGGATTCAGACCAGCGGCTGAGACCGGCCGGGAGAACCGGGTTCACGTTCATGGCCTGAAGGGTCCGCCGTCTTGCGCTTTCCGCGGAGCAGCCCGACTAACCCAAGGCCTGTGGCCATTGCGGTCCAGGTGGCCGGCTCGGGTACTGGCGCTTCTGATGGCTCAATGATGGTCCAGGTTCCGGGTACATTGCTGCGCCCGTGAAGCGCCCCGTGTGTGCCGTCGTTGAGGATCAGCAGGTCGGAGCCCCCGGTGGCGGAATTCCTCGTCAGGACACTGCTGGGCGGATTCTGGTTGGACTGGCCATCGAGATAGACGAGCCAATAGGAGCCGGAGGGAGAGAGTTGAAGGGTAGCGAGGTTGTTGGGGTTGCCCACGATTTGGAATTGAGTTGCGCCATTTCGGACGGACGCCAAGCCGACGGCGAGGCAACTGCCGGAGGTGCTCCCGAGCGAGTTGAGGTCCAGACAGAACGGGGTGGAAGGGGCGGGTACCGCACCCAGGACGTTAAACTCCATGATGAGGCTTCCCGACAGGCATTGGCCTGAGCTGCAGTCCAGGTCGTTGTTTGAAAAAGTTGCGCCGTTGTACTGGAGGATGAAACTCGCTTTCGCGGTGGGCGTAGTGAGGCTGATGGCCAGCAAGCATACGAGCAGTGGGATCCAATTCCACAGTCTCCGCGTGATTCCTGGTCTCTGGATGTGTTCGGCAAGGGCAGGCATTGTCTTGGTCCTTTCTGGTCTGTTCAGGTTTAAAGTGGTTTGAGCTCGTCGTGGTGACGGCGCCGTCAGGAACGACTTTCGCCGATCCAATTGCGGCGCTACATGGTTGGGGCCTGATTCCTGGCTGCTTTCTCCATGCGCGGCTAAACCATACGTGGAACGGAAGTTAGGGTGTTGTATGCGCGTGCCGGGCGGCGCTGAGGGCGGCGGGGTTCGGGCCAAAATCGCCGGGCGGCGAGGGGTGGAGAGCTTTACGCGGAGGACATTTTGCGGGCAGCCGACCGGTTCGCGGCGAGATGGGCCGGCCCGAGAGGGATCCTGTTTCGCCGGAAGGGCATCCGGGTGCGGACAGTGCCTTGCGCTACGACTCGAGTGCTGGGGCGGAGAGTTCCGAAGCGCCCGGATGGCTTGTTGCCTGGTCGAGCCGGCGCGCCATGGTGGCGAGCAGTTTTGGCCTTACCCGAGGGCGGGTCCAGGGGCAGACGGCAATGCAGATTCCGCACGATGCAGCCTCAGCGAAGTAGGGGATGCACTTGTCGAAATCCACGTACCAGCGTTCGACGCCGCGAACCATCTGCTTCTGTTCGACGATGGCGCCCGGAGGGCATTCCCGGGTACAGATCTGGCAGGTTTGGCAGAAGTCGTCGGCGCCGAACCGGTCGGGTCCGGTGGGCGTCAGCGGCATGTCGGTGGTGACGGCGGCGAGCCTCACGCCGGATCCGAAATGACGGCTGATGATGGACCCGTGTTTTCCGAGTTCGCCCAGGCCGGAGGCAATGGCGGGCGGAATGAGAAGCAAGGCGTCCGCCGAGGGGCCGGGATACGGGTGGGCGTTGTAGCCTTGCGAGCGGATCCAGTTGGCCAGCGCGTAGGAAGCCCTGGTGCCGCGGGCGTACTGGTCGCCCACGTCGCAAACACCGGCTCCGTTGGTCTCGTCGGAAGGGACCTGTTTGAGGCGTTCGTAGTCGTGTGCGAGTGCGAGCACGATCACCCAGGGCTCATCAATCCTGTACCCCTCGAAGACGTAGAGGGGGTCCATGGCGGCGATGCCGACGTCATCCGCTTCGTGTGCGAGAGCGAATTGGGTGGCGGCGGCGGACAGCTCGGCGGCCGGTGCGGCGTTGCGTTGTGTGGCAACGGGAAGGAGTTCCCGGCGCTCATACGCCGCCGCGAAGGCCTCCGCCGAGCCTGGGCATTTGCGCGAATTTGTTCGCGCGACAAGCTGCAACTCACCCCACGGGTGCAGGTCGGGCGGATGCCAGAAGTGGGGCGAGGGCCGGCGGATGTCCTTTTCGCCCAGTCCATTGACCGGATTGCCCGAAACCTTGAGCAGTGAAACGATCTCCGGCTTGGGCGTGTAGCGACGGCGATCGCGCCGCCCCGTAGTAGCTTGATCCGACATAGCTCTCCTAGCTTCGTTGGACTGGGTTGGACGGCGCGGTCCGGCCGGTTTCTCGATCTCGAGTTTCCCGTCGAGAATTGCTGGTGCCCCTACTCGCCTTTCGAAGCAGCCGCCTGGGCCGCCACGGCCGCAAGGGCGCCCATATAGCCATTTTCCGCGACAGCCGCCGCCCGCCGGCGGTACGATTCGGTGTCGGCCGGCGCCCAGGTGGCGAGACCGTCGACATACCGGTTGTACATGCAGAAGGCCGCGGCGATGAGCACGGTGTCGTGGATCTCAAGATCGGTAGCGCCGTGACCGCGGGCCCGCCCGACGTCCTCCGCCCGGACCAGTTTGCCGCCCTGCTGGACCCTGCCTGCGATGTTCAGCAAGGCCTTGAGCTTCTCCGAGATGCCGGCACTCTCGAAGTCGTGTTTCACATCGAGCACGAGTTGCTCATCTCCGCCGAGGTGGTAAGCGGCGATGGCGCCGTGCGAGGTCTGGCAGTAGTGGCAATCGTTGCGGGATGAAACGTAGGTCGCGATCAGCTCCGAATCGGCCATGGAGAGGGAGCCTGGGGTGTGCAGCAATACTTCCGCCAGTTCGGACATGGGCTTTGCCGTTTCGGGACGAAAGGCGAAGGGGCCACGGATGCCCGGCAGGTCTTCAGGGAGTTTGATGTGTGCCATGTTGAGAACTCTTATCGAGCCGCGGTTTGTCTGGCTGTAGAGGCCGCGTAGCCCTCGGCGGCCAGGCGCGCGCCTGACTCACGGTAAACCTGGGGATCCGCCGGAGCCCAGGTGGCGAGGCCGTCGACGTAGCGGTTGTACATGCAGAACGCGGCGGCGATCAGCACGGTGTCATGAAGCTCGAGGTCAGTGGCGCCGAGTTCGCGAGCCCGCTCGACATCCTCTGCGGTGACGTTCTTCCCGCCGCGCTGCACTTTGCCGGCGATCGCGAGCAGAGCCTTCATCTTTTCGGATACACCGGCGGCGGAGGGGTTCTGCTTGACGTCGAGGACGAGCTGTTCATTCCCGCCCAGGTGATGAGCGGCGACAGCGCCATGAACGGTCTGGCAGAAGAAGCAGTCGTTCCGGGAGGAGACGTAGGTCGCGATGAGTTCGCGCTCGCCCGGCGTGAGAGAACCTGGCCCGCGCAGGAGGACGTCGGCCAGTTCATTCATCGGCCTGGCGGTCTCGGGCCGAAAGGTCATGGGGCCGAGAATGCCCGGCAGGCCTTCGGGTAGCGAAATGTGGGGCATGCGTAAAAACTCCTCTCCGTAGACTCGGTCATTCGGCGAATTCAATCAATACTCGAAAGTAATTAGTGAGCGATCCCATTGGCAACGCGGCGAGACCTGACGCCTCTGATCTTGCCAGACTTTTTGACGTCATCGGCTAAGCTACTACCGGAGAACGGCAGGCGCCGGTACAAGTTTCAGAGGAGTGATAGGATTTACGCAGCCAGCGAAAGGGCAGCCTACTTCGAGCCCTGGGCCGGCGAAGCGAGAGGTTGGTGATTCATGAGTGATGGTGTTTCCAGAAGGTACTTCTTCTATGGCTCCCTGCTCGCGGGGGCCGTACCCGCCGGCGGGTTCGGCAGTGTACCGTCGTTGCGCGCACTTGGATACAAGCCGTTCTACGACAAGCTCAACGTGGCTGCCATCGGATGTGGCGGACAAGGTGGAGTGGACCTCAACGACGCCGCGGCGACCGAGAACATCGCAGCGCTGTGCGACGTGGACGAGGCGCGTGCGGCCGACGCGTTCAACCGCCATGGCAAAGCCCCGAAGTACAAAGACTACCGGGCGATGTTGGACAAGGAAGGCAAGAACATCGATGCGTGCATCGTCGCCGTCCCCGATTTCATGCACGCAACGATCGCCCTCGCCTGCATGCAGCAGGGCAAGCATGTTTATGTCGAGAAGCCGCTGACCAGGACTCCGTGGGAGGCCCGGCTGCTGCGCGATGCGGCAGCGAAGTACAAGGTCGCGACGCAGATGGGCAACCAGGGCTTTTCTCACGAATGCCACCGGGTGGCCGCTGAGATTGTCTGGTCCGGCGAGATCGGCGAGGTTCGGGAAGCGCACGTCGCGACCTCACCGAGCACGTATCCTACCGAACTGGCGCAGTTGCCGCCGTCAAAGGACGTTCCCAAGACGCTGGATTGGAATCTGTGGCTGGGCAATGCAGCGGCGCGCCCGTTCAGTGATTGGTATGTGCCCTACAATTGGCGCGGTTTTTACGATTTCGGAACAGGACAGATCGGCAATTGGGCGACGCATACGGCCGGGCCCGTGCATACCGCACTGCAATTGGGCGCGCCGGAAAGCGTGGAGTGCGTCAGCCAGACAGGAAAGAGCAAGTACACCTACCCGACACGGGGTGTGGTGCGGCTGGACTTCCCGGCACGGGGACCGATGCCACCGGTGTCGGTCTACTACCACGAGGCTGTCCGGGCATCCGACCCCGAGGCCTTCCGGGTACCGGGGATGGAGGATGAGGCGATTCTGCCTCCGCCCGACAATCTGGCCGACAAAGGCCGGCCGACAGCTATTGGCCGAGGCGGACCCGGGGGCATGCGAGGTCCCGGAGGAGGTCCGGCGGGCGCCGGCGGACGAGGAGCCTCGGCGGATGGTCCGCCCAGGGGCGCCGGCGGTCCTGGAGTCCTGGTTTTCCAAGGGACTCAAATCCTGACCTCGGCCTCGCAGCAACCCCCGCGAGGAGCGTCCCCGCGCGGCGTGTTGGCGGGAAACGGATCGGTGCTCGTGGGGAGCAAAGGCGTCCTGGCCACCAGCAATCGCGGCGAGGGCGTGTGGCTGCTGCCTTCGGCAAGATGGAAGGAGTACAAGCTGCCGCCGCAACTTCTCACGCGCTCTCCGGGTCACATGCTGGACTGGGTTCGCGCGTGTAAGGGCGGTGATGCGTCCTGTTCCAATTTCGGCATTACAGCGCCCTACGCGGAGTGGCTGGCACTGGTCTGCATTGCCTGGCGCGTCCCCGGGAAACTGCTTTGGGACAGCAAGAACACGCGGTTCACGAACAGCGAGGAAGCGAACCAACTGGTCAAGCCGATGTTCCGGCGAGGATCGGAATTGAAGCTGTAGTGTCGGATGAGAAAAGGGAAGTTATGAAGCTGACAAGGCGTGAAGTGGGAGTGCTCGGGCTGGGAGCACTTTCCACGGGTAGATCGTTCGGCGCGGCCAAGCCAAACTCCAATTTCGGCGGCGTACAGGTTGGAGCCAATGTGCCGTATATTTTTCGCGGCATGCCGGGCGGAGCGGACGACATTCTCAAGTACTGTCTGGAGCCAACCATCAGCCTGAGCGCGCTGGAACTGCGGTCGCGCCCGGTGGAGGACTCGCTGGGCGCGCCGGCGCCCGCGGGCAGGCCGGGTTTTTCCGGCGCACCTTCGGCTGGCGGCAGAGGCGCGGCGCCCGGCGGAGCCCCGAATGGCGCCCCACCGCCAGGCGGACGAGCTCCGCTCACGCCGGAACAGCAGGCGGAGCGGAAAGCTGCGACCGAAGCCCTTAGAAATGGAGGCTCTCCCAGTCGATGAGCGGGTTCCGCGACTTCCGCCGCAAGTACGAGGACGCTGGAGTCCTCATCCAGATCGTGAAGTTCGATGGAGTGGACGGGTTCACGGACGATGAACTCGATTACGCCTTCCAATTAGCCCGCGAACTGGGCGCGAACGCGATTTCCTGCGAGATCCCCGTCAGCACGACGAAGCGAATGGGAGCCTTCGCGGAGAAGCACAAGATGATGGTGGGCTACCATGGGCACGGCAACCTGACAGACCCGGAGGCATTCGGCCGCCTCGAGTCGTGGGAACAGGCGTTCTCCTATTCCAAGTACAACGGCGCCAACGTGGACATTGGCCACTTTTTCGCCGCGAATGGCTTTTCGCCAGCCAAGTGGATCAAGCAGAACCACGCTCGGGTGACTCACGTGCATCTGAAGGACCGGAAGGCGAATAACGGCCCCAACGTGCCATGGGGTGAGGGCGATACCCCGCTGAAGGAGATTCTCCAGATGATGAGAGCGGAGAAGTACGCCTTCCAGGCCACCATCGAGATGGAGCATCCGGTTCCGCAGGGATCTTCCACCCTGGCCGAGCTGGCAAAATGCGTGCAATATTGCCGGAGTGTACTGGCTTAGCCGCTTTTTGGAGCGAGAGGACCTGGAAGATCGCCCTGGCCGCGCGGCTAGCTACGCAGAAGGCTATGGGTTGAGGCGCTGCCGTCCGCGGCGGCCCAGGAGCCAGCCGGCCAGCCCGCCAATCAGGAGGCCCGCGCCGCCCGCGTACCATAAGGCCCGCGTCAGCTCGGTAATCAGTTGGTTGGTGAAAACGTTGGAGGACAGGTGCAATGAGGCGACTTTCCACTCGCCGCCGGTCTTCGCCACGGTCGTGCTCCAGCGCGAATTCAAACGGAACGGACCGCGGATGACCGGAAAGAATTCGTCTTCCATACTGCCATCGGCTACCGCGACGTCGCCGCCCGACCCCAGGAAGAGCGCGTGCTCGCCGAGTTTCGCCCGGGTCGTGTATTTGGTGATGTAGCGGCCCGGATCCTTGACCATCTTCCGGTAGTAGGCACGAATTTCGTCATGGCCGCGGGAGACTTCCGCATTCCACCACGTCACAGTGCAGTCGGGGCGCATCTGGGCGATCATGCCCTCGATATCCTGCGCATTGATGGCCTTTTCGATTTCGTTCAGGATCTTCAGAAGAGCCTGGCGGTCTTCCTGGTGTAATTCGTTTTGGGCAGTCATAGGTAGCGACCAAAGCAGTGAGGCCAGCGTCAAGGAACGCATCAGCCTGGATGGAGTCGTCATGAGCGTGTTCCATGGTACTACAGGTCCGTGCAAGTGCAAGGGTAACCAGGCGTTCCGGTGGCAGGGAGGAACGGCAGGAAACGAGTGAGCGGCGGCTACGCGCGCCAGCTTGAACAGGTTGCCGGGGGATGGCCTGCGATCGGCGACTTTGCCTTGGTAATGCGAAGTGAGACGGTTCCCGCTGAAGGGCATCATTCATTCGGTTTCAGCCATCCAGTACGGGCGCAGGGCTGATCAGCGAGGCCATGCGCCTGAATGGATGCGGCGCAGGAGCGCGTCCGCCAGTGGATTGGACTTCTGCGCTGTGGCTGCGTTTGCCAGAGTGATCGCGTCGTGGTTCGCAGCTCCCACCCGGCCTATTTTCCCGGCGGCGTTGACGAAGTGCCGGTAGGCATCGAGAACATCCAGCGGCGTCACCTCGTACCCGTAGCCTTGCAGAAACCGTTCCAGGGCCAACTTTCCCACTTTGTACGCGAATGCCGGATTCTTCTCCGCGAGATCTCGCGCGGCGCGACTCAACGTTCGCGGATCGGTGCGGCCCGCTTCCGCGAAGCCCAGCGCCAAGTCATGGAATCCAGCATCTTTCGCGGCGGCGAAGTAGCGACCGGTTTCCCCGGAGGATCTCGCGAGATCGATGAGAATGCCCGCTGGATCGCGTTTCGGATACTTCCTGGCGATCTCCCGAAACGTTGCGACGCCCGTGGATCTTTCGCCCGAGGTGAGCGCATAGCGTGCGTAAGCTTCGTCGACACGGCCGGCATTGAGCAGGATGAGTTCGCACGCCGCGTCAATCTCGTGATCCGGTTGATTCAGCCCCCGGCTTGCCTCGGCGTAGGCCAACGCCTCTTCGACCCTGCCGTCCTTTAGCAAGGCATCGACTCCATATTTCCGATGGTGCCAGAAGGGAAAACGGGCGAGAGCAAGAATGCCCCAGAGATCCTGATGCCGTCCAGCCGCGAGCAAACTGGAGAAGCAAAGACTGGTGCCCCTGAAGTAGCCGCTCCGCTGTGGGTCGGACCAAGCCATCCGGATGATACCGGTGAATTGATCGGCCCACTGCGAGGCGACGGCGGGCGATGCGCACAGGGCGCCCCAGTTGTCCTGGACGGGCCAGAGGTAATCGACACCGTCGTCCTGGATCGCCTGCCATAGCCTGTCGAGCCATTTGTCGCGCGTTTTCCGATCGGCCGGGGCCTCGATGACCAGCGGAAGCAGTTGCTCCTGTGTACAGTTGACGGCGGAGCCCAGCGCTCCGGAGGACGTATCAATATGCTCAAGGGATGGCCAGAATCGCTCGAAGAGGTTCACGGCTCCATCGGCTGCCGTGACGGCATCCGTGCGTGATACCTTCCTGATCTCGGAGACCGCCTCCTTCAGCCGCTTGATCGCGAGGTTCGATCCCTTCCAGCTGTATGCTTTGGATCGGAAGCGAGACTTGAAGGTCCAGGTGTGTTTGACCGTCATTTGTTGAGTGCGATTGTGACATGAGTGCCCCGTGACCTGATGGCCGACGGATGAGCACCCAACAAACAGACCAGTTCGAGCAGCACCGAATGTGCGGCCACTTGAAACACCCAACGTTGTCGCCGGCATCCAGTTCTGCGAGTTCTCCCTGGAGAGCCGTTAAGGAGCCAGAATCGGCGAGCAACAAGGCGGCTGAACCGGCGCCGGCTCCATCAACTCCGCGCGTGTGAAGTTCGGATCGTAGAGATTTAACTGCCACTTCCCGTCGCGGCCGATTTTTGGCTTATCCGGCTGATTCATGCCGCGTTCGACTACTGTCTTATATCCCTGTTCCGTGCTTGGGACGCCTAGCGCCAGATGGTTCATGACACCGAGAGTTTTCGGCGATGGATGGGGCTGGTTCAGCATGTATTCGAGCCAGTCCGTGCCATCGGGCACGCGCATCGAGACCCAGTCGGTGCGCTCGTCGGTCATGCCCCCGTACCACTGCAGGCGAAAGCCCAGGATGTCCCGGTACAGCTTGTCCGCCGCGGCGCGATCCTGGATGGTGAAACCCACGTGAATCATGCGTTCGGAGATGCGGGTGCGCGGCAGCGCCTTGCCGAAGTTCCGGCTGTGCAGCGAACCTTTCGAATACTCGACGAACTCCACGCTGTGCCCATCGGCGTCTTTGATGAAGAAGCTCAGGTTGCCGTCCGCATCCGGCTTAACGGCGAGCGGAACCTCCACGAGGCGGCTGGCCAGGTAATCGCGCAACCGGCGGGCATCGCCGGTCTCGAACGCGATGTGGACCAGCCGGTCTTCCGATTCCTGCTTCAGCGTCGGCTCCACTTCGATGTACTGGCGGTCGTTCACCTTGAACACGGCGAGCGAGTCGAGTTCGAACGGCTCCTGATAGCCCAGGTAGCGGCCGTAGAAATTGCGCGCCGCGGCCAAATCGGCGGTCTTCAGCCTGATGTGGGCGACGCCCAAAATCGGCGGGCGGACCGGAGCACTCGACGCCTGGGCCATCAGGGCGGGAGCGGCGGCGGCCGCGACCAGAGCCGCGAGGAGAAGAGGTCCGGAATGCATACCGACATTGTATATGCCGCCACCCGCGACTGCCTGCTGTATGGTAATTCTCGTATCCATGAAGACCCTGCCGCTGCTGCTGATGCTCGCCGCCGCTTCGCCACTGTGCGCGCAGGCGCCGGGCCCGGAGGCCCCCGTCCCCAGCGTGCCCGACTGGGCGTTGCCCGGCACCGCTACCCACAAGCAGGTTCCGCCGCCCGCGGATTTTCACCGGCCCGGCAGGAATTTCGATATCCCGATCGGCATTTTTGAGGGGCAATCCGATGTCGGCGCGGCGCTGGTGCCCGGCAGCGCCAGCTTCGATCCAACCACCGCGCGATACACGATCCACTCGGCTGGTTACAACATCTGGTATCAGCGCGACGAGTTCCGTTTCCTGTGGAAGAAGATGTCCGGCGACCTCTCGCTGGCGGCCGCGGTCTCGTTTCCGAAGCCCGAGGGCTATGGCGATCGGAAGGCGGTCCTTGTGATTCGCCAGACTCTCGACGACGACTCCCAACAGATCATGGCGGGCCAGCACGGCACAGGAATGATCCACATCGCCTGGCGCGCCACGCGAGGCGGGCAGATGAAGGATGCCGAGTACCGCTTCGGCGGCACGCTGGCCAAACTCCAGGCGCGGCGCATCGGAATTGAGAAGCATGGCGACTCGTTCACGCTCCTGGTGAGCATCGAGGGCGAACCGCTGCACCAATTCGGCCCGCCCATTCAGCTCCACTTCGACGGACCCTTCTATGCCGGCATCGGCTTCTGTTCGCACCTGCCAACGACCCTGGATACCGGCGTGATTTCCAATGTGATGCTGGAGAATGCCGCGGGGCAGGCGCGATAGGATCGCCGAGCAGCCCGTGGCAGAAGTCCCGCCTGGCGGCGGACGAAACACAACTTTCGTCAGCCATCTTTGGTTGTCTTGACGGATTCCGGGTGTCGTCTACGCTTGTACGAATGAAGAAAACTGCCGTATTGACCCTGGCCGCGGCGAGCGCGCTGATGGCGGCGGATGCTATCCCCGAGACGGTCCACTTTCCCAGCGCGGATGGGAAGACGCAGTTGATCGGGTATCTGTACCGGCCTGACGGCGCAGGTCCGCATCCAGCCGTCGTGCTGATGCATGGACGCGCCGGTGCGTACTCGTCCCTGGCCAAGGGCGTGTATGAAGCCAAGACGCTGTCGAAACGGCACAAGTTCTGGGGATCCTTCTGGGCGGAACGGGGCTATGTCACGCTGCTGGTGGACAGTTTCGGACCACGCGGATACTGGGAGGGCTTCGGACGCGGGAGCTACGATGAGCGGCCGTCGGAGGTGAGTGAGCAGACCGTGCGTCCGCTGGATGCTTACGGCGCACTGGAGTATTTGCGCAAGCGGAGAGACGTGGTGGCGGACCGGATCGGGCTGCAGGGGTGGTCGAACGGGGGCATGACTGCGCTGGTGACGATGTCGTCGCAGGCACCGGGGATCAGCATTCCCACCCCCGCAACGGGCTTCCGGGCCGCGCTGGCGTTCTACCCTGGTTGCGGCATGGCCGCGGTGCAGGACTCGTATGTGCCGTACGCGCCGCTGCACTTGTTTGTCGGGACTGCCGATGAAGAGGTGTCCCCCAAACGATGCCAGAAGTGGGAGAGCGATGTTCGGACACGGTCGAAGCTGATTGGCCTGACCACGTATGAGGGCGCGGAGCATAACTTCGACGATCCCAGTGCGAGCAAGCAGAAGAATGCGGCGAATGTCGAGGCAACCGAGGATGCGCGCAAGCGGGCCGAGGAGTATTTCGGTCGGCATTTGAAGCCTTGAGCTGGCGCGGGACATTGCCATCAGGTGTCCGCGCCGGCCGGTTTTCCAATGAAGTTGGGTCGTGCGTGTGCGGAGCCGCGACGAGATGCGATCGTGCTGAAGTTACGCATCCAGCGCCCGTAATGGCGAGTGGACCATAATCCGTACTTTTCAATACAGACGGGAACGAGCGACAGCCTGCCGGCGTCTAATGGGGCCATGCTGGAGATTCGCGCTCTCACCAAACGTTACGCCGGAGTGCCCGTCGTGAACCGGGTCAGTTTTCGGGTTGGGCCGGGAGAAATCCTGGGGTATCTGGGACCGAACGGGGCCGGCAAGAGCACCACGGTCAAGATGCTGATCGGCCTCATTGAGCCTTCCGAAGGGGAGATCCTGTTCCAGGGTGTGAACGTGGTTCGCGACATGAGGGCGTTCCAGCGGCGCATCGGCTACGTCGCCGAAGAAGCCCATCTGTACCCTCATCTTTCAGGGCGCGAATACCTGCGGCTCTCCGGACGATTGCAGGGCATGCGGCGCAATGTCCTCGACTCCAAGGCGGACGAACTGCTGAACCTGTTCGGACTTTGGGAGGAGCGCCACTCGCTGCTGGCATCCTACTCCAAGGGAATGCGGCAGAAGATCCTGCTTTCGTCGGCGCTCCTGCACGACCCGGAACTCCTGATCCTGGACGAACCGTTTTCAGGTCTCGACGTCGGCGCGGCGATGATCCTGCGCAGCCTGCTGCGCGCCCTGGCCGAGCGCAAGAAGATCGTGCTGTACAGTTCACACGTTCTGGAGGTGGTGGAAAAGGTAGCCACCTCCGTACTGATCCTGCGGAAGGGTGAGGTCGCCGCCCATGATTCCGTGGCCAATCTACGACTGCTGATGGCCCAGGCCTCGCTTGAAGGCGTTTTCGCCCAGCTCACGCGGGCCGAGGATACGGATTCGATCGCTCAACGCATCCTGGAGACGGTGGCGCGATGAGACAGAATTGGCGCGACTGGTTCGCCGAGACGCACGGGCCGCGTTTTGAACTGCTGCGTCATTTTCTGCCGCGCTTCTTTGACAGCGACCTCACCGGCTCCTCAGGCGACTGGACCCGCACCGCCGCCGGGGCGCTGGCAATTCTCGCTTCCAGTTGGATTCTGCTGTTCGCAACGCTGCTGCTCAAATACAACCAGCTCACCGGCAGCGGACAGCTGCAGAGGATCCCGGCGGAGATGGCGGCCGACTTAAACGCGCTGACCTGCCTGGCCGTGTGCATCACCACCTTGCTGGTGGCGGCGCTCTGGCAATCGTTCTACCCCAGTTTGCTCGACTGCCTGGCGCTGGCCGCCCGCCCAGTGAGCTTCGCCGATCTCTTTGTGGCGAAATTCTCGGCCGTGGTTATCGTTTACGGCGCATTTGTGCTGCTGCTCACTTTGCCGGCGGCCCTCGTCTTCCACATCGTCGCGGGGGCCGGAGCCGTCCACAGTTTCGTGGTCCTGGCCGCGGCCTGCACCGTGGCGTTCTTTACACCTGTCGCGCTGCAGGGCGTGCTGCTCAACCTGCTGCCCGCCCGGATCTTTGAGCGTGTGACGAACTGGCTGCAGGCCGCCCTCGCCGCGATCTCCATCGCAGGCTTCCCTCTGGCGGCCGGACCCGCGGCGGCGGTGTATGGCGGTTTAGGGATCTCTACCGGGCAGCTGTATCCGGCGGCATTTATCGCTCCGGGCCTGGCAGTGGCCGCCTTTCTGATCAGTTTCCAGCGCTATCGCAGCTTACTGCTGGAAGCACCACGCGTGCGGGCGCCGCGACAGTTCGATCTCCTGGTTCGCCTGCTGGATCTCTGCGTGCCTGACCCGCGCGAGCAGGCGGCTCTCTTCTTTATCTGCAAGACCATGTACCGCAGCCGCATCCACCGGCTGGCGGGCATCGCATATTCGGCCGTGGCCATTGCCTGGATGGCAAAGTCCGCCGCCGACGTTGCGGATGCCACCGGACCAGAGAAGGGCGCTGGAGGAATGGTGATGACGGCCTGCGCCCTGACTCTCACTCTCTTCATCCTGGTTGGGCTGCGCTACCTCTTTTCCCTGCCCGCGGATCTGCGATCGAATTGGATCTTCCAGATAACTGACCGCGACGGTCGCCGTGCCTGGCTGAGAGCGGTGGAGCGCTTCGTCCTCGCCTGCGCCGCGGCCCCCATCGGCATTGCGGCCGCCATCCTACTCGTTCGCGCGGAAGGGTTGTTTACCGTAGTAGCCTGGCCGGTCATCATGTGCTTTCTGGCTGCCGCCTGCTTCGAGTACCTCTTTCGCGACTGGCGCAAGATGCCGTTCACCTGTTCCTACCTGCCCGGTAAGCGGCCATTGATCCTCGCCTGCGCGAGCTACGCCGGCATGGCGCTGCTGCTGGCGCCAATTACGTGGATCGTGTATCACAGCGCAATCAATCCTTTCGGATTTCTTGTATTGCTGGCGATCGAAGTCGTGGTGTGGTGGAGCCTGCGGCGCGCACGCCTTAGCCGCTGGGGCCTGTCGCCCCTGCGCTATGAGGAGCGGCTGGATCCCGAACTCGAAGCCTTCAGCCTCAGTGATGAGGGCACAACGCTCGCCCAGGAGGAGTTCCACCGGGAATGGGCCGACTATACGAGCGGAGGTCCGGAAGCGCCCCTGGTGCGGGCATTGGGTGAGGGCGAGACGCGCGCGGGCCGGGTGCTGGAGTGGCTGCGCGACCTGCCAAGAGATCTCCGCTTCGGGCTGCGCTCAGTGGGCAGGAGCCCGGGTTTTGCCCTGGCCGCCGTGCTCACCCTGAGTCTCGGCCTGGGCTTGAACGCCACCTTCTTCACTGTATTCAATGCCTTCCTGCTAAAGCCGCTGGCCGTCCGGGATCCCGCCAGCCTGGTCTCGGCGGAATTCGAGACCCGCTACGGCTCAACGGTCCACCTGTCTTTGCGCGATGTCGAATCGGTCGCACAGCATATTGGGGCGTTCTCTGGCGTGGCCGTCAGCACGGTGGAGGGCGTCGGACTGGGCGGGCAGCCCGCTCGCGCCGGCATGGTGAGCGCAAACTACCTGTCGTTGTTAGGGGCGGGCACGCAGCTAGGCCACCCGTTTCAGGCCGGCGAGCAGGAACCCGTGCTGGTACTCAGCCATGCGGCCTGGAAGAGCCGCTTCGGAAGCGATCACGGTATCCTCGGTCGACGGCTGTCGATCAAGGGAGTCCCGTTCGAAGTGATCGGGGTGACGGTCCCGGGATTCACCGGAGCCCCGGTGGGCACGGTCGAAGTGGCGGATCCGAAGCTCGCCCGCTATGGAGTGGGCGCGCCCGATTTCTGGATCCCCATTGAGGCCTGGAACCGGCTATCCGGCCTGGCTGAGGTGCCCGCGCGCGGCGTGGTTGCGCGCCTGCGGACGGAGGTGAGTTCGCAGCAGGCCGAGGCGATGCTGACCGCTTACGCGCGGAGACTCACAGCGGGCCGCCCCGAATGGGATCACATTTCCCGCGCCAAGCTCGACGAACTGGACATCCCCGTCACCTGGACGGCGCTCACCTACTCGCTGCCCCTGCTCATCGCGTTCGGCCTCACCATGCTGATCCCCTGTGCGAATGCAGCCAATCTGATGCTTTCCCGGGCCATGGCGCGCCAGCGCGAGTTCGGTGTGCGGCTTTCCCTGGGAGCAGGCCGCGGACGTCTGGTGCGGCAACTCCTGACAGAGAGCCTGATTACGGCAGCGGCCGCCTCGGCCGCCGGGCTGATGCTCGCCCGGGTGGCCCTCCATTTCCTGCTGCAGCTGATTTATGCGACGGCTCCGCCCACGATCCTGTTCCGCATTCGGATCCCGGAACTTGCGCTCGACGGACACGTTTTCTTCTACATGCTCCTGGTGTCGATATTGACCACTGTCCTGTTCGCCCTGGCGCCGGCTGCACAGGCGACCCGAATCGCAGTGGCTACCGCACTGAGGGGCGAACTGGCCAGCCTGCGTGTGTCCCGGCTCCGCGACGCGCTCGTTGTGGGCCAGATCTCAGCCTGCGTGATGTTGATGGTCACCGCAAGCGTTCTGCTGCGCGGCGCCCGGCAGATGACGCTCATCGATCGCGGCTATCTGGCAGAGGGCGTGTTCGGCGTCGCCAATCAGAGCGTGGAGGACGCCCGTCAACTGCTTGCCATTCTCGACAAGGAACCCTGGATCGACACGCTCGCCTTCATGGGGCGGCCGTTGAACGACATGGATACGATCCAGGTGCGCGATGCCTCGCAACCGGGTTGGCAGAGGGTCTATCTGAACCGGATTTCCAGCGAGGGCTTCCGGCTGCTGCGCATCCCCATTGTTCGCGGACGTGCGTTCAGCCGGGTGGAGGCGGAGAACCGCGCACCGGTGGTGGTGGTCAGCGAACTGTCAGCTAAACAACTTTGGCCGGGAGAAGACCCGCTGGGCAAAACCATCCGGATTGAGCCGGACCAGCTGGACAATTCGCGGATGCCGCCATTCCGGGAGGCGATGGTGATCGGTGTGAGCGCGGATGTGGTGTCCAAAGCGAAGGACGCCGCGCCGCGGGCCTGCATTCACTTTCCCGACGTGCTGCGGACCGGCACGCTGGTGGTGGTGCGCGGCCAGGGGCCGGCTGAACATACCCGGCGGCAGTTGGCGCAGGCCCTTGGCCGCGCGCCAGGCTCCGCGCACGGCGCCCGGGTCGTCGCGCTGCAGGAGACGCTGGATTGGGAGGTCTATCCCCAACAGGCCGCTTCGTGGCTGTCCGCGTTGCTGGGCCTCATCGCCCTGCTTCTGTCCGTCTCCGGACTCTACGGAGTGATGTCCTATCTCGTCAGCCAGCGAACCAGGGAGATTGGGATCCGCATGGCCCTGGGCGCCACGAATGGTCAGATAGCCTCCTTCATCCTCGGGTATTCGGGACGCCTGGCCGCGGCGGGGCTGGCCTGCGGGACCATCCTGGCGGCGGGCGCTTTGCGCTACGTCGCGTCGGAGATCGATGTGATGATCAACCTGCACGATGTAGTGGGTTACGGGACGAGTCTGGCGGTGATGCTGCTGGCCATCCTGGCGGCTTCGTTCGGGCCCACGAACCGAGCTTGCCGGGTCGACCCGCAGGAGGTGTTGCGGCTGGAGTGAGGGCGAGGGGGCGGTAGATGACTGGCGAGTCGCGGTAGGGACGGCCATCACTGGCTGCCCCCCGCACAGATCCGTACGGGCGGTATTACCGCATACGGCTCCTACCTCGGATGCCTGTCGTCAAAGCGAACCTCGGGATAGGGATGGTACAACCGGGGCCGGGGCAACCAGCGTTGGAAGAGTCGAGTCATCCGGTCTGCGCCCAGTCGGCCTTTTTGGCTGCGCCGTTTCAGAACGTGCCACCACAGGCGCCCGATTCGTTCGCGAAACCGGTGCAGGCTCGCCCAGTTGCCCGGGACCGCGTGGTATTGGTTGAACCCTTCGACTACACGCTCCAGCCACTCGCCGACGTGCGGCACCGGCTCGTGCATCCGCGCTCGAAGCGTCTGCTTGATTTGCTGCAGCTTCGCTTCCAGCCGCTTCCTCACCGTCTGCCGCCAGATCGTATAGTGGCCGCGACTGGACCGCCCGCAGCGATGCGTGAAGCCCAGGAACGCGAAGCTCTCTGGTTCGCCCTCCCCCCGTTGTCGCCGGTTCGCCTGAGCAAACCTGCCAAACTCGATCAGCCTCGTTTTCTCCTTATGGAGTTCCAGCCCAAACTTTGCCAGCCGCTCCTCAAACTGCCTGAGAAATTGCTCGGCTTCCGTCCGATGCTCAAACCCCACCACGAGATCGTCGGCGTAGCGGACCACGATCATCTCGCCGGTCGCTGCCTTCTTCCGCCAGGCCTCTACCCACAAGTCAAAGACATAGTGCAGATACACGTTCGCCAGCAGCGGTGAAATCACCGAACCTTGCGGAGTACCCACTGCCGTCTCCGACCACTCGCCGTCCTCGCTTACTCCCGCCTTCAACCATTTCTGGATCAGGCGCAGAATGCGCTTATCGGCGACCCGGTGTTGCACAAACTTCATCGTCCATTCGTGGCTCATCCGGTCGAAAAAGCCCTGAATGTCGGCGTCCAAAATCCAGTTCACCTTCTTCCGCAGAATCCCCACACTCAGCGCATCCAGCGCCATGTGTGGGCTCCGCCCTGGCCGGAACCCGTAGCTGAATCCCCGAAAGTCCTCCTCGTAAATCTCGTTGAGGATGATCACCACCGCCTGTTGGACGACTTTGTCCTCCACGGCTGCGATGCCGATTGGACGCTGCCGCCCGTCGGCCTTCGGAATGTAGATCCGTCTTGAGGGTTGTGCCCGGTACGTTCCACGATGGATCCGGTCCTTCAGATCGGCGAGCCGCTCCTCCAGTCCCTCTCCGTACTGCTGCCACGTCGTCCCATCCACGCCCGGTGCCGCTTTCTTCTGCAGTTGCAGATAGCTTTGCCTCAGCAGATCGATGGTCAGATGGTGCAGCAGCGTGGTGAACTGTTCCTGTTTCCTCCCCTTCGCCACTTTGCGCACACCAGCCAGGCCCTGTGACACACCGTACCCGTCCTGTGCCGGTGGTATGTGGTCCTGCCCGGTGTTCTCCTTGGTTGGCGTCCTTCCCTCCACCCTCTCCGCCGCTTCAGCCTGTTGCTCCGTCGCTTTGTTCGAAGGTTTCATCGGTACTACGACACCATCCGACTCCTCACCGCCGTTCACGCCGGTCTCGTGGCTATCGCCTTTCCCGGCCGGACTGCTCCGATGCCGTGCAGCCGGCGATGAGGTCTCCCGGTTCTCGTGCATGCAGTTTCTCAGCGTGCCTGGGGTCTGCGACTACGTGGGATCCGGAGACGGACTCGCGATTTGCGCCCGCTCCGGCATGGCCTTCCCCTTCTGTCCACAGGGTCGGCATCCCAGAGGGTCATTCTCGAAGCTCAATACCCAGCCCACTGATCCCTCTGTCTACGCTTCGGTCCGCGCCTCGCGACGCGCCCCGCAAGACTCGAGGCCAGGTGGTTCGCTACTCCCTTCCTGTAGGACTCTTGCATTCCCTACTGCATGCCGGTTTATCCCGGCGCTCGGACAGACTGGCTTGCTCGAGCACGGAAGTCAGTGACTCCACCGGCACACGGCGGACTCCGGCGGATTCCCTGCGGTTGGTTCCGGAGAGTGCTGGAACCTCCTATACTCGGGGGTGAAGCGGAAGAATCTATGACTCGAGCGCAGTGGTATCGCGCGGCGGCCGTGATTGTGGTTGCGGCTGGCGGATTGCTTTTGATGAGTTCAATGGGGCGGCTGCAGTGGCCTTCCGTCCTGGTTTACTCCGGACTGGTGACCTTTGCCTGCGGACTTTTCTCGATTCTCGTGCCCGCGCGATGGCTGGGCTTCGCCCGGCGTCTCCACAGCCTGGCAGCCGGAGCCGGTGTGGGCGCTGTGCTCCTCGCGGCTGGCATGTTTTGGCCTCTCAGCGCCTACGATACGCCTTCTCCGACGAGCCGGATCGATGCCTTCCTGCCTGCGTATCACTTCCAGGAACGTCATGAACTCGTGGTGAATGCGCCCGTTGAACGCGTACGAGAGGCGCTGCGCCAGGTCACTTTTTCGGATATCGGCGCAATGCAGACGCTCGGACGAATCCGCGGGTTCGTGATGGGCGGCCCGCGGCGGCAGGCTCCCGCACAGGCTGGGGCGGCCCCGATGCCGGTGCTCGATGTGGTGAAGCGGCCAGAGTCCGGTTTCTTCACTTTGGACGATACGCCGCATGAGTTTGTCTTTGGACTCGCGGGCCAACCTTGGAACAACAAGCCCGTGCGGGTGACAGCGGAGGAGTTTCGAAGCTGGAGGCCGCCCGGGCAGGTCAAAGTCGCCGCGAATTTCCTGATGGAGGATGCCGGCGGCGGACGGACGCGGTTGATTACGGAGACTCGGATCGCCGCCACCGACGAAGCGGCCCAGCGCACGATGGCCCGCTACTGGGCGCTGGTTTATCCGGGCAGCGGGATGATCCGGTGGGGCCTGCTGCATGCGATCCAGGCGCGAGCGGAACGGCCGTGATCCGGGCACCGGGCAGAGGGGCTACCCACGCGAACTCCTCCGAGCCACCATACCTGCCATGACTGGCGGGCCTGGCGCTATCGCGTGAGTAGCCGCCCTGTTGCGGGCTACTGGCCTTCGCAGCTCACTTTATTGTTCCAGTCGACGAAAGCGCCGTTGGGGTTGTCGCGCCAGGCCCAGACGTGGAGTTCAAAGAAGGCTGGGATGCCGTAGCGGTTGGGGCTGTTCACGAATTGAAACGCCTGGCCTTCCAGCATCGGGGGGCTGGTGTGATTCTTCATCCACGTGGCGGCGTCGACGATAAACTCGACGCCAACCAGACGCATGCCGCCGCTGGACGGTTCGTAGATGAGCGCTTCGGGCCTGGTGGCGTCGACCTCGCCGTCGCCGACCAGATCGCCGTTGATGTAGTGGATGCCCATGGCTCCGTGATCGGGACCGCTGACACAGCCGAAGGCGGGCATGTAGCCGGCGCCGGCGGTGGCGTTGACGTCAAGGAAGGGCCGGGTGGCCAGGCGTACGATATCCACCAATTTGGCGGACACTTTGACGTTGTGGCCTGCGTGCATGCCGCCCATGTCGTCGGTGGCGGCGAAGAGGGCGACTGACCCGAGCAGCGCGGGCGCCAGCGCCAGCACCATCTGGCGCGTCGTTGCGCTGCAGATAAAAGTTCTCAATTTCCTCATTATGGTTTTTCCTTGAATAGAGATATGGAGGCTTTGGGGGCGCCTTTGAGCCAGCCTTGCCAGCCTCCCCACTCATGCAAGCGAGAGGCCCGCGAAGAATTAGCGGAGTTTCTGAGAAAAAATGTGAGCTTGATTTTGGTGGCGCCTGGGCGGGGCTCGATCGAAGGAAAGTCGAGTTGCAGTGACCTCGGTGGCGGGCCAGGAGCCGGGCTGAAGAGAGTGGGCGCGGTTACCTTGGCCCGGTCCGTTGAAGATGCGTGGGTGACCGTGGCCCGCTCGTTGCCAGTCGCGGTTCGCACCTATGTCCCCGAATGGACCAACGCGGCGGGGCCCCCTCCTTAACGGTCGGGGTTCGTAGCGGCCTGGTTCGATTGGCTTGCCAATTCTGCTTCCGGATCTCGCTTATTGAACAGGGAAGATGGAGAGTCGGATGACATTGACGGATGCTTGGGTGCCGCGGCGGGCACCCGATGGGGCGGACTTCCGCCAAATGCGCCGCAACACGGCTATTGCGCGAGACTGCGGCGGAGCCAGGCCTGCGCCAGGCGGAGATCGTGACGCACGACATGGACGGATTGCCCCGTGGCTTGGGCCGTTTCCTCCGCCGTCATGCCCCCGAAGTAGCGCATTTCGATCAACTGGGCCAGGGACGCGTCCTCTTGCGCCAGTTGTTCCAGCGCGCGGTTCAAGTGCAGCAGGTCGACGGGCTCCACACCGCCATTGCTGGCTACGGCCAGTCCGGTGGTCAAGGGAACCGCATCGCTGGCGCGCTTGTGGGCCGCTCGCGCGCGTGCATAATCCACCAGCACCTGGCGCATCACGCGGGACGCCACGGCCAGGAAATGGGCGCGGTCCTCGAAATGACGCTCCTGCCCGGCAACGAGTTTTACGTACACCTCGTTTATCAACGCAGTGGGCTGCAAGGTGTGGCCCGCGCGCTCGCCCCGCAGCTTCGCCGACGCGATGCGGTGCAGCTCTCCGTACAGCAGATCAACGAATTCGCTTAAAGCATTATCGCTACTCACGGGAAGGCCTTCCATGCTTCCGAGGCAAGCCAGATGACGTATCCTTAATCGTACAACTCTCTACTGTATCTCCTCAAGCTGGCTCACTCCTGGACGCGCAATGAATCACGAACTGCGAGAGCTGTTTCACGAGCTGGTTGGACTGACGCCTCGGGAGCGGGAAAAGGTCTTCCGGACTCGAGAGATTTCCGCCGAACTGAGGGCGGAAGTTGTGTCGCTGCTGAGTTACGAGTCGGAAAGTTTTGACGACCTTACCGGCGTGGTCGCGGCAGCCGCGGGGGAGTGGCTGCGCAACGCGGAGGGCGGCGACCCAAGCCATTGTGGGCCGTACCGCCTGTTGAAGCCGATTGGCGCCGGCGGCATGGGTGTGGTCTACCTGGCCGAGCGAGCCGACGGGGAGATCCATCAGACAGTCGCGGTGAAGCTGCTGCGCCAGTTCCAACGGCAGGAGTGGCACGACCGGTTCCTGAGGGAACGGCAACTGCTGGCGTCGCTCCAGCACCCCTCCATTGTCCATGTGGTGGACGCGGGCCATACGACGGACGGACGTCCGTATCTCGTGATGGAGTACGTAGACGGAGTTCCGATCGATGTGTATACAGCCGGGATCAGGGTGGAGCAACGGCTGAGGCTTTTCCTGAAGGTGTGCGAGGGCGTCTCGCACGCGCACCGGCGGCTGATCATCCATCGCGACCTGAAGCCTTCCAATATTCTGGTGACTCCGGCGGGTTCACCGAAGTTGCTGGATTTCGGGATCGCCCGGCTGGTGGACGAGACTGGCGAAGCGACACAGACGATCGAGCGGTTGCTGACACCGAACTACGCGAGTCCGGAACAGTTCGCGGGCGAAGCGCAGACGACGGCGACCGACGTGTATTCCCTGGGCGCCGTGCTGTACAAACTGCTCACGGGCGTGGCGCCACCCAGAAACCACCAGACAGGCGAGGCGGCCGCGCTGGCAGCGCCCAGCCGGATCAACCCGGAGGTCCCCAAGGATTTGGATTTCGTCCTGCGCAAGGCACTGCGCACGGAGCCGGAGGAGCGCTACAGTTCGGTGGATGAAATGGCGGGCGACATCAGGGCGGTGCTGGCGTGGAGGCCGGTGCAGGCCCGATCGGGTGACATCTGGTATCGCACCCGGCGCTTCCTGCGCCGCTACTGGGTGCCGGTGGCGGCCACGGCGGCGGTGGTGGCCAGTCTCTCCGCGGGGGTCTACTTCGCCAACCGGGAGCGAGCGATCGCGGAGCGGCGTTTCCAGGATGTGCGCCAACTGGCCGGGAAGCTGCTGGATGTCGATGTGGAAGTCGCGCAACTGGCGGGCGGCGCAAAGGCCAGGCAGCTGATTGTGGACATGGCGCTGGAGTATCTGCGGCGCGTGAGCGTGGATGCGCGGATGGATCCTGAATTGAGCCTGGAGGTGGCCACGGCCTACATGCGCGTGGCGCGGGTGCAGGGCGTCAGCATCTCGGCGAACCTGGGGCAGACGGACAAGTCCGAGCAGAACGAACGCAAGGCCGAGGAGTTGATCCAGGCGGTGCTGGCGGCGCGGCCACAGAGTCGCGTGGCCATTCTGCGATCGGCCCAGATAGCGCACGACCGGATGATCCTGGCCGGGGACGGAGGCCGTGACGAGGAAGCATTGCAGCTCGCCCGAAGGTCGGCTGGGGCCCTCAAGCGCTATCTGGGTTTGGCGCGGGCGGGCGCCTTGCCGGAACGGCTGGAAGCACAGCAGGCAATCATTACCGGGATCAACGTCGCGAACCGGTACCGTCTGGCAGGACAACAGGACGAGGCCCTGCAGCTCTGCGCCAGCACCATCGACTTCGCGAAAGCAACAAACTGGCCGAGCCAGACCGGCGCCACGCTGATGATTGTGGCCTTAATTCACCGGGAGCGTGGGGAACTCGACCAGGCGCTCCAGGCGATTCGGGAGTCGGTCAGGATCCTGGATCCGGGTACGCAGGAGAAGCGCCCAGGCCGTTTGCTGACGCTCTCCCTGGCGCTGGTGAGGGAAGGCCAAATCCTGGGAGAAGCCGACGCCATCAGCCTGGACCGGCCCAGGGAGGCCGAGGCCAGCCTGACGCGCGCGTTCACCATCGCGGACGAATTTGCCAGGCGCGATCCGAAGGATTTTCTCAGTGGACACCGTGCCTATTTCGCGGAAGCCAGGCTGGCGGACATCGTGCGGCATTCGGATCCGCGCCGAGCATTAGGACTGTACAACGACGCGCTGAAGCGTCTGGAGGGCACGACCGAGAATGCGGGCTGGCGCCGGAATATGGCCAGCACCCTGGCGGCATCCGTCTTTCCGCTGCTGGAACTCGGACAGAACGCCGAGGCGCGCCAACGTCTGGATGCTGCCTTTGGCCAACTGAGCACGTTGAAGCAGTATCCCGCGGAGACGATCGAACTGGGCTCAGAGGCGGTGCAGGGACTGCAGGCGCGGGCAGAGTATGAATCCAGGACGGGCAACGCCCGGCGTGGCGCCGAGATCTACCAGGAACTACTGGAGCGGGTGATGGCCTCGAGGCCGAAACCGGCATCGAATCTGCCGGAGGCCGTGGAGATGTCCAATCTCTACCGGAGTGCAGCCCGCATCCACAGGCTCGCCGGACAGGCCGGCAAGGCCTCCGCGCTGGACGCGGAGCGCCAAGCGCTCTGGCAGTCATGGCTTGTGAGGCTCCCGAAGAACGCGTTCGTGATGCGGCAACTCGAAGCCGCGAAGGCGGGGCGCTAGCCGGAGAGTTGCTGACGGCCCTGCAAGACCGCTTCCCGTGGTGGGCAGCCGGGCAATCCTGTCACGATTTGAGGGCCCGCGAGTTCTGAGTGCGCCGATGGCCTGCCCCACCGGCGTCACGGCACAAACGGAATCACGGCCAAACGCAAATCAGACCACAGGACGTCATTCGACGAATTGCGGTCACACCCGCGACTTGAGTCGCCTGAGCAGATTCATCAGTCCCGACCTTGGCCGCAACAGCGCGCTGGCGGTCAAACCGAACAGCAGCAGGGATGCGGTGCCTGGTTCCGGAATCTCGGCAAGCGGGGCTCGTCCGCTGAAGCCATAGCTGCCGAAATCCTGGCTGGCCGAATCGCTGGCGATGAAGTTATCAATCAGCGTTACCGCTCCCGACCGGGCAAAAACCCGGCCGCCCATCAGGTGAGCATTTGCGCCCAGACTGACACTCGCGTAGGCCAGGATATTGCCAGCAAACGCCGATCCAGCACCCAAGGTCGCGCTCGAGCCCAGCACCCAGTAGACCTGGGTCCCGGGACCACCATGGATCACCTGGACCTCAGAGGCGGCGGCGGTCGTCAGGGCATGATCCAACTGGAAGACGAAGTGAGCATTGGGATCGCCCTCCGCATCCAGCACCAGCTTGCCAGTCAGCAACGCCGTCGGATCCGACATATGGTACACACCCGCGGTCAGCGTCCGGTTGCCCAGATCGCTGAGCGAGAGATCGCTCGTCATAGAGAGGCCCAGCAGATAACCCGCCGCTGAGTTGGCATCGGCCAAGGCCTGGTCCGCTGACGAACCCGGACCCAGCATAGCCCCATCGGTCAAAGTACCGGGCGGAAAGCCCGTGATAGCGGCAAGAGAAATCGAAACGCCCAGATCTCCCGAGATCAGTGTATTCGCATTGGGCGCGACATGGGCGTTGGTCACCCCGGCGTAGCCAAAAACAGCGAAGGTCTGGGCGGATCCCAGGATAGGGGCGCCACTGGCGACGTATGGACAAAGCAGCAGTGCGGCGATCGGCAGAATGCCTGCCAATTTGGCCGCAGGGCGGGTAAACGGGAATTGCATAATCTCAGAACTGGCAATCCGATGGCCATGCCATCCGGAGCGCCCTGGCCAGAATCCGCCGTGCCTGCAGTCGCGCGCAGGGGCGGCCCACCGACAGGCTGGTGGGCAGGCGAAACAGCCCGCGGCAGAAGTCGCGCAGCCAGCGGGACTTCCGCCACAAACTACACAGGAAGAGACGTTGATTACGGAGCCGCCACCACAAGGGGCCGCTTGAGCAGGATGGTGAGCTGTCCGGGCTTCAGCGTGGAAGTCCCGACCACTTCCCAGCCCACCATACCCGCCCGATTCAACTCCTCCACCAGCAGGCCGCCGCTGATGGGTTCGACGGCACGCGGAGGGAAGATCTGGGTGGGCTTGCCGGCTTCGGCGATCATCATCGCGTATTCCCACCGGCTGGCCGTCGCCCAGGTGACTCCATTCAGGCCGCCCGGCCAGGGCGACGTATCCAGGTGCTCCACGGTGAGCGGGGGTTTGGGCGGCAACGGAGGCCGCTTCAGCGTCTGGGCAAACCCTGGCGACAGGGAGAAGGCCACCGCGAGAGCGGCGAGTTTCATGGAGGCTCCTTTGCCGGACTGGCCCGCCGGCCGGTTTAATCCAGGTTGTGAATCACAGAGTCTGTGAAGTCGTTAGTGCCGCAGGAGCCGCCCAGGTCCCGCGTCAGATGCGTTCCCTCGCGGAAGGTCTTGGCGAGTGCCCTCTGCAACCGGTCCGCCGCGGCGCCCTCGCCAAGATGGCGCAACATGAGGATCGAGGAAGACATGAGTGCCGTGGGGTTGGCGATGCCGTGACCGGCGATGTCCGGCGCGGAGCCGTGCACCGCTTCAAAGACCGCGTGATTCTCGCCCATATTGGCGCCGGGGACCACGCCGAGGCCGCCCACCAGGCCGGCCGCGAGATCGGACACGATGTCGCCGTAGAGGTTCGGCAGCAGCAACACATCGAACGTTTCGGGCCGCATCACCAACTGCATCGACGCGTTATCGACGATGAGTTCGTTGTAGGCGATTTCGGGATACTCGGTGGCGATTTCACGGCAGCAGCGGATGAACAGGCCATCCGACAGCTTCATGATGTTCGCCTTGTGGACCGCTGTGATCTTGCGGCGGCCATTCTTCTTGGAGTATTCGAAGGCGTAGCGCGCGATGCGGATGGACGCGTAGCGCGTGATGATCTTGAGGCTCTCGACGACGTCCTTGACGACCTCGTGCTCGAGGCCCGAGTAAAGGTCTTCCGTGTTTTCACGGAAGATCACCATGTCGATGTTGACATCCTGGAAACGCGTCTTGAGGCCGGGCAGCGTGAAGACGGGGCGAACGTTGGCAAACAGGTCCAACTGCTTGCGGATGGCTACGTTGACGCTCTTGAAGCCGCCCGCGATGGGTGTGGTGACAGGCCCCTTCAGGGCGATGCCTGTGCGTTCGATCGACTCCAACACGTGCGGAGGCAGGCTGGTGCCGGACTTCTCGATGATCGAGGCCGAAAGCTCGACCTTCTCCCAATCGATCGCGACACCTGTCGCTTCCAGCACTCGCACGGTCGCATCGGCAACTTCCGGCCCGATGCCATCGCCGGGGATCAGAGTGATTTTGTAGGCCACGTCAACATGGTAGCAATGCCGCCGATAGTGGGAGAATAGACGTTTATGCCCGCAGTCAAACGTGTACTCCTCAGTGTCACCGACAAGTCTGGACTCCTGCCCTTCGCGAAGGGGCTGGCCGCTCTGGGCTGTGAGCTCATTTCCACCGGCGGCACCGCTAAGATGCTGCGTGACGGCGGCTTAGCCGTCAGGGACGTCAGCGAGGTCACCGGTTTTCCCGAGATGCTGGATGGGCGGGTGAAGACGATTCACCCGCGAGTGGCCGCCGGGATTCTGGCCCGCAGGTCGGTGCCGGAACACATGGCGGCGCTGGCCGAGCACGAGATCGCGACGATCGACATGGTCGTTGTGAATCTGTATGAATTCGAGAAGGTTGCAGCGAAGCAAGGGGCACCGGTCGAGGAGCTGATCGAGAACATCGATATCGGCGGGCCGACCATGATTCGCGCCGCCGCGAAGAACTTCGAGGATGTGGCCGTGGTCACCGCCGCGGACGATTACGAACCCATCCTGGCCGAGCTCAGCGCAAATGCGGGTGTACTGTCCAAGAAGACGCACTGGAACCTGGCGCGGAAGGCCTATGCGACCACGGCCAGATATGATGCCGCCATCACGGCGCGGCTGGCCTCGATCGATGTCGTCGAGGACAACTGGTCGGATGAGAACGAATCCACGCCGCCCGTGTTGAACATTCATATGCCGCGGCGCCAGGCTCTGCGGTATGGCGAGAATCCGCATCAGGCGGCCGCCCTGTATGCTTCCGGGACCACGGGCATCGCGGGCTGCAAGCAACTGCACGGCAAGGAGCTTTCCTACAACAACCTGGTGGACCTGGACGCCGCGTGGCAACTGATCTGCGAATTCTCCGAGCCGGCCGCGGCCATCATCAAGCACACGAACCCCTGCGGCTGCGCCGAGCAAGCCACGCTGGTGGAAGCCTACAGGAAGGCATACGAAGCGGATCCGGTGTCCGCTTACGGCGGCGTGCTGGCCTTCAACCGGACGCTGGACGAAGAAACGGCGTTGGAGGTCTCCAGCCTGTTTGTCGAAGCCATCGCGGCGCCGGGCTATAGCGAGAAGGCGCTTTCCATCCTGACCGCCAAGAAGAACCTGCGGCTGGTCACGGTGGACGGCGGAGTGCCGGACGAACTGGTGGTGAAGTCCATTACGGGCGGATTCCTGGCCCAGTCTCCAGACTTGGCCACATTCGATCCCGCCACCGCGCGTGTGGTGACGGAACGGCAGCCCACCGAGGCCGAATGGGTCGCGCTGAAATTCGGCTGGAAGGTGTGTAAGCACGTAAAGTCGAACGCGATCGTTTATGCCAATGCCGGGCAGTTACTGAGTTCCGGCGCTGGACAGATGAGCCGTGTGTTCTCGGTGGAGATCGGGGCTCGCAAGTCTGTACTTCCATTGGCCGGGTGCGTGGTGGCTTCCGACGCGTTCTTCCCGTTCGCCGACGGTCCGGAAGGGGCGGTGGCGAATGGCGCCACGGCCATCATCCAGCCGGGCGGATCTGTCAGGGACGCCGACGTGATTGCGGCGGCGAACCGCCTGGGCATCGCCATGGTGTTTACGGGTGTAAGGCATTTCCGCCACTAATCCGGGGCTCATGGCGTAGCGGACCTCCAGGATTCGCGCTCAAACGACTGGCTATTTCGAGCTAATCAATTAGCCACTTTTCTGCTAAGTGCTGGCAATCAACGGCGTTGCGCCCAATGACCAGGGCCAACGCCGTTTTTCTCGTGGTGTCGAAAGCTGTTACCGGGCACCTAAGAGTAGCGTCTGAACTATTCATGGACGGTCCGGCTCCCGAAGAGGTACTTGCCCAAGTAAAGCGAATCCTGGCCGACCCGGGCTTCTCCACGTCCGATCCGATGCGGAACGTGCTGCTATACCTCGCTACGCATGGGGTAGAGCAGCCGGGCAAATCGGTGAAGGAATTTGAGATCGCCACGAATGCGCTGGGCCGCGGGGATGATTATGACCCGCGCAGCGATTCCACGGTGCGGGTGGTTGCCAGCCGATTACGCAGCAAACTGGCGGAGTATTACACCCAGGAAGGTGCGGCGGATCCGGTCATCATCTCCATTCCCAAAGGTGCTTATTTTGTTTCGGGCAGCTACCGGCACAACGGCCACTCGAACGGAAACGGCAATGGCAATGGCAACGGGCATGGCGAACAGGACACGGCGGAAAAACCCGCTTCGCCGACGCGGCGGACGGTGCTGGCGGCGGCGCTGGCGGCGATCGCCGGCGCAGCGGGCGGGTTCTGGTTCGGCCGGCGGAGTACGCAACCTGACCTCCCGTGGCAGCTCACTACTTTCTGGCACGAGTTCCTGGAACCGGATCCGCCGATTGTCGTGTACTCGAATCCGGCGTTTCACGGCACGACGGCCACTGGACTGAAGCTGCCGGCCTTCGCACGCCCCTCCGATGGACCTGTCAACGACTTGTACAGCGGTTCGGGGGAGGTGATGGCAGTCCGCGACATCTCCCGCCAACTCAGCCGGTTGGGTGTAGACGCGAGGGTGAAGCGGGCGCAGTTGTTCACCTGGGATGACGCCGAGTCGAGCGATCTCATCTTTGTTGGCGGCCAGGAGCAGAACGAGCCGATGGCGCAACTGCCGAAGCTGGAGAAGTTCAATCTCAAGCCGGAGTCGCAGGGCCCGATTGGATCGCCCGGAGCCGTGCAGAATGAGCAACCGGGACCGAACGAGGCGCGCTACTACGTCGCGAGCGAAGATCAGGAGAACGGCACGGAGTTTGCGATCGCGGCTTTGACGAGAGGCGTGACGCCGGATAAGCGGATCCTGGTTCTGGCGGGAGTCAGGACGTTGGGGACGGAGGGCGTGGCGGCCGCGATGTGCAACCCCACCATCCTAGCTGAGATTCTTCAAAAGCTGGGTGTGGCGCCAGGAAAGCCCGTGCCATCCTTTGAGGCTCTCTTTGAATTCCGGATTCGCGGAGGGGCTCCATTGGACCCCAAGCTATGTATTCTGTATCGCCGGAAAGACTCTCCGGCGGGGGCGTAACTGAGCCTCTCGATTTCTGGCAACCCTTTTATTATCAAACTTGTAACGTCCATGCAACGTGTTGCAACGGGATAACAACAGCGTTGCAACAGGTTCTGACTTCCGGTGCCCATCCGAGGACGCCTAGACTCGGCCCATGGAGGTGGAAGACTTGCTTCCGTCAGGCAGGGGTACATCGAGGGAGCGGAGTGATCCGAGTCCCGCCGCCGGCGTGAATCCGCGTCCGGCGCTTCCCAGCATGGAGTCCACTCCGGATTGCCAGGCGTCTCTCCTGCCAACGGTTCGCTGGGACACTTACTCCTCCTCTTCATCAGGGTCTGCAGACCGGTTTTTCGATGGCGCAGCCCGCCAAAACCGCGAGCGGACAGTGTTCGAGATGCAAAGACACACAACAAGTGAGGTTGTCTCGTGAATATGAACAGCAAAGCGTTAGCTTTGATTTGTTTGTGTATTTTGTTTGCCGTCAGCCCGTTCACGGCGGACGGTCAGGTTCTGTATGGGTCTGTGGTGGGACTGGTGCAGGACTCGTCCAGCGCAGCGATGCCGGGCGCCAGCGTCACGCTGACCAACAAGGGTACCAGCCAGGTTTATGAAACCAAATCGGATGAAGGCGGCCGTTTCACGGTAGCCAACATCGTGCCAGGCAGCTACGATTTGAAGATTTCGGCCCAGGGCTTCCGCCCCTATACGCGCACGGACGTTGCGGTCACCGCGAATACGATTACGCGTAGTGACGTGACGATGGAAGTCGGCTCCACGACGGAGCAGATCACCGTAGAGGCGTCAGCCACGGCCCTGCAGACCGATAAGGCCGACACGCACACGGAACTGAACTCCAAGCAGGTCTCCTCGCTGCCCTTGACGGGCTACAGGAACTATCAGTCGCTGATCAACCTGGTGCCGGGCGCCACGCCCTCGTCGCTCCAGAACTCAGTAACCGACACGCCGGGCCGTTCCCTGCGCACCAACATCAATGGCACGAATGCCAACAACAACATGACCCGTATCGACGGCGCGAGCAGCGTGAACTTGTGGCTGCCGCACCACACCGGCTATGTGATGCCGGCCGAGATGGTGGACACGGTGAACGTCACCACGTCCGCCGGTGATGCCGAACAGGGCATGGCGGGTGGCGCCTCGATCACGCTGATCACCAAATCGGGCACCAACCAGTTCCATGGCAGTGCCTTTGAGTATCACGACGACCAGCACCTGAAAGCCCGCAACTACTTCCAGGCGGCCGGCATCGACAAGCCGCTGAGCATTTACAACAACTACGGCGGCACCATTGGCGGACCGATCAAGAAAAACAAGCTGTTCTTCTTCTATAGCTTTGACGGCACCCGGCAGCGGCAGGGCGCGGTGGGAACCTATTCGGTGCCCACGGCCGACATCCGCAACGGCAATTTCTCGGCCATCGGCACGACCATCTATGATCCGGCCACCGGCAAAGCGGACGGCAGCGGGCGCACCCCGTTCGCCGGCAACATCATCCCGGCCAACCGGATCAGTCCGATCGCGAACCTGATCCAGGCCTACTATCCCAGCCCCACGGCCTCGGGCGCTTTGAACAACTGGTTCGGGTCGCAGGTTCCGTTGTTCAATCGCGACTACAACGACGCCAAGATCAACTGGACACGCAACGAAAAGCACCAGATCTTCGGCCACTACGGCATCATGAAGGCGCTCTCGGGCGGCCAAGGCCTCTTTGGAGACGGCATTGGGCCGTCGCCCGGATCGGACCCCGGCACCGGCGACACCCGCGTGATGAACATGTCGATAGGCCATACCTACACCTTCTCGCCCACGCTGCTGCTGGATGGAGTCATCGGCTACCAGCGCATGGACCAGACGGTGAAGGGCAGCGACTACGGCAAGGACTTTTCGACCACGCTGGGCATCCCCGGCCTGGGCGGACCTGAATTGGCCCAGAAGGGCTTCCCGAACGTGTCGATCAGCGGCTACCAGGGATTCGGCGTGCCGAACTGGATGCCGGCGTTCCGTACCGAAGAGTCCTACACGATGAGCCACAACCTCACGTGGACGAAGGGTGCGCACATCTTCCGGTTTGGCTTTGACGGCGTGAACCACCGCATGACCCACTACCAGCCTGAACTGGGTGCGGGTCCGCGCGGCTCGTTCTCCTTCAACGGCGGACCGACGGCCATCGCCGGCGGTGCGAGTCCGGACAATTTCAACGCTTACGCGGAGTTCCTGCTGGGCGCGACGGACAACATCCAGAAGAGCCTGCAGTACATCCTGATGACCCCGCGCGAATGGCAGTTCGGCTGGTTTGCGCAGGACCGCTGGCAGATCAACCAGAAGCTGACGCTTTCCCTGGGCTTGCGTTATGAGCTCTATCCGCTGATGACCCGCGCGCATGACAAGGGTATCGAGCGGCTGGATCCCGCGACCAACCTCGTGTACCTGGGTGGTCGCGGCGGCGTCCCGAACGACGTCGGCGTCACCGTCAGCCATAAGCTGTTTGCCCCGAAGGTCGGCCTGGCCTACCGCCTGGACGACAAGACCGTGATCCGCACCGGCTACGGCATCAACTTCGATCCGCTGCCGTTCTCGCGGCCGTTGCGCGGCTTCTATCCGCTGACGGTCAACTTCAACTTCCAGGCTCCCAACGGATACGCCTCGGCCGGCACCCTGGCCAGCGGCGTTCCGCCGGTGGTCGGCCCGGATCTCTCCACCGGCATCGTCACGCTGCCTGGAGTCGCCGACATGCGCAGCCCGTATGCCGGACAGATCCACCGCGGCTACACGCAGAGCTGGAACTTCACCATCGAGCGCAAACTGCCGCAGGATGCGATCGCTTCCGTGGCCTATGTCGGCACGGAGAGCACGCACATGCTGGCCGATTACGACATCAACTCGGGCGTCCCCGGCGGCGGCCAGGCCAGCCAGCCTTACTACCAGTTGTTCGGACGCACCGCCGCCACTAATATGTGGGACGGCTACCTGAGCGCCAACTATCATTCACTGCAGACCAGCCTGAGAAAGCAGTTCTCGAAGGGCCTGATGCTGCAGGGCGCCTACACGTGGTCAAAGGCCATCAACATGACCGACGACGACGGCTGGGCCTCAGTGGGTTGGAACTACGCTCCGGTCTTCCGGCGCAATCGCGCCGTGGCCGGCTATGACCGCACGCACGTCCTCCAGATGGGCTGGGTCTACGAACTGCCGGTGGGCAAGGGCAAGCAGTTCGCCAGCACGGGCCTGATCTCGCAGATCATCGGCGGCTGGGCAGTGAATGGTGTGATGTCCGCCTACACGGGCACGCCGTTCACGGTGGGCGCGTCGGGCAGCTCGCTCAACGCTCCCAACAACACACAGACTGCGAACCAGATCAACACCACCGTGGCGTATCCGCATGGAATCGGACCGGGCGCGACTTGGTTTGACGTCACCGCCTTCGCTCCTGTCACCGCGGCAGCCGCCTTCGGCACTTCCGGCCGAAACCTGCTGCGCAACCCGGGTGTGTGGAACACCGACCTGATGATCAACCGCAAGTTCCAGATCACAGAGCGGATCAACACGGACTTCCGTGCTGAGTTCTACAACCTGCCGAATACTTCGCACTTCAATGGACCGGGCACCAGCGTCAGCAGCCCGGCTTCGTTTGGTGTGATCTCCAGTTCGTTCGGCGAACGCCAGATCCGGTTCGGGCTCCGGCTCGGCTTCTAGATCGCGTTCGCAGCCTGAACAGCCCGCGCGGCCACCTGAACCCCCTGCTCCGCGCGGGCTTATTTCTCCGGAAAGCGCCGGCCAAGACGGAACCACCGTCGGCCGGCGCTTTTGTTTTGCCGGGCAACAGATTCTCCCCACGCCGGGCCGCGGCTCCACTATCCTGGTTCAGATCAGCTATGCACATGAGTACACGCCCTGCCTGGTTCTGGTGCCTGTTCTGCGCCGTTACGATGTCGTTGGGTTGGGGTCTGCGGGGATCCATCGGCGGAGGGTCCCTGGGGGCCATGATCCCTGGCGCCATGATCGGGCTGGCGCTGTGTTTCTTCCTGGGCCGGGAGCGGGATGCGGGCCTGATCGCCGCCCTGGGCGCGGTGGGAGTCGGTTTCGGCGGGCAGGAGACCTACGGGCAGACGGTGGGGCTCAGCCAGCATCCGGAGACGTTCTGGTGGGCGATCCTCGGCTTCGGATTGAAGGGTGCGGCCTGGGGCCTGCTGGGCGGGGCATTCCTGGGAATGGCATTGGACCGTGACAAACTGCCGAACCGGCGGATGCTGATCGGGCTGGCGGCGATGGTGCTGGGGACCTGGGCCGGCTGGGCCTGGATCGACCATCCCAAGCTGATGTACTTCTCGAACCGCCTGGAAAAGCCGCGCGAAGAGATGTGGGCGGGGCTCTGGGTGGGCGGGCTGTGCCTGCTGGCCGTGCTGCGTGCCCGTGTGCCGGCATGGTTCGCCTTCGTCGGCTGCATTGGCGGAGGCATCGGGTTCGCCTTCGGTGCCTCGCTGCAACCCTGGGGCAAGGGCATCTGGCGGGAGATGCCATTGGGCTGGTGGAAAGCGATGGAGCTCTCGTTCGGAGCGATCCTGGGGGCGTCGTACGCCTGGTGTGCGTGGCGCCTGCGGAAGGATCTGATGCAGGAGGGTTCGCAACCGGAGCCGGCGGCGCCAGTGTGGGCGGCGATCCTGAGCGCGGCCATTGCCATTGGATTGGCGATCTATGCCGGCGAAGAGCTGAAGGTCCGCTTCAGCTATACCGTAGCCGGAGCCGTGCTGGCGGCCTTGATCCTGTTCTCAAGGACGCTGGCGTGGCAGACCGCGATCACGACGACCTACGCTGCCTTCACGTGGGACCTGCGCGATCACCTGAAATGGGCTCCGCAGGAAGCGATCTGGGCGTTTCTGGTGATCACGACAATCATTGTGGCTGTGTTGGTGGCACGCTACGCCCGGGCCCGGACGATGTTCCTGCTGCTCACCTGGACGGCCATCGCAAACTCGTTCCGCTATCTGCAGCCGCCGCTGCGGCCGGAACCGATGACGATGATCCCGCTGTTTGTCGTCTTCGCGATCCTGATCTCCTGGATGAGGGCGGAGCCCCAACCTGAGCCACGCTCGGCCTGATCTCTGTATACGGTGGAAACCAATATGCTTTCTCGAATTTCGACCTACTTCCCCGCCCTGCTGTTGTCGTTGCTGCCGGCTATTGGCGCCGAGACGCCACCGCGGATTGAAGACATCAAGGGCAAGACGATCCTGCTCTTCACTCCGCATCCGGACGACGACGCGTTCTGCTGCGGCGGCACGCTGGCGCTGCTGGCGAAGAATGGCAACACGATCCGGATCGTGATCTACACCAACGATGACAAAGGTTCGTACGATCTGGAGATGACGGGCGAGCGGCTGGCTCGCATCCGGAAGGCGGAAGAGGAAGAGGGCAACCGCATCCTGGGGATCCCCAAGGAGAACCTGCTGTGGCTTGGCCACCACGACGGGCTGCTGGAGTATGTCGACAGCCGCCGCCTGGTGGAGCAGGCCACGGAGGTGATCCGGCGCTACCGGCCCGACATTGTGATGACGGTGGATCCGGGCTCCGATTACGTCCGCTGGCACAAGACCGACCATCGGATGGCGGCCATGAATACGCTGGATGCGATCCGCGCGGCGGAGTTCCACCTGTACTTTCCGAACCAGCGGCTGCAGCTGGGCTTGGAGCCCTGGAAGGTGCCGGCCATGATGTTCTTCTACGTCACCGAGAAGGACGCCAACATGTGGGTGAACATCGATCCGGTGAAGCAGCAGAAGGAAGCAGCGGGCCTGGCGCACGTCAGCCAGTGGGAGCCGGCGATGCACAAGTACCGGCCGGATTGGACGCCCGAGGACAAGGAGAAGGCGCGCGCCGAGTTGCACACGATCATCCTGAAGAAGGGCGGCCACTGGATGGAGGCGTTCCGCTGGGCGACGGAGTTCAATCAGTACTGATTGCGGTGCCAGCAAACGGCTCGCGCTGAGGCCCACGCCTGTTTCGAGCGATGACTTACTGGGCTACGGGCGGACCGCGCCGTAGTCCGCATCCAGCTTTAGGGTCTCACCGGGCTTGAGCGTCTTCTCCGGCGACCAGAGCAGGAATTGCGCCCCGGCGCGCGATTTGGCGGTCCAGCTCAGATAGGTCCGGCCCACCTGCTCGTCCTGAAAACGAACGAAGAGCGGCTGTCCTCCGCCCTGCAGCAGTTTCCATTCGCGGCTTGGTTTTTCCCCGCCGTTCCAGGTGTACTTGTCGGTGGGCTCGTGGTTGGGCGTGATGAATGCCTGCTCCACACGCTGGCCATTGATCCGGGTGAACGACATGGAGGCCTTGTCGATGTCGCCTGGGGTGTACTCGGCTCGCACCTGCAGCGCGGCAGACACCGGCGTCTGACCGGCGTTCTCCACGACGGTCGATGTGTGAAGGCCGGCGGCGTTCAGCTCGAAGATACGGCGGATGCGCAGGCCGTTCGCACACTGGCCCAGCAGGACCAGGCGTTCCGAGGACTGAGTGTCCACATTCCAGGTCACATCGAGCGCTTTGGCGTAGTAGTCGGTGTGAACGCTGGCTACCTGGCCGCCGACGAAGGGATAGGCGCCCTCGCCCGGCGGGAAGCGGCGCATGGTGTCGCGGCCGGTCGACTTGTCGATCAGCCGCACTACCCGCGCGTTGAGCTCCGGCACGACGTCCGCGCGCCATTGCCCGTTCTCGATGGTGAACAGGGGCACGGAGGTCATCTCGTTGTAGCGTTTCTCATCGCGCGCCAGCTCCTGTCCTTCGTGGATGCTCTGGATCCCGAAGGTGCGCATGCGGGCGATCAGGTCCAAGGCACGCGGCTTCAGGCTCGCCAGATCGGCCGGTCCCCATTGCGAGCCATGCACGTCGAACTCTGTGTCGCGCAGGACACCGTAGTATTCCAGCGGCAACTTTGCTTTCCGGACGCGGCGCAGGGTGGCGTCATCGCCGGCCGCCGCTTCCGCTTTCGCGAAGAGTTCGGCGGCCTTCGACCGGAAGCCGGCCGAGTAGTCGGGCACATTGAAAATCCAGAGATGCCGGCCACCCGGGCCGCGCACTTCGCCGTGCAGCAGGTCAAAGTAGGCGCGCATCGGTCCAGCCGCCGGGCCATACACACCCTCCAAAAACTCCTGGACGGCCTGCTCAACTTTGGTTGAGGCGTCCCACAACTGCCGGGCGATGACGTAAGCCCGCAGCTCTGACGCTTCCCCACCGCCGCCCGCGGCATACGCGCCCTGCATGAACAGGCCCACCACACCATGCTGCTTGTAGAGCGGGATGTCCGCTGCCAGTTCGTCGAAGTCGGGAAATGGCATCGGATAGTGCGAGAAGTTCGTATTGTAGTGCCAGATGTAGAGCTGATTGGTGATCTTCGACCAAGCCTGCAGATTCTTGTAGAAATAGGCGCTGCGCGGGCATTGCCCGAAGCTGTGCGACACACAGATGCCGATGGGGCAGAGGCGGATGCGGACGTTCTTTACCGGCCGGACCCTCAGCGGCGGATTCTCGGTGTACCAGTAAGCCAGCGTATCGATCAGCTTGTCCGGGTGCCGCTGGCCGATCGACTCCGCGACAGCGTTGACGAAGCGCAGTAGCGGGCCGGAGTGCTGGCCGCCTTCCTCCATTTCCACGCGCCGGCATCTGTCGCACTCGCACCAGCCTTCCCAGTCGTTTTGTGACACGGAAAAGATGGTGGCATCAGGATGTTCCTTGATCCAGGCCTCGACGCGCGCAATCACAACGCGGAGGACGTCCGGATTCGTCAGGCAGAGTTGGCCACGTTCCGTGCGGCGCTTGCCGTCGATGAGCGAGAAGTATTCGGGGTGCTCAGGGAAGTACTCCTTGGGCGGCACCAGTTCGTAGAAGGAGTGAACGAACGGGTAGTACTGCAGCTTGCCGCCGGTGGAGGCGTCGAGCTGCGCATGGTTGCCGTTGGTGCGGTTTCGAGCGGCCCAGTCCTTGTCCCAGGCCTCAAAGAAGAACGGCTCGCGGTACTCGAAGGCAGGTTTGTGGATCTCCGGCTGAGCGTAGCGGGTGACCGCAATCGTCGGGAGCTTGGGGATGCGGCTCACCTCGCGGGTAAACCAGCGGCAGCCGAGTTGATCTAGAAACGTATAGACACCGTACATCGTGCCGCGCTGCCGTCCTCCGGCGATGACCAGGTGGTTGCCCGAAGCTTGGAGAACGAAGCCTTCCGGCCCCAGTTTGTCGAACGGCACCTGCAGCTTCTGCTGCCGCAAGGCCGCGCTGTCGCCCACCAGCACCATCGGTCCGCGCACGGGCTTGTCGTCAGCGGAAACCGGGAGCCGCGCGCCGGACATCTCCTCGACAAACCGCTGCAGCTCCTGTGCGGCCCGCTGCTCGGAGGGCGAGGCCTGCGCCGAGACCACGATCGTATACTTCGACGCGCCTTTGTCGACCAGGGTGAGCGCCTGCGCCGCCGAGAGCGCAAGCAGGAATACCACGAACCTCTTCACAGCCGGAGCCTCCCCAACATCTGATAGATCCACACCAGCGCCGTATTCATGAGTTGCTCGCCGGCGCCTACAGCTACAGGCGACACCGTCGGATCGGCTCCATAGCCGCCCTCAGCCACCGCTTCAATGGTGGGGAAGTACTGGTGGTAGCCGTTGCAATAGCCGAAGAAAAACAACTGCTTCACGCGGGCCCGCTCTTTCAAACGGATGGCGTGATTCGAGAAGAACTCGCCGCTGGCACCCACCAGCGCGATGTCGCCATTCAGCAGCGCCACGGTGAGGCGGGGCTGAACACCGCCGACGTACTCGTCTTCAAAGTTCGTGATCAGCTCGGGGAAGAATGCTTTGGCGTACATCCCGTGAACCATGGGGTTCGAGAGATCCACGCGCGCCTTGAAGGGGAAGCGTTCTTCCTTCAGGATCAGGGCAGGCTTCTCCACGTCCTTGGCCTGCAGGCCCTGGGCCAGCTTCCAGACCTCCGCGCCGATCGCCTCGCCGTACTCCTTGTAGCCGCCCTTCTCCCGGTTGACCGACTGGTCGCCGGAGGCGCCCTGCATGAACATCACGGGTGCGCCGGCTTGCGCGCCGACCCAGTTCTTCATCTGGCCTACCCAATCGGCCGAGAACTTCATCGTTTTGTCGGGCAGGGTCGTGGGATGGGCGGCAAAGTTCGCCAGGATCACAATGGGTTTGCCATCCAACCCGTCGACGCGAAGCACCGCCAGTTCCCGGTCGCTGGGCTTGGGTTCCAGCTTCGTGTGGCGGTTCACATTGAACCCGGGCAATTGCACGGAGCCCGTGGCCATCCGCGCCGGAGCCAGCTTGGAATTCGCTTCGACAATGGCGTCGACCACGGCCTCTTCCATCTGCGCATAGTAGCGAATTGCCGCGTCGAACTTACCCTTGCCGCGGCCCTCCTTGTCCGTCAACTCCAGCACCGGTCCGTGATGCGTATGCGAGCCGGCGATGAACGAGTTCTCGATGCCGGTCTGCTCCTTCACGCGCTGGCGGATGCGCTGCAGCGAACCTTCCGCCGGAGCCCGGCCCAGATCCATGCCCACAATCGCCAGCTTCTGGCCGCCAGTCTGGAGAACCAGCGCCACGGCGTACAGCGGGTCCATGACGCCTTCGGAGAGCATGTCGTGGCGGGAGCCATAGCCCCACATCGGGACGGGCTCCTTGGGCGTAATCTCGCGGCGGGCGGTGCCGGCCTGGAAGAGTTGCCCGCATAGGGTCAGCGGCAGGAGAAAGAGGAGATAGCGCATGGAGGATTCGAGGTACCGCTATCCAGTGTATGCGCGACGACGGTCGCAGCGGTTCAGGGGAGGCTAGTAACGGGCGCGGCCGGCCGCATACAGCCGGCGAGTCAGATACTCGACGAACCGCTTGGTGGGATTGAAGCCGACGATGGACTCCGCGTTCACCACGAAGTTGGAGAGCGCGTTGAGGTCATAGAACACGGGATCGCCGCTGCGGTGATCCACCATATACTCGACGCCGCAGACATCCATCTTGCCGAGCCGGGCCACAGCCAGGGCGGTCACGGCCGCCTCTGGTAAAGGCTCGCAGCGGGTGAAGACGGGCTTCGCCGCCGACTGGCAGACATCAGCCGGGCACAGGTTGAACCCCTGCCCCTCGCGTTGGATCCGCACGCAGTAGAGAACCTCGCCGTCCAGCACTTCAATGCGATAGCAACTGCCGTCGCGGGTGGGGATGAACTCCTGCACCAGCGCGGTGTGATCGCAGCCAAAGGTGAACTCGCCTGTCGCCAGGTCCCGTTCGGAATCGACGCGCCGGATCCCGCCGCCCGCTCCGCCGCAGTTCGGCTTCACCAGCAGCGGGTATGTCAGCCCCTCGGCCGCCTTGGGCAGCAAGGAAGGGTGATTGACGGCCCGCGTTCGCGGCGTCCGTGCGCCGCAACGGCGAAACAGGTCGTGCTGGCGGATCTTCGATACTTCGTACTCGTACGCCTGGGCGCCATTCACCAGAGCCACCCGGCGCGCCTCCAGGTGCGTGAGGAAATCGCGTACCGCAAACTGCCCGTGCCCATGACCGCGAAAGGCGGCCGACGGGCTCATGCGGTTCAGGACCAGGTCAGGAAATTCCTGCTCGTCGAGGTCGAAGACCAGCTCATCCGCGCGCCATTCCTCATAGGGAACGCCCTGCTTGGACAGCTCCGCAAACAGCGGACGGAACCACTCAGGGTGTTCGTAAAGGATGGCTAGGCGCGCAGGCATCAGGCTGAAATGGATTTCCAGTCCTCGGGCATGGTGCCCTCGGTCAGGAGCTCTCCCTTGTCAATGTACCGAACCTTGGAGGCATAATGCGCGGCGTGCGGATCGTGCGTCACCATGACGATGGTCTTTCCGTGCTCTTTGTTGAGCGTGGAGAGCAGCGACAGGACCTCGGAAGCGGACTTGGAATCGAGGTTGCCGGTGGGCTCGTCGCACAGCAGGATGTCCGGATCCGTCACAATCGCGCGGGCGATGGCGACACGCTGCTCCTGGCCGCCGGAGAGCTGCCGTGGATAGTGGCCCAGGCGATCGCCGAGGCCCACCAGCTTCAATGCCGTGGTGGCGTGCGCCAGCCGCTCCGCCTTCTTCAGGTGTGTGAGCTTCAGGGGCAGCTCGACATTCTCCAGCGCCGTCAGCACGGGGATCAGGTTGAAGCTCTGGAAGACGAACCCGACGTGGCGGTTGCGCCAGCGGGCGATGTCGCCGTCGGACAGGGTATTCAGCTTGGATCCGAGAACTTCGATCTCACCGCTGGTGGGCCGGTCCATCGCTGCCGCCAGGTGCAACAGGGTGGACTTACCCGAGCCCGACGGACCCATCAGCGCGACAAACTCGCCACGGTGGATTTCGATATCAGCATCCCGGAGGGCCACGACATGAAACTCGTCGCGGACGTATTCCTTCGTCAGCTTGCGGGTTTTGATGACAACTTCACTCATGGCTCAACTCCTTCACTTCTTCCTTTGGACTTTCATGCCGTCTTTCAGTTCGGCGGGCGGATCGACCACCAGGTCCTCCCCACCGATCAGCCCGTCTTCCACGCGCAGGCCCTGCTGCGTATTGCCGCTGGTCTTGATCGCGCGATCGACCACCTTCTCGCCCACCACAATGAACACGTGGTCGTTCCGGACGGTCGACGGCGGAATGAAGACCACCGGTTTGCCGGCTGTAGCCGGCGCGGCCGACGCTTGCGGCTTCTCATCGGAGAGGAACGCCACGGAAGCGTTCATCTCCGGCCGCAGAAACTCATCCGGGTTCAGGACTTTGACCTTCACCTGTACAGTCGCCTTCTGCCGGTTCGCCTCAGGCGAGATCTCGTCGATGCGGCCCTCCCACTTTTTGTCAGGATAGGCGTCCACCGTGATCACGCCGTTTTGCCGCGAACCCAGCTTGTTGAAATCGTTCTGCGAAATGTCGAGCTCCACCCGAAGATCATTCAAGTCCGCCAGTGACACCACGAAACCCTTGGCTCCGCGATCTCCGACAAAGCTGGTGGTGACGAACTCGCCGCGCTCGACCACGCGTTCCAGAATCGTACCCGTCACAGGGGCCCGGATGATCGTGTTGTTCAACTGCGTCTGCATGAACGCCACCACGCCCTTGGCCTGCTCGATCTGGCCCTTCACCGCGTCGATCTGTTCCTTGCGAGGTCCGATGTGCACCAGTTCATAGTTCTTCTGGAGCGAGTTCACGCGGGCTACCGCCGAGTCGTAGCGCGCCACGGCGTCATCCAGGCTCGACTTCGACATCACGCCTTCGCTCTGCAACTGCCTCGTCCGCGCTAGCGTGATGCGGGCGTTCTCCTGGTCGGCCTTGCCCTGCTCCACATTGGCCCTGGCCGCGGCAACCTCTTCCGGCCGCGAGCCATTCTGCAACTCATCCAGCCGGGCCTGGAGGTTCATCAATTGCCCCGAAGCCTGCTGGAGCTGGGCCTTGTACTCGTCGTCCTCGAGACGAACGATAATCTGCCCTTCCTTGACGCGGTCGCCCTTCTCCACGCCAATCCAGGCCACTTTGCCGACAACCTTCGAGGCCACCTGGATTTTATGCGCGGCAATGATGTAGCCAGTCGCATTCAAGATGACCGCCTGATTGGAGCCGCCGCCCGTCTGCTGCGACTGCGCCCGCGCGGTGGTCACCTCCAGCGCGGAGTTCATGTTTTTGTACACGGTGGCGCCGCCGCCCAGCAGGACCAGTAGCGCGATGCCGATGAGGATCCACCGGGTCGCCCCCCTGGGGCCGCCTGAGTGCGTTTCCGCCGAACGGTCGATACGAAGACTTTTAATTTCCGAGTCCATGTGTTTTGTTAGAAATCTGAATGAAGCTAGATCTGCCGCAGAGCAACGAGGATCTGCTTACGAGCGGCGCTGAAGGCGGGCAGGAGCCCTCCAATCGCACCCATGAAGAGCGCGAAAACCAATCCGCGCAGCATAATCTGAGGGGAAACCCTCAACTGGAAGGTGACTTCCGAAAACGTGACATTGCTGCCAATTCCGGTAGAAACCCAGTTCAGCGGCACAACCAGCAGGATGCCCAGAATGCCACCTAACGTGGCGAGCATCAGGGACTCCGCCAGGAAACTGGTCATGATGGCAACCCGCGAGAAGCCGAGGATGCGGAGCGTGCCGATCTCCTTGGAACGCCGGGCGACAGCCGCGTACATGGTGTTCATGGCCGCGAAGCAACTGCCCACCGCCATGATGAATGCCACGAACGTGCCCAGGTACTTCACCAGGTCGCCGGAAGACGTCTGCATCGCATAATATTCCTTCTCCGTCTTGGCCTGGACATTCAGCTTCGAGTCGTAGCTGAGGTCGTTCACCAGGGCTTGCCGCGCCACCTCGTCCGTCGCCCGGATGAGCGCCGAACTCAGCACCTCGGTGCGTTCAAAGTCGCCCGCCGCCTGATTCAGGTCGGTGAGAATTTCCGACTTCCGCGCCATCTGCGGCGTATCGAAGACGCCGACCACATCCCATTCGCCACGGCCAAACTTCAGCTTGCCGCCCAGGTGTGCCGCAGGATAGCGTTTCGCCACGGAACTGCCCACGGTCACTTCGCGGCGCCCCGGCGTGAACCAACGGCCCTCAACGATCTTTGAGTCGTCGCGGATCTCAATACCGGTGGGCGTCACGCCACGGACGTTCACATTCGTGCCTTCGGGGAACTCCTCGCTGGCCAGCGTGATCACGGTGACCATCTCCAGCGAAGCCAGCGGATCGCCCTTCTTGTCCTTCGCGATGCCCTGCTTGAACTTCATGTCGTTGAAGACGGAACGCTGGAAGTTCGAGCTCAACTCAGAATCGGAGCCCTTGCGCGTCACCAGCACGTTCAGCGGATGGCCAGAGCCTTCAAACGCGGTCTTCAGTCCTTCCACCAGCGAGAATGCGGCCAGCAGCACCGCCACCGTCAGCGCGATGCCAAGCGCGGTCATTACCGTCGTGGTCTTGCGAACCGCCAGGTTCCGGATGTTGTAGGTAATTGGAATCGCCATGGTCTCTTTCTCCGCTTAGTCGGTGAACCGCAGTGCATCGATGATGTTCGTCCGCGCCGCATTCCAGGCCGGGACCACCGCGCTCGCCATCCCGATCACCATCGCGATGCCCAGTAGTAGAGCAACCACAGGCGGCTGCAGAGTCAAAGTCTTGGTTTGATCGACGATGGCCGGTCCCTGCCGGATCCCAATGCAAAGGAGTTGGGCGATTGCCAACCCAAAGGCGCCGCCGATGAGCGCAATCACCGCCGATTCGCCCAGAATCATGCCGAGGATGGTGGACTGCTGGAAGCCCAAGGTCTTGAGGACGCCCACCTCGCGGACCCTTTCCCTGACGCTCATCGCCATTGTGTTGGCGCTGATGAGAAGGATCGTAAAGGTGACGGCTCCGCAGATGCTCATCAGAATCACCTTGATGTTGCCCAGGAACGAGAGGAACGAAACGCCGAACGCGAATTCCGACTCAGTGTGAGTGGGCGTCGGGGCGTTCGCGAACAGGGCATCGATCTCGCGGGCGATGCGCGGCACTTCCGCCGGATCGTTAGCCAGCATCGTGAACGTGCCAGCGGCCAGCCGCGACGAGTTGCGCAGCGCGTTCTCCAGATACTTGAAGTTGAACCATAGCGTCTCGTCCGAGGTCTCGGACGAGCTGTAAATTCCACGAATGGTCAAGTCCAGATCGAACGGGAAAATGTCGCCTTTGATCAGGATCTTGTCGCCGACCTTGAAGCCGAAGCGGTTGGCCAACGCCTTCCCCACCACGCAACTGGCCGGATCCTGGATGAAGGCCTTCTTCTGGTCTTCCGGGATGGAATACTCGCCGTAGACCTTGAAGAGCTTGTCAGCCTCCACGCCGATGCGGGGGAAGAAGTTACGCTGGTCGCGCGAGTCCTTGTAGACACCGCCGTACCATTGCCAGATGGCGACCTCTTCCACGCCCTTCACATTGCGGATCTGATTCCGGTAGTAGATGGGCATCTGGAAGACAATGGACACTTTGTTTCGCGTGACCAGGCGCCGCGCCTGCGACTTCGCCGGCGCACCCAGGAACAACGCGTAGTAGAGCGCCATCATGACGCCCAGCAGGCACAGCGAGATCGCCAGACTGATGATCGTCAGGACACTGCGCCTGCTGTTCCGCAAGCAGTTCTTTACAATCAAGGGCAGGTATCTCATGGCTCAGTCCATTCTACGAGCAACTCTTTGCAGTAGTTCGCCGGGAATGGATGAATTGGCGCGCAACATGGACAAATGGTCAGAAACGGACGATGAAAAGTGGATGGCGCGGGCTTTGGCGCTCGCCGGACAGGCCGCCGCAGCGGGCGAGGTGCCTGTCGGAGCCGTGATTGTCGTCGAGAATGCCGTAATCGGCGAAGGCTGGAACAGCCCCATCGCCCTGCACGATCCCACGGCTCACGCCGAGATCCAGGCGATTCGCCAGGCGGCAGTCCACACGGGGAACTACCGGCTTGAAAATGCAACGCTCTACGCCACGTTGGAGCCGTGCGCGATGTGCGCCGGGGCGCTGGTGAACGCCCGGATCGCACGACTCGTCTTCGGCGGCCGGGACCTGCGCTTCGGCGGCGTACGAAGCAAGTTCCGCATCGCCGACAGCGAGTTGCTGAACCACCGCGTACAAGTGGTGGAAGGTGTGATGGCTGCGGATTGCGTCGCTCTGCTGGAGCAGTTCTTTCGGGCCCGCCGCTAAATCACCCTCTTCAGCCCTTCCATCCGCACATTCCAGCCTTGTTTCGGAAAGCCCGGCGCGGCTTCGGCCGGGCCGTTCTCCCAACCGGCGGCCATCAGCGCCACAGCGGTGAGCAAGCCACCATTACCTGGCAGATACAGATGTAAACCCGGCCGCTGGTAGTTGTGCCCGTTCGGCAGATACTTGTTCTTCTGCGTCTCAAGCAGCAGCGCATCCACGGCGATTCCGGGCTCGCCCAATCGCGCCGCGGTCATGGCGGTCATCGGGTAATCCCACCCCCAGGTATCCGCCCACTTCCACGAACTCATCACCTTCTTGAGGGTGTTGCGCATCGTCTCCGGGTCGACACCCGGACCGGGCAGCACTCCGAGGGCGGCCAGCATGGAAGGATGATCGCGGTTTCTCTCCGTGAAGGTCTGCGGGCAATTCTCATGCGCGAGGTAAAGACCATCCTTCACCGGCAGCGGAGCCAGCTTGGCGCGAACCTCTTCCCACTTCGGCTCCCGAGTCAGGCCGGCGCGGATCCTCCACTGCTGGGCGACTTCGAGGGCCCAACGGAAATAGGCCAGTTCATACGTGGGGTTCCAGGTTTCGCGCGGCGGGTGGTTCTCCTGGGCGGGAATCACCGGCGGCCCCAACACATACTCGCCGCGTTTGGCATCCAGCCAGGCGAAGGAGGAGAGGAACTCGGCGGTCTGGTAGACGATATCGCGGTACTTGGCCAGGGTCGCCGCAACCGGCCTGGCTCGATAGCAGAGCTCCGCGTAATAGATGGGATGCGGCTGCTGCCAGATGAGCAGGGGACCAATCGGGGACGGACTATCCTGAGCATCTGGCCCCACCATCTTCGGCCAGCGGGCACCGCGATACCCCTGCCGCGCCGCGAGGCTCTGCGCCACCGGCAGATTCTTCCGGTAAAAGTCGAGGCTGCGTTCCAGCAGCGGCAGGCGATCCCAATAGGCGAAGTGAACCGAGTGCCACCAGTGCATCTCCAAGTGGAACTTGCCGTACCAGCTATTGCAGGTGAGTCCGGTCTCCTGGGGCGGCAGCGAACCGGCGCACTGGATCGCCGTCAGGTATTGAGAGAGCACGATACGGCGCTCCAACTCCCGTGCACGAGGGTCAGTGCTCCCTTCCAGTTCCACGGCGGCGCCGGAGCCCCAGAACTTCGCCCAATGCTGCCTGCTGGCCTCGAAAACGGCGGGGATCGGCGGGGTAGCGGCGGGTGGCTGCTTCACACTGAACAGGCAGCGAAAGGCCAGCTTGGCCGAGCCGGACCGCGCCTTCAGGACGTAGACATGGGGCGCGTCATCCACCAGTTCCCCGCCCTCATACGCCGCCCTCACGTAGTATTGGCTGCCATCCAGTTTGCGCAGCAGTTCACATTCGGCGGGGGTCACCAGGCGGCGCGTGGTCTCATGCGCCTCCGGCCTCTTCCAATTGGATGCATTCACATCGGGCGACCCATACGGGAAGGACAGGACGACCTCCAGCCGTTTCTGGGTCACCAGCGGCGATTCCACCACGATGGCCAGCAGGTCCAGTTCCGGATGGCAGGCAACGTCTACTTTGACGGCAATGCCTTCCAGCGAAAACCGGCTGGTCATCAGCCCGGACCACAGATCAAGCGTCTGTTCGACACCCTGCAGATCTTCAGCAACCGCATCCGAGCCATCACTCTTGCGCAACCGCAAGCCGATCCGGCCCAGATTCAGCCGGTGAGGATTCTCGCGCATCCAATCGAAAAGCAGCTTCTGCCCCTCTGAGCTGGTGGGATAGCCCACCAACCGCCCGTGGGTGTCGAATTTTGTGGTGCGAAAGTCCCGAACGGAGACGCCGCCGGGCGCCGGGAAGCTGTGCCAACCCCACTGAGACTGCGTACAAAGCGGAATCCCCTTCTCGTAAGCGTCTGAAAAGGTCTGCAAACCGGTGATGTCGCCCGTGAATGCGAACTCTCCGTTACCGACGGAGAGCGGGCTCATGGGATCAAGAATGTGGAGCACCGGATTGTGCCGGCGCACCAGACCGCGGCGGTCGATGAGCGAACTGGGAGCTTGGGGAAGGAGTCCGAGCAGGGGGGTCTTTAATGCTTGCCGCCGAGTGAATGCCACGAACGGCATTGTATGTCCATTTGAGGGGTCCATGGGGGAAGACGGCGGGTCTCCCCCCAATGGTGGAGAGTCAGGCCGCCTTGCGAACCGGCACCTTCAGCCGCTGATGCTTCGATTTGCCCGGTATTCGAACGACTTGCGGGACTGGAGCTCCGTTCTCACTCCCAGTCGCCCCCTGGAAGTACTCATCCGTGGGGAATAGCGGGTAAGGCTCAAGGGTCTTGTACGCCAGTCCGAGCTTGGCCTCAATGCGGTAGATGGCATGAAAGAGTAAACCGCGCTCCAGCTTCAACTGCCTGGCACACAGGCGCCATTCCGCCCCGAGCAGGTAGTGGGCGGAGAAGATCTGCCACTCCGCCGCATTCAGCGCTCTGCGTGAGACCAGGTAGAAATCGGCAAGAAACTCCTCATTCTTCCGGCCCCAGGTATTGCGGCATCCTCCGCGATGAGTCCCGTCGATGGAAGTGAGACTGAGGTTAGTCTGCTTCTCCAGGCAAAATCGGAATCGCGCGTAGCAGGCGCGAAAGATCGAACGCAGAACGCAACTGCACGGTCTCACATGGCCCCCGCGGACCAGGCGAACGCCCGTGCCGAAGCACTGGGAGCACGCGTTGGGCGCCAAAGCGAGGGTTTCAGATCGAGTCCACTCCATGATTCTCATTTCCTTCAATTGATACGCGGTGGTGTACCTGATGCAAACCATCCGCGGTGCCATGATTCGAATAGTACGTCTATATCCGAGATCGTCAACCCGGTGCGTGGAATCGATTTGAAGGGGCCGGGGAGAATGTGAGCTAGAAAGCTGACTACAGGCGACTTACCGGCAATGCAACTGGCGGAAAAAGGAGGCATTCCGCAGTGGATTTCGAGCTGCGATGGAGTACCAGTACTATCCTATTTCTAACAGAAATATGCCACTGTCACCCACGCGACTTACCCTCGCGACGCTGCAGCATCGGCTGCTCACTGCGGTGAAGCACCGTTTGAACAATGGCGAGTATACAGAGCGGAGTTTGTCGCGTCAGATTGGGGTCTCGCAACCCCACATGCATAATGTGCTGAAAGGAGTGAGGGGGTTCTCAACTGATTTCGGGGATGCGCTGCTCACCGGGCTGGATTTCAGCGTTGTCGACCTGATCGAAACGGATGAGCTGGGCTTCGCGTTGGAGCAAAGAAGATGCCGCAGCCTGCACTCCCGAATGGTGCCGGTATTGCGTGGACGGTTGGGCCCGGACGCTCCCTTTCCCAGCTGGGAAGACGTGATCGAGTGGTTTCCCCTCCCACGGACGTCCTTCGAGAATTCGGGCCGCCTGGCCATGGTCGAGGTGGGCGAAGACGCCGCACTGGCGCGAGCGTTCGGCCGTGCGGAGTTTGCCTTGCTGAGCCGCGATGAACCCGGCCGCATCACGCTGAGCGGGCGGCACTGGTACGCCATCCAGTGGGGCGGAGCGGGGCTGATCCGTCAGTTGCGCAGGGAGAATCAGCGCTTGATCGTGTTAGGCCAGTCCATGCTCACCGGCTATGAAGGGCCGACGCACTTGGAACTGCAGGATATCCCGCAGTTGCGCATTGTCAGGGCTCAGGTCGTTTGGGCAGGCAAGGACCCGCGCGCAGTCCGCGGCCTCAGCCGCTGGATCTAGACCGTGCCGCGCCCGGTGGCGGCAGCGACATACGTTTCCAGCACTTCCCGCGCGGTATCTTCCCAGCGGAAGAAGCGCGAGCGCTCCGCGCCACGCCGGACCAGTTCGGCCCGCAGGGCTTTGTCCAAAAGGACTTCCTTCATCCCGCGAGCTATGTCGAACACGTTGTCGGGGCTGACGATCATGGCGGCGTCGCCGACCACCTCCGGCAACGAAGTGGCATTGGAGCAGACGACCGGGGTACCCGAAGCCATGGCCTCCAACGGTGGAAGCCCGAATCCTTCATACAGGGAAGGAAAAACAAAAGCGGAGGCGGCCTCGTAGAAGACACGCAGCGTATCCAACGGAACGAAGCCAAGGAACCGGACTTGCTGCTCGATGCGCGACTGAATCACCGCCTGCCGGACGGCAGGATAGCGTGAAATCTCATCTCCGATGATGATGAGCCGCAGGTCACGCCACTGCGGCAGATCCTGGAGTTCGCCGCGCAGCAGGGAAAATGCCTCCACCAGGCGGGGAATGTTCTTCTGGGCACGAATCGTACCGGCGTACAACAGAAAGGGATAGTGGATCCCATAGCGCTCGAGAATGCGGCGGCGCTCGTGGGCCCAGGCCTCAGGACCGGCGGCACGGGCTCCAGGGCCAGGAATGTGATGTGTGAAGCGCGGATCGGCCCCGCCGTAAATGCGGCGGACGCGTTCAGCCGGGATGCCGAGAAGCTGGATCACGTCGTGACGGGTGGACTCACTGACCGCCATCACGCATTCCGCCCGCAGCAAGCCGCGGCGGATCTGCAGTTGGCGCAGCTCGTGTTTCCAGCCGGATGGAGCATCCCAGACCAGGCTGGACAGATCGTGCACCGTCACTACGTAGGGACGGGGCATGGCGATCGGTACGGCGTTCAGCGGAATGTGGGCGAGGTCCACCTGCTGGGAACGAACGAACCACGGGAAAGCTGCCTGATCCAGCGGCTCAGAGTCCTTCCGCTCATAGAACAACAGCTCGAAGTTGGCGGGCAGGCCGTCAAATTCGTGCTGATCTGCCTTGTGCGCAACTAAAAGGAAGTGGTGCGGAGCCCCGATTGCCACAAGGCCCCGCACCAGGTTCCGGATATAAGTGCCGAATCCGAAATCCCTGACGTGGCGGGCGTCGAGAAGGATGCGGAGCGGCATGGCTCGGTTCGTGTTGCCTGCGATCAGGCGTTCACGGTGGGCAGCTTCCAGGAATAGAGCGGGAAACGCTCCGTCAAAGCTGCCACGCGCTGGCGCACGGCAGCCAGGTTATCGAGGGAAGCCGGCGCATCCAGTACCTGGGCGATGAGCGCGGCCACCTCTTTCATTTCGGTCTCGCCGAAACCCCGCGTCGTAACGGCCGGGCTGCCCAGGCGTACGCCACTGGGGTTCAGCGGCGGATTGACATCAAACGGGATGGAGTTCTTGTTGACCGTGATGTAGGCCTCGTCCAGCGCCTTTTCGGCCTCCTTGCCGCGCAGGCCTTTGGAGAAGATGTCGACCAGCATCACATGCGAGTCGGTGCCACCCGAAACCACCCGGTAACCGTGCTCGATCATGCCGGCGGCCAGGGCCTTGGCATTCGCAACCACCTGGGTCTGGTACTGGACGAACTCAGGGCTCATCGCTTCCAGGAAGCAGACGGCCTTGGCTGCGATGACGTGGACCAGGGGTCCTCCCTGGAGACCCGGGAACACCACCTTATCGATGGCCGGACCAAACTGGGCCTGGGCCAGAATCATGCCGGAGCGGGGTCCGCGCAGGGTCTTATGGGTGGTGGAAGTGACGATATGGGCGTGTTCGCAGGGATTCGGGTAGATGCCCGCGGCGACCAGGCCCGAAAAGTGGGCCATGTCCACCATGAACAGCGCCCCGACCGAGTCGGCAATCTCGCGGAAGCGCTTGAAATCGATGATGCGGGAGTAAGCGCTGGCGCCCCCAACGATCATCTTCGGCTTATGTTCCTCGGCGAGACGGGCCAATTCGTCGTAATCGATGGTCTCATCGCCTTGTTTCACGCCGTAGGAGACCACGTGATACGTCTTGCCCGAGAAGTTCAGCGGATGGCCGTGTGTGAGGTGTCCGCCATGGGCCAGGCTCATGCCGAGAATGGTGTCGCCCGGCTGGAGCACCGCGGTATAGGCGGCCTGGTTGGCCTGCGAACCGGAGTGCGGCTGGACATTGGCGTATTCCGCCTTGAAAAGCTGCTTGGCGCGGTCGCGAGCCAGGTTTTCGACGATGTCGGCGTATTCGCAGCCACCGTAGTAGCGTTTCGCCGGATAGCCCTCAGCGTACTTATTGGTGAAGACACTGGAGGTGGCCTCGAGGATCGCCTCCGAGGTGAAGTTCTCGCTGGCGATGAGTTCCAACCGCGAGTTTTGCCGTTCGGTTTCGTGCCGGATCGCCTGGGCGACTTCGGGATCGACTTCGGCCAGGGTGCGGCTCATGCGCTGCTGTTCATTCATGCGGGATGGTCCTCCTGGGCTGTTTGGTTTTCCAAATCCATAATCTTGTCCACGCGACGCTGGTGGCGGCCTCCCAGGAACTCGGTATTGAGGAACACATCAATCAGGTGTTCGGCCTGCTGCCGGTTCATGTAGCGGGCCCCCAATGCGAGCACATTGGCGTCGTTGTGCTGCCGGGTGAGTGCCACTTCGTCGTCGTTAAATGCGAGAGCGCAGCGGATGCCGTGGATCTTGTTGGCCGCCATGGACATGCCGACTCCGGTGGAGCAGACCAGGATGCCGCGGTCAAACGCACCCTGGGCCACGGATCCGGCAACTGCGGAGGCATAGTCCGGGTAGTCTGTGGAATCCGGGGTGTTGGTCCCGAAGTCCTTGACTTCGAGTCCTTTACCCAGCAGAGCAACGCGCAATTCCTCTTTTAGAGCGAATCCGGCGTGGTCGGCTCCAATCGCGATTTTCATGAGGAAATAACGAGTTTAGCACGTGGAGTTCCGGAAGCCCGGTTTTGAGCCGAGGCACGCCGAAAGTGGCCTGGATCTCCCTGATTCAAGGGATGGTCCACGACTGCGGGGCATGCTACTCTGGGTGCCGGCTGGCCGGGCGGCTGGGGCTGCGTTAGCCGTTGGATGGTCTAGAGGGATGGCTGGACTGAGAGGGGTAACACTATGAAAACGCAAGTTCGTTTGGCATGCGTCGCAATTGCGGTCGTGCTGGGACAGGTGCAGGCGCAGACGGCTGAACCAAAGAAGGCCGAAGAGGTCTATAAGAACATCACGGAGCTGAAGGGCACACCCGCCGATCAGTTGCTGCCGGCGATGCAGTTCATCTCAGCCTCACTGGGGGTCCAGTGCTCGTTCTGCCACGTACAAGGCAAGAACGAGGCAGACGACAAAAAGGCGAAGCTCGACGCGCGCGAGATGATTGCCATGACCAATGCGATGAACAAGACCCACTTCAAGGGTCAGCGTGAGTTGACGTGCAATTCCTGCCATCACGGAGCCACTCACCCGGCGTCGATGCCTCCCGTGCAGACGTCCGACGAGGTGCATGCCGAGGCGCCTCGGCCCAGCGGTCCAACCCCCACCGCGGAGCAGATCCTCGACAAGTATGTGGAAGCCCTGGGCGGAGAACAGGCGATCCAGAAGGTGACCAGCCGCGTGATAAAGGGTGTGATTCTGGCCGGCGGCCAGGAATCGCCCATCGAAATCACGGCCAAGGCGCCGAACAAGCGCATTTCGGCGATGACGATGCCGAACGGGCAGAGCCTGACGGCGTTCGACGGGACCTCCGGCTGGCTGGGCAATACCGGCCGCCCGGCACGGGTGATGTCGGCAGCGGAATCCGATGCGGCCCGCATGGATGCCGAAATGTACATGGCCGTCAAGATAAAGTCGTTCTTCGAGTCGATCCGGCCCGGCCGTCCGGAGAAGATCGGGGACGTAGCCTGTGTGGCCTTGATGGGGATGCGTCCGGGGCAGCCGCCCGTGCGGATGTTCTTTGACCGCGGCACCGGCCTGCTGGTGCGGACCATCCGGTACACCGAGACGCCTCTCGGACGGAATCCGACCCAGATCGACTACGCTGACTATAAGGAAGTCGACGGTGTGAAGCTGCCGATGAAATGGACGCTGGCGCGGCCGAACGGCCGGTTCACCATCCAGATCAAGGAAGTCCAGCAGAACGTGCCGGTTGAGGATTCGAAGTTCGCGAAGCCGGCCGGCGAATAGCAGCTCTCACGATCCTCGCAGGGGAGGGAGGGCTCAGAATTCGGATGTCCTCCCTCCGAGCAGGCCCCCGGCCGCTATCCTCCGTGGCCAGCCAGCAGTTGCACGAGGCTGGCATGACCCATCTTCTCTGCCCAGGCCCTCGGCCTCGCCCACGGTTCACCGCCGGATTCCATCGGGTCTGCCCCGTGCTCCAGGAGGATCCTGGCCACCTGGAAACGGCCCCAGCGGCAGGCCCAGCCCAGGGGTGTACTGCGTAAGATCTCGTCACGGATACCCGTTTGAGCTCCGGCTTCCAGCAGGGCCTGCGCGAAGGGCGCCGCTTCTTCCTCCGTGACGTGGTCATCCATGGCGGCCACTTCGTGGAGCACCGTGCGGCCAAAGCCCCCCACCACGTTGGGATTGCAGCGGGCCAGCACCAGCCGGAAACACTCTATATAGGTGCCGCGATCCAGCTCCTGGTTGGCCGCATAGAGCCAGGGGATGTGGTTCCAGAAATCCAGCGATCGAGCCAGGTAACGGAACCAGCGAGGATCATCGCGTGGCCAGTCGATGCGCGGTAGAGCCATCCGCACGATCTCGGGAGCACCCCCGCTGCATCCGAACTCCACAAGATCCTCAGCGACCGAATGGCCCGGAGAGACAACGCCCTCGGGCAAGGCTCCGCTGGATTCGCCCTCGAGCAGTTTCCGCGCGAGGTCGGTCTGGCGGTAGATGGCCGCCGTATCCGGGCCGACGATCCCTCCGTGCCGGGTGAGCAGTTCCACCATTTCCCACTGCCGGTGGCTGAAGGCGCTGTACACAGGCGAACCGCTGGAGTCGACATGCTGGTTCAGGCTGGCGCCCCGGGCAATGAGGATCTCCGCCATCTCTCGCCGCCCCAGCGCGGCGCAGTGCCACAGAGGAAATGCCTGCGAGATAGCCGCCTGCTCGCCCTCCCCGAGGCGGATCCGTTCGTCGGGATCAAAGCCGAAATCCAGCAACTGGGTGAGGACTTCGGGCTGGTTGTGGCGGACGGCGATGGTGAGAAGACCGCCGGAGCCCCAGGTGATGGGATTCGCGAGACGGCCCTCGGCGTGGCGGGCCCGTAGCCATTCCACCTCTCCCAGGGCAGCGGCGGCGCAAGGAGTGAGAGCTGCTCCGGCCTGGCGCAACAGGCGGGCAACGGCGGCAAACTGCTCCGGGTCCACCCTACGCCGGCCCATGGCGGCCAGATCGAAGGGAGTGCGGCCCTCCTTGCCTGGCTGATTGGGGGCAGCGCCGTGTTGGAGCAGCCAGTTGACGAGAGCCGGATGCCGGACTGCGCACGCAATGTGGAGCGGCGTGTTGCCATCGCGGTCGAAAGCCGCGGCAAGCGCCGGATCGGCCTGCAGCATCGAGAGGGCCACCGCTTCATCACCCGCGGCGATGACGCCACTAAGATCGTCCTGAATGCTGCTCACCGGTGCTTCCGGAGCGCTCAGGGCTTCGCGGCGCTTCTGTTCCTCCGTTTCGATAATCTCGACTATCTCGTCAAATCCGCGTTCGGCGGCGAGTGTCGCTGCAGTGGTCGCATCCCGATGCGGGTCAATTCCGGCCCGGGCGTCGGCCCCGTGCTGCATGAGGAGCCTGGTCATTTCCGGTAGACGGTTCATGACCGCGAAATGGATGGGCCGGTGCTCGTCACCATAGGACATCGCCATGTTGGCGAGTTCCGGCCGGAGCTTCAGCAGCGCCTGGGCCCGCGGAATGTCGCCGGCACGCACAAACCCGGCGAGCCGGTGGACGGTGATCCCGTCCACGTGCGACTTGAGTTTCGGCCAGCTCTCGAAACCGTGGCTCCGCGCAAAGACCAATTGAGCCTGGTGGAGGGCAAAGCTGCGGGGATCGGCCCCGTGGTAGTAGGCGTTGACCTCAGCCACGGCAACGGGGTCGCCGTCGAGGAACGACTGAAGTAGTTCCTTAGCCTGGCGTTTCAGTTGATCGAGATCCGGCTGCGGCCGCAGTTTGCGAACCGGTGGATGATGGGACATGGTGAGCTCCTTCCGTGGCGGCGATGGCGCGCCGGCCGCTGCGCCCGGTGTCCGCTCGCTCGGGCAGAAAAGAGTTCATCCGCGGGATGGAAGTTAGAAGGAAACCAGGGGACGCAGTCCTTTCCGCGGACACGGAGGCCTCCTGGTGGCCCTGCCCGTAGTGTAACAACGGGGACGGGCGCTGTGGCGGTGGCACCGCGCGGCCCACCCGACAAGCCTGGTTGGCTGTTGTCCTCCCCCCCTCAGGAACCGGACAAGTTGGCAGGTTCCGTACATTTATTTGGGTGAGTCTCGGCTGACAACATGTCCGGCACAGCTTCCGCGAACTACAGGAATCCACAACAAATCAATCACTTACGAATGGCCACCGGACTGCAACAGCTGCGGTGCCCGGAGGAGACCGTGATGAAATCAACCCTAAGATCCCTGTTCGCCCTAGTCCTGACGATCGCTTCCCTGCCCGCGATCGACCTGCAGAAGATCTCACCGGACCTCAGGGATCGCAAGGACGACGCCACGGTGGAAGTGATCGTCCAGTTGGCGAACAAGGTGTCGACGACGGACGCGAGCAAGGTACAGGTTCTCGGCGGTCTCGTCCAGAAGCTACACACCTCATTGAATGGGATGACGATCTCGGTTCCGGCCAGCCTGGTCGCGAAACTCTCTGACGACCCCAACGTCGTATTCGTGACGCCCAACCGCAAGGTGGGCCGGATGCTCGACACGACCGTGGCCACCGTGGGCGGCGACCTGGCCCGGACCTGGGGCTACACCGGAGAGGGGGTGGGCGTCGCCGTGATCGACAGTGGCGTGACGAGTGTGAACGACCTCACCGGCAAGCTGGTCTCCCGTGTCGTCTATAGCGAGAGTTTTGTCGGCGGAACCACGACTGACGGGTATGGGCATGGCACCCACGTCGCCGGAATCATCGCAGGCGACGGCGACGACTCCCTGTACAACGGGGTACGCAAACTCACCGGTGTGGCTCCCGGCGTAAGGATCATCAGCCTCAAAGTCCTGGACGACACCGGGGTCGGCACCGATAGTGCGGTGCTGGCCGCCCTGGACCGCGTGCTCACGCTGAAAACCAAGTACAACATCCGTGTAGTCAACCTGTCGCTGGGCCGGCGGATCTACGAGTCATATGCGACGGACCCCCTCTGCAAGGCCGTGGAGGAGCTTTGGAAAGCGGGCATCGTAGTGGTAGTGGCGGCCGGCAATAACGGCCGGGATAACTCGATGGGCACCAAGGGCTACGGCACGATCAACTCGCCGGCAAACGACCCCTTCGTGATCACAGTGGGCGCGATGAAGGCCAACGGAACAACGTCTCGCGGAGACGATGCCATCGCCAGCTATAGCTCGAAGGGTCCGACGATGGTCGATCACATCGTGAAGCCCGACCTCGTGGCGCCGGGCAACAAGATTGTTTCCCTGCTCTCCTCACCGCTGGCTCAACTGCCGGCAAACAATCCCAGCACGCGCATTCCGGTTTCCTACTACCGCAATGACGGCACCAAGGGCCTCTCCAGCAGCTATTACATGATCAGCGGCACCAGCATGGCCACGCCAGTCGTCACCGGTGCGGTGGCGTTGATGCTGCAGAAGGAACCGGCACTCACTCCGGACCAGGTGAAGGCCCGGCTGATGAAAACAGCCTACAAATCGTTCCCCAGCTCCAGCGTCGCCGTTGAGCCCACGACGGGCGAGAAGTATCTCAGCTACTACGACATCTTTACCGTAGGGGCCGGCTACCTCGATATAGCAGCTGCGCTTTCGAACACTGAAGTCGCGCTGGGATCCGCTGCCTCGCCGGCTGCGACATTCAATAGCGCCAACGGAACCGTCTCGCTCGTCCTGCCCTCGGGTGTTGTCTGGGGCAGCGGGGTGGTGTGGGGTACGGGCGTCGTGTGGGGCACGGGTGTGGTTTGGGGCACCGGGGTCGTGTGGGGTACTGGGGTGGTCTGGGGCACCGGCAATCCTCAAGGGACAGGAGTGGTCTGGGGTACAGGTGTCGTCTGGGGCACAAGCCAGATTGTTGGCGAGAGCACCGTGGTGGGCGAGAACTAGGCCGTAGAGAGTCGTCCATTGGGGATACCCGCATGCCTAGAAGAGCGAGCTTCCTGATAGGCCTTGTCGCATCCGCCGGTGCCGGCGCTGTGCTGCACTCAGCCTGGACGTGGAATACTCACGATCCGCTGCTGTTTGCGGGACTGCTGGCCCTGGCGGTATGCCTGTCGACCTTGAAAATACCGTTGCCGCGGATGACAGGCACGGTCGCGGGGGGATTTGTCCCGGTACTGGCCAGCATCGCCTTGCTCTCCGCCAGCGAAACCGTGATCATCGCCCTGGCCACCGGGATCGTCCAGACGGTTTGGCGGCCGCGCGTGCGGCCCGCCTTCGTTCAGGTTGTCTTCAATGCGGCTGTACTCAGCCTGAGCGGGCTGGCCGCCTACCATGTAGCCCACTGGCCTGGGACCGGCATCACGGCCGCGGGCTCCGCCGCGATTCTGGGCTTGGCTGCCGCTACGGATTACCTGGTGGATAGCCTGCTGGTGTCGGCTGTACTCTGCCTGATCGAGGAGGGGCCGCTGTTCGGGATCTTCAGAAACTGCAACTTCTGGGCGCTGCCGTACTATCTGGTCGGCGTTATCGTGGTGAGCGGGGTAGTGAGCCTCGGAATCCTGCCCGGCTGGCGCATGGTGATCCCGACACTGCCATTGATGTGGTCGATCCACGACTGCTACCGGCGCTTTGTGGTCGTGCTGGCGCGCAGTGAATAACCGGATCCGTCGAAGAGCGGCGTTCCTGCACCGATGCTGTCTGTGCAATTCCCGACTCCGTCGCGAGCGGAATGGAGGCACGGCTGGGCGTCCGTCGTGCGGCCAACAGCGGGCAGCCGCCCGCCCATCTGGTCACCTCCCGACGCCCGCAGGCACGCGCCCCAACGGATCCGCCATCACTCGATGAAGGGATTGAAGAACGGCTTCTGGTCGGTCAACGCTTCCAGGAAGCTGACGATTGCATCTTCTTCGTCGTTGGTCAGCCCGAGATGACCCAGTTCGTCCCGGTTCACATTGTCCTCCACCTCGGGCGCGGGCCATTTCTCACTCTCCACATCCCGGGTGTTGTAGAAGTGGACCAACTCCTTCAGGGTCTGGAAATAGCCATTGTGTCCATAAGGCGGCGAGATGGCGATATTGCGGAGGGTCGAGACCTTGAACCGGCCGTTCTCCTGCGGACCCAGCAGTGCGCCCAAGCCGTAATCGACAGGCGCGGCCTTTGTCGCCTCGTGGATCAGATTCTTGGGGATGCCGAGATTGTCGTAAGTGAAATCGGTAAAAGGCGACCGGCGGCCCGACGGGTGGCACCCCGCACACTTAGCCTTGCCTTCAAAGAGCTGCAGTCCGGCCAGTTCCTTCTCGGTCAATTCGAGCTTTCCGGCCAGGTACCTGTCGTAGCGCGAACTGAAGGAATTCATCTCAGTGGAGCGCTCGAAAACCGCGATGGCATCCGCAATGGCGTCATAGGCGTCCGGCACAGCCGACGAACCGCCGCAGAGGCGGAAGCCGTAGGCCAATTTGAACAGGAGGCCGTAGTTGGAGCCGCAGACCTTCCGCACAACCGCGGCGCGGTCCGGATTGTTCATCTCCACCGGGTTTAAGAACGGCGCCTTGGCCTGGTCGGCCAGGCTCGCTGCGCGGCCATCCCAGAACTGCCCGCCGACATAGACCTGCTCGTCGTCGATGACCTGGTAGCCGGGTTCGGGACTGCCGAAGGCATAGGCCGCCGAAGGTGGATTCCGGTTCCCGGCGCGCCCGGCGACGGCCCCGCCCACGACCGCTACGAGCGGGTCGCCGTTTCCTTTGAAACCGTGCTTAGGGTCATGGCAGGAGGCGCAGGCTTGCCCGGCCGGCTCCGAAAGATTGGTATCCAGGAAGATGGCCTTCCCAACGAACTCTTTCAGGACTCTCATGCCTCCGTTCTGCTGACCCCATGTGACCGGACAGAAACCCAGGATGAGGGCTGATGTAATAAGAAGCTTCACGCGAGACTCTCCGACTGCTTGTTTTGGAATTTAGGCAGAATAGCAGTACTGCAAATGGTTTGCAAGAGCTAATAAGAGGGAGTCATGAAGAGAGGCATCCACGGGTATTTGCCAGGGGCTGGACGAGGGAACCAGGCGGTCGAATTCGAACCTGGAGCCTTTGCGGGACAACGACGGCGACTGGAATCTGGAGATTGCCGGACGCGCGGCCCGAAGGCTGCCGCGGATGGGCCCCGCTGTGTCTTTCACTTCGCAAATGGCTTGCAGCAGCGGCGGCCGCGCACCTGCTGGAGCCGCCAGCCGAGGCCGGTCACCGCCTTTGAAGCCCAGCGGTCCTCCGAATTCAGTAGAAAAATCACGCTGATCGAGGCGAACCTGTTCAAAAGAAGCCGGCACCGAATCAGATTCCCACTAATCAATCGTCAAGATTCAGCCGATGTCCTAATGTAGGTATCACTGCGACCTTCTCGCGTTGGGCGGGGTGGCGGGTGCAATTCCGCTTCAGGAGAAGATTTTGGCGCGAGCGCCAAAGCTCAGAGACTCGATACTCATCGCCGCGTTGTTGGTGCCCTCGTTACAGGCTCAAAGGTATAGCTTCAAAACCTATGGCCAGGAGCAGGGGCTGAGCAATCTGGCGACGGAATGCCTGTTCCAGGACCGGACCGGATATCTCTGGGTCGGCACCCAAAACGGCTTGTTCCGCTATGATGGCGCAGTATTTGCGCGTTTTGGCGAGGCTGACGGGCTGCCCAGTTCCACCGTGGACAGCATCGTGGAATCCTCCGACGGTGTGCTTTGGGTGGCTACCTCTCATGGGCTGGCACGGCGCCGCGGTTCGCGGTTCGAGGCCTTCGCTTTCAAGCAGTCCGTCGAGAGTGCGGGGCGCTTCGGATTGGCCAGCGATGCGACGGGGCGGTTATACCTCACCACCAATGCCGGGATTCTGCAGTCCTCTCAGCCCGCAGGCGGTGCGGAGCCGAAATTCGAGCCGATCCCCGGTCAACCCTCCGGTCATGCCTACGGAGTGCATGTGGAACAGGGCGGCGTCATCTGGTATGGCTGCGGCTCGGGTGTTTGCCGGATCGAGAACGGCCGGACGGAGTCGTTTGGCCAGGACCAGGGCGTGCCGGCCGACCGCTGGGACGCGCTGCTGACAGACCGGGAAGGCACGGTTTGGATCCGAAGCTCAAAGCGTTTGCTGCTGAAACAGAAAGCCGGCACCCGGTTTTCCGCGCCACTACGCAATATACCGTCGAACGGTGATTTTGCCACGCTGGCGGCGGGCAAGGATGGGGAACTCTTCGTCCCGACGGATGACGGCGTCTGGGAGTTCGCACACGGTCAATGGCGAGTAACCGGGCAGGAGCAGGGCCTGATCGCGGCGGCAACCAGCGCGGTGTTGCAGGATCGTGAAGGTTCCCTCTGGATTGGATTGTGGGGCACGGGCCTGTCCCGTTGGGTGGGCCGGAACGAATGGGAGGGCTGGACCCGGGCTGAGGGATTGAGCGGAGAACACGTCTGGAAGATGGCGCGCGACCTCCAGGGCCAGTTGTGGGTGGCGACCGACAATGGGCTGAACCAGATGCGCATGGATGCTCGCACGGGAAAGGTGGGATGGCGCCTCTGGACCGAGGCGAACGGTCTGGCCGCCAACAAAACAAGATCCCTAGCTCTGGGACCGGACGGCGCGCTTTGGGCCGGCAGTTCTCCGGGCGGTATTTCGCGGATTCAGCCGGTGACGGGGCAGGTCCAGACTTTCGCACTGCCGCGCGTACCCGGCAGCGATCGCATCTGGACGCTCACCTTCGACAAGTCGGGCAGGCTGTGGGCAGCGACGCGTGGCGGCCTGTTCTCTGCGGTTCCACTGAGTGGAAAGACTGAGTTTCAGAAGCAGGAACTACCGAACGGAGATGCCGGCGAAACAGTCTCCACCGTCCTCGAAGACCGGCAGGGGCGGTTCTGGGCGGCTGGCACCAGGGGCTTGGCGCGCCGCGAAAACGGCGTTTGGCGAAGGTTCACCAAACAGGACGGATTGGCCTCCACCGCGGCCGGTTTCCTCGCCGAGGGAGCAGACGGAAGCATCTGGGTAGGCTACCGGGATAGAAGCGGTGTCTCGCAGGTGAAGGTGGACGGCGAACGCCTGTCGGTCAAGACGTTCACCCCGCAATCCGGCCTGCATTCCGGACAGGCGATTTTTGTCAAAGTCGACCGGCGCGGGTGGGTTTGGTTTGGTACCGATCAGGGCATCGACGTTCTCATCGGGAAACGCTGGCATCACTTCGGGCGGCAGGACGGGCTGATCTGGGACGACTGCAATACGGATGCCTTCTTCGAGGACAATGACGGCAGCGTCTGGATCGGCACGAGCCGGGGCATGGCCCACTATCGCGTGCCTGTCTCCAGGCCGGCGCTGGACGGGCCGCGCGTGGAATTCACGCGATTTCAATTGGGCGATCGCACCCCGGACCTCGACCAGCCCATCGTGGAACCCTACCGCAATCGCACGCTTTCCGCGCAACTTTCCGTCCTGACGTTTCTGGCCGAGGGAGATGTCCTCTGCAGGTACCGCCTGGTCGGCCTGGATGACGATTGGCTCGAAACAAAACAGCGCGAGGTGCGCTTCCCCAACCTGCCACCCGGCAGGTACGTATTGGAAGCCACGGCCCGCAATGCCGCCGGGATTTGGAGCAAGGTGACCGCCCAGGTCCGCTTCACCATCCAGCCGCCGTGGTGGGGGACCTGGTGGTTCCGCACCGTCATCGTCCTCACCATCCTCCTGGTGCTCGCCGCCGTCATTCTCTGGAGAACGCGGCGCCTGCTCTCCCAGAGCGCCCGCTTGGAAGCGGCGGTCAAGGAACGTACCCAGCAGTTAAGAATCGAGCAGGACCGCATCGTAGGCCAGAATGCCGAGATCGAACGGCTGCTCGAACAAGCCCGCCAGGCGAATCTGCTGAAGGATGAGTTCCTGGCCAACATGAGTCACGAAATCCGAACGCCCATGAACGGCATCATCGGCATGATCAATGTGACCCTGGCCCAGGCCGTCAACGCGGAGCAGCAGGAATCGCTTCACATGGTGAAATCCTGTGCCCAGTCGCTGCTGCACATCCTGAACGACATCCTGGACTTCTCGAAGATCGAGGCGGGCAAACTGGAGATCGCGGCGGCTCCGTTCCGGCTGAGGGAACTGATGGAGGGCGCTTGCGCGACATTCCTCGCCGTCGCACGGGAAAAAGGCATCCGCCTGACGTGGGACATCGCGCGGGATGTTCCAGAGTGGCTGGAGTGCGACGAACGCCGCATCCGGCAGGTCCTGCTGAATCTCATTGGGAATGCGCTCAAGTTCACCCACGAGGGCGAAGTACACGTTGCCGCTAGCGCCGAAGCCTCGGACGGCGGCTCGCTCGAGTTGCATTTTGCCGTCAGCGATACGGGGATCGGCATCCCGGAAGCAGCACGCGCTTTGATCTTCGAAGCCTTCCGGCAGGCGGATGGAACCACGTCCCGAAACTACGGCGGCACCGGCTTGGGCCTGACCATTTCCTCGCGGCTGGTCCACCTCATGGGCGGCCGGATTCAGGTCGACAGCGATCCCGGCAGGGGGAGCACTTTCCGTTTCTGGGTGCATGCCAACGCGGTCGCGGCTCGGCCTGAGCCGGTGCCAGCCAGCTCCTCGGAAACCGAGGGCGTTACCTCGTCTCCACTTCACATCCTGCTGGCCGAAGACAATGTCGTGAATCAAAGGGTGGCTGTGGCGCTATTGAAGAAGCGCGGCCACGCCGTGGAGGTCGTCAACAATGGGCGCCAGGCGGTGGAGCGATCGGAATCCAGAAGCTTCGACCGGATTCTGATGGACCTCCAAATGCCAGAGATGGACGGCTGGACCGCGACACAGTTGATTCGCGAACGGGAGCGCATCACAGGTTGCCGGGTGCCCATTCTCGCGCTCACCGCCCACGCGATGAACCACGTTCAACAGCGCTGCCTGGAGATCGGCATGGATGCGGTCATCGTAAAGCCGTTTGACCCGGTGCAGTTTTATCGAACGCTGGAACAGGAGCCGCCCCGGCCCCTCTCCACCGGGAGTCCGGAGTGCGTGCAGTCGTCCTCCTGACGCTGGCGCCCGCGCCCAACGTTTCTATCCGGCGGCTAACCGGCTGACCGAATGCGGTCGAATGACGTGTGGAGGGCACTCCTCCAGCTGCGGCGCCAGACTCCCGATAGCCCGCCAGGTCGGGCGCAGTGAGCGCGCAACCACCACCCAACGCCGGTACGAAAGTGGGCCTTTGGTTGCTACCAGATACTAGGATGGCACGGGCGTGTGCCGGCCTCTTGTGCCCGAATGTGGATTGATTGGACAATCGTGCAAGGTTCTGGATCGGAGGGATTCATGCGAGGGATTCGGATCGGGCATAGTGTACTGGGCCTGGCGCTGGCGGTGCTGTTGTCAGCGCCCAATGCGTCCGCTTATTCGGTCCTGGCCCACGAAGCGATTATCGACTCCGCCTGGGATATCTCCCTCAAACCCCTGTTGCTGCAACGCTTTCCGAACTCCACACCGGAGCAGTTAAAAGAAGCCCATGCCTATGCCTACGGAGGCAGCATTCTGCAGGACATGGGCTATTACCCGTTCGGCTCGAAGCTGTTCACTGACCTGCTGCACTACGTCCGAAGCGGCGATTTCGTACTCAACCTGCTGCGCGATTCCGAGGATCTGAACGAATATGCCTTCGCTCTGGGCGCCCTGTCCCACTACGCTTCAGACAACAACGGCCACCGCATTGCCACCAACGTCGCCATCCCCATGCTGTACCCGAAACTGCGCCTGAAGTTCGGGAATCGAGTCACTTACGCGGATGATGCGTTGTCCCACGTGAAGACGGAACTGGCCTTTGACGTCCTGCAGGTGGCGCAGGGGCACTACGCCCCGGACAGCTACCACGGCTTTATCGGATTCCAGGTAGCGCGGCCTGTGCTGGAGCGCGCCTTTTTCGATACTTACGGCCTGAAACTGGGTGACGTCTTCACCAGCACCGGCCTCGCCATCGGCTCCTACCGCCACGCCGTCAGTTCGACGATTCCTGCGATGACACGAGTCGCGTGGCAGATGAAGAAGAAGGAGATCGTCCGGGATGCGCCAGGCACCACGCGCCGGAAGTTTCTCTACAACCTGTCCCGCGCCAGCTACCGCAAGGAATGGGGCAAGGAGTATCAGAAGCCGGGAATCCGGTCGAGAATTCTGGCGTTCTTCTTCAACATCCTGCCGCGCATCGGCAGGGCTCGCGCGCTGCGCTTCGAGACACCCACCCCCGCCGTCGAAAAGCTGTTCATGAAGAGTTTCAACGCAACGCTCGACCGTTACCGCGAGCTACTGGCCGCCACCCGCGCAGGCCGGCTGACGCTGCCGAACGAGAATTTTGATGTCGGCGAACCGACGGAGGCCGGCAAATACACCTTGGCCGACCGGACGTATGCCCAACTGCTGCTAAAACTCGACGGCCACTACGCGGACATGACTCCCGATCTGCGGCAGGACGTCCTTGCGTTCTACGGGGACCTCCACGCGCCCATATCCACCAAAACCGACACCACGGAATGGGCCAGGGTGATCAAAGCCGTCGACGAACTGAAGGCCCTGGAATCGGGTCCGAAGGCCGCGCCCGCCGCGCCCCGCAGCATCCCCAACAGCCCCCGAAGCCCCGAGTGACGGACGGCGGCGCACTCACCACTCTGTTGCGAGCACCCGGTCTTTACCCCCGGCCGCTATTCGCCCTTACCATTCGTACTGCTGCCCCAGGCAGCCGACGAACCCCAGGCGGCCGCACTCCCCCAAGCCGCGGAACTGCCCCAAGCCGCGGTGCTGCCCCACGCGGCGCTGCTACCCCAGGGCGAGGTGGAACCCCAGGCGGCCGAACTACCCCAGGCCGCGGCGGAGCCCCAGGCCGCAGTCGAACCCCAGGCGGCCGCACTCCCCCAAGCCGCGGCGGAGCCCCATGCTGCCGTCAAAGGCTCCAGTGAACGAGTGCCCCACACGTTGGCCAGGCTCCACAGGTTGTTGTCCCACACGGTCTGCGTCGCGGCGGTGAGCAGGGCTTGGCCGGCGGCCAGATTGTACGCAACCGCGGGCGAAGCAGCCGAACGGCTGGTGCTGTCGTAGATGTTCAACGCGCCCAACAGGTTCAAATAGCCGGCGCCCACGGTGTACATGTCGTAAGTTGCCGGGTAAACGGCCTGAGTCGTCGGATCCACGGTCACGCTGGCCACGGGGAAACTCTTCGACGCCGTCTTCATCAGCCGGGCCTTCACCGTATCGGGCGTCAGGCCGGGGGTGCGCTGCAGCATCAGTGCCGCCGCGCCACTCACCATCGGGGCCGCCATGCTCGTGCCGCTGAGACGCGCGTAACTGTCGTCCACTACGCTGGCAGGATAGGCGCGATCCAGCGTTGACCCGGGCGTTCGCAAAGACATGATCAGGTTGCCCGGCGCCACGAGATCCGGCTTCACAATCAGGTCGCCCCAGGTAGGGCCTTTGGAACTGTAACTCGCAATCTGATCATCGGACGTCGACTGCGTGTCGAGCGTCTTCATCGCCCCCACGGTGATAGCCAGCGGCGAATTCCCGGGCGACAGAATCGTGGAATAGCCATTGCGGCCGAAGTTGCCAGCGGCCACCACCACCACGATTCCCTTCTTCCAGGCCGCTTCCACAGCCTGCACCAACGGGTCATTCTTGTAACTCTCGTAGACGGGGCGGCCCACCGAGAGGTTGATGATCCGGATGTTGTACTTGCCGCTGAGCTGGACGGCCCGGTCGATCGCGGCGATGATCACGCTGTCGCTGCTCATCCCGTTGGCGTCCAGCACCCGCAAGTCGATCAGCTTGACACCCGGAGCAATGCCGGTGACGCCGGACTTCGACGAAGCTCCGTTGCCGGCAACGATCCCGGCTACGTGGCTGCCATGCCCGTAGTCATCGGCGTTCTTAGAGGCGACGAAGCTCTCCCGGTACACCACCCGTCCGGCGAGATCAGGGTGATTGGCGATCCCACTGTCCAGAACAGCCACGCCAATCCCGTCACCGGTGAGGCCATAGGAGGCTGCGAAGCTGGCGCCAATCGCGGCATGTGAGTAGTCGGTGGCACTCGCCAGGGTGGCGCCCACAGGGCGATCCAGCGAGATGTACTTCACGCTGGAGAGGTTCGCCAGCGACAGGATCGAGGCGACGGGCAGGGTCTGGGTGACTGCCGGGATAAGGGAGTAGAGCAGCCGGTTCACACCAGGCAACAAACCCACCAACCCCGTGACGGTCTGCAACAGGCCTGGCGGATTGAGCTGAACAATGACATCCACCTGCCTCTGGGAGTTGCCGGGGGTGTTCAGCAACGCGGCCAAGTCAGGCGCCAGCTTGGAATTCTGTCCGAACAGTCCAGTACTCATCGTTAGCAGGAGAGCAAGGGAGAGAATTGAGCTGGTGAATCGCATGGGATGCCTAATCGCACGTCCCGGACCATACTCGCCCAGCGAGGTAATCCGCTCAGAACACAATACTTAATGCGATCTTCCAGATCAGCGGAGCCAGCGGCGGCGTCAGTCGTGGCGCTGCCTGCGCCAATCCTGACGCAAACTCGTACCTAAAGCACAGGAATCCGTACGCCGATGTACGACTTGGGCCACCACGGAACTACTATGCCTACTCCCATCGAGTCGACCGAACCGGCGCCGCCCCAGACGCCCCGACTCGCGCAAGCCTACATCGTACTCGTGACCTTAGGAGGCGCCGCTGTCCTCGGCTACGGTCTATGGAACTGGCAGTCCCACGATTGGGGCCGCTTCCTCTTCTACCTCGGAATCTCGGCCATCGCCTCCGGCATGAAGGTCACGCTTTCGGCGGGCTCGGGCACGATGTCGATGAACTTCCTCTTCATCCTGATCGGGATTGCGTCACTGAGCCTGGGCGAGACCCTGGTGATGGGGTGCGGCGGCATCCTGTTCCAGCGGTTCTTTCTGGCCAAGCGGCCGCCGCGCGCGGTGCAGTCCATCTTTAATGTCGCCAGCATCGCCTGCTCCATTGGTGCGTCTTACTTCGCCTATCACGCGGGCCTGCGGCTGGAGAGCTGGTTTGAAGCTCCGTTGCTGCTCATGTTCGCGGCCGGCGCCTTCTTCCTGACGAACACCTTCTCGGTGGCGCTAGTCATCGCCCTCACTGAAGAAAAGTCGGCCTGGGCAGTGTGGCGCGAATCGTACTTCTGGTCGTTCCCGAACTACCTGGTCGGCGCGGCTGTCGCCTTGGGTTTGAACGCATTCAGCAAGGCCTTCGGCTGGCAGTCGTCCTTATTGGTGCTGCCCGTGCTCTACGTGGTCTATCGCTCCCACCGCCTCTATGTCGAACGCCTGGAGGAAGACAAACTGCACGCGGAGCAGCAGAGACGCCACGCCGAGGAACTCGCCTCGCTGCATCGCCGGACCATTCAGACCCTGGCCGTCGCGGTGGAGGCCAAGGACCAGACCACCCGCGATCACCTGGCGCGGGTCGAAGTCTACGCCATGGAGATCGGACGCGAACTCGGGCTGAGCGAGAACGAACTCAAGGCGTTGGAAGCCGCCTCTCTCTTGCACGACATCGGCAAACTGGCCGTCCCGGAGTACATCATCTCGAAGCCGGGCAAGCTGACACCGGAAGAGTTCGAGAAGATGAAGATCCACCCCATCGTCGGGGCCGAGTTGATTGAACAGGTGGAATTCCCTTACCCCGTAGCCCCCATGGTGCGCGGCCATCACGAGAAATGGGATGGCAGCGGCTACCCCGACGGTCTCGCCGGCGAGGGGATCCCCATCGGCGCCCGCATCCTCGCCGCGGTGGACTGCCTCGACGCCCTGGCGTCCGACCGGCAGTATCGCCGCGCCTTGCCGCTGGACGAGGCGCTGGCCATGGTGCGGCGCGAAGCCGGCCGGAGCTTCGATCCCCGCATCGTGGAGGTCCTTTCCCGCCGCTACAAAGAACTCGAGCGGATGGCCAAGGCCAGCGTCGTCGCGCAGAAGACGAAGCTATCCACGGAACTCAAAGTGGAGCGCGGGGCCGCGCCCGCCGCCGGCTTCGAGGCGTCCGCGGACACCACCGCCAACGACCTGACGAGTATTCACAACTCCATGCAGGCTGCCGAGACCCAGAGAATCCTGCTGGATCGTGTGGACCGCGAACTCAGCAACTGCGTCAGCCAGCCCGAAATCTTCACCCTGGCGAGTGAGATCCTGCGAAGCGAAATCCCCTACGATGTCCTCGCCGTCTACCAGTGCGAGGGCGAGCGCCTGTTACCCGTCTTCCTGGACGGCGAGGCCCAGCGCCAGTTCTCCTCGCTCGAGATCCCCATGGGCATGGGGCTGGCCGGCTGGGTCGCCGAGAACAATAAGGCCATCATGAACGGGAACCCTTCCGTCGAGCCGGGCTACCTGAACGACCCGTCCCGCTTCAGCACCCTGGGTTCCGCCCTGGCCGTGCCGCTGGAGACAGCCTCCGGGGTGACCCACGTGCTCTCCCTCTATCGCCAGGGGCGGGACGCCTTCCGCACCAGGGAGTTGAACACCCTGCTGCCGATCTCCGCCAGGCTGGCCCGCCGGCTGGAGCTAGCTCCTCAGCCGAGATAGGTCGTCCGTCGTCTCCGCAGCAGCCGGGGTCCGGTGCACCGAATCCAGCGCCGCCAGGCCGCCGGTCTGAACGGCCGGTGGAGCCTCGTTCATAACCCTCGGCAGCGAAGGAATAGCCGCCAGCAGTTGCCGAGTGTACGGGTGCTGGGGCGTGCGGAAGATCTCTTCCGTCGGCGCATTCTCCACCAACTCGCCCCTGTGCAGGATCGCCACCCGCTGGCAGATCGCGGCGACTGAGGCGAGGTCGTGGGAGATATAGAGGATACTCACGCCGGTTTCCTGGTTGAGGCGCCGGAACAGCGCCAGGATCTCGGCCTGCGTAATGGTGTCGAGCGCGCTGGTCGGCTCGTCGGCCAGCAACAGGGCCGGCCGGTGCAGCAGGGCCAGCGCGATCAGGAATCGTTGCGCCATGCCGACACTGAGGTTCCGCGGATACAGCCGCAGAAACGCCGGCTCCGTAGGGAGACTCACGCTGGCCAGCAGAGGCTGCCATTCTGGCTTCCCTGATCGATGCGCTCGCCAGCACTCCTCGAGCTGCGCCCCCAACCGGAGATTCGGATTCAGGGCGGAGAGCGGACTTTGCGGCACCAGGGCGATCTGCAGCCCTCGCAGCTTGCGCATCTCCTTCTCTTTCAGGCGCAGCAGATCACGTCCCTGAAACTCGATTCCACCCGTGCAGGTCCCGTTCTTGAGCCCGAGCAGCCCCAGGATGGAAAGAATGAGCGTGCTCTTCCCTTCCCCGCTGCGGCCCACAAGTCCGACGATCTCGCCCGGTGCAATCTCGAGGGCGACGTCCCGCAGGACTCCCGGCTTGCCAGGGTAGCCGGCCGAAATCTTGAGCCTCAACAGTGGGTTCATTTGCCCTGGACCAACGTCAGACGCTCGGCATCCCAGAAAGTACGGGGATAGAACGGGACAGGCTTGGCGCCACGCACCTGGCTCGAGACCGCCGAGAGCGAGTTCGGATGCAGCAGGAACACAGCCGGAGACTGCTCCAGCAGGATCTCCTGCACGCGGTCGAAGCTCTTCTTCCGGGCCGCTATATCACTGCTCGCGGCCTGCGCCAGCATCAGCTTGTCCACCTCCGCTTCCCAGGGAGTCGCGGGTGTCTTCTGCGAGGGATTCCAGGGATGGTTGGCCGCCGAACTCAGCAGGATATTCATGATTCCGTTGGGGTCGATGTCGATGTTCACGAACCCCAACAGGCAGGTCTCGTAATCCAGAGTGCGGGTAATGCGCTGGATCAGCGAGGGGAAGTCCAGCGTCACGATATTCACCTTGATCCCAATCTTGCCCAGGTCCTGCTGGATCATCGCCGCCATCGGCTCTCGCGTCTTGCTGCCCGCGTTCGTGATCAGCGAAAACTCCACCGGATGGCCGCCCGCATCCTGCAGGACAGCTCCCTTGAGAACGAACCCACCCTGCGCCAGCCGTTTCGCGGCAGCCCCGGCATCAAAGCGATGCGGAGCCAGGCGGGCGTTGAACCACTGCTTGTTGGCCGGAGAGACATAGCCCGCCGACAGGCTGGCATGCCCGCGATAAACCACACGGCTCATATCAGCCCGCGAGATCGCCTCCGAGACGGCCCGCCGGAAAGCTTGCGATTGAAACCATGCCTTCTTGTAGGCCGGCAGCGGCGACTGCGGAGCCATGTTGAACCACAGGAACTCGACATCCGTCGTGGGGCCGGCATCGATCGCCTGTCCAGCCGCCTCTTTCGCCAGGCGCTCATAGAGATCCGGCGTCAGTGAGTCAATGAGGTGCAGCTCTCCGCGGCGAAACCGCAGCAATTCCAGATCCCGGTTCTGCTGGAACTCGATCCGGATGCCGTCGAGCACCGGCAGCGGCTTGCCGTCCGCCTGCCGCTTCCAGTACGCCGGGTTCCGCTTCAGCAGCAGATGAGCGCCCGGAGAATTCTCCGCGATGACAAACGGACCCAGGCCCGGAGCCGGCCGCTGTTTCGCCGAGGCGGAAAGGATCGGCACCTGGTCGAACAGCCGTTCAAACGCGCCGGCCGACGCTGGAAAGTCGGCCACCACCGTGTAGTCGTCCTGGGCGCTCACCCGGACCTCGCCCTTGTCCGTCTTGAACGTGTCCGCCAGCGGCGAGTGCAGCGCGGGGTCAAAAAGCTTCTGGAACGTCGCCGCAACATCCTTGGCCGTGAAACTGGACCCATCGGGAAACTTCACTCCTCGCCGCAGCGTGAACACCACGCGCTTGCCGCCATTCGTCACCTGCCACGAAACCGCGAGCTCTCCCTCCGGCTTCTGCGTGAGCCGGTTGACGCGAATCAGCACGCCCTCGGTGAGATAGCGGATCGCCTCCGCGGAGTCATCGGCCACAAGCAGCGGGTCCAACTGCTTGGGCTCGCTGTGGAGCGCAAAGCGCAACTCGGCCGCGGACAGGCTAAGAACTAACAGGAGAGTCAGTGTGAGCAGACGCATCATACGGAGTAATCCTCCCTGGGCATCACAAGTTGAAATCCGCCAATCACCAGGGCCAGCAGCAGCACCGGCGTGGCGATCCAGGGTTGAGACCGCAGGTCTCCGCTTTGGAGCTCACGCAGGATTCCGCCCCAGGACGGCAGCGGCTCGGATACGCCCAGACCAAGCATTCCAAGTGTGGCCTCGGCCAGGATGAACAAGGGCACTGAGGTCCAGAACTGGGCAAGCAGGACCGGCATCACATTCGGCACCAGATGCCGGGAAACCAGCCGCCACGGTGTGCAGCCCGAGGCCCGCGCCTGCAGGATGAAGTCCGCCTCGCGCAGCCGGGTGACGGCGGCCCGCACGACGCGCGCCGACGAGGGCCAGCCCAGCAGCCCCAGGATCAGAAAAGTGATGGCCATGGACGCCAGCGGAGACACGTTCAGCGGCAGGCAAGCGCGCACCATCAGCAGCAGCAACAGCCAGGGCAGCGAAAGGAAGAGGTCCACCGCGCCCAGCACCAGGCGCTCGGTCCATCCGCCGGCCAGTCCGGCAATTCCGCCAATCAACGCGGCCAGGATGCACGACAGCAGCGCGGCGGCCGGAGCCAGTGCCAGCGAGACCCGGGTTCCGTAGAGCAGCCGAGCCAGGCGATCGCGTCCCAGCGAATCGGTGCCCAGAGGAGCCTGGCGCGACGGCGGTGAATCCGGATTCTCGCGCATCTGCGTGGCGTAATCGGCGGTCGTCCACAATCTAGGTAGCAGGGCCGATACGGCCACCAGGCCAAGCAGGAAGAGGGCCAGGATCCGTGCGGCCTTCATTGCGCGGCCTCCATCGGACGGCGCGCAATCAACTCCGCGAAGGTCATGGCGGCCGTGGTCGCCAGCGCGATCAGCATGGTCAGGTTCAGCAGCAGCGGCAGGTCCCGGGCGGTGGCCGCCTGCCAGGCGAGCCGTCCCAACCCGGCCGCATCGCAGATCGCTTCGATGGGAATGATCGAGCCGATCGCCAGGCTCAACGACGTGGCCAGCAGCGCGAACAACTGCGGAGCGGCGCCGGTAAATACATAGGCGGAGAGGATCCGCCACTCGCCGATGCCGCGCGCCCGGGCCATATCAATGCACGGAGCCCCGTAGGCCTGCGCCAGCACGTTGCGCGAATAGCGGAAGATGCGCGGCGTCAACACGAGCAGGAGCACGATCTCCACCGGAGCCCCGAACGTCAGGCACAGCAAAGCCAACACCCCGGCCGGCAGGCTCAGCAAAAAGCCCGCGAACAGAGCGGTGGCGGTATCAAGCACCCACGCTCGTCGAAAGGCAGCCACTGGGATCGCCAGTGCGAGCCCGAACAGCCACGCCCCGGCCAGGCCAGCGCCTACGCGTTTCAGCGTGGCTGCGGCATTGGACTTCAGGAGGCCCGCGATGGGCGCATTGTTCGCTTGGGACTTCCCCAAATCGCCATGCAACGCGCTCCAAAGATATCGGAAAAACCCATTGCCCAGGCTGTTCTCCGCCTCGCGCTGCGCCCGCATCGCCGCCAAAGTGGAGGCACTCAGGCGCGGATCCAGCTCGCGCTCGTCCACCAACGCGCCCGGCGAAAACCTTACCAGGACGGCGGAGCCGAAAGCGGCCAGCAACACCAGAACCAGCATGCGCACAAGCTGTGTGCCAACTATCTTCATCTGAGCCTGATAGAGTCATCGGCGGTTGTGGGCGCCGTCTACACCCAGAGTGAGATGCCCTAGGGTAATCTCCTCATTTCGACGGTCTTTTCCCGCCAACACCTAGTGCGATGCTCCTATGGCTGGTGAACCTCGATTTCTCAATACTTGACCATAGAGGAGAGATTCCCGCACGCAGTCACGCGGTCTCAAATGCCATGAACGTCGAATGCGACAGACGCGCGTACCTCGGCTTGGACGTTGTGTTCGCCAGCCCACGCATTCGCGCCCTGCTGAAACAGGCTGAGCAGGTGGCCGCCACCAACGCGGTTGTCCTCATCACGGGCGAAAGCGGCAGCGGCAAGGAAGTCATCGCCCGGGCCATCCACCACCACTCCCAGCGCAGGTCGAAGTCCTGGGTGGATATCAACTGTACGGCCCTGCCGGAGCACCTGGTGGAAAGCGAGCTCTTCGGCTACGAGCGCGGAGCCTTCAGTGGCGCCGAAGCCTCCAAGGCCGGCCTGTTTGAAATCGCCCACGAGGGCACTCTCTTCCTGGACGAAATCGGGGACCTCGACCCGCGTGTCCAGGTGAAACTGCTACGGATCCTCGACGGCGCGCCCTACTACCGGCTCGGCGGCGTGAAGAAGGTGAATGTGGATGTCCGCCTCGTGACGGCAACCAACCAGGACCTGAAAGCCGCGGCCGGCCAGGGCCGGTTCCGCCTGGATCTCTACCACCGGCTCTCGCAGATCCGCCTCTCCGTCCCGCCCCTCCGGGAACGGCGCGAGGACATCCTCCCCCTGGCTGCGCATTTCATCCAGACGCAGAGAGCCGGCCTCGGCATCTCCCGCGGAGCAGCCCTTGCCCTGGAAGGCTACGAATGGCCGGGCAACATCCGCGAATTGCGCAACGTCATGATCCGCGCCGCCGTCTTCGCACAGGGCGGTGAGATCACCGTCGACGACCTCCCCGAGGAGTTTCAGCAGGACGGGTTCTCGGCGAGCCTGGTGAACCTGTCCATGCTGGGCGAGGCTGAGCGCGACGTGATCGCCCAGGTACTCGAGAAGACGGGCGGCCATCAGCAATTGGCGGCCAAGACCTTGGGCATCTCGCGCAGAACCTTGCAGCGCCGCATCAAGTCCTACGGGTTGTGCGTGGAACGCAACGCCTTGGTGAGGGTGGGCTCACATGCCGGCTGACATCGCGAACCGCAGAAGTTCACCGCGCTTCCCGGCCTCCGGGCCAGTGGAGATCCTCTTTGAGGACCCGCTGCCCACCATAGTGGAAGCCCAACTGCAGGAGACCAGCGAGCAGGGCTTCCGCATCTCGCATGCGAGCCGGCAGGTAGTCCCCGGTCTGGAAGTCAGCCTGCGGCGGGACGGCGCCACACAACGCGCTCGCGTGATCTGGACCCACATCCTGGAAGGCCGGCTGGTCAGCGGCTGCCTGCTGCTCTAGTTCGCTCTCCACTTCGCAATTGCCGGTGGAGCACCTATTCCATACAATAAGATCTTCTGATGTGCAGGAGGCTACTGCTGTACCCCTTGGAACATTGACACTCCCAGGAGCCCGGCAGGGCCCACCATATCCGCAGGGAGTTGTCCATGGAACCGAAGCAGCCGGATGAAGCGCGTGAATCGCGCGAGACCCCTACTGGATTTCCTAGGAGGAGCGCTCTGCAGGCCGCGGCAGCCCTCTTTTCCGCGTCCTTCCTGACTCCGCCAGCCGCAGCCGCGCCAACGGCCGTCGCGCCTCCAAAGCGGAATCAGGGCTTCGACGAAGACTGGCGCTTCCTGCGCGCCGATGCGCCCGGAGCCGAACAGCCCGCGTTCAACGACTCTGCCTGGCGGACACTGAGCCTTCCGCACGACTGGAGCGTGGAGGATCTTCCGCCGCGCCCAGCCCACGGCAATGGAGAAGGCGTCCTGTGGGGCACCGCCGGCTTACCCACACGCGTGGGACCGTTCGACACCGACCTCAGCGCCGGCGGCCGCGACACTGGCTGGTTCGTTGGCGGCACCGGCTGGTATCGCAAGCACTTTCGGGTCGACGCCTTGCCGCCTGGCGGCCAGGTCGAGATTGTCTTTGACGGCGTCTACATGAACAGCGACGTCTGGCTGAATGGCCAGCTCCTCGGCAACCAGCCCTACGGCTACACCACCTTCGCCTACGACCTGACGCCGCACCTGAGCCGTAACGGCGCCAACATCCTCGCCGTGCGCGTTCGCAACGAAGGCCGCAACAGCCGTTGGTACTCCGGCTCGGGCATCTACCGCCACGTCTGGCTGAATACGACGGCAGGCGTCCGCATCCCCACCTGGAGCCTGTTCGTCACGACCCCCGAAGTCTCCCCGCAAAGGGCGGCGGTCAAGGTCTCAGCCTTTGTCGAGAACCGCACCAACGCGGCCGTCGAAGCCTCTGTCCGCATTCAGCTACTCGATGGCAAGACCGTGGCGGCAACCCAGACCGTGACGCTCTCCGTCGCACCCGGCTCAACTGGCCTAGCCGAGCATACCTTCACACTCGACACTCCGAAGCTCTGGTCGTTGGCCACCCCGCACCTCTACCGCGCAGAGGCAACCCTCGTCGCAGCAGGCACCCCGGCGGATTCCGCCACCACCTCCTTCGGCATCCGGCGCATCGAGATCGACGCCGCCAACGGACTACGCCTCAACGGCGCATCGATCAAGCTCAAAGGCGGCTGCCTCCATCACGACAACGGCCTGCTGGGCGCCTGCGCCATCGATCGCGCGGAGGAGCGCCGCATCGAACTGATGAAGGCCAACGGCTTCAACGCCATCCGCACCAGCCACAATCCGCCTTCGCCCGCCTTCCTCGACGCCTGCGACCGCCTGGGCATGCTGGTGCTGGACGAAGCCTTCGACCAGTGGGGCCGCCAGAAGAACCCGCAGGACTATCACCTTTACTTCGACAAGTGGTGGCAGCACGACCTCGACGCCATGATCCTGCGCGATCGCAACCACCCCTGCGTCTTCCTGTGGAGCATCGGCAACGAGATCCCCGAGCGCGCCGAACCCGCCGGCGTTGAGATTGCCAAGAGACTGGTGGAACGGATCCGCCGGCTCGATCCCACCCGGCTCGTGACCTCCGCCATCAGCGGCGCCTTTGCCGGCAGCGAAAGCCTGGATCCGGCCTTCGTGCATCTGGATGTCGGCGGGTACAACTACATGTGGGGCTTCTACGAGAAGGACCACGCGCGCCATCCCGAACGCATCATCCTGGGCACGGAGTCGTTCCCCCAGCATGCCTTCCAGAACTGGCAACTGGTCGAGAAACACCCCTATGTTCTGGGTGACTTCGTCTGGACCGGCATGGATCACCTGGGCGAGTCGTCCATCGGGAACGCCCAGCTTTCCTCGCCGGGACGCGGCGGCCCACCCGACCAGCGGCCGGCGCAACCCAGCGGACTCGGCAACATCTTCACCGGTTTGACCAGCTTCGGCAACATCAGCCTGCCCTTCCCCTGGTTCAACTGCTACTGCGGCGACATCGACCTCATCGGGCAGCTCAAACCACAGGGCTACTACCGCCGCATCCTGTGGGGTCTCAGCAAGTTAGAAATGGCCGTGCAGCGGCCCGTGCCCGCCGGCCAGATCGAGAGCATCAGCGCCTGGGGCTGGTCGGACGAATTGCGCAGTTGGACGTGGCCTGGATCCGAAGGCAGAACCTTAAAGGTCCGCGTCTACACCACTGGTGACCAGGTGCGGCTGCTGCTCAACAGCGAAGAGATCGGCAGCAAACCCGTCTCCGCCGCCACCCAACTGACCGCGGAATTCGATGTACCCTACCGCCCCGGTGTGCTCAAGGCCATCGCGTATCAAGCTGGCCAACCCATCTCGGAACTGGCGTTCCAGACCACTGGCAAGCCGGCCAGGGTCAAACTCACAGCCGACCGGCTGGAGATCCGGCGGGATCGCAACGACCTGTCGTTTGTCACCGTCGAAATCGTGGACGCCGCCGGCCTCCGCGTTCCGGACACGGTGATTCCCGTTGCCTTCACGGTGAACGGCGCTGGGGAACTGGCCGCCGCCGGCTCAGCCAATCCCAAGGACCCGTTCAGTTTCCGCAAGCCGCGCCCGAAGACCTTCCATGGCCAATGCCTGGCGATTCTGCGGTCCAAGGGAGTCGCCGGCACGCTGCAGCTCGAGGCCCAAGCCGAAGGCTTGGCCGCGGGGGCCATCTCAATCCGAGTGGTCTAGCCGCGGGAGTCTCCGCATCGCGGGGCCCGGGTCGCGCGCCGCTACTGCATCCCTCAACCGCGCCGCCCGGGTCAGCAGGTAGTTTCGCTCCGGCTGGCTCGTGGTTCGACCCGCGGCGAGCAGATACTCCTCGATGGCGCCGGGACCCTCCCCAGCCGTCTCCAGCAGGTGCGCGCGAACGGCATGCAAACGGTGGTGCCCCGCCAACCGGCCGCCCTGGTCCAAGGCCCCGACCAGCGCAAGTCCCCTGGCCGTCCCGTGCACCATGGCCACGGCAACCGCGTAGTTGAGCTCGACCATCGGATTGTCGGACATTCGCCGCAGCACTTCGTACAGCGCCAGGATTTGCGGCCAGTCGGTATCCTCCACGCGCACCGCTTCGTCGTGCACCGCGGCCACGGCCGCCTGCAGTTGATAGGGACCCACGGCTCCCTTGGGCAAGGCCGTGCTAATAAGGCGGACGCCCTCCACAATGCGGCCCTGGTCCCACAAGCTCCGATCCTGCTCCGCCAGCGGGATCAACTCCCCGTTCGGGCCCGTGCGAGCTGCCCGCCGCGCATCCGTCAGCAGCATCAGCGCCAGCAGCCCCAGCACTTCCGCATTCTCGGGCAGCAGCGAATGCACCGCCCGTGTGAGCCGGATCGCCTCCAGAGAGAGTTCGCACCGCTGCAACTCGAGCCCATCACTGCTGGTGTAGCCCTCATTGAAGATGAGGTAAAGCACATGCAGCGCGCTCCGCAGCCGTTCTGCCCGCTCCTGCTGGGTCGGCAGGCGAAAGGGGACGCCGGACGACCGGATGCTCTGTTTTGCGCGGCTGATGCGCTGGGCCATGGTCGCCTCCGGCACCAGGAAGGCGCGCGCGATCTCCGCGGTAGTGAGGCCGCCCACGGCGCGCAGGGTCAACGCAATCGCCGAGGAGGGCGTCAAAGCGGGATGGCAGCACATGAACAGCAGGATCAGCGTGTCATCCTGCATCGAATCGGGTTCGAAATCCGGAGCAGGCGCCAGATACCCGTAGTGCATGGCCGCATCGGTCTCGCGCCGCCTGCGAGCCGATTCGCTGCGCTGGTGGTCGGTCATGCGCCGTGCGGCCACCTGGATCAGCCAGGCGCGCGGATTCTCCGGCACCCCATCCCGGGGCCACTGCACCACCGCCGCAATGAGCGCCTCCTGCACCGCGTCTTCGGCGGCGGCGAAGTCGCGGAAGCGGCGGATGACAGCACCCAGTACCTGCGGCGCGAGTTCGCGCAGCATAGGCTCGGCGCCGTCATCCCAACTGCCGGCCATCACACAAATTCTTCAGGCGGGCCGCTCATCACCTGCCGCACTTCGATGGGCATGTTCAAGGGAATCCCACCCGGCCCGGGCGCCGCTGATGCGCGGGCCGCGATGGCATACGCCTGCCCGGTCGTCTCCACATCGACAATCCAGTAGCCGGCCAGGAACTCCTTCGACTCCGGGAACACGCCGTCCGTAACCGGTGCGCCATCCTGCCCGGCGCGCACGATGACGGCCTGCTCCGGGCCCGCCAGCCCTTCGGCCGAGACGAGGTTTCCTGATGCGCGCAGTTCCCGGTTCAGGTTCATCATGAAGCCGATATGCGCCTGGATGTCCTCGTGGGGCCAGGAGGTGATGGGATCGGCCTTCATGTTGTCCTTGCTCATCATCATCATGAGTATGTATTTCATGTTGTGCTTCCGCTCCTCTCGATTCTCGCACTCAGTTGTGCGGATTCATTCGTAAGTCGGAGCGGGTTGCGGCTTCTCGACATCTCCACGAAAAAAAGTCGGGAATCCGGCGCGTGTAGCTGCAGGCAAACCACAGGCGTGCGCTCTCTCAGGAACAGGCAGTGCACCGGATTGGAGGGACGCTCAGCGCTGGATGCTCACCGCGCTGTCCTCGAGTTCATAGCCCTCGTCCTGGGCCGTCTGGTGGGCCAGCGATCGCAGCGCCGTTTCATCGGCATCATGCCCGGTGCCCTTGCAGGTCCGCCGGACCGCTTCTGCTCCTACATGGATCCGAACAACCCAGACACTCTTGCTGGCATCCCAGAACACCTCGGCGGCATTTGCTCGTACCATGTTCAAAACAGTAACCCCGCCCGGCGCCGGATTCAAGCGAAATCCCGCCGGATTGGCTCTGCCCTGCCCCGCTGAGCGAGCAGCCGTGATTCAATCGAGGGAGGCACGGCGCCCCGGCTGAACCTGATGCACCAAAACACCTTCCGTCCCCTGAAGTACGGCCTCCCCCTCGTAGCGGCCGCGCTCCTGCTGTCCGCGGACACCAGCACCTGGCAATTCGGCCAGTTCCGCCGCCCCGCGAACGCCAATCCGGTCATCTCGCCGCGCAAGGATTCGACGTTCCTTTGCCCCATGCGCAAGGAAACCGTGCATTGGGAAGCGCTCCACACCTTCAATCCGGCCGCCATCGTGCGCAACGGTAAGGTCTTTGTTCTCTATCGCGCCGAGGACGATTCCGGCGAAATGAAGATCGGCATGCACACCTCCCGCCTCGGCCTGGCCGAGAGCGACGACGGGCTCCATTTCAAACGCTGGCCGGATCCGGTCTTCTTCCCCGCAGAAGACGGGGAGAAGGAGCGCGAATGGGACGGCGGCGTCGAGGATCCGCGGATCGTCGAAGCCGGGGACGGACGCTACGTCCTTACTTACACCCAGTGGAACCACAAGAAGACGGCAGCCGCCATCGCCACCTCCACCGACCTCGTTCACTGGACCAAGCACGGCCCCGCGCTCGGCAGTGAAATGTCCTACAAATCCGCCGGCATCGTCACCAGCCTCACCGGCGGCCGGCTGATCGCGAAGAAAGTCAACGGCAAGTATTGGATGTACTGGGGCGAAGGCACCGTTCGCCTCGCCACTTCAGACGACCTTGTGCACTGGACTCCGCTGGCCGGACCGGATGGCCAACCGCTGGCGGTCCTGGCCAAACGCGAAGGCCGCTTCGATAGTTCGTTCCCCGAGGTGGGGCCGCCGCCCATCTGGACGCCCAGGGGCATCGTGGTCCTCTACAACGGCAAAAATGCGCCCGAGGGAGGCAGCCCCAGTCTGGCACCGGAGACTTACGCGGTAGGCGAGGCCCTGTTCGCCCTGGACGATCCATCAAAACTATTGGAACGGCTGGACGATCCGATCTTCAAACCGGAACTGGCCTTCGAGCGCAGCGGGCAGTACGCCGCGGGCACCACCTTCGCCGAGGGCCTGGTCTACTTCAAAAAGAAGTGGTTCCTATACTATGGATGCGCCGATTCGCTGGTCGGCGTAGCCGTGGCCGGCCGTGGACCAAACCACTAAGTGTCAGCGTTCTCAGACGCCCCCCGGCTGACATGAAAATAGTTCAACTTATTCGCAACAGATCGGCAGAGCCGTGATATGCTTAAAAGTGAAGTTTGACAGTCTGGCTGATTTAGGCATATTTCGCAACGTCCGGTTCATCCGCCTTTCCGATCCTGCCCCGATTCGCTGTCCTGCCAGTTCAGCAAGGAAAATCAAATGAGAAACATTTTTGTTGGCAACCTCACCTTCGGCGCGACCGAAAGTGAAGTCCGTTCACTGTTCGAGGCGCACGGTACCGTTGACCGCGTCAGCATCGTCACCGACCGTGACACGGGCCGGTCCAAGGGGTTTGGATTCGTCGAGATGAGCAACGATGGGGAAGGCGACCGCGCCATTGATGCCCTGAACGGCATTGATCTAGGCGGCCGTAACCTGACCATCAACGAAGCTCGCCCGAAGGAAGATCGCGGCTTCGGCGGCGGCGGCGGCGGGCGTGGCAACAGCGGTGGCGGCGGTGGCCGTGGCCGCAGCAATCGCTACTAGTCAGCACAGCTAAGTTCTGAGAGAAGGGCCGGCGCTCACAAGGCGCTGGCCCTTTCTGCATTTGCCGGATCATCTCCAAAGCCAGATCTTTCGTCCGGCAGCGTTGTAGCGCTCGCCCTCGCGGTTACACTATCTGGAATGCCGCGCCGGGCCATGAGCTCGCGATTGCCTGTCCTCCTGCTCGTCGCCTTCACCGTTGGCCAAGCCGAGAAACTCCCTCTCAAGATCTACACCGCGGCCGACGGCCTGGCTCACAACTCCATCAACCGGATCGTCCGGGACTCGCGCGGCTACCTTTGGTTCTGCACCAGCGAAGGGTTGTCCCGCTTCGATGGCTATGAGTTTCACAGCTACGGCCGACGCGACGGACTACCCCACCGGCTGGTGAACGACCTGTTGGAGACAAAGGACGGAGAATTGTGGATCGCCACGGCGGGCGGCCTCTGCCACTACCTACCCAAAGGGCGTGAACACCAGCGCTTCCGCGTGTGCCGGCCAGGCAACGACGATCGGGCCGCTCAAATCAACACCCTCAAGGAAGGCCCCAACGGCCAGATCTGGTGCGGCACCGACGCCGGACTGTTTGTCCTGGAACGGGATCCCCACCGGGCCGAACCGCACTGGAGGAGCGTCGACCTGGGGATGCCGGCCGGCGGCTGGGGCGATCAGGTAATCTCCAGTCTCCTATTGGACCGCGCCGGTTCCCTCTGGATTGGGGCCGGCAGTGGTCTCTACCGGTTACAGCCTGACGGCGTCCTGGACCGCTTCGCGGAAGAGAATGGGCTACCGCAAACTTCCGTCACGGCCCTCTTTCAGGATCAGGACAGGCGTATCTGGGTTGGCACCTACGGCGGGTTGAGCCGGTTAGCCAGCCACCCCGGCGCGGGAGCCAAAGTGGTGGAGGCGACCTACGGCAGAAGGGATGGCCTCAGCTCCGATTCAGTGGAGGTCATCTATCAACTGGCCGACGGCACCATGTGCGTGGGCACGCGAATGGGCCTCAGCATCATGCGGACAGGCGGCGCCAAAAACCAGCCGATCTTCGCACGCTATTCGGCGGCAGAGGGACTGCCGGCTTCCGGCGTTGAGACGCTGGTGGAAGACACCGCGGGCAATCTCTGGATCGGCACGGACGGCAGCGGCGCCGCCAAGCTCACCTGGAAGGCATTTCTCAGTTTCACAGCCAGCGACGGCCTGCGGGGAACCAGCGTCGATGCCATCCTGGAGGACTCAGCCGGGAGACTCTGCGTGTTGGCGCGGGAGGGCACTGCCGAACTCTTCCTGAACGAGTTCGACGGCCGCCGGTTCCAGGCCCGCCGGCTGGCTCTGCCGCCACACTCCACGCTGCTCGACTGGGGCTCCCGGGCCCAGACTATCGGCCAGGATCGCGATGGCGCCTGGTGGATCGCTACGAACGAAGGCGTGGTCCGCTATGAGAGCCTTACAGGACTGGGGCCCGCACCCAATACACATCGGGAGAACCTGCGGCAGGGGCCGGTGGTCGCGGTCTTCCCCACCGCCGATGGCGGCCTCTGGGTGAGCACCACAGGCCGGTCCAACGGTCTCACCAACCGGGATGCGCGCAACCGCGCCTTCCATCCCAGCTTCGAAAACCTGGCCTGGCTCCGCTCGTCCGGCGTCGCCCTGTTCGCGCAGGATGGAGCCAACAACCTCTGGCTGGGACTTCTTCGCTTCGGCAGGGATCAGGCCGAGGTGGCCCGGTTGCGGGGCCCGACAATTGAGCGCTTCGGCGGCGGAGACAACGCGCCATCCGGCGGAGTGCGGGCCCTCTATCGCGACCGGCACGGACGGTTGTGGGTCGGCACCAATCAGAACGGACTCATGGTATTCGACCACCCGGAGGCGGACCCGCCCGAGTTCCGGCGTTATACGACCTTGAACGGCCTTTCCAGCGATCTCATCATGGCGCTGACGGAGGACCGGGCCGGCCGAATCTATGCCGGCAATGGAAGCGGTGTCGACCGCCTGGATGTCGCCACCGGAGAAGTGAAGCGCTACACCAGCTCCGACGGCCTGGCGCCCGGAGAGGTCCGCGCGGCCTTCCACGATCGCAGCGGCGCACTCTGGTTCGGTACCGCCGGCGGCCTATCACGGCTCTCGCCCGCGCCTACGGCCCAACCCGCGCCGCCCAGGATCGTAGTGACTCTTCTGCGCGTGGGCGGAGTGCTGCAGCCCACCTCTGAACTCGGTGAGACCCGCATCGCGGGGATGGAGTACGCCTCGAACCAGAACGATCTGGAGATTGGGTACGCCAGCCTGGCCTTCGCGCCCGGCGAGACGGTCCGCTACCAGTACAGGCTGGAAGGGGCCGATTCGGAGTGGGGTCTTCCGTCGCGCCAACGCAGTGTCCACTATGCGAACCTGCCGCCCGGCTCCTACCGGTTCCTCGTGCGGGCCCTACTGTCGGAAGGAATAGCCAGCGCGCAACCCGCCTCCATCCTGTTCGTAATCCTGCCCCCGTTCTGGATGCGCTGGTGGTTTCAGCTTCTGACGGTGGGCACCGCGGCCGGGATGGCGTTCTGGCTGCACCGCCATCAGGTGAAACGGCTGGTGGAGCTCGAACGGGTTCGGACACGCATTGCCACGGACCTCCACGACGACATCGGCTCCAGCCTCTCCCAGATCGCCATTCTGAGCGAGGTGGCCAGCCGCCGCGTGGATCCTTCCAGTCCGGGCCTGGTGGAACCGCTGGCCGACATCGCCGGCATTTCCCGCGAGCTCGTCGACTCCATGAGCGATATCGTGTGGGCCATCGACCCGGAGCGGGATCACCTGGACGACCTCACCCATCGCATGAGGCGCTTCGCCAGCGACGTTCTCTCGCAACGCAATATCCGCCTCACGTTCCACGCTCCGGCCGCGGAGCCGGACCTCCCCATGGGCGCCGATCTCCGGCGGCAGATCTTCCTCATTTTCAAGGAAGCGGTCCACAACATCCTGAAGCATTCCGGCGCTTCCGCCGTTCAGATCCAGTTCGAGGTGGACCACCGCTGGCTCACGCTCGACATTGTGGATGACGGCAGAGGCTTCGATACCAGCCAGTGCCGCGATGGCCATGGACTGGGCAACATGCGAGCCAGGGCGGGCGAAGCCGGAGGGACGGTCAACATCCGCTCAGGCCCCGGAGGCACCCGGGTGACCCTCCGCATCCCTGCCGGCGCTAATCCCGCATGAACGAGCGGGGGCCTGGGCAGGCCTGTCCGATAGAATGGCAGTGCAATTCCATGGGCGAAGCCGCAGAGCTCAAAGTGGGCATTATTGAGGATCAGCCGCGCATCCGTGAGGGCCTGAAATCCCTTATCGATGGGACGGCCGGTTACCGCTGCGTCGGCGCGTTCGGCTCCATGGAGGAAGCCCTCGCCCAACTCAGCCGCGAAGTGCCCCAGGTGATGCTGGTGGACATCGGGCTGCCCGGGATGTCGGGCATCGACGGGACCCGCCGGTTGACCGCGCTGCACCCAGGCCTCTCCGTATTGATGCTGAGCGTCTATGAAGACGACCGGCGGATCTTCGAGGCGCTCTGCGCGGGCGCCTGCGGCTACCTGCTGAAGAAGACTCCGCCCGCCCGCCTGCTGGAAAGCCTGACGGAGGCGGTGGGCGGCGGCTCGCCGATGTCGCCGGAGGTGGCGCGCCGGGTGGTCAGCCTGTTCCGGGAGTTCCGCCCGCCGGACAAGGCCGACTACCAGCTCACGCCGCATGAGGTGAGGATCCTCGCCCTGCTGGTGGAAGGGCACAACTACAAGACCGCGGCGGACGAGCTGAACGTCAGCATCAATACCATCCGCTTCCACATGCGCAGCATCTACGACAAGCTGCAGGTGCATTCCAAGTCAGAAGCCGTGTCCAAGGCCCTGCGCAATCGCCTGGTGCGCTGACCCTGGCATCGATACCTACCCATTCATGCGGTGACGGTTCCTCCGGTTTGCCGTTAACTGGACCGCTGAAGGGCTGTTTCACTTCTACCTGGGAGGAATCGAATGTCAGTCAAATTACGCTCCTCGCGGCTTGCCGCGATGCTCGCACTCTCGTTCACCGTGCTCTGCCTGGCCCAGAAGGATTCGGGTGTCCGGGGCGGGCCGCCGGGCGCAGGCGGACCCATTCCCGGGCTGCAGGCCAACGAACAGGCGCTTTTCGTGGAGGGAAAAGCGCGCATGGTTCAGTTGGAAGCGGTCTGCGACAACTGCAACGATGTCATCCTCGGGTCGAACACCGGAGAAGATCCGAACCTGGCGACCCTGACAAACTCATCGGGCCTGGGCGCGCGGTTCAATGGAGACCAATGCTCGGTATGCCACCAGCAGCCGGCCATCGGAGGGTCCGGCGGCTTCCTGGTGCCCAACCCGCAGGACGCGCCCAACCGCTACAGGAAGCCGGAGAACCCGATGTTCGACCTGATTCCGCATCGCAAGGGCGCCCAGAACTACGTCCCCTCATTCATCACGCGCTACGGTCCGATTAGGGAGGTGCGATTCCAGAGGCGGCCGGACGGCACACCGGACGGCGGTGTGCACCAGTTGTTCACCGTGGTCGGCCGTTCGGACGTGGGCGCACCCGGCTGCACCGCGCCGGTCCTGGCTCAGCCTGATTTCGAAACGCAATACCGGAACGGCAACCTTTCGTTCCGCATCCCGCTCCAGTTGTTCGGGCTGGGCCTGATCGAGGCGATCCAGGATGCGACCATTCTGAGCAATTCCGCCTCCACGAAGGCGCTGCGCGGGCCGCTGGGGATCGGCGGCATGCCGAACCGGAGTGGCAACGACGGCACCATCGCCCGCTTCGGCTGGAAGGCGCAGAACAAGTCGTTGACCATCTTCGCGTCGGAAGCCTATAACGTCGAGATGGGGGTCACCAACGACCTGTTTCCCACCAGCACGGACGAGACACCGGAGTGCAGCCACGGCAAGAACGAGCCGAACGACATCACTCGCGTCGATCCGGACGACTCGCGGAACCAGGGCATGAACAACCCGATGCACATGCTGCCGGACTGGCTGGAGTTTGCGATCTTCATGCGGCAGCTCGCTCCGCCAGACCCGGCCCCTCTGTCGGCCAGTGCCCAGCGCGGCCAGCGGCTGTTCGGCACCGGACTCAACAGCCCGGGCATCGGCTGCTTCCTGTGCCACACGCCCACCATGATGACCGGTCCGAGGCACGAGACCGAGGCCCTGCAGAACCGGCCGGCCAACCTCTACTCCGACCTGCTCATCCACCACATGGGCCCGGGCCTGGCGGACAATGTGACCCAGGGCCTGGCCCAGGGCGACATGTTCCGCACGACGCCGCTGTGGGGCATCGGCAAGCGCCTGTTCTTCCTGCATGACGGCCGGACCAGCGATCTGCTGGCCGCCATCACCGCGCACGCCGGGGCCCAGAGCGAGGACCACGGGCACGACGGAGGCAGCTATCCGCCTTCGGAGGCAACCGCCGTGATCCAGCGCTTCAGCGCGCTGGCACCGGGCGACAAGCAGGCGATTCTCGACTTCCTGCGCTCCCTATAGGGTCCGGCGGAGGAATGCGAGCAGGGTGGGGACCGGAGGAGATGCACCGACCCCGGATGGACGGCTTGGCCGCAACCCCATGATAAACTTACTGGTTTACCATGTTGTGGTCCAAACTGTTCATCCCCACCCTGCGCGAGAGCCCGGCTGAAGCGGAGGTGGTGAGCCACCAGCTACTGCTGCGCGCGGGCTACATCCGGCAGCTCGGCGCCGGTATCTACAACTACCTCTACCTGGCCCAGCGGTCGCTGCTCAAGATCCAGCGGATTGTGCGAGAAGAGATGGACGCCATCGGGGCCCAGGAGTTCCTGTTGCCAGCGCTGAATCCGGCCGAAGTTTGGCAGGAGTCGGGCCGCTACGAGGCGATGGGCGACAACATGTTCCGGCTGAAGGACCGTTTCGGACGGCAGCTTTGCCTGGGCATGACCCACGAAGAGGTGATGACGGTCATCGCGCGGGGCGAGGTGCGCAGCTACAAGCAACTGCCGCAGATCTGGTACCAGATCCAGACCAAGTTCCGCGACGAGCCGCGGCCCAAGTCCGGCCTGTTGCGCGTGCGCCAGTTCATCATGAAGGACAGCTATTCGTTCGACCTCGCTCCGGCGGGCCTGGACGAGAGCTATGAGAAGCACCGGCTGGCCTACTGCCGGATCTTCGACCGCTGCGGCCTGCAGTATGTAGCCGTCGAGGCGCACTCGGGCGCGATGGGCGGCAGCCAGTCGCAGGAGTTCATGGTCGCCACGGACGCAGGCGAAGACTACGTGGTGGTCTGCAAAGAGACCGGCTATGCCGCCAACCTGGAGAAGGCCGTGTCGCGGCCAGTGCCTCCGGCGGCGCCTGATGCCGAAGGCGACCTGAGCCCCGAGGAAGTCCACACGCCCGGACAGAAGTCGATTGACGAAGTCTCCGCGTTCCTCAAGGTGCCGGCCACGTCGATTATCAAGTCGCTGGTGCTGATTGCGGACGGCAAGCCCGTGGTTGCCCTGATGCGCGGCGACCACCAGTTGAGCGAGACCAAGTTCCAGAGCGCGACCGGGTGCGCCGAGTTCCGGCCGGCCTTTCCGGAGGAGATGCGCACGCTGATGGGCGCGGAGGCCGGCTCGCTGGGCCCGGTGGGCCTGACGGGCGTGACCGTCATAGCCGACCTCTCCCTGCAAGGCCGCCGCAACATGGTGGCGGGCGCGAACAAGGACGACTACCACCTGCTGAACGTCACTCCGGGGGAGGACTTCGCGGCGGTTTATCACGACCTGCGCCAGGTGACCGAGGGCGACACGGAGCTCGAAACCGGGGCTCCGCTGCAGATCCTGAAGACGATGGAGATCGGCCACATCTTCAAACTCGGGTACAAGTACTCGCACTCGATGGGGCTGAACGTGCTGGACCAGAACGGTGTCGAGACGCCGGTGATCATGGGCAGCTACGGCATCGGCATCGAGCGGGTGCTGTGCGGCGTGGTGGAGCTGTATGCCGATGCGAACGGCATCAGCATGCCGGTTTCCATTGCGCCCTTCGAAGCAGTGGTGACGCCGGTGAAGTCGGCCGACCCGGCCCTGGCCGCGGCGGGCCAGCAGGTATACGAGGAGTTGAAGAAGCTCGGCGTGGATGTGCTGTATGACGACCGTGAACTGAGCCCCGGAGTGAAGTTCAAGGATGCGGACCTGGTGGGCATCCCGTATCGCGTGGTGATCGGGAAGAAGCTGCCCCAGGGCATTGTGGAACTGGCGGAGCGGCGCACCGGCGCCAAGAGCGAGGTACCGCTGGCCGAGGTGGCCGGCATGGTCGCGGAGAAGGTGAGAGCGGCGAAGCAATGAGCATCGATTGGCCTTCGATCCGCGCATTGTATCCGGCGCTGCAGAACCGGACGTTCCTGAATACGGCCACCTTTGGCCAGTTGTCGCGGCTTACAGTGGAAGCGATGGACCGGCACTTCGCGCACCGGGACGAGCTCGCCTGCTCAGACTTCCTGGGGTGGTTTGCCGAACACGACGGGCTGCGGAGCAAGCTCGCCACGCTGATCCAGGCCGAGGCGTCCGACATTGCGTTCCTGCCCAATTCGAACGCGGGTCTCGCGATCCTGATGCACAGCATCGACTGGCACGCGGGCGATGAGATCCTGACGCTGGAAGGCGAGTTCCCGAACAACATCTATGCGCCGGCCTACCTTGCCGAGCGCGGGGTGAAGCTGATCGAGGCGCCGTGGCCCCGGCTGCTGGAGTCGATCCACGAACGGACGCGGCTGGTGGCCGTGAGTAGCGTGAATTACACTACCGGTTTCCGCGTGCCGCTGGCGGAGCTGGCCTCCGCGTTGGAGGGTCGCGACATCCGGTTCTATGTAGACGCCACGCAGATGCTGGGCGCGGTGCGTTTCGACTTCGGGGCGATCGAGCCCGATATGCTGGCAGTGAACTGCTACAAGTGGATGCTGGCGCCGAACGGCGTGGGCTTCATGGCGGTCTCCGCCCGGCAGCGCGCCCGCATGGAGCCGCTGAGTATCGGGTGGCGCAGCCATCACGACTGGCGGAACGTGGACAACCTGCATCTGGGCACGCCGGTGCTGGTGGATACGGCGGAGAAGTATGAAGGCGGGATGTTGCCGTCTTCCCTGCTCTACGGCCTGGAAGCGAGCGTGGATCTCATGCTGGAGCTGGGCCCGGCGGCGATTGAGCAGCGCGTGCTCGACCTGGCGTCGAAGACACGGGCGGCGCTACGCGGCATCGGCGGCGAGCCGCTGCCTTTCGACAATACGGCCATCATCGCAGCGCATCTTCCGGGCCGCGACGCCAGCGCCGTGGCCCGTGCCCTCAAGCAGGAGGGGGTCATGGTGTCGGCCCGGCACGGCCTGCTGCGGGTCTCGACGCACTTCTACAACGACGAGCAGGACATCGAGCGGCTGATCGCAGCCCTGCGAACCTCCAATTAAGGCCGCCCACCGGGCGCCGAGTCGAGGGAGAATAGACCTGTCATGCTGCCTCTCGCTCTCTACGCCCTGTGGATGGCTGCTCCGCCGCAGCCCATCTCCGTGACTCCGCTGGAAGGCGCCACGCACCACGTGCAGGGCATCGTCGTGGACGGGACCTCGCTATGGGTGACGAGCGTCGACCGGCTGGCGAAGAAGGGCTACCTGTATGAGTTTGAACTCGCGACGGGGAAGCGCCTGCGGTGGGTGGAGGTGCAGCAGGGCAGCATGTTCCATCCGGGCGGCTTCGACATGGATGAGGACAGCCTGTGGATTCCTGTGGCCGAGTATAAGAAGGACGGGCACACGGTGATCCAGCGCCGGTCCAAGGCTACGCTGGCTGTCCTTTCGAGCTTCACAGTGGACGACCACATCGGGTGCCTGACGCTGATGGAGGGTCACCTGGCCGGCGGCAACTGGGATGCGCGCAAGTTCTACGAGTGGACTTTCGACGGCCGCTTCGTCAGCGTGCGGAACAACCCCAACGCCAGCCACTACCAGGAGATCAAGTACCGCTATGGGGCGTTGATGGCGTCGGGCGGCGTGGTGCACTGGCTGGATCCGGAGGAACTGGAGCCGCTCCGCACCTACACGCTGGGGAAGACCGACCGGAACGTGCCGTACACGAATGAGGGCATGGACTTCCGCGACGGGAAGCTCTACCTGCTGCCGGAAGACGGGCCCAGCCGGCTGTTTGTGTTTGATCCGGAACAGGTTTACGAACCCGCCAAGCCCTGATTCTCAGCGTCTACCAACTCCGGGCCGGCCAGAATACCGGGCGGAGGGTAGCAACGGAAGGCCGCGCTCACGCACCTATACGTATGTAGGAAGCGAAACTGAGAAGCGCGGAGAGACTCCGAGCCACCCGGCCGGGTAGAAGATAGACACCCGGCCGAAGCCTCCCCGTGGCGCTGAAGAAAGGCATCTCGCATGAAACTCAATTACTCGTGGTGCGTCTGCGCGCTGTCCGCGGCGATGGCGGTTGTGCCGGCCACGGCGGCGACCCTCCACAATTCGGCCGAAGTGCTGATGAAAGACGCGGGCGCGAAGGCATTCAACATCAGCGACAACGCCCAGGCGATCTTCCTGTCCGAGCCCGAGTCGAACATCAGCTGGCAGGGCCAGGCGATGCGACTGGAGGCGATCAAGAACGCCGTGCAGCAGATCTCCGGCGATGTGGGGCACCTGAATCTCTGGGGCGAGATGGAGTCGCCCGCCGAACGCAAGGCGGTGGAAGAGGCGAACCCGCTGCTGAAGGATCTCGCCGCCCAGACGTCGGACGCCATCCGATTCCTCAACGACAACACCAACCATCTCTTCCTGCCGGAATACCGCCAGCATCTGCAGAAGATCGCGCAGGATGCGAACCAACTGCGGGCGCTGTTCCGGGAGTCGACGAAGCTGAACTCGCTCAGCCGCAAGGCGGAGCACCTTCGTGAAGAGCTGAGCCACTCCTAACCGATTTGACCCAATAGCACACTAATCTCCCCGGCAGATTCCGGAAACCATCCGGAATCTGCCTCTTTTTGGTGGGGGGCGTGTGTGGGTGCTGTCGGTGGCCCGGGTTTGGCGGTGGCCGGGATGGCGGGTGGGGCGGTTGCGGAGCTTCGGTTGGCTATGTGATTCCCAATGGCGTGAGTCCGTTTCGGGCGGGGCACAGCTCGAAATGGCTTTGTTTGCTCAGAGGCGGTGGTTTGAGGGGGCTTGTCGGCGGAGGGGGGCGGGCGGGCCGCCGTGGGTCCAGTGCAAAATGGCTTTGTTCCCACAAAACTGGTGGATCGGGGTTCTATGTGGCAGGTCGTGCCGGCTGGGTCACAGGCACGCAGTCTGTGGTGGCTTTGTTCACTCAGAGGCGGCGGGGGAAGGGCGGTTGGGTTGCTGTACGGCCGCGGACATGGGTGACAATCTGGTCTACCGACATGGGTAACAGTCGTCGCGGGGGCTTGTCTGATCGCCTTTCGCGATTCTAGCCGGATTCGTACGCCTGTGGAAATGTGGGAATCGCGTAGCGATTTCCAAGCGCGGTGGGAAGCGAGGGAATCCTGTTTTTGGATTTCCTCGCTTTCCACGGTGCGTCATTTCCATGGGCCTTACTCAGCGGCCGGCACCGCCGCGGATTCGTCGTCCTGTTGCTCCAGCGCCTTCGGCTTCTTCCTCATAAACCGATTACGCTCTATGTCCAGCCAGCCGAGCAACAGCATGCCGTAGAACACTTCGAAATAGCGATCGTCAACCTGCCGCAGTCCAAGCAACTGACGCGCAAAGATCTCGCTGATGAAAATCCTCTGATCCTTGTAGTAGAGATCTCCGTGATTCTGGATCCGTCGTAGCACGAGCCCTGCCGGGTACTCCACCTCCGGGATCCGACGTGGCATCGGGCGCAACGACGGCTGATAGTGTTTTGCCGGCGTATCGTAGTCCAGGGCTTCATGGGGCCGCTGCTCGTTGTAGATCCTTTGAAAGTCGTGAAATCGCTTCTGCTGCTGGCGCGGGTTGGCCGCCGGCGGATTCAGCGTGTCCTGTTTCAACGTCCGATGCATGCGCTCGTGGCGGCCGTTTTCCTGCGGTGAGGCCGGTGCTGTGCGCTCCGGCAGAATGCCCAGCCGAACCCAGCGCATCGACAACCGACTGAGTCCGCCAGGCGCCCGCGTCGAAAACGGCGTGCCATTGTCCGTACGAATCACCTCCGGCAGACCGTACTCTCGAAACGCCGCCTCGAAGATCGCAGCCGCATGCTTTCCATCCGTCTTCGGCGTAATTTGGCAGCGCAGCAAGTACCTGCTGTGGGCGTCCGTGATGGTCAATGGATCGCAACGCACGCCATCACCTGTACGGAACCAACCCTTGAAGTCCGCGCACCACGTCCGATTGGGTCCATCCACGGACGCAAAGGGCTGCCCGAAGGGCGGCGTCCGCAAGCGTCGCTTTCGTGTGACACTCAGACCCGCTCTTTTCAGGATCATGGCGATGGTGCTGGGCGCCGGCCAGTGCTTCCTCTCCGGCTCCGCCTCGGCCAACTTCCTCAATAGCTTGCGCGGGCCCCAGTTCCACTTCCGCCGCTCAGCCAGGATGCGCTCTATGACTTCCTGACTGACTTCCTGCGGGCTGGTATGAGGCGCCCGGCTGCGGTCCTGCAAACCGGCCACGCCTTCCTCCTCTCGACGCTTGATCCACTTGTGGACCGTCTTTCTCGATACGCCATAGGCTTCCGCCAGTGCGGTCACGGTCTCGCCTTCGTCGTACTCCTGCAATAGTTGAACCCGTTGGTCCATTGCTCTGGTCTCCTTCCACGGCATCGACACTCATCGTGCCGTACCGATAAGGCGGATCAGATCTCTTGCGCCGCTGATCTGTGTTACCGATGTCGCCGGTCCAATTCGTTACTGAAACTCCGTACCGTTCGGTAACTGGCCCAGGAACTCTCCAAGGGAATGCTGGAGGAGAGCGTCCGGTTTGCTGTTGGCTGGCGTTGAGGATCCCAGCTTAAAGTGGGTTTGTTTGCTCAGGAGCGACGGGTGAAGGGCGGTTGGTGGGCGTGGCCGTTGGGTTGCAGCGGGCCCTGGGCAATGACCAGGGGAATGCTGGGGGGAGAGTCCGGTTTGTTGTTGGCTGGCGTTGAGGATTCCAGCTCCAGATGGGTTTGTTCACTCAAAAGCGTTGAATTGAGGGTGGCTGGGGACCGATGAGGCTGGGCTGGCGTCGCGAATTCCGGCTGTAGGTGGCTTTGTTCCCTCAAATTCGGCGGATCCGGAAGCTGTGCGGCGGACGAGTCTGGGCGAGCATCCTTGATTTCCATCCAAGGTGGCTTTGTTCCCTCAAAACCGGGGGAATGGCGGTCCGACCGGCTTTGGGCGCCCAGTCCAAATGGCGTTGTTCCACCAGCGGCGATGGACATGCGGCTCCGAGGCCGGCGCTCCAATTCCTGAAGTTGCAGGAACTGGAGCGAGGGCGTGGGTTGGGAGGAGTGCGGTTCGGCTGTCAAAGATCATGCGGATGGCCGCCTGCGGTGGCTGCCGATCCGGCCGACCGGGTTCTCGACCAGTCGCGACAAGATGATGGCACACCGATGGGCCGGTTTCCGGAGCAGGAGCTCGGAAGTCGCTGAATTGACAAGGAAAATATAGTAATTTCCGCGGGCACCGCACATGTCCGCAGGGGCGGGACGGGGCAGAAATGCGGCGATGGGGGACGAACTTTGCCTTGTCGCGGGGATGAGAACGTTGGATTGAAGACGGGCGCACGCTGAAATTGGGGGGCCGAGGACTGGGGGGCGACCAAAGACGGGAAGTTTGCATAAACGCGCGTTATCGGCCGCCGCTGAAGGAGTGCCGGAGCTGGAGGCGCAGCCGGAAGCGGAGGCCACCAAAACAGGAACCGGCTGACGATCACGGCCGATTCTGTAAACCTTCCCCACCTTGCGCCGCAGGCTGGCTTACACCTTGATGAAGACGTCCAGGCGACCCACCCGTCCGCACTTGGCGGCGTCCCGTCCGCTTAGCCTGACCTCGTATCAACCTATCAACCTGCTTTTCGGCGGTGGCCGTAGGCTCAGCGTGCCATCCGTCCACCGGCGGCGAGGGTCCCCCATAGAGTCCCAGCGCCGGTGGGTAGGGCGTGTCTCAGGCCGCTTCGAGATCGACCCGGACACGGCAGCCCAGCGCAGTGGAAATGTTCACCAGGGCGTCCAGTGAGAAGCGCGAAACCCGGCCGCGGAGCAGGTCATTGATCCGTGGCTGGGTCACTCCGCAGTGTTGTGCCGCCTCGACCTGCGTCCATCCCTGCTTCTTCACGAAGGCCGCAATCTGCTGCATCAGTTCGGCTCGCGCCCGCAGGTTGGCGGCCTGCCCGGGCGTGTCCGCAATGGCATCCCAAACACTGGCGTAGCTCTCGGATTTCTTCATTTCCCACCTCCTGACAGTTGCGCGAATCGTCGCTTTGCGGTTTCGATATCACGCCGTGAAGTCGCTTGCGTCTTCTTCTGGAAAGCGTGCAAGACCTACACGGCCTCCGCGCGCCGGGCCACGTAGATCACGCGATAGGCACCGCTGTCGTCTGCCACGCGAATCTCCTCGACTCCCTTGCCGATGGCGGCCATGGGCTTGAAGTCGGCAGGCTGTTCGCCGCGCTGCACTTTGTCCAGTTGGTAGCCCGCATCGTGCCGTGCATCCTCGGGAAACTCCCGCAAGCACTCAAGCGAGTCACCAAGGAACCGCACTGGCCGCATGGCTCGATTATATCCGATTGGATATAGCGGGAGGTAGTAAGTCTTGTCTCACACAAGATGAGCCTGAAGCTCCCATCAGAGGCGCAATAGAAGTTCTCGAGTTTCCACAGCGACCCGTTCTTCGCGGCCTCGATCGATTTGATTTGGAGCGGTTGTTAAACCCTGTCGCCCCCCATTACCTGAGGTGATCTGGCTCCGCGAGCCACTCGGATCATGCTTCACGCCGCTGGCGCAACCGGTCACGCCGGAAGGACGGCCTGCTGCGACGAAACCGCTCGTGGTCCCCTGACGGTTCGAAGGATAGGTCTCGCGATGCAATCCCGCTGGTTTGTACCTGTAACAGAACCTGTAGTCAACCCCAGCCACGGTCTGTCGGCTCCCGATGGCGCGACCCAAGCAATCGTATCAGGTTGCGTTCGACTTGATGCGTCCCAGCGGCAATTCTGATCGCTGGAATCAGGATAGAGCTGTCGCCTTTCTGTCGCCTTATAAGCGGTATTCACCAAGTCGTCTGAATCACGCGGCTCTCATTGTCGACGAAAGTTATGGATCTCTTCGCCAGCTCGATCCGCGGGTCCTTGGAATCATTCTTCGCTGAGCGCATATCGACTATTGGGACCAGGCTGTCCTTGGCAAGAACAAAGAGTGCGGTAATAGCCCAGAAGCCACCGCTAGGGACTCCGACCGTTCTCTCTGCAGGGCGAACGAGGTACATGTCTCGTAGATCCCCGCTGAAGGTGATCATCACCTCGCCATGGTGACGGAAAACACGAGCAGTTGATGCAGGTCGTCCGTTGACCGTGACCTCCGTTGAGAATGCACGAAACCACATCAGTTTCCAGCCTCCGACCAGGACGAGGATGGCGACGATGGAGCCGCATAGTGCTGTCAATATCCGTGCTTTCATGGCTTATACTGCCGATACGTCACAGCTGTATGGCCAGGCATGTTCGCCTGAACTGTACCGACTTTGACAGCGCCCGCCCCGGCATACACCAGAGCACCGTTACCGAGGTTGATCGTAGAATAACCAATATATCCAGGTGGTGCCTGAAAGGCTGCGATGTCTCCAACACCCGGAGAGGTCGTCATTGGGAAATGGGGCACGTTGATCGATGGGTTCGCCAATTGATCTGCCGAGACAGCACTCATGCTTCCCCACAGTCCACCCACTCCTCCGTACCGTCCGCTCACCGGATACCCGTTTCCACCCAAGCCGATCCCACCACCCTTGGCGTAGGATTCAGGCACGAAGACGTTGCACTTCCAGCCACCGGTACCGACCGCGATTGTGAGTCCGTTACTCGTAAATGACACGTCTCCCCTACAGCCGAACGAAGTATTGCCGATTTGTCCTGCCGCCCAAAGTGCCGCGCCTAATCCTGATGGGTCCTCTTGCCCGTCAGGAACGTTCTGAATTGCCGTCCGCAGGTTATTCTGGCCGTTGAATATAGCGTTCGCGAGTTCCGCATCGCCCGACTTCAATGCTTGCCGTCCGGCCTCGTGCAGTTTCCTCAGTGCCTGCCTGTCCTCATCGGTGAGGTCGCGACGTCCATCAGGGTCTGTGTGGCTAAGCGGATTGTTTACTACGTGTGCATACTTGTTCCATATCTGCGGGTTTGAGATGTACGCGAGTAAGATCTGCCGGCGCTCCGAATCCGGCCGTCCTTTCTCCATTTCAAAGATAATGTTGTACGAATCCGGGCTCGTGAATCGTCCCTGGGCGGAAGACATGTAACGGGTCTCGAAGAAATCGAGGCCCAGCCCTGACTCATAATCCCTAATCTTCTCAGTGAACTTCGGCTGCACCGCGTCGGACGTCACATAGCCGGAGATCTGGGGCCGCCGTCCGTAGCTGCCGTTGATCTCCCACCCGAACGGCGTGTAGTCCCACAGCCGCACAGATGTGCCCTGTTCGTTCGTCAGCAGCCTCGTAGACCCCAGATGGTCCGTCGTCATATAACACGTAGAGCAGGCGGGTGCGTTTGCCGTCGATCCCCCGAACTCCGCCGCCAACTGACCCATGGCATCGTACGTGGTCGTTTGCCCGCTGCTCACCTTCCGCATCCGCCGGCCTTCCGCGTCGTACCCAAATCCCGCCGCGTTGCACCGGTTCGTCGCCGAGTCATAGGAATCACACTTCAAATCGGACGGCACCACGCCGACGGAGTCCACGAGCGTCGTATTTCCATGCTGGTTCCCATATGTGTACGTGTGAGACCAACCCGTGGCGCCGCTGGGTGTCTCTGTCGCCCCGGTCAACCGGTTCACTGCGTCATACGTGTACGCCGTTGGCCCGGAAATCGCGCCGATCGTCTGCCGCTGCGACACCACGTTGCCATTATTGCTCGCGCACGATGTCGCTTCAGAGGCGCAATAGAAGTTCTCGAGTTTCCACAGCGACCCGTTCTTTGCGGCCTCGATCGATTTCGGCTGGAGGCGGTTGTTGAACACCGTCGTCTCTACTACCCCATTGCCTAAGGTGATCTGGCTCCGCGAGCCACTGGGATCATACTTCACGCCGCTGGCGTAACCGGTCACTCCGGTAGGACGCCCTGCTGCGTCGAAACCGCTCGTGGTCACCTGACGGTTTGAAGGATAGGTCTCGCGATGCAATCCCGCTGGTTTGTATCCGTAACAGAACCTGTAATCAACCCCAGCAACGGTCTGGCGGCTCCCGATGGCGCGACCCAAGCCATCGTATCAGGTTGCGTTCGACTTGATGCGTCCCAGCGGGAATTGTGCTGGCTGGAATCAGGATGGGGTGGGGCGAATTATTTACTGGTTGAGCCGCAGGGCAGGCCGCAAGCTGTTGAGACTGTGTTACTTATGCGCCTGGCGAGGCTGCTAGACGGATCCCGGCGATAAATACCAAAACCGAGGCAGAGCGCCCGCAGTTCCCAATAAACCATTTCCGTTCAAATACTTACGAACTGGGACAGGTCAGGCTGTTTGAATGAATAAGTAGGGGGCTTCCTGCGGCAAAATGCTGAGACCGGCGTGAAGCCGGCTCAGAAACCGAAACGAGGAGAACCCCCATGAATAGCTTGTACTATCTCGGCCTCGATGTGCACAAGAAGACCATCAGCTACTGCCTCAAACTTGTCGACGGCTCCATCGTCGCCGAGGGCACGGTGAGCACACAACGGAAATCCCTGGAGGCTTGGCTGCGCCAACTCCCCAAACCTTGGTGTGGGGCGATGGAGGCAACCTTGTTTACGGGCTGGATCTACGACTTCCTGCTGCCTCATGCCAAGTCGCTTCAGGTCGCGCACCCGGCCATGCTGAAGGCGATTTCTGCTTCCAAGAAGAAGAACGACAAAGTCGATGCCCGCATGCTGGCGGACCTGCTGCGATGCAACCTCCTGCCGGTATGCTACATGGCGCCACCGGAGTTGCGGGAACTGCGCCGTCTGCTCCGCTACCGGAGTTTGATGGTGCGCCAGGCGGTCCGCATGAAGAACAAGACGGCGGGCCTGCTGATGGAAGTGGGGGCCGAGTACAACAAAGAAAAGCTCCATCAAGCCGGCTATTTCCGAGACTTGTTGGAGACTGTCGAAGAAGTGCCCGATTCCGTGAAAGACCTGCTGAAGATCAGTCGCGGGGCTGCCGAGCTATTCGATGAGGCGCAACGGCGGCTGGTGCAAGGCCTTTTGCGCAATCCGCTTCTCAAGCAACGAGTCGAGCGGCTGAGGAGCATCCGCGGCGTCGGAGAGATTCTGGCATTGACCTGGGCGGTGGAGGTCGGGGAACCGAGCCGGTTCCCGACGGTGGGGCATGCTCTCAGTTACTGCGGGCTGACGAGCGCACAGATCAGCTCAGCTGGGAAAGAGCAGCGGGCTCCGATTTCGAAACAGCGCAACAAACATTTACAGACAATTCTGATTGAAGCCTCCAAGGTGGCCCCGCTGTGGAACCCGCAGCTCAAACTGGTGCACGAACGGGAAAAGAACCGGGGCAATCCCAACCGAGCCACGTTGGCCGTGGCTCGGAAGCTGGTGGCCTACCTGTTGGCGGTGGATCGCAGCGGCCAGGAATTCCAGCCGCGCGCGATCGCGGAGAAAGAAACCGGATGCCTGGAGGAGCAGGTTGCAATGCCAGCGCAATAACAACCATTGAAGAACGAACAAAGAATCTGCTGTTGATGAGAGCCAGCACCGGCCGTTCCTCCCGAAACTCGGGACTGCGCGAAGGACCGCAAGGTCCGGATGCGCCACACAGGCTGTTTGAGGCCGGCCGGTAGTCCAAACTCAAACTTCCGCGAAGGCCCGAGACGGGCACGGATGCGGCCAATGGATGTCTGGCCACGCCGGCATTCGGCGATGGTCCAACCTGAAGCTGGGGACGTCGACAGGGAGATCGGCAGGGCGAAGGAAGTTCCACCAACGGGAGCGCAGCGATTAGTGTGTTTTCCCTTGACAACTACTTATCATGGATGTCCCGCGTCCGAAGTGGGGCTGAGATCCGTGGCCTCGCCGGAGAAGGACTGAAATTCCCACTGGACCGGGAGCCGGCGGCCAGCGAGATCCGCCGGACCCTTCACGACACGGAGCACTTCGATATCCGCCTGGCACGCGGAAGGGGGCGGCAGGTCCGGCCGGCGAGGCGCACTCGGATCCGGGGCGCAGGACGCGGAAGCCAAGACGCCGACGATGATGAGATCGGACAGGACTATGGCGTCCTGTAAAGAATTGCGCAGCGGCATTCCGTCACAGGCGCCGATGGTTGACACAAGCAGCAAGAATAAGTCGGTCCGCACAAGCCCAGGACGAAATGGAACGCGATTTGGTTCCATTTCCGTCTAACCGCAGGAGGATTGTGATGCGAATTGCTTGGGTGGTGCTGCTGTCGGGCTGTGCGCTGGCTCAGCAACCGGACGTCCGGCTGCATTTGGAAGTGGCCGGAGGGGCGCGCACTTTTCGAGTGGGGGAGCCGATTCCGGTGACACTGGACTTCACGACGACAGGTGCTGGCGTGCTGCGAATGGACACGGACGTCCGGCTGAGGCATCTGCAACGACATGGCGCTGACGTGTTTGCGGCTACGCCCGTGGAGGGTTGGCGCGATCCGCTGGATCATCTGCCGTGGAAGTGGGACGACGGAACAAGCATCGGTTCGGGCCCGCCGCGAGCAAATCTGGATGCCTTGCATCCGGTGCGGATCGAGCGCGATCTGAATGAATTCCTGGTCTTCAGCCAGCCGGGCCACTACACGGTGAAGGTGTTGTCCACCCGGGTGGAACGGCTCAGTTTAGAATCGAACACCATCCCACTGGTGATTGCCGCCCGGGATGAAGCCTGGACCGCCCGGCAGTTCGCGGAGGCGAAGGCCTTATTGGAAAAAGCTGCCATACAGAGGCCACCAGACGGGATGGGTGACCCCGCCCAAGAGGACGCGCAGGCGGATGCGGTGCGGAAGTTGCGGTATCTGGATACACAGGCGGCGGCCGAGTATCTGGCTGCGCTTTCCGGTAGGATCCGCCGTAACGATTCCGAGATTGATATGGCGCTGCACGCTTCGGCGGTTCCGGCGGCGGCCGCGGCCGTAATGACCCGGCAGATGGACGAGCCGGAGTTGGGCCTCACACAGAGCTACCTGAGCCTGCTGGAAATGCTCACAGCGCGGGCCCTCCAACAGCAACAAGGCCGAGAGCCGACGCAAGAAGAACGAGCAGCTCTGTGGAGTTCGCTGCGGACACGTGCATTGGAGATGGGCGCACTGAAGTCGCCGCGCGCCAAAGCGGAGACCTATTTCTATTTGTACGAGACAGAGAGACCAGCCACGGCCGGCTCGATCAGAGACCGGTTGATTGAGGCGCTGCCTGGCGCTCCGGAGTTTGTCCTGTGGGTGATGCTGGATTCGAATTGGCGGAAGATCCGGGATGCCCGTGAGAAGTTGGAGCCGATTCTGGAGGCGGTCGCGCGGCGCTCGTCGACTCCGGCCGGACTGAGGGTGCCAGGGCTGGCGCTGCGGCGCTTGGCGGAGCTGAACGCGGCCGCGGCAGAGGAGATCGTGCGAAGCAAATTGCAGGCTGGTGATTCGTATTCCGATGATGCGCGGCTGCTGGAGTTTTCCCTAACGCCTTCTCCGGCGCTGGACCGCTTACTGCTGGAGCAATATCGGAAAGGCGAACCGGTGGAGGCGCGGCTTGCGCGTTTTGCGAGCGCTGCCGTGAAGGACGAAGTATGGCGGGCATTTGAGGCGCGATTCGCGGCACGCACCGAGGGGGCGTCCGCGTGCCCGACCTCCGTGTTCGCCTATTTCTTCCGGGTGGATGCGGAAGGCGCCACGCGCAGGCTGGCCGAGTTGCGAAAGGACGGGCAGGCGCGGTGCATTGCGCCGGAAGTCCCCGGATTGGAGCAACCGCTCATGAGCCCAGGCCTGGAGCGGCAGTTGCTGTTGGACGCGCGCTCGACCGACGGGTGGGTCCGGGCCAAGGCCTACCGCACATTGAGTGAGGCGGGGTCGGCTGAGGCATTGGGCCCGCTGGTGGAGGCGCTCTCCGTGGGTGCCGGGCGAGGGGATGAGGCAGTGTTCGCGATTCTGAACGGGAAGCGGTGGTTCCTCACCGACGCTACGTACGCGCGGCTCAAGGCCGTGTGTTCCCCCGACCACTCGTGCCGGGAGGTGGAACGGCTGCAGCAGGAGTCGAAGCAACCCTACCTGTTGAATTCGTGGGATGCGCATGGAACGGAGGGCGTGTTTCTGGTGAACCACCAATTTGTGACCCTGGCTGCGTTTGGAGAGTTCCTGGGCCAGTTACCGAACGGTACGGAGTTTCAGTGGAGGAGCGGGGGCCCACCCATGCGGACGGAGGAAGCGGAGCGAAGGCGGGCGGTGGTGCAGTTGCTGGCAGAACACGGAATGCGCCTGGTGGAGTAAGGCGATCGCCGGGTAGGCCGGGCCTGCCGGGGTGCACCGGAGGACCGGACTGGTGGCGCAGGAGCAGGCTCGGTGAGTCCCGCGCTTGTGACTACCGGCCTCCCGCGACATCGAGGATGGCTCCCGTAACGTAGGAGGCTTCATCCGAGAGGAGCCAGAGGATGGCGTTGGCGACTTCTTCCGGTTGGCCGCCGCGCTGCATGGGGACGAGGGTTTTGACGCGGTCGACGCGGGCGGGCTCGCCACCTTTGGCGTGCATGCCGGTGTAGATGAAGCCGGGGCGCACGGCGTTAACGCGGATTCCCTCCTCCGCTACTTCTTTCGCCAGGCCGACGGTGAAGGTTTCGAGAGCACCCTTGCTGGCCGCATAGTCGACGTATTCGCCGGGAGAGCCGTATTTGGCTGCTCCGGAGGAGACGTTGACGATGGCTCCGCCTCGGCCGCCTTGGCGGGTGGACATGCGGCGTACGGCTTCGCGGGCACAGAGCATGGGTCCGATGACGTTGGTGGAGAAGATGCGTTCCATGCGGGCGGCGTCCATGGCGTCGAGACGCATCTGCGTTTCCAGGGTGGCCGCGTTGTTGACCAGGGCGGAGATTGCTCCGGCCTGCTCGTCGATCTGCTGGAACAGAGCCATGATGCCGGGCTCGGAGCGCATGTCAGCCTGGAGGGCGATGGCTTGGCCTCCGGCGGCGGTGATCTCGCCAGTGACTTTCGCGGCTTCCTCGTTTCCTGTCAGGTAAGTGAGGCAGACGGTGTAGCCTTTGGCGGCGGCGAGACGGGCGGTGGCGGCTCCGATGCCGCGACTGCCTCCGGTGATGAGGATGACGGGTGGTGCGCTCATGGGTGGTGTTGGGGTTTGAGGGTAGGTTGGTTTTGTCTGGAGGCCGGGCTCGCGATTTGATCGAGGATTGATGGTGCTTTCGGAGCCCAATCAGGTCCACAGCCTCGCGCTTAGGCCCTAGTATCGCAAAGGATGGCCCGGCTGCTGATTTTGGATCGATGAACTGTCGACTGGGCCCCGAAACGAAGGGGCAGGGGTAGCTGGGAAACAACGACCGAACCTCCATGATCCCTGGAGTGCTGGATGATTGAGGGATAGAAGAGCGGTGACCTTCTGGACTGGCGACAGGGTTTGGTGTTCGGGCTTGCAGGTCAGAGACTGACATTCACCCTTTGGGTGATTGCACGACTCCAGGCCACGTGGCAGAGTTGCTGTGGGCGAGGCCTGTCGTTGGATTTTCACTTTGCGGATCGAGCGCTGGAACGGCTTTACACCCACAACGAGGGAGCCTCAAAGTACCCGGCAGAGGTCGTGCGGCTCTTCCTGCGACGCGTGCGCCACATCGAGAGCGCGCAGGATATTCGGGATTTGCGTACACCGCGAAGCCTTCACTTTGAGAAGCTCAGCGGCAAACTGGCGGGCTTGTGCTCCTTGCGTCTCAATGATCAATGTCGACTGATCTTCTCGGAAGAAGAGACAAAAGCAGGCAAGGGCATTGCAATTCGGGAGATTTCGAAGCACTACGGAGACTAAGATGGGCACTTCACTTCGACCATTTACTCCGGTATCGCCGGGCGAGATCCTGGCTGAAGAGATCGAGGCGCTCGGTTGGTCTCAAAGCGACATGGCGGCCGTGGTCGGGCGCCCTGTCCAAGCTATCAATGAGATTATCGCGGGCCGAAAGGCAATCACCCCGGAAACGGCCGTAGCGCTGTCCCAAGCGTTGGGGACCAGCGCGGAGTACTGGCTCACTCTGGAAGCAAGCTATCGGTTGGATCTGTTGCATGCTCGCGGCGGCTCTCCCACCGGGGACGTTGAGAGGCGAGCCCGGCTCTTTTCGAAGGTCCCAATTAAAGAACTGATCCGCCTGGGCTGGATCCAAGCCGATTTGAATGACCTGGAGCAAGCCGAGAAGGCGGTCTGCCGGTTTCTGGAGATTGGCTCTATTGGGGAAGAACCCAAGCTGCCGTTTGCCGCGCGCAAGGCAGCGATCCAGGCACCGCACACCGCGCCACAAATAGCTTGGGTTTGCCAAGTCCGCCACACGGCGAGAACGATTAAGGTCGCGAAATACACACGCGACAGGCTTGCAGCTACTGCCCCTACCTTGGCCAGACTCTCGGCCTCCGAGGTCGAGACTCGACGCGTGCCAGCCGTTCTGGCCGATCTAGGTGTCCGGTTTGTCGCAGTGCCTCCGTTGGCAGGAACGAAGGTGGATGGAGCCACAGTCTGGCTAGATGGCGAATCCCCGGTGGTGGCGGTGTCGTTCCGTTACGACCGGGCGGACTGGTTCTGGTTCACACTGATGCATGAACTGGCGCATGTCCTGGCCGGAGACGGACACCGACTACCGTTGATTGATCTTTCATTGGTCGGAGTGGACGCTGTAGATGGAGACGTTTCCGCCATGGAGGCACGGGCCAACCGAACCGCCGCCAACTGGCTGGTGCCCGCGGATGAGATGAAAGCATTCCTTCGGGAGACAAAGCCATATCTCGGACGCGATGCAATTATGCGGTTCGCTGCACGGATGGGTGTGAACCCGGCAATTGTTGTCGGGCAGTTGCAGAAGCGTGGTGAGATTCCATATACGCACCATCGGAGCATGCTGGCTAAGGTCCGGCACCTGTTCAGTGGCATGTAGTACCCCTTGAGCAGTGCGATCGGAAGTCCGATTTGCGCGATGTGGATGCCATGCGGGTTCGGGCGTTCCCGGTTTGACTTTGGGGCTTCCTCACGGCTTCTGCTGGAGCTGCGGTTTCAGCCGGCGCACCCGGACGGCCTGTTCCGCTGTGAGGCTGGAGGTCTCCTGTTTGAGGAGAGCGACTGCATCCGGCTGTCCCTGATCAGCAGCCAGTTGCAACCAGGCAACGGCCTGGAGCAAGTTGCGCTCCTGTTTCGGAGCCTGGTCGAGCAGCAGTTTGCCCAGGCGGTATTGGCAATCGGAATGCCCGGTGGTCGCGCAGAGACGAAAGACACGGCTGGCGCGCTCGAGGTCAGGCGGGCCGTGCGTTCCCCTCTCGCTGGTGTCACCCAGGTAGAACTGCGCGTTGTAGCTGCCGCGGGTGGAGGCATCGGCGATCAAGCGGAGTGCTGCCTCTTTCTCCGCCGGATGAGCCGCGCTGTTCAGGCGGGAGAACCCGATGACGAACAGGGCCGGGCCATATTTCCCGTTCGCGGACTCCTGGATCAATTCCTGCGCCCGGGGCAGGTCGACGTCCATCCCATCTCCCTTCTGAAGGAAGGTCCCCAAGACGTACAGGGCGGGCGCAAACTTTGCCTGGGCCAGATCGCGAATCGATTTGATGGACTGTTCGCGCTGGGGGCCTTGCCTGGCCGCCAAGCCTTTGAGGGCGAGGTTGAATTTCGTGCGCTTCTCCTCGGCCCCGCTGTCAAATTTCCTGCCGTTCAGTACGAAGTTCACTCTCGCGTTGGCCAGGGTGCTCACGGGCTGTCCGTCTTTGCGGGCCGGTTCGAATCTCCATTGCTGCAGGGAGCGCAAGGCCGCTTCGTCGAGGCCGAAGCCCAGAGGACTGAGGAGTTGGATGTTGACCGGCACACCTTGTTCGTTCACCACCATTTCGAAGACGACGGTGCCCTGCACCCCGGCCTCGGCGGCTTCGCGGGTGTAGTCGGGCTCTACCTGGTGAAGCAGCTTTGGGGGCGTGCCAGATCTTCGGGTGGGACCAGGACTGGTCGCGGGAGCCCTCCCGGCCTCCTCATCCTGAGCGGAGGCTGCGGGCCCCAGGAGTACCAGAACCAGGACGCCGCAGGCGATGCTGAATCTATTTAAAAGTAATAGCGACATCGATCACCTCACTCCCATGTCGTGCTTTGAGCTCCCGAGTCAGTGAATGGGCCTGGCGGGCCGGCCCCTCCTTTGCCGCCGCTAGGAACTCGGCCAGGTAGTCTGTGTTCATCGGGTCACCCTCCTTCAGCTTCCAGATCGAGCGGGCCTGCTTTTCAGCCTGCAGACTCAACCCATGCAATTGCAGGGAGCCGAAGTGGAACTGTTTGCCGCGATCGACCTGAATCACGAGGTCGACCTGGCCGGCTTCGGCCCGGTAATGGCGCTGCGCCACGGCATGAACCGCCAGGTAGCCATCGCGTTGGAGGACCCGCTCCATCTCATTAATGCCGGCGGCGATCCGTTTCCAGTTGGCGATTTGCCCGACTGGAAAATCAGCTGCTTTGCGGAGTGCAGCCAGCGGCAGGTCCGCGCCCTGGATCTCCGCCATGCCTAGACGCCACTGGGCGCCTTCGTCCACGAGAACGGACACGTTCACCGCTTGCTCGCCCGAGTTTTCGATCCCGACAGAGTGCACAGCGAATTTCAGGTATCCCATCTCTTCGTAGCGCGGCTTCCCGTTTAGATCGATGAGATGCCGCACTTCGCGTTCCGAGTAGTTCCGCCCCACAAGCACGGGATCGAGGGCTTTGGAGAGGGAGCCCGCGGAGATCTTCCGGCTCCCTTCAAAGCGAATGGATGAGATCAGCGGCCGGTGGGCTGACTGAAAGACTGTGGCCATGCGGCCGGTGGCGGGATCGACCTCGTTCTTCGCCGAGACCGCGTCTTTGCGGCCGAGTCGCGCGAGTGCGGCTTCGATGGCCTGCCGGTAGTAAGCCAGGGCCTGCTCATTCTGAGGCATCGCTTTGTCGATCAAGAGATTGGCGGAGCGAACAGTTTCCCAGAGCCGAGCGGACTCCAGACCATATAAGTCCAGGATGGCGAGGCCTTCCGCTGGGTCTTCCTTGAGGAGAAAGGTGACGACATAGCCGGTGGTCCCGTTGATGGACTTGGGCTGAAACTGGTAGTTCACGGATTGAAACAAACCCGTGGCAAACAGCACTTCGGCTGCGTTGTCGAGCTCGGTTCTAGTCGCCATCCAGCCGAGCTTGAGCCTGGAGGCTGCGATCACCGCGTCGGACGGCAGGCGGGTAGTGCCCTCGGTGTGCAGTTCGAGAATGGGGGTCTGGGCTGAGGCGCCGGCAGGTGGGCACAGCGAATAAACGGCCAGCAGGAAGCAACGAATACCGGTGAAAATGGACGGGCTCGAACTGGAATTCCGCACAAGCCGTCAGTATAAACGATGCGAAAGGAGGGCAAGTTGGAGGAAAGGGCTCGGGCAGGAAGTGCTGAATCTGCGGGTGGGAGGGCGGCGGGCCCAGGTGAGTGAATGCGCCAGTGATGGCGGCGGCGCTCGACTTGAACCAAGGCAGAAGAAAAACTGGCGTGCGTGTCGAATTGCGGCCGGCTGGAGCGACGACCTAGTGTGAGGGAATGACGGCGCGGTGAACGGGGCGAACGGCACCGTCCGAGGCCAAGCCATTGAAAGGAAAGCGTCATGAAATTCATATGCCTGGGCTACATTGAGCCGAACAAGCTTGAATCCCTGAGCGACAACGATCGGAATGCGATGGTGGACGAGTGCTTCACCTACGACGATGAATTGAGGAAGGCCGGGCATTTCGCAGGCGGCGAGGCGTTGCAGGGTCCCGATGCGGCTCGGACATTGTGGTGGCAGAACGGCAAGGTAGTGGTGAAGGACGGCCCCTACGCTGAGACAAAGGAACAATTGGGTGGGATTCTGGTGCTGGAAGCGCGGGACTTGGCGCACGCCGTCGAACTGATGTCGAAGCATCCGGGGGTGAAGGCCGGGCCTTTCGAGATCCGCCCGGCGGCCGACCTGACCGGGATGGTCCAGGAGAGCGAAGGGCGGAGGGCTCAGTAGACGCCATGAGAACGATGACCGCCTCCGTTCTGGCAAAGCTGATTCTGCTCGCCCCGCCTGGCACGGCTGCTGAGGACACAGGGGCGCCCGGGTTCACGGAAGAGACGCCGCCGGGCATGCAGAGCGGCTACGCTCCGGTGAACGGGCTGCGGATCTACTACGAGATTCACGGGACAGCGCGGGACGGGCATCCGCCGCTCGCGCTGCTGCATGGCGGCGGCGATACGATCCAGACCAGCTTCGGAAAGATCCTTCCGCTGCTGGCGCGGGGCCGGCAGGTGATCGCGTTCGAGCAACAGGGGTATGGGCACACGGCGGATGTCGCCGGACGCCCTTTCGGTTTCGAGCAGTCGGCGGACGATACCGCGGCGCTGCTGGAACATCTGCATGTGGGCCAGGCGGACCTGTTCGGCTTCAGCAATGGCGGGACCATCGCGCTGCAGGTGGCGATCCGCCATCCGAAGGTGGTTCGGCGGCTAGTGGTCGCTTCCGGACTGTTCCGGCGCAGTGGGGCCGATGCCTGGCTCTGGGCGGCGATGGCCAACGCCCAACTGGAGAACATGCCGAAAGAGTTGCAGGAGGAGTATCTGAAGGTGGCTCCGCATCCGGAGAATCTGCGGAGCTCCCATGACAAGGCGGCACAGCGGATGCGGGCGTTCAAAGACATTCCGGATGCGGCGATTCGGGGGATTGCGGCGCCGACGCTGGTGGTGGTGGGCGACTCGGATGTGGTGCGGCCGGAGCACGCGGTGGAGTTGTTCCGGTTGCTGCCGCGCGGGCGGCTGGCCGTGCTGCCGGGGACAGACCATATGGCCGTGATGGGGCGGGCAGGGTGGCTGGTGCCTATGGTGGAGGAGTGGCTGGGTATGGCGGATGAGGGGGCCGGTCGCTGACGCGTCTCCGGGACTGGGTGGAGCGGCTTCGTTCGATTTGGTGGGGGTCGCCGGGCCGTGCCGCCGCGGTGGATGGGGAGTATCGCGGGTTCCCCCGCTCCTTGCAGTCGCGGCTGCTTGTTCGGCGATGCCGGGAACCAGGGAATGACTGCTGACGATGGGTTGGGAGCTTTCGGGGGCTCCTCCGCTCGTTGACACTCGCGGCTCAATTTCCGGCGGCTCGTCGGGCCGCGGCGGGTTGGGTGGGCGGGTGGGATCGATGGTAGAGTCAGCTAAATGAGTGAGGATCTTTCCACCCGCCGGGATGCGCTACGGGGGCTGGCCGCGGCCTCATTGCTGCCGAGCTCCGTGTCGGCTGCGGCGGCGGGCCCGGAGCTGTGTTTTCTGAGTGCGATCGAAATGGCGCGGCTGATCCGCGCAAAGAAGCTCTCGGCTCGCGAGGTGCTGGCTGCTCATCTGAAACAGATCGAGCGCGTGAATCCCAAGGTCAACGCGATTGTCAGCCTGGCTCCGGAGATGGCCGCGGAGGCCGCCGCGCAGGCCGATGAGAGGCAGGCGCACGGCGAGAAGCTGGGGCCGCTGCATGGGCTGCCGGTGGCTCACAAGGACCTGATGGAGACGCGTGGGTTGCGGACGACCTACGGGTCTCCGCTCTTCAAGGATTTCGTGCCTACGGAAGACGACATCGTCGTGGAGCGCATGCGGCGGGCAGGCGCCGTCATTCTGGGCAAAACGAATACTCCAGAGTTTGGTGCTGGTTCGCAGACATTCAACAAAGTCTTTGGCGCGACCCTGAACCCCTACGATTTGACGAAGACTTGTGGCGGATCTTCGGGTGGGGCGGCGGTGGCGCTGGCTTGCGGGCTGGTGCCGGTGGCCAGCGGCTCGGATGCCGGCGGATCCCTGCGGAATCCGGCTGCGTTCTGCAATGTGGTGGGCTTCCGGCCTTCGGTCGGCCGCGTGCCGGCACCGAAGGCTGCGTTTGCGTGGTCGACATTCGCGACCTCGGGGTGCCTGGGGCGCACGGTGGCGGACCTCGCGTTTGCGTTCAGCACGATCGCGGGTCCGGATTCGCGCGCGCCGTTGTCGATCGAGGAGCCGGGCGAGCGCTTTGCGGCTCCACTGGGGCGCAGTCTCAAGGGGGTGCGCGTGGCGTTGTTCAAGGATCTAGGCGGCGTGCCGTTTGATCCGCGCGTGCGGAGCATCGTCGATGGCCATCGTAAGACGTTCGAATCCCTGGGCTGCATCGTCGAGCAGGCGGAGCCGGATTTCGCTCCGTGCGAGGTGGCGTTTCGTGTCCTGCGGGCGTGGAATTCCGCGGCAGGTAACGCCGACCGGCTGAAGCAGCACCCGGAGGCGTTCAAGGATACGCTGCGGGGCGAGATCGAAGAAGGATTGCGGCTGACGGGGCAGGATCTGGCGCGGGCCGAGACCGCGCATGGTGTGATGTGGCGGCGATTCCAGGCGTTCCTGGAGAAGTATGAGTATTTCGTGCTGCCGACGACGCAGTTGCCGCCGTTCGACGTGAACACGCCGTACCCGACGGAGATCGAGGGTGTGCGGTTCACAAACTACATCGACTGGATGAAAGCATGCTGGTACATCTCGGTGACCGGGAACCCGGCGGCCTCGGTGCCGGGCGGGTTTACGGCGGAGGGGCTGCCAGTGGGCGTGCAGATTGTCGGGCGGCACCACCAGGACTTTGCGGTGCTGCAGATGGCGCATGCGTTTGAGCAGTCTACGGGGTTTGGGAAGAAGCGGCCGGGCGTAGTGTAGGCGCATGGGCTCGCGATCGAGGAGCAGTCGTGGGAGGGCGGGCCGGGCACTCCGCGGCTCCGGCGGAACCACCCGCTACGGAACGGGCAGAGCGGGGATCGTCGTAAATGCGGACGAGGCGTTGAAGCGCAGGCCCAGCAGGACGAGTTGGCCAGGCTCGGCGGTGGAGACCCGCACGGTTCCAATGGCTCCCGCGGCGGCGGGGATGCCCAGTTGCTGATCGTCCAGCGCCATGTCGGCATGACCGAGCGGCGGAATCGAAAAGGAACGTTCACCCAGGGTGGCAGCGCCCGTGGAGTCGAGCACGGTCAGCGTGACCGCGGCCGCCGCGCCGGACAGATTTGCCATCGCGATGCCAGTGGATGCGCCGTTCGTGTTGTCGAAGGGCATCAGGTAGGCCGCACCTTCCGGCAGGCCCAATGGGACGAGGCTTTCGGATAGTGGTCCGCTGTCAGGCTGGTGGGAGAATGTGGCATAAGCGACAACACTGGCGTTTGAGCGGAGTTGCAGCCAACCGCGCAGGACGGAGGCTCCGGCACCCGGTGATTTCAGGGTGAGAGTCGCTCCCGGAGCGAGGGTTCTTTCGAGAACGGAGCCTGAGAGCAGGTACTCGCCGAAGCGGTAGGAGAGGACGAGCGGCACGGGCATCGGCGCGCCGGCTCCATCGAAGAAACTGAGCAGGACGCGAGCGGCGTCTGCTCCCGGGTTGGCGATGGTGACGGCGGTCTGCCAGCCTCCGCCCGTGACCCAGTGCGGCAGTGCGGCGGCGACGCTCCACTGCGCGGCGGCCGCTGAAGCCTGCTCCAACGTCCACGAAATGCCGGCCACCGTGATGGCGCCCGAGCGCGCGGCGCCGGAGTTCCCGGACACCTGGAAGGTCACTGAGCCGCTGCCCGTGACGGAGGCCGGGCCCACGAGGGTCACCCAATCGAGCAAGGTGGAGGCCACCCAGTTGCAACCGGACTGTGTCGCGACGTTGACCACGCCGATGCCTCCGGAGGCCGGGAATGACTGCCCGGCGGAATCGACCGAGAACGTGCAGGGGCCGCCGCTGGTGGGTGAGGAGAGGGCCACGGCCAGGATGGAAGGGGCGCTGGTAAGGATCCCATTACCGGCGGTCAGGGAGAGCCGGTAGACGCCGGGCTGATTCGCGGAGAACGCGGGGTGCAGGGTCTTGGAGTCGCTGAAGTGGGCGTCCGCACCGGCAGGCTGGCTAATAATGCGCCACTCGAGGACGGGTTCCGGTTCAAAGACGGCCACTTCCGCGGCGTCGAGGGTCACCGCGTCGTTGACGGTGGCCTGGCGGTCCGGACCGGCATAGGCAACAGGGTCCCGTTGAGCGGCCAGGAGGGCGACGGCGGGATAGATCTGTTCGTAGTAAGCGTTGTCGAGCGGGAAGCCCCAGGCGGCGAAACGGGGGCGGAGGTCGGAATGCAACGCGGCGCTGACGGCCGCGACAAAGAAGGTGGCTTGCTGGGTGTCACCGGAGAGGGCGAAGGGATATACAGCTTCGCTTTGCGGCAGGAAGGTAGAAAAGAAACGATAGAGCCAGGCGGAGCCGTAATCGTTCATCAACGCGGCAAGCATTTCATCGAGAATGTTGGCGTCCAGGGTCGTGTAGTCCGCGCCTTTCGCCAGGTAAGCCTTCAACAGCGTGCCGCCATTGAAGCGCATTTGACTGGCGATCTCTTGCACCCGGGTGGCACTGACGCCCGACACTTCCGGCGGCAATTCGTTCAGCCGTGCGGATACGGCCATGGCGGCCAGGCTGGCCAGCCCTTCGACAAAGGCGACGTTGTTGTTCTGGTTGGCGCCGGAGAAGGTGAAACGGGAGAAGCGCTGCGAACCCAGGGTGAAATTGTGGCCCATTTCGTGGAGAATGACGAACCACTGGGTAGAGACGGGCGTGACATCCACCCACAGGCAGCTACCGTCGTGGGATTTCGAGATGTCGGTGCCGAGACCGACAGGATTGCCGGAGCCACCGCAGGGCAGAGTCTCCTTGGCGGAATCAGGGTTGCCGGGACCGGCGACGTTGGCCAGGAATTGGGTGTCGCCGCGCCAGGGGATCACCCCGGTGATCTGCCGCTCCAGCAGGTAGCCGGCGTCGGTGGTCTCGGGCACCTGGAACTGGGGCAGCAGCGCGTTGTTGTCCAGATGGCCCGCCTGCTTCGGGGCGTAGTAAGTGATGTTGGGCTGAACCCAATAGGCGAGGTCGGGATCGAAGGGCGGATCGTTGACGCGGAGGGTCGCGTTATCCGAGGAGGGGACACCGTCGATGGAGGCGCTGAACGAGACGCCTTCGCTGCGGTCCTGTGGCGCGCGGAAGGCCGTGATCCAGCCATCTGAGGCCATGGTGGCGACGGCGGAGGGGCCATGGAGTTCCGTGACGATTTTGTGTTTCGAGAGGTCGAGCGGGGTACCGTCGGCGTTCGCGGCATCGAATTCGAAACGACCGGCAGGGTGGGTGCCGGGTGACAGATAGAGCAGGGGCGGCAGGACGCGGAAGTGGCCGGCGGAGACCTGCGCCGAACCGGTCTGCGGCAGCCCTTCCACTTGAGCGACCACGTCGGCCAGGCCGAAGCCGGTGGCGGAGACTCGGCCGGCGGAGTCGACCTGAACAACCGCGGGATTGGAACTGGTGAACGAGAGCTTTCGACTGCGGGTGGGCACCAGGCGGCCCTGGGTATCCCGGAGTTCGACACGTAGGGTGCCGGTGGTCGTGCCTCCGCGCAGGGCGACTACCGCCGGCAGGACCCGGACGGAGTAGCCGCAGGCGGGGTCCTCGGCTGAGGTGATGGTGGCGGTGACCGTGCGATCTGACGACTCGCCGGCCTGGGAGGTGGCGGTGGCCCGGATGGTATACACCCCATTCGCCGTGTACTGGTGGACGGAGGGGAACATCGAGTTATTCCGGGTGCCGTCGCCCCAATCCCAAGCGATGTTGGCGATGACATCACCGGTGGAGGGGGAGACGCCTCCATTCACCGAGACCTGGCCACAAGCAGCGACGGCCGGCGGGGTAAGGCTGAGGGAGATGGCGGAGAAAGCAGACGGCGCAAATGCAATGAGGAGAAGAATGGCGAAGCGAGCAACGGGCCACATCAGATTTGTCTATCCTATTCCCTTTTATCTTACGGCAAGGAAGAAACCGGATCCGGCGTAGCAGGGCCGGGCGTACAGCCAGGGCAGATCGGATTCGCAGGAGATTCACATCCCAATATTCATTGCAGCGTTTGAGAGCTTTTTGTATACAATTAATGCGGAATCGAGATCTCCAAAATGGACAAAGAACAAGAATCGCCAAGCGCGGCCGTGACTCTGGATCAAGTCCTGAAGAAATACGGAAAGATCTGGATCTGGTCGATCCTGATGACATTCAGCGCCGCCGAGTTCATGCGAACGTTGGGCGGGGTGAATGTGTTGACATACAACATCCGCAATGGCCAGATAGGGGGCATTGCCGGCGAAGCGGCCATCCGTTGCATTTACGGAGGGATTGAGTGTGTCGCCTGTTTCCTGTCCCTCTTCTGGCTGTTCCAATTCATGGTGAGTGAGATACTCCCGATCTTCTTCGAGGTCACGGGCGAAGCGGAGATCTCAGACGGCGCCCGGTTGCTCTACTGGGCTTTCGGCGCAACCCTGATTGGCGTTGGGGCGGAACTGGGCGGCATGCTCCTGCTGGGCTTGATGCAATTGCGCTAACGGCGGGTTCGAGCGGCGGCGGGAGACCCTTCCTGAAGTCCTCCGCAAGAATCCACGCAGAATCCTCCGGATCATGGAACATTCGTGAGAGATGTTACGTTTTCCCTGGTGTGGAGGACGTTTGTGACCGATCCCAGAGAGCTGGTGATGTTGCCGACGCATAAAGTCACGTACCCGGGGCGGAAGGTCGCTGTGACCCTCGATTAGCCCGGCATGGCCCTGGACCTGTCCAGGGCAGGGTATGGTTTGACTTTAATCCATTCATAGTCCTACGCTTACCGTGAGGGAAAAGCTGCGATGAGCAAGAAGTGGTACAACTACTTCGTTTCGGTGGACTCTGTGACGGGGGAGCCGGCTTCTGGCGGCGAATCCGGCGAGAGCGCTTCGGGACCGGGTGCGCCCGCTCCGATGAGCGCGGCCGATGAGATCGCCGGCCTGGCCCACTCCATTCAACCAACACCCGCGCCGAAGTTTGCCAACCCGGTGGCCGATCCGGCCTCGTTTGCCCAGATTTACGAAGCGGCCGAAGTGCGCGTGCCTGCGCACGGGTTCACCATCTTCAAGATCGCCGAGATGCTCAAGAGCGAGCATATCCGCAGCCTGCCGGTGGAGATCAAGCGGAGTTCAGTCCTGCTGGCGCTGGATGCGGCCGGAGTGAAACTGCAGGAAGTGATCGAAGACGCGGTGCATCGCGACCGGGCGCTCGACACGTTTGAGGCGGTGCAGCAACGTTCGCTGGATCAACTGGAAGCCCGCAAGGCGGACGAGAACAAGCAACTGCAGGCGGAAGCCGACCGGGTGCTGAACGAGCTGCGGGCCAAGATCCAGGCCAACAACGACGAGGTTACAAAGGAACGGGAGCGCCTGCAGGGCTGGCGGTTCCAGAAGCAGCAGGAGGAGCGCCGGATCTTCGATGCGGTGGCTCCGTTTGTCCCGGAAAACCCAATCACCACGGGGCCCGCCGTGACGCCCAAAGCAGAGTCCGGTAAAGTACCCGGCAATTAGCCGGGAAGGAGCAGTGATTCATGATGAACCGCCTGTCGCGGATCTTTCGTTCGTTTTTCGGTTTCTTCATCTCCATTGCCGAGGATCCCGAACTCATCCTCGAGCAGAACATTCGCGACATGAACGATCAGGTTCCGCGAATGAACGAGAGCATCGCGATGGTGAAGGCCAACGTGACGCTGCTGGAGAAGGAAGAGTCGAAGTACCAGGCCCAGTTGAACGACCTCGGCGCCAAGGTGAAGGCCAGCATTCAGGCGGGCCGGGACGACCTGGCCGGGCAGTTCGCCATCCAACTGGAGCAGTTGCGCGGGGCGCTGGCACGCACGCAGGGCCAGTTGACGACGGCGCGGTCGGCTTACGACAAGGCCCTGAACGTCAAGAAGGCTTTCCTGCGCGAGAAGGAACGCAAGACGAACGAGGCGATGAATGCGATTCGCGATTACCGCCGTTCGAAGTGGCAGAAGCAGGTGGCCGATGCCATGGAGCAGTTCGAGGTGGCCGGTATCAGCCAGACGCACGATGAGATGGTGCGGAAGATCGAAGAGACCACGGCGGTGAACGAGGCACGGATGGAGATGGCGATCGGCAATGTGGACCAGCAGCGGTTCCAGATTGAAGAAGACGCCGAGAAGTTGCGCGCGGCCGAACTGGTGAAGCAATTCAAGGCGGAGATGGGACTGATGACGCCTTCGGCGTCGACACCGGCGCCGGAGAAGACGATCGGCGGCCGCGAGCAGGATCGCACCACGTAGTAACAGGAGGCGACCTAAGAGGCAATCATGGCAATACGAATTGAAAAAGGCGGGTGGGCTTTCATCTTTGTGCTGGGCTTGGGCCTGGTGGGCTACAGCCTGGACCGGTATGGGGTGGTGAACCTGTCAGGTCTGCTCGGCAAGGGCGGCGACAAGGCGGCGAGCAAGTCGGCTGTGGACACGTCGAAGCCGCTGCCCACGACGGGCGACAAGGAATCGAACGAAGTCCGGGTGAGAGTGAATATCTGGGTGGGCTGCGTGGGCGGCCTGGTGGCCAACGGCGGCCTGGACACCGCGGCGGGCTCTATCTACGACAAGAAGGGCATCAAGGTTTCGTTCAAGATCATTGACGACTGGACGGAAGGCACGGCCGCGCTGGCATCGAACAATGTCGATGTGATGCTGACTACGGCCGACGTCTGGGCCAAGGACTACGCGCAACTGGCCGAGAAGGGTTTCCATGCCCGGGCGGTCTATATGGTGGACTGGTCGCGCGGCGCGGATGGTGTAATCGGCAAGCAGGGCGTGAACAGTATTGAGGATCTGGCGGGCAAGAGCGTGGCCTTCGCGCCTTACACTCCGTCGCACTTCCTGCTGTGGAACGGCCTGAAGACCTCCGGCCTGACGACCGAGCAGCGGACTGAGATCTTCGCCAAGGCCGTGCATACGAAAGACGGCATCGAGCCGGCGACCCTCTTCGCGCAGCAGAAGGTGGACGCGGCCGTGGCGTGGGATCCGGACATGAGCGACGCGGTGGCGAAGCGCAAGGGATCGAAGAAGATCTACGACACGCGCGTGGCGAACCGGTTGATCGCGGACATCCTGGTGGTGAGCGACCGGTTCTCGAATGCCTCCCCGCAGACGCTGCGGAAGTTCCTGGAAGGCTGGCTGGAAGGCGTGGAGTTCATCAAGCAGCAGCCGTCGCGGGCGCACACGCTGATCGGGACGATCAAGGATTTCAACATCCCGGCCGATCTGGCGAAGACGATGCTGGAAGGCGTCAGGCTGAGCGATTACGCCGACAACAAGGCGTTCTTCGGCCAGGGCGCGGGCAGCGATTACCACAACATCATGGGCATGGCGCAGGACATGTACCGCGAGATGCGACTGGTGAAGGGCGTACCGGATCTCGAGGGCAGCGTGGACCGGCGGTATGTGGCCGGCATGGAAGGCAAGTTCTCGTCGACGTCGACCGAGGCGCCGATTGAGTACAAGGCTCCGCCGAAGGGCGCGACGCCCATCGCGACGCAGCGCCGGGCGATCTACTTCGAGACGAACTCGGCGGCGATGAGCATGGACTCGCGAGCGGTGGTGGATGAAATTGGCGGCATGATGCGCGCGTACGAGAATACGGTGGTGGATATCGATGGGAACTCGGATGCCACCGGGTCGCGTGAGATCAATATGTCGCTCTCCCGGGAGCGTGCTGAGACGGTGAAGAGCTATCTGATGAAGAAGTACGGCTACCCGGCCAACCGCATGCGGACGGCTGGCAACGGGCCGGATAAGCCGATCGACAACAACGACACGCCGGAAGGCCGCGAGAAAAACCGCCGCACGGATATCAAGATCTACGCGAATCCGGCGGGGCAATAATGGCACATCCGTCCACTATCCGCAGGCCCATTGCAAAGCAGTGGCAATTGGGGCTCGGCGTGGCTGCCTGGACGCTGGTGGTGGTGGTGTGGTTCGTGCTGACGCGCGGCGACCTGCTGCCACCGCTGGCGCTGCCGGATCCGGCGGGCGTCGTGACGGCCATGGTGCGGCTGTGGACCGAATACGACCTACTGGGTAACGTCTTCCAGAGCTGGTGGCGCATCGCCCAGGCATTCGGCTGGTGTGTGGTGGTGGCGATCCCGCTGGGCCTGGTCATGGGCAGCTTCCCGTGGGTCTACCACTTTGTGAATCCGGTGGCGGCGCCGATGCGGTCGATGCCGATCACCGCCTTTCTGCCCGCGTTCATCGCCCTGTTCGGGATGGACGAGGGGATGAAGGTGGGGTTCCTGTTCTTTGGGATGTTCTTCTACCTGCTGTCGCTGGTGGTGGAAGAAGTGAACAAGGTGGACAACGCGCTGCTGGAGACGGCCTATACGCTGGGCGCGAACGTGCCGCAGGCGGTGTGGCTGCTGTTCCGGGCCTCGTTCCCGGCGATCTTCGGTTCGTTCCGGATCCTCTACGACATCGGCTGGACCTACGTGATTCTGGCCGAGATGGTGAATTCGCGGCGCGGCGTGGGCTACATGGTGGAAGCGGCGCGCAAGGTGCTGGATTTCGAGCGTGTATATGCAGGCATCATCGCCATCGGCGTGGCCGCATTTCTGTTCCGATGGCTGTTGACGGCTCTGGAGAGCCGGCTATTCCCCTGGCAACAACCGGCGCTGCGGCAAGCGGCTCCGCCCGTCCCCACTGGCCATGCAACCAAAGAATAAGATCGCCCTCCGCAACGTATCGCGGGTCTTCACCAACGCCGCCGGCGAGAAGATCGAGGCGTTGCGCGACGTAAATCTGGAGGTGGAGGACGAGTTCGCTCCGGACGGCCGGGACATCGGCGAGTTCCGGGTGCTGCTGGGTCCGTCGGGCTGCGGCAAGTCGACGATCCTGCGGCTGATCGCCGGGCTGGACTTCCCTACGAAGGGCGAAGTTCTGATGAACGGCCAGCCGGTGACCGGACCGGGATCGGACCGCGGCATGGTGTTCCAGAAGTACACGTCGTTTGCCTGGCTGACGGTATCGAAGAATATCGAGTACGGGCTGTCGATCAAGGGCACGCCTCCGGCGGAGCGAAAGGAGATCGTGTCGCACCTGATCGACGCTGTCGGGTTGCGCGGGTTTGAGAACGCCTATCCGCACACGTTGTCAGGCGGCATGCAGCAGAGAGTGGCGATCGCGCGTTCGCTGGCCGTGCGGCCGCAGGTGCTGCTGATGGACGAGCCGTTCGGGGCGCTGGACGCGCAGACGCGCAACGAGATGCAGGACCTGCTGCTGCGGATCTGGGACGAGACGGCGGCCACGGTGCTGTTCGTCACGCACGACGTGGCGGAGGCGGTGTTCCTGGCGGACCGGATGTATATCGTGAGTTCGCGCCCGGGCACGATCGTGGAGGAAATCCCGGTCCCGTTCGGGCGGCCGCGCGACCAGGGACTGAAGGAGCAGCGCGAATTCCAGGAAGTTGAGGCGCACGCCCTGGCCCGGTTGCGCAGAGCCGGCGGCGCCGGACAGGTGCGGGTCAGCGTTTAGAAGCCGTGGCGGTTGCCGGGCGCACCCTTATACAATCGATTAGCAGACATACGCGTCGCACATGCCCAACGACAAGCCCAATTTCGGTACCGAGTTGAAGGGCGCTATCAACCACAAACTGGACGAAGCGGGCCTTTCGCAGCAGGACTACGTCAAGGCGGCGCTGAAGTGGCAGTACAACTGGATCGGCCTGGCCGGGGCGGCGGCATTCGCCGTGGTCTCGGGTACAGGCCTGCCGCTGGTGCTGGCCGCGGGGCTGGAGTTGATGTACGTCGCCCTGGTGCCGCAGAGCAGCCGGTTCCGGCGGCTGGTGCGGTCGTGGAAGTACGCCGGCGAGAAACGCGAGCACGACAAGCGGCTGGAAGAGATGTACAAGAACCTGCCGCCGGAGATGCGCAGCCGGTATGCGTTCGTCCAGCAGGTGGCGCAGGCGATCCGCACAAACTACCAGCAGCTTTCGGCCAGTTCGCAGATCTTTGCGCGGCAGATGGCGGAGCGGCTGGATGGGCTTCTGGAAGGCTATGTCCGGCTGCTGTTCACGGCCAATACGCATCGTGAGTACCTGAAATCGTTGAATCCGGACCAGGTGCGGAGCGAAGTGGCGTTCCTGGAGAAGTCGCTGGAGAAGAATGCGCCGAAGGTGCAGGAGATCAACCGGCGGCGCATCGAGATCCTGCGCAAGCGGGTGACGAAGTTCGAGAAGATCCAGGAGAACCGCCAGGTGATCGACGCGCAGTGTGCGGCGATCGAGGACGTGCTGCAGCTGATCCGCGACCAGTCGGTGACGATGCGCGATCCGCAGGAAGTGAGCGCGCAACTCGAGAACCTGGTGCAGGACGTGGAGCAGACCGAGCAGAGCGTGCGCGAGATGGAAGAGATTTACGCCCTGACCGCGCAGGAGAGCGATGAACTGCGCCTGCCCGAAGCCGGCGGGGAGCCCCCGCAACAGAACCGTGTCCGGAACTGAATATGAGCTCGACCACACCGCCCTCCCCGCTGGAGCCGCTGCCCGCATGGGCGCGCCGGCTCTCTGAGAAGTACTATTCGCGGACGCTCGCCATGTTCGTGCTGCACGGCAATGTGCACGACCTGGTGCCGTGGAGGCGCGGCGACCGCACGGATTACGTGCCTTTGTCGAAATTCCTGAACGAGGGACTGTTCGGACGCCGGGACCTGGTGCTGAGTTACGACCGGGGCGGCGGCATCACGTTTGCGAACAGTGACGTGCAGGCCGACTTCCAGCGCGCGCTGGTGGGTTACGACTCATTCCATGGCACGAAGTATTCGCAGGGACTGCCGCGCAATCCAGACGCCGTCCTGACCCTGATCGAGAGCTATCTGCGGCTGCGGGTGATGGACGGCAAGAAGATCGCGTTGATGCTGGATTTCGCAGACTCGATTGTCCCGGCCAGCGATTCGGCGTCGATGGGGTCTGAAGATCGCAACTGCCTGGTGATGCTGAAGCGCTGGGCCCAGAACCAGCACTTCCTGCGGGCCGACGTCACTGTTTGCCTCATCGCGGAGAGCCTCTCGGCCGTGAATTCCGGGCTGGTGCAGAATCCAGGCGTCTCCGCGATCGAGATCCCGCTGCCGGACGAGGCGGAGCGCATCGAGTTCGTCAAATGGCAGATGGCGCTGACGCCGCTGCCGGAGGGCTCGGAAGTGACAGCGGAGACGCTGGCCAAGCTGGGCGCGGGGCTGAAGCGGGTTCAACTGCAGAACCTGATCTCGCACGCCAGCGAGAACCGGCAACCGCTGACGCTCGCGTTCCTGACGCGGTTGAAGAAGGAACTGATCGAAGCCGAATCAGGTGGACTGTTGGAGTTCGTGCAGAGCCGGTTTGACCTGTCGATGGTGGCGGGCCTGGAGCAGGCCAAGAAGAAGTTACAGGACGCGGCCACGGCGCTGCGGGTTGGACGCTTCGACGTGCTGCCGATGGGTTATGTGATCTCCGGTCCGGTGGGCACGGGCAAGACGTTCCTGACGACCTGTTTCGCCGGCGAAGTGGGGATCCCGGCCGTCATGCTGAAGAACTTCCGCAGCATGTGGCAGGGTGTGACGGAAGCCAACCTGGAACGGGTATTGACGTTGCTGAAGGCGATGAGCCCGATCGCGGTGGTCGTGGATGAGGCCGACGCGCAACTGGGCGACCGGTCGAGTTCCGGCGACAGTGGTGTCGGCAACCGGGTTTTCGCGCAGATCGCGCAGTTCATGGGCAATACGGAGTTGCGCGGCAAGGTGATCTGGTTCCTGCTGACGTGCCGGCCCGACCTGCTGCCGGTGGACTTGAAGCGCCAGGGCCGTGCGGAAGAGCACATCGCCCTGTTTTACCCGCGCAGCGACGCCGAGCGGCTGGCGATGCTGCGGGCGATGCAGCGGAAGACGGGGACGCGCGTCGCTTCCGAGGAAGCGGAGCAGTTCTTCCTGGCCAACGCAGGGATGCTCTCGGGCGCTGACACGGAAGCCGTCCTGGTGCGGGCTCGGATGAAGAGCGCCCTGGAAGGCGATGCGGCCGTCGACGTCGAGGACCTGAAGGCGGCCATCGCCGACTTCATTCCGCCCAGCTATCCGGACGAGATCGAATTGCAGAATCTGGTGGCGGTGCTGGAGTGCACTTCGCGCAGCCTGCTGCCGGAGGAGTACCGGACGATGGACCGCGGCGAGATCCAGCGACGCGTGGCCGAGCTGCTGGCACTGGCGCGCTAAACCGCTCCTCCTGACAGTCGCTTCCCTTCCCTAATCCCGTCCCACGGGAGACACGCGGACATTTTCGACGGCCCCTATATTTTTCTTTGCCTGATGTGACTTCCGCGAGGGATCCCTTGTCAGAGGGAGTGGAAGGGAACACCGCGAATCTAAGATGGCCATCCCAGGCGCGCCGGCCCCACGTGTGCGCTGACGGGCCCGCCAGATCGCAGCAGTAGAACAGATCCACATGAAACAACCAGTCCGTCTCCTCAATCGTTGCTCGGCTGAATTCCTCGGCACATTCTGGCTTGTGTTCGGAGGGTGCGGCAGCGCCGTCCTGGCAGCCGCATTTCCAGGCCTCGGAATCGGCTTCGCCGGCGTGGCGCTCGCGTTCGGCCTCACCGTCCTGACCATGGCATACGCCATTGGCCATATCTCAGGGTGTCATTTGAATCCGGCTGTCTCCATCGGTCTCGTGGCGGCCAAGCGGTTTCCGCTTGAGGAACTGCCGGCCTATGTCGCGTCGCAGACAGCGGGCGCCATCGCCGGAGCCGGGGTTCTGTATGTGATCGCCAGCGGCAAGGCCGGATTCGACGCCAGCGGCGGCTTTGCCTCCAATGGGTTTGGCTTGCACTCGCCTGGCGGCTACTCGATGCTGGCTTGTCTGCTGGCCGAGATCGTGCTCACCTTTTTCTTTCTGTTCATCATTCTGGGGGCGACAGACCGCAGGGCGCCGCAAGGGTTCGCGCCGGTGGCCATCGGCCTCGGACTCACGCTGATTCACCTAATCGGAATCCCGGTGACGAACCTCTCAGTCAATCCCGCGCGCAGCACTGGTCCGGCATTCTTCGTAGGTGGGTGGGCCATTGAGCAACTTTGGCTGTTCTGGGTTGCGCCGATCGCCGGCGCGATTCTGGCCGGTCTTCTGTACCCGGCGCTGGCGGGCAATTCGCTCCCGGCGGAAGACGAACTCCGCTAGTGTCCGGCGACAACCTTTCGATTCAAGGAGAATTTGACCCCATGAGAATCATTCAACTGGCTCCGGCTTTGCTGGTTGCGGCATCGCTATTCGCGGCTCCACAGGCCGCCACCAAAGCCGCGGCTGCAAAATCGGCGGCGTCCCAGACGGCCAAAGCGGCGCCGGCGGCGGCACTTCTGGACCTCAACTCGGCCACGACGGAACAACTGGAGGCGCTGCCGGGCATCGGCAAAGCCTACGGCGAAAGAATCATCAAGGGCCGGCCGTACAAGGGCAAGAACGAACTGGTGGATAAGCAGATTGTGCCCGCGTCGGTCTACTCCAAGATCAAGGACAAAGTGATCGCGAAACAGAAGTAGCGGCGGCCGGCAGAGTATCAGGTTCGGACCAAAGCAGTAGAAGAAGTAAGGAACCAAGATGTTAAAAGACTTCAGAGCCTTCGTGATGAAAGGCAATGTATTGGACCTGGCGGTCGCGGTCATCATCGGCGCGGCGTTCGGCGCGATTGTCACCTCGATGGTGAATGACATTATCATGCCGCCGATCGGCATGCTGTTGAGCGGGATCGACTTTAAGGAACTGTTCCTGGCCTTGAACGGGCAGCACTACGCCTCGCTGGCGGCGGCGAAAGCGGCAGCGGCCCCGGTGATCGCCTATGGCGTGTTCCTGAACGCGGTGATCAATTTCCTGATCGTCGCGTTCGTGATCTTCGTCGTGGTGCGGGCAGCCAGCAAGCTGCAGAAGCCGGCACCCGCGACAGCGCCGACCACAAAGGACTGCGCGTTCTGTTTCACCGCGATTCCGATTCCGGCCAAGCGGTGTCCGCACTGCACCTCGCAGTTGACAGCCTAATCAGACCATCCATCAAGACCATGTCAATTCTCAAACTCAATGGACTGCCCGCAGTGTGCCTGCTTGCGTCCGTGATGCTCGCCACAGCGATGGGCGACCAGATCGTACTCAAGGATGGCGACCGGGTAACTGGCAGCATCGTCAAGAAGGACGGCCAGACCGTCACCATCCTCAGCAAGAATTTCGGCGCGGTGACCCTGAAATGGGATGACATCGCGACGGTGAAGACCGACCAGCCGCTGAACGTCGTGCTGGCCGGCGACCAGACGGTGAAGGCGAACATCCAGACCCAGGATGGCCGCATTGAAGTCGCCGCGCCTGGCGCCCCGCGCGTGGTGGATGCGACCGGCATTGTCGCGCTGCGGAACGACGCGGAGCAGAAGGTCTATGAGCGGCTGCGGCATCCGGGCCTGCTGGATCTTTGGACCATCAACGGGAGCCTGAGCCTGGCCGGCACCAAAGGCAACGCGGAGACGCTGGTCATCACCACCCCGCTGAACTTCGCGCGGGTTTCCAGCACCAGCAAGACGACCGCGTACTTCAACTCCATCCGCTCGTCCGCCACGATCAATGGAGTCAATTCGCAAACGGCGAGCGCCATCCGCGGTGGCTGGGGTTACAGCCGGAACCTCAACAGCAAGCTGTTCCTGAACGGCTTCAACGATTATGAGTACGACAAGTTCCAGTCTCTGGACCTGCGCGTCGTGCTGGGCGGAGGCGCCGGGTTTCACGCCTGGAAGGGCGCGCACGGCAGCCTGGATCTGGTGGGCGGCGGCGCGTGGAACCGTGAGAAGTTCGATCCAGCCCCGCAGGCCGCATTCACGCGGAGTTCGGCCGAGGCGTACTGGGGCGACGACCTGGCCTACAAGCTGAGCGCCCGGACCAGCCTGGTGCAGGGCTTCCGCATGTTCAACAATCTCACGACCACCGGCCAGTACCGCATGAACTTCGACGTGGGCGCCACCACGTCGTTGACCAAGTGGCTGACCTGGAATGTTTCCATCAGCGACCGGTACCTGAGCAATCCGGTGCAGGGGCGCAGGGCCAACGATCTGCTTTACACTACCGGGCTCGGATTTACCTTCGCCCGTTAGCAGGAATCGGAGGCGACGGGATCGGGGCCGGAGGATTGCCCCGATCCCTTTTTTCCCATGGGAGTGACAGTCAAAACAATAAGATAGCATGTTGTTTCAGCGAGTTGAAGCGCCCCGGAGCCGCCAAAGACAGGGCATGCGAGCAATTCCGGGCACGAAGACAGCGCCTTCGCTGTGAGCCGCGGCGCCCGAAGTTGTGAGATGCTCATCGCATGGCGGATGAGTCCAGGCAGGAGACGGAAGACCGCGATGAGGAGCTGTTGCGGGCTGTACGGGCAGCGCCCGAGGGGGATTTGCGGGCATTCGAGCAGTTGATCGAGCTGTACCAGAAGCGGATCCTGGCGGACTGCCGGTTTTTGACGCGCGATGAGAACAATTCAGAAGATCTCGCGCAGGAAGTATTCGTGAAGGCCTTCTTCGCACTGCGGACCTTTGAGGGGCGCTCGACCTTCCGTCACTGGCTGCAGCGAATCAAGGTTCATCACTGCCTGAATCACCTGAAGAAGCGCGGCGGCAAAGATTCGCTCTCCATCGATGACGAGGTCATGGAGGCGCATGAGAAGCTGCAGGTTCCGGCGGACGCCGAACGGAAATTGGAAGAGGAAGGGCAGCGGCAGCGGATTGGAGAGATCCTGAACTCCCTGCCAGCTACGCTTCGAATCCCGTTGGTGATGTGCGATATGGACGAACTCTCCTATGAGGAGATAGCGGCTTCGCTTGGCATCGGACTTTCCGCCGTGAAGATGCGCATCAAGCGCGCGCGGGAGTTGTTCCGGTTCCGGTATGCGGTGGAAGAGGCCGCGGCGGCAGGGAGGGGAAAACAATGAATCCGGAAGACGGAAACCAGGCCGGCGGCACACCCATCGATCAGGAGACAGGGGAGCCAATCCAGGCGCTGAGGGATCAGGAAATGGAGACCTCCCCGGCCTTCACCGCCAAGGTCCGCAGGAGCATCCACCGCAGGACCACGGCCGCGCAAGTGGCGGGTTACTCGTGGCACCTGCCGAAGGTGACACTGCTCGAGATGGCACGATTGCTGGGCTACGTCGTGAAGACGGCGGGCAAGGACAAGGAGTAGTTGCCGTGAAGGATAAGCTGGTACAGGCTTTTGGCGGACTGTTGGATTCCATCATCGCCGCGGCGCCCAAGGTCGTCGTGGGCATTCTTCTGGCCGCCGCCGCGCTGCTCGTCGCGAAGCTGATCGAGCGCATCCTGCGCAAGGCCCTGGTGCGGATGCGGCTGGACGACCTGGTAGCCAAGGCGGGCATCGACCAGGCGATCCACAGAATTGGGATCCGCCAGGAGCTGACGATCCTCCTGCCCCGGCTCACTTACTTTCTGATCCTGCTGGTGCTGGCCCGTACGGCGGGCGATGCCCTGGGCCTGGATGCGATCTCCGGCGCGATCGGGGCATTCTTCGCTTACCTGCCGAATATCTTCGCGGCCCTGGTGCTGCTGATCCTCGGCAGCACCGTGGGGCAGTTCGTGGGCCAGATGGTGAGCCAGTCGGCTGAGAGTTCGGGCATCGAATTTGCACCGGCACTGGGCAAGCTGGTTTCGGGCGCAATCCTATTCGTGTGCGCCATGATGGCGATCGCGCAGTTGAAGATCGACACCGACATTGTGCGCATCGTCACCGGGCTGGTACTGGGCGGCGCGTCGCTGGCCTTCGGCCTTTCTTTTGGGTTGGGGACACGCGATATCATTCGCAACATCACCGCCGGGTTCTATGCGCGCAAAGTGCTGACAATGGGGAAACCCTTGGAGATCGCCGGCCAGCAAGGCGTGCTGCGCGCGATCACGGCCACCCACATCGTCCTGCAATCGGAAAGCGGCGAGACTACAATCTCGAACTCGAACATTCTGGATCACGTGACAAAGCAGTAGGCTTCGCACCGGCAGCGGCGCTCCGGCTTGCCTGCGCCTGCAACCTCACAACCGCCGCCCGCCGCGCCAAATGGCGGCGGGATTCCGGCTCCCTCGGTCAATCGGTTACAGAACCACGGTGATGGCCAGCCGGACACGTGGATACCGCCGGTTATACAGGTAGTACCCGTCGTCGTAGTCAATGTACACGTCGTCATCGTCGTACCAGTTCTCGGCCCAATACTCCGGATACCGGTCCAGCATCATGAATGAGAACCCACCGTATTGGAATCGCGGGTAGCCCATGTACATGACGGGGCGCTGGCGTATGCGGAAGTAATGTTGGCTGCCGAAGCTGAGGGTGAAGCGATCCTGCGGAATGTAGTAGCCGCCATAGCCTCCGCGCTGCCCCCACTCACGATGCTCGTTCGCCCAGTTCTGCGCACGCCCCTGCTGCCAGGTGGCCTGCCCCTGCCAGGCGCCTTGCCTCTGCCAGCCGCGCTGCTGTTGCCAGGACATGGCCTGCTGCTGAGTCCGCTGCTGCTGTTGATACTGCTGGGCTCGTTGTTGCTGCTGGCGCTGTTCGCCGATGCGCTGTTGTTGCTGCTGCTGTTGCCGCTGCTCCTGGCCCCGTTGCTGTTGCTGGCGTTGTTCGCCGGCCCGATCCTGCTGTTGTTGCCGCTGCTGCTCCTGGGCCCGCTGCTGCTGCTGGCGCTGTTCCCCGCCGCGCTGCTGAGGCTCCGGGGCTCGCTGTTGCCGCTGCTCCTGGGCCCGGGGCGCCTGCGCCGGCTGATCCGGTCTACGCGCCGGCTGGCCCTGCTCCCGCCCCTGGGGCGGCTCTTTCCCCCTCTGCTGCTGTGCTGGAGGCCCACCACGCTGCTGCTTGTCCTGCTGCCTCTCCGGCTTTGCTTCTTTTTCCTGCTGCCCTGGCTGCGCCTGGGCCGGATGGCAGCAGCCCAGCGCCAGAATCAATCCGGCAATGACCGTGACTCGTTCGAATTGCATTGTCCGTGTCTCCGTTACAACGTTCGTTCACCTTTGGGGAAGGCACGTCGAGGGCCGAAGAGGGGGTAGACGTCGAGCCGACAGCAGGCCATGGGTTTAGCGAACGGTGGATTGTTCCCGCCAAGGGCGGCAGGAGGGCGGTTAACGCCGGACGGTCAGTTGACCATATGCGGTCAACACCGGCGATTCCATGAATCTGGCTGGCGTTGGGAAGCCCAATCGCACCAGCCGATTGCCCTTCACGCCCCTGCCTCCGATTGGATGGACACGCGCCATGCTGGCGTGGGCCCGCTCGTGATGACCTGCAGAACCCGCCTCCTGAGGGGGCAGAAGGCGAGTGAGCGGTCAAAGTTTCTGGCCGCCGCGGCCCTGGAGCGGCCGGAATTGCGGAGTGGGTAGAATTTGCCGCGCAGCATTGTCCGCTATGGCCCGGTTTCCCCTCCATTTCGCGCCGGTTGCGGCCATTGCGAGGCCTGTTTGACTGCCTTGGCGGCCTGGACCTCGAAGTGCAAAGAAGAGCGCAGACGCGGTGTGCTGGAGCGATACCGGTGACCGCGTTGCCCACTGGGGCTGATTGCTCATTGAGCCTTCGCCGCGCCTGTTTGAGGCGGCCGGGCAGCGAACGCCGCGCCGATGTCAGACCAGCCAACAACTGGCTGATTCCGGAGGACCGGCATAGTCAGCATCCGCTTCCGGTGCATGTATTGACCCTTCACGGCCAGCCGCTGGGAACACGGCGGAGCCAGAAGGCAAACCTCATAAGGAGAACGCCATGAATTCGAGCACGAAGAACGAGATTGAAGGAAAATTCCACGAGGTCAAAGGCAAGGTCAAGGAGAAGGTCGGCGAACTCACCGACAACCCTAAGTTGAAGGGGGAGGGCCAAGGCGAAAAGGTCGCCGGAAAGATCCAGAAGAAGGCCGGCCAGATCCAGAAGGTATTCGAGAAGTAGGCTGCTGAGACCAGTGCAGCGGACGGCGACGTAGCCTGGAGTCCGCTCCAGGCAGAAGGGCGCCGCCGCTGCACAACACCGCCGCAAAAGGAGACCACTATGCAGAGAACTCTGGGAGCCGTTCTGATTGTGCTTGGCCTGATCGGCCTCGCGTGGGGAGGCTTCAGTTATACGACGAAAGAAAAGGTAGTTGATCTCGGCCCAATTGAGGCAACACGAGAGAAGACCCACAGCGTCCCACTGCCCCCGATTGCCGGCGCCGCGGCCTTGATCGGCGGTATTGCTCTGGTAGTCGTATCGAAGCCCAAGTGAAAAATCCGGCCGAGCGCCGGTGATTGTTGGAAAGGAAACTGCCGTATGTTGATCCTGCTGATTCTCTTGATACTGGTCCTCGGTGGAGGGGGCGGATACTATGGCCACAGCCGCTGGGGCTATGGCGGAGGAGCCGGCATCGGGCTGGGCACCATCCTCCTGCTGGTTCTGATTCTCTACCTTCTCGGCATGCTCAGGTAACGGGTGACTGCGCCCTGGCCGCCACTCTCTTCAGGACGGCGGCCACCCCGCCCGCGGGCTTGCGCCACGCGTCGATCAGAGTAGTGTGGACTTATGCCTCTACCTGACCGCAATCGACGAATTGTCCTGGCCGCCGTACCGGTGGGGCTGCCGCTGGAATCGGATTTCCTGCTGGAGGAGGCGGCACTGCCCACCTGCCCCACCGGCGGCCTGCTGGTCCGCTCCGTCTGGATCTCCGTCGACCCCTATTTGCGTGGCCGCATCACCGGCCGGCGGTCCTATGTGGATCCCATCCTGACTGGATCCGTCATGGAAAGCGGAGCCGTGGGTGAGGTGATCGAGTCCCGGCATCCGGCGATCGGCGTGGGTGCCTTCGTCACCGGCATGTGGGGCTGGCAGGATTACGCGGCAGTGGAAGCGGAGAAGGTCCTCCGGCTCGATCCGGCAGAGGCCCCGATTCAGACTGCCCTTGGGGTTCTGGGCATGCCGGGCATGACCGCCTATTTCGGCCTCACCGAACTGTGCGCCCCGAAGGCCGGCGAAACCGTACTGGTATCCGGCGCGGCCGGCGCCGTCGGTTCAGCGGTAGGACAAATCGCGAAGATTCTCGGGTGCAAGGTAGTGGGCACCACGGGGACCGACAGCAAGGTGCAATACATCCGGTCGCTCGGCTTTGACGGTGCGCTGAACTACCGCACCGACCAACCGTATCCCGAAGCGTTGGCGCGGCTGTGCCCGAACGGCATCGACTGCTACTTCGACAACGTCGGCGGAGAATTGACCGACGCCGCAATGACACTGATGAACTTCCGGGGCCGCGTAGCGGTGTGCGGTCAGATTTCCCAATATAACGACAGGTCGAAGGACGTGGGACAGCGCCCCTTCACCGAGATTCTGGTGAAGCAACTCAGGGTGGAAGGCTTCATCGTGACGCGCTGGGCCGCCCGGTTCCCCGAAGGCCGGAAACAGATGGCGACCTGGTGGAAAGAAGGCCGCCTGCGGAACGAGGAAACAATTACCGACGGGCTGGAGAACGCGCCGAAGGCGTTCATCGGGTTGTTCCGTGGCGAGAACACCGGCAAGGCATTAGTGCGGCTCTGAGGAGCCGACACAGCTGGATTTTCCCGGATCACGGTTTGGCCGCAAGCAAGCGGGCGGCCCTCTCTTCCTCGCCCGCGGCCTGGCAGATGGCGGCCAGGATCTTCGCAAGAGTCTGGAATTCCGGCGGCGGAACCTGGGCACCGAGAGCGGCGAGAGCCTCCTGCCATCCCCCATCCAACAAGGCATCGATCCAAGCCGGGCAGTCGATCTCCGAGGTGCGGATTCCGAGGGCTGACACCGCCTCCTGAACCTCCATAATCTCCTGTCCCCCGTCGGAATCCCAGCGGGAGGCCGGCAGATTGGCGCTCCAGGCCGCGTTGTAAAGCTCGAAGTAGTGCTGGCTCCAGGTGTAGGCACTGCGCGCTTCGTCGGGCAGGTCCACAGCCAGTGCGTGGCCCGCATCGCTCCACATCTGGCCCAACAGGTGATGCTGCCAATGCCCGGCGTCGCGAAACAGCGCGGCGGCGGGCAACTCCTGCCGCTTCCTCTCGGCGCGGGCTCTCAGCACGGCCGCGCGCCGTTCTACGATCTCCGGAGCTTCAGCTACCGTCACGCGCCGCGGCGGCGGGCTGGCGAGCTTGGCATTGGGATGCGGCACGCCATCGTTGCCAGGCCGCGGCAGGCCCGAACCGTCGACGGCATAGAGCTTGTTCATCACCCGGCCATGCGCCTCCATGCGGCGGTCGTTCTCCTCGAGAGAGGTGAACATCATGCCTTGCGGGACTAGGGCACCCAGGGCGGCGTGGAAGTGAGCCGAGGCGCCCGCCTGTCGTGCAAAGAAGAACGAATCGCCCCAGCGTTCTTCGATCTCGGCTCGCGCCCAGGTGGCTTCCAGCGAATCGGCGGAGGCGGCGAAACCGGCCCGCCATGCATCGAGCGCCGCCGAGAACTCCCCCTGGTCGAGTAGCGCTGCCCAGTCAGTGGATGCCATGAATCCAGTTTCCACCGAAAGGGAACCTCCGGCACGGGCCAACCGCAATTCAGCGTCAACCCCAGCAATGCCGGCGCGCTAGACCCCAAATCAGGGCACCGCCTGTCACCAGGCCGCATCATCTGCATCTCTCCCTGCAGGCCGGAGAATTCCGCCCGGATCCCGCCTTTACCCGGAGGAAAGAGAACTGATGAGCTTCCTGAGCCGGCGCCGCTGGTCGCCCTACGCCGTTGGCAGCCTGATCGGCATGCTGTCCTGGTTTGCCTTCGTTACGGCCGACCGTCCGCTAGGAGTCTCCACGGCCCTGGCCAAAACCGCCGGCATGGTGGAACAGACCATCGCCCCTGGCTACGTCGCGGCGAACCCCTACTTCAGGAAATTCGCTCCGGCCGTGGATTGGGAGTGGATGCTCGTCGCAGGCATTTTCCTGGGCGCATTCGTGAGTGCCCGCCTGTCCGGCGACAAGCCGGAGGCGCAGGTCCCACGGCTCTGGCAGCGCCGCTTCGGGCCGTCCCGGGCCTTGCGCTATGCGGCAGCCTTTGTGGGCGGAGTAATCCTCGCCGTGGGCGCCCGGCTCGCCGGCGGCTGCACCAGCGGCAACGGCATCAGCGGGTCGCTCCAACTGGCTGTCTCTGGCTGGCTCTTCTTCGCCTGCCTGTTTGCCTCCGGCCTCGCGACGGCGTTCCTGCTCTACGGGAAGGAGGCCGAGCTTGACTGAATCCGCGCCACGGCTGCTGCTGGGGCTGTTCACCGGCTTCCTCTTCGGTTTCTTCCTCCAGAAGGGCCACGTCGCCAAGTTCCGCGTCATCGCCGGACAGTTCCTGCTGCGCGACTTCACCGTACTGAAGACGATGCTCACCGCCATAGTCGTGGGCGGCATCGGGGTCTACGCCCTCAAGGCAATGGGCCTGGCAACCCTCCACGTAAAGCCGGCGCAACTCGTGGCAGTCACCATCGGCGGACTCGTGTTTGGAGTGGGGATGGTCCTGCTCGGCTACTGTCCGGGCACGGGCGTGGCCGCCGCCGCCGAAGGGCAGCGGGATGCCCTGTTTGGCATTCTCGGGATGATCCTGGGCTCCGCCGTCTTCGCTGAGTTCTACGGAATCATCTCCACTTCCATCATGAAGTGGTACGATCTGGGCCCCGTAACAATACCGGACCTGCTGGGCGTGCCCACCTGGACGGTGCTCGCGGCATTGACCGTCGCCGCCCTGGCGCTGTTCCACCAGTTGGACCGATCGCGGTAGCGGCGCGAAGCCCGTTCGCGCCGCCGCATCATACCTGCCCGGGCGCTGCCCGCCCTTACTTCCGCTTGCGCACGCAGCCCGGGTACATCTTCTTGAGCTTCTCCACCTTCGGGTCGGAGACGTTCACGATGTACGGGTTCTCGTGGTTCAGCGTCGCGTAGTTCTGGTGGTAGTTCTCGGCCGTGTAGAACTTGTCCAGCGGCACAACCTGCGTCACGATAGGCTTCTTCAGCGCCTGCGCGTCGTTGAGTTGCTTGATATAGGCCTCCGCCACGTGCTTCTGCTCTTCGTTGGCGTAGAAGATGGCGCTGCGGTACTGAGTGCCGATATCGGCGCCCTGCCGGTTGAGCGAAGTGGGATCGTGCGCCACGCTGAAGAAGATCTTCAGCAACTGGCCGTACGAGATCTTCGCCGGTTCGAACGTGATGAGAATCGACTCGGCGTGGCCGGTGCGGCCCGTGGAGACGATGTCGTACTTGGCTGTGTCCTTCGTGCCGCCGGCGTACCCGGAGATCACGTCGTCCACGCCTTCCACCATCTCGAACACCGCCTCGGTACACCAGAAGCAGCCGCCGGCCAGCACCGCGGTCTGCTTGCCCTGGGCGGGCTTGGCGTCCACCACGGGATCAGGGAAATTGCCGGTCGCCGCGGTTACCATTGCACCACCGCCTGCGAGCGTCGCGAAAAGGAGAGCCGGAAGCCGGCTGAGGATCGGTTTGATCGCCATGCGCACATTTATCACCCAAGGGTATAGATGAATTCCCGCCCTCTCGGGAATGGAATATTTTAGTACCCGGCGGCGGCCGGCCGATTCCAGCCCATTGGATTGAACGCCGTGCGCCGGCAGCCGCGGCGTTGTGCCGGGTCCCTCAAACCAGTCATAAATAGGCATGGAAGGTCTTCGTTCCGGATATCTGGCCGCGATTCTGACAGCCTTGGCCGTGGCTCCCTGCGCGGCGGCCGCCGAGCCGGCCCGGCAGCAGTTGGACCTGAATGGAACCTGGCAGTTCCGGCTCGACCCGGCCAACTCCGGTCTGCAGGAAAAGTGGTTTGCCGCCCCGGATCCGTTCCCTGAAAAGATCGCCGTACCCGGCGCCTGGCAGGCCCAGGGCTTCGGCAACGCCTCTCCGCAGTTGCGCCACAGCTTCGAAGGAACCGCCTGGTACCGCCGCACCGTGAACGTCCCCGCCAACTGGGCCGGCCAGCGGACCGTCCTGCGCCTGGGCGGCGCTCATCGCCGGGTGACGCTCTTCGTCAACGGTGTGGAACTCGGCGGCCACGACGGCTTCAGCGCGCCGTTCGAGTTCGACATCAGCAGCGCCCTCCGTCCCGGCGGCGACAACTCCATCGTGCTGAGGATCGAGAATCCGCCCGTCGCCATTGAGGCCTCACCCGACCTCCAGAAGCCGCTGATGCCCACGGGCATGCTGAACTACATCGGCAACTGGGGCGGCATCTTCGGCTCTGTCGAACTCGCGTCGGAACCGCGCCTCCGCCTCTCGTCGGTTCTCGTCACCTCCGACGTAAGCCGCCGCCGCGTGTCGTTCCGGATCCGCGTGGACGCCCCCGGCCAGGCCAGGCCGCTCACCGTCAGGGTGACGGTGCCTGGTGCGCCGGCAGCCACCCAACCCGTCCCCTCATCCGCAGCGGAGCCGGAGGCGGTGGTCGACATCGATGCCGCGCGGCTCCCCTTGTGGTCCCCCGACAGTCCAGAGCTGCTCACCGCCTCGATTCAACTGCTGGACCAAAACCGCGCCATCGATCGCCTGGAGCAGCGCTTCGGCTACCGGGAAGTGACCACCAGCGGCGGCACAATCCTGCTAAATGGAAAGCCGCTCTATCTGCGCGGTTACGGCGATGACAACGTCGAAGTGCTCACCGGCTTTCCGCCTTCTTCGAAGGCCATCTTCCTGGAGCGCCTGAAGCTCTCCAGGAGTTTCGGCTTCAACGCCGTCCGGTTCCATTCCATGACGCCGCCGGCCGCCTATTTCGAGGCCGCCGACGAGGTAGGCATGCTGGTCATGGCCGAACTGCCCGCCGCGTACACGCAATACTTCTTCGCGCATCGCGACTTCCTCAAACGCGAATTGAACAGCGTACTGCTGGCCTACCGCAACCATCCCTCCCTGCTCAGCCTGGCCTTCGGCAACGAATTCAACCTCGAATGGCTCAAAACCGAACCCGAGCGCGCGGAGTTCCTTGCCTCCATCGCCGATTTCTACAAGTCGGCCAAGCAACTGGCCCCCGCCACTCTCATCCTTTCCAACGACGGCCTGGACATGCGCCCCTCCGACATGGTCAGCATCTACCATGGCGCGCCGGGCGACCGGCCCACCGTGCGCCACGAGTTCGGGCAATACTACTGCTCCCTGCCGGATATCAGCCTGAAGCAGCAGTTCACCGGAGTCCTGCTGCCCACATGGCTCGACGCCAAGTCGAAGTGGGTGGCGGACAACCACCTGGAAGCCATCTACCCCGCCTACGTGCACAACTCCCAGCGCTTGCAGCAGTTGGGCCGCAAATACCAGATCGAAAAGGTGCGCCTGAATGGCGGCGTCAGCGGCTACCACTACTGGCTGATCGTCGACTACCCGGGCGGTACCGGCGAAGGCGACTCCTGGGAGGAGGGTTGGTTCGATTACTTCTGGAAACCCAAGGGCATCACCCCGGAAGAGGGCCGCGCGCTGAACACGCCCGTCCTGCTCATGCTGGATGCCGGCGTCGACAACCGTACGCTGTGGGCGGGCGAACCGAAGCAGGTGGGCATTCAGGTGTCGAACTATGGCGCGGAGGCCGTGCACGATGGCCGCCTCACCTGGGAACTGCGCGACGGCAGCCAGCGCATCGCGGGCGCCGCGCTCTCCGGCGTGGAGGCGGAACTCGGCAAGGTGTCGAAACTCGGTTCCATCCTGCTCGACGCCGGCGCCGCCTCGGCCGCGAGAAAGCTGGAATTGCGAATCACCCTCGACACCCGCCACGGCGAGTACACGAACACCTGGCAATTCTGGGCCTACCCCAAGCCCAGCCGGGCGGCCGCGCCGGCAGTCCCCGTGGTCTCGAACCTCCGCCTGGCCGCGCTCAACCGCCAGTATCCGTGGCTGCAGTCCGGATCCTCAAAGCTCACACCGGAGAGCCTGCTGATCACAGAGGATCTGGACGCCGCGGCCCTGGCCCATCTCAACGCCGGCGGCCGCGTGTGGCTGATGCTGCGGCAGACGCTGGATCGACGCGGCGTGGAGTTCTTTCCCGCCTCCGGCGGCGCGGCGGGCACCATGATTCAGGAACACCCGGCCCTCTCCGGCTTCCCTCACGACGGACTGGCCGATCTGCAGTTCTACAATCTGATCAACGGGGCGTTCCCCCTGCCCATCGACAACTGGCCGGCGCGGATCCAGCCCTTCGTGGGCGGCATCCGGACCACGTCGTCATTCCTGAGCAAAACCAAGAACCTCTCCCGCATGGCGTATGCGGTGGAAGGCAAAGTGGGGCCGGGCCGCCTGCTGGTCACCACCCTGCGGCTGCGCGAGCACTTCGACGAGGCCTATCCGGAAGCAATTGCGCTCTTCGATTCGCTGCTGCGCTACACCACCGGCCCGCAGTTCGACCCGAAGGAAACGATCCCGGATTCCGGCATCCGCCGGTTGACGGTCGATTAACCGGGGCTCGCTACTCAGAAGCGGCAAACGGCCGGCGCACCCGCCTGCCCGCTGCGGCCCCGATCAGAGACAGTACCCGCCACCCGTGTCCGGCTCGCGGAGCCTCTGAAACGTAGATCTCTTCCAGCCCGTCGACGGGGTCCATCCGGACACCCACGCGGGAGAAGCCGAGTTTCCTGGCCACGGCCGCCGAAGGCGTATTCGCGGCCGCAATCGAAACCACAAACTTCTTCACACCCTGCTGCCGGCCGGCCCAGCGCATCAAACCCTGCGCTGCTTCCGTGGCAAACCCCTTGTTGCGGAAACCCGGGAAGACTGTGTAGCCAAACTCCACCGCCTCGGTAGCCCACGACTCCAGGTACGGCGGATTCGGCGCCGTATGAAACCCGCAGAAGCCCACCATTACCTTGGTCTCGCGGTGCATCATGGCCCGCAGCGACCACGGCTGATACCGCGCATCAGCCCGCAGATCGGCCAGGCGTAGCGCCACCAGATCCCGTTCCAGCCACCACTCCGGCGGAATGGTGCCCCCAAGAATTCTGGCGGCCTCAATCCACTGGCCGGCCGCCGAGGCTTCCAGAAACTCCTCCGGCATGAGGCTGAGATTCAGACGCCGGGTACGAATCGAGGTCACCCATCTATCCTACCTAGACACAGGGAATGGATGCCTTAGGACCTTCCCACCGGCGGCAGCGGGTCTAGCGCGGCGCGGCTTCCCTGTCTTTGAACTCCTTGCGGTCAAACACTTTCACCAGGCCCTCTTCGATCTCCACGAAGACCTGCTTCGGCGGCTTCGTTCCATCCACCCGCAGCGTGTTGCGCGGCGTGTACCAGGAGTTCAGGAAGCTCTCTTCCCTGTGGTAGTCCGCCAACCGGCGGTCGATGTTACCAGGTGTGTCGTCCACGCTCTTGCGCTTCAACATGCGCGCTCGTACGATCTCCTCCGACACTTCCAAAACGACAACCTTCGGCGGCTGCAATGCACGCGTGTTCAGGAAGGAATCGAGGAACTTCGCCTGCGCTTCCGAATTAGGGTACCCGTCCAGGATGAAGCCCTTGGCCGTATCCGCCTGGCCGGCTCGCGCGCTGATCAGCTCGATCGCGGCCTCGTCGCTCAGTAATTCCCCGGAGTTCGCCACCCTCGCTTTGCTGCCCGGCACCGGCCCCTGGCCGCGCATCGCTTGTTGTGCCAGCTCCGCGACAGAGATGACAGGCACCTTGTACTTCCTGCCAAGATTCCGCGCCTGCACGCTCTTGCCGCTGCCCGGGGGCCCCACCAGAATTACCACCTGGCCCAATCCCAAAGGAGCCGGCGCGCCCTCGGCCGCAGGCAGAATCAACCCGGCGATCACCGCCAGCAGGCACCCGACTGACAGTCGCAGCATGATCCCAGTCTAGCGATCCATTAGACATTCTTCACCTGATCATCCAAATTGCGACGTGAGGCAGAACCCATCGCCCCTCTTGACTCCAAAGCCGGGCCGGGACATACTCAGTTGCGTAGGTAAGCAAACTAGGTATGGCCAAGGCTACTTTCCCGCAAGGCTCACTGCCGCTTCTGGTCCTCAAGATCCTCGCCCAGACCGGCCCCCAGCACGGTTACGCCATCACGCTGAAGATCGAGCACCTGTCCGACGAGGCGCTCAGTGTCGAGGAAGGCTCGCTCTATCCGGCCCTCCACCGGCTGGAAGAGGCCGGCTGGATCCAGGCGGAATGGACCGTCACGGGCAATAAGCGCCGCGCCCGCATCTACGAGATCACTGAGGCGGGACGCCGCCAGCTATTGGAAGAAGAGCAGCGCTGGCGCACCTCCACTGCGGCCGTCGACCGCATTCTCCGGCACGCCTGAAGGGGGCTCACATGTCCTGGATTACCAGACTCCGCAACGTTTTTCGCAAGGACGACCTGGATCGCGACCTCGACGATGAGCTGCAATTCCACGCCGAGCAGCGCGCCGCGGATCTCGGCCTGACGCCAGCCGAAGCCCAACGCCGCCTGGGCCACACCGCCCGCATCCTGGAGGAAAGCCGCGACGTGAAACTGGCCCGCTGGCTCGAGACCGTCCTGCAGGATCTTCGCCTCGCCTTCCGCATCTGGCGCAAACGGCCGCTGGTGGCCGTCACGGCCATCCTCACCATCGCTCTCGGGGCCGGCATGAATGTCGCCGTCTTCCGCGTGATCTGGAACGTGATGCTCAAGCCGTTGCCCTACGCGGAGCCCGCCCGCCTGATGCAGGTCTGGGTCGAGGAGAAAGAGCCCCGAACTCCGCCCGAGAACGTCCTGATCGACAAGTGGCAGCACAGCAGCCTGACCTTCTCCGCCTTCGCCGCCTACCGGCCATGGAGCATCACCATCATCGGTCAAGGCAACCCCGAGCAGGTCTTCACCGGAATGGTCTCCCGGAATTTCTTCGAAACGCTGGGAACCCCGTTGCTGGCGGGCCGCGCCTTCACCCCGGACGAGATGAGCAGCGGATCCGACAATGCGATCCTGCTGCGCGAAGGCTACTGGCGGCGCCGCTTTGCCGGCGACCCGGGCCTTGTGGGCTCCGAGATCGAAGCCGACGGCACACTATGCCGCGTGATCGGCATTGTCCCCGACTCCTTCCTTGCAACACCCCTGATCCAGGTAGCGCGCGGCGGCTCCACCGCGTTGGGTGGAGCCCGGGCGGAACCGGACGCGTTCATGCCGCTATCCAGGGCACGCGTAGGAGGAATGCGCCTCCCCACCCACACCAGCTTCCTGATTGGCCGTCTCAACCCGGGCATCCCGGCTGGCCAGGCGGCCAACGAACTGGCCGCCATCGCCGGTCCGGGCGAGCGCCGCCGCATCTGGCTCTCGCCACTGGAAGAGGAAGTCGGCTACCAGTTGCGGCCGGCCCTGCTGGCCCTGATTGCCGCCACCGGCTGCGTCCTGCTCATCGCCTGTGCGAATCTGGCCAATCTGATGCTCGCGCAGGTCGTGCTGCGCCGCCGTGAACTGGCCGTGCGCGCCGCCCTCGGCGCGGGCATGTCACGGGTCATGCGGCAACTGGTCACCGAGGCCATGGCTCTCTCGCTCGCCGGCGGAGCCGCGGGCCTGCTGCTCTCCCAGTTACTCTATGGTGTCATCGTCGGCCTCTATCCGGACACGATTCCGCGCACGGCCAACTCCGCGCCCGATTGGATCATCTACCTCTTCGCGCTCGGCCTCACCATCCTCACCGGCCTGCTGTTCGGTGTACTGCCCGCCTGGCGCGCGGCCAGTGAAGCGAAGGAGGAAGCCCTGCGTGTCGGCAATCCCTGGATGAGCCGAGGCAGCCGCCGCTGGTCCAGCGCCATGGTGGCCCTCCAGGCGGGCCTGACTACTGTTGTCTTGATCGCCGCGGGCCTGCTGGCGCGAACCTTCCTCACCTTGCGAGACATCGATATCGGCATCGATCGCGACCACATCCTCACGGCCAGCATCGACCTGCCCGCAACTCGCTACAAAACCAGGGACGACCGCGCCCGCTTCGGCCGCGCCTGGCTCGACCGCCTGAATGCGATTCCCGGCGTTGCCTCCGCGGGCATCTCCAATTCCCTGCCCTTGCGCTACACGATGCTGCTGGATCTGCGCATCTTCGTCCCGGGCTCCGACCAGGAGCAACTCGTCGGTGGACGCGCCGTGGGCGGCGACTATTTCAAAGCCCTCGGCATGCGCTGGGCGGCGGGCGGCCCCTTCGACCCCGCGGTCAAGGGACAAGTGGCCGTGAACGAAGCCTTCGTCCGCAAGTTCCTCAAGGACAAACAGCCGGTCGGCTTCCAGTTGCCCCAAGGCAAGACGTCGATGCTGATCACAGGCGTCATCAAGGACGTCCGCCACCGCGGCCTGCGCGAAGCGCCGCAACCGGAACTCTATCTTTCCTATGACAGCTTTCCGCTGAACCCGGTCGATACTGTGATTCGTTCCAACCTGCCTACGGCGCAAATCATCGCGGCCATGCGCCGGGAGTTGAAGGCACTGGACGATCAGGTGGTGCTGGCGAGACCCCTGGCGATGGAGGAAGTGGTGAACGGTGAACTGGCGCGGCCGCGCTTTCAGGTGGTGCTGCTGGGCCTCTTTGCCGGTGTTGCCCTGGCTTTGGCGGCCATTGGCACCTACGGCGTGATCGCTTATAACGTACGGAGCCGTACGCCGGAACTGGGCCTGCGGAGGGCGCTCGGCGCCAGCACGCTGAACATACAGCAGTTGATCCTGGCAGGAGGCTTGAAGGCTCCGATGGTCGGTTTGGCGGCGGGACTCCTGCTCGGCTGGCTCGTCATCGGCCGGTTATTGGAAGCGATGCTCTACGGCGTAACCGCCCGGGACCCGAAAGTGCTGATATTCACGGCAGTCACGCTGGCAGCCACCAGCTTATCGGCCTGCCTGCTGCCAGGACGGGCGGCAGCCCGCATCGACCCCGGCGTCGCGCTGCGTCAGGAGTAGCAGCAACGTCCGCCGGGGCCCGCGCAGGCACACGGCGACCTTCCGGTCCGCATCTCAAACAATTCGATTGTCAGGATTCAAGTACTACAAAACAGGCCGCTTAGCTCTGCTTCCGGCGGCGCACCAGGACGTGCTCCGGCTCGGTCTCGACTTGCTCTTCGAGTTCAGCGAGCTCGCGCTCGATGATCGCGCGTTCCAGCGCTTCGTAATCTTCCTCGGCGGAGCCTTCCCGGCTCTGCTCAATCTTCTCGAGAATCTCGCGTTCTAGTTCTAAACGGTCTTTGAGGCTCATATCGCCCTCCTGGGAGTGCCAGATAGCACCCTCACTTAACAAGACGCTTTTGAACGCATTTTGTTTCGGAAAAGTGAAGGCAAGGCGCACTTTCCTGACTTTCCACACCGGGATGCCGGTTTGCCCGTTCGCCCGCAAGTCCGGCTGGAAGCAGATAATCAGGTATAAAGGTAATCGATGAGACCTACGATTATGGCCGTTTTCGCGCTGGGGCTGTCGCTCCAGGCTCAGGATTTTACCAGGGGCGTTGGCATCTACCCTGGCGACCCAAAACAGGATTTCGGGCCAATGCTTCGGCCCGATTCCGGTCCGGCGCGCAATCTGGCCCTGCGGCGGCCCGCCTTCCACTCCAGCAGCTACGATTACAACCTGACCGCCCAGCTCGTCACGGATGGCATCAAGGACACTCGCGTCCCCCGCTGGGTCTCCGTCTCGACCAGCCAGCAGGGCGCCCTCAAAAAGAATGAACGCGAGTGGCTGCTCGACGGCAATTGGGTCAGCGGCGTAACCCTGCACGGCAAACAGGCATGGGTCCAGTTCGAGATCGGCGGCGACGATCCGCCGGAGATCGACCGCATCGAAGTCGACGCCCGCCTGGTGGCCCACGGCGAACCGGAGAACTGGAACTGCCGCGTGACCGGTTCCGACGATGGCCAGAGCTGGAAAGAGCTCGGCCAGGCCAGCCAGATGTCCCGGCCGACAGGCGAAATCCTGCGCTCGGTCCACTTCCGGCAGCCGGCCCGCGCCCGCTTCTACCGGATCGTGTTCCAGGACGCCCGCGCCGCCAGCTGGCAGGCGAATGAGGTCACGTTCTACCGCGGCAACGTCCAGGTTCACCTGGGTGGCCCCTGGAACTTCACCAGCGCCTGGAAACCCGCCGGCGCCGGCCCGGAGTGGGTCTCTGTCGATCTCGGGGCGGAAGCGAAGCTTCAGCGGGTCGTCCTCACCTGGATCCGCCGCGCCGCCGAGGGCGCCCTGCAGACTTCCTCCGATGGGACGAGCTGGAAAACCGTGCAGCCCCTGCCCGCCGGCACGGGGCCCTCCGACTCCATCGACCTGCCGCAGCCTCTTCAGGCACGCTACGTGCGCCTCCAGCTCACGAAACCCGCCTCCCCCGAGGGTTACCTGCTGAGCGAGCTTGAAGTCTTCGGTACGGGCGGCCTGGTGCCGCAGCCCAAACCCGCGCCGGCCCTCCGCGCCGACGGCAGGCTCGACCTGGCGGGCGGCGGCTGGCGCGTACAGCGCGATTCCCTGGTCCCCTCCGGCGGGCAGGAGCTCTCCCAGCCCGGTTACCGCGACGCGGATTGGGTGGTGGCCACTGTCCCCGGCACCGTACTCTCCAGCTACTACAACGCCGGCGCCCTGCCCGACCCGAACTTCGGTGACAACCAGTTGATGATCTCGGATTCGTTCTTCCACGCCGACTTCTGGTACCGCGACGAGTTCACTGCCCCGCCCGCCCAATCTCCAGACCAGCACTTCTGGCTCAATCTCGACGGCATCAACTGGAAGGCGGAGATCTATCTCAACGGCTCGCGCCTGGGCCGCGTCGAAGGCGGCTTCCTGCGCGGCCGTTTCGACGTCACCAAACTCCTCAAACCGGGCGGCCGCAACGCCATCGCCATTCGCATCGAGAAACTGGCCCACCCTGGCAGCATCAAGGAAAAGACCTACGAGAGCCCCGACAAGAACGGCGGCGTCCCCGGAGCCGACAACCCCACCTACCACGCCGCCATCGGCTGGGACTGGATCCCCACCATCCGAGGCCGCGATACAGGCATCTGGAACGATGTCTACCTCACCTCCACCGGTGCGGTCACCCTGGAAGATCCGCGGGTCGTCACGGCCCTGCCCCTGCCCGATACTTCCCAGGCCGATGTGACGCTTGAGGTCACCCTCAGGAACAACTCCACCGCCCCCGTAAGCGGTGTCCTGACCGGCCGCTTCGGCGACGCCACGGTGGCAGCCAAAGTCACCCTGCCCGGCGGCGGGGAACAAACGGTAAAGCTGGATCCATCCAACAATCCTGTCTTACATCTTCGGAATCCGAAGCTATGGTGGCCGGCGGGTTACGGCCAGCCCGACCTCTATGACGTGGAGCTGCATTTCGAGACCGCCGCCAACCAGGTCTCCGACCGCAAGTCGTTCCGGGCCGGCGTCCGGCAGTTCACCTACAGCGAAGAGGGCGGCGCCCTGCGCATGTGGATCAACGGCCGCCGGTTCGTCCCGCGCGGGGGTAACTGGGGCTTCGGGGAATCCATGCTCCGCTATCGCGCCCGCGAGTACGACGCGGCCATCCGCTACCACCGCGACATGAACTTCACCATGATCCGGAACTGGGTGGGTCAGATCGGCGAGGACGCGTTTTATGAGGCCTGCGACCGCCACGGCATCGTCGTCTGGCAGGATTTCTGGCTGGCCAACCCCTGGGACGGCCCCGATCCGGATGACAACGAAATGTTCATGGGGAACGTCAAAGACACCATCCGGCGCATCCGCAACCATGCCTCCATTGGCCTGTACTGCGGTAGAAATGAAGGGTTTCCGCCCAAACCCATCGACGATGGCATCCGCGAGGCACTCGCCGCCCTGCACCCCGGCATCCACTACATCTCCAGCTCCGCCGACGATGTCGTCAGCGGTCATGGGCCCTATCAGGCGATGCCCCTCAAGACCTATTTCACTGAGCGGGCCACCCCCAAGTTCCATAGCGAGATGGGCATGCCCAACATCGTCAGCATGGACAGCCTCAAGCAGATGATGCCGGAGTCCGCCATGTGGCCCCAGGGCCGGATGTGGGGGCTTCATGATTTCTGCCTCACCGGTGCGCAGGGCGGCGCCTCATTCCTCGAACGCATTGAGAAGAGCTATGGGGGAGCGAAGAATATCGCTGATTGGGTCGAACTTGCTCAATTCGTGAACTACGAAGGTCATCGGGCAATGTTTGAATCGCAGAGTAAATTCCGGATGGGTCTCCTGATTTGGATGAGCCATCCCACTTGGCCGTCGTTTGTCTGGCAGACGTACGACTATTTCCTCGAACCGGGCTCAGGTTATTTTGGAAGTAAGAAAGCCTCCGAGCCGCTTCACATCCAATGGAATCCTTCCACCGATGCGATCGAGGTCGTCAACTACAGCGCGGGCGACCAGGTGGGTCTGTCAGCCCAGCTACAGATTCTGAACCTGGACGGGGCAATCAAGCGGGAAGTTTCCTATACCTTGGATTCAAGGGAGGACAGCACCGTGATCCCCGGCAGGATCGAGTATCCCTCCGGCCTCTCTTCCGTACATTTCTTACGGCTGAAACTTTCTAAGAACGGCCGGTTGATCTCTGACAACTTCTACTGGCGCGGGCTCCAGGAAGCCAATTTCCAGGCCCTTCGGCAATTGTCCAGGGCACGGGTATCGGCATCGACCCAGGTTCGGCGCCAGGCCGGATCCTGGCTTCTGACCACCGAGTTGAGAAACGTCTCCCCCACCCCGGCCCTCATGGTGCGGGCCAAGGCAGTCCGGTCCGGCAGCGGCGATCGGATTCTGCCCGCCCTGTATAGCGATAATTACATCGCGCTCATGCCCGGCGAGGTGCGCACCATTGTTACCGAGATACGGGAAGCCGACACCCGCGGCGAGGCGCCCCGCGTCTCCATTGCCGGTTATAACCTCGAGGAAGTTGACCAGAGTGCGGCGGGAGCAAAACAGGCCGCGCCTCCAGTCAGGCCGGAATAATATCCTGATTGCGGCCAAGAGTAGGGCCAGCCGGCCCATTACTCTCTTAACAATAATGTCTAGTCTGAGGGGGTGGTTATTCACCGCGCCGGGGCCACCTCCTTGACCCGTTGTTTGCATCTATGATATGTAGTAATGCAATGGCGGATCCAAAACCAACCAAAATTGAGAAGGCCCTTGACTTCAAGGCCAAGTATCAGACCCTGATGAACGAAGCCCGTGACGAAGCTATCGCTTCGATCCAGGGCCAAATTGGGACTCTCAAAGAGCTCGGCTTCACATTCGAACTCGTGGAGTCGGGCAGCCGGTTCAGCGCCAAGGCCCCCAAGGCCGGCGAGAAGAAACAACGCACTTGCAAGATTTGTGGCAAGACCGGCCATAATGCAAGAACCTGCCCTCAAAGACCGAACGCCTAATACGTCGTCAAGATTGAGTAGACCCGCCACCCGCTCTCACGCGAGTGGCGGGTTTTTCGTTTCCAGCGGACCCACCGCCGGCGTCCGGGCGGCTCCAACGCCAGGGCACGGCCGCCGGCTGAATCGGTCCAAAACTACACCAATTTGAGTGCAATTTACGCGTAAAAGCCACTCATTCAAGTGACGATTTCTATCTAAAGATAGCTAACGTCTGACTCATGCCAGGCGAACGCACTCGCTCACGCACCGCCTTGCCGCCGCTGGCTCAGCTGCCGCATGGCAGGCTGCGGCCAAGTCAGATCGGACGCCATGTTCCTCACTCCAGAGGATTTCCCCATGCTCCAGCCTCGCGGCCTCCCCCGCCCCACGGTTCCCACCAGGCTCAATAAGCCCCATCATCGCCCAGCCGCCCTGAACTTCGGAATCCGAATTTCTTCTTTTCAATAACTATAAATCTCTCCACATACAATCACTATTATTCCGAATAACCAATCCTCGATCTTGGGCGCGGCAGGGTAGTACCCCCATCGATAAGCTGGCCGTCTTGCGCCCATGACGGCTCATCAATGAATACCTGCGCTATTCCGGAGTGATGATAACCACCTCCGGGAAGAGCGGCGGCAGGCACCTGTGACCCCCTGCTTCTCCAGGCAGGCCGTCCGCGCTCTCTACCGGCTCTACGCCTTCCCACAAATAGGAAACGGCCCGGCCGCACCCTTCTGGGGCACAGCCGGGCCGTCTCTTCAACGGACTCGCTCGAGGGCCGCTAACGGCCAGTGACCGGTAGCGACGTGAAACTCAGCGTTGGGCTGAATCGCAGGCCCAGGGCCACGGTTCCGGAGTTTTGGTTGTTCACGAACTCAACCGTTCCGCGCCGCCCGCTGAGGACGGGGAAACGATCCGTCATCGAGAACGAGGTGTGCCCGCCGGCGCCGATGGCGATGGCATCACGGCCCAACTCATTCCCGCTGTCGTCCCGCATGATCGCGGTGAGTGTACCCGTACTGTCGAGGTTCACCAGGGCCACACCAGTGGAGAATCCGTTCGTGTGGTCATAGGAAACCAGAACATTCGTGGGGAACTTCGTTTCCAGGGGAGAGGTGCCCTCGGAATCGCTGCCCGACCCGCTGCGCTGCCGGAATATCGCGTACCCCGAGAGCGCCGCCGAACTCCGCACATCCGCCCAGCCCACCGATGTGGTCGAGATCAGGGCTTCTGTATCGATCTGCAGCAGCCCGTTGGAGGCGATCGTGCGATCCACGACAGCCGCCGAGACCGTCACCGAACTGCCTGCCTGCGAGACGGTCAGGGGCAGCACCAGCGGAGTGCCATCCTCGGCCATCAGGTTCACCCGCACCTGGGCGGGCGAGGAGGTGGGATTGAGCAGGACGATGCTGGTCTTCCAGCCTCCACCGGAGGCCAGTTGGGCGATGACACCGGCTCGCGGCTGCGTTGTGCCCGAACCGATCGTGATCGTGAATGGAGTCGAGGAGGAAAGGCCCGTCCCGTCGACAATCCTCACCACAAACTGGAACTGGCCCTGGAGCGTAGGAATGCCCGTCAGCGTGCCGGCATTGGAAAGCGTCAGCCCATTCGGCAGGGCGCCGGAAGTGACACTCCAGTTGTAGGGGCCCGTGCCGCCGTTCGCGCCAAACGTCAGGAAGTAGCTGGAGCCGACGCTGCCGTCGGGCAGCGGCGAGGTCGTCGTGATCGTGACGCCGCCGGTGATCGTCAGCGAGAACGACTGTGTCGTGCTGGCGCCGCTGGCATCCACCACGCGGACGACGAATTGATAGGTGCCGCCGGAGGTCGGCGTCCCGCTGATGATGCCCTGCGTCGAGAACAGCATCCCTGTGGGCAGCGTCCCCGAGCTGATCGACCAGGTGTAAGGAGCCGTGCCGCCCGTCGCCGAGAAGGTCTGCGAATAGAAGAAATTCGCTGTGCCGCCCGGCAGCGGGGAGACATTCGTGATGTGCAGCACCGAGCCCACCGAGAGCGTGTATAGCTGATTCACAGCCGCGCCCTGGCTATCGCTGGCCCGGATCGTGAAAGAGAAGGTCCCGCTGGAAGTGGGTGTTCCGCTCAGCACTCCACCCGTCGAGATGTTGAGCCCAGGCGGCAGCGCGCCCGAGAAGAGCGAGAAGATGTACGGCGCTACGCCGCCCGATGCGGTCAGGGTCTGCGAATAGGTCACGCCGACCGAACCGCCAGGCACCGTCGAGGGTGAGATCACAATGCCCGAAACCACAGACCCGACGGCCAGCGTAAACGTGCCCGTCACCGAAGCGCCGGCCGCATCCTGCGCGCGGACTGTGAACGACGAGGTCGCCGCACCCAGGGGCGTGCCGGAAATCAGGCCGCTGGTGTTCAGGGTGAGCCCGGCAGGCAGTGTCCCGCCCTGCAGCGAGAAGATGTACGGCGGCGTGCCGCCCGTGGCGGCGATCGTCTGTGAATAGGCTACTCCGACCGAACCATTGGGCAGCGTGGCCGGCGTCGTGAGCGTCAGGCCCGACCCGACGGTGAGGGAGAACACCCCCTGCACCGAGGCGCCGGTGTTGTCTGTCAGCAGGATGCTGAACGAGTACGTGCCGGCCGTCGTCGGGGTGCCGCTCAGCGAGCCGTTGGTGCTGAGTTGGAGCCCCGGAGGAATCGAGCCGCCCGAGAACGTCCAGATGTAGGGAGGCGTCCCGCCGCTGCCGGCCATCGTGGCCGTGTACGCCTGGTTCAGCGGCGCAACAGGGAGCGGAGACGGTGTCGTGATCGCCAGCGTGCTGCCCGCAAGCGTCACAGTGAGATTCATCGTCTTCGTCGTGACGACGCTCTGCCCATCGGTGACACGCAGCAGGAAGATATAGGACCCGACGGTGGTGGGTGTGCCGGAGATGAGGCCGCTGGGCGACAGGCCCAGCCCGGGCGGAATCGAACCTTCCGTCTGGATCCAGGTGTACGGCTGTGTGCCGCCGCTGGCCGTCATGGTTTGCGAATACGGCACGTTCACAGTCGCGCCGGGTAGCGTCGACGGTGTGTCGATGTTGAAACCGGCGGCGCCGACCGTCAACACGAAGTCCTTGGTGGTCGTCAATCCGGTCGCATCGCTGACCAGGACCGTGAAGGTGTACGAACCGGCGACGGTCGGTGTCCCGGACAGTTGGCCGCTGGCAGCGAGGCTGATCCCGGCCGGCAGGGAGCCACCCGGGACGCTGAACGTGTAAGGCGCCGTGCCGCCCACCGCCGTCAGAGTCTGCGAATAGGCAGCGCCCGTCGGTGCGTTCGGTAGCGGTGAGGCGGTCACGAAGCTCAGCGTGCTGCCCACGGTGACGTTGAACGACTGCAGCGTGAAGGCTCCAGACGAGTCGGTCACTCGAGCAACGAAGTTATACGTGCCGTTCGCAGTCGGGGTGCCGTTGACGACACCAATGGACAACAGCGTGAGCCCTGCCGGCAGCGAACCGCCCGCCTGGCTCCAGGTATACGGGCCGGATCCGCCGGTGACGGCAAGCGCTTGGCTATACACGGCGCCCAGCGATCCGGACGGCAGCGGGTTGGCCGTGGTGATCTGCAGCGACGGACTAATGGAGATCACCAGCGGGACAGTCGCCGAGGTGGAACTTGCGTCGGTGACCCTGGCAAAGAAGGTGGTGGTGCCCGCCGTAGTCGGCACGCCGGAAATCACACCCAATGGCGAGAGGCTCAATCCGGCCGGCAGCACGCCGCTGAAGTTGTTCCAGGTGTACGGCGGAGTGCCGCCAACGCTGCTTAACGAGTATTGATAGGCGGCCCCGATACTCCCCGAAGGCAGGGGCGATACCGTCGTCACCGCCAGGCCAACGCCGATGGTCAGCGTGAACGGCTGGGTGGCCAGGTTCAAGCCGTTGTCCTGGACCTTCGCGGTGAAGCTCACCGTGACTGGCCCGGTCGGCGTACCGCTCAGCAGGCCCGCCGGTGAGAGCGTGAGACCGGCCGGCAGTTGGCCCGACGTGAGCGACCATGTGTAGGGAGCCGCGCCGCCCACCACGTTCAGAGCGGTGCTGTAGAACGACGCCACCGATCCGATCGGCAGGCTCGAGTTCGTCGTAATGGTCAGCACCGATGAGATGCTGATGGAGAACAACTGCGTCGCAAACGCCGAAGTCGTATCGGTCACACGGGCGGTAAAGGTAAAGGTTCCGCCGGAGAAGGGTGTACCGGTCAAAGCGCCGCCGGGTGAGAGCTGCACGCCGGGCGGCAGTGTGCCCGAATCCAGGCTCCAGGTATAACTCGGACTTCCTCCGGTCGCCGTCAGGTTGGTGTTGTAGGGCAGCCCCAGCGTGCCGCTCGGCAGTGGGCTCAGCGAACTGATCGCCAGCCCCTGCGCAATCACCAGTGAGAAATTGCGGGTAGACGACACCTGCGAGGAGTCGGTGACCCGGACGGTCACCTGCGACGTACCCGACACCGTGGGCGTTCCGCCCAGTACTCCACTGGTATTCAAGGTCAGGCCCGCGGGCAGCGAGCCGCCGGATACCGCGTAACTCAGCGTGCCGGTGCCGCCTTGGCCCGTGATCACGGTGGAATAAGGGATGCCGACGGAGCCGCGCGGCAGCGCCGCGGTCGTCACCACCGGACTGCCGGTCGATTGCACGGTCAACGATCCCGTGTTTGATCCGCCGGCCGTTGTCAGCGTCTTGTAACCGCCAGGCGCGGCAAACGAACCGGCCGGAAAATAGAAAGTGAAGGCAGTGGGCGCTCCGATGGCATTGTGGACGTCGACCACCAATAAGTCATAGTTCAGCTGCGCATTGGGAAAGAACCCAATATCATCGCAGGCGGGAGAGCAGGACGCCTGCGAGGAAGCCACAACCGTGGCGGAGGAAACGAGGGCGGGGGCGGTGTACTGAAAATTGAGAGTGCGTCCGTCTGACGCAACGCCGGTGAAACTGTACACAGCGGTGGCGGCAAACGACGGTGTAATTGCTCCGATCATCAGCAACAAAGCAAGGAGGATCTTTGATGTGGGCATACGTTTCATAATTTCTGAGGCAATTGAACGGCCAGCATCTCCAATGGCCCGAAAACCCCGGGTTCAGGCGGAGGGGCGGGCCCTGCGTGTGGCAATTTCCGCCTCAGTATAAGCTCCTCCAATAGGCCATGTCCAAACAATTCTCTCGCTAATGTTTTGGGACAGCCGCCTGAAATCCGCATGTCAGGTCTAAGGTATCTGGCTGAGATGGACGATAGAGAGCTGGAGAGGCCGAGTATGCAGATCAGCAGTGACGCAAGAATTGAAATCCTGAAGGACTCCGAAGAGCGCCCCCTACTCGTTCTGGAAAGCCGCCAGATGACCGCCATCGCCTTCGGCGTGGTCCTGGTCATCGGCATCGTGGCCTGCACGGCCTACCTGGTCGGGCGCAGGCTCCCTGAACGTGCGGCGGCGGCAAGTCCGGCCCCGGCCGTGCATACCCGCCGGGCCAGGACGGTTGCGAGGCCCGCCGTCAGCGCTCCGCCCCCGGCGGCCAGCGTAGCCGCCGCCACGCCGGCCCCCGCCCCAACACCGGTCCAGGCGCAGGCCGTCAAGCCACCCGCCCCACCCCAACCGGCGCCCGTCCAGAATCCCGCGCCCGCCGTTTCCAGCACGGGCCTGATCCAGCCGGTGAAGGGCCAGAACTTCCTCCAGGTCGGCAACCTGACCCCTGACACGGTGCAGCCCTTTGTGGAAAGCCTGAATGCCAAGGGCTTCCGGGCCAAACTCGCGGCAGGCGCCGACAGGAATAGCGTGCGCATCCTCATCGGCCCCCTCAAGAATGCGGAGATTGCTCCGGTCTCGGCGGACCTGACGAAGGCCGGCTTCGCCAACTTCCCCAAGTTCTATTGATCAGTGCCGGTGCGGCCCATGGGCCTCCAACCCGGCCGGGATTCCTTCCTGTCCGGTCAGCAACCGGAAGTTCTCAATGAACCGGGAGGCCAGTGTGTCGTACTTCCGCTGGTACTCCTCGCGGCTGGGCCAGGTGTTTGCAGGATCCAGGATTGAGTCCGGAACGCCTTCGCAGCGCTTCGGAACCTGCAGCCCGAACACCTCGTCCCGCCAGTACTCCACCTGATCTAGCGCCCCGCCCAACGCCGCATTGAGCAGCGCGCGGGTGTACCGGATGCTGATGCGCTTCCCTACCCCAAACGGCCCACCAGTCCAGCCCGTATTGACAAGCCATACCTGGACCCCGTGCGACAGCAGCTTCGCTTTCAGCATCATGGCGTACTTATATGGGTGGTGCACCATGAACGGAGCGCCGAAGCAGGCGCTGAACGTGATCTCCGGTTCCGTGCCTAAACCGATCTCCGTCCCGGCGATCTTGCTCGTGTATCCGCTCATGAAGTGGTAGACCGCCTGATCAGGTGTTAACCGGGCAATTGGCGGCAATACACCTGAGGCGTCGCATGTCAGGAACACCACGTTGCGGGGATGGCCAGCCCGCTTCTCCGGCAACGCGTTGTCGATGTACCGCAGCGGGTACGCAGCGCGGGTGTTCTCGGTCAATCGGTCGTCATTCAAGTCGAGCCTGCGCGTCCGGGGATCGAATACGACATTTTCCAGAATCGTACCGAAGCGCCGCGTACAGGCATGAATCTGCGGTTCAGCCGACTCCGACAAACGGATGACCTTGGCATAACAGCCGTCTTCGAAGTTGAACACACCGTCATCCGACCAGCCGTGTTCGTCATCGCCAATCAGCCTGCGCCCCGGATCGGCCGAAAGGGTCGTTTTACCCGTCCCCGAAAGACCAAAGAAGATGGCGGAGTCGCCCCCGCCGCCAACATTGGCCGAACAGTGCATCGGCAAAACCCCATCCAGGGGCAATAAGGCGTTCAATACCGTGAAGACTGTCTTCTTGATCTCCCCGCCATAACACGTGCCTCCAATGATCGCCAGGCGGGCCGCCAGATTCAGCACGATAAAGGTCTCGGTCCTGGTTGAGTCAATCAATGGGCTGGCGTTGAAGCCCGGCGCGGCGATCACCGTGAACTCCGGAATGTGGCTCCGGTAGCCCTCCAGGTTCTCCGGCTTCAGAAACATGGTTCGTGCGAACAGGCTGTGCCAGGCGGTCTCGGTAATGATTCGCACCGGCAGGCGGTAAGCCGGATCCGCGCCGCCGAAGCAGTCCTGCACAAACACGTCGCGCCCCTGCAGGTAAGCCTGGATGCGCGCCAGCAGCGAATGGAAGCTTTCCGGCGGAAACGGACGGTTGTGCTGGCCCCACCAGATGTAGTCCTCCGACGAGGCTTCGCGGACTACGAACTTGTCCGCGGCCGCCCGCGCGGTGTGTTTACCGGTATGCACCACCAGCGGACCTTCGTGGCACAGGAAGCCTTCTCCGCGGACGATCGATTCCTCATAGAGTGCCGGTTCGGTCAGATTCCAATAGACCCGGTTCAACCCGGTAAGACCATGGTTCTGAAGACCATAGGCGCTCGCGGCGGCTCCGGCTTGAGGCGCCGCGGGCGTAGGAGTGTCGGGATATCGGCTCATGGCGTTCTCCTTACATCCAGTCGCGCACCAGCCGGCGGTCGCCGAGGTACAGTTCATTGGGAGCAGTGGGGTCCAGAGCCCACCGGATCCGCTCCACCCCCTGCGTGATCTCCTTGGCGGTCCCGCAGAAGCTCAACCGCAGGTGCCCCTCCATCCCAAACTCGCGGCCCGGCACGGTCACAACCCGGACCTTTTGGAGCAGAAACTCCGACAGCTTCTGGGTGTTCTTCTCGTAGTTGCTGAAGTCCGGGAAGCAATAGAACGCCCCATCCGGCCGTGTCACATGGACACCGGGGAACGCATTCAACTGGTCCATCAGGATGTTGCGGTTGTTCTCCAGGGTCAGCCGGAGGGCTTCGATGGAGTTCTGGATCCCGTTGAGAGCGCCAACCGCCGCCCATTGGGAAGGAGTAGCCGGTCCGGAAGTCTGTTGCGACTGGATGGTCGCCATGGCCTGCACCAACTCCCGGCTGCCGACCGCCCAACCGATCCGGAAGCCGGTCATGGCATACATCTTGGAGACACAGTTGATCACCAGCAGCTTCGACTGCTCCAGGTCTTCAGTGGAGAAGTCGTAGCAGTTGATGGGCGCCCGGCCATCGAACACCAGCCGGTTGTAGGTGTCGTCCATGATCAGGTACAACGACTTACGAGCGGCAAGCTCCACCACCTGGCCGATGAAATCGCGGCTGTACATCACGCCCGACGGGTTATTTGGACTATTGAGAATGATGGCTTTGGTATAGCTGCCCACCGCGTCTTCGATCTCGCGCAGGGTGGGGTAGAAACTGCCGTCCTCCGGAACGATGGGCACCGGCACGCCGCCGGCGAGCTTCACCATTTCCGGGTAGCTCACCCAGTAAGGCGCCGGAAAGATGACTTCATCCTTCGGATCCAGGATGGCGATCAGGGCGGCCATGATGGCCTGCTTGGCGCCGCACGAGGCGACCACGTTTTCCGGCCGTACCTGCCGGCCGTAGTGCTCCTCGGTGTAGCGGATGATCGCCTTCTTCAGGGCAGGGATTCCATCCGGAGGGGTATATTTAATGTCCCCGGAGTTGAGCACCCCCGTGCAGGCGATGATCGCGTCGATGGGCGTCTTGCTTTTCGGTTCTCCGCCACCCAAATGGATCACCGGCTCGCCCTTCTCCCGAAGCAGCGCGGCGGTCTGGTTCAACTTGAGCGTGACGGACTCGTGAATCGAGCGGGCCATCTGGCTGAGGCTCATCGTTCCTCTCCCGCCCAGAGATTTCCCGTTGAGCCCTCTGACTCGTCCCGCCCGCCAAGATTTGGCTGGCGGAGATTAGGGATATCATGACCGCGCCCCCGCTTGGGACGCAAGCGAAATCGCAGCCGGAACCGGCGAAGCTACCACATGTGGTAGTAGCCGTCTTCACTGCCGACTTTGACGTCTACCCCGAACAGGGCGCTGAGCGAGTCCGCCCGCAGGCCCTGTTCCTTCGATCCGTCCGAGTGCATCCGGCCTTCGCGCAGCGTGATCACGCGGCCGATCTCCGGGATGATGTCGGGCAGATGGTGGGTCACCAGAATCACCGTCACGCCCCCTTCAGCCAGCTTCCGCATGGAGTCCCGCACCTCGCGCTGGGCGCGAACATCCAGGCTGTTGGTGGGCTCATCCAGGATCAGGGCTTTGGGTCCGTGGACGAGCGCCCGCGCAAAGACGGCCCGCCGCTGTTCACCGCTGGACATCTCAGTGAGCTTGCGCTCGGCCAGATGCTCAATATCGAAGAAAGCCAGGGCTTTGCGGGCTTCCTCCTCCATGCGGGGCGTCACTTCGTGATTGGGCCAGATGCCGATGCTGCCGAAGAACCCGCTGAGCGCCGTCTCCATGGCCGAGTAAGGTTTGACGCAAGTCTCCACCAGGTCGTTGGTCACGATCCCCAGCAGGCTGCGCAACTCGAACAAGTGCCAGACCTCTTTGCCCCAGATCCGCAGGCGGCAGACCGGCGGAGCGTAGCGCGGGTAGCACTCGCGGGTGATGGCCTTGATCAGCGTGGATTTGCCGCTGCCGTTCGGGCCCAGGATGGCGGTGTGCTCCCCGGTTTCGATGGAGAAAGTCACTTCCCGCAATGCCGGGTACCCCTCGCGGTGGATGGTGACGTTCTCGAATTCGATCAGTTTGGGCATGAACCCGTCATTTTAGCGGACCCCTTTGGCAGCCGTGAAATGCTAGCCTCAAGGTTTGAAGCGCGTCCTTCCGATCGTAGTCATTCTCCTCCTGCAGGCCGTTTTGCTATTCGCAAACCTGGACCTGCTGCCCATCTGGACCGATGAGCTGTTCACGTTCAGCACCGTGCCGCATCCGCTGAACGAGATCGTCCCCATCCTGCAGAAGGACATCCACCCGCCGCTCTACTACTTCCTGCTGCACGGGTGGCCCTGGCACTCGCTGGCCGGGATGCGCGCGTTCTCCGGCGTCTGGACGCTGATCGCCACCTTCCTGCTGGACCTGCTCTGGACCCGGCGCTGGCGGCCATCGCGCCGCTGGCTGGCGCTGGGCATTTTCGCGTTTTCGCCTTGCGTTCTACTGTATGGCCGGATGGCCCGGTCATACTCCATGCAGACCGCGCTGATGATCGCCGCGGTCTACTTCGTCTGGCGCTGGATCCGGACCAAAGACGGCTATTGGCCGGCCCTAGTCTCCGTCTTGCTGCTGCTCTACACCCACTACGTGCCGGGCTTCGCGGTGCTGGCCGCCTGCTCGCTGCCTGCCTTGGCCTTCCTCGGCTTCCGCCGGACCGCGCTGCTGATGGTAGGCGCTTTGGTGGGCTACCTGCCGTGGCTGTTCAAGTTCGCCGATGCCCTGAGCCGCTGGGGCCAGGCGGCGGGTTTCTCGTCGCGTTACACGCTGACGGGCTCGTCGTGGCTGGAGCAGCCTATCAAGATCGGCTTCGGCGTGGTGTCCCTGACCATCGGCGAGAGCTTCCCCTTCGTGGCATTACTGCTGGTCCCGCTGGTGCTATGGCTCGCCAGGCGCGGCTCCAGGATCAGCCCCAAACCGCTGGTCGTCTTCCTGTCGGCGCTCACGATTGTGGGCTACCTGGGGGTCTCGCGCTGGGTGAGCTATCCGTTCATTCCGGCGCGGCTGCTCTGGCTGATCCCCTTTCTCGCCATGGCCGTGGCAATTGGATTGACCCCCATCGGCCGGGTGCGCTGGTGGGCGGCGGCGCTGCTGCTGGTCACCACGGCGGTGTCGATCACCTTCTACTTCACCCGGCAGAACTACCTGAACCCGGGCTACGCGGCACCGCTGCGGGAGATCGCCGAACGGCTGAACCAACAGGCGACGCCAGCCGACCTGATCCTGATCGATGCCTTCAATACCGACGGAGTCGCGCTGCAGCACTACCTGTCGGGCCGCACTCCCTCGGTCGTGCTGACCCATGAGGGACAGCCGGAAGCCGACCGCCTGCTGCCGGCGGCGCAGACGGTCTGGGTGGTCCGCAACCAGCGCGACATTTCGCCGGACCACGTGACCACCAACCGCGAGAATGCGGCCTGCTCGACCCGCCATCGGGAAGTGAGCCTCTATGAACCCTACGCCGAGTGGCAGCAGGTGCTGCTGCAGCGGTTCATGAAGCCCGCGCCCACGCACTTCTACCAGTTGACCACCTGCGCACCGGCGCACTAAGGCCCGGTTAGCGGATCTCCTCCAGCCGCCGCCGGTCATAGTGGGACGATGCGCCATGCTTGGGCCACTCGGCCCAGAGCTGGCGAGCCTTTTTGGTATATGAGGAATCGAACCACGCGGCGGACTCGTAAAGCAGGCTGAGGTGGTGGATCATCTCCAGGCTGTCGGAGTGGTCGAGCAGGTACTTCTCCACGCGGTCCAGTGCCTGCTGGGTGAGTCGGCGCGCCTCGTCCGGCTGTGCCTGCCGGAAGATCGCGGCCAATTCCCGGCGCGCCTCGGCGCCGATGAGCTCATAACCCGCGCTGGGTGTATCGACCCCCTCCAGGTCCGCGGTGACGGTCTTGAGGATCGCCGCGGACTCCGAAGTATTGCGGGTGGCGGCGAGGGCTACGCCGAGGTCTGTCCTGTACCGCAGGACGTGCCGCAGATAGACACGGTCGGCCGGTGAGGTGGAGAGCACGTCGCCCGCCAGGGCCACGGCGCGGCGGAGATGCCTGACCGCCATGGCAGGCTGCGTGCCACGGAGTACGCGTCCATATTGAGCGGCCGTGTAGGCGAGATCGAGCTTGGCGGTGCGGTTGGCGGGATCGGCCTGCTCCAGATGCTCGGCGATGGTCAGGGCGGCGCCAGTGTGCTCGATTGCGTCGGAGCTGAGGCGCAGATTGGGGATGAGCGGGTCGCCCAGCAGCGCTCCCAGCGAGAGGTGCGCCGCCATCAAGCTACGGCGTTCGGTCTGCCCGGCCTTGGGTGTCCTGGCCATCGCCGCGAAGCCGTCAAACGAGGTCCGGTACAGTTTCAAGGCAGTGTCCAGGTCGCCGCGCATGACCTTGGCGTCGGCGAGGCGCTGGGTGACGAGCGCGACGCCACGGTCAGACCGGGTTCCAGGAGCCAACTGCCGCACCTTCTCATAGATGGGCAATGCCTGGGTGTAGCGTTGTTCGGCGAGGGTGGCCCGGTTGGAGTCGGCATAGCGCTCGCCCAGTTCGCGATAGAGGGACGCGAGGGTGCGCAGGTTGTCGAGCTCGGGCCGCGCCTGCACCAGGGTTTCCGCGAGAGCGGTGGAGTCCGTGAGGCGCTGCTCATACTTGGCGTCTCCATCCTTCTTGTGGAGGCGGTGCTCCAGCAGGCCGAGCATCCGTTCGGCCTCGATGATCTGCTTCAACAGGCTGGGGTCGCGCACCCCGGCGGCGAAGAGGCCGCGCCCAATCTCGACGGACTTCTGGTAGCTCTTGAGGGCATCCTCGCTGCGCCCGAGGCTGGCGGCGCGAGGCCCGCCCTGGACGTCACCCAGCTTGCGGTAAGCGGCCGCCAGTTCTGCCCGCAGTTCCATGTCGTTGCCGGCCTCGGAGGCGAGGCTGTCCAGGTACTCGCTGGCGGTCTTGACCAGCGACTCGCGGGCCGGCGTGGAGCCTTCGAGGTTGCGGATCTGCTCATCGAAGTCGAGCAGGAAGCGGTTGGCGAGCTGGCGCACCTGGCGGAAGCGCATCTCAGCGCGGCGTGCCTGCTGGCGCGCCACGGAGGCCTGCCACGAGGTGACTCCGGCAGCGCCGGCAAGCGTGATGACGAAGAGGGCCGCGGCCGCACTGGCGACCCGGTGGCGCCGCAGGAACTTGCGGGCGCGGTAGGCACGCGAATCGCGCCGGGCCTGGATGGGCAACCCCGTGAGGAAGCGGCGGATGTCGTCGGCGAGGTGCTCCACCGAACCGTACCGGCGTGCCGGATCCTTGTGCATGGCCTCGAGAACGATGACATCAAGCTCGGGGTCGATCTGGTGAAAGGTGCCGGTGCGGGCGGCGGCCGCACTGGGGCGCTCCGTCTCCGTCTCACATACGGCGCGGTCGATCTCGAGCGGCGTGTAGTCCTTGAGCCGGTGGGGCTTGACGCCGCTGAGCATCTCGTAGAGCACGACGCCGAGGGAGTAGACGTCGGAGGCCGTGGTGACCGGTTCGCCGCGCACCTGCTCGGGGCTGGCATAGTCGGGCGTGAGCAGGCGCATGCCGGTGGAGGTGTGCATGATCGCCTCGTTCAGCGCGCCCGGCTCCAGCAATTTAGCGATACCGAAGTCGAGCAGTTTGGGCTCGCCGGCGGCGGTGACGAGGATGTTGCTGGGCTTCAGGTCGCGATGGATGACGAGGAAGCGGTGGGCGTACTGGACGGCAGCCGCGATCTTGAGGAAGAGCTGGAGGCGGGCGCGAATGCCGAGGGCGTGCTGCTCGATGTAGCTGGTCACCGGCAGGCCTTCGACATACTCCATGACGATGTAAGGCATGCCGTCCCCGGTCTCACCGCCATCGAGAAGGCGCGCGATGTTCTGGTGCTCCAGCGAGGCGAGGATCTGGCGCTCGTGGCGGAAGCGTTCGTGGATGAAGTCGCCGTAGCCGGAGAAGCGCGCCAGCTTGATGGCGACCCGCTTGTGGTACTGCTGGTCGGCTCGTTCAGCCAGATAGACGGCGCCCATGCCTCCGCGCCCGATCTCCTTGAGGATGCGGTAGGCGCCTACGGTGCGCGGCGCGGACTCAGTTCCGGCCGCAGCCATGGACGAGGCAGCACGTCCGATGGCGCTTTCGACGAAGGTGCCCGAGCCTTCGTCGGCTTCCAGCAGGGATTCGACTTCAGAGCGCAGGGCGATGTCGCCGCCGCAGGCGCCGGCAAGAAAGGCGCCGCGTTCGGCTGGAGGCAGGGCGGCGGCCTCGAAGAAGAGATCCTGTATTCGTTCCCAGCGGTCGTCCATCTGAGCTATTGATATATCATGTCCGGAAATACGGAGCACTCTGGGGCGGATGTCACGCAACTGTTGGCGGCCTGGCAGATTGGGGACTCCAGCGCCCTGGAGGCCTTAACACCGCTGGTGTTTGATGAGCTGAGAAAGCTGGCTGCCTCGTACATGCGCCGAGAGAGGCCGGGGCACACGCTGCAGGCGACGGCTCTGGTCAATGAGGCGTATCTGAAGCTGGCGGGCATCGAGAACAAAGACTGGCGCAGCCGGGCCCATTTCTTCGCAATCGCGGCCCATATCATGAGGCAACTCCTGATGGAACATGCGCGGGGACGGAACGCCCAGAAGCGGGGCGGCGGACTGGCTCCGGTGCAGTTGGACGAAGCCCTGCTGGTAGGCGTGCAGCGCGACGAGGACCTGCTGCACCTGGACGACGGGTTGACCGCGCTGGCGGCCCAGGATGAACGGAAGAGCCGGATCATCGAGATGCGCTACTTCGGCGGGCTGGAGGTGGCGGAGATCGCGGAGGTGACCGGCGTGTCGGTGGCCACCGTGGGACGGGAACTGCGGATCGGGTTGGCGTGGCTGCATCGCTATTTGAAAGACGGGACCGGCCGGACGGCGGATGACGGCCGGACGTCAGGTGACGCCCGGCCGTCAAGTGGATCGTCAACTTGAGTGGTTAGCTCCCCAAGCCAAGGCCCAGGACGGGAGCGTAGACGGACACGTCGTCCACAAAGAAGCTGGTGACGGTGGAGGCGTTCTGGTCGACGCTGAACTCCAGGTAGACCGTCGTGCCGCGGAGAGCCTGCAGTTGAGCCTGATTCAGGCTATAGACGACCCGGGTGTAGCCGGCGACGGCGTCCTGCGGAGGGAGGGTTGTGCCGCCGTTCACGCTGGTGATGGGCAGCAGCACCTGATTGTTGATGGAGACCAGCGCCGCCTTGAAGACATCGCCGGGGTCCTTCGTGGTCACGCGCAGCTTCAGGTAGAAGGAGATGGTGACGGACTGGGGGTTCTGCGGGATGGCGATCAACTGCCGGAGCTTGGAAGTGCCGGCGGCGCCCGAGGTGGTGAAGCGCGCGTAGCGCACGCCGGTCTGCGAGTAGTTCAGCTGGTTCTCGGCGTCATTGGTACCGATGGAGGAGTTCAGGCCAGGCAGGGTCCAGCCGGACTGGCCGTTTTCGAAGCCGCCGTTGGTGACGATGTTCTTCTTGCCGGTGAAGGTGATGGGCACGATGTTGGAGCCGAACTCCGAGTCATCGTAGCGGACGAGGAAGGCCTGGACGTTGTAGGTCCCGGGCGGCACCTGGCCGGTGTTGAAGACGGCGCCATCGAGCGTGTTTCCGTCGATACCCACGGTCTGGCCGTTGATGCGGTATTGGACCAGCTTGATGGTATCCGCACTGACACCGCTGGTGGCGGCGCGCATGCGGAGGACGTCGCCGGGTTCATCCAGCTCGGCCTTGAGGGTGATCGCCTGGGGGAGCGTGTAGGTGAGGCTGACTGCGTCGATGACGAAGCGGGTGGTATTGGACTTGATGAGCGACGCCTTCAGACGGAGGAGCATGTCCTTGTCCTTGAACGGGGTGACATTGAACTCCAGGCGCTTGTAATGGTGCAGCGGGTCGCTAATGGTCACTTCCTCGCTGGAGATGTCGGCCAGGGGCGTGGTCTTGTTGATGCCGGCGTCGTAGAGGTCGACGAACAGGTTCTCGCCGGGCAGGTACTCGACGCCGACGACGCGGTAGCGGATGCTGAGCTTCGCGTTCAAGGCTTCCTTGGGCAGCTTGAACTTGCGGCTGGCGGTCTGTCCGTCGTCGCGGAAGCGCAGGTAGTTCTGGCCGAGGTAGGCGCTGGCGGCGTTGGTCCAGATCATCTCGCCGGTGGAGATGCCCCAACCGTCCGGACCGTCTTCAAAGCTGCCGTTGTCGAGCGCGCGGTTGACGCCGGTGATGGTGAACTGGGCGGATTTGAGGGTGGACTTGCCCATGAAGTCGACCGCGCGGGCGAAGGCGGTGTAGGTGCCGGGCTTCAGCGCGGAGATATCGATGACGGCCTGGTAAGGCGGCATCATGCGGGTGGCCCGGACTGAGTTGCCGAGGCCGAACTCCACCATGGGGAAGGTGTCGTCGCTGGCCGAAGCGGTGACGAGGAGGCTGCCCTCGGTCTCGTCGAGGACGAGAGAGGTGACGGACACCTGGGGCTGCGCGGTGTCCTTCACGGCCTTGCCGACATTGATGGCGGCCCAGGCATTGGTGACGGCGCGTACTTCGGCTGAATCGGCGCCATAGGCGTATTCGGCGGCGTCGACCCAGGCATCGCGCATGGTGGCGAAGGTAGGGTCGTTGTCCGGCGGGAAGACGGTGGTGGCCAGGAACCAGATGCGCGCCGCTTTGGCGAGGCCGATGCCGGCCATGCCCTTGGGGAAGTAGTTGGAGTAAGTGGGGGAGTCCGGGTCAGTGGAGGCGCCTTCCACGAGCATCACGAACATGTGGCCGTAGGCGCAGCCCTGGACGTGTTCCTCGAAGGTGCCCATTCCAGACTGCCAGTAGCGGCGGCCGGTCTGGTTGTAAAACGGGGGCTTCGAGGGGTCTGGCGGGTAGCTGCCGGGGTTGTACATGCGGCTGTGGAAGTAGTTGTTGTCGTTGGCGTAGACCAGGGAACTGCCCTTCCCCAGGCTGACGTTGGTGTAGAAGTTCGTGATCGCCCCCAGGATGTCGCCATGGCCCTCATTCAGACCGGAGGCCTCGCTGGGCCGGTCGTAGTCGGTGGTCATGTGATAGCCCCAGACGCCATGGCCGAGTTCGTGGGCGATGGTGGGCAGGGAGATGTTGGGGAAGACCGCCTTCTCCGGATCCGGGTCAACGATGCCGTCGCCGAAGAAGGCGGCCTGGGCGCCGTAGTTGTAGTGGGCGTCGGTGTAGTTGACGTCGTAGTGGGCGCGGGTGCTGATGGGCGTATTGTTGCCGTCGAGGCCCTTGTAGTTGAAGACCTTGGCCAGCACATCGTAGGTGCGGGCGACAGCCCAGAAAATGTCGACAGCGGGCGACTGCGCGGTCTGCCCGTTGAGGGGCATGTTGGAGCCGTAGCGCTGGTTGTCGCCCCAACTGTTGGAGCCGTCGGTGATGGTGCTGGTCTTCTTGAACTTGTGGGAGTCGGAGTTGTTGTTGCTGCGCGTGGCGTTGCCGGGCGACTTGCCGCGGGTGATGTCGTAGAGCTGGTACTCGCCATTCACCTTGGTGGTATTGACCTGGACCTTGCGGCGGTAGATGGGAAAGCCATTGCCGACGGCGGGTTCGCGGACGTCCTCGTTGGCCTCGGCCGAGGTCTTGCGGACAATGCGGCCGGTGGCGGCGTCGAGGAAGTAGTAAGTGGCGGGGAAGTGGAACTCATCGGCGGCTTCCTCCTCCGGCATGGCGAGGACGCGGTAGACGAGGCGGAAGCCGGCCACGCGCCGCGATTCGTCGTCGGCATTCGGGGCCGGGCCGCTTGCGGGCGCGGGGAGGGCGAGGGTCTCGACGACCGGATCGATATAAAGCTCCGGGATGCCTGCGATGGCCGAAGCAGGCATGCTGGCGAGGGCACGGTTGCCGGCGGCGAGATCCAGGCGAATGGTCTCGATGGCCTGCTGGGCGGTGGTGGCCGCCTTGGTGTCCACGTCGATGCGGCGATGGAGCCGGTTGGTGGGTGGGAGCATCTGGCCGTCCACGGTGAGGTGGGTGACCAATTGGCCGGTCCGGACCGGGATGCCCTGGAAGAACTGGAGGAAGCGGACGTGCAGCGTGCCGAACTCGTCGAGCACGGGGTTGGCCGCGGGCTGCAGGGTTGTGCCGGCATCCAGGCCCAGGCGGGTTTGCTGGGCTTCGACATAGGCGCGGCTGGTTTCGACGCGGGTGGACTGCTGCAGTTCCAACCGGGCCAATTCGTCCTCCGAGAGAGTCCGCCTTTCGGCGAATAAGAGACCACCGGTGAAGGCGGCCAAGATCAACATGGATGATGTGAGTCGCATCTCTGATTTCCTCACTGACTCAGTGTGGAAGGCGGGGTCCAGATCGATCACGAGGGATTAAGAAATTCTGGTTCGTGGTGGACGGCGCCAGGATGGGGGCTTCCCGCGCGAGGCCGGCTTCCGTGGCAACATAGAAAGACGAACTCGCCCGCGTCGGCGAAGCGATCCACAATCAAAAGCCTTCCGAGGGAGACCTGCTTGCTAACCAGACGCGCGCTTATGGCCACCGCCGCTTCCGCGGCCGCCGCGCCACTCCTGTCCGCCCAGACGAAACCGCTGCCACCTTCGATTGCCGCTCTCAAGAGCCGCCGCGGCGAGATGAAGCCCATCACGAACGAGGAGCGCCAGGCCCGCCTGGACCGCGCCCAGCGGCTGATGGCCGAGAAAAAGGTCGATGCCATCTGCATGGCCGGCGGCACGTCGCTGCAGTACTTCGCCAACGTGCGATGGGGCAACAGCGAGCGGATGCTGATGATGGTGCTGCCCGCCAAGGGGGAGCCCTTCTTCGTGGTCCCGAGCTTTGAAGAGGACCGCGCGCGGGAGCAGATCGCGTTGGGTCCGGCCGGGACGAAGGCGCAGGTGACGCGCTGGGAAGAGGACGAGAGTCCTTATGAGAAGGTGGCGCTGGGGTTGAAGGAGCGAGGGATCCGCACGGGCACGCTCGGCGTGGAGGAGACCACCAAGTTCGTCTTCAGCGAGGGCATCGGCAAGGCCGCGACGCAGGTGAAGATCGCGAATGGGACGGAGATCACGGCGGGCTGCCGCATGATCAAGAGCCCGGCGGAGCTGGCGCTGATGCGTCTGGCCAACAGCGTCACCATGGAAGCCTATGAAGCGGCCTGGAAGGCGATTACGCCGGGGATGACGCATCGTGAGTTCGGAGAGCTGATCACGGCGGCGCATGCACAACTGGGTTTCCAGGGGGGCGCGATGGTGCTGACGGCCGAGTACTCCGCGCTGCCGCATGGGACCATCAAGCCGCAGATCATTCGTGAGGGGACGATTGTGCTGATCGACGGGGAGTGCCGGGCGGACGGGTATCCATCCGACATCACGCGCACGTTCGTTATCGGCAAGCCCACGGACAAGATGAAGAAGGTCTTCGACATCGTGCGAAAGGCACAGGATGCGGCGCTGAAGACGGCGCGGCCCGGGGTGGCCTGCGAGGCGGTGGATGCGGCCGCCCGCAAGGTGATCGCGGACGCGGGCTACGGGCCGGACTACAAGTACTTCACGCACCGCCTGGGCCATGGCATGGGCATGGACGGGCACGAGTGGCCTTACCTGGTGCGCGGCAACAAGCTGCCGCTGGCGAAGGACATGACGTTCAGCGACGAACCGGGCATCTATATCAAAGGCGAGTTCGGGGTCCGGCTGGAGGACGACATGCACATTACGGAGAGCGGAGCGGAGCTGTTCACGCCGCAGAGTTCGTCGCTGGAGCAGCCGTTCGCCGTGTAGCCGGGCAGCCCTGGATGGGCGGAGCCGGCATCGTTCCGGGGCACCTTCCCAGCGTTGGCGGTGGGAGCGGGTTCGCACGGCCGCGGGTGACGGCGTGAAGCTTCCACGGCGGCTTCGCCGGTTCCCTGGAGAGATTGGCTTGTTGGGCGTGGATGGCCGGTGGCGGAGCGACCCCCCGGGCCGGTGAGGGGTTGCGTCACGATGCAGTGTCGAGATGAGCTCCGGGTTGCTGGCAGTAGTTTGGCTGGGTCCTCGCGGCGTGGACTCGCAGGGGCTTTGCGGGCGGTTCGCGGGCCATGCGCCGGGAACTGCCAGGGTGGGCCGGAGACAGGAAAGTGGGTTTGTTCCCTCAAATTCCGGGGTGGGTTCCGGGGTGACGGGTTGGCTGGCCGGCGGTTCCGGAGTAGATGGGTTTGTTCCCTCAAATTCCGCGGTGGGTAGGGTGGTTGCGGGCTCGGCCTGCTCGCAGGAGGCCAGGAGTTGCGTGAGGTGGTCCAGGCCGGCTGGAGTGGCGAGGATGGCGGCCTCAACCCGGCGGAGGCGCATTTGGATCCAACCGGCGTAGCGATTGAGAGCCTGGATGTAGCCGTGCTGGCGGAGGACCCATTCCCGTGCGGTGTCTTCGTTGCCGCGGCCATATTCGAGTCCGGCGTTGAAGAGGGCGCGTTCGCGGCTGTCGTGGAGGGTGAGGTGGCCCTGGAGCATGTGCCAGTCGTACGTGAGGCCGCGCAGAGTCGGATCGGCCAGGTTTTGCGTGCGGGCCTCGGCGATGGCTCGGAAGTGGGCTTCGATGCGGGGCGGCATGCGGTGGTCTTCGCTGTAGGCTCCCGTGCGGCGGGCATTGTCGGCGACTTTGGCTTTGCCCTGTACGGTGCGCGGGCCAGTGGATTTACGGGCGTTGGCTCGGTTGGCAGCGAGGCGCTTTTCGGAGATTTGGGTCAGGGGCATGGGTCGGGTCCTTTCCGGGTTCCTGTTCGTGAGGGCCTTGGGTTCAGAGCACCTGCGGGATGGGGCGGATGGTCAGCAGGCCGGTGTCCGGGAAGGCGCAAGCGGGTGGTTCGGGTCTGTTCATGTGAAATGTCCTCTATACCCATTCTTAGGGGGGCATGGACCAAGTATTCAGGAGAGGGATGTCTGTAATTGGTTGATTATAGGGGAGAAGATTTTTTTGATCTTCGTGTGATGAAAGAAGCTCAATGTGGCAAAACGGGGGAATACTGCGGGGGAGGCGGAGTTTCGTGAGGAGGGGGTGGGGGTTGGCTGGGTTGCGGCGTGGCACGCGCGGGTGCTCGTTCGTGAAGTCCACTGTCCGGACTCGTGGATCTGAAGGATGGCGACCCGTCCCAGTGGCCATTTCGATGAGTTAAATACGTACCCTGGAGTACTTTATGGTCGAGGGATGGGCGTCATTGCGCCATGTAAGTTATTGCATTCAGGCCAGTTGCTGGACCAGTAGAGCCAGGCGGGTTTCCGGACTTCGAGTGGGCAAACGTCGAATGGCGCGGAGACTGAGGCTGTAAGGCCTTCCTTTTCAATGGCTTGTTGAAGGGTGCACGCCAGGCTGTCCCTGCTCCCTGTCCCCGCCCCCACAAGTCCCCAGTGCCTTCTGGGCGGACGAAGAGGGGCCTTGGCGGCTGAACCATGACGCGCCACCATTCCTCCTCCTGTAGTCCAGAATATTTTGGGAATATTTTCTATTGCTTTTTTGGAATCCGAGACCTAAGATAGAGGTGTCCGGGTCCGAAACGTGGCCCGGCAGGAGAACTGATTGTCAAACCTCCTATCTGTCGATGAGATCTCTCAGATTCTACGACCGCATACCAATCGCCTAGCCCAGTCTGTTTGGCCTACATGGCAACGATACGAGGCCATTCCAATTGCTGATCGGCTGACATACGACCTGGGAGCGGAAGCGAAGATCCTGAATCGATATATCATTCACAACATAAAACGTGAATTCGCTGGGGTCCCAGGAGTGCACTTTAGTGAGCAGTGCGGGTTCTTTTTGGGAATCGAAGGCCTTGGCATTGGTATTGACGGGACCGTGGCATGTCGATTCAAAAAGCTGAATGAAATTGGCGAATCTAGGTCATATCCTACGGACCGGGCGATCGCAATAAGAAACAATGACACAGACGACCTAGAGGGGATCCCGGCCCGAGCAACAATCATTGACATAGGCTATGTGTTAACTCCACATAGGACAGGCTTTCGCGATGTTCAAGCTATTCGAGTGGTGGATACTCGTTTTATTATGAGTTTTCCCCAGCAAGAAGGCGGAACTGTATTGGCTCCGATGCCGCTCTTTACCAATCCACCCGCTCCACGGTTTCAGATTGTGCAAGGCAGGAGAGAATCCAAGGATATCGGAAGTAAATAGCGATGAAGTACAATCCGGCGATGGTCACGCTTGCACGCGAGTCCAGAGGACTCACGCAAAGTGAACTCGCAGAGAAGGCCGGATTACCGCAAGGCACACTCTCAAAACTGGAGTCCGGCGCCCTTGTACTTAGCGACGATGTTGTTAAGAGTTTCTCTCGTGTTCTTCTGTATCCCTCCAGTTTCTTTCAACAAACGGATCCCGTTTACCCATTTGGCTCAAGCACCTTCTACCATCGAAAGCAACAGAGCGTTCCCGCTTCCATACTTAAGCGCATTGAAGCCAAGATCAACATTTACCGCGGGCATATCGTCCGGCTACTTCGAGCAACGAACGTCAGTGCTCAATGCAGATTTCGGCGATCGGATCCTGATGAGTACGGTGGCCGCATTGAGGAGATCGCGGGTCTGACGCGTGCGGCGTGGCGGCTTCAACCGGGGCCGATTGCTAATCTTGTCCGCGTAGTTGAGGGCGCAGGTGGTATTATCGTGCGCTTTAACTTCGAGACATCTAAGATGTTCGGATTGAGCGAATGGGTCCCCCCCGCCCCCCCACTCTTTTTTATAAACAGCAATCCGGAGATTTCGGCTGATCGTGACCGCTTTACTCTTGCTCACGAGATTGGCCACGTTCTACTTCATGATCTTCCTAATCCAAACATGGAAAACGAGGCCAATCGTTTTGCAGGTGAGCTCCTCATGCCAGAGACAGATATTCGCGCTCATTTGATTCCACCTATTAAACTTCATACAGTCGCACGCCTTAAACCTTTCTGGAAAGTCTCAATGGCCGCTCTGATAGAACGTGCGCGCGAGCTTGACGTGGTAAACCATAATCAGTATGTCTATCTTCGAATGCAGTTACAGCAGAAGGGATACAGACACAGGGAGCCCGTAGAGCTGGACATACAGCGCGAGCAGCCATCATTGCTGTCTGAAATCATCGAAGCTCACCTAGGACAACTTGGATACTCAATTGATGAACTTGCTGAGATGGTCAATATCCACACGGACGAATTCAAGGAATACCACGGAATCGCTCCACAGGGCCGTCACGGGCTGCGTGTGATCCGGAAGTCATAGCAGACTGACCTTTTGGACTTCCCAACCGCCACTGTCGGGATGAGCCATCCACATTGGATCTGATGTAAGGGAACTTCCAAGATCTTTCGACCTGTGCCAATCGGCCTCATGCGGGTATACCCTACCCTACCCCTCCGGCCCCTCTCCGGACACAAGCGTGACGAGGCTCCAATGACGCAAGCGCTCGTGTCACCCAATCGCGGAACCTCACATTGTGCAGGATTGCAGTTTCGGTCGGACGTTTGAGTCAGCAGTGGAAACCTCGAATACGGATTGGACCGCCACAATCTGTGCAGCCACCCCGGGATTAATCTGCTTCAAAGATGGTCCAACGCACTTGGATGAAGTCAGCAATCGAAAACAGGTTCAGTTGCCCACTCGCGCCTGTGCCCCCGAAACCTACCTTCCAGTTGTGCCTGCCTCATCCCCAGGTTTGGGATTCCCGAAGCGGCATTGATCGGTGCGCGCAGGCTGGGGTGCGGTGGAGTGGTAGTCTTCCTTCAGCCTGAGCGTCAATGCAGTCTCCGAGCCCCGTTTTAGAAGCGCCTGCTGGATGCCACGCCGGCATTCGGCGATGGTCCAACCTGAAGCTTGGGAAGTCGACAGGGAGATCGGCAGGGCGAAGGAAGTTCCACCGACGGGAGTGCAGGGAAAGTGTGTTTTCCCTTGCCAACTACTTATCATGGATGTCCCCCTCCCCCCCTCCCTTCGTGGGTGATTGCAACCGATTGGCGGCTTGGTTCTGGCGAATAGCTGGGACGGGTCAGACTGAAGAGCTCTGAGGCGGCCAACACGAGCCACCCCGTGGGTATAGAGTATTTCTTGGACACTCCATGAGTTTCTTTTCAACGGTCATAGTCTCAATGTCATCATTGTTGCTGGCAATACGGCTCATCTGGCGACATCGCCGAGAACCGAGCGTCTTCGCTCTCTCCATTGGCCTGGGGATGATCAGCCTGTACCTGCTCTTGCTCCATGTGCTGTTCGGGTTTCCGGCAGCTCAGGAAGTGCAAGCAAAGTCAGGTTCAGACTATGGATTTTTGACCATGGTCCTCGCACTGTACATCTGTATGCTGCTAGGCATGATGGCTGAATATGGCTATCATCACTTCTCATTGCCGGTTGGCAGTAGGCAACGCTTCGACTTCGGCAGCATTGCGAGACCAATCTTGGTATCTCCCCTAGTATTCATACCCCTAGTATCCTCTATCCAAAACTCAGGCTTAGACCTCGTCCACATGGATGGTATGCGCTTTATGGTCTTTGTTGTTGCCTTCGAAAACGGCTTCCTTTGGCGCGGCTACTCCGGCGTTGCGCTATCCCGCTTTGGACCCAAGCCACCCACCGGGGGGTAAGGTAGATGAAACCACTTTCTGTTGCCACAGCTCTGTTCGCGAGCTCCGTCGCCCTCGCGCTCCCACCAGGAACCTCCCAGCGATCACTCCCAGATGGCGTGGTCCTGTATGAAAGAATGCTCTCCCGGTCACCCCTTCCTGGGTTCTGGGAATCATTCTTCAGTCTGTTCGAGATTCGGAACGATCCCAAGACTGCAATGCCCTTCAAACGGAGTGTCGCATTGCTGGTCGGCATCGGTGACTACTCGGGGCTACAAAAACTTAAATCTGTATCAAAGGACCTCGCAGAGATGCGTGACTTCCTCCTCGCGGAAGGCAGCTTCGACAAGGTGTACGTGATGGGCGACACCACCACCCCTCAATTAGTGGATCAATACATGATGGAGAGGTTTGTGTCCGAACTGACAGAAGATGACCGCTTACTCTTCTACTATTCCGGGCACGGAACTGATACGGGCCATGGTGATGCGTTCCTACAATTTCGAGATGCAGTACCGGATGTCTGGAGTCGTGGCGTCCTGCGCGCAGACCAATATCTCATCTGGAGTCGAATGCTGAAGGCCAAGCACGTGCTGTTCATCTACGATGCGTGCTTCGCTGGTGAGGCAATTGCCAAGGCAGGTATGGCCGAACCCCGGAGTTCCATTTCCGAGCTCAGCGGAAACGGCAGCCGGATCGTCGTCACGGCAGGAACTGGAAGCCAGCGTTCCTGGGTGTTGAAGGCCTCTGCAGACAGGCAGTACAGTATCTTTACAGAAGCGTTGCTGAAAGCACTCCGGGGGGGCTCCGCAGATAGCCATAATCGTGGCTTTGTCACCATCAATGAGGCGGTAGCCGAAACGCACGTCGTGCTTGCAGAGGTCACAAACCGGCTAGGGCCTGGCCACGAGATGAAGCCCGAACTGGCCACGCTTGATTCAGGACGGAGCGGCACATTTGTTTTCCTGAACCCCCACGCCAGGAAGCCAGTGATAGCAAGAGGTGATGCAACCTTCATGGGGATGGCTGGGTCGAAAGGCAATAGTCCGGATACGGATTGGCAACTCGAATTGGCACATTGGAGGAGTATTGATAGTCTGAACGACCCTGACCTTTACAACAGGCACTGCGAAATGTTCCCTAAGGGTGTATTTTGCCCGATTGCACAGCGAATAATGGTGTTGCGCGGCCAATCAACGCCCGGAGTCCCTACGGAAAACATCGCTGTGGTCGGGCCTTTTACCACAAATGGGACCCGCGAAGCAATGATGCGACTGGCCAAAGCCTATGAATCCGGCACAGGCGGTTCCGCCTTGAATACAGCGGCGGCAGTCTCGCATTATGAGCAAGCTGCTCAAATGGGTGATCCAGTTGCCGCTCGTCGCCTGGGCAATATCTTTTACTGGGGTCGTAAAGGTATTTCCGCAGATATGACGAAAGCCGCCTTTTGGTACCGGCAGGGAACGTACCTTGGTGATGCGGATTCCTTTGCGTTTCTTGGCGCAATGCACCTCTCAGGTAAGGGCGGCGTGGTCCGAGGCGAACGGGAGGCGCTGGAGTGCTTTCAAAGAGCGGCCGACCTTGGCAGCTTTCGTGGCACCTCCTACTTGGGGTTAATGTTCGAACGCGGAATTGCGGGACTGCAACGAGACGAAGCTAAGGCAGTCGCCCTTTACCAAAAGGCTGCGGACTTGGGCGATCCTCGGGCGATGGCGTATTTGGCGGAGATGTATGAATTTGGAAGGGGGGGGCTACTTAAGGATGCAGACAGGGCATCTGCATTGTACAGTCGATCTGCTGAGCTTGGAGACTCTCGCGGGCTCAGTTGCCTAGGCACAGCCTATCTTAGAGGTCGCAGTTGGTTACCTAAAGATGAGAACAAGGCCCTCGATCTGTTTAAACGTGCTGCGGACATGGGTGATGCTATTGGGCTTATCAACTTGGGCGTGATGTACGCGCATGGATTTGGTGGATTACCGAAGGATCAACGCAAAGCGGTCGAATTATTCAGTCAGGCAGTCGAGCTTGATGAGCCAATTGGTATGGCCTTTCTCGGCGCGGAGTTCGAGTATGGGAGAGGGGGACTGCTGCGCGATGAGCACAAAGCCGTCGCCCTATATCAAAAGGCGGCCGATCGCGGAGATGGTTTCGGTCTCGCGTATCTAGGCAGCATGCACCTGACGGGCAAAGGTGGTTTGGCGCGCGACGAGAAGAAAGCATTGGAGTTGCTAAGGAAGGCTGCTGATCTCGATGTCCCTTTTGGGATTGCTCTCCTTGGGGTCATGTACGATGAGGGTCGAGGGGGGCTCGCCCCAGATACCACGCAGGCGCTCCAGCTATTCTCGCGCGCTGCCGAGCAGGGTGATTCATTGGGCCTCGTCAGGCTTGGACTCATGCAGATGCGCGGTGCTGAGTCCCCATCAAGGGACGAGCATAAGGCCGCTGCGCTTTTCAAAAAAGCAGCAGACCTGGGTGACCCCTCAGGTATGGCTTACCTCGGCGAAATGTACCTCTTGGGCCAAGGCGGATTGTCAAGAGATGCACATAAAGCAGGAGAGCTGATTAGAGATGCCGCCGCTGCCGGTGATTCTCGCGGGATGATTCTGCTCGCCAACCTGTATAGCAGCGGCAATGGCGGATTCCAAAGAGATGAGGGAAAAGCCCATGACCTGTACACAAAAGCCCTAAACTTGGGCGATTCCGATGCAATGCTCATGGTGGGATTGATGCACTTATCAGGTAACAATGGATTTCAATTAGACGAGCAAAAAGCCGAGAGTCTCTTTGGCAAAGCGAAAGATCTTGGTAACTACAGGGCCATGGTGATGCTGGGTATTGTTCGGCTGGCTGGCTCCGGGGGACGAAAGAACGAGCAGATCGCTGTTGAGATGTTCACTCGGGCCACCGACGCCGGCGACCCTTCCGGCATGGCGATGCTCGGCTATGTACACGAGATGGGAATAGGCGGAGTAGTGAAGGACCTGCGGAAAGCTGTGGACTTATACCAGCGCTCGGCAGCCTTTCGTCATCCGACAGGCATGATGTTGTTGGCAAGGATGTATGAGATGGGCAAGGGCGGGCTCCGACGAGATACTCACAAGGCCAACTCACTGTACACAGAGGCACAACAAGCAATCACCGTCGCCGCGCCTTGGCCCCTGTCGGTTAAAATCGGTCAATAAATCATCTTTCCTTATGGGCATTTCTGTCGACATCCGCAAGTTTCTCCACCGACGTGAGGCTGTACACTCGTGAGCTAAATCCGTTCCATAGCCCTATCGCTGGCTTCGAGGCTCATACGGTCGAGCACGACAAGCATTTTCAGCGAAAGGCGAATACCGCACAGTCAGAAGATACCACCCCGGTATTGACACGTCGGCCCCATCGAAGACGTTCTCCAGTTCATCATCTGGCCTCCAATGCCTGACGTCAACTCTTCCTCGCCACTCCCGTGCAAACTAGCCCGCAGCCACTGGCATGAGGTGTAGCAGCACGGCGGAGCACTCGCTTTGATAGGCTGGCTCAGGTTTCCGGCAAGAAACTGAAACCGACAGCAAAGGAGCCCTCCGCCATGATTCGAGAATCCAGCATCTTTAGCCAGATTTTGCAGACCTTCCCCCGCCTTGAGTGAGCCGCCCTCGTCCGCGATTACAAGGCAGAATGCCACGTTCGCGGGTTCACCCGCTGTCGACAGTTCGTCGCCATGATCTTCTGTCAACTCGAAAAGGGGACACCCGTCCCACTGGGGTTTTCTCTGAGAATTCAACATCTCCATCTGCACTTTACCATCAGACTGCCCGGGATTGACCGATGCGTTGCGCCAGGCGCGGCCTACCTCATCACGCAGCGCGGAACCGCGTCAACTCGTCATTCGTACTCGAGCCGATCGCCTGGTTTATCTGGATCTCATGCGCGCGCAGGCGGCCTTTTCGGACGCCGCAGTCCTTACTTACTGCTTGATGCCCAACCAATTCGCCTGATCGCTGCCACTCCGGGAGAGGACTCCCTGGCAGCCCTCTTCCGGAGTGTCCATCGGCGGTCCGCACAGTATTCAATGCCCGGCGCTCGCGCTGCGGGCATTTCTGGCAGAATCGTTTCTACTCCTGCCCGATGGGGCCCGCGGATCTTTGGACTGCAATCCGTTATGTCGAATCAAATCCCATGCGGGCAGGACTGGCGGAACAACCAGTGGACTACGAGTGGTCGAGCGCGGTGGCGCACTTCAGCGGTCACGACCGTCGGCGGCTCCTGGATCTGGAGTTCTTCCGAGGGTCTGGAGGAGTCGAGAATGGGCGCCCGCTGTTTCATATGCCGGTGCCGGAAGCCGAGTAGCGCGCCGTCGAAAGTCGATACACGCCGGGCAACCTTTTTGGGGATGAGCTATTCCGGGGGGGAGTATTCACTTTCAGCAGCAGGCTCGCAAACCGATGACTGGCGCGGTGGCCAGCGACCATCCAGGGGAGGAGTTGACCTTGGCTGCCGCCGGTTGATGGGGCCGGGCGATGGTCATTTGCGATCTCCCTTGCTGAGCCTCCAGTTGTGCGATGATGTGATGAATCTCGGGAGTCCTATTTGCGGTGGGTCGGGATGCCCCTCTTTGCCCCTCCTCCTGTGCCCGGTCGAGAATGACCCAGGCAACTGCTGCCCGTGAAACCGCACCTCCGAGGATGAATGCATTCGGGACAAAATGGGGAGTGACACGCCAGTAACCTCCCCGTGCCCAGCTCAGTCTGGCACGCACTACATTACTGAGAGCAGTGCGCTAATACTGCCCGGCACTGTGAATTGGCAGGCGCCCATGACAGGGGCTAATCACCCAGCAACATAGCAATTTTTACTAGTACCAAGCCATCGACAATCCGCCTTGCAGTTGTCATGGCTTCTGGTATAAACTGAGCACCGCGAACTAGTTCGCAGTTAGTGACTGATGTCGTGCGGGGCAGGTTGAGGCATGTACCTCTTCATGTGCTCCATTTCGGCGGACCGATGGTGCTCAGTGCATCTCGGCGTGGCATTAAATCGGCGTGCAAGCGCACGACAATAGGCCCCCGCTACTGAACGTTTGGCATGTCCAGCATACCATGTTGGCAATAAGCTGCAGCATATTTTTCCCGCGGCAACGGTCCTAACAACTGACAGTGAGTATGAGTTCTTTTCGAAGTTATTTCTCGGACGAGCGCATCATTCGTGAGCTGTGCAAGGCACGTGTCAAGCTTGCGGCCAAGCGCCATGACGCACTGTTTCTGTGCCGCATCTCAAGAGACGCGCAAGAACGAGCAGCAAGCAGCATTAGTCCCGTTCTTCAATCAATATTCCCGTCGAGGAGGCAATGGCACAGTTTTCGCCCAAGCAGACGACCGAATCCACCTAGTCAGAACCTTGTTCTCCACGCGCTGGTCCGTGCCGTGCTTACCCTACGGAAGAGACAACCTCAGGTGGCTTGGGCACAAGAGCTACAAAAGAAGATTGAGCAAATCAGAGAGCGAGTCTTCGAAGGCACGACATTCTCTTTCCAACCGCCAAGAATACACGCTGCACTGAAAGACAAAAAAGCACATGAATACCGCCCCATTGCAGTCTTTGAGCTCGAAGACAGAATCATCGACAGCCTCACTGCACGATACTTTCGTGACAATCTAGATCATGCGCTCCATGACTCCTGCGTCGCTTTCCGCACTGGACGGGACGGCACACCCCCGCCAACAATTCATGATGTAGCCAATCAGATATTGGCGATGAATCGTCGCCACAGATCAAAGGGAATCTATGTTGCGGAGTGTGACATTAGGGGATTTTTTGATTGTGTCGCTCATCCGGTTGCACTTTCTTCTCTTTCCGAATTGATTGCCGACGCAAAACGCAAGCAACCATCCCTAGCAATAGAACCACGGGCAATAGACGTTTTCAACGCCTACCTACGCGTCTATTCATTTTCTGTCAATGTTGCCGGCGAGGCGACAACAGCACTCCGCAGAAGGGACATCAATGGGGCTTTCAAATGGCACGAGAAGGAACTTCAATTGCTGCACAAAACAACTTCGCTACCACCCATTGGCGTCCCTCAAGGAGGTGCACTCTCCTGCCTAATTGCAAACGCGGTTCTTCACAAGGCCGACAAGGAATTGAATCGCCTAAAAAGGAGAATCAGAAAGAGTTTTAGATACCTTCGCTATTGTGACGACATGATCCTCTTGGCTCAAGATCAGGCGGTATGCAATCAGGCTTATGATTTATATCAATCGACTCTTTCCGATCTCAAGCTACCGGCCCATCCTCCAAAATCAATTAACCACTATTCGAAGACCTTTTGGAGCGGGAAATCACATCTACCCTATAAATGGTGCCGCCCATCCATACCGAGCCATGTACCATGGATCCAGTTTGTTGGGTACCAAATACGCCACGACGGCACAATCAGAATCAGACTCAAATCACTCAAAAAACAATTCAAGAAGATGACTTCATTAGCCGACAGCTTACTTGGCACTTTGAATCCCGACAGAAGCAGACCTGGAGAGATCACCCCGTTCGCAAGAGGAATCAGGAAGAATGGCCGCCAGATCCTCTATAGACTCCGTCAACGACTCAATTCGCAAGCCGTGGGGCGCAGAGAGTTGAGCCAGAGCCTCAGCGAGCCTCTCCCTTTATGCTGGGCAAGCGGGTTCAGGGGGCTTCTTGACAAGAAGATCGTCCTCACACATTTTAAAGCCCTAGACCGCCATCGAGAGCGCCAACTGAAGCGAGTTGCCAAGCGACTAGCTTCGCTGCCCGCGATTCAACAAACCAAAACCGGGGAACTGGCAGAAGCACTGCCTTACTACGGATTTCCGTTTAGTTATTTCGGGCAATTCAAGAACCGGGCAAAGTAATTAGCGAATTCATCTCAGCACATTAAGTCACATCATTCGACAGTCCCAGAAGGCAAACAGTCTAGTGGACTACCCCGCCATGATGGAGTCGTCAGAGCACCGCTACTGCGGACAGGCGTTGCTGGATCTCAATATGAGCAATGCCTGCGGTTTCATAAAAAGTCAAATCGCCCAGTACGCTACTCGAAATAGAGCGCATCGCGACAAAGTAGCTGCACCGGCTGAGATTCGCTGGGAGCGTTTCCCGCGCAAGTTCTCCATAACAGGGGAAGGGATCGCATTTGATCGAGCCATTGGCCTGAACCGGTCTGCCGCGACAGGCTTGGCAGTGATCGTCGCGACAGAGTTTGTGGGCGGGTGAGGCAGCGGTTTCCGTTGCGAGGCGCCGTTCCGATACTGGCCGGCTGTGGCCCGGGTGACCTCGCGGCCAATCACTGAAGGGTGAGCAGAGTTCTGAAGAAGAATGTGCGCTGGCAACAGAAGGCCCGCCGTGGCAGTTGGTTCGTAGAATGTGTCCTTCGGAATACTCCGCAGATGAAGGTTGAGCTGGGGCGGTGTTTATCTGTCGCCGTAGCCTAGGCGGTTCCAAGATGCGGCGGGGGCCGGCGGCCACCGGTATTTCGAGGTATCGCAGGGCGCTTTGTGAGACGGGTTCGTTGGCGTCCCGCGAATCGCGGCCTGAGGGGGCGCGCGGATGCGGACCGCAGGCTTTGTCCCGATCTCTTTCTCGCCGCTTGCCGGCCGGAGTCCACCGGGCGGGGCGCGTTTCACTCACGTTTTTGTGTGGAATTCGTCATATATCGTTGGGGCTTTCCTCGGAAGGCCGAGCAGATGCGCCTCCAGGAGATACCATGCCCGACCGCCGCCACCGAACGCTACGATTGCTTCCCGCTGTCCTCTGTGCCGTGATCTGCGGCAGCCTGGGTTTCGGGCAGCAAGACGCGGCCATGGAGAAGCAGATGGATTCGCTGTTCTCGAAGTATGGCGCATCCACGCCTGGGGTAGCAGTAGGGATCGTCCGCGATGGCAAAGTCGTCCTTTTGAAGGGCTACGGCACGGCGAGCCTCGAGCATGGAGTCCCGGTGACGGCCACTACGGTCTTTCAGGCCGCCTCCGTGTCCAAGCAGTTCACGGCTTTCGCCGTCTATCTCCTCGAGAAGCAGGGAAAGCTGTCGCTTGAGGACGACATCCGAACGTACCTGCCGGAGCTGCCTGATTTCGGCAAGAGCATTCGTATCAAACACCTGCTGGCGCACACGAGCGGGATTCGAGATCAGGCCGCCCTGCTCACCCTGGCCGGGTGGCGGATGGACGATGTGATGACCACGGAGCAGGCCCTGCGGGTGATCCGGCGGCAGCGGGCACTGAACTTCGAACCGGGCAGTGCTTATCTGTACAGCAACTCGGGCTACCTGCTGCTGGCGGAGATCGTCAGGCACGTGAGCGGCCGGACGTTTGCGGAGTTTACCCGGCAGAACATCTTCGACCCGCTCCACATGAGCAATACCCGGTTCTCCGATGATCACGAAACGATCATCAAAAACCGGGCGGACTCGTACTTCAGAGAGAAGGGCGCCTACAAGCGGGTGAATCTGAACGATTCGATCGTGGGTCCTTCGAATCTTTATACTACGGCCGAGGACATGGCGAAGTGGGCGCTGAATCTTGAGAAGCCCATCGCCGGCGATCGGGAACTGATCGCCAAGTTCAATGAGCCGTCCCTTCTCGACAATGGCGATCGCGTGGTTTACTACTCGTTGCCAGGAGATGTCGGCTACTACGCGAAAGGGCAGGTGCGGAGGACGTACCGGGGGTTGGAGGTGCTGAGCCACGGCGGACATTCGGGCGGGTTTCGCAGTTCTTTCTGGCGCTTTCCCGGGCAGCACTTTGCGTTCGTGCTGCTGAGCAACGACGAGCACTTTGCCCAACTGGACCATGCGGAGGCCGTCACCGATTTCAGCCTGACGGACCTGTTGCAGCCGAAGAAGAACGCCGAGGGCAGCACCGGGGGCACGAGCCAGGCTCTCCCGGCCGCTAAGGCCAGCCTGAGTGATTTCGAAGGCAGGTTCTACAGCCCGGAGCTGGATGCCACCTACACGGCGAGAGTCCTGAACGGAAAACTATCGCTGACGCACCTGAGGCACGGCGATATCCAACTGACCGAGGTGAACAAGGATTCGTTTACGGGAAGAATCGAATTTCCCGCCCAGTTTGAGTTCCAACGGGATTCCGCGGGGCAGGTCGTCGAGCTGAGGATTTCCAATTTTGGCGCGAAGAACGTGAAGTTCAGGAAATTGCCGAGGTAGGACGGGTTTCCCAGGGGAGAGGAGAGTAGAGGCTGGACGTCCCCCGGACTTCTCGCTGTGTGCTGAATTGAACAGGCTCAATCCCTCTAGAACGGAGACCACTCCCAAGAAGACCACTAACCACCGCCAGGGACCCTTTGAACACAACACCAGATGCGGCAGGTGTGCCGCGTGCTGGACGGCTGTGGTTGACATTGGCCCAGCAGCCTGTGGGGGAAGTCGCTCAGCGGGACTTCCGCCACAGACTGCTCGGCCTTTCTATTTAGCGCCTTGCGGAATGGCGCACACCAGGATATCCATTTCCCTTCGCCTTCCCCTTCCCCGCTCGCTTCCCCTCCCCTTTGCTGAAGCGTCGCGCCCGTTCATTCCCGGCAGGACGCTAGGCACGAAGGAATAACTCGTCGAGCCAGTCGAGCACCTTCCGGTTCAGCAAAGTCCGATTCATCATTTCGCAATGATCCCCGGCCCCCTCGCTGGCACTGAACCGCAGGAGCGTTTTCGGGCAGCGGAGGGCGCCGAAGAACGCCGGAGTGCCGGACGCGAGTGGGTCATGCTCGGGCATGGTGAGCAAGGCCGGACATCGAATGAGTTCCGCGCGGCCATCCATCGTGAAACGTTCCGCCGAGATCAGGTAGTCGCGCAGGTTGTTTACCCCGTGCACCCAGTAGCCTCGTTGAACGACCTTCCAGTGGAGGGCGGGCTCATTGTTGATGATTGCGTCCATGCGATCGATCAGGGACTGTTCCAGCGAGCCCAGATTAGACGCGGCCTCGCGGGTGACGCCGAGGGTACGAACGGCAAAGTCCCGAAACATCCCGCAGATGCTCCAGATACCCGGATCGGCGATCAAGGCGGCGATGCGGTGTTCTCCCGAGGCAGCTCGCGGTGCGAGGTGGCCGCCGAGGCTCCATCCACTCAGGACGATCTCCTCTGTCCGGACATTGGGCAAGGCCAGCGCAAAGTCCAGCACCGCGGAGATGACATTTTCCCAATCCGGACGCAGGCGAATACCGTGCTCGTAGAGCATTTCTCCCTGGCCCGGTCCGTCGAACAGCAGGCAGTGATAGCCGCGCCTGGAGGCCGCCACGGCGGAGGCGAAGTACATGTCGGTCATCGTCCCGTCATAGCCGTTGGTGAAGATGATCAAGGGGCGTGCTTCCCGCTCCAGACCCTCTGCAGGGATCAGATAGGCGGGCAGGGCTGTCTGCTCAAACGGAATGCGCATCGACGCGACGGGGTGCGCCAGGAGCCCAAGCCCCTTATCCAGCGTTTCCACCTGTTTGCGGAAAGCCGTGAGCAGCCGTGGATCGACCGGCTCGCCATAGATCGGGTGGTAGGAAGTTGCGTAGAAAGCGCTGGCTTTCAGATACAGCTCCCTTGCGCTGTGGAGGCGCCCCTTGTGTTCGGCCTCGGAGGCATCCGCCTCCAAGCGCGCCGCAACGGAAGTCCACGCAGCGTAATAGGCGTCCTCGCCGCCCGCTCCGGTCGCCTCTGCCACCGACTGCAACTCGCCGAAATCGGCACCACCGTAAGGGATGTAGGCAATCGGCCAGGTGCCGAAGCCGTCGTAGAGATCATTTCCGAAGAGGTAACCCAAAGCTCTGTCCTTTGTCGAGGCAATGCCCACATTGACTCAGGGGCGGGAGTGGGTGGAAAACTGATCACGCAGATTGGGGCGTCGGTGGCGTTGCCTGCGTGCGGCCGCTGTCAGAAGGTCGTTCGGGCGGTTTTACGGGCTGCGGGCTGCGGGATGGCGGGGCAATGCTCGGAGGCTTGTGGCGCGCCTGGGATTCCTTCGAGGAAGACGCGTGGGTTTCCGTCGCCCGCTGCTTGCCAGTCACGGTTCGCTACGCGGTGGGGACTCGACTGCTGAAGATGCGCGGCTCAGGGTCGCGGTAGTGCCGGAGTGGAGTCTTTCGGTGGCTATCCGCTCACTCATGTTCGCGGCTCCGTTTGCGGGTTCGTTACGCGGTGGGGACCCCTCCCTGGCGATCGGGGTTCGTTGCGAAGGATGCTGGCGTTATGGTTTGGGTTGTCCTGGCTGGCCGTTGATGCTCCGGGCGGGACGCGGGTGTCCGCCCTGGCGGCGGGGTGTGGGCCTTCGGGTTGGGCGGGCCGGCAGTGGTTCAGGCCGCGCGGCGACGGGCTCCGTCAGGACTGGGCTTGATAGCGGAGATAGACCGCTCCGTTGGCGAAACGACGCTCGTCCAGGAGTTCCAGCTTTTGCTTTACGTTGGCGGACAAGACCGGAATGCCTGCGCCCAGGAGAGCGGGGAGGACAAGAAGTTGGTACTCGTCGACCAGGCCGGCCTGGATGGCTTCGGCGGCGAGGGTCGGACCGGCTATCGACAGGTCGAGGGACGCTTGCGCCTTTAGCTCGCGAACTGCTGCGGGGTCGAAGGTCCGCTCCAGACGCGTCCTTGGAGCGGAAAGGGACTCCCAGGTTCGGGAGTAGACGATCTTTTCGGCCTGCTGCCAGATGTTCGCGAAGTCCTGCATGGCTGGCGTCAGGCCCGGCAGGACCTCGGGCGTCGCCCAGACCGCCATGGTTTCGTACTCCTTGCGTCCGTAAAGGTACGTGCCCATGGGACGGATGAGCTCGGTCATGAAGGAGAAGGTCTCCTCGCTGGGCGCCGACCAATCGAAGTTGCCATCGCCGGCGATGTAGCCATCCAGCGAGGTGGGCATGAAGTAGATCAGTTTCGCCATGGGGTTACCTTCCCAGCCTAGCAGCGGGCGGCGGGCTGACAGATTCGCCGATCTCGCTGTGGTTCGCGGGGGAGGGTGTCGGTTGAGGGTTGGCGTTGCAGCAGCGCCGCGGTTTCCGGATTTTGGAAGGGGCGGAGCTGAAGCTCCGCGCAGCATGAATGCCGCCCCACATGGGGTGGCTGTTTTGGCGGCGGAACTACGTCGGAGGGGCGGACTCCTGCATGTGCTTCAATCTTTCCGCCAGCAGTTCCCGTTCCCGCAGGTTTTGCGTCAAGGCGATGGCGCGCCGGGTCTCTTCGCACGCCTCGGCGAATCGGCCCAGTTTCTTCAGCAGGTCTGCGCGTACGCTGTGAAAGAGATGATGGCCCGACAGGGCGGCGGCGGCGTTGAGGGCGTCGAGTCCCGCGTCCGGGCCTTGGGCCATGCCGACGGCAACGGCCCGATTCAGGGAGACGACAGGCGAGGGCGCGGTTTGGGCGAGGGTATCGTAAAGCAGAACGATGCGGGGCCAGTCGGTCTCGGCCGAGGTGCGGGCGCGCATGTGACAGGCGGCGATGGCGGCCTGCAACGCGTAGGGTTTCGCGCCACCGCCGAGCGTTTGCGCCAGTTCGAGCGCGGCCATGCCCCGCTGAATCCGTGTGGCGTCCCACAACGAGCGATCCTGGTCGGGCAACAGGACCGCCTCGCCGTTGCTGCCTCGGCGGGCCGCGGTGCGCGACTCGTTGAATTCCATGAGGGCCAGCAGCGCGTGCACCTCGGACTCGCCGGGCAGAAGCTGCGCCAGCAGGCGCCCGAGCCGCAGGGCTTCCTCGCAGAGCGAGGCCCGCATCCATTCGTCGCCCGTGGTGGCGGTATGGCCTTCGTTGAAGATCAGATAGATGACGGACAGCACGGATTGCACGCGGCCGTGCAAGTCCTCGCCGCGAGGCGTCTCGAAGGACACCTGGGCCTCGGAGAGAGTCTTCTTGGCGCGAAAGATGCGCTGCCCGATCGTCTTCTCGGGGGCAAGAAAGGCGCGGGCGATCTCCGCGGTGGAGAGGCCGCCGATGAGACGCAGGGTCAGCGCGACGCGACCTTCCACCGTGAGCACGGGATGGCAGGCGGTGAAGATGAGCCGCAGCACGTCGTCGTCGATGACCTGATCCAGAGCGCGGTCCATGGCGTCTCCGAGCCGTTGTTGTTGGCCTTGCAGTTCACGGGCAATTTCCGCGTGCTTGTGCTGAAGCATTTGCCCACGGCGCAGATTGTCGATGGCGCGCCGCTTGGCCACGGTCATTAACCAGGGGGCAGGATTTTCGGGGATTCCTTCTTCGGGCCACCGCTCGAGAGCGGCCACGAGAGCGTCCTGGGCGAGTTCCTCGGCTACGCCGATGTCGCGAGTGACACGGGCAATGGCAGCGATGAGGCGCGTGGACTCGAGTTTCCAGACCGTTTCGATTGCCCTGCCGACATCGCTCATGTTCGCCTGACTCCATCATAGTTGTCAGGCGAACACGCTCACGATGTGTGGAAGAGCCGTTGATGGCGGAATAGCGACGGCACGCCTTCGCTGCCGCGGCAGGGGCGTCCTATTCGGGGGCAGGCATGAAGAAGATCTCGCGGACCTCGACCTGGCCGCGAGTGGCGACGAGACCTTTGCGCGCCCAGGCCACCGCCTCGTCCATGTCGGCGCATTCCAGGATCCAGAGGCCGCCGATGTGTTCCTTGGCCTCCAGGTAGGGCCCGTCCGTGACGAGGATTTCGCCGCCGGCCTGCGCACGCAGCGACTTGGTGGCTCCGAGGCCACAGGCGAATTTCCTGACGCCGGCAGCGATCATCTCCTTGTTGAGCGCGTGGATGTCATTGATCATCGCTTCGTCGACGGTGGACGGGTCGAAGTCGTCGGGGAGGTACCCAGCAACCAAGTATTGCGGCATTGTCTTCTCCTGAGGTGGTTTTCAGCTGGGCTAGGTGCCCCGCCTTCACTATAACGACGAGTGGGGGATGGGGATTTCTACCGGGGGGTTGGAGAAGTTTTTGGATGGAGGTTGCGGGTGGGGGGGCTATTGCCCAGGCCGGTGCATGACGCCGCGCAACCGGACGTTTGACACTCGGACAGAACTGTCCGAGACTGAAATCGTGAAAGGCAGTGACTTTCAGCGGCGCGTGCGGTAGCTGGCGCGGAACCGGAACCTCAATTGCCAGTCCGTGGCCGACAAGGGAAAGGGGAGCCACGGCCGCCTCTACGTGGGCGACGAGTTCACGACTCTCAAGGCCGCAAGAAAGAGATTGGCCGCGACCTGCTGGCCAAGATGTGCGCGGATTTGAAGATCGACCCGCATGACCTGTAGGAGGTAAGGACGTGTCCCTATTCAGGTATCCGGCGAAGTTCACGGCCGGCAGTGATGGCCGCGTTCTGGTCGAGTTTGTCGACCTTGCCCGCGTCGCGACAGACGGCAAGGACGACCGTGAGGCGATGGAAGAAGCCATGGACGCTCTCGGCTCCGATCTCTCGATCCGCTTGTCCCGCCGGGAGGAGATCCCAACGCCATCAGCACCCAAGCGGAAACAGCGCCTGGTGCCGGTGCCGCTCTGGCTGGCGCCGAAGCTGGCGCTCTACCTGGCTATGCGCGATCAGGGTGTCAGCAACTCCGAGTTGGCGCGTCGGCTGGGACTCCACGAGCGAGTGATCCGCCGCATGCTCGATCCGGAACACGCCACCAAGTCCGAGAAGATCCAGGCCGCCCTCGCGGTTCTTGGGAAGCAGTTGGCGGTTGAAGTCCGCGACGCCGCGTGAGGCGAAATGTGACCTGCCGGGGCCGGCGGATTGCCAGAGATACAACATCTCGTATGCTGCATGCCGCCAAACGTTAACGCGAGTTGTTGAAGGAGCTAGGGCAATGACTAAGCAAGTTTTTACCAATGTGTGGGACGCAATCGAAGACACGCCCGAGCAGGCTGCCAACGTGAAACTGCGCTCGGTCCTGATGATCTCCCTGAAGGATCACATCAGCCGTACTGGGATGAGTCAGGTGCAAGCGGCCCAACTTTTCGGCGTCACGGAGCCGCGCGTCTCCGACCTGATGCGTGGCAAGATCAACTTGTTCGCCCTGGATGCGCTGGTGAACATGGCGACTGCTGCGGGCTTGCGGATCGAAATGCACGTGCTGGAGACCGCCTAGCCTCGCCGCTACGGTAAGCCGGCGGAAATGGGGCCAGACACGCGACCAGTTCGAAAGCACTCGTTTCTGTTCCTGAGTGGACTGCACACCCGTCACTGCTTTTCGCCTCAGGAAACCAATTATTTACTCATCCAGATGGACTCCGCCCGGTCCCTTGCATCACAGACTGCCGCTCTCGGTCTGCCGGAGGGCGGCCCGTCCCAGTGGGCTTCCATTTGATTGAATGCGTGCTTTGGAGTTCGCGTGGCCGGTGGACCGCTAATCGCAAGCGGTGGGCAGGGCTGAACGGCGCGTTTCCAACCTCCCTTCCCTGGGTGCCTTCTCCTGGGCCCGGGCTGACCCGTCCCAGTGGCCGTTTCGATTGATTAATTGTGTACTTCGGAGTACGGAGTAGGCTGAGGGCGGAGGTCGTGGAATCCGCTAAGTTCTGGCAATGCGGGAAGTTACCGGGCTTGGAGAAGGGTGGAGGGTTAGCGGATACCGGGTGCTTTAGGGTCGAATATTGAAGAGCTTGCGGCAGTAAGTGTTTTGCTTTCTGTGGGTTCTGGGAAGGTGCACGTAAGGCCGCCCCCGTTCTGAAGGGCTGGGAGCCAGAGCTCGAACTGGGCAGATCCCCGGTGATCGTGAATCCCGGCCCAAGGTAGAATACTGGGTATGTCGCCTGGAAGAAGGATAGAGATAGGGCCGAAGTAACAGGCGATCCCCTTTTCCGCTAGAGTCGAGAAGACCTAATGCTTCGAGGGCCATTTCTGGGATGAAAACTAAGACTTCCAGCGCATCGCAAATGAGTACGGCCGAACGCCCGGTCTGGCGCTACCTCGATTTCGCGAAATTTGTGGACTTGCTTCAAACTAGCGAGTTGCATTTCACAAGAGTTGACCACCTACAGGATCCCTTTGAACATGCTTTGTCCAGGGCCAGGGCTTGCAAGGATAAACGGCAATTTGGGCTCCGAGTGGAGTACGTAAACTGCTGGTTCCAGAGTCAATTCGAATCGGCCGCGATGTGGAGCATTTACGCCACCGCTGGGATAGCGGTACGCTCAGGCGTTGATCGGCTGACGAGGGCACTCCCAGAGGTCTCGCAACGCATGCAGGGATTTGAGATCGGCGAGTTGTCGTTTGGCAGTATCGAGTACCTTGAGGAAGACGAGATTGCCGCTCAACTCCGGGATCCCAATCGTCGAGACGGCTTGACATTCGCCAAACGCAAGAGTTTCAGCCACGAGCAGGAACTCCGGCTTCTCATTGGCATAAAATGTAAACTTAGAGATTCGCCTCCATCCTTGCGGCTAAAGGTCAATCTGCAATCACTGATCGACGCAGTGCATATCTCGCCAACTGCTCCAAAATGGATGGGCCAAGTAGTGCAGCGTGAAATTCGAAATTACGGACTGGACATAGATCCGATTCAATCGTCGCTTTACAGTCGAAATCTCGGCTGATCCCGACTCAGGCATGATCTTGGCAGGAGAAAGAACTAAAGGCCGCCTGAGGCTTGTTGGCCAACAATCGTTCCGATGTAAGCGATGAACCTTCGCCCACGTGGCAGTATTGCAAAGGAATCAGTGTCTCCGGTCATCCCTTGGATTCGCGATGCAAGGCCAAAGCTCTGAAGCTTAGCGCCGATACTTGCTAGTTCGTCTCCGGCGATTCCGCCTGTTTGATGCCCCACGGCCATCCAGGCTCGGGCGGAGATGCTGTTGCGCGCCTCCGATTTGGCCGTCGTTTCCTGATCGAATAGCTGGATAGCAGCCTTTAGAATAAGAACGTCTGCATCACTCAAGCTCATCGCTACTCTCATCATCTCCTCGACTTCGTCCTCATTGATGGATTTGGATTCGATGGCTGACGTTGCGAGTATCATTCCAATTCGCCTGACACGTTCAAGACTACGCGTCGCTTCGGCCTTGCGCGAAGCATCAAGCATCAGATCCTTCAGCGCCGCCTCTCGTCTGGCAACCTCTTCAGCAGACACGGTCTCCCGTAGGAACTGTAGCTCCGCGGCATGCTTACGAACTTCATCCATGCAGGTCTTTAGCATGATGCCTATTCGGTCCGAGGAATCGGCGCTATGGTGCGCCTTGAACTTTTGCACAACCTTGTCCAAGGGCCAGGGAAGCGGCGCAATCGACAAAAGCTCCGTAATCGCAACCTTGACCGGGGATGACGAGGAGTCCTCTAGCGCGAAAAGTTGCTCCAGAGCGTCAACGGGATGGGCGTCGGCAGGCATATCTACAAGTGTAGCAAGCTGTGTTTCGAGTAGACCAGCGCGAAATTAGTACGATTGCCCGAACGGCCAAGTGGTGGAGTTGCCAATCCGCCTCAGCATGATTGGGCCGCGCCAGGACTGACACAAGGCCCAGATGGATGACTGGTTCGTGTAATGCAGCTGCCTGACGCGACCTAACGATAGGCAAATCCGTTGGGACCAAGCCGCCATTGCGAATTTCCCCATGTCCATCGGCACTCCATCACCATGACTACGCCGCGTGCAAACTGCGAGGAGTTCGGCGCATCTCACCTCCTCAGAGAGCGGAGACCAGCGCCAACTTGTCTCTTGAGGCTCAGGCGCTCTCTAGCTCACCTTGAAAACCACGGCCAGATCCGGGCTCATCCCTTCCGGCATCTCGACCGTCAGGCCCTGCCCGCTGCGTTGGAACTTCAGCGCCTGCTTGCGCCCGAGCAGTTCCACGCGCTGGACCTTCTGCGGCGCATTCTCGGCTAACGACTGGATCACTGCCTGCTTCGCGGGCACGCCCAGGCAGATCGCGTAGAGCACTTCGCCCTTCTTCGTGAAGCGGAAGTCCTGGGCGGTGTACTGCTTCAACGAACGCTCGCTGAACATCCCGCCCGAGGCCTGCGTCGGACCTTCTCCAAACTTCGTCCAGGGGCGCGTGTCGTGAATCGCTTCGCCGTGCGCGGACATCCACTTCGTGATGCCGTCCAGGACGGCGCTCTCTTCCGCGTCCAGCGTGCCGTCGGGCAGCAGCGGGAAGTTCAGCAGCAGGTTGCCGTTCTTGCTGACGATGTCGGCCAGCATGTGAACCACGGTCTGCGCCGATTTGTATTGCATGCCGGCCTTGTAGAACCAGTCGCCGATGCAGGTGTCGGTCTGCCAGGGGAGGTCGAGGATCTTGTCGGCGTAGCCGCGTTCCAGATCATAGATGCAGCAGCGCGGATCGAACTCGCCGTGCACGTTGTCGTGCACGTTCTTGATGTTGTACACCGCTTCCAGCTTGCCCTTATTGCGCTTGATGCTCTGGTTGTAGAAGTGCGCCACCAGGGATTTGCCCACTTCTCCGAACGGGATGCCGCCGTCGGTATACAGCAGGTCCGGCTCGTGCTGATCGATGAGATCGGTGATGCGGGCCTGCCACTCCTTTTTCCAGGAATCCGGCGGATTCAGCGGGAAGGCTCGGGAGTTGTCTTCGTGCGGCGGCAGATAGAAGTCGGCGTACTTGGGATCGTTGCCATCATACGGCACCCCCTTGTAAGGCCCTTCCTTGTCAGCGCCTTTGTTGACGTTGAACCAGGACCAGGTGCGCTCCAGGTGCTCCGTCACGCCGAAGCGCAGGCCGGCTTTGCGCGCGGCTTTGGCCCACATTCCGACGATGTCCTTCTTCGGGCCCATCTGGGCGGCATTCCACTTGTGATGCTTCGAATTCCAAATGTCGAAGTTGTCGTGGTGGATACCCATGGAGACGAAGTAGCGCGCTCCGGCGGCCTTGTAGCGCGTGATGAGCGCCTCGGGATCGAACTTCTCGGCCTTCCACTGCGTGACGATATCCTTGAAGCCGACCTTGGACGGATGGCCGTAGTGTTCGACGTGGTACTTGTACTGGGGCGACCCTTCGATGTACATGTTGCGCGCGTACCAGTCGCCAGTCTTGGGCACGCACTGCGGACCCCAGTGGGCCCAGATGCCGAACTTTCCGTTCCGGAACCAGTCCGGGCACTTGTACTGGGCGAGGGACTCGAAGTGCCCTTCGAAGACCGGCTTGGCGCCCTGCGCCAGGACGGGCGCGGCGGCGGCCATCTGCAACAGGTTTCGTCGGCTGACTTGCATGGTGATACTTCCTTACTTCATGGGCAGGCGTTTGTCGACGCCGTAGATCGTCAGGACCGGATGCTTGGCGTACGCGCGGAACTCGTAGACACCTTCGGGATTCAGGTTGGGCACCGTGAGGGTGAAGGCGCCGGTGGCGCTCACGGTCTGCGAGGGCCCGTTCTGCCAGGGGATGGAGCGGTCACTGGCATCCAGGCCGATGATGCTGCGGTATTGGAAGCCCACTTCCAGGGATGGGGCCTTGCCCAGGTCCACCAGGTTTCCGGAGAGGGTGGCGGTCTTCGTGGCCTTGTCGAACTTCGCGCTGCTCGTCTCCACCTTGGGCGGCGTAAAGGCCGGCTTGACGTTCGTGATCTTCAGGACGATGGGATTGGGCCACTTGCTGTTGTCCTGCAGACGGTGGGTGAACATGGCACGGATGTGCAGGCCATCGGATTCCTGTTTGAGGGAGGGCTTGGGGTTCACTTCCGGCCGGTATTCGAGGACGCGGTCGTTCTGACCGAGCACGGTGACAACGGATTGCGGAGTGGCCTGCACGCTCTTCAGGACGAAGTCGCGCCACTGCGCGCGTACCCAGCGCGGCTCCTGCTTGACCACGGCATAGACCGTGTCCTCGTTCTTCGCCTTGGTAAACCAGATGTTCTGCTCGTTGGTGATCACCCAGGGGCGGACATTGTAGATGCACTCCTGATTCACCTGCATCCACAGCGCCACCTCGCGGAGGCGCTCTTCCTGCTCGATGGGGAGTTCGCCGTCGGGCTTGGGACCGATATTGAGCAGGAGGTTGCCGCCCTTGGCGCGTGTCTCTACCAGGATGTCGATGACGCGGCCGCCGGACTTGTAGTCCTCGTTCTGCGGCTGATACTGCCAGGCCGTGCCCATGGTGAAGTTGGCTTCCCACGCGCCTTCCAGCGGGACGCCGGGGACGTACAGCTCAGGCGTCTGGATGGCGCCGCGAGTCACAACCGTATTCGGCTGGAGCTTCCAGGCCAGGTCGCGCAACTCCTGCGGTTCACCGTCGAAGAAGACCACGTCGATGGGTCCATAGTTGGTCATCAACTCCTGCATCTGGGCCAAGTCCAGCTTCATGAGGCCCGGATTGTTGCGGGGCTGCACACCAGGGATGCCTCGCTGGATGTCGATCTTGTTTTTCCACAGCCACCAGAAGTCGTCGGGCGAGAAGTAGATGCCGGGGGCAATGCCCTGCCCCCGAAAGGCGTCCAGGATTTCACGCGTCAGGTCGTGCTTGAACGGCGTGTGCATGATGCCGAAATCGTTGGTCTTCGTGTCCCACATGGTGAAGCCGGAGTGGTGCTTCGTGGTGAAGACGACGTACTTGATGCCGGCCAACTTGGCGAGGGCGGCCCAGTCCTGGGGGTAGAACTTGCGCGGGTTGAAGGTCTTGGGCAGGTCGTCGAAGAAGCGCTTGGTATAGGCCTCATCGGCGCCGGCGAGCGAGTGCGAGATCACCACACCGGTCTGGCTGTCCACCGACCAGTGGATGAACATGCCGAAGCCCTGGTCGCGGAACCATTCCAGCCGTTCGGGTTTGTTGAGGGACCCGGGTGGAATGTCGCGTTGAGCCGACAGGAGTCCGGTGAAGAGGAGGAGGGCGGTCAGCAGGCGTCGCATGATCACGCCCATTATAGTTAGCGTTAACGGGCCTGTCCACCAGGGAAATGGAAAGAGCCCCTGAGCCAGCCAGTAACCCTCTTAGTGCTCCGGTTCCGGGTATCGTAGAGGAAACCGCTTCCATGAGGGACTTCACGGCAACCATACCCGCCCTGCTCGCGTTGCTTCTGGCTCCACTGGCGGCCCAGCCACGTGTGGGGGCCCAGCCCGCGGCCGCCTCGACCATCCGGATCGAGTATCCCCGCGACGGCTCCGTCTTCCCGCCTGACATGGAGGCTCCTTCCATCGAATGGTTCGAGGCCGGAGAAGCATCCGGCGCTTGGAAGGTCCAGATCACCTTTGCCGATGGCGCGGCGCCGATCGAGGTCAAAGCCGCAGGGGAGCGCATCCGGCTTGGCGAGATCGACCCGCGCTGTGTCTCCAACACCAACCGCCTGCCGGAACTGACTCCGCACCAGGCCGCGCTGCGCACCTGGAAGCCTGACGCGGCGACGTGGACGACGATCCAACAGCACTCGGTCGAGAAGCCCGCGACCCTGACGGTCCTGCGCTACAGCGGGGCTACTGTGGCCGCACAAGGTACGGTCCGGATCCACACCTCCCGCGACCCGGTGGGCGCGCCCATCTTCTATCGCGACGTCCCGCTGATGCCCTCGGAACTGCAGCCGGGCATCATCAAACCGCTGGAGCCGAAGCTGCTGCCCTATCTCGCCTGGCGGCTGCGCTTTGTGGACGAGCCCGCCAGCCGGCTGGTGCTGACGGGGATGCACACCTGCGCCAACTGCCACTCGTTTTCGCGGGACGGCAAGACGCTGGGCCTGGACCTCGACGGCCCGCACAACGACAAGGGCCTCTATGCCATCGTGCCGGTCCGTCAGCAGACCTCGATCCGCAACGAGGATGTGATCTCGTGGAAGACGTTCCGGAAGCAGATGGAGCCGGGCAAGAGGATCGGCTTCATGTCGCAGGTTTCGCCGGACGGCCGCTATGTCGCGACTACGACCGAGGTCCAGTATTACGTTGCGAACTTCACCGACTACCGGTTCCTGCAGGTGTTCTATCCGACGCGCGGCATCCTGGCCTGGTACAACCGCGCCGATGGCAAGGTGCAGGCCTTGCCCGGCGCCGACGATCCGAGGTTCGTGCAGTCCAACGCCGTGTGGAGTCCCGACGGGCAGTCGCTCATCTTCGTGCGTGCCCCAGCCACGGAATCGTATCCAAAGGGCCGGAAGATGGCGGAGTATTCGAACGACCCGAACGAGGTGCAAATCCAGTACGACCTCTACCGCATTCCCTTCCGCAACGGCGCGGGCGGCACAGCGGAGCCGATTCCCGGCGCCTCGCGGAATGGCATGAGCAACTCCTTCCCGAAGGTCTCGCCGGACGGGCGGTGGCTGGTCTTTGTGCAGAGCCGGAACGGCCAGTTGATGCGGCCTGACGGGAAGCTCTATATCGTGCCCGCCGCGGGGGGCGAGGCACGGCTGATGAACTGCAACACGGAGCTGATGAACTCCTGGCACAGCTTCTCACCCAACGGCCGGTGGATGGTCTTCTCGTCCAAGAGCCGGTCACCGTATACGCAGATGTTCCTCACGCACATCGACGAGAACGGCAACGACAGTCCGCCCATCCTGATCGAGAACTCCACCGCCGCCAACCGAGCGGTGAACATTCCGGAGTTCGCCAACATCCCGAAGGGCGGCCTCGACCATATCGACGCGCCAGCCGCCGAGTTCTACCGCCTCTACGACCTCGCCTTCGAGCTGACGGAGAAGGGCCAGAGTGAGGCCGCCATCGCCGAGTGGCAGCATGCCCTGGAGTTGGATCCCACCGACGCGCGCGCCCGCACCAATCTCGGGGGCATCTATCTTCGGCAGGGACGCTTGGAACCGGCGGCCGTCGAGTTCCGCCGGGCGTTGGAGGCGAAGCCCGAGTCCATCGAAGCCCGCAACAACCTGGGTCTGGTGCTGCTGCAGACGGGGCAGCTCAACGAAGCGGCCAGGCAGTTCCAGCAGTCGCTGGAGCTGGATCCGCAGTCGATGGAGGCGCTGGTCAACCTGGGCGGAGTCTACCTCATGCAGCGCAATTACAGCGGAGCCATCAGCACGCTACGCGAAGCGATGCGGCTGGAGCCGGGCCGCCTGCCAGTGCTGGGCAACCTGGCGTGGCTCCTGGCTACGTGTCCTGACAAGGCCGCGCGGAATGGAGCCGAGGCAGTAGCGCTGGCCGAGAAGGCAGCGGAGCTTTCGCATCGCAGCGACCCGATCCTGCTTGACGGGCTGGGCGCGGCTTTCGCCGAAGCGGGCCGGTTTGAGGAGGCGATCCGCGCCGGGAGCGAGGCGCTTAAGCTGGCCGAGATGCGGAACGACAAAGAAATGGCCGCCGCGGTGAGGGCTCGTCTCGCACTCTACCGCAGCGGCCAGGCGTACCGGGAATCAAACTAAACGGACCTGAGGCGGGACCGAAGTCCCATGTAGCTAAAGGCCGCCCCACCAGGTCCAATCAATCGGGCACCCTCTAGCGGGTTCTCCACTTCTTCCACACGTCCGGCTGCGCCAGCAGCGGAATCATGACTCCGCCCACGACGCTGCGGGCCTGGAAGCCGCGCTGCTTGCCATCGAGGGTCCAATACCAGTCGGTCATCGGGACCCGGCTGCTGGTCTCGTTCAGCATCTGGAAGACAGGGTGGATGAACGCATCGAAGTCGCTGCGTTTCTCGGTCATCGTCGCGGTCCAGACGATCCAGTCGAGCTTCGTGTAGGTCTCGCGATTGTCCAGCGGCAGCCCGTAGATGTTCTGCTTCGTTTTATAGTAGGCGATCTCCGTCCGCGCGATCGACGGATCGAACAGGTTCAGGCCCAGCAGCTTGTCCCAGACCAGGTTGTACTTCTGGCTCCAGGTGCCTGCCTTGTCGAAGGCCAGCTTGTAGTGGTCGCCGTCCTTGGCCATCGCCGGCCACTTGCGAGCCATCTCTTCCGCCGCCTGCCGGAATTCCCTGGCGTTCTTGGCATCCCCCAGCTTCTCGGCGACTTGAGCATACGCGCCCAAGGCGACAATCGCCTTGATCGAGAGATTCGTGTTGTGCGCCAGGTGCCCCGCGAAATCGTCGGTGGAAAGCTGGTTCTCCGGATCCAGGCCCTTCTCCCGCAGGTAGACGGCCCACTTCGTCAGCACCGGCCAGTATTTCCGCGCAAACTCGGCGCTGCCTTCCGCCTGTGCCTGGGCAGCCACCAGAATCAGCATGTTGCCGCTCTCTTCCACCGGCATCTGATTCTCTTCCGTCCGTTCGCCGCCGCCATACACCTGACCGTTTGCCAGCGGATACTGCCCCAGGTCGTGCGGAGCAAACGGCCACCGCCAGCGCGGCAACAGGCCGTAATCCAGAATCGGCCGGATGAGCGCCATGTGCAGCTTGGGGTTCAGCAACAGGAACATCGGCGCCGAGGGGTAAGTCACATCGACGGTCCCGATGCAGCCGTTCGAGAAGTTCTCCTTGGAGAAGAACAGCGGGGTCCCATCGAGATCCGCCACCAGCTTGTGCGCCGCCAGGGCCTGCCGGTAGGCCAGTACGGCGATGGCCGCATATTCCGGTCCGCCCGCCTTCACCAGATCCGCGGTGAACTCCTCATCGAATTTCTTCGAGTCGGCCAGCAGCCGCGGATACTCACGCCCGGCTGTCGACAGCAGTTCCGCCACGCCCATGCCATTCCGCCGCCAGTAGGGCCGCAGATTGCGCTGGAAGTACTGCAGGGCGTAGACGTCGTCATAGGCGAACATCGCCCAGCCCGTCGTTTCCTGGGCCTGCACCTGGGGCACGCTCCACGCCGCCGCCAGTACGTAGGGATCGCGCGCCGGACGCCCCGGCTGTTCTACTTCATCCGACTGCGGCAGCTTGCCCGACTTCGCAAACTCGCCCCGCATCCTGGGCAGACCCACTGCCAGGTCCGCGCTCGAGCCTGCCGGCAGCGCGAGATAGAAATGGCCCCACTCGATGCGCAGATCGTCGCCGCTGCGCGCCAGCATCTCCTGCTGCGTGCTGCCCACGCGGAGCGCCTGCACGCCATCGGCCCGCACGCGCGACCACTGTGTCCGCTGCTCCGGCGCATTCACCGCCAGGGCCGAGGTCGCATCCAGATAGACTTCCACGGCATGACGGCCGCCGTCCGTGCTCGACACACTCCACGTCACATACGTCACGGGCCTCGAAAGCAGATCGAGGTTAGAAGCGAGCGCCGGAGTGAGGAACGTGAGTCCCAGCTTCACACCTGCGGCCGCGAATTCATACTCGGTCCGAGTCGGAGTCACCGTGCGCTTTGTCTGTTTCATCGCCTCCGCTTCCCGCGGAGCCGTGCCCATAAACCGGAAGGCCTTGCCATCGATGCGAGCCAGGCCGCCCAGCGGCTGATCGCTACCGGTCCAATGCTTCGTACTTTGAGCGGTCAACTCATCCGAGGCCGACCAGACGCTGAAATAGGGGTCGTGTGTGATCAGGGGGGTCGCCGGAGGACGCAGCGGCGTCTGAGCCGACAGGGAGATGGTAAGAAGACAGAGAATCGGAGTAAAAATACGCATGGCGAGGTTATCATTTCACACTCGGCGAGTGCACGCGCGGACGCCTCCCGGTAATGGGGGTACCAGGACCAAAGAAGTCGAAATTGCTACGGATTGTTAAGGATCTTGCTTCAGAATGGTAGGGAAGCCGCCATCAGTGCGGCACTGCCCGGGAGGAGCCCAAATGAGGACTTTGACACGAAGTATCCTGACTCTGGCGGCGTGTGCCGCCGGCCTGCTGGCGCAGGACTCACCCGGCCTTTGGACCAGCGATCAGGTTCGCGCAGCAGTCACCGCCACCCTGGCCGAATCGCCCACTCTATCGGCCATCAAACTGAACAGTGCCCAGATCGACGGCGACCGCATTACGCTCGATCTTTCCCGCCAGCTTCTGGATCTCAGCCGGCCCTCCGCCATCGACAACGCCATCCGCCGCCTGGCCGCTTCCATTGCGACCCTGCCCGCCGATTCCACGGGCTTCCGGCTTTCCGTCCTGGTGGACGGCACGCCGCTGCGCGATGTCCGTGGAGATACCCTGGCCGCTCGGAGCCAGGCGAAGTTGCCGGTCCGGCGGGCCTCTGCCGCCGCCGACAACAATGCACCCGCCGCCAGCGTTGTCGTCCTCAACCCCGACTCCGGCGAGCTCGACCTGGATGGCGCCCGCAGCGCTGAACTCGCCATGACCATCCGGGAATCGCTGTCTTCCCGCGGCATGGAAGTCCTGGGCGCGCGCAATCTCGACAAATACGCCGGCACCGGCGATTCCGGCGCGGACAAGTGGCGGGAATCCGCCTTAGCCTATTTGAAGGAACTCGGCCTGCCGGCGGAGATCCTGGAGCAAGGCGACGACACCAGCCGCCCGTTGTTCGCCAACTGGGCCGGCGCCTCGGCCATGATCACGCTGCGCGGATCCAGTTCGCGCGTGCCTTTGATCTATTACTCGCCCGAGGGACCGCAGTCCGGCGCCTCAGAAGCGCTGGCGCTGGGCCTGCAGACCGGCCTTACTGGGGCCAAGGTCATCGCCTGTGACGACTGCGGCCTGGAGATGCGACTCGCCTCCATGGCCAGCGTCGTGCTCGACCTGGGCGAAGCCATCGCGCAACCGGCCATCCAACTCGCCGCGGCAGGTTCTGTCGGCGAATCGTTCCAGGCGCTCTCCACGCATGTCCTGGCCGCCTCGCAGGCCGAGATGACCAGTCCCGCGCCCGGTTCCCAGTTGACAGGCACCAGTGCCACCTTCCAATGGAACCCCGGCCAGGACGCCACAAGCTACTGGCTGATGGTGGGCTCGTGGCTGGGCGGCAATACGCTCTACAGCCAGTCGCAAGGCAATCTCACGTCGGCCAGCGTCACCGGCCTGCCCACCAGCGGCAGCACCATCTACGTGCGCCTCTGGTCCTATGTGAACTCCCAGTGGGTCTCGAACGACTACCAGTACCGGGCCTTCTCCCCGAACGGGTCGACGCCCACCAAGGCCGTCCTGACCGCACCCGCGCCCGGGTCCAAGCTGAGCGGCTCCAGCGCCACCTTCCAATGGACCGCCGGTGTCGGCGTCAATCGCTACTACCTGTTCATCGGCCAGTGGGCGGGCGGCAACACGATTTACAGCCAGGACATGGTGGATTCGGTCCAAGCCTCGGTCAGCGGCCTGCCCTCCGACGGCAGCACGCTCTACGTCCGGCTGTGGTCTTACATCGACGGCGTCTGGCAGTTCAACGACTACACTCTGACGGCTGCCGGCACGCTGAACCCCGTGAAGGCCCAGATCACTTCGCCGGCCCAGGGTTCGACGCTTTCCGGGTCTGCCGTCACTTTCCAGTGGGACGCCGGGTCGGGCGTCACTCATTACTACCTGCACGTCGGCCTGTGGCAGGGTGGCAATTCAATTTTCAGCCAGGACATGAACACGAGCCAGAGCGTGCAGGTCACCGGCCTGCCCACTGACGCGAGCACGGTCTACGTCCGCCTGTGGTCCTACATTGGCGGAGCCTGGCAGTACAACGATTACACCTACAAAGCCTCCGGCACCGCCCCCACGGCCGCCAAGGCCGCCATCACGGCACCGGCGCCCGGCAGCACCCTCACCGGATCCAGTGTCACCTTCACCTGGACCGCCGGCACGGCCGTCCAGCGCTACTGGCTGTTCATCGGGACTTCGGTCGGCAACAACGACATCTATGGCGCCGATCAGAATCTGAACCAGTCCGCCACAGCCACCGTGCCGGTCAACGGCAAGGCGCTCTACGCCCGGCTGTGGTCGTATATCAACGGCGCCTGGCAGTTCAACGACTACCAATACAAGGCTGCTGGAAACTGAGCGGAAGCACATCGGCCGGGACGGCGCACCGCCATCCCGGCTCCACATGAGCTACCCTCGAATCGAATGCCAAGACAAGAACGCAGCGCAGCCACGCCGGTCCAGGAGCTCTCGACGCTCCTCGAACTCTGGCAGTGGTGGTTGAAGGAAGACTACTCGCTGGACCTGATCGTCACCGATCCATCGGCGCAGGAGGGCGCTCCGCCCATCCGGCATCACTTCGTCTTCGGCCCCTGTGATCGGCGAGAACCGGCGGCGGAAGAGTCCTTCCACTTCGACTGCAAGCTGGAAGCGCTGATGGATTCGCTTCATCGCGGCGAAGCCCTGCCCGGCTGCAACAAACCCACCCGCATCGCCGGCCTGCGCATCGTCCTCTTCAATCAGGACCTCGCCTACCAGGCATCGCTGGAGACCGGCCCCAACAAAGTGGAGATCGTCTTCGACCTTTCGTCCGTTGCTTTCGGCAAAGGCCGCATCCCCGCCTATGTCCGGGCCGTGCGCATGGGCCGCAAGTGGCTCATCCGCCCGAGGCATCCCGAGATCGTCTCCCTGGCCGGCTTCGAAGGCGACATCGACGAGTGCCTGCGGGAGATCTTCCTGGCCGCGTCCGTGGCGCCGCACCCCTACCAGGAGTACATCGACGCCAACAAAGCGCAGTACGACGAAGCTATGGCCATGGGCCGGCGAATTCCCGAGTAGTCAAGAGAGAGCAACTCCGGATTCAGCGATTCACCAAAGGGACGGCGGCTCCGCTGGTCCGCGGCCGGCCTCTATTTCTTCCTGGCCTCGTTTTCCGCCACCTTAGCCTTCACCAGTTTCTTCACCAGGGCCGTGGACAGCGGCTTGTCGAGCGGGAACTGAAGAGTTCCCTTGGAAGTCTGGAACGGCTTCAGCTCATCCTCGAACTGCGCGATGACGGCCAGACTCATCGGAAACAGGCTGCAGTGGTTCTTGAACGCCGCATAGGCTACCAGCCCGCCTTTGTACTTGAAGGCAGGCATCCCATAGCTGATCGCTTCAGTTGCCTCGGCCGGAGCCGTTAACCGGATTACGGCCCGGATCTTCTCCAGCGTGCCGCGGCCCGGTTCCGGCACCGCCGCCAGATAGGCCTCCACCGCCGCCAGCCCTTCCTCCGCCTTGGCCACGGACCCGCCCGTCGCCGCTTTCTTCCCTGTCGCCGCTTTCTTCATCGGATCCCACCTATCCCTTCTTCTCCGCCAGAGCCGCCTGGTACAAAGCCCGGATGTACCCCATGCTGTACGCCCAGCCCGACTGCCGCGCCCCGCTCATTGCAGGCACGTGGTCGGCAATCAGGTTCCCCCGGAAGTCCACATCCACCAGGGTTCGCATGAGCTTGTACATGTCCGTGTACCCGCCATCGATGTATGTCTCGACGAAGTACGGTTGGGGAGCGGTCACATTCCGGAAGTGGATCTTCCACAGCTTGCCCATCTTCGCGAATCCGCGAGCAGCCTCGAAGACATCCTTGCCCATGCTCTTGCCGCCCTCCATCCAGGTCCCGCAGCACAGGCACACGCCGATATTGGGAGAATTCGCGATCTCCAGAGCCTTCACATAGCCGTCATAGGTCCCGAAAATATGCCGCGGAATCCCGCCCAGCTCCGGCACCGGCGGATCGTCGGGATGGATCCCGATGCGCACGCCCGCCTCCTCCGCTACCGGGGCGATCTCCCGGATGAAATAGGTGTAGTTGTCCCAGAGCTCTTCCTTCGAGTATTTCCGGCCGTGGGTCAGCGCCCCCTCGTAGGTCTTGCCGTTCCAGGTGCCCTTGGCCGTTTCCAGCCGGAACGCCCGGGCCGTCCCACCCCCGCGCGTCTTCTCCGTGGCGCTCGACCAGATGCCGTTCGCCATGTGCGCGTAGGTGATGTAGCCGATGCCAGCTTTGCCGGTGTCGCGGATGTACTGCTTCAACCAGGCGATCTTGGCGTCGCGGCCCGGCAGGTTCAGCGTCACCTCTTCGATATTCCGATTGTCGTTGTTCGAGATGTTCCACACCTGCAAGCCGGCCGACGCGGCCCGCGCCTTGATCGCCTGGAAGTTATCCAGGGTGGCCCGGCCTTTGCCTGTCTGCACGTTGAGGTAGTCGATGCCCATCTGCCGGATCCAGGCCAGGTCGTCATCGGTCACTTCCTCGCCCACCTGCATGGAAATCTTGATACCCGGTGTCAGCGGAGCCAGCGGCTTCGCAGCCGCCGCCGTCGCACTCAACCCCGCGGCCAATCCCGCCATGGCCAGTTCGCGTCGTGTCAGTTCGCTCATCTCGTCCTCCTGCGAGATCAATCATATGACTAGACGGTGGCCTCCGGGGGCAAGTCCCCTGGAATGGCCACTTGAAGCTCGTCATCGTCTTCCCCGCCCCGCCAAACAAAGTTGAGATCTTTTCACCTTGCGCTGAAACGGAGCCGCCTCGTCCCTCACTATTGCCATGGAGGACGGAGAACGTCGTGCTCGCCGCGCTGCCACCCACCTGGTTGATCGTGTCTGTCCTGGCAGTCTGGCGCGTTACCCATCTGCTCTGCGAGGAGGACGGTCCGGGCGATCTCTTCGCCCGGCTGCGCAGGGCTCTCGGGAACGGCTTCTTCGGACGAATGCTGGACTGTTTCTACTGCCTCAGCCTATGGGTGGCAGCACCGGCCGCCTGGTTTCTGGGAAGCAACTGGCTCGACCGGTCTCTACTTTGGCTGGGCCTCTCGGGTGGCGCGATTCTCATCGAACGCGCCACCGTCCGACCCCCGGCTGCCCCCGCCCCGCCACCTGCTCTCTGGCACGTAGAACCCTTACCGGATCACTCTGATCCGCCTGGCGACTCAAAGGAGGAACATCACCATGTCCTGTTGCGGTAGTCAGCGGGCCGCCGCCCGCCCCGCCCAAACCGGCCCCTCGGGCGAAACGCGGCACTGGAGCACCGGCGCCGTGCAATTCGAGTACTCGGGCCAAGGTCAAATGGTGGTCACTGGACCGCTCACAGGCATGGTCTACCGGTTCGGAGGAGGCGTGGGACGGGTCGACGTCCACGGTTCCGACGCGCCCTCGCTCGTCTCCGTGCCTGGTCTCAGACTCGTGCGCTAGCTCCGCTCGATTCAGAGCAATCGAAACAGTCAATGAAGGCGCGATGCCGCTCGCGCTATTCGTGTGTCAACAAAAAAACAAATAACAAAACAAACTACTTTTCCGGAGGCACAAGACCGTGAGTACACTCAGGATCCCCATCGATGCGTCGCAGATCGCCGACGCCGATCGCAAGCAGCAAAAGGTAAAAGTCGCCGTTCAGGACAGGAAGGGCATCAAGTCCCAGGTCATCGCGTTGGACGCAGGCAAGGGAGAGGTAAAGCTCGACGTCGACCCCAAGCAGACGCTGAACATCGCCATCGGCCCGGCCACCGCCAGCGACGAAGACATCTTCCACCTGCAGACCCTCACCAGCAAGGTGTCCCCCACGCAGTGGGCGAATGCGGACACCCTCGCCATTCCAGCGCTGGTCATCACCCCGCAATGGTGGATCTGGTGGCTGCGCTGGTGCCGCACGTTCACCATCCACGGCCGCGTCGTTTGCGCCGACGGCAGCCCGGTCCCCGGAGCGGAAGTCCGCGCCTACGACGTCGACTTCTTCTGGTGGTGGTCGTCCAGCCAACAGGTTGGACCCGCGGCCGTCACCGACGGAGCCGGCAACTTCACCATCAGCTTCCGCTGGTGCTGCGGCTGGTGGCCCTGGTGGTGGTGGCGGCTGCGTCAATGGCGCCTGGACGACGATCTCATTGAGAAGATCCGCCCTGTCCTCAAGTTGAACCCGGCCATCCGCTTCCCGGAACCGGACCCCATCCCGCGCCTCGACATCGCGTCGCTGAATCCCCAGCCATTGCCGCCGCTCGGCCCGCTGACGCCGACCCGGCCGACCGTCGCCGGCCCCGTGCTGAATCCCGGCCTGCTGGCCTCGAAGGTTCTGGACCCCAGCACCATCCCCGCCGTGCGCGACAAGCTGGTCTCCATCCTGCCGCATGTGCCGGAGCTCGAAAAGCTCCGCATCTGGCCCTGGTGGCCCTGGAACCCCTGGTTTGACTGCAATCCGGACATCATCTTCCGCGTCACGCAGCCCTGCGGCAGCGGTCCGGCCAAGGTGGTCTTCGCTGAGAACGTCTTCCAGACCCGCTGGGACATCCCCACCAACCTCAACGTGACCCTCGTCGCCAACAGCCAGGCCTGCTGCCTGCCTCACGACGACGGCCAACCGGAAGGCGACTGCTCGCTCTTCACCAGCGTCTGCGGCGACCCCGGCATCCCCGTCACCACCATCGGCAAGACGGGGGTCACCGCCGGCTACTTCGATCCCGGCGGCCGCGACCGTCCCTTCTCGGAGTCGGTCAGCTTCTACGGACTCTTCGGAAGCTCCGCGCAAGCCGACTTCTACGAGATCGAGTCCACGCCGCACGGCTCCGCCGCCTGGGCGCCCGTACCCGCGGGTAGCCTGATCGACCTCTGGCGCGGCTACTTTGATGCCACTCTTCCGTGGCCGAACCAGTTCGTCTTCCCCACCTTCCCGGTGATCGACTTCGGCGGAATCCACGTCTACGAGAGCCGCCACCACTACGAACTCACCCACCCCGCCGCCTGGGGGAACGCCATCGCGGGCCGGGTCTGGTCGAACAACATCAACGTGATGGCGAACATTCAGACCAAGGGCTTCTTCTCCGACGGAGCCTACGACTTCCGGGTCATCGGCTACCGGGCCGATGCCGCCGGCAACCCCGATCTCGCCACGCGCAAGGTGATGGACGGCTGCGGCGGCCACGCCGAGAACAATCTGCTCACGCTGCGGCTCGACAACCGCGTCGTCGGTCCGCAAGTGCCGAACACCGTCCACGTCGATACCACCGAGCCCGATTGCGGCATCAACTCGGTCCGCATTGGCGGCGCCGCGGTGCTGCCCTGCGGAGCCCAACAGCTCCAGCACGGAGTTCCGCTCGAGATCGATTTCTTCGTCACCGATCCCGACGGCCACCTCGACCACTACGACCTGGTGGTCAAGTACGACCTGGGTTCGATCAAGAACCTGCTCAGCGTGGCCGACGTCGGAGCCTTCAGCCTGACGCCTCTCGTAGGTGGTCCGCAGGGCCCCGACTACGCAAATGCTATCGCGGCTCCGCAATCCGCCGTCCGGCCCACCTGGAAGGGTGGCACCATGCGGCTCCACGTCAACGACGCGTCATTGGTCTTCCCCAAGACCTGCTGCTATCTGCTTGAGCTCACGGTTTGGAAACGCAATATCGCCAATTGCGACGGCCACCTGAGCTATTTCAACCAGATGCACTACTCGTTCACCGTAACGGTGTAGCGCAAGCTGGTGCTAACAGGGCCGGGCACGCTTCCCACAGGGCGTGTCCGGCCCCCTTTTGCTTAGAAGAGGTAGGCCGCCAACAGACCCTTCAGCTCGGACAGAACCGCCGCCCGCTCTTCCTGCGTTGGCTGCTCATAGGCGTACCCGATCAGCCGCTCCCCCGCCTCAATCGCAATCCGCAGCTTCAAATCGAGCAGCGCTGGCTCCTTCACCCCTAACCGCCACATAATGAACCACTTCACCAGGCTCGCCGGACCCGCGTCCGGACCCGCCTGCACCTGCCGCGTCACGGCGCTGATGTGCCGGCCCAGGGCCAGGGTGCGGAAGTCGGGATGCGCGTCGAGATATGCGATGTAGGCATCAATCACCCGGTTGAGAAACCCCGGCCCGTCGGAAAGGACCGACTTCGCCACCGCCCCCACCAAACTGGACCGGAAGTCGTCCATGTGCCGGACCGCGATCGCGTCCAGAATCGTCTGCTTGTCCGGAAAGAAGCGGTACAACCCGCCAATCGAGATACCCGCCTCGGCCGCGATCCGGCTGGTCGTGATCTCTTCCAACGGCACTTTGGTCAGCAGCGCCGAAGCCGAGGACAGGATGTGATTCACCGTGTCGGTGCTGCGTTCCTGCACCGGACGCCGTCGAACTTGTACCGCGGGCGGATCGTTGGAAATCGGGCCGGACATAAAGACTCATTGACAGTATGCCAGCTTTCCTGGTAAAACGCGAAAGAGAGTTCGCGTTCGCGATCAGAGGCCGACTAACCTATGCCCGTACCGATTTCCCAGATGTGGACCGTCGCCACCTACGTGCTGAAACAGCGCATCCAGGGGCGCCGCCAGTACCCCCTCGTGCTCATGCTCGAGCCGCTCTTTCGCTGCAACCTGGCCTGTGCCGGCTGCGGCAAAATCCAGTACCCGGCCCACATCCTGAAGTCGCAACTCACCCCGGAAGAGTGCTTTAAGGCCGTCGACGAGTGCGGAGCCCCGATGGTCTCCATCCCCGGTGGCGAACCGCTGATGCACCCCCAGATTGCCGAGATCGTCGCCGGCCTGGTGGCCCGTAAGAAGTACATCTATCTCTGCACCAACGCCCTGCTCCTGAAGGAAAAGATAGATCTCTTCACCCCGAGCAAGTATCTGACCTTTTCCGTCCACATGGACGGCCAGAAGGAACATCACGATTTCTCGGTCTGCAAAGAGGGTGGCTACGAACTCGCCGCCGAAGGCATCCGCGAAGCGGTGAAGCGCGGCTTCCGCGTCACCACCAACACGACCCTGTTCGATGGCGCCGATCCGAACAGCGTCCGCGGCTTCTTCGACGAAATGATGGACCTGGGCGTCGAGGGCATGATGCTCTCGCCCGGCTACTCCTACGACAAGGCGCCCGACCAGCAGCATTTCCTGGGCAAGGACAGCACCCGCTCGCTCTTCAGGACCTTCCTGTCCAATCGCAAGAACCGCTGGGTCTTCAACCAGTCGCCGCTCTTCCTGGAATACCTGATGGGCCTGCGCGAATACTCCTGTACCCCGTGGGGCATGCCGACTTACAACCTGTTCGGCTGGCAGAAGCCCTGCTACCTCCTGCAGGACGGCTACGCCGACACGTTTGCCGAACTGATGGAATCGACGCAGTGGGAGAAGTACGGTACGGAATCGGGCAATCCCAAGTGCGCCAACTGCATGGTGCACAGCGGCTACGAAGCGTCGGCGGTGCACGACACGTTCCACACCTGGCAAGGCTTCTGGAGCACGGTCAAGGCGACCTTCTCCTCTTCGTACGCCAACCCTCAGGCGCTGGCGGACCTGGCGAAACCGGCCCCGGCGAAGCACGAACTGGTGCAGATCGGCGGTGGAAAGTGAGCGTCCAGGGCACGGAATGGCCGATGGCCACGGAAGCAGAGGTCCTGGAAGGTCTCGAGCAGGCCTTTGACTACCGGGGTGACGTCACCATCACCCGTCGCGACGGTGCGGTGCTGGAGGGCTACATCTTCGACCGCCGCACCGGCAAGACGCTGGCGGATTCGGTAGTGAGAGTGATCCCGAAGGATGCCCGGGATCGGGTCTCGATCCCTTACGCCGAAATCGCAGCCCTGACCTTCAGCGGCCGTGACACAGCGGCCGGCAAAAGCTGGGAAGCCTGGGTCCGGAAGTATTACGAAAAGAAGGCTGCCGGCGAGAAGAATATCGAGATTAAGCCGGAAAGCCTGGACTGACCACGCCGAAACCCTTGAGACGGCACAAGTGCGCCTTTTCAGACGCACGAGCTGACTCGGTGTACAATGGTACACAAAGTGGAAGCCGAATGGGATCCTTCGAAAGCACGGGCGAATCTCCGCAAACACCGGGTTCACTTCGCCGATGCGGTGACCGCCCTCGAGGATGTGATGGCGATGTCTATCAGCGACGAAGGTGCGGACGAAGAGCGCTGGGTAACCATTGGTATGGATTCACTGGGTCGCATTCTCGTGGTGGTATACACGTGGCGCAATGATCGGGTGCGATTGATTTCGGCCCGCCCTGCAACTCTGAGAGAGGTGCATCAATATGAAGAAAGAATATGACTTCAGCAAGGGCCAGCGCGGACCAGTGCTGAAGGTGCCGCCAGGCAAGACCCGGGTCACGATCCGCCTGGATGATGACGTTCTGGACTGGTTTCGCCAGCAGGTAGATGACGCGGGCAGTGGAAACTACCAAACACTCATCAACGAGGCGTTGCGCAGTTTCATGCACCGGAAACAGGAGTCCCTGGAGTCGACCCTGCGGCGAGTGATTCGGGATGAGCTCAGGCGCACCGGGTAACGGGCGCAGCTTGATTCAACTGCCGGGCAGGAGCTTCAGCTGCGTGTGGTCCTTTCGTGCCGCCGATTCGCCAGCCTGTCATACAAAGCCCGACCCAAGCCGCCGAGCTGTTTTGCGCAGCCACCGCCTGAGCAATCAAGGGCCCCGCAAGGCCTCCTATGGTGCATTGCCCTGCTGCTAGGATGGACTTACCTGATCGTTTGCGAAGGCCACCTTCCATTGTTTGTCGAGCGCGTTAAACACGCGTGCGAATTCTGTGTCGGGGTTGGTGCATGCGAAATTGAAACAATTCAGATACAGCAGGCCGCAGGCTTCTGGCGTGGTAATTGCCTCACTATTCTGCCCGCGGCTGAGCTCCTCCAAGAACTTCCGCAGTAGGACGGCTTCCTGCGAAGGCGAGCGGAGGAGATTTTCCCCAACGCTTATGACGACGCGCTCAGCGGCCTGTTTCTTGTTCGCTTCCAATTGCTCCTGAATCTGGACTGGAGGAATCGAACGATCGAGCAGTGCACGCATAGCAGGCTTCACTTTCTCCATTCCGGGATCGGCCGTGAGCTCGTCCAGCAGGCGCAGAGCTTCTGCCGTCGATTCCTCATGGAACCTGGCACAAGCCGCCTCGAAATCGGGCCCGGCCCCTGAGGCGGCGAATGTGCGGCGCATGGACTCAATATTCAGCTGAAGCGTGCCAGACTGTTCCCACATTCGGAAGTTGTCAACATGCCCTTTTATCCAGGACGCGTGCTCGGTGACGCCCGACGCGCCGAAAACGTCCCGTACGGTTATGGAAAGGGCGTCCTCGGCCTCTTCGGCCGATTCGTGTGGCCCAACGGCAGCCCAGACCCTCATCGCAAGTTCTCGTTTATTGGAGATGGAGCCACCACGACCGCGTAGCCAGACCAGCACAAATACGACGAGAACTGCTCCTGCAACGCTAATGACAATCTGGCCCACGTCATTTCTCCGAGGACGATACTCTCACACACTCATCTCCATCTTCGTGAATAAACACTTCGTCGAACGGTTTCCGCGCGTCGGGGAGGCCCGATGTCGGCGGAGGCTCCCGAAATAGCCATCCGTGGGCTGTGGCCAACCCCTTCCCGCAATGTGGGCACAACTTCGCCGTCCACGACGACTCATATTTGACGTAAGCAGCTGCATTCATGTTTAACCTTCTCCCGCTCGATCTTGGGCTTAATGTCCTGCCCTCAGCCCCCGAATGCATGATTATCGCACCACGGGAGATCGTCCTGAACTAATAACGAAAACTGCAGTCGCAACGCCGTGACGGATAGAATCCCCCCCCCTACCTCCGCCCCACCAGATAGAACGATGCCCGGACCGTCCCCGACTCCACCACCTGCAGCCCGGACTCCTTCACCCGCTCCGCCCACCACTCTTTCCCGCGGAATCCGCCATGCGCCAGCAGCGGCCCAAACGCATACCGCAGCCACGGATCCCGCCCGTTAATAATCATCATCAGGAACTCCCCGCCCGGCTTCAAAACCCGGTACGATTCCGCCAGGCTCTCCTTGATCCCATCCCGCCCCAGATGATCAATCGCATAGCAGGTAATGATCCCGTCGAAGCTCGCATCCTCGAACGGCAGCTTCCGCATGTCGCCCTTCACAATTCGAGCCCGCTGCTCTACCCCGGCCACCCGTAGATTCCCCTCCAGGATCTCTTCCGGCGAATGCGTATGCCCGAAGTGCTGGTCAAACGACGCCCCAAACAAATCCAGCGCCACGACCGTCGCCTTCGGACGCGAGGTCAAAACCATGATGGTTGACCGCCCCGTCCCCGCCCCCAAGTCCAACACCTTCCCTGCCCCGGCCCGCAGAAAATTCTCGGTCGGCAGCGGAGCCACGGAATCGATGTTCACCCCAAAACGGACCATCAGAAAGACACTCGCCGCCCAAAGCGCGAACACCCCCAGGACGAGCAGCAGCCACTTCGACCACTTCCTGAGAAACCCCAGCAGGAAAACGGCTCCGGCCGACGCGGCCAAGGCCAAATGTCCGTAGCTCAGCCACCACGGGTATCCAAAATCGAGAGATGCGTGCATATCGGTAGAACCCATCATCCACCCGTCTACCTGAACGGATGCTGAACAGCTTGTTCAGGTGCCGTTCATCTGCCTGGGTTATAACAGGGGGATTGCGAGTTCTGATTGTCGAGGACGAAACGCTGATCGCCGAGCGGTTGGCAAAGGAACTGACCCAGGCCGGCTACGCCGTCGACACGGCCGCCGACGGCGAGCGCGCCGACTTCCTGGCCTACTCCGGCGACTATGACGTCGTCCTGCTCGATCTCGGCATCCCCAGGATCGACGGACTCACCCTCCTCCGCCGTTGGCGCGGCGCTGGCCTCCGCTGGCCCGTCCTCATCCTCACCGCTCGCGGAAGCTGGCACGAGAAAGTGGAAGGCATCGACAGCGGAGCCGACGACTACGTCGCCAAGCCCTTCCGCATCGAAGAGGTGCTCGCCCGCGTCCGCGCCCTCATCCGCCGCGCCACCGGAGCCGCCTCCGTCGAACTCCACTCCGGAGCCCTCACCCTCGACGTCCGCACCGCTCGCGTCACCCTCGCCGGAGACCCCGTCAAACTCACCAGCTACGAGTTCCGCATCCTGTCTTACCTGCTGCATCACCGCGACCGAGTCGTCCCCCGCACCGAACTCATCGATCACATCTACGCCCAGGACTTCGACCGCGACTCCAACACCGTCGAAGTCTTCATCGCCCGCCTCCGCCGCAAGCTCGGGCCCGCCTGCGTCGAAACGGTTCGCGGACTCGGCTACCGCATCGGAGCCGTTTAACCATGCTCCGCTCCCTGCGTACCCGCCTGATCGTCGCCTCCGTCCTGTGGACAGCCGGACTGCTGATGATCATGCACATGCTGTCGATCCTGGTGATCCACGTCTTCCCCTCCGTCCGAGGCAGGGCTTCGCTCGAGGCTGTCCTGATCGGCTTTGCCCTCATGGCGGCCGGCGTCCTGGTGGCGCGCCGCGGCCTGACGCCCTTCCGGCTCCTGCAGGCGCGGCTCGCAGCCGTGCGAACCGGCCAGGAAGCACGAGTCCAGGGAATCTACCCCACCGAGATCCGCCCCTTGATCGAAGAGATGAACGGGCTCCTGGAAAACCGAGAAGCCTCCATTCGCCGCGCCCTGGCGACAGCAGGCGATCTCGCCCATGGCCTCAAAACACCGCTGGCGCTGCTCACGCAGGAAGCCGACCGCCTGCGCGCCGAAGGCCACGCCGATACCGCGGAAGCCATCACCCAGCAGGTGGAGAAGATGGCCCGCCAGGTAGACTACCATCTGGCGCGGGCGCGAGCCGCCTCCTCCGGAGCCGCGGGCAGCGCGCGGACGCTGGTGGCGGATTCGGCGGAAGGCCTGATCCGGACGCTTCGCAAGCTGCACGCCGCGCGCACCCTGGAGATCACCGCCGACCTGCCCCCCGGCCTGACAGCCCGCATGCAGCGCGAGGACCTGGACGAGATCCTGGGCAATCTCCTGGACAATGCGTGTACGTGGGCCGCATCCACCATCCGCCTCTCGGGCAATCAATCGAACGAAGTGCTGACGCTGACAGTGGACGACGATGGCCCCGGCCTCCCACCGGAGCTGCGCGCCGCAGTCCTGGAGCGAGGAGTCCGAGCGGACGAAGCCGCACCCGGCTCCGGCCTCGGCTTGGCGATCGTCAGAGATCTAGCGGAACTCTACGGCGGCAACGTAGCCCTGGAGGAATCGCCTCAACGCGGCCTGCGGGCGCGGCTGACGCTGCCGGTTGGTTAGTTTCCTAAGCCAGGACCTTCGAATGAGAATGCAAATCCAGATCCGGCCACGACGCTAAAAGTCACAAATCTCCGCAGGCAAGTTCAACTTCTCCGATACGCAGCGCGGGCGAGCTTCTCGCCAAACCGCAGGCACGCGATTTGAAAAGCGAGTTCTTCTTCGCTCGCCCCCGGGTACTTCCGGCGGGCCGCCGCCCACTGCAGCGCGTTGCCCGCTTCCCACAACTGGACGCCAATTCGCACTCTTTCCGAAGGAGACAACTCTCGCAGCCGGCTGAAGTAGACCTCGCGAGCTGCAGCTGATGTGTCGTCTGGCGCCACGGCACATCAAGTATGTCTCATGCAGACCCCGATATAGAACCTCATCGGGTGCTCTACTCCAGCCGCAGCGCTTCCACCGGATTCACCGTCGACGCCCGGTACGCCGGCACCATCGCCGCGCCCAGGGCCGCCGTCGCCAGCAACAACGCCGATAGCCCAATCGTCCACGGATCCGTCGCCTTCACTCCAAACAACTGTGACTCCACCAGCCGTCCCAGGCCCGCCACGCACGGCAACGCGATCGCCATCCCCGCCCCCACCATCACCAGCGCGTCCCGCAGCACCAGCCAGATCGCCGAGCCGCCCGTCGCGCCCAACGCCAGCCGGATCCCTATCTCCCTCGTCCGCTGGGTCACCACAAACGACATCACGCCATACAACCCTACCAGCGACAACAGCAGCGCCAGCGTCCCGAACGCGCCCGAAAGCGTGGCCAGCATCCGCTCCGTATTCAATGACCGGTTCACCTGCTCATCCAGGGTTCGAAACGACGAGATGGGCAGGGCCGGATCCGCATTCCGGACGATGGACCTCAGCGACGCGGAAGCCTGCTCCGGAGTGCCGCGCACCTTCACATAGAAAGTACCGCCCGAGTCGTTTCCCTCCAGCATCGCGAAAAACGCCTGCTCTGCATTGTCCCGGATCCCCCGGTAGCTGAAGTCGGCCACTACACCGATTACTTCGAGATCCGGCTTGGCGTCAGGACCCGTGCATTCGCAAACCCGCATGCCCAGGGGGCTGCGCCCACCGAGGTAGCGTTTCACAAACGACTCGCTTACGATGGCCGTTCGCTGACCGAACTCGCCCACCGGACGCGTATCCCGCTCGTCGAAATCCCTGCCTGCAATCAGCCGGACACCCATGGTCGAGAAGAACCCCGGCGTCACCGCGTTCAGGTTCACGTCCCGATCGGTGCTGATCCGTTCGTTACCCTGAATCGTCATCAGGTCGTTCCAACTCCCGCCGGTCAACAGGGCATACCGCGCCACCGCCGAGGCCTGCGTGCCCGGAGCCGTGCGAATCTCCTCATGCAGCCGCCGGATCAATTGACTCGACTGCTGCGGCGTATACCCATTGCGGCGTGGGTCCAGTTGGAACGACACCAGGCTGGTGGTGTCGAAACCGGGGCCTTTCTCCAGCAGACCGGTCAATGTCCGCATGAATAACATCGCGCCAACGACCAGGATCAGGGAGAACGCAATCTGCACGGTGACGATCACTTTTCGCAGACGCACCCCGCCCGAGGCGGATCCCCCGCGTTCCCGCAGCGAGGTCATCAACGACTTCCGGCCGGCCTGCAGGGCCGGAGCAAAGCCACTCAACAGGCCCGCTGCCAGGCTCACCAGAAACGCGAAGAACAGCAGCCGTTTGTCGACAGCCGCATGCAGGTCGTTGTTCGTCACCTGGCTCGGCAGAAACGCGATCAACGTCTTCATGGCGGAAGGGGCGATCGCCAGGCCCAACAGGCCTCCGGCCAGGGCCAGCAGGACACTATCGGCCAGCAACTGCCGCCCGATCCGGCTCCTCGAAGCACCCAGGGCCAGGCGCGTGCTGATCTCCCGCTCCCGCGCCGAGCCCCGTGCCAGGAACAAACCAGCCACATTCAGGCAAGCCAAGCCGAGCAGCACACCGGTAGCCGCCAGCAGAACCCACAACGGCTGCGCCAACCTGCGCCGCAAGGGGGCATGGCCCTGCGGCGCCGGAGTCACTTCCAGCCACGAGGACAAATACTGCTTCCGGCGTTCCGCCGTGATCCGCGGAAACCCGGGCCGACCCATGTCTTCCAGCCGCATCGCCTGGAACCACGGCTCCAGCCCCGACCTGGCGCGTTCCAGCGTCATCCCCGGTTTCAGCCGGCCCAGAATCTGCATCCAACGCATCCGGCGGTTCTTCAGGCCCTTGAATCCGGGCAAGGCCTGCGACGACATCGACGCGGGGATCCACAGGGAAGGAACCTCGCCCACATCCACACCGCGAAACTGCGGCGCAGCCACGCCGACCACCGTCATCGGATACTGGTTGACCAGGACCTTCCGCCCCAACACATCGGCGGCGCCGTCCATCTGCGTCTTCCAGAAGTCGTAGGAAAGCACCACCACCGGACTCGCCTCAGCGGTCTGGTCGTCTTCCGGGCCCAGCACCCGCCCCATCGCCGCACCTACACCAAGCACCGCGAAGTAGCTGCCCGAGACGATCTCTGCGCCCGCCGGCTTCGGCTCCGACCCTGTCGACAGGTTCACGGTCGTGGCCGCGCGGCACAGCACACCGTCAAAGATCTGGGTCTGCCCCTGCAGGTCGCCGCAGATCGGATACGACATCAGGTTGTAGCTGCCGAACCCGTTCGCCAGTTGCTCGCCCCGCCAGTCCACCAGCACCAGTTGCTCCGGCTGCCGCACCGGCAGTGCATGCAGCATCACCTGATCCACCAGCGAATAGATCGCCGTCGTGGCGCCAATCCCCAGCGCCAGCGAGAGCATGGTCGTCGCCGTGAAGGAAGGATTTCGCAGGAACGATCGAGCCGAAAACCGCAGGTCATAGAGGAAGTCCCGCAGCCAGCGGCTCAGCCAGACGTCCCGCACTTCTTCCCGCACCTGCGCCAGCCCGCCCATCTCCAAAGTCGCCTGCCGTTTCGCCTCTGCCTCGGCTACGCCGGACTGAATCAGATCATTTACCCGGCGCTCGAAATGGTAGCGGAGCTCCCTGTCCAGGCCAGTCTCCAGATCCCCGCGCCGGAACCAGTTCAGAATCTTCTTCATTGCGCGGTCCCCTCATCGAAGATCAACTGCACGGCGCCCGAGAGCTTCGCCCAGCTATCCCGCTCCACCGCCAGTTGCGCCAAACCGGCCGGAGTCAGGGCGTAGAACTTGGCCTCGCGGCCCGTCTCCGATTGCTTCCATTCCGCCTGCAGCCAACCCTTCTGCTCCAACCGGTGCAGCGCCGGATACAGTGAGCCCTGGTTCACCTGCACAACCGAGCGCGAAATCTGCTCCAGCCGTTGCGCGATGCCGTAGCCGTGCGCCGGCTCCAGGGAGAGGATCTGGAGAATCAGCATGTCGAGCGTGCCTTGCGGGATGGGAAATCTGGACGGGGGCATGAATACCTCAAGCTTCTACCATTCAGCTTAAGAGCCGATAGGTCGAAGGTCAAGGCATATGGCGCGTTACAACTGCGAACCCTTGTGATCGAGCCGCCAGAGTTGGGAGACGATCAGGCCGAGCCGCTCCTCGTCGTTGGCAACGAGCTCGAAACCGGCGCCGTGCAACGCGCGGTCAATCTGCGGCAGTTTTGCGGTGCGCAGGCCGGTAAAAACGCGAAAAAAACCGTACATTACCCGGAGCCAAATCCAGGAGTGCCAGCTGGCAGGCCAAAACGACACTTGTTGGAAATCGCTGACGAGCCAAAGCGCGCTAAACGACAAGTGTTGTTTAGCCCCTTGGATGAACCGGACGGTCTCCTCATCGGACAGGCAATCCAGGAAGAAGTGGGTCACCACCAGGTCATACGGCCCGCCTGGCGGTGTTTGCAGCGCGTCTCCCTGGTGAAAGGTGACTTGCGCATCCTGAGGCAATCGCTGCCGCGCCAACCGGATCATCTCCGCGCTCGATTCCAGCACGTCCACCCGGACACCTGGGTTTTGCTCGACCAACCGGGCTGCAAACCGGCCGTCGCCCTCCCCTGCAATCAATACGTTACGGGCCCCTCGGACCAGCGGGAGGAACGCAAACCGGCGCCGCTCCAAAGCCTTGCCGAACGCGCAGTATTCGATCCAGCGGTACAGGGCGGCAATGCGGTCGGCGTTCATAACCAATAGAAAATAAAAGGAGTGAGCAGTGCGGCATCAACCAGAACGCGGCGCAGGTCCAGGCTGATACGGTGCTCGTACAGGGAGATTGCCGTGATGCCCGCCGCACTGGCCGCAACTGCTTGAAAATACCGCTGGCCGGCAAATCCCAAAGCCACCACGCCCGCCGCTGGCATCCACAGCCTGAGCCACTCCTGAAGCACCCGGGTGACGGCCTGTGGCGGTTCGCCGGCATTCAGATCGCGCCACTCCCAACCCTCGATCGCGACCAGGTTCCCGAGGCACAAGACCACAAAGAACAGCCATGGAATCAGCAGCCTGCGTGGATCCGGGCTCAAAGCCCAGGGTGCGACAAACGTCCCCAAACCAAACAGTATGGCTGCCACAAACTGTTTAGGAAAAAGAGCTTGCAGGTGAAAGAGATGCACCAAGCCCAGGTACAACAGTACGCCGGCCAACGCCAACCAGCCGGCATGCCGCACCGCGGGCCGTAACTCGAACAAACAAAGGGCGGAGTCGAAGACGAGGACAAGCACCAGCAACACCAGGCCGAAGCTGCGGTGCCGGCGGTAGAAGAGATGGCGGGGCGACTCGGGGGAGGTGGCAGGCTTCCGGACATCCAGCAGGCGATCACTCAAGTAAATCGCCCAAACTGTCAGGAATAGGACAACATGCGCGACCGGACGGAGGGGTAAAGAATAATAGCGTGCCACCAACGCTTGCCATAGCACGGCCACAACGGGGGCATCCAAACTCAGCAGGTTTGGCCACAACCAGAGGGGATCGCGGCTGCGAACTTGCGTGATGGGCTATTCCTGAATCGCGGTTTGACCTTCCACATCGCGCCAGGCGCTGATTTTGAGGCGGCGGCACACCCAGCACAGCTCTTCGGTCGAGAACGGAGCGACATCGGCGCCGCAGACCACGCAGCGGGCGCCTTTCTTGGCTCCCTTGGCCCGCACAGGTTGCCGGGGCGTCGCCGGAGACTTCGCGCGGGTACTTGGTTTTTTCATCTACTTTCAGCTAATCACGGGTGCTACCGGAATAGCAATCCCTAGATCCTCCTATAAGTTCCATCAATCGCCAGTAACGGGCACGTGAGCCGCCTCGCTACGCCGCCGGGCCCAGCGAAGCCGCGCACCCTCAACAAACGAATAGCCTACCGGCACCACCAGCAGCGTCAGCATCAGGCACAAAGTCTGTCCGCCGATGATCGTCACGGCAATAGCGGAGCGGGTCGCCGCCCCGGTGCCTACTGCAATCGCCGTGGGAATCAGACCGGCGATGATTGAAAACGTCGTCATCAGGATGGGCCGCAGGCGGATCCGGTTGGCCTCCAGAATGGCCTCTTTCAGCGGCATGCCCTCTCGAAGCAGCCGGTTCATACAGTCAATTTGGAGAATGCCGTTCTTCTTCACGATGCCTAATAGCAGGAGGATCCCCAAAGCACTGAAAAGATTCAGTGAACGGCCCGTGGCAATGAGGCTGATCAGGGCGAACGGAATGGACAGCGGCAAAGTCAGCAGGATGATGAACGGGTGGACCAGGCTCTCAAACTGGGCAGCCAGCACCATATACATGAAGATCGAGGCCAAGCCAATGGCCAGGATCATGTTGGTCGTGGTCTCTTCGAGAATCTTGACCTGTCCCGCAAAGAGCATGCGGTATCCGACCGGCAGATCGACCTGATCCACCACACGGTTTACCGCGTTGGCCGCCGCATCCAGCGTCACGCCCGGAGCGGGGTTGCCGTAGAAGCCGATGCCGTATTGCCGGGCGACACGGTCGATGCGGCTCGGGCCGAGGCCGCGTTCGAGTTTGGCGATGGAGTCGAGCCGGATCAGGCCCAGGCGGGCCGATGGCACCAGCAGGCGGCTAAGGACTTCCGGATCATCGCGCTGGCCCGGCATGAGGCGTACGGTCACCAGGTACTGCTCGCCCAATTCCTTGTAGGTAGAGATCTCGTCTTCACCGGACATCAGCAGGCGTACCGCGGTGGCCACATCGGAGACGCGGACACCCAGGTCGCTGGCCAGTTGGCGGTCAATTTGCACCTGCAATTCCGGATTGTTGAAGTTGAGATTGGCACGCATGTCGGCCAACTCCGGCTGTTTCAACAACTCAGTGAGCATGCTGCGCGCGATGGGCGCCAGTTTGGCGAAATCGGCGCCGAGCAGGGTCGCGCGAATGGGTGAGAAGGTATCGCGGCCACCCAGCACGTTGGGGAAGCTCACAGCCGGCCGGGCGTAGGCATAGTCCTTCATGATGGCGCGGATGGATTGAGCCGTATCGTTCAACGGACCGCGCTGGCCGGGCGGGACCAGCAGGATGGTAAAGCGGGCCATGGTGACGCGGTCGATAAACCCGGCACTCGACGGCACGACAGTCATCACACCGGGCACCTTTTCCACCTTCCGGGTGACTTCCATGGCCAGGCGTTCCGTGGCTTCGAGCGACGAACCTTCCGGCAGTTCCATCTGCAGGCCCAGTTCACTCTGGTCTTCCTGCGGCATCCAGTCGCGACCGATGTAGCGGTTCAGCACAAACGTCGACCCGAAGGTGACGATGCAAAGCAGGACGATGGCCCAGCGGTGGCCCAGCGACCAGTCGAGCAAGCGAACATAGCCGCGCTCCAAAGCGTTCGACTGGTGTCCGTGGGGCGCGTCGCCGGGTTTCTTGTGCTTTTTAATCTTGAGGATACGGGCACTGAGGGTGGGCGTCAGGGTGAAGGCCACCAGCATCGACACCAGGATCGAGACCGACATGGTCCAGCCGAACTGGTTCAGGTAGCGCTTCGCGTAGCCTGTCACGAAGGCGATGGGCACGAAGATGATGACCAGAGAGATCGTGGTGGCCACCACGGCCATCGAGATCTCCTTGGTGGCATCGATAGCCGCCCGCTTCGGGTCGATGTCGGGATCGGCCTCCATGAAGCGGTAGATGTTCTCAAGGACGATGATGGCGTCATCGATGACGATACCGACGGCTAGTGTTAAGGCCAATAGCGTCATCGAGTTGAGGGTGTAGTCGAGATACCGCATCACCGTGAACGTGGTGATGATCGACGTCGGGATGGCGATCGAACTGATGAGAACCGTGCGCCAGTCGCGAATGAACAGCCAGATGATGAACGAGGCCAGCAGGCTGCCGAGGACCAGGTGCTCTTCCAGGCTCTCCACCGATTTCTTGATGTAGGTAGCGGTTTCCTTAATGACGCTGAGCTTTAGCCCTGGAGGCAGCCGCTTACCGAGCAACTCGATGCGGTCCAGGGCGGAATCCACCACCTTCACCGTGTTGGTGCCGGTCTGGCGTTTGATGTCGATGAGCACGGCGGGCTTGCCCTGGTAGTAGGCGAAGGTGCGCTTCTCGGCCATGCCATCCTCGGCGTAACCGACATCCTTGAGGCGAATCGGGACGCCGTTGGCGTTCTTGATGATGATGTTATTGAACTGCTCGACGGTCTCGACACGGCCCATGGTGCGGACGCCCAGTTCGCTGGGTCCGCGGACGATGCGGCCGCCGGGCGACTCGACGTTCTCCGTCTGAATGGCGCGTTCCACTTCCTGGGCGGTCAGGTTGTAGCCATTCAGCTTGTTCAGGTCGAGCATCATGTTGATCTGGCGGTTGCGGCCGCCGTAGATGTCGGCGGAAGCCACGCCGTCGACCGTCTCGATGTCGCGGCGAACGATCTTGTCGGCCACTTCGGTGAGCTCGCGCAGGCTGACATCACCGCTGAGTGCGACGGTGACCACGGGATCGGAATCCGGATCTGCCTTGCGGACCACGGGCGGCAGCACGTTCTGCGGCATCTGGCGGACGGCGGAGGAGACCTTTTCGCGCACGTCGTCGACCGCTTCGTTGATGTCCTTTTCCAGTGTGAAGGTGACGATGACGAAGCCGCCGCCTTCGCTGACCACGGCGCGGAGTTCGTCAATACCGCTGACGGACGAAACCGCTTCTTCCAGCGGCATCACCACCTGCGAGACAACCTCTTCCGGACTGGCGCCGGGCAGCTTGAAGTTCACATAGACCGTGGCGGGGTCGGTACGCGGAAAAAGATCGACGCCGAGATCCACAAAACTGAAAAAGCCCATGACCACCAGGAACATGATGAGCATGAAGGCGAAGACGGGCCGCTGGACACAAATTTCACTTAACCGCACGACGACAGTGCTCCTGGAAGTAAATGGTGTTCCCAGGGTATCCGAAGTTACCCTCCCCAGGGCAATCCTGCTATCTTCGCGGCGAATCGTGTATGTTGAGGACTAGCGGGCGCCCCGTGTCGCGACGGCTACGTTCCGCCGATGAACTGTACATGAAGGTGCTGCGATTTCCAAGTCATTGAGAACTCGCCTGGTTTCTGCTGTCAGACTCGGCCTCGTCGTTGCCGTAGTGTGCACAACCGACCCATGTTGGGCGTTGACACCCTCAAAGCGGATCAGTCAGTACGTGTTGGAGCACTGGCACGTGAAGGAAGGACTGAGGCAGGGGACTATCCAGGCGATCGCGCAGACTCCGGACGGCTACCTGTGGCTGGGTACGCGGGATGGCATTGTCCGGTTCGACGGTGTGAGTTTCCGCACATTTCGATCCACTGATACTCCGGCCATCCGGCACAACAACATCTCCGACCTGGCGGTGGGCAAGGACGGCACGCTCTGGATTGGGCAGTCCGAAGGTGGGGTCACATCCTGGCGCAACGGGACGCTGCGGCATTTCGGCAAGCAGGAAGGGTTGGCCAGCGATTCAGTCCGATCCCTGTCACTGGGGCCGGACGGAACCTTGTGGATCGGCTTGTTTGGCGCCGGGGTAACGTCGCTGAAGGGCGGAAAAACCCAAAACTTTGCCAAGGCGGACGGGTTGCCCGACAACACTGTGCGCGCCATCTACAGTGGGTCGAACGGAGCGTGGGTGGGCACGGACCGGGGCGTCGCGCGGATTGAGAACGGACGGGTCACGCAACCTGCGTTCGCAGCGGAACTCGGGCCGGTGCTGATCAATGCCTTCCTGGAGGACCGGCGCGGGCAACTGTGGATTGGGACTGGCGGCAAGGGCCTGGCACGCTGGGCGGGAGGACGCCTGGAGTTCTTCGGGGAGGAGCAAGGCCTAAAGGGCACGGTGGTCCGCAGCATCGTGGAAGATCGCGACGGGATTCTCTGGGTAGGGACAGGGAATGCGCTCAACCGGCTGTCGGGCGGGCGCTTTGAGTCGTTCACCACGGTGAACGGGCTGGGCGACAACTACATCCGGAAGCTACTGGAAGATCGCGAAGGCAGCCTGTGGGTGGGCTTATTTGGGGGTGGACTGGACCGCCTCAAGGATGGCCTGTTTGTGAACTGGTCGAGGGAAGAGGGCCTGAGCGGCGATTTCGTCTTCTCCGTGCGGGAAATGAGCAACGGGGCCGTGTGGATGGCGACCAACGGCGGAGGCGTCAGCCGGCTGGCTGGTAGCGTGATCACACAATTTGGCGCGGCGGAAGGGATGCCCTCAGATGTTGCGCTTTCGATTGGGGAACTGAAGGACGGCACAGCGTTGTTCGGCTTCAAGGACAGGGGCCTCTGGACGTGGTCCGATGGCCGGTTCCGGGCGGTCCCGATCGATGCGGAGGCCGACAGATCCGACATCCTGGCGATCACGGAAGATGCCGCGGGCGCGCTCTGGCTGACCACGAACGCGGGCATGCGGGTGCGCCGCAACGGCGCCTGGAGCAGCCCGGTGACGCCCGCGGCGGACGACTCGCATCTGCACACCAGTGACCTGCTGGTGCGGCGCGATGGCAGTGTGTGGACCGCGGGGTCCGACGGCATCGCCAGGCTGGACGGATCGAAGCTGGTGTTTCAGCGGGATGCCTCGGGCGCCCGGCTACCGAAGGCTCATTCGCTCTTTGAGGACAGCGAGGGCATCCTGTGGGCCGCCACCAACGGACAGGGCCTGCGAATTCAGCGAAATGGGGCGTGGTTCAAGGTAGACGCGGCGAGCGGGATGCCGGTGGAGGTTCTCTACCAGGTGCTGGAAGACGGCCGGGGTGGCCTATGGATGACCAGCGATCGCGGAGTGCTGATGGCATCACGGCAGGAGTTGCTGGACGCAGCGGGGGATCCTCGAAAACGTGTGCAGTTCCGCCTCTACGGTTTAGCCGACGGCCTGCGCAGCAGTGAGTGCAATGGTGGAGGAGGAGGCCATCCGATGGGCTGGCGGGGCCGGGATGGCCGTCTCTGGATTCCCACCGTGCGTGGTGTGGCGATGGTGGATCCCAGCAGCCTGCAAGCCCACAGCGCGCCGCCTCCGGCTGTCGTGGAGGAGGTCCGGACCGGCCAGCGCAGCTACCAGTTTGGCGAACAACTGAGCCTGGGGCCCGGCATCGGCGAGCTTGAATTCCGCTACCATTCGCTGAGCCTGCGGGCTCCGGAGGGCCTGCGGTTCCGCTACCGCCTGGACGGCTTCGACAGCGAGTGGGTGGAAGCCGGCAATCGCAGGTCAGCGTTCTACACCAATCTTCCTCCGGGGCGGTACAACTTCCGGGTGGAAGTGGCCAGCAGCGAAAGCGATTGGGTGGGCGGCGGACCAGTCACGCAGGTAGAACTGCGGCCTCGCTTCCACCAGACGACGCTGTTCCGGGGCCTGGCGGTGCTGGGTCTGATCCTGCTGCTCGTCTGGCTCTCCCGCATCCGGGCAGCCCGCAGCCTGGCCGCGGGCCATGCGGCGGCGATGCGAGCTGCCTATGCGGAGATGGAGCAGAGTGTCGTTGAACGTACGTCGGAACTGGACCAGGCGAATCACATCCTGAAGGCGGAAATTGCGGAGCGGCGCGAGATCGAGGAGAAACTGCGGCGCCAGAAGGATGATTACGAGACGATCTTCAACCTGGCGCCCACGCAGATCTGGATCAAAGACACGCAGAACCGCTGCCTGCGCATCAACCGCCAGGTGACCTTGGACCTGGGGCTCTCTCCGGAGGCGGTGGAAGGGCGAACCCTGGAGGAGTTGTTCCCGCAATTCGCGGGGCAGTACTTCCAGGACGATCTGGAGGTGATCCGCACAGGCACGCCGAAGCTGGGGATCGTGGAGAAGATTAACGCCGCTAACGGCGAGGTGCGACTGCTGTTCACGGACAAGGTGCCGCGGCGCGATGCCAGTGGCGAGACGATCGGGGTCGTGTCGTTCTCCCAGGACGTCACGGACCGGCACCGCCTGGAGGAGCAACTGCGGCAGGCCCAGCGGCTGGAGAGCCTGGGGCGGCTGGCCGGCGGCATCGCCCACGACTTCAACAATCTGCTCACCGTGATCAACGGCTATGCCGAAGTGCTGGAACGCGGCGGCCAGTTGGACCCGCGGCGCATGGAGATGCTGTCGGAGATCGGCCGGGCCGGACAGCAGGCGGCGCTGCTCACCCAGCAACTGCTGGCGTTCAGCCGCTCGCAGCAATTGCGGATGGAGGTGCTGGACCTGAATGAGACGCTCACCTCCCTGGAGACGATCCTGCGCCGCCTGATCGGCGAAAGTATCGTCCTCGTGATTGAGCCGGGCGTGGACCTGAGACGCATCGAGGGCGACGCCGGCCAAGCCCAGCAGGTGTTGATGAACCTGACGCTCAACGCGCGTGATGCGATGCCGATGGGCGGAGCCTTGCGCATCGCCACACGGAATGTCGATGTGAATGCCGCGCTGGCCCAAAGCTACCCCAACGTGCCGCACGGGGCGTATGTCGAACTGAATGTGGCCGACACGGGCGAGGGGATGGACGAAGAGACGCAGCGGCGCCTGTTCGAGCCGTTCTTTTCCACCAAGGAGCAGGGCCGCGGTACAGGCCTGGGGCTGGCAACGGTCTACGGCGTGGTGACGCAGAGCGGCGGGCACATTCTGGTGCAGTCCGTACCCCGGCTGGGGACGACATTCCGAATCCTGTTCCCGGCTGTGGCAGCCGCACCCGAGGGGAAAGCCAAGACCGAGCCGGCCGCGCCCATTCCGCTTCCGGTGGCTGCGTGTGGAGGGCGGATCCTGCTGGTGGAGGATCAGCGCGATGTCCGGTCCCTGGTGCGGACGATCCTCGAGCAGGCGGGCTACACCGTGCTGGAGGCCAGCGACGTGGACCAGGCGGAAAAGATCTGGAACGAGCAACAGGAGCCGATCGACCTGCTGCTGACGGACGTCGTGATGCCGGGACGCAGCGGCATTGAACTGGCCGCCTGGGTGAGGCAGCAGAAGGGTGATTGCCCGATCCTGCTGATGTCGGGCTTTGTCGATCAGGAGTCGATGGGAGAAGAGGCGGAAGCGGTGGCGGCGAGGGCCCTGCCGATGATCCAGAAGCCGTTCAATCCCAGCGACCTGGTGGCGTCGGTCCGGCGCATGCTGGCTGGAGTTTAGGATGTCCGGGTGTGGGCCAGGCGGCGCCAAGTCATTTGCCTGCAACGCAGCGTATGGATTCGTGATGCGCGCATACTCCATCGGCTAGAATAAAAGGTTCGTATGTCCAAAATCGCATTCCTCTTCCCGGGCCAAGGCTCACAAGCCACCGGCATGGGCAAAGCGCTGGCTGATGCCTACCCTGCCGCGAAAGCGGTGTTCCAGGAAGCCGACGACGCGCTGGCCTTTCCCATCTCCAAGCTTTGCTTCGAAGGCCCTGACGATCAGCTCAAACTGACTCAGAACACACAGCCGGCGCTGTTGACGGTCTCGATTGCGGCACTGGCGGTGCTGCGCGAGAGCGGCTACGCTCCGGCGATTGTGGCGGGCCACAGCCTGGGCGAGTATTCGGCCCTGGTGGCGGCGGGCTCGCTGAAGTTCGCCGACGCGGTCCGGCTGGTCCGCCAGCGCGGGCTCTATATGCAGGAAGCCGTCCCGGCCGGGGTGGGCGCGATGGCGGCCATTCTGAGACCACCGCTGGACAAGCTGGATGCGATTCTGGCCGAGGCGGCGCAGGGGGAAGTGGTTTCGGCCGCGAACTTCAATTCGCCAGACCAGTTGGTGATCGCCGGCCATGCCGGAGCCGTGGCTCGCGCCTGTGAAGCCCTCAAGGCGGCCGGGGCGAAGCGCACAGTGCCGCTGCCGGTGAGCGCGCCCTTCCATTGCTCGCTCATGCAGCCGGCGCAACAGCGGCTGAAGTGCGACCTGGACAGCTGTGAGTTCTCCTACCTGACCGTGCCGCTGATCAACAACGTGGAAGCGCGTGAGATTTCGGCCGGCGACGACGCCCGCCAGGGGTTGTACCTGCAGGTGCCCGGCGCGGTGCGCTGGACAGACGCGATGCGCAAACTGGCCGCTTTCGGCGTGGACCGGGCCGTGGAAGTGGGCGCCGGCGCTGTCCTGTGCGGCCTGCTGAAGCAGATAGAACCGGGCATCAGGACGGCCAAGTTCGGCGATCCCGCCGATCTGGGAAAAGTCAGTGAGTTACTCGCATAGTTTCTTGATCTTCGCCTACAGCGTGCTTCTCCTGCCCGCACAGGAGCAGAGCGCGTTGCAGCGCGAACCAAAGGGCTGGGTGGATGTTTCGCCCGGCCCTCAATTGCAGGGCTGGACGCGGTTGGGCATCGCGCCCGATCCGCGGGCCGAGGCGTCGCAGTGGAAGCTGCGCCCGGACGGCGTCCTGGAATGCGAAGGCAACCGCGGGCACGACTGGCTGCGGTACGACCAGGAACAGGGCGATTTTGTGTTCCACGTCGAGTTTCGCTATGTCCCGGTAGAGGGCAACCCGCGGTATAACAGCGGGATCTTCGTGCGGACGTTGGCGGATTACAGCCTGTGGTACCAGGATCAGATCGGCAGCAGGCAGGGCGGCTACTTTTTCGGCTACATCCATGTGGATGGGCTGAAGCGGCGGTTTGACCTGAGCGGCCAACTGGCGGAACAGAGGGTGAAGGCGGCAGGCGAATGGAATACCCTGGAAGTCACCGCCCAGGGGCCGGTGCTCACCTCGTGGGTGAACGGCGCGGTGGTCAACCAGTACAAATACTGCCAGTTGGAACGCGGCTACATTGGGTTGGAAGGCGAAGGGTATCGGATTGAGTTTCGGAATCTGAAACTGAAACCACTGACGGCGGCTCGGCTACAATGAGACAGTTCATGAATACGAGAAGAAACGCGTCTTTACTCCTGCTGACACTCGGGTTGGTAGGGGCGGCCTGTAAATCGAGAGTCCCGCCGAACGTGGCCGCCACGGTGAACGGCCGGGCCATCACCTTCGCGGATCTGGACCGGCAGTTCAAGCGGCAATTCCCCCAACAGCCGGAGGGGGCCTCACCGGACCAGGTGCAGTTCCAGAAGCTGGAATTGCTGCGGACGATGATCGACGAGGAGATCTTCCTCCAGCGTGCTGAGAAGCTGTCGCTGCTGGCCAAGGACGACGAAGTGGATTCGCGCCTCAGCCAGTTGAAGGCGCCCTACACGCAGGAAGAGTTCCAGAAGCAGCTCGATGCCCAGGGCATGAACATGGAAGAGCTGAAGTCGCAGATCCGGCGGCGGCTCACCATTGAAAAGCTGGTGAACCGCGAGATCGGCAACCAGATCAACATCAGCGACAAGGACGTCAGCGAGTTCTATAACGCCAACAAGGCGAGCTTCCGGTTCCCTGAGACGATGTATCACGTGGCCAGGATCGTGGTGACGCCCGGTCCGGACCCGAACGTGCGGAACCTCTCCGGCAACAAGGCCCAGAACGAAGACCAGGCGCGCAAGAAGATCCTCATGATTGAGGCGCGGCTGAAGCAGGGCGAGGACTTTTCGACGCTGGCGCAGGCGTTCAGCGAAGATCCGCAGAGCGCGGCCAATGGCGGCGACGTGGGTTATGTCCAGGAATCAAGCCTGGCGCAGGCCGACACCGACACGCGCAAGGCGATCATGACGCTGCTGCCCGGCCAGGTCTCGACGCCCATCCGCAATGCGGGCGGCTATCACATCCTGAAAATGGTGGCGAGGGAACCCGCGGGCCAGCGGGAACTGGACGATCCGCGCGTGCAGCAGAACATTCGTGAGACGCTGCGGACCCGCAAGGAACAACTGCTGCGCAACGCCTATCTCGACGCCTGCCGCAATGAGAGCCCGGTGATGAATTACCTGGCCCTCTCCATCGCGCCCGGCTTTGAAAAGAAGTAACAACCTAACCCAAGCACAAAATACGGTACCGCAATACAATTATTGCGGTACCAGATGTCTTTATCCTCCTCCATACCGTTCGAGTGGCCAGCATCGTGGCGCAGCCCGGATCTGCTGAGACTGCTGGACGGCAGCCCCATCAATACTCTGCTTCTGCCCGAAGGGACGCCTCCGGAAATCCGTACGGCGGCGGAGGGACGTAAGCTGGAATGCCCGGCGCAGATCCAGTGGAGTTCGCTGAAGGAAGTGGACTGGCGGTCCAACGCCCCCGTCATCGCAATTAACGACGGAGTATGGCCTGACCTTTCGATCAAGACACAATCCAACTCGCCCGATGGCGTGCAGGGCGGACCCACCGGAGCTCCGTGGCTGGATGCGAATGGCTGGATGCTGCAACTGGCGCGCTGCCGCGCGGCGGGCCGGCCGGTCTGGATCAAGGCTCCGCCGCCGGAGAAGCCCGAGACTCTCAACTTCTCCACCTATTTGCTGGCTGCCTGCGAGGCGGCCGCGTATGGAGCGCGGCGGCCCATCTGGCTGCCTCCGCTGATGGCCGAAGGGCTGGCGAAGGGGAATGCGGCGGCGCTGTCGGATTGGCGGAAGCTGGTAGAGATCGAGCGCTGGCTGGAGTCGCAGAACGCATGGAGCAACTGGCCGGCGCTGGCGCGGCTGGCGATCGTCTCCGATTTCTCGGGACCGAATGAGTACAATTCGAGCGAAGTCCTGAATCTGTCCGCGCGGCGCAATCTGGCGTTCGTTCCGGTGGAGAAGGCGAAACTCGCCGCAGCCGACCTGGCCGGGAAGCGGGCCATCCTCTACGCCGATGGAGACGCGATGCCTGCGTCGATGGCGCCCCTGGTGCAGAAGTTCGTCGAGGCCGGGGGCCTGCTGTTGTGTATGAAGGCTCCCTCGGCGGCGATCCGGAATACGCGTCCGTCGCGCGAAGTGCATCCGCGCTATACGCTGCTGGAGTGCGGGAAGGGCCGCGTGGCGGTGAGCAAGGCTGACTGGGACGACCAGTTTGTCGTGGCCCAGGACACCCACCTGCTGATGAGCCGCCGGTACGATGCCATCCGGTTGTTCAACGCCGGCTCCATCACGTGCTACCAGACGCATTCGGCCGATGGCGGGAAGTGGCTGGCGCATCTGCTGAACTACGCCGGCCGCCTGCCGGCCCATCAGGTGAGCCTGCAGACGTGGCAGGCGATCAAGGCAGCGAAGGCGTATATGCCGGAAAAGGCCCAGCCGGTCGCCTTGGAAATCCACCGGGAACCCGGCCAGCAGGAAGTCTACCTGCCGAGCTTTTCTGTGTACTGTGCCGTAGAATTGGAGCTAACTCACCATGCATAGACACATGGCCCCTGGGATTTCGCGCCGCCATTTCTTTGCCGCGGCGTCCGCTACCGCACTTCCGCTGTTCGCGGCTGCGCCCGCGCCGGCGGCTCCTGTCAGCATCGCGCGCTGTCCCGACTACGGCACGGCGCTCACACCGACCTTGAAGACCATGTTCGACCAACTGGGCGGCCTGGGCCGGCTGGTGGCCGGCAAGACGGTGGGCATCAAGATCAACCTGACGGGCTCGCCCCGGCAGAGGCTGGGCAACACCCCGGCGGAGTTGGCGCAGTACACGCATCCGGCGGTGGTCGGGTCAGTGGTCCGATTGATGGGCCAGGCCGGCGCGCGGCGCATCCGCATCCTGGAAGGGTGCTTTGCCTGCGACGATCCGATGGAAGAGTTCCTGATCGAGGTGGGCTGGGATCCGTCGCCGCTGCTGAACGCGGCCACGATGGTCGACATGGAGAATACCAACACGTTGGGCAAGGGCCGCAAGTATGCGCGGTTCAAGACCCCCAACGGCGGCCACATCTTCCCGTCGATCATGATGAACCACTCCTATGAGGAGGTCGACGTACTGGTGTCGCTGGCCAAGTTGAAGGAGCACGCGACCTGCGGCGTCACGCTGTCGATGAAGAACATGTTCGGCGCCACGCCGCTGACCATCTACGGAGATCACGCCGGCAAGGACGACGCGGATGAGGCCACGGCGCGCGGCGGACGGGGCACCATCATGCATGCCGGCGCGCGGCAACCCGCCGCGATCGCCGAGCCGGAGCGGGATCCGAGGTCTCCTCGAGAGGACAAATACCGCATGCCGCGCATTGTGGCCGACATCGCGGCCGCGCGGCCCATTCACCTGGCGATCATCGACGGCATCTCCACAATGACCGGCGGCGAAGGACCCTGGAATGGCGGACGGCTGCGCGCGGTGAATCCGGGGATTCTCATTGCCGGGACGAACGCGGTCTGCACGGATGCGGTGGGGACGGCGGTGATGGGCTTCGATCCGATGGCCGACCGCGGCACGCCGCCTTTTGAGTACTGCGACAGCTCACTGAAGTTGGCGGAGATGCACGGCGTCGGGACACGCGATCTCTCGAGGATCGAAATCGCCGGTTTGCCGATCAAGGACGCCGTGTTCAAGTTCCGGGTGTAGCGGCCTGGCTGGCTGCCGAACGGACAAAAAAATAGAGGCCGGCGTCCATGGCCGGCCTCTTTTGCTTCAATTTCGTACTTCTGTCAGGCTTTTTTCTTGATCTGAACGCCACCGTTCACTGTGGTGACGCTCACTCTTGGTCCGCCGCCGCCTACGCGCAGATCCATTTTCTTGGGGCCCCACTTGCCTTCCACGACGGCGCCGTCGAAGTTGGTGGTCATCCCGCCGTTGACGGTTTCGGCGTGGACGTTGGCCGCGAAAGCTGCCGGGACGGTCAGGACGACTCCGCCGTTCACCGTCTCTACCTCCAGCCCCTCACCTTCCCAGCGGTTGCCCGCGATGTCGACGTGCACGCCGCCGTTCACGGTCTCGCCCTTAACGGTGCCGTTCACGCCGGAGAGCGTGATGCCGCCGTTCACGGTTTGGAACCGCAGGTTGCCGCGTACGTCGGAGACATTGATCCCGCCATTGACGGAATCCAGCTTCAGGTCGATCTTGCGGGGGACGAAGGCCTCGTAGCTGACGCTCCACTTCTGGTCGCCTGTCTTGAACCCGAACGTGGTGGATTTAGGACCATCGGATTTGACGGTGGAGCCGCTGGTGAGGACATGGACCTGGTTCAGGCGGTCGCGCGACTCGGACTCGCTGTCACCCCAGGCTTCCACCTTGGCGCGGAGCAGGATCTCGTTCCTGTCCCAGGCCACGATACGGATGCCGCCGTTGGGCGCCGCGTCCACCTCCAGCCGTCCGGAATAGGCGACATTCATCTCGCGCAGGTCGCAGACGCGGTGACGACTGTCGTTCCCGCGGTCTTCACAGGTAAGTTTCTTTTCCTGTGCCGGCGCCAGGGCCGTCGCAAGAAGAAAGGCCGCCCCAAGGGCGGAGATGGTGCGAATGTTCATCGCGTAACCTCCAACCCGTTAAGACGGCCTTCTGGCGAATATGTTCGAGATAAGTGTAACGAACCGGTTATTTCTTGGCGGCGGCGGCCGGCGGGATCTCGCGGAACATCAGGTTCTTGTAGTAAACCGTGCTCTTGGGATCGTGCTGCTGCAGTGCGATGTAGCCCTTCATGAAGGTGTTCTTCTCGTCGACGAAGTCGGTGATGACCTTGTCGTTCACCTTGATGATGATGTGGTTGCCGTCGGCGATGATGTGCTGTACACCCCACTCGCCGGGCTTGGTCGGGCTCTCGAGATTCTTGTGGAAATTGTACAGGCTGCCGGTCTTGACCGGGTCGCGGTGGGTGGCGTTCACCTGGGCTTCGTAACCCTTGGGGAAGCCGGGGCCGAAAGCGGTGCGGAAGTACATGCCGCTGTTCGAGCCTTCCATGATCTTGAATTCAGCCTTGAATTCGCAGTTGGTGCATTCCTTCGTCATCCAGAAGAGGTGGCTGGCGGCATCGTGACCCTTGATGCACATTTTGCCGTCTTCCTTCACCACGGTCCAGCTGTCGGGGTGTTCGTTCGCCTTCCAACCGTCCAGAGTTTTGCCGTTGAACATTTTGATCCATTTGCCGGGCTTGTCCCCGGCGCACAGGGGGAGGGCGAGGACAAGGCCCGCCAACAGAACGGTGCGGAGTTTCATGTTCGCTATTCTATTCGAGTTTCAGGTCCGGACGCACGCCTGAAAGCCTCGCTATCATGAGGTAGGGATGGTGACACGCAACACGCGGCAAAAGGCCGCCATTCGCGAGGCTTTCGAGCACGCTGACCGTCCGCTCTCCACCGACGAAGTGCTGGCGATTGCGCAGACCGCCGTGGATGGCCTGGGCATTGCCACCGTCTACCGCAATATCAAGGCCCTGGTCGACGAGCAGTGGCTGATGGTGGTGGAACTGCCGGGCGAGGCGCCGCGCTACGAGATTTCGGGCAAAGCTCACCACCACCACTTCCGCTGCGACAAGTGCGGCCGGGTGTTCGAGTTGCACGGCTGCGTCCCGGCGATTGAGGCCCTGGCGGCGCCGGGCTTCCTGGTGCGCACGCACGAAGTGGTGCTCTACGGCCTATGCGTGGAATGCGGCCAGCCGCCGGCCGCCTAATTCTCCCGCGATTCGGCCGGCCGCCGCACCATCCACAGATTCAACAGCAGCAGGGCCGCCCCGACGGTGATGGCGCTGTCGGCGAGGTTGAAGATGGGAAAGTGGTGGCCGCTCCAAAAGAAATCCAGGAAGTCGGTCACGCTGCCGAAGATGATGCGGTCGAAGAGGTTGCCGACGGCTCCGCCCAGGACCAGCGCCAGGGCGGCGCGCAGCGTCCAGTGCTCCTTCGAGGCGGGCTTACAGGCAGTCCAGAGCAGACTGGTGACCAGAATCATGACGGCCACGGAGAACAGCACCAGCAGCGGATTGCCGCGGCTGCTGGTGGAGTCGGCAAACATGCTGAAGGCGATGCCGGTATTGCGGGTGTGAATGATCTGGAAGAGCCCGGGGATCACCGCCACGGTATCCCAGGTCTGGACCTTGGTTTCGATCAGGTGCTTGGTGGCCCGGTCGAGTGCCAGGATCAGGAGTGTCAGGCCGAACGGCCACCAGCGCTGCATAAGAATCAGACTCCCACAATCCCGGCGGCGATGTCCGGACAGTGAGGTGTGGGGTGTGCCGGAGCTGTCATTCTGCCTGATCTCATTGTGACTGAAGCCTCTATCGTACAAAATGGGTGCAACGGGCCGCCGTGGCGGCGCGTCTGGAACTGACGATGAAACGGTCTCATTGGCTGAACATTGGGGCGCTCCTCTTTGGAGCGGTGGCCGGCCTGAAGGCTGAGACGGTCCTGCTGACGCACGACTCATCCGGCAACTTCCTGAACCAGGCGCCCGCGGTGCTGCGCAAAGGCGGCTTCGCCTTGGTGTCGAGAACGGCGCTGTTCGGCGCGGCCACGGCGCACGTTCTGGACGACGCGGGCCGCCTGCATCCCGTCCTGTGGATCACCGCGGATGACGCCGACGCCGGCGTCGCCGAGGTCTTTGTCGGCGCCCAGGCGCCCAAGGGACCGGACTCGGCGACCACGATGTCGCGCCACGTCCGCATGCGCCACCACGAGGCGAACATCGAGAACACCAAGGAGGCCGGCGGCTTCGGCTTCGTTTCGCGACTGGATTGCGGCGGCCCCAAGGATCCCGACAGTGAACCGTTGTACGACGAGCACGGCTTGCTGGCCGGCTGGCATGCCACGCGGGTCGTGGATGGCCGGAATACGGCGTTCGCTGTGCCGCTCGCCCGGTTCGACGCCATCTCGCAGACGTCGCGGATGTCTGTCGCGGAGTGGAATCGAAGCCACGACGCGGCCAAGGAAGAGGCCTATCAGCGCGCCATGGGCTATCTCTGGATGGAGGACTTCGACGGAGCGCTGTTCTACTTCCAGAAGGCGGTGGACCAGGATCCGCAAAACGCCCGCGGCTGGTACCACCTTGCCTTTGCCCAGGGCAAGAACGGGCACGGCAAGGCGAAACTGGCCTGCTACAAGAAGGCGGTTGAGTTGGACCCGCAGTTTCCGCCTGCCCACTACTACCTCGGCTTCTCGCTGCTGATCGGCGGAGATCGGGACGGCGCCATCGCCGAATACCGCAAGCTCAAGGATCTCGACGAGGGCTGGGCGTCGCGGCTGAAGCTGTTCCTCGACGCCGCCCATGTGGATGTGATGGAGAAGCCGGACCCCAAGGCCGCTAAGCGGATTGCATAGCAGACTCGTCGAGGCGTCTCCGGGCGATACCGGCGAAGTACGCCAGCAACGCAAGCGCCGCGGCCAGATGCTTCCATGGATGGCCGCCGCCGGGCAGGTAGGCAGCCAAGCCGGCATCGTTTAGTTCCAGTAGTTTGGCGGCGACGTAGAGCGCGATCATCCACCAGGTTCCGCGCTGGCTGGTGTACCGCCCGGGGCACAGTATCAGCAGCAGCGGCAGCGCCAGCATGGGGAAGAACTGGACTGCGCCGTAGAAGCGCAGGTCCCCGGTCAGCCGCCAGTTCAGCACGGACACGACGCCCAGGACGATGAGCGGCAGTAACAGCAGGCCGCCCCACCGCAAGCTGAGGCGCTCGCCCAGCGTAACAGCCAGCAGGGACATGAACATCAGCGTCATCGGGAGTCGGTCCCAGAACAGCGTCGACGAGTCAGGAGCCCAGTGGTAGTAGCCGGAGCCCAACGCCACGGCCGCCGCGCCCACGACGAGGAGCCAGTGGGCCGCGCGTTCCCAGCCGGTCACGAAAGCCGGGCCGCGACGGAGAACCCAGGCTCCGACGGCGGCCACGGCCAGGAACGGAAGGTTGGAGAGCACGTTCCAGAAGTTCGGGATCCCAAACCAGGCGCGCTGGTCCGCGAACGAGTGGTAGGCGGGATCCTGATGGACCGGCGGCATCCACAGCAGGCCGCACAGGGTGACGGCCAGCAACGCCGCCAGCGCGAAGGGTCCAGCTGAATTTTGGGCGCACGGCCGCGGACGCGCCAGCGCGCGGATTCGAACATCGGATGTCATGAGAGCCTCGCTAGTTGATGTCGACAGGCACAATCTGCCCGTTCTGCTTGAAGCCAAGACGAATGGGCCGCGGCGGGCCCTTGTGGGGGATGGTCACTTCCGCCCAGATCTCCGCATTGCGTTTGTACTCGATCGACGTACTGTACTCCGGTACGAAGAACAGCACCTGTTGGTCGTTGGTCTCCACGAAATGCGGATCACCGGGCTGTGAGGTGAGCCGCAAGGCCAGGTACCGCCCCCGCAATGGCAAGGAAGGATCATAGGGTGCGGTCTTCACCCAGACGCGCGGGCAGGTGGCGCGGTCGTAGAGCAGCTTGCCGCCCATGCTCAGGACGATGCCGCACTGCAGCGCGGCCAGAATCAGGCTCTGTCGAGACCAGGTCATTGCGCACCTCCCAGGCTGATGCGGGCTACCAGATTGCGGCGGAGCTTCTCCCCATACCAACCGCCGGCCAGGAAGACGACACCCAGCACGATCAGGCTGAAGGAACGGCCCAGGCGGTCCATCACATTCGAGAAGTAAAAGGAGGTCAGCGTAATGGCGAAGCCGGCCATGCCGAGGTTGATGCGTTCGGGCCGCAGTTCGTGGATGCCCCAGGCGATGAGGCCGGCGCAGCCCAGCGCACACCACAGGTAGAGCACCGGCGAATGGTTGCTCGGCACAATCCAGCTCAAACCGGCCACCCACAGGCCCGCCACAGCGTTCATCCAGGTGTCCGTGCGGCGGTACCAATACGACAGAGCCAGCGGCAGCAGGAACGCGCCCGCCCAGCCCACGAACTCGAATTCAAAAGTGGGCAGGCTGGCATAGCGGTACGGGCGTCCCAGCACCACTATGACGACCGCCGGGATGAGGGCCAAACCGCCAATCCAGCCGAGAGCGCGGACAGAATCATCAGACGGCCCCTTAGGGTGCCGAAGGGTCAGGTAGCAGATAGCGAGGAACAGAACCGCGACCTCCGTCACCTGCGCCGCGGCCACCGCGGGGCGGGCGGCTTCGAACCACTCGCCAATCAGCCAGAACGGCACCAGCAGGGCAGCCAGAGCCATTTGCGGCCAGTCGCGCAACAGCAGCCAGCCGGCCACGGCGCCCAGCGCCCACATGAGGACGCCCGACGGCCAGTGCTCCTCCATATTGAAGATCTGGCCGGCCAGGAAGATCGCGCCGCCCAGCGACACCGTGCCCACCGCATGCAGCGTAGTGGCCAGGGCGGGCTGCCTGTCCGCGAAGAAGGCCGCGGCCAGGTGCAGTCCAGTCACGGTCGTCACCAGCATCGACATGCGGACAAAGGGCGACAGTTCGTCCCAATGGGCGCTGACAAAGAGCAGGATGCCGGTGGCCAGCATCAACCCGCCCAGCGTCAAACCAAGGATGACGGGCAGCCGGCCCTTCCCCTGCGGCGAGCGGGCCGCTTCCCATTCGCGGATCGACGCCGCTTGTTGTTCACTGAGAAGGTTCGCTGTGACCCAGCGAGCCAATGAAGGTTCGAAGTCCATTTTCATGGCGTTTGCCTGCCTTTCCAGACTTCAGAAAGCGCGGCCGGGCCTTACTCGGCCGGCGGCAGCGCGGCAGAACCCGCGGGAATGTTCGCCCGGTTGCGGAACCAGGCGAGCAGACTGTCGAGCGTGGAGGGCGCGAACTTGGCAATGCCGAGGGCGGAAAGGGTAGTCAATACGCCCAGCACACCGAGAATGGAGTTCGGCGTCCAGTGCAAGGTGTCGTGCATGACGTACAGCATCCCGGAGGCCAGAATCACGCCGAGCATGTTCAGGAAATTGTTCGTCGCCAGGACGCGGCCCTTCTGTTCGGGCGCGGCTTGCTCCTGCAGAAAGGCGTTCAGCGGCACGATGAACAGGCCGCCGGAGAAGCCCACCAGCGACAGCCCCACCAGCGTACCCGCGAACGTATGGGTGAACCCGAGAAAAATACCGCACAGGCCCATGAAGAGGGCACCGATGGGCACCAGGCCCAGTTCGATGCGGTCGTGGGACAGCCAGCCGGCGGCAATACTCCCAATGCCGATGCCCAGCGCGAGCGCGGTCACCAGCAGGCCGGTGTGCGTCTCGGAGAGGCGCAGCGACTCGCTGCCGATCAGGATCACCGCCATCTGCAACAGTGCGCCCAGGAACCAGAAGTACGAGATCCCCATTACGCTCCACCACAGGCCGGCGTCGGCGTAGAGGACCTTCGAGCCGGACCAGACTTCGGCGAACGGATTTACGTGGAACTTCTCAGTCGAGCCCGCCGCTGCTACATGCTTGATCATCAGGCTGGTGAGCGAGCCGATCACGGCGATCGCCAGCAGCACGCCGCCCAGCTTCAGCGGCTCAGCCTTCCAGTGCGCAAACAGAAACGAACCGACGCTCGAGCCGAGTACGATGGCGGCGAACGTGGAGAGTTCCAGCAACCCGTTGGCCTTGGTGAGCTGCGACGACGGCAGCATCTCGGGCAGGATGCCGTACTTCGCCGGGCTGAAGAAGTTGGCCTGCGCGGCCAGCAGGAACAGGACAACCAGCAGCAGCGGGATGCTGCCCGCCAGCAGCGCGGCGGCGCCCACGATCATGGCGAGGATCTCGAACGACTTCGTGACCTTCAGCACGTTCGACTTGCTGAAGCGGTCGGCCAGTTGGCCGGCGTAGCCCGCAAAGAGCAGAAACGGCAGAACGAAGACCGCTCCGGAGAGGGCAAGATAGCGCGCGCCCAGCGCCTGGTCGGCGGCCAGTTCCACGGCCCCGACGGAGACAATCATCTTATAGACGTTGTCGTTGAACGCGCCCAGGAACTGAGTCCACAGAAAGGAGTGGAAACTCCGGTCGCGGAGCAGCGGGAGGTAACCGGTCTGGGCTGATTCGGTCTGCATGGTCTGCATGGTAAGAGTAAGGCACGTCCAGAGCCAATCACGGGAAAGGCCAAGGTCCGTAGAAATCAATGACGTAGAGTATGGCGCTAAAACGAGACGAAAACGATCACAAACATTTTCTGCACATAGATGTACATTCTATGTATGGGTGCCTTCCATGAGTCCGACCGCCACTTCCTCCACTCCGTCGCCAACCTAGGTTACTGCAATCCCTTCTTGACGGAGCGGGTCGAGCTCGAACGCGCCGTACTCGGCCGCGAATTCCAGTCCGGCGGACCCGTCTGGAGCGCCTCGGTCTCCGATCCGGCCGCCACCCGCCCGAACGTCCCGCCGATCACCCGGAAAGTGGAAGCAGCCATCGGCCGGCTGCGGCAATGCCTGGCGGATGCCGCTGACGTCCAACCGGAAGAATTGTCCGATTACGCCGAGACCGTCCACTACCTGCTCTACCACCGCTACTACCCGCGCTTCGCCAACCCAGGCAAACAGCCTCTCTACCGCGACTTCCTGGCCGACTGGAACCGGCTTTGCCATGTACCCGGCAAGCGGTTCGAATCCGCGCTGCCGCCCGCCCACCTGTTCGCCTGCTTCCGGCAGATCCAGCGCGCCTTCCACGCGATCTACGACCGCATCATCGGGAACTCGATGCCCGCCGCCCGGCTGCGTGCCAGCATCTGGCAATCGGTCTTCACCCATGACATGCGGCGCTACCACCGGACGCTCTACCGCAAGATGGGCGAGTTTCCGACGCTGATCACCGGCCCTTCCGGCACGGGCAAGGAACTCATCGCGCGGGCCATCGCCGGCTCACGGTATGTGCCCTTCGATCCCGACCGCCTGGAGTTCCTGGAGCCGGTGGCGGAGTCGTTCCTGCCCATCAACCTGGCCGCGCTCTCACCCACCCTGATCGAATCGGAGCTGTTCGGCCACCGGCGCGGGGCGTTCACAGGCGCGATTGGTGACCGCCACGGCTGGCTGGAGGCGTGCCCGGAGGCGGGCTCGGTCTTTCTGGACGAACTCGGAGAGATGGAGCACGCGATCCAGGTGAAGCTGCTGCGCGTGATCGAAACGCGCTGTTTCTCAGCCGTCGGGGATACAGCGGTACGAGAGTTCCATGGCAAGCTGATCGCGGCTACCAACCGCGACCTGCCACGGGAGATCCGGGCCGGACGCTTTCGCGAGGATTTATACTACCGCCTCTGTGCGGACCTGATCCGGACGCCGTCACTGGCCGAGCAACTCGCGGACGCGCCCGAGGTCATGCACGAACTCCTGCTCCATATGACGAAGCGCACCGTGGGCGACGAAGCCGAGCGCTGCCTGCCGGAGGTCGAGACCTGGATCGGCCAGAATCTTCCTGTGGACTATGCCTGGCCGGGGAACTACCGCGAACTGGAGCAGTGCGTGCGCAATGTGGTGATCCGCCGATCGTACCGTCCGCTGGAGGCTTCTGTCACGGCAGAAGACGATCTCGTAACGGCGTTCCGCAATGGCACGCTGACGGCCGAGGAACTGCTGGCGCGCTACGCGGCGCAGGTCTACCAACTGACAGGCAGTTACGAGGAGGCGGCGCGCCGCATGGGCCTCGACCGGCGCACCGTGAAGGCGAAGGTCGAGGCGTTTCTCCAGAGCGGGGCTCCGTCACTTGGCCTGAAAAGCTGACTCCAACGAGTGGTGGCCCGATCCAATCGCCTTGGGCGCACCGGCGGGCATCCTGACTTCCGCCGAGACCCCGGGTGGCAGATCGACCGTATAGCGGAACTTGCCGCCTTCGATCCGCCATTCCACCGCGATGAGCCCGCGAGGGCTATCCCAGGACGCCTTGGCCCAGGTCACGTCCCCAACCGGCTCCGGCTGGAGAATCAGGTGGCTCAAGCCTGGAGCGGCGGGATCCGTGCGCAACCCAGCCAGGCCGGCATAAAACCACTCCTCAATGTGCCCGAGCATGAAGTGATTCTGCGAGCTGTTCGGGTTGGAATCCCAGGCTTCGGTCAAGGCGGTAGACCCAGCGGCCAACTGGGCGGCATAGCTGGGCGCGGTCTTCTCATTCGCCATGTCAAAGATGACGTCGCTACGCCCGGCCTGCAACAGGGCGGCCAGCACGTAGTGGTAGCCAATGTCCCCGGCCGAGGTGTGGTTGCCCTTGGCGCGGATGTCGGCCACCAGCTTCTCCACCAACTTCGGCCGGGCGGCAGCCGGAGCGATGCCCATGGCCAGGGGTACTGCGAGCGAGGTCTGGCTGCCGGTCGCATAGGAGGGCCCGCCGGGCTGGTAGAACTCTTTCTTAAAGGCCGCTAGCAGAGTGTCATAGCGCGCGGCGTAGCGCTGCGCATCCTGCGGTTTGCCCAATAGCGCCGCCGCCTGCCGCACCACACGCAGGTCTTCCAGATAGGTAGCCGAAGCGGTGACGCCCTGCGGCGTCAACTGCGAATAGCCCGGCGCTTTCGGCCCGATGTCGTACCAGTCGCCCAGCCCATAGGACAGCAACCCCTTCTCCTTCTGGCTCTCCAGATAGTCGCTATAGCGCTGCATCATCGGGTAGGCGTCCTCGAGAATGCGCCTGTCTCCGTACCACTGCCACGCCAGCCAGGGCACCAGCACCGCCGCGCTGCCCCACTCCGGCGAATCGCGGAAGCCGCGTCCAAAGGTGACGTACTCCGGCGCGATGTCGGGCACCAGGCCATCCACGGTCTGCGCCTCGTGCATATCGCGGGTCATCTTCGGCAGGAAAGCGCGCAGATCCCAATTGGCAAGGATGGAAGGCCCCATCAGGTAGGTCTGTTCCAGCCAGCCGAGCTTCTCACGGTGCGGGCAGTCCGTCAGCGAGTGCTGGAGGTTGCTGCGGACAGCGGCGTCGATCAGCTTGTGCACCCGGTTGAATGTCTCGTTTGAGCATTCGAACTTACCGGTTCGCGGGGCGTCCAGATGGACGAACTGTCCCTCCACGGCCTCGGGCTTAAGGCCCTCTACCTGGACATAGCGGAAGCCGTAGTAACTGAAGCGCGGCGACCACACTTCCCTGCCCTCGCCCTTCAGGGTGTAGCTGAACGAATTGGGACCGCCGGACGAGCGCTGCGTGACCAGCCCGTCTTTGTCGAGCAGTTCACCGGGGATCATCTTGACGGTTGAGCCGGCGGGACCACTGGCAGTCACCCGCGGCCACCCGGAGAAGTTCTGCCCCAGGTCGTAGACGTAAACGCCCGGCTTCGGCTCGGTCACCTGCACCGCGGGATAAGTCTGCTGGACACGGATAGCGGGGCTCGACTGCGCCCGCAGCACGCCGCCGGGCGCTTCCACTCCGCCCGCACGACGCCAGGTGGAATCGTCGAAGCCGGGCGAATCCCAACCCGGCTGTTCGCGCCGGGCATCGTAGTCCTCGCCGCCGTACAGGCACGAGAACGTGATGGGCCCATCCGCGGTCTTCCACGAGCCATCGGTGGCGATGTCCTGGGTGGAGCCATCCCTGTATTCCAGATGAAGCTGCAGCCAAAGCCGCGGATGCCCGAAGGAGCCGGAGTATTTCACATAGCGGCCGCCGGCTACATTGTAGAAGCCGTTGCCCAGCAGGACGCCCAAGGCATTGCGGCCCGGACGGAGGGCCGTCTTCACGTCGAAGGTCTCGTAGAGCATGGTGGACCGGAAGTTAGTCCAGGCCGGAGCCAGCACATGGTCGCCCACCTTTTGGCCATTGATCCGCAACTCATGGAAACCAGCCCCGGCCACCAGCACGACCGCGCTGCGCAGGGGCTTCTCCAACCGGAACTCCCTGCGAAAAATCGGCAGCGGGCCTGACCGCAGGCTGTGATCGGGATGCGCGATCCAACTGCCGCGCATGTCGGATGACTGAAGCAGCGCTGTGGTCCATTGGGCAGGCTCACTCCAGCCGGACGCCCGGCCCGCGGCATCCCAAACCCGCACGGTCCAGTAGTAGTGCTGGAACGGCTGCAGCGGCTTGCCGGCATACTCGATCCAGCTCTGGTTGGCGGAGGACACGCGGCCCGAGTCCCATAGATCCGCCGACCCCGGCTTGAGCGCCTCCATGCTGCCGGCGACCAGGATCTGGTAGGCGGTCTGGCGTGCTCCATTCCCATCCGATTTCAAGGCCCAGCCCAGGCGCGGCCTGGCGGTATCGATGCCCACGGGATTCACACGGGCTTCGCATTCCAAACGGGCGGGCAGGAGTGCAGCGGAGAGCGAGACGGCGGTCAGAGCCAGGAGGACAGGTAGTTGCTTCATTCGGACATTTCCCTCCCAAATACTATCAACCGGGAAGCAGCAGCGCCCAACGCGGCGAACCTTGGACGGTGAGAATCCACGCCGGAATAGGGAGATGGAGCATACCCGGAGGGGGCGGATTCAGGCACAATACTGGGACGGGTACGGGTGTCTTCCGATGGAGCTACGGAGTGATCCGGAGAGCGCTATACTTGGAACTCATTTCGTACACCCCCGGTCAGATTAAAACTGCAATTCCATGAGCTTCCAGGTCGGCCAGGTCGTTGGGGACTATCAGGTGGAGGGCGTGCTGGGACGCGGCGGCATGGGTGCGCTCTACAAAGTGCGCAACCGCATTTCCCAGCGCCTGGACGCCATGAAAGTGCTGCTGCCCAGTGTGCGGTCTTCCTCCGCCGATATCACCAGCCGGTTTGAACGCGAGATCCGCGTCCACGCCAGCCTGCGCCACCCGAACATCGCGGAGCTGTACACGGCATTCCAACTCGACGACCAGTTGCTGATGGTGATGGAACTGGTGGAGGGCCCCACGCTGGAGTCGCTGCTCGCGCATGCCCCGTTGCCGGTGGAACTCTCGGTCGGCATCGTCTCACAGGTGCTGTCGGCGCTCGGCTACGCCCACCGGCAGGGTGTCATCCACCGCGACATCAAACCGACGAATATCGTCCTGAGCAGGGGCGGCGCGGTGAAGCTCATCGACTTCGGCATCGCCCTGGCGGAGTTCAACCCGCGCATGACGCAGACCGGCATGGTACTGGGGTCTTTGGCGTACATGGCTCCGGAGCAGTTGACGGGCTTGAACGCCGATGCCCGGGCCGATCTTTACTCCGTCGGCATCACTCTGTACCAGGCGGTCACCGGCAGGCGCGCGATTGAGGGCGCCAACGAGTACGAGATGATGAACGCCCACGTGCACCAGCAGCCCATTCCTCCCGTGCAGCACAACCCGGCCATCTCGCAGGAACTGTCCGCCGCCATCGTGAAGTCGCTGGCGAAGAATCCGGCGCACCGGTTCCAGACCGCTGAGGACTTCCGCCAGGCGCTGAGCGGCTACATGCCCACCAGCAGTTCCGCCTGGCCGCAGCTGGCCGCGAGTTCGTCCGAGACGGGCATGCATGAGCGCGTGGCGACCATGCTGCCGGTGGAAAAGCTGCCGTCGTCGTCCCGGTTCCACTCCGCCGCACTGGCCGTGCTCAACCGCAATCTGGCCCAATATGTGGGCCCCATCGCGCGGCACCTGGTGATGAAAGAAAGCCGCGATGCGCCGAACCTGGACGCATTGTGCCAGGCCGTAGCCAGCCAGATCGCCAAAGACTCTGACCGGGCAGCCTTTCTGCAGGCCTGCCGGGCGGAGTTCGGCGCCGAGACGCGGACGGTGATGGCGCCCATCCAGACTTCGGCCCCCACCCCGCCGACACCGACCGCGGTCACACAGGCCTCGATGGACCCGGCCTGGATCGACCGGCTCAAGAAAGATCTGGCTGTGCAGATCGGGCCCATGGCCCGAGTGGTTGTGGACCGGGCCGCCAAGAAGGCGAGCGGTCCGAATGAGCTACTGGCCACAGTGGCCGCCGAAATATCATCTCCCGAGGAGCGCGCGCGGTTCCTGGCCCGGCACCGGACGCATTGATTCGTTATGAAACTACTGCTCAAGTTCAACCTGATGTTTGTCCTGGTCTTCGGATTGGGTCTGATCGCCACGGGTTATGCCGCGCGGCAGTTCCTCAGGAACAATGCGCGCGAGCGGGTGCTGCAGGAAGCCCGGCTAATGATGGAGACCACGGCCTCCACGCGCACCTACACGTCCAAGCAGATCAAACCCCTGCTGACGCCGCGCGAGAAGCAGGAGAACACCTTCTTCCCGCAGACGGTGCCCGCCTACTCCGCCGGCCAGATCTTCGGCTACCTGCACGGTAAGTTCCCCGACTACACCTATAAGGAAGCGACGCTGAACCCGACCAATCTGGCCGACCGCGCCACCGATTGGGAGACCGATGTCGTGGAGACCTTCCGCAACGACCGCCAGCGCCAGGAGCTCATCGGCGAACGCGACACCCCCACCGGCCGTACGCTCTTCCTGGCCAAGCCGATGAAGGCGACCGCGCCCTGCCTGGAATGCCATAGCGTGCCCGAGGCCGCCCCGCCGGCCATGATCCGGACCTACGGCTCGAATAACGGCTTTGGCTGGAAGGTGGACGAGATCATCGCGGCACAGATCGTCACGGTGCCCATGGCCGTGCCCACCAGCATCGCCGACAAGGCCTTCGCTGACCTAATCATGTGGCTGGCCGCCATCTCGATCATCAGCTTGATTCTGTTGAACCTGGCCCTGGTGATCACCGTCATCCAACCGGTGAGCCGCATGGCCGCAGCGGCCGACGCCATCAGCAAAGGCAACCTGGACATCGTCGAAGTGCCGGTGAAGGGCAAGGACGAGATTGCCGTGCTGGCCGACTCGTTCAACCGGCTGACGCGGAGCCTCTCCAAGGCGATAAAGATGCTGGAAGAGTAGCTTTCCGCTTTTTCCACGACAAACTGCACAATCCCCGCCCGCCTGCTCGTATTCGAGTGTGAAGGACAGGGCAGAATGGGAGTCGGGCAGGCTGTGGCACCAATACCCGGGACCGGATGGCGGCAGGAAGCGCGCGGAGATGCGGGCTTCGCGGCCATTGTCCGGACCCACCAGCGTATGGTGTACAGCATCTGCTGGCACTTCTTCCGCAACCGGGCGATCGCCGAGGAGATCGGGCAGGACGTGTTCCTGCAGTTGTACCGTAACCTCGACTCCGTCGACTCCCCGGCGCACCTGGAGAGCTGGCTCCGGAAGACGGCGACCCACCGTTGCATCGACAACTATCGCAAGAAGTCGAACCGCCAGGAGATCCCCATGGAGGGGCTGGCGGAACCGGCGGCGCTGCCCCAGGTGAAAGACACCATGCTGTCGGACAACCTGCAGCGGCTGGTGGCCTCGCTGCCTGAAACGCAGCGCGCCGTGGTGATCCTCCGCTATCAGGAGGACCTGGACGTGAACGAGATCGCGGCCACCCTCCAGATGCCGGAACGGACGGTCTGGAGCCACCTGCGGCGGGCTATCGGGGTGTTGCAGGAGAAGGCGGCGCGGCGGCTGGGCCCCGGCAATTTCGGGCTTGGCCTGCAAGGCCCGGCAATCAAGGAAAGGAGCGGTGATGGAACCCTTTGATCCCATGGAACCGAATGAAGAGCTGGAACGCAGCCTGAGGCAGGCGCTGGAGCGCAAGGACGCGCCCGAGTGGTTTGCCGACGGAGTGATGGCCAGGGTCAAGGCGGAAGGGGTGAAACCGCGGCGGACTTTGTTGGCGGGTTGGCTCGGCTCGGACGGCTGGCTGGGCTCTGGAAAATGGACGCGCTGGGCGGCGGCGGTCGCCATGGTGGCGATCGTGTTTGGCGGGGTGCGCTGGGAACAGGAGCGGAGGCAGCGGCTGCAAGGGGAAGCGGCGAAGGCCCAGCTCATGATGGCCCTGCGGATGACAGGTGAAAAACTACGCATGGCGCAGGTGCGGGTGCAGTCGCTGGAGCGCGAGGAACAGGCGCAATAGGCGGCAAGGGAATCGAATTACGGGAGAATCGCAATGATGTTTCGGTCAGTACTACTCATAGTGTCGGCGGCGGGCCTGTTGTCCGCGCAGCAGATCAAGTTTCCGGCGGCGTTCGAACGGTTGGCTGAGAAGGCGTCCGAGACGGTGAATGTGACCTTGGACTCGCAGACGCTCTCCTTTGCCACCAAATTCCTCTCCGACAAGAAGGACGAGGCGGATGTGAAGCGGATCGCGCAGAAGATCAAGGGCATCTACGTCCGCGGTTACGAGTTCGACAAGGAAGGCGAGTACACGGACAAGGATCTGTCCGACATCCGCTCGCAGCTCAAAGGACCTGAGTGGTCGGTCATCGTCAGTACCCGCAGCAAACGCGATCGTGAGATCTCAGAGATCTATCTGCATCGCGACGGCGGCCTGCTGATCATCGCGGCCGAGCCCAAGGAACTCACCATCGTGAACATCATGGGCAACATCGACCCCAGTGACCTGACCAACCTCAGCGGCCAGTTCGGCATCCCGAAGGTCAGTGGCGTGCCCGGTAAAGGCGCCAGGAAGAACGGCAAGGACGAAGAGGAGTAGGTCATGAACCGCATGCAAGGTCTGGCGATCGCCGCGCTGTGCTGGCTGGCCCTGCCCGCTCCCCAGGCCCAGGCGCAGAGCTTCGACTCGGTGGTGGGCAAAGTGGAATCGCGCCTGGGCATCCGCCGCATGCGCATGCCGGGCATGGGCTTCCTGGTGAACACGGTGATGTTCACGAAGAAGCCGGCTGGAGCGAGTTCGATGAAGATGGCCATCTTCGACGAAGAGAGCGGCCTGCGCGGAGTTGGGTCGGAGGAGTTCCAGAAGGCGGTGCGCAAGGAACTGGGCTCTGACTGGAAGCCGCTGTTGCAGGTGCGATCGCGGCGCGACGGCGAGGCGGTGGCCGCCTATGTCCGCATCTCCAATTCAACCTGTGAAATGCTCATCGCGACCAGCGAGCGCGAGGAGGGCACCATCATCCAGATGAAGCTGGACGGCCGCAAGATGATGGCGTGGATCTCGGACAACACCGGCACGGGCCATCGCAAGAACATCGACATCCAATAACCGAAGCCGCCCTTGCAATAGAGCCGCGAGTGTCAGCGAACGGATACCTTGGAACAGGATCCCGCCCTCACCCTCGCGGCTCATTCGTCTTTTGGGTCACTCGTCCGCCCGGTCATCCACAGGCAATAAATCAAACCTGCCGCGACGGCAAACAGAAACAGCGGCGACGGTCCGTGCGTGAAGTAATCCCCATACTGCCCACCCATGCGGGACAACACGGTCAGCACCGGCAGTTGAAACCCACCCAGCGCCACTCGAACGACCGGCTCCAGCACGCCCAACCCGCGCTCCACATCCCGGTACATGGCCAGGCACCAGGCCTGCGCAATCGCGATCACGGTCACCCCGCCGATCCATGCCCGCGGTGCTCGCGCCAGCACGGTCGCCGCCAGGACAAACACGAACGGGAACACTGGAGCCATATACCGGATACCTGTATTGAACTGCAGCCGCGTATAGTTGATCCCGCTGCAGAACAGCCAGAACGCCAGCACGCTCAGGGCGAGAAACCACAGCTCCAGCCTGGGGAGCACTCCGCGCCCGCTCCGGTTCACCCACAGCGCCCCGAAGGCCAGCAGGAACAGCGGGCAGGTGGTGAAGAGACCGTAGCGATAGTCGAACGCAAGGCTCAGGAACAATTCCAACTGCGGCGGCCCGAATCCCTGGTACCCCCGCTCAATCCACTCCACCGGGGGCATCCAGTTCTGGCCCGGTAGGAACGCATTTCCGAAGCTGGCCCACTGATAGAACCACAGCAGCAGTACCGGCGGCACGGACCCGCCGATATACCAGAGGCCTTCTCGAACCGCGGCTCCCCTGCCCCGCTCCATGTAGCTCTTCGCCAGGCCGTAAGCGAACAGCGTCAGCAGCAGAACGACACCGGAGTAGTCGAATAGCAGCGCGGCGCCGCCCGTGACTCCGCCGAGAAACCAGCGCCGCTGCGTGCTCCAACGCGCACTGCCGGACGGGTTCCACATCGCCAGGAACCCCATGAACGCGAAGCACCCCAGCATCAGGTTGTGGTTCAGGTAGCCGGTACGGAAGAACGCAGGAGTGCCGAACGCATACAGGAGCGCAAAGCCCAGCCCCACGAGGTCGGACAGCAGCAGCCGGCGCATCAGGAAGAACATCGCCACCGCCGTCAATGCGGAAATCGGGGCCATGCAGAAGACCTGCATCACAATCGCCGCCAGCCCGAACTTGATGTCGTAGCCGCGCCGCCAGGATTCGCGATAGAACTCCCGCGCCATCGGCCACGGCGAGTTGTACTCAGGGGGCTGCAGCCCCTGCGCGCGGCGGGCCGAGTTCGTGCGCTCCACAATCTGGTCGATGACGGGCCGGAACAGTGCATAAGGAATCGCACCCAGCATCGACCCACCGGGATTCGCGCCGATGTGCCAGCCATAGCCCGGTTTCTCGAAGAGATCCGGATGCATGCGGGCGTAGTCGTCGACACGGAACGACAGGTGATCGCCGATCGACAGCGCCAGATAGATTTCCCGGACGGTATTCGTCGCCAGGTGCAGCGAGTAGATCAGCCAGCAGGTCAGGAACAGCCGGACGGCGATCCCGCGAGGCGAAAAACGCCAGGGTGTGGGCTGAGCCGTCTTCATCGCGCAGCCGCCTCCCTCACGCCCTGCCAGAGTTCCGTCAAGTTGCGGTACTGAGCCCAAAGGCCCGCCCCGGAGAACAGGCTCAGCGCCAGTGCGATGGCGGGCCAGGGTCCCACGGCCACGACGGCCGTCCAATACACGCTGAAAGCCAGGCCCGCCGCCAGCACCGGCCACAGCAGGGTCCGCCAAACGGGAACCTCCACGAGACGGTGCCGGAACAGCAGGTAAGGCACCAGCAAGTGGATGACGTTGGCGAGCAGCAGGGCCACGGCCACGCCCTGCGCTCCAAACCAGGATCCCAAGACCACCGAGAAGAGAATCGACCCGGCCGCCGCAATCAGCGTGGAGCGGAACAACTGCTTCTCCAACCCGCAGGCCACCAGGCCGTAGCGGAAATGTCCGCTGACCAACGCGACGGGTATCACCCAGACCAGGATTGCCAGGATGCGCCCGCCCTCGGCGAAGCGCGGCCCGTAAAGCAGTGAGAGAAACTGGCCAGCCAGCAGGGCTCCGCCCAATCCGGCCAGGAGCCCGCACCAGGCGGCCACCGACAACGACCGGCTGAGCAATTGTGACAGACCACCGCCGGGAACAGCGGCCCGGGACATCGAGGGGATCAGGTTGAAGAAATACAGGTAGACAAAGGAGTGGATCGCGGTCAGGCAGCGATGCGACGCGCCGAACCAGCCCAGCGACTCGCCCGTCGTCAGAAAGCCCAGGATCACGGTTGGCAGATGCCAGAGCAAGGCCCAGGCAAATTCACTGAATCCGATGGGCGCGGCGGTCCGCAGATGGTGCCTCAGGTGCTCCACGTCGAGCCCGCGGAACGTCAGCCTCAGTCCGAGGCTATGCCGGGCCAGCCACACGCAGAACAGCGCAGTGCAGGCGGCGGCTGCGCACTCGGCGATGGCGGCCCAGATCAACTGCTCACGTGACCGCACCAGCAGCAACGCCACCACGGCAAAGGTGCCCTGCCGCACGGTGACGGCCCAGGCCGCCCAGCTCATCTGATCCAAACCCTGGAACACCCACTGCAGCAGCCCGGGAGCCGCGAACAGGCTCAGTCCCAGCGTGCAAAGCAGGATCTGTGTCTGCGGATCGTCTCGCAACGTGAGGGTAAACAGAAGCAGTGCGAGGTAGCTCAGCACGGCCAGGCCCAGCCGGATCGCCGAGATGCTGGCCGCCAGATTCGCCGCTTCGTGCCGGTTCCGGGCAATCTCGCGAGCGCCGTACAGACCCAGGCCTAGGTCCGCCGGCAGATGGAAGAAGACCAGCGCCGCCATGGCAAACTCCATCCGCCCGTACGACTGCGGACCCAGCGTCCGGCCCAGGTAAGTGAACGCCAGGATGGAAAGGAGTTTGGCCGCGACTTCTCCGGCGCCGAGGGAAAGCAGATTGCCTGCCAGGCGCCGGGCCGGAACGAGCGTGGCCGTGCTCATTCGGTCTTGTGCTCCGGCACTTCGATCTGGACGAGAGCCGGGGTGGCAGCGGGCGGCGCTACCGGCGGAGCCGGCTGCTTCCCGCTCTTCAGCGCCACGCCCAGCATGGTGCTCAGCAGGTGCCACGGCTGGTAGACGATGCTCGGCCAGAGGAACACTTCATTCGTGCAATAACAGTCCTTGCGCGCGATGGAGGCCCGCAACTGCTCAGCCTCAGCCGAATGCCAGATCTCGGGGAAACTCTTATCGCGCAGGTTGCCCAGCGGAGCATGCGTCTCGCAGACGCTCACATCTCCGTTCGAATACACCACCGCGGTCAGGGTCCCGGCGCGGCAGGGAATCACCTGATTGGCCGCTTCGGCCGTCCGCACCTTGGCGCGCTGCAGCATGGGCTCGACAATCGCCCCATAGCGGCCCGTCTCGCGCGGTTTCCACAATTCGCGGACATATTCGTACAGCTTCTGGTACGCCGCCAGTTCGGGACCCTGGAGCGCGGGATTCTTGCGGTCGCCGCGGATCATCGCCAGGTTGTGGTGATCCATCTTCGGGCAGCGCTCGTAGAGATAGGTGGTCAGCCGGTGGATTTCGTCAACATTCGTCCCGGTGGCGGTAGAGATGGCATGGATGCGCAGGCGCGGATCCGACTTCTGCATCTCGGCCAGCGCGTCGTAGGTCTGCATCGCCTTCTCGAACGCGTGCGGCGAGCCGCGGAACTTGTCGTGGAACTCGGCCATGCCGTCCAGCGAGAGCTCCGCCACAAACAGGTCGAGCGAAGGCTCCTTCAAGGTCTCTTTGACCTGCTCCACCGTGCGCGCCGTGAAGTAGCCGTTGGTCGGCACGTAGATCTGGCGCACCCCATTGTGCCGGATGAACTGGCGGCAGATCTCGCCGAACTCGGCCCGTAGGAACGGTTCGCCGCCGGAGAGGTTCAGGTTCTCCACCCGGCCCAGCGACCGCGACAGCGCGAACATTTCGTCACGTGTCAGGTCGTCTTTGCGGTTCAGATTCCGCCAGTAGAAGCAGTGCTCGCACTTCTGGTTGCAGATGGAGTTGATGAAGAGGATCAGGAACGGAGGGCTGGGCCTACGGCTGTAGTTCTGGAGCGTGATGCGTGTATGCCGGTGCAGACGGGAAAGCAGATTCAAAACCGTGCGCCCCCTGCCCGTAGGGTCCGCCGGCCGTCGAGAGACGCGGCACTCTGTGCGATGGCGACCAACTCCTCCTCCAAACTCCCGCCAGGACCTGCAAGCGGCGTGTCCGATTCACGCCAGACAGGACTTGAGTAACACTCATTATAGTCTGGGACCGGCGAATCAGACCCGGTTCTTCCGGGATTGGACAGTTTCGAAGATCGCCAGCATCTGCCGGGCGGCGGCGGCCCAGGTCAGTCGGCCAGCCGCCTCCACCCCGGCGGCGCCCATTCGTTGGCGCATTTCGGCGGAACCAAGTACGGTTGACAGCGCCCGTGTCAGTTCGGCTTCGTTTGGTTCGACGAATAGGCCCGCTCCGGGCAGGAGTTGCGGCAGCGGACTGGCCGTCGTAGCGATGACGGGGCACCCGCAGGCCGCCGCCTCGACCGCGGGCAGGCCGAAGCCCTCCATCAGGGAGGGCAGGACGAGCACGTCCGCCAGGTTCAACAGCACCGCCAAGTCCTCGTCCGGAACGAAGCCGGCGAACGTCACTCGATTCGCAAGCCCTTTGGAATCAACGAGAGTACGCACCGTCGAGTAGTAGCTATGGAAGACTTCCCGTTGATAGTCACCCACCAGGATCAGCCTGACATTCTCGTCCTGAACACGGGCGAACGCCTGTACCAGCGCGTCCAGGTTCTTGTGCGGGCTGAAGCCGCCGACATAGACGACGAAGCGTTGGCCCTTCGACAAGCCCAGGCTGGCCAGCAGTGGCGTCAGCTCCGGCATGTCCAGCCGCCGGAACGCCGCATCGCCCGCTTCACCGGCCAGGAACACGCGGTCTTCGGGCACATGGAACCGGTCCAGAATGCCGCGTTTGGAGTACTCAGACACCGTCACGATCGCATCTGCCTGCCGCCGGGCCCACGCCACCTTCAGGTTCCAGAATAGGCGGGCAGTGGGCGACGGCACGGTGAGTTGCGGGAACGTCTCGGCGATCACGTCGTGGATCATCACCAGCCGGGTTGCCCGTCCGGTCACCGGCACAAAGCTGTAAACCGTTGGAAACAGGATCAAGTCGAACTGCGGATCGGACAGCAAACGGCTTAAACGACACATGTCGCCTAGCGACCGGCGGCCCGACGCCGACGCCGCGATCGCCGCCGGCACCTTGGCGCCGGCCACCCGCACTTCGCAGCCGTCCGGAACGGTGCCGGGTTCCGGTTGGTAATCAAAGCAAAGAGTGTACTGATTGCAGCGATCTTCCTGGAGCAACGCCCGCAGCAGCGACCGCAAATGACGGCCGTACCCGCGGCCATTCAGCCAGCACGCCGCCTCCACCGCGATCTTCACGGCCGGGCTCCGCGCCGGCAAACGTACACCGTGCCGTCGCCCAATGTCCCCGGGAATTCACGGACAACCTGATAGTCCTGGTTTACGATCTGCCAAGTCTGCGGATCCCAGGCTTTCAGATGGACCGGCAAGGTATACACCAGCCACTCCGTTGGCTTCGTTTTGTAGAGGTCGAGGAACGCCTGGTCGGTCAAGGGCCGCTGCCACTGCGGCGCGTACCAGGTGTAGGCATTCGCCGCCAGACCGACCGCCGCCACCGGCTGGTGGAACTGCTCGACGTAGTCCCGGGCTCCGGTAAAGTCCTGTTTTGGATAGCGATAGACACGCGGCACCGTCAGCGCCGACGCGAGGACGATGAGCCCGGCCAGGCCGAGTCCCACTTTGGAAGGCAGCCGCAGCAGTTCGACTGACCGCAGGGCGCCGTGCATCGCGATGAGCAGCGCAAAGCCCATGCAGAAGAAGAAGAACCTGGGCCAGAGGTTGTGGCCCATGGCCAGCATCAGTCCGCCGCTGATCACGCCCGGCAGGACAAACGCCCAGGCGGCGGCCGCGTTCCGGCGATGGATGTCGAACCAGCCCAACGCCATGACCAAGCCGCCGACAACCAGCACGGCTACCGAGGAAAATCCCAGCTTCAGGCTGCGCACGGCCTCGCGGACCACCCATAGCGGGTCTGTCCACTCCGACGGCAGCGATACCTCGCCCAAGCCCGTCCGCAGGAACTCAGGCAACGCCAAGGCGTGGAGCTGGAGCGCGAGCGTACCAGCCAAGAACATGGAAGCAAAGGGGATCCACCAACCAACCTGGCGCCAGCCGCGACGGACCATCAACTGGATCAGGGAGATGATCCCGTGGCTCGCCAAGACGAAAGCCATGGTCAGGTGGGTCCAGAGTCCGAGTGCTCCGCAGATGCTGTAGAACAGCCAAAGCCTTAGGCTGCCGCGCCGTTCCGCTTCCAGCCACAGCCACGTCCCGGCCAGGGTGAAGAACAGTAGCCCGGAGTACCCGCGCGCGTTCTGTGAGAACCAGATATGGTGGTAACTCACTGTCAACAAAGCGGTTGCCAGCAGCGCCTCGCGGTCGCCCGTCACCCGTCGGCCCAGCAGGAACAGAGCCCAAAGGCTCGCCACGCCGAAGAAGACAGCCGGCAGCCGGACGGCCCACTCGTTCAGCCCGAAAACCACCACGCAAACCCGTGCCATGACTGAAAACAACATATGTTGGTTTTGGGAAGCGAAGCTCGTCAGGATGACGTTGAGCGGCGGGCTGATGTTGTCCATCACCGCGAAGATCTCGTCCATCCACAAACAGGTGTTGAGATGGATCAGGCGCAACACCAGCGCCAGCACGGTGAGGATGCCCAGCGGCAGCCACGGCATGGCCTGCCGTTCCTCCGCCTGCGCCAGAAGCACCGGGCGGCGGAGGCTCCACAGAACCAATAGCACGGCATGAAGACCGAGTAGGATCTTGAAGATAGCAGGGCCGGAGGTGAGCGACCCGGGTGCGCGGCCGAACAGGGCCTCCAGCGCGGAGCCGGGCGTCAGAACCGCTGCCAACAGCAGGAGCAGCCCGATGCTGAGTACCCCGCGTTTCACTGTGGTGGCTCGTGTTCATGGGGATGCGACTGGCGCGTCAGCAGTCCCCAGGCTTCGCCCAGGCACCATGGCGTGGCGAACAGCAGCATCGCCGGCATACAACGCAGCCAGGTGAAGAATCCTCGGCCGGTGCGAACGGCACGGATCCCCGGCCGCAGTACGAGCAGAGGCGTAATGAGCGGCACGGCCAGGATGTAAACCCAACGCATCCAGGAGGATACCCAGTGAGCGCGGGCCGCGCCGAAGATCCGGCCCCAGGCGAAGCGCTCAGACATCATGGCCTGCACGTCGATGGGGCCGCGGTCCTGGTAGACCAGGATGCGCGGGGTTTGCCACAGCGTATGCCCCCGGCGCAGGAGTTCCCAGTTGACCGTCACCTCGTTATAACGATCGGTCCAGAGGTGCCGGACTTCCTCGAGCGCCGCACGTTTATAACCGGTGTTGACGTCGGTGAGGTAGTTGGCCGGCCCCTCCGGAAGCGGCAGTTGGTATCGCCCGAAATCCAGCAGAAAGACCGCCCAGTTGAAGACGTTGTGGTGCCTGTTCTCGACAGCCCCGCCGATGGCGGCGTGCGGCAACCGGTGCGCCTCGAGAACCTGGTCGCACCAGTCTGGGGCCGGAGCCCCCCAATCCTGTACTAAGGCAATGACTTCGCCCCGGGCAGCCTTCAGCCCCTGCGAAGCCCTGCGGTCAAACAGTTCATGCCGCGCCGTGACGGTCCCAGGCTTGGATTGTGTGAACGCATGGCCCAGATCCAGAAATTGGATCTCGGGAAAGCGGGCCTGAAACCGGTCCATGCCCTGCATCGAGTCGTCGAACGGCAGGATGACCTCGACCGGCTTACCCAGGGTTTGCGGCACGAGCGCCTCCAGACACCGGGAAAGTGTCTGCTGGTCACCCACCACGGCCACAACGACGGAGAGCCGGATCACTGCCTGCAATCGCTTTCCGATTCCTGAGCGGGCAGCGCGGCGCCGGGACCTGCTGGAGCCTGTGGTGTTCGCATGAAGCTCCCCATTTTCTCACGAGACGGCTGCGTGGCGACGGCCCATGCGGATGGCCTAAATCCAGCTTGAAAACAGAAGATTGAGGCAGCATAATCTCAGCTACTCCATACTGGATCGCTAGCGACAGAAAGACAAATCCATGAAACGATTGCTTTACATCTTCACCTGCCTGGGCCTGCTCAGCATGAGCGTGCCTGTTCAGGCTGCATCGGAGAAGGAAACAAAGGAAGAGAAGGACGCGCTAAAAGCCTGCGCGCAGATGGTGCTCTCCGGTCTGCGGAAGGTCGCCGACGTCCGCGACGCGCGATTCCTCGGCAAAGTCCAGGAAGATACAGCGCTCTGCCGGGGTGGCCAGAAGGCCCTGCAGTTCCGCAACACGCCCTGGGTCGACTGGTCGAACTACTGGGGTACGGGCGACATGTCCACGCGGCTGCCCGGTCTCATCTTTAAGGACGCACCAGGGAAACGCGGAGTCCGAGGCGCGCTGATGGACCTGGAGTTCCAGCGCATCGAACTGATCAAGTTCAACCTGTTTGAAAACAGTGGCACCTACAAGGAGTACGTCCTGGGTCGTGACGGAGTGGGCGGACCCGCGCTCAAACGTTGGGACGCCATGCGTCTACCGGCCTCCAGCCCGTTCTTTGCGGCCGTGGGCGGCGAGGGTCAGCAGGTCTGCAAAGGCGACCTGACCCGGGCGCGGACGCTCACCGGGATCTGCAACGACGTGGTGAATCCGGCGATGGGCTCCGCCGGGCAGCTCTTTGCCCGCAATGTTGAGTTTGAGGCGACATTCCCTGACCTGAGTTCCGACCAACTGGCAAGGAACCGCCATGGCGACCGCCTGGGCCTGCTGAAGCCGGATCCGCAGGTGATCAGCCGCAAGCTGTTCACTCGCCCCCAGAGCAATCCCGACGCCTGCCGCGAGGGCTTTGGCATGCCCGGGATGCCCGTCGATGCCAACTGCGACTACAAGAAGGCTCCGTTCTTCAATGTCCTGGCCGCCTATTGGATCCAGTTCATGACCCACGACTGGTTCTCGCATATGGACGAGGGCCACAACGCACAGGAATACATGAAGGTCGGCTGCGAATCGCAGAAGGTGAACGGCGTGGAGACACCGCTGACCGAGGAGGACGCCAAACGCCTGGGCTGCCGTCCCGACGACCGCGTCGACAAGGGCTTCGTCGCCAACGACGCGGCTCCGGAGAAGTTCACCAGCGGCAGCCGGGAGTACATGACGCGCGCGCCCAAGGTGATGGCCAACAACAACACCGCCTGGTGGGATGCGTCGCAGATCTACGGCTATGACGAACGCTCGCAGAAGCGCGTGAAGCGCGATCCGGCCGACCGCGCCAAGCTCCTGCTGGTTACCAACAGAGGCAAGCCCGGCTACCTGCCCGTCTTCGACGCCAACGATCCCATCAGTCCGCAGTGGACCGGCCAGGAGACGGCGGCCTTCCCCGACAACTGGACCATCGGCCTCAGCTTCCTGCACACGGTCTTCACGCGCGAGCACAACGCGTTCGTCGACGAGTTCCGCAAGCTGGCGGCGAAGAAGCCGAATGACGATTCCGGCCTGCGCAATCCGGCCGACCCGAAGAAGAAGATCGCCTACAAGGACGTCACGCCGGACGAGCTGTTTGAATGCGCCCGGCTGGTGGTGGCAGCGGAAATCGCCAAGATCCACACCACGGAGTGGACGCCACAACTGCTCTACGACGAACCGCTCTATGCCGCGATGAATGCCAACTGGAACGGCCTGCTGGGCAGCGGCGGCGGCGACGTCTCCAAGGTGCTGAACGACATCGTCACGAAGAACTTCGGCAAGTCCGACGACGTGAAGAAGGCGACCTCCTGGTATTCGGTCTTTGCCAGCGGCCCGGGCATCTTCGGACTGGGTAGCAAGGTGAGGGGCTACGACATGACGAAGCCGGAGTTTCTGAACGGTGGCGTGAATCACTTCGGCTCGCCGTTCAATTTCCCCGAGGAGTTTGTCACGGTCTACCGGCTGCACCCGCTGCTGCCGGACCTGATCGAATACCGCGAGCTCGACAAGGATCCCAACAAGATCGCCAGCAAGATCCCGATTATCGAGACGTTTGAAGCCAAAGCAACGCCCATGATGGACGAGCGCGGAGCCGCCAACTGGGGTCTCAGCCTGGGCCGCCAGCGCCTGGGCCTGCTGACACTGCAGAACCATCCGCAATTCCTGCAGAACATCACATTGAGCCGCCTGGACAGTCCAACCAAGAAGCTCGATCTGGCTGCGCTCGACCTCATCCGCGATCGTGAACACGGCGTTCCGCGCTTCAATGAGTTCCGCCGCCAGTACGGCCTGCGTCAACTCACCAGCTTCGACGACTTCGCCGACGCGCATCTGCCGGCCGATTCGCCGGAGAAAGCCGAGCAGCTCAAAATGACCGCGCTGCTGCGGGAAGTCTACGGGCAGCACGTGTGCGATGCCTCGAAGGTGATCACCGATGCGCAGAAGAACGAGGACGGCACGCCGATCAACGACTGCCTGGGCAAGCCGAATGGGACGACTGTCGACAACATCGAGGATGTCGACACGGTGGTGGGCTGGCTGGCGGAATACACGCGGCCGCATGGCTACGCCATCTCGGAAACCCAGTTTGTCGTGTTCATCCTGAACGCCTCGCGGCGTCTCTTCAGCGACCGCTTCTTTACCTCCAGCTTCCGGCCCGAGTTCTATACGACGCTGGGTGTCGAGTGGGTGAATCACAACGGACCCGGCGGCGAGGTCATGGAAAAAGGTGAGCCGAATGGGCACAAACAACCCGTCTCGCCGTTCAAGCGTGTGCTGCTGCGTACGGTGCCGGAATTGGCGCCGGAGCTCAGCAATGTCGTGAATGTGTTCGATCCGTGGAATCGCGATCGCGGCTCCTACTACACCCTGGAGTGGAAGCCGCGTCCCGGAGCCGAGCAGGATCCGGCGTTTAGCAAGCCGTGAACGCGGCTGTTCCCAACCTGCGGTGGACGGCTTCTGCGACCAACCCGAAGCCGTCCACACGGAACTCCCTTTGGGCTGGAGCTACAGGATCAACGATCCTGCGCCAGCAGCCGCACGGGTCCGAATAAGCCGGAGCGTAGCGGCTCGAGCTCCGTCCAGGGCCGCTGGCCGGAGGTAGTAATGTTGGTACTCGTGATGCGCTGGGCGGCCGGCAAATGCGAATCACCCACCAGCCGGTTGTACCAGGTGTTCGTCACCTCGACTACCAGTTCGTTCGCACCGTCCTTCATGGCGGCGGTGCAATCGGCCTGGAAAGGCGCCGTCCACAGGACGCCCAGTGATTTGCCGTTGAGCCACGCTTCGCCGATGGTCCAGAGATCGCCGAGATCGAGCAGGACCTTCCCCGCTTTGCCGGCCGTGCCCGCAGGCACCTGAAAGGCCTGGCGGTAGCGGGCTGAGCCGGAGAAGAACTTCACGCCGGGGTCGGTGCTGGCTGTCCACGAATCCAGGCTGGTCATTTGGACGGACGCGGGTGCTCCGAGCTCCTTCTCGAACTCGACGGTCCAGGGTCCACCCAACCCCATCAACTCGCGCGGCGCGGGTGCAGGTACAGCCGTGACACCGGCCTTGGCGGGCCTCCGGAATATGACGAAGGTGGAGCCATTGCGGTCCAGCGCGAGCGGGACATCGACGGACTGCGAGGCTGCGGTGTAGCTGGGTGCGTCCGAGATCGAGGCAGAGACGGGATCCCACAGTTCCGGCACGCGTTGCGGTACGCGGAACTTCGCGGCCGCTTTGACGGGTGCGGTGGTCGTGTTGCGCACGAAGTAGATATCCGCATCGGCCGTGCGGCGATGTGTGAAGTCGAGGGTCGAAGGCGCGGTGAAGTCGGGGGCGATCTTCATGGCGCTGAGAACATCTTTTACGGGCTTGCCCCAGATCACGCGGCCTTTGCCGTGGACGCGCTCTCCGGCGGCCGGAATCGCTCCGGCGCCCCAAAGTTGGTCAGCCAGCGCACGGACCTTCGAGTCGCTCTGGGGATAGCCTTCCAGCCCCACGGCATGGCTTGGCTTCGGCCCCAGCACGGTGGCGCCTGCCGCTACCAACTGCTCGATCTTCGCGAGCACCGCAGGGTGCGCCTCGACGGAATCCGGCAGCACGAGCAACGCGTAACTGGGTCCGTTCGGCACCGTCAACCGGCCGTCCTTTACGCTGAGCCGGTTGAGGATCACGTCGGAGTTCGTGACGTCGTAGTCGTAGCCCGCCGGATCGAGTTGGCGCGGCGGAATGAACTTATAGCCGCCGTCGCCATAGTAGTAGAGGATGTCGGCCACGAAGTCGCCGCGCTGCAGCAGGTACGACGAGCGGGCGAGATAGTCGACGAAGGGCCGGGCCTTCGGCCACCATGTGACGTTGCGATTGATGTGCGTACCGGCGACATAGGCCCAACCGGGCTTGCCGGCCTGCGGAGCGTTGTGAGCCCACGTGTGCCACACGAAGTGATTGCCGCCCTCGACGAAGACGCGATCGGCGCTCCACTTGATGTCCTGCGGCCCTTCGCGCCACTCTTCAAAAGAGGTGAAGGACTCCAGGTTAACGCGGGGCTTGTTGTAGAGGTGTCCCGCGGAAGCGGTCTCCTTCACCACCCACAAACCGCTCACATCGGGCCACCAGGGCCAGAACTCGCCCTGGATGTCATCCACCGCATTGTTGGCGGCCAGCGCGTCAACCGGCACGTTGTGAATGGGCGGTCCGGGTCCGCCTGCCTCGGATTTGATCGTGAGACCCGCCTTGTGGGCGGACTCGCGCGCGGCCACGTAATAGGCGTCGATCAGGACCTCGCTGAGGGTCTTGCGGTAGTCAAAGAGGAATCGCTCGGTCTGGTCTTCGGTCCCGACGCGCGCTCCCAACACCGCGGGCAGATAGGGCTCCATCGCATAGCCGCGCCGCCGCTGGAATTCCTGGGTAAAGGTGGGGGACCACACCGGACCGCGCACCTCGTAGCTCGCCAGATAGAGATTCCCAATGCCGCTCTTGCTGAGGTCGCCGAAGGTTTCGCGCAACCGGGCGATGACGTAATCCATGTGGGCGCGCGTCGCTTCGGCGCTGAGGTGATCCGTGGCCCAACCGTCGGAGTTCGGACTCGGGACCTTAAGCCGCTCTCCGGTGTTCATGCAGACGAAGCGGAGGATCGTCCAGTGGCCGGGGGGCGCGGTCCACTTCAAGTGCCCCTGGGCGTCGACTTGCGCCGTGACATTCACCAGCTCAGTGGCGGAATTGAACAGGAAAGGCGGCAGACCCGCGGAGGCGAACACTCCGCCCGGCCCAGTGGTGCTGGCGTCGTTGATGTTGTCGACATTCCAGGCGCCGTCGTAGCCCAGCGGCGTGGGTCCACGCAGCACCAGGGCGCCGTTGCTGTACCGATTGGCGGCGCGCGCGGCGGCAACGTTCAGTCCTTCATCGTTGAACAGCGAGAATTCGCCAAGAGTCCATCGCGGCCTGGCCGAGTCGTGCCCACTCAGCAACCGCAACCGGATGTACTGGGCACGCGTCCCAGCAGGCAGGGCGAACTTCTTCGGACCCGGACCAGGCTCTAGCGTCCCGCGCAGAACTTCGTGGAATTCTTCATCGCGCCAGCCCGTAGTGGAGACCGCCAGGCTGAATTCCTTCGTCGGGGTCATGGTGGCAGCCAGGTCCGCCGGAGCCTTGGCGTCACCGTTGTCGAGCACGGCCTCTTTCAGGGTGTGGATGCGGTTCGGCTCCAGCCGCAGCACCAGTTCATGGCCCGGGCTCCGTTTCGCGTCGCGCACAGCCAGCACGGCGACATCCTTCCAGAAGGCGGGCTTTCCGTCGGGGCCCTTGGGCGCGGCCGGGGTCGCCATCGGAAACGGCAGCAACACGTCGACGGCTTTGCCGCCCTCCACTGTGGTCTCCGTCGGATAGAGCCCCATGCTGGCGTGGCGCGGCTCAATCCAATGGCCGCCCAGATCCCAGCTACTGATGACGGAGATGTCGACGGGCAGGCCGAGGGAGCGAGCCTGGTCCACCGACTTCTTCATCTGCCCCATCCACTCCGGGCTCAGGAATGCCGGGCCCGCCGGCGGACGCGCATTCCTGTCTCCGCCCGCGCCCATGTCGAACAGCAGCAGCCCGCCGAAGCCCATGTCCTTCATGGCCTGCAGGTCTTTCTGGGCGGAGGGGGGATCGACGAAGCCGTTCATCCAGAGCCAGTAGACATCGGGCCGGGCCATGGGTGGCGGATTGCGGAAGCCCTGCTCCAGCGAAGGAGCCGGCTGCGTCTGCGCCCACATCGCCGCGGCGGAAAGGGCGCTCAATACAAACAACGGAGATTTCATACGTGGTTCTCCCGGGAACTACGGTCAGCCAGCCGAGACACGGCTACACAATGACGTGTTCAATACCGAGGGCTGTGGCGATGCGCGCCAGGGTCTGCGCTCGATGCCCGATGCCCAATGCAAAGTGATGCGTTGGGCCGGCGGCCACCCAACGCTTGAGAAACGTTCGCACGTCGGGCTCAAAGAACCCGCGCGTATTCGTATTGCCGGTGGCGGGGATGGGACCGTCCACACTTTGGCCTTCCGCCAGCACAAATTTGAAGCGGCCCTGCGCGGTAAGCCCGATGCTCAGCATCGTGATGGGCCCGTCCTTGATGCGGAACTCCACGCTGGCGCCATTGCCGGGCTTGCCATGATACTTGGTCAGGCTGCGCAGCACGGGCTTGCCGTCCGCAATGTTGATGTGGTGCGGGCCGTCGTGGCCCACCAGGACAAAGCCTTCCTTGAAGTCGATGGGATGGAACTCGGCGAAGCTGCCGCCGATGTCGATGCGGTCCATCAGCAGCATGGCCAGGCACGTCTTCAGATCGGACTCGCCGCACATCGGGAAGCCGGCAGCCGTCAGCAGCGAGTTGCCGACGATCAGGTTCGTCACAATCGTGCGTAGTTCGCTGCCGGGCTCACCCTCGTAGTAATAGGCGAGTCCATCGAGTTCGTGGTGCTCGACAAACTTATCCAGGGTGACAGCCACACGCGCGGCCGTGGTCAGGTGCTCGTCCGACAGGCGGCGTGTCAGCGGATCGGAACCCGGATCCGGCGTATCGAACAGCTCCAGGATCTCCTGCCGTTTCTCATCGATCTCTTCCCCTGTGACGTCGCGCGACAACCGCAGCAGATCGTCGGCTTCGGTTTGAACAATGTGGCAGCCGAAGGCCGCGGTGAGCGCGGTCTGGTCGGTCTGCATGTCCAGCATGTGCTCGATGGGATGGCCGAAGTGGCCGATGCGGGCGCGGCGAGCCGAGTTCAGCGCCATGGCAACATCGCACCAGTCGGCGATCTCGGCATCGGCTTGGGGGTCGTTCTCCAGCGTGCCGAGGATCACCTCCGGGGCGGGCTTGCCCATGCGGATAGCCACGCCGGTAAACTCCGGCACTGAGCAGAAATCGTCGTTCACCAGTTGCATGTACGTGGTGGCGTTCGCGTAATCCAGTGCCGCCAGCGGCTGCAGCGCCACCAGCACAATGGGCACGTCCAGACTCCGCACGATAATGCCGAACGTGGCCGAGGTGGCGTAGGTGACCATGTCGCAGAACACCAGGTCGAGGTCGGCGGCCTTTAGCCGGGCGGCCAGTGCGTAGGCGTCCTGCGCCTTATCCACTATGCCGAAATTGACGACCTCCACCCGATTGGCCTGGATCTTGCTGTCCAGAATATTCAGCTTGTTGTGCAGCTCATCCAGCAGGCCGGGAAACTGTTTCCAATAGACATGGTAACCGACTCCGAAGAGGCCGACCCGCGCGGTGCGCGGCTTGCGGCGAGGGACTCTCATGCGATTTCTCCTAATGCGGCATGGGGCCGCGGGCGGTGTCCGGAGGCAAGCACGACCCACGCAATGGGGTACAAAATGGCGGACACCAGAAAAACAGGTGCGAACGAGTAGTGGTCGATGACGGGACCAGTCACCAGGTTGGAGAGCATGGCGGCGATGCCGCCGCACGTGCCGGTCAACCCGACAGCGGTGCCCACCTCGTGAGGCGCCACTGTGTCGCCGATCAAGGTAATGAAGTTGGCGATCCACACGCCGTGCGCCATCATCAGCAGTGACATCAACCCGATGGCGATGGGCGCCGTGGGCGCGGACGAGGCCAGCCAGGAAGCCGGTGTGACCACCGCGGCGATCAGCATCATGGTCATGCGTGCGCGCCGCGGCGCCCACCCGCGCGTCACCATGACGTCGGACACCCGCCCCGCGGCGATGTTGGTGATGCCCAGTGCGAAGAACGGGATCCAGGTGAGCGAGCCGATTGCGTCCAGCGACAGACCGCGCTCGCGGGACAGATACTGCGGAATCCAGAACATATAGAAGTAGAAAACAGGGTCGAAGAAGAACCGCGCCAGCAACAGGCGCCGCACTTCGGGCCGGGCCAGCAGTGAACCGAAGCTGACCTTCTCCGCCGAGCGTCCCACGGGTCTGGGCAGTTCGACTCCGCGGAACGCGAACAGCCAAGCCGCCAGCCAAAGCAGCCCAATCAGCGCGGTACCGAGGAAGGCGCCGCGCCAGCCCAGGGAACCCGCAGCCCAGGCTGTCAGAGGCGGGGCGATGACGGCCCCAAACGCGGATCCACCATTCGCAAAGCCCACGGCCAGGGCGCGCTGCTCCGGTGCGGTCCATTCCACCGCGCCCTTGGTGACGGCGGGGAAGCAGGCTCCCTCGCCGACCCCGAGCAAGAATCGCGATGCGCCCAAGGTCCAGGCTCCAGTGGCCAGTGAGTGGGCCGCGCTGGCCAACGACCAGAGGCCCACCGACAAGGCGAGCCCCAGCTTCGTGCCCACGCGATCCATCAATCGTCCACCCAGCGAGAACATCACCGTGTAGCTGAGCACAAAGGCGAACACCACGCGCGAATACTCCGTATTCGACATGCGGAAATCCGCCATCAGCTTCGGCGCCAGGACGCTGAGCACCTGGCGATCCAGGAAGCTAAGCGCCGTGGCACAGAACAGGAGCCCGCACAGCAGCCAGGCTCGGGCTGGGGTCATGGGTTTCAGAAGTAGAACCTCAGGGCGAACTGCAGGATGCGCGGGCCGCGCGCCGCCGTGAAGGCTCCAAAGTTGGTATTCACCTGGTTGCCGGAAGCGTCGAAACGCGCCGTCGTGTCCAGGCCGCTGAATTGCGTGTGGTTGAACAGGTTGTACGCTTCGGCACGGAACTGCAGCTTCATCGACTCCCGGATGGGGAAGTCCTTGAACAGCGACATGTCGAAGTTGTTCACGCCAGGCCCGCGGATCTGTGTCGTGGCCGAGTTGCCCACCGTGCCGACCGCCGGCCGCGCGAACATCTCCGTCTTGAAGTTCCGGGCAAAGGTCCGCTCGCCCTTGGGCAGCACCGCGTCGCCCAACACCACAACGCGCGCCCCCTGTGTGGCCGAGCCCGTGATGTCCAGCGAGTTCGTGGTGGCGTAGCCGATGCCCAGCGGAGATCCGCTGATGAAACTGGTGATGCCCGAGAGTTGCCAGTCTTGCAGCGCATATCTGGCGACGCGCGATTGCACGGGCACCTTAGGCAGGTTCCAGACCCAATCCAGCTTGAAGATGTGTGTGCGGTCGAAGCTCGCCAGGCCGTAGTTCCAAACCCGGACCGGCACCTGGACGCTGACGCCCGTGGTGTCGAAGTCGGCGTAATCCATCGCCTTCGACCACGTCCACGATAGACCGAACTGCACGCTTTGCGTGAAGCGGCGGCGCGCCGTCACCTGTAGGGAGTGGTAGTTGGACGAACCGGCCGGCTCGCTCAGCAGGACGTCGTTGTAGCCCTTCAATGGCCGCAGGAACGCCGAGGCGAGTGGCGTGGAGGGATTCGAAGGATCCGCGTTCGCCGCCTGGAAGTTGGCGCCGAGCGGGATGGGATTCAGATTGCGGCGCCAGAGCAGATTGCGCCCCAATGACCCGATGTAGCCGACATCGACCACGGTCTTGAAGCCAATGTCCTGCTGCACACTGAAGCTGTAGTTGATCACCTTCGGCAGCTTGTCGGTACGGTCCAACCCGTTCACGCTCTGCGGGAACGTCGCACCTGACGACGAGAGCAGCGACCCGATCGTCGAATAGTACACGGTTGGATTGCTGACGATCGGCAACTGCGATGAGAACAGAGTGTAGTTGTCCGACATGTTGGGCCGATTGTAGAACATGCCGATGCCGCCGCGAACCGCGGTCTTTGCATTGCCAAAGACGTCATAGGCGAAGCCGAGCCGCGGACCCACACGCAGCCCATAGGTATCGATCAGTGAGCGCGGATACCCGCCTTGTCCCGAAACCGCCATCCCGTCCGCCGCGTCGCCGGTGCCGGGAGCAATCGCTCCGATCAGCGCGGCCGGATAGGTGACGCCCGTTACGGGATGAACACCGGCTCGAACTCCGTTCACCCGCGTGGGCTGGATCAACTGGACAGCCTTCGCCGGATCATACAGTTCGGAGGAGAAGGACGACAGCTTATCCGTCGACATATAGATAGGCACCAGGTAGTGGAAACGGACGCCCAGTTCCAGCGTCAGCCGCCGCGTAGCGCGCCACGAATCCTGGGCGAACCACTCCACCGCATGCTGGCGGAAGTGCAGATACACGCGGCTCGACGGCTCTGTATACGTGCTGAACACACCCAGCGCGGCGTTGGAATACGCATACCCCGTATTCAACGGGTTGTTCGTATCGTTCGCGAAGCTGAACGCCCCGGCGAAGTTGCCGTCGCCATTCGCGCCCTGGTAGTTCCGCTCAATCATGATGCCGGCCTTCAGTGTATGCGCACCCAGCGTTTTGGTGAGATTATTCGTCAGGTTGAACGCCTGCAGGTTCTGCTGGAACGGGAAACGGCCTTCCATGAAGAGCGATGCCGCGTTCGTCACGCCCCCAAACGTTGCGTTGGGAATGAAGTTCAGGGGATTGGCCGAAGGGCTGAACTGCGCCGCGGTATACCCGGCCGCCGCGCGCGTATTCCGCTTCACCTCATCGTCCGTGGCGCTGTTGCCTTCCGGCCTCCGCGTGAAGCCCAGGCTCATTTCGTTGATCAGCGAGGGGCTGAGGATCCCCGTATAGCGCAGCACGTAGCCCTGTCCGCGCAACTGGTAGGTCTTCACAATCTGCGACCAGTTCGCGCCCGTGTTCGTCAGCACGCCGTACCCGCCCGTCTGCCGGTCAAGGAACGACGCGAACGTGAACGCCAGCGTATGTTTCGGCGTGAGGTTGTAGTCCATGCGCAGGTTCTCCATGCGCAGCGGCGTGTCATTCACGCTCTGCTCCACATAGTTATACCGGCCGGCCGAGATCCCGCGATCGTTGAAGTTGGGCATCGGAAACACCTTCATCAACGCCAGTCCGCTGGAATCCAGCCGGTTGGCCGGGATCACATTGCCCGGGAACTGCGCCTTGGTGTTCGGATCGATGACGCTGATCAGCTTGTTGTTCAGATCCACCGACTGCGAGAAATCGCCAGTCCGCTCCAACGCCGTCGGCACCGTCAACTGCCGTACCGCCTGGCTCACCTTCAGCGGCCAGAACTCCTGCGACCAGAAGAAGAACAGCTTGTCCTTGTTCTTGTTGAAGCCCCCAGGCAGCACCACCGGGCCGCCGATGTTGTAGTTCCACGTGTTGTAGCGATACCGCTGCTTGGGCGTGCCCAGACGATTGTTGAAGAAGTTGTTCGCGTTGAACTGCTCGTGCCGCTTGAAGTACGAGCCCAAGCCGTGGAAGTCCTTCGCGCCAGACTTCGTCACCAGGTTGATCGTCGCGCCGGAGCTCCGCCCATACTCCGCCGGATAGTTCGTCAACAGCACCTTCACCTCGGCGATGGCATCCTGGCCCAGCGTGACCGACGAGTTGAAGTTGTTCCCCATCGGATTCGTCACCATGCCGTCCATCGTCACCGTATTCGTACTGCGCCGGTTGCCCTGCACGTAGATGTCGAAGTTGCGGTCCATACGCTCGGTGTCGCCGATGCTGCCGCCGTCCACCACGCCCGGCATCAGCGAGAGCAGGCTCATGGCGTTGCGGCTCTTCGTCAGCAGCCCTTCCAGCTGTGAATTGGCGATGACCGACGCACGTTCTGAACTCGCCACCTGCACCGCCACACCCTCCGCGGTCACGGTCACTTTGTCCGCGATCGCGCCAACCTCCAGCGCGATCCGGCCCACCGGCAGCGTCTCCGCCGCCGACAACATGATCTGCTGCTTCACCAGGCTCTTGAAGCCGGCCGCCGTCACGGTGAGCGTATATTGTCCAGGCTGCAGGCTGCCAAACGTGAAGTCGCCGCGTTCGTCTGATTTCAGTTGGCGGGCCACGCCGGTCGCGACGTGCACTACCGATACGTCTGCATCAACGACAGACAAACCACTGGGATCGACTACCGAGCCGACGATGGAGCCAGTGATCGTCTGCGCCATGCACAGGAGGGCGCTTGCGGCCAGCAGCAGGAGCGCGGCTGCCGGCCGTCTGAGTCGAGAATACATTGCAGTTCCTTTCCAGGGGAGGGTTGGTTTCGGTTTGCGCGGCTGTCATTGGCGCGCCGTACCAGTTAACTTGTTCCGGCGCAGAAAGCGCTCAATCGCGCGCTGCACCCGCAGAGTGTCGGCGTCGGTCCACGTGTGCCGTCCGTGTGCTCCGCCATGGACCGTAATCAGCTCGTTGGACACATGGGAACTACTCAGGGCCTTGTGCAGTTCAACGGACTGTTGATAGGAGATCGTCTTATCCGCGTCGCCGTGGATGCTGAGGATCGGCGGCAACCCGGGTTTCACCCATGTCATCGGCGACAACTGCCGCGCCAGCGCGTGGATATCCGCTGCGTCGCGCAGCCACTTGCGGACCGAGGGCAAGCCGCCATCCAGCAGCGTGTTCAGATCGGTGGCGCCGTAATAGTTGATGACCGCCGCCGCACGCGGCTCCGGACCATCTTTCTCCGGACACTCGATCCCACCCGAACCCATGGCCGTCAGTAACGCCAGGTGCCCGCCCGCCGATCCGCCGCTCACCACGACGCGCTCAGGATCCACGCCGAACTTCGCGCCGTTCTTCACCACCCAACGGAACGCGCAGCGGCAGTCCTCGACACCCGCCGGAGCCGCCGCCTCACCCGATAACCGGTATTGCACCGCCACCACCCGCAGCCCCAACTGCAGATACGGCAGGTACCACAGCACATACTGTTCCTTGCTGCCCGTCTCCCAGCCGCCGCCGTGAATGTACAGCACCGTCGGCCCGGGCTTGTGGTCATAAGGAGTGTAGAAGTCCAACTTCAGCTCCCGGCCGCCTACGCGCCGGTACACCACATCGCGCTGGGCCGTGAACCGCTGGCCCGCCAGCGACGCCCAATCGCGATCCGACGCCCCCGCTATGGCTAGGGTGCTTGACCCCGCCAACAAGAAGATGTTCAAATATTGAACACTAACGTGCATCTGAAGCACTGTAGTTTTATGGCAGATTCATGAAGATGTCAAGAGAATTGGTGAGCAAAAAAGCAGTGAAGTCCGCCGGGCCGACCATGCTCGACAAAGGGCTCACCGTTCTTGAGGCTGTCGAGAAGGCCGACCACCCCGTCACCATCCAGGAAATCGCCTCCCTCACTGGCCTGCAGCGCCTGGCCGTCTATCGCCTGCTCACGACCCTCGAAGAGCGCGGCTACATCCATCGCTCGCAGGACAAACGCTACCGCTCCACCACGCGCCGCCGCCGTTTACTGGTGGGCTACCTGGCTCCGCTCGAGGGCAACCAGTTCCGTGTCGATGTGAAGGCTTCCATTGAAGGCGCCGCCGCCCGCGCCGGCAGCTACGTCATGCTGCGCCACAACGACGAGGAAGACAGCGCCACCGCGCTAAGAAACGCCCAGGAGATGGTCGACGCGCGCGTGGATGTCGCGATGCTCTTCCAGCCGGTGGAACGCCTGGGCTACATGGTGGCCGACCTCTTCTTCGGAGCCGGCATCCCCTTCATCACGGTCGAGCGCCCCATCCAGGGCGGCATCTATTTCGGGGCCAACAACTATCAGGCCGGGAAACTCGCCGGCCAGGCCCTGGGCCACTATGCCCGCGAAAAGTGGCGCGGCCGCTTCGACCGCATCGTGCTCGTGGAAGGCCCCAAGACCAAGACCAACGTCCAGGCCCGCCTGGCCGGAGTTTTAGTGGGACTCCAGGACGTGCTCGGCCCCATCGCCGAATCCTCGGTCATCCACCTGGAAGGCGACGCGCATCAGGACTCCAGCAAGCACCTGATGGCCAAACTGCTGCGCCAACTCAAGCCCGGCACCCGCCTGCTGGTCTCCGGCTTCAACGACCTCAGCGCCATCGGAGCCATGGAAGCCGTACGCGAAGCAGCCCGCGACCGCGACGTCGTCATCGTCGGGCATAACGCCGCCCGGGAAGGCCGCGCCGCCATCCGCCGCCGCGGCAACTGCCTGCTGGCTTCCGTTGCTTTCTTTCCCGAACGCTATGGCGACCGCCTGATCCGCCTCGCCTGTTCGATTGTCGACGGCGAGCAGGTGACGCCGGCCGTCTACACTGACCACGTCGTCCTGCACGCCGACAATCTCGAGAACTTCTACCCGGCCAACACCGACCTGGGCTGAGCCCGGTCTATTGCGCCGCCACGCCGAGCTCCTTCAGGATCCCGTCGGCGTGGTCCACGTCCTTCAGCAGCCACAGGAAGAAGCGGATGTCCACATTCACATTCCGCGCCACATCCGGGTTGTAGCCGAAATCGTTCGAGACGTTCTCCCACACGCGGTCGAAGTTCAGGCCTACCAGTTCGCCGCGCCCGTTCACAGTCGGGCTGCCCGAGTTTCCGCCCGTGGTATCGGCATCCGCCAGGAAGTCCAGCGGCACCTTCGATGCATCCACCCTGGCCGCCGCGGCCATCACCTTTGCGGGCAGCTTAAACGGCTCTTCGCCCGTCTCTTTTTCCAGCATGCCGGCCAACGTCGTCTGGGGCGTATAAATCACACCATCGCGCGGCGTATACCCCTTCACGTGCGCGAAGCTCACCCGCAAGGTCGAGTTGGCATCGGGAGCCACAGGCTTGCCCGCATGCGCGATGACGGCCCTGCGCCATTCCGGACGCAGACGGGCCACCGCGCCATCCTGGGCACGAGCCCGCTGCTGCCAGGTCTTCAATTCGGGCTCCAGCGCGAATGCCAGGCCCAACAGCGGATCCTTGCGCGCCTTCAACTGCTCCGTCGACTCTTGGAACATCTTCAGGCGCTCGTTCAGGTCCAGCACCTTCGTGCGGCCATACAGAAACTCCAGCGTCTCGTCGACCTTACCGTCGCCGAAGATCTTGTCAAAGGCCTCGATCCGCTCCTCCGGCCCCAGCTTCATGGCATGCGCCACCAGGGACGCAAACAAAGCCTGATCGGCCGGACGGTAGTAGCTCTTCTGGTCGCGCTCCAGCGTGGCCCGCATCCGCGTCCACTCGCGCTCCATGTAGTCGGCCTCACGCTCCATGTCGGGCTTCTCACGCTCCGCCGCCAGCCGCACCAGACGGGTTGCGAACTTGAGCGCCAGGGGGTTGCCCACCAGCGTGCCCAGCAGGAAATCGTGAGTGCCGGTCTTGCGCTTCTCCGCCGCCAGGCGATCCAGACCCTGTTTCGCCTCCGCGGCTTTGGCGTATTCAGGATGAGTGCCGATCCACGTCATCACGGCCTCTTCCGCCTTTGCCTGCTTCTCGATCGTCCGGCCGCGCTTCAGTCCCGCTAGTTGGCCATCTGCATTTTTCGACACGTTGGCCAGCGTCTTTTGCGTCGCCGCCACGGCAATCGCCCCTTCCGGGCTGCCTTTGGTCGTCTGCTCCAGCAGGTTCAGCCATCCGCCATAAATCTCCGAACGCAGCTTGAACCAGTAGTCCCGCTGCCCCACCATTTCATCCGAAGTCAGCGAACGCACAGTCCGCCCGGGATACCCAAGCACCATCACAAAATCGCCGGTCTTCACTCCCGTCTTCGAGAGCGGAAAGAAGAACTCCGGCTTGTATGGTTTGCCGTCTTTATAGGCCCGCGCCATCGCGAAGTCGCCGGTGTGCCGCGGCCACATCCAGTTGTCGATCTCGCCGCCATACTCGCCAATCGCCCTCGGCGGCGCATACACCAGCCGGATATCCGATAGTTCAAAGCTGTCGATCAGGACATACTGAACGCCACCGTCGAACACCGCCACCTTGCAACGCGCCCCTGGCGTCTTCTCGCACTCGCTCACCAATGCCTTCTCTTTCGCCTCAATGGCCGCGTTGCGCGCCAGATCGTCGGCGCCCGCCGGTACCGTGGCTTCGATCTCCTTCGTGACGTCGGTGAACTTCCGCGGCACGGTCACACGCGTCGTGCGGCCCGGCAGTTCTTCTTCCTGGCTCTTCGCGAGAAAGCCATCGGTGATAAGATCACGCCCGGGCTTCGCATGCTCCTGCAGGATGCCAAAGAGACAGTGATGATTCGTCAGGATCAGACCCGTAGCGGAAACGAAGCCGGCGGAACAGCCGCCGATGTTCACGGCGGCGGCCAGCAGGCCGGTGCCGCGCTTCTGGTCCCACAGCCGCGAAACCGGCAGTTGCAGACCTTGTTTCTTCAACCACAGCGGGTCCAACTGGAGCACTTGCTGCGGAGTCCATTTGCCTTCTTCGGCCATTCCCAGCGCGGCTGTCAGGGTCAGACAGACACTCAATTTCATCCAGGTTCGGTTCACGGTGAAAACTTCCTTCTCAAAGTGCGCCTTCACAAACGCACGACTTCAGCATATATTGAAGGCTCCAATCGAAGGGACGGAGGCGCAATGACACAGGAAATGGGGCGGTGCGCGGAAGAGATCCGGACTTGCTGGCAGGAAAGCGAGGTCGCCCTGCAACGAGGTGACACCGATGGGGCCAACCGCGCCTTTGGCCACGCTTTCGAAGTCGTCGACACTTTCCCCGCCATCGAAGAAGACGACGTCCGCGTGCTTCAATTTCTATGTGTCCTCACCTGGGTGAAGGTCTCGGCTTCGCTGGAGGTCACCGGCCAGGAAGAGGAAGCGCACGAAGCCCGGCTCCAGGTGTTCAGCCTGCTGGACGAAATGTACACCGCGAATCCAACCACTGCCGGCCATATCTGGCCGACTTCCGATTTCATGCGAGGCTTTGAATCGGAAGAGGCCGTGGATCTTGTGGGCCGCCTTTATCTCCTTTGCAGCAAGGCCGGCCGCGCCGACTCCATCCTCTGGGGCCGTCTCTTCATGGACCTGGACTTGCGCATCCACGGAGACAATCCCCCGACAGTGAACTAACGGAGCACTGAAGGTGCCCCTTTTACTCGCCCAACGCCCGCCGCCCCGCCGCCAGTAACTTCACAATTCGCTCCACGTCATACACCGCCCCACCCCACGTCCCACCGCTGGCATCCTGCAAGGCCGCCCACAACTTCGTATCCGCCGGCAGATCCTTATCCGGAGCCAGGTCCGGCCGCGGAGCCCGCTCCGCCAGAACCCGAGTCCCCTGCTCCGCCCCAAACACCGTCCCAGCCTCGCCCACCAGGTTCACGGTACCTTCCAGCCGGTTGCGGTCGACGACGATCTCGATCACGTCCCCTTCCCGCAGCTTCCCGATCGGCCCGCCCGCCAGCGCCTCCGGCGAAATGTGGCCGATGCAGGCGCCCGTCGACACGCCGCTGAACCGAGCATCCGTCAGCAGGGCCACGTGCTTCCCGAATGGCAGAAACTTCAGCGCGCTTGTCAGCTGATACGTCTCCTCCATGCCGGCGCCCATCGGACCCCGGCAGGCCAGCACCAGGATGTCGCCCTCTTTCACTTGTCCGGCCTTGATCGCTTCAATCGCGGCGGGCTCCGTCACGAACACCCGGGCCGGGCCCACCTTCCGGTACACCCCGTCTGCGTCCACGACACTCGCGTCGATCGACGTACTCTTGATCACCGCCCCTTCCGGAGCCAGGTTCCCGATCGGGAAGCACACCGTCGCCGTCAGCCCGCGATGCCGCGCCTCGTCCGGCGACATGATCACGTTGTCCGGATCAATGCCATCGCGCGCCAACAGGGTCTTGCGCAGCACGGCCCGCCGCTCGCTCTGTGCCCACCAGTCCAGCGCGTCGCCCAGCGTCTGGCCCGACGCCACCAGCACGCTGGTGTCCAGCAGCCCCGCCTTCCTTAGGTGCAGCATCACCTCCGGCACGCCGCCCGCCAGAAACACCTGCACCGTCGCGTGATGCTTCGGCCCGTTCGGCAGCGCGTCCACGATGCGCGGCACGCTGCGATTCACGCGAGCCCAGTCGTCCACCGCCGGCCGCTTCAGGCCCGCGTGGTACGCAATCGCCGTCAGATGCAGGATCAGGTTGGTCGACCCGCCGAACGCCGCGTGCACCGCCATCGCGTTCTCCAGCGCCGCCGGAGTCAGGATGTCGCGCATGCCCAACCCGCGCGACTCCATCGACAGCACCGCCCGCGCCGACCGCCGCGCCATGTCCAGCCACACCGGCTGACCCGAAGGCGCCAGCGCAGAATGCGTCAACGACATACCCAGCGCCTCGCCCACCACCTGCGCCGTAGCCGCCGTACCCAGGAACTGACACCCGCCGCCCGGAGACGCGCACGCCCGGCACCCCATCTCAGCCGCGTATTCGCGCGTAATCTTGCCATGCGCGAAACGTGCCCCAATCGTCTGGATCGCCGCCGCGTCCTCACCCTCCTCGGCCAGCAGCGTCACGCCGCCAGGCACCAGGATGCACGGCAGCGTATGCTGCGCCGCCAGCGCCATCATCATCGCCGGCAGCCCCTTGTCGCAGGTGGCGACGCCCAGCACGCCGCTGCGCCGCGGCAGCGACCGGATCAGCCGCCGGAAGATCTGCGCCGCGTCATTGCGGTAAGGCAGCGAATCGAACATGCCCGTCGTCCCCTGCGACCGCCCGTCGCACGGATCCGAGCAGTAGCCCGCGAACGGCACCGCGTCCAGCCCCTTCAACTCGCGCGCCGCCGCCTCCACCAGCAGGTTCACCTCCCAGTGGCCGCTGTGATAGCCCAGGGCGATGGGCGTCCCGTCAGCCGCCCGCAAGCCGCCATGCGTGCTGAGGATCAACACCTCCTTGCCGCCCAGCTTCGACGGATCCCAGCCCATGCCGGCATTCATCGTCCAGCCGAACAGATCGCCGCTGGGGGCGTTGCGTAGCATGTCGTCCGTGAAGGGCAACTGCCCCTGCGGACCGCGCGTCTTCGTGGGCGGCGCAAACATCGTCGGGTCACCGGAGTCGAGAATCGAGGTGAGACTGGGCACTTGCGTGATTGCTGGCATGGCAGTTGGTTCTTCTCAATGATAGAATCGCCCGCATGTCAGAGGCTGGACCAGTTACTCGACGCGCGGCCATCGGCGCACTCACCGCGGCTTCCTACTCCAGGGTCGCGGGCGCCAACAACCGCATCGGCGTCGGCTTCATCGGCTACGGCCTCATCGGCGCCCAGCACGTCTTCGACTTCAAGAGCCAGGACGATGTCGACCTCGTCGGCCTCGCCGAAACCTACGAGCCCCGCCTGCGCGAGGGCATTGCCGCCTGCGAAGCCCGGCCCGGCACCAAGACGCGCGGCTACCGCGATTTCCGCCGTCTGCTCGACGAGAAAGACATCGACGCCGTCGTCGTCTCCACGCCCGATCACTGGCATGCCCTGCTGACCATGATGGCCTGCGCTGCAGGCAAGGACGTCTACGTCGAGAAACCCATGACCCTCTTCGTGCGCGAGGGCCGCTGGATGACCCAGGTCGTCCGGCGTCACAAGCGCGTCGTCCAGGTCGGCACCCAGCAACGCAGCGGAGTCCACTACCAGGCCGCCCGCAAGCTCGTGCAGGAACAGTACTTCGGCAAACTGCTCTCCGTCCGCATGGCCGCCTTCCGCAACATCATGCCCGGCTTCGGCAAGCCCGCCGAACCGCAGCCCGAGAACTTCGATTACGACATGTGGCTCGGCCCGGCGCCAGCCCGCCCCTACCAGCCTCATCGCGGCCTCTATCACTTCCGCTGGTTCTGGGACTTCTCCGGCGGCCAGATGACGAACCTCGCCGCCCACGAACTCGACATCGTGCAGTGGGTCACCGGCCAGAAAGGTCCGCGCGCCGTCTCCTCCTCCGGCGGCCGCTTCGCCCTGGAAGACGACGGCGAAACCGCCGACACCCAGGACGCCCTCTTTGAATACGATAAGTTCACCGCCATCTGGTCCCACCGCGAAGCCTGCCTGGGCCGCCGCCCGCCCGGAGGCAGCGAGTACGCCGGAACTAAGGGAGCCCTGCTCATCAACCGCGCCGGCTTCGAAGTCCTCCCGGATACAAAGATGCCGCCCGGCAACGCGATTCCTGTTTTCAAGGGCCAGCCGCAAGGCGGACCCAAACGCGAAGCCGTCACGCCCGAGCCCTGGATTCAGGCCATGAAGGTCCCCGGTTCCTCCGACGACCAGTTCCGCGCCCACGTCCGCAACTTCCTTGACTGCATCAAATCCCGCGAACGCACCGTCGCCGATGTCGAGGATGGCCACCAGACCGCCGTCGCCTGCCATCTCGCCAACATCAGCCTGCGCACCGGCCGCAAAATCCGCTGGGATCCGGACAAAGAAGAGATCCTGAACGACCCCGAAGCCGCGGCCATGCTCGAACGCCCGTACCGGAAACCCTGGGACCGGGTTCTGAAAGGGCTACTATCGTAGTTTGGCCGGGGCGATGCGAATTGAAGCAAAACTGATAGTATGCCGCGCCTTCAGAAGAAGGCGTTATAATCAAAAAAGGACCTGCCCCGGTTCTGGAGACCCCTGTTTTGCCCAGTCATAACCCCCTCGTCGCGGTTTACCCCGGCAGCTTTGACCCAATTACGAACGGCCACCTGGACCTCATCCAGCGCTGTGCTCCACTCGTGGACAAGCTGGTCGTCTCGGTATTGCGCAACGCCCATAAGCACCCCGTTTTCACTTTGGAGGAGCGGGTGGCCATGCTGCGCGAGGTCGCCAGTCCCTTTCGCAACGTGGAAGTGGACTGCTTCGATGGGTTGTTGGTCGATTACGCCCGCCAGAAGCAGGCCAAGTTGCTTCTGCGCGGCATCCGCGCCATCTCTGACTATGAGTACGAGTTGCAGATGGCCCTGATGAACCGCCGCCTCGCCCCTGAGATCGAAACAATGTTTATGATGGCAGGAGAGGCTTATTCCTTCATCAGCTCCAAGCTGGTGAAAGAGGTCATTGGGCTGGGCGGCAATATCAGCGGTCTCGTTCCACCTTCCGTCGAAGAAAAGCTCAAGCAGCGTTTCCTGGGACGGGCATAATCCACATCCAGTCAGAGCAGCTTACCAGAATGCAACAAGCGTCATCCCACCTCGCAGATCGAATCTCTCTTATTAGCGTCTCGTCCACGGCCCGTGTTTCGGCCGAGGCAGAGAAACTCCGCCGCGCCGGCGTGGATGTTGTCGACTTCGGCGTCGGCGAGCCGGACTTCCCCACCCCGGATAACATCAAACGCGCCGCCATCGCCGCCCTGGACCAGAACTTCACGCGCTATACGGCCATGCCGGGCGTGCAGGAACTGCGCCAGGCCGTCGTCGATCGCCACAAGGCGGATTACGGCACCAGCTACTCGGTCCCCGAGTGCGTTGTCTCCGTCGGCGGTAAGCACGCGATCTTTAATATGACGCAGGCGCTCGTGGGCGATGGCGATGAGGTCATCATCCCCATCCCCTACTGGGTGACCTATTACGACGTCGTGAACTACGCCGGCGGCAAACCCGTGCTCGTCGAAACCAGCGAAGCGGAGGGTTTTGCCCTCACCGCCGCCCAGGTCGAGAAGGCCATCACCCCCAAAACCCGCCTCATGATCGTCAATTCGCCTTGCAACCCGTCGGGCGCGCTGGTCGAGCAGGCCGAGTTCGAGAAGATCGCCCACCTCGCCAAGAAGCGCGGCATCTGGCTGATGACCGACGAGTGCTACTGCCGCTTCCTCTATGACAGCGATCCTTACTCCGTCGCCTCCGTGCCCGGCATGAAGGACACCGTCATCGTAGCCGGCTCGCTCTCCAAGACCTATGCCATGACCGGCTGGCGCATCGGCTTCACCCTCGCTCCGGCCGAAGTCTGCACGGCGATCATCAAGCTGCAATCCCACTCCACGTCCAACCCGACCTCCATTGCCCAGAAAGGCGCCATCGAGGCCCTCAACGGACCCCAGGATTCGGTCGACGTCATGCTCGCCGAGTACCGCAAACGCCGCGACTACGTCATCGGGCGCCTGCGCGCCATCCCCGGCATCACCTGCGCCGAACCCCGCGGCGCCTTCTACGCCTACCCCAACATCAGCGGCGCGCTCAGCCCCAACGGCCTGCGCACCCCCATGGAATTCGCAGAAAAACTCCTGGCCGAGGCCCATGTGGCCGCCGTGCCTGGCGAGGCCTTCGGCACCGAGAAGCACGTCCGCATCTCCTACGCCACCTCCATGGAGAACATTCAGAAGGGGTTGGACCGCCTGGAAAGTTTCGTCAAGAAGTACTCTGCCTAGTTTGCTTCTGCAACATCGTGCTGCTGGCGGTGACGCTGCTATCCTGATAGTTCGTCACCGCTACTGCGGCATGCGTCGCCGACTTCTACTTCCTGCTTTCGCGCTCGCCCTTCTGGCGGGCTGCTCCTCCGGTCCACCACGGGATCCTGTACTCGGAGAGGCCTTCGTTGGCCCGGCCACCCTCCAGATCCGCCAGGAACTCACAGCCCGCGCCGCGCTCGTCGCCACCGCCAAACACGGCGAACGCCTCGCCCTTATCGGCCGCCGCCGCGGCTTCTACCGCGTACGCACCTCCTCCGATGCGGAAGGCTGGGTCGACGGCCGCCAACTCCTCTCGCCGGAGAACATGACCGATCTCAAGAACCTGGCCGAACGGGCGGCCGGCTCTCCATCGCAGGGGCGTGCCTCGGTGTTCGAGGCTCTGAACGTTCACAACCTGCCCAACCGCCAGTCCCCCAGCTTCTTTCAGATCCGCCACGACCAGCAGGTGGAAGTCGTCGCCCATGAGCGGGCCCCGCGCATCCCTTTCACCGCTCCCGACTTCCTCAAGACCGAACCGTTCCTGGTCGCCGCCAAGAAGTCCCGCAAGAAAGCGGCCCCGAAGGACCCGCCCCCGCCCCCCGGCAAGGCGCCCGGCGTACCCGCGAATTGGCTCGAACTCTCCGGCAATCCGGACGGCTTCATTCCGGAACAGGGCGAGAAGGTCGACAAAGACGAGCCCAAACCGCAGCCGCCCGCCGTCCCCATGGACGACTGGACCCTCATCCGCTCCAAAGAGGGCCAGGCCGGCTGGGTACTGGCCCGTATGTTGTTGATGGCGATTCCGGATGAAGTGGCGCAGTATGCCGAGCGGGCCCGCATCACCGCCTACTTCAACATCGGCAAAGTGAACGACCACGGTGTCGACAAGCCCGTCTGGATGTGGGCTTCGCTCGCCCAGCGCGGCGTACCCTTTGAGTTCGACTCCCTACGCATCTTCATCTGGAACGTCCGCCGCCACCGATATGAGACGTCGTTCATCGAGCGCGGGATGAAGGGCTACCTGCCCATCGTCCTGAACGGCTCACCCGCCACCAGCTTCCGCGTCATCGTCGAGGAAAAAGATGGTAAATACGTTGAACGCGAGTACAGTATCAACAACTTCCGTGCCCGGGTGACGGCCCGGCACGAAGCGGAGCTACCCGCACCATGGAATACCGTGACGAAATCCGCCATCAGTTCCACCCCGCCAAAACAGCCCGACAAGTCCTGGCGGGACACCGCGAAAGGGCTCTACGAAGACGTGAAGAAGCGCATCAAGCGCTGAAGTCCACCCGGTCCATCGCCAGAAACTCCCTGACGTGCGGGTGATCGCACTTCTCCATCTCGGAAACCGCTCCAAAATAGATCACTTTGCCTTCGTACAGGAACACCACCCGGTCCGCCACCCGGCGCATCAGGTCGAGATCGTGCGTCACCACGAGTGACGTCAGTCCCAACTGCTTCTTCAGCCGCAGCATCAGCGAAGCCATCTGGTCCGACATGATCGGGTCCACCATCGTGGTCGGCTCGTCGTACAGCACGCACTCCGGTTGGGCCGCCAGTGCCCTCGCAATCGCCACCGCCCGCCGGTAGCCTGTGGACAGGTCCGCCGGATAGGCATCTTCGAACTCCGCCAGATCCACCATCTCCAGCAGGCCGCGCACGACGTCCATCTTGTTCGCCGCGTCGTAGTCGTCCCGCAACTCCAGGGAAAAGAGGATATTTTCGCCGACGGTGAGCGAATCGAACAGGGCGCCACTCTGGAAGACCATGGTCACCTTGCGGCGAATGGTCCGCAGTTCGGCTTCCGACAACTCTGTGATGTCCTGGTGCGCAACAATCACCCGGCCCGAATCCGGCTTCAGGAACCCCATGATGTGGAACAGGCTCACGCTCTTGCCCACGCCGCTGCGGCCGATGATCGCCAGCGTCTCACCTGGATCAATGTAGAAGTTGCAGTCGACTAAAACGGGGTGGTCGAACGTCTTATAGACATGCTGGAACTCGATGTAATGCGGAAACTTGTCGATCATTGGCTCCACCGCGCCCACTCGTCCGACGTATTCAGGTTCGCCACGTATTCCTCATCATCCACAGGAAACCGCGTAAAGTCGATTGTATCCAATAACTTCCGGACCGAGTACCGGCCCTGCTCCAGCGCCGCGGCAAACACCGGCTGGAGCCCCGCGTGGTAAACGGCACACAGCGGTTCCACCCGTCCGCCCCCATGCGCCGCAGCGACAGCGGGCTTCTCCCCCTCAATCGCGCATCGCACCATCCGCTGCAGCCAACCCACGTCCAACCGGGGCATGTCGCAGGCCAGAATCAGGTTCCAGTTGTAGCCCTGCCGCAGCGCCGCCTCAATGCCGCTCAGCGGCCCGCAATCGGGATATCTTTCGGGCAGGCAGGAGAGCCCCAGATGGACATAACGTTCTGGCGCGCCAACAAGATAAACCACCCCGGCGGCATCGCGGGCGACACCCGCCACCCACTCCACCAGGGTCCCATCCCCATATGGCAGCATGGCCTTATCGCGGCCCATCCGGCTGCTGTGGCCCCCCGTCAGCACGAAGCCGGCGACGCTCATGAGACAATCTTAGCAGCGGCTCGTGCCCAATCCGGGCCCGGGCTCAGGCAAAACTCCATTTGTTTGCAGCGCATGGCTCGTTATAATCAGTACAACAAATTGATGGCGTTCTGTTTCAGCCTGGCCTTGGCGGCCACGGCGGCAGCGGCTGAACCCGCGTCGCGCGTGGTGACCACCGTGCGGCCCGATGCCAAAACGGGGCGGCTCGTGCGCAGTACCACTATTGTCTCGCATCCCACTGCAAGTAAAGAAGTTACACCGAAGACGATCAAGGCTTCGGCCACTGGCGCTGAAATCAATGTCGGCGAGATCGTAGAGCGTGCCGCCAAAGCGCACGCGGTCGATCCGCTGCTGGTCCACTCCGTCATCCGCGCCGAAAGCAACTACAACCCCACCGCCGTGTCGCCCAAAGGCGCCGAAGGCCTCATGCAGCTCATCCCGGCAACCGCGCGCCGGTTCGGAGCCCTGAACAGCTTCGATGTTGAGGAAAACATTACTGCCGGGGTCAAGTACCTGAAATATCTTCAGGAAATGTTCAAGGACGACCGTCTCGCCCTGGCCGCTTATAACGCCGGCGAGGGCGCCGTGCAGAAGTACGGTAACGTTCCACCCTATAAAGAGACCGTGCAGTACGTCGATCGCGTCGGCAAATCCTACGGTGAGGCTCGCAAACGCCAGCAACCGGAAACCGCCGCCGTCATCGCCCCGATCCCGCAACAGCCTCAGCCGGAACCCTTGCGCCACCTTGAGGTGACCACGGATTCCGAGGGCCGTATGGTTCTGAGGACTCGCTAGGAGGCTTTCTGGCCAGGACGAAAACTCGAGCATCGCTCTCCCGGCTGGCTCTTTGCGGAGCCCTGGGCTTCGTCTTTTCCAGCAGCGCTGCTTCGGCCGAAACCGCCGAAACGAAGCCGCTCGCGGCCGTGACGTCCGTCCGCTTCTGGTCTCTCAGCCAGGCCACACGGGTCGCCCTCGAGGTCAGCTCCGAGGTCAAATACAAGTTTGAGAAACTGACCAATCCCGACCGTCTGTTCGTCGACCTCAGCGAAACCCGCATGCGGTTGAACGACAAGGCCTTTTACACCGTCAAGGTGGGCGACAAGCTGGTCAAGCAGATCCGCGTGGCGCAGAAGGACCCGCGCGTCATGCGCATCGTACTCGACCTCGAAGGCCCTGTCGAGCAGGAGATTTCGGTCCTCACCAACCCCACCCGCATCATCATTGAAGTCCGCCCCAGCGGTTCAAAGGCTAGTGAGACCACCATCACGCAGAGCCGCACCGGGGTGGAGAAAATTGACGTGCCCGTCAAGGAAGAGCCAAGGCCGGAACCGGTCCGCACCGCCGCCGCCAAGCCGCCAGTTGTGGAACGGCCGGAGCCGGTGAAATCCTCACCCCCGCCGCCGGCGCCGACACAGGCAAGAACCGTCTCCACGCCCACAGGGAAGACCGCCGGAAAGCAGGTGACCATGGCGGCCGCCACACCTGCGGAACCGCCGAAAACCGTCGAACCCGAACCGGCTCCGCCCGAACCCGTCATTCCACCTTCTTCCAACGCACCCGACGAAACGCCCAAGCCGGCCCGCCCGAACTCGACCGGCGGCCGTTCCCTCACCCGCGCCCTTGGCCTGAAAGTGGAACGAGTCGTCATCGATCCCGGCCACGGTGGTCACGATCACGGCACCACCGGCCCCACGGGGCTCACGGAAAAGGACCTGGTCCTCGACGTCTCCCTCCGCCTCGGCGCCTTGATCGAGCAGCGCATGGGCAGCCAGGTGATCTACACCCGCTCCAACGACACCTATGTCGGCCTGGAAGAGCGGGCCGTCCTGGCCAACAAGAACCGCGCCGACCTGTTCCTCTCCATCCACGCCAACGCCACCAGCTACCGCAACATCTCCGGAGCGGAAGTCTACTACCTGAACTTCACGACTTCGAAAGAAGCCACCGAAGTCGCCGCCCGCGAGAATGCCGGCGCCGGCAAGTCGGTCTTCGAACTGCGCGAACTCATCCAGAAGATCGCCCTGAAGGACCGCCTGGAAGAATCGCGGGAGTTTGCCACCCGCGTCCAGGCGTCACTCGCGTCCACATGGTCGAAGATGGACTCCACCGCCCAGAATCGCGGGGTGAAGAAGGCCCCGTTCGTGGTACTGATCGGCGCTTCGATGCCCTCTGTACTGGCGGAGATCGGCTTCATCAGCAACCCGCGGGATGAGGCCCTGTTGCGCAAGCCGGACCAGCGCCAGAGACTGGCTGAGGCGCTATTCAAGGGGATCCAGCAGTACGCTGAAAGCCTGGGTCAAGGCACACAGGGCGGTGGTTTCAGCCGAACCTTCCACGCGATCAGAAGCCAGCCGCTAGGACGAAGCCGACACGACCGGGTGAAACACCACGCTGTTGCGGCCGCGGTGCTTTGCCTCATACAGCGCATTGTCGGCGGATCGGATCAGCAACTCGGCGTCCGAGGGCAGGGTCGGCACCATGGTGCAGGCGCCAAAGCTGGCGGTGATGCTCACGTTCTGACCGCTCAGGCAGAACGGAGAGGCTTCGATGGCCACCCGCAGCCGTTCCGCATGCGAGATCAGCCCGGAATCTTCCGCGCCGGGCACAACCACCAGAAACTCTTCGCCGCCGTACCGGCCAAACGCATCGTAGGCACGAATGCAACTGCCCACACGCCGCGCGGCTTCGCTCAGCGCGGCGTCGCCGGAAAGATGCCCATACTCGTCGTTGATCCGCTTGAAGTGATCGAGATCCAGCATGACGACACCCAGCGGGCGGCGCTCGCGGGAAGCGCGAATCACTTCCCGGTCGAGAATCTCCAGAATCGCGGCGCGATTCCAGGTACGGGTCAGCCCGTCGCGTGTAGCCTGGATGCGCAGCGCTTCCTGTGCCCGCATCAGTTCAGCCTGCAGATCGATGATCCGCCGCCCCGCGCGCAACCGTACTTCCAATTCGTGCTTGTCGAACGGCTTGATCACGTAGTCGTCGGCGCCCGCGCCCAACCCCTCGACAATGTCCTCGCGCAATGCGCGTGAGGTCAGCAGGATGATGTATGTGTAGACCGGCCGCGCCAGCGTGCGCATCAACTTGCACAGCTCAGGCCCGGTATGGACCGGCATCATCCAATCGAGGATCGCCAGTGGCGGAGCGTCTTCCTTCTGGAGACACGCCCACGCTTCGTCTCCACTCGATACGGTAACGACCTCATATCCCCAACCCTGAAGAGTCGATTCGAGGAGCCGGCGCATTAACAAACTGTCATCGGCGACTAAGATTTTCATCGCACTGAAATCACGGCTAATCCCAATGTTATCAGCCCCGGCGGATTTGCGCCTCCCCACCACAAAAGGTACCAGCAGTACGTGGGAAGAGCAATCCTACCGGGGCTGCGTAAGTGGATTTTCAGCGTTTCTGAGTGCGAATCAAGTCCAGAACTTCGGCCGCCGTCGTACGTCCGCCATGAGTCTTGCTGGTCTTCGAGAAATACACCCGACCCTTTCTGTCGATCAGGAAGGTGGAGGGATACGCAGTCTCCCCTTTTGCTGACCAGCGCAGATCATACGCCTGTGTGAACTGATAATCGGGATCGAGCAACAGGTCGAAGTGCGCCGGCAGCTTCTTATCGGAGGCGAACTCACGAGCCCGCTCCTTCACCTCGCCGGCCGGCCCCGGGTAGACCAGCAACACACGCACCCCGGCATCAGCGAAGCCCTGCGAATTGTGTACATAATCCTGAACCTGCCGATTGCAGACCGGACATTGATAACCGGGAAAGCCGCGCAGCACCACCAGCACGACATCGCTGTTCTGCGTCGCGCTCGAAAGCCGCACCGTCTGGCCGGAGAGCGACACCAGGCTGAAGTCAGGAGCGGCCTGGCCCATGGCCGGAGGGTCCGCCCAACAGGATGCGGCTATCGCCAGGACGAGAGACGGCAGCCGGAACAGACGGGCGACGCCCGTGGAAGAGAGGGGAAAGGACAAAGCGGCAGCTCCTTGGGAAGGTAGAAAGTCAGGGCGCGATGCCTCCGCCGGAACTGCACCGGCGCGGTGACAGCCCGCCCACCTATCTATCCATCTATAGGAGCGGATTATTCCGGCAATCCCGCCCTAAGGCTTGTGGTAGTTCGGATACGCCGGCCGCTTTGGCTTCGCCACTGGAGCCTTCTCCAGGTCGGCCAACACCAATTCGACAGCCTTCTCCAGTTGCGGATCCTTGCCTTGCCGGATCAGCTCGGGATCATTCTCCACTTCAGCGTCCGGGGGCACACCGATATTCTCCGTATCCCACTGCGAATTCGGACCCCAGACGCCGGAACTGGGCGCCGAGACAAAGCCGCCGTCCAGCAGCGATGGAGCGCCCGCGCGGCCCACCAGTCCGCCCCACGTCCGCTTGCCCACCAGTTTCCCAGTATTGGCCCGGCGGAAGTAGTTGGGCATCGCATCGCCGCCCGACCCCGCGTATTCGTTGATGATCATCACCTTGGGCCCGAAAATCGCGCCCTGCGGCTGCACCTCGTCCTCGCCGTCGCGCGTCGCCACCGCGCTCATGCGCTTGCGATTCAGCACTTCGATGATGTCCGTGGCCAGCAACCCGCCGCCGTTGAACCGTTCGTCGATGATCGCCGCATCCTTGCCCACCTGCGCGTAGAAATAGCGCGTGAAGTTGGCCAGCCCGCCGTTGGCAGTATCCGGCATGTAGACGTAAGCCACCCGGCCGTTCGTCATCTGATCCACTTTGCGGCGGTTCGACTCCACCCACGCCAGGTTCCGCAGTCTCGACTCGTTCGGGATCGGGGTCACCACCACCTCGCGCGACCCCTCATTGTTGGGATTCGGCCCCACGCGCAGCACCGTCTGCTTGCCCGCCGTGGCTTCGAAGTAGCTGTAGACATCCTCCGCCGCCACGACGTCGCGGCCATTCACCGCCAGCAGATACTCGCCCTCCTGCACGTTCACTCCGGGTTGCGTCAAAGGCGCCTTCACGTCGGGGTTCCAGTTCTCGCCATCCAGAATCCGCTCAAACCGGTAGCGCCCGTTCTCGATCTTGTAGTCGCAGCCCAGCAGGCCCGTCGGCACCGTCTTCACCTCTGGCTGCTCGCCGCCCGCGACAAACAGGTGGCCCACCGTCAGTTCGCCCATCATGTCCGCCAGGACATAGTTGAGATCCCGCCGCGACATCGCCGCCGCCGCATACTTCTCATACTTCTTTGAATAGTCCGCCACGTTCACACCGTGCAGATTCGGGTCGTAGAAGAACTCCCGCTGGATGCGCCACGCATCCCGGTACATCTGCATCCACTCGGCCTTCGGGTCGGACTTCACCTGCAATCCCTCGGTCTTCATTGCCGCCGCCGGCGGTCCGGAAGGGGGCGGCGCTGCCGGAGCACCGTTGGGTGGCATCGGCTTGAACGCCTGGATCGTCCAGTTGTCGCCCGTCGCCGTCAGCATCTTCTCGCCGTTGGCGGAGGCTTCAAAGAACCGCACACCGCTCGCCACCACATCCGACTTGCGCAGCTTCAGGTCATAGCGGTGCACCGCGAACCCGGGCGGTCCGCCGGCCCCACGCGCCACTGAGGCCTGCGCAAACAGGTTCCCCTCTTTCCCAACCTGCAGACGGAAGTACTCCGCCGGCGGCATCGGCACCGCCAGAATCCGCTGCCCGATCTTGTCGAAATCGATCTTGACCACCACCGGCTTGGGCGGCTCGGGTTTGGCCGGCGAGGCCGGTTTGGCTTCCTCTGGCTTCGGCGGGGGCTTCTCGCCCTCAGCTTTCTTCTCCGGCGCCTTTTCCTCATCACTCTCCGGAGCGAACGGCGACGGATCGGCCTTCGACAGCACCGCCAGGTACAGGCTGCGCGTCTGCGACGTGCCGATACTGTGCACATCCGGCTCCAGCGTCGGACCCGAGTCCGTGCTCGCTGAGAAGTACAGATACTTCCCGCCCTTGTCGAACACCGGATTCTGCGCGTCGCTCATCCCATCCGTCAGTTGAGTACTCTTCCCGTCCGCCAGCGAATAGAGGAACACGGCGCCCAGATAGTTGGGCAGCCGCTGCGTGTAGGCCAGCCACTGGCTATCCGGCGACCACGCCGGCGCGCGATCCCCACTGGGAAACTGATAGCGATCCTTGGCCACCTTCACCGGTTGTTTCTGCTCCAGGTCCAGGTACCAGATATTCAGGTGAGCATCCGTATAGGCGATCTTCTTGTTGTCCGGCGACCAGCGCGGCGAACCATAGAATGTCGGCTTCTCTTCCAGCCGGAACTTCCGCGGAGCCTGCGTGCCCAGCGAGTCCTTCACCTGCAGTTCATACTCTCCAGACTCATCGGAGAAGTAAGCAATCCACTGCCCGTCCGGCGACCACGCCGGATCACGGTCCATCACCGCCGGCGACTCCGTCAGGTTCCGGGCATCGCCCTTCTCCGCCGGCACCGTCAGAATCTCGCCCCGCGCCTCGAACAGCGCCCGCGCGCCCGTCGGCGAGATGTGGGCATTCGTCAACCGTTTCCCCACATCCACCAGCTTGGACCGCACTTCCGAAACGTCCCCTTCAATCTGGATCCGGACAGGGCTGAGCTGCCCCGATTTCAGATCGAACAACTGGAGTTGACCAAACTGCTCGATCACGATCCCGCCCGGCCCCGCCGACGCCGACTTGAAGTCCATGCCCGTATTCGGCGCAGCCTGCGCGACCTTCTTCGACTTCGTGTCGTACACCCACAGCGACGCCTTGCCGCCCGGGTTCCGGTCGCTCAGGAAATAGACCTTGTCACCCACCCACATCGGGCAGTAGTCATTGGAGCCATCCCTTGGGACTTTCTCCACCTTGCTGCTGGCCAGGTGCGCAATCCAGACCGGAGTCGCCCGCCCGCCCCGATACCGCTTCCACACCTGAAACGCGCGCGCCAGCGGGACATAAGCAATACTGTCCTGCTTCGGCGAATAGCTGGCTTCGTAGGCGATGGGCAGTGGCAGCTTCGACGCCGGACCGCCGCTCGCAGCCACGGTGAAGAGCTGTTCGGTGAAATTGAAATTGGTGCGCGACGAGGAGAAAAGGACCCGCGTTCCATCCGGCGTCCAGCCCCGGACGATGTCGGCCGCCGGATGATAGGTCAGCCGGCGCGGCACCCCTCCGGTCGCGGCAACAACGAAGACATCCGTGTTCCCGTCATACTGCCCCGTGAAGGCAATCGATTCCCCATCCGGCGAGAAGTGAGGATCCGCTTCCACCCCCGCGTTCGTGGTCAGGCGCGTGGCCGCCCCGCCGGCTCGCGGAACGGTCCACAAGTCCCCCGCGAAGACGAAGGCGATTTGGGTAGCGCTCAATGTAGGCTGTTGGGCCAGCAGGGGCGGATTCGCTTGCCCGTAGGCAGAACAGGAAACTGCGGCGACAAGGAAAAAGAGCCCGGCGAGACGAGGCATCAGGAACCTCCAGATTCCTGATTCTACCTCCTGGCCAGCGCTGTCTCCTGTAAATTACCTTTGGCTTCAGGCAGGTGCAACAGCAGCGGCTCGGCCTCCAGATTTGACACACGAAGGGCGGACGAACTCGTCCACTCCAGCTCGAGTCCCGCATTCCGCTCGAGTGCGAAAACATACTCCACTATGCCGGTGATCGTCTCCAGCGGCAGATCCTGGATCAGCCGGTAGCGCAGTGGCCGGGTTCCCTGCCAGGCAAGCGTGGCAACCGGAGCCGCCTTTGGGGCAACCGGCCAGGCCAGCCGTTCGCGCCAGGCGCCCAGTTTCTGGTTATAGCCCCGCTCCCGGCTCCACGCGACCAGCCGCCGCGACCCCACCAGCATCCGGGCCGCCATCCGTGCCCGCCACGAGCCACCCACCGGAGCAATGCAGTCGTAACTCAGCACCTCCCCATGCGCCCAAACCTGTTTCGCGAACGACCTCCCCCTGGAAAAGTCATAAAGTTCCAATCCCAGGCGCAAACAGGCCTCGTACGATCGCGCCCGGTTCACGTGCCCCAGCCGGTACTTTTCAAAAGCCGGGTGAAACGCAGGGATATACAGCGTAAAAGTACTACCGTGTCGGAACCCCAGGTCGAACGCGACTGGAACCCCATCCACATAGCTGACGAACGCCATCAGGTGCGACGGCAGTTCATCCCGCAGCAGCGACAGCAGAAAGTCTCGATTCGCGTCCTTCTTCCAAGCGTTCCGTTTGGCCGCATGCCGCAGGTCGTGGATCTCGAAAAGCTGCGGCAGCAAGGCCAGGGCCTCAGCCCGCTGGGCATCGAAATCGATCGTCCGGAACTCATACTGGCCCATTGCGGCCAAACGCCGCTCATAGGACGGAATGCGCTGCTGGAACTTCTTGTTCGACTTCGACGCTTCCGCCGTCCCGGGCGTCAGGACACGGTAAGGACAACCCTGCACCGTCATCGACTCCGCGCCCGGCAGTAGCTTCAGGAGAGGATCCCCATCCGCCAGCTCCCGCCAATCCGCCACCAGGGGCTGCGGTGCGTCCATCAATGCATCCCGGACCGCACCCAGCACCTCTTCCGAACACTCGCCGGCAAGCCCCTGTCGATCGGCCCGCCCATCCGTGGCGAAACCCAGCCGCGTCACCCCACCGCCCAGGGTAGTCAGGGCGAACGGCGCAAACGCCACCATCTGCCCCTCCCGGAACACGCCGACGAAGAAGGCCCGCGCCCCGGCCAGCCGGCGGATGGAGTCCCAATAATGATGCAGCCAGCCCGCGCATTGAAACGGTCCGGGTGCATGTTCTTGAAGAAAAGGGACATAATGCGGCCGAGCGGCTTCCTCTGTCCGCCACACGGTAACCAGTAGAGACATCCCATTCCTCCTTAGTGAGCGCCATGGCGCATAAGTGCCCGCAATCCTGGCACTCACCTCTCTATCAGGCCTGACGGCGGCTCTAAGGCGTGAGAGAGAACGGCTCTAGTACCCCACCCTTCCGGTACTGGAACTATGGTTCGACAAACTCTCGGGTAGTCCCTAGTCCTGGTACGCGCTGGTACCACCAATCCATGGCGGGTCTCGCACTTAACCATCAGACTTCGTTTGTGGGGCGATTCCGGTAGCCCGCCTCGGTCAGATGGGGCGCCGGAACACCAGAGGGATCATGACTAACCAGACCTGGAAACTGCAAGGCAATACGTGGAGGAGACTGGCCGCATTTGCCGTCGTACTCGCGGCGGCCATCCTACCCGCAAGCGGCATTGATCAGGCCCGCAACTCCGATCAGCTCGGCGCCGGCGATCAAGTGATCATCCGCGCCATGCACGTGGCCGAGATCTCCGACAAACCGATTCGCATCGGCGACGACGGCACTCTGCAACTGCCGCTGATCGGCCGCATTAAGGCCGCCGGCCTCACCGTCAACGAGCTCTCCGATCAGATGCGCAAGCGCCTGGCGGAATTCCTGGTCGAGCCGGAAGTCGCGGTCGAACTGGTCGAAATGAAGAGCCATCCCGTCTCCGTCATCGGCGCGCTGGTCACCCCGGGCGTCTACCAGTTGCACGGCCAGAAGCGGCTGCTGGAAATGATCTCCGGAGCCGGCGGCCTGCGCGACGACGCCGGCAGCATGGTGCGCATCACCCGCGTCCGGACCCAGGGCGCCCTGCCCCTGGCCGCGGCCAGGCTCGACGCCACCGGCGAATACTTCGTCGGCGAAGTTCGCGTATCCGATTTGATGTCCGCCAAAAACCCCGCCGAGAACATCCTGGTCCGCCCCGACGATGTCATCAGCATCCCGCGCGGCCGCCTGGTCTACGTCATGGGCGAAGTCCGCAAGCCCGGCGGCTTCGTACTGCGTGAGCAGGAGACCCTCTCCGTGCTGCAGGCCCTGGCCCTCTCTGAAGGCCTCATGCCGACCGCCGGCCGCAAGAACGCCCGCATCCTGCGCCCCACCCTGGACGCCGGCCCGGGCAAGAAGGAAATCCCCGTGGACATCGCTTCCATCCTCTCGGGCAAGACCAATGACATGGGACTTCAGCCGGACGACGTGCTCTTCATCCCCAACAGCGCGCCAAAGTCGGCCACGCTGCGGGCCGTGGAAGCGGCGGTGCAGATCGGCACCGGCGTCGTGATCTGGCGGCGGTAGGGAACGGCGGAGGAGGAGATAGACATGAAGCAACTGAATTCAACAGCGTGGGCGTCCGGCGATGGCCAGCTCACCAGCGTCGCTCAAGTGATCCCCGCCCGGCCGATGCTCGCCGAACTGCCCCGCAACTCTGAGGCCCACGAGTTCGCCAGCTTCGGCGGCATCTTCAGTGCGCTGCGGCAGCGCTGGATCCTCATGACCGCCTTTGTCGCGGCCGGCGCCGCGCTCGCCGTCACGCTCGCCTTCTCCCAGGCCAAGGTCTACGAAGCCAAGGCGTCCATTGAGATCAACAGCCCCAACGGCGACTACCTGAACAGCCGGACGCTCGACCCCAGCTCCAACGCCGACATCCTCATCGAGCCTTACCTCCAAACCCAGCTCCGGCTGATCCAGAGCGACTCCCTGCTGGTGCGCGTCGCCGCCAAAACCAATCTCGCCGATCGCCCGGAGTTCCGCGGCGGCGCCTCCAAGCCCATTCCCACCCGCGAGAAGCTGCTCGAAAAGATTCACGACCGCCTCACCGTCCGCCTCTTCGGCCAGACCCGCATCCTGGAGATCCTCTTTCAGGCGCAGGATCCCGCCCTCGCCGCCCGCTTCGCCAACACGCTCGCCTCTGAATTCGCTGAACAGTCCCTGGAACGCCGCGTGAGCGGCACCCGCCACACGGCGGAGAGCCTGGCCGGCCAGGTGGATGAGCTCCGCGCCACCCTCGAGAAGTCTGAAGCGCAGCTCGAAGATTTTGTCCGTCGCAATCAGCGCACCAGCATCCCGGAGAAGGAAGACGTCGCCGACGCCCGCCTCCGTCAGCTCCAGTCCGCCTTGAGCACCGCCCAGGACGCCCGCATCGCTGAGCAGTCGCGCTACCAGTTGGCCCGTGCCACCGCCGCCGCCCAGGAGAACGGCCTCCTCGACAGCGACACCCTCCGCGCCTACCGCGCCCGCCAGACCGAACTGCGCCAGAAGCTGGCCGAGGCAGCCAGGATCTTCAAGCCCGGTCATTATAAGGTGCAGCAGATTCAGGCGGAACTCACTGAAGTCCAGAACGCGATGGACCGCGAACGCGGCCTGTCCCTCGAACGCCTCCGCGGCGCCTACGAATCCGCCCAGCTTCGCGAAGACGCCTTGAAGTCCGACTTCGAAAGCCAGGCTCGCCTCGTCAACGGCCAGACCGTCCTGGACGTGCGCTACACCGCCCTGCGCCACGAAGTGGACACCAACCGCGTCCTCTACGAGTCCACCCGCCAGAAGTTCCGCGAAGCCAACATCTCCTCCGCTTCGCAGGCCAACACGGTTCAATTGCTCGACTCCGCCGCCCAGCCCGAACTGCCCATCAAACCGAACAAGCGCATGTACGGCGCCATCGGCCTCTTCGGCGGCGGCTTCCTGGGCCTGCTCACGGTCCTGCTGGTCGAAGGCAAGGATCGCCGCATCAAGAGCCCCGACCATGCCGCGCAGAGCCTGCGCTCGCCCATGCTCGGCGCCATCCCCTCCGCCCCCTGGGCCCTCACCGACAATGCCCGCCCCGCCCTGCCCATGCGGCCCACCTCCGGCCAGACCGCCGCCGTGCAGGGTCACGGGGAGCAGCTCGAAGCGCTGCTCAAGATGCGCCGCAACCCGGCCGTCGCCAACGCTTACCGTAGCGTCCTCGCTTCCCTGCTCTACTCCCCGCAGTGCGAACGCCGCCCGCAGGTCATCGCCATCACCAGCGCCGAGGCCGGGGAAGGCCGCACCAATCTGGCCTGCAACCTGGCCCTGTCCCTCGCCGAAGCCGGCCGTAACGTCCTGCTGGTCGACGCCGACAGCGAGAACCCCCGGCTGCACGACATCTTCGGCGTGCCGAACGACTACGGCTACTACGATCTGGTCGCCACTGCGCCCCAGGAACGGACCCGCGAAATTATCGACTCCATCTACGTCACGGCGATGCCGGGCCTGCTCTTCCTGCCCGCCGGCCGCTCCGGCCACGGCACCACCCTGGTCGACAACCTCCGCGTCGCCGAACTCATGATGCTGCTGCGCTCCGAGTACGACGCCGTCATCGTCGACGTACCCCCGGTGCTGCGCTCCGCCAACGCGCGCGGCCTGGCCCGTCAGGCCGACGGTGTCGCCTTCGTCATCCGCGCCAACCGGGTACCGGTCGAGGTCGCCTCCAAGGCCCTGCAGCAGCTCTCCAGCGATGGCGTGAAGGTCCTCGGCACCGTGCTCAACGATTGGGAGCCGGAAGGGCTCACCCTGGCGTCCTAAGGATCCACCCGATGCAAGCCGCCGCCAACACCAACATCCTGCCCGCCCCGGCGCCGTCGCTCCGGCTCAACTTCGCCTGGACGGCCGCGGGCAACGGCGTCTACTCGGCTTGCCAGTGGGGCATGGTGGCTGTCCTGGCCCGCACCTCTTCTCCGGAGCTCGTCGGCCGCTACGCCCTCGGAATGGCGGTCTCCGCGCCCATCCTGCTGCTCGCCCAGATGAACCTGCGAGCCCTGCTGGCCACGGACGTCCGGGGCGAGCACCGCTTCTCTGACTACACCCTCCTCCGCTTCGTCACCCTCCTGGCCGCGGTCGCCCTCTCCGCCGGCTTCGCCCTCTTCGGCGGCTACGCCCCCGAGGCGGTCTGGACCATCGTCCTGGTCGCCGTCGCCCAGGCCATCGAAGGCATGAGCGACATCTACCAGGGCCAACTCCAGCAGGCCGAACAGATGGACAAACTGGCGCTCTCGCTCAGCGTGCGCGGCCTGCTCTCGCTGGCTGCCGTCACCGCCGTGATGATGGCCACCGGCAGCCTGCCCGCCGCCCTGCTCGCCATGAGCGCCTGCCGCCTCGCCGTCCTCTTCTTCTACGACCGCCCGGCCGCTGCGGCCTGCGCCATCCAGGCTGAGAACAGCCAGGACGTGCTCAGCCGCCGCCTGTGGAGCCTCGTGCGTCTCGCGGCGCCGCTCGGTGCCGTCATGATGCTCGGCTCGCTCTCCACCAATGTGCCCCGCTACTTCATCGCCCGGGCCATGAGCGAAGCGTCCCTCGGCATCTTCGCCGCGGTCTTCACCTTTGCCTCCGCCGGCAACATGGTCGTCAATGCTCTCGGTCAGGCCGCCACCCCCAAGCTGGCGCGCCTCAGCGCGGAGGGCAACCGCGCCGGCTTCCTCCGCTTGAGCCTCCGCCTCGGAGCCATGATCGCCGGCCTCGGCGCACTCTCCGCCCTGGGTTGCCTCCTCTTCGGCAAAGCCGTACTCACCCTCGTCTTCGGACCTCTGTATGCCGGTCACAGCGCCGCCATGGTGGCCGCTGCCCTCGCGGGCGGCGCCGGCTGGCTGGCCTCCATGAGCGGCTATGTCCTCACCGCGGCCCGCTGCCTCGGTCCGCAGGTACCCATCCTGCTGGCCTCCGTAGCCGTCACCGCCGCGGCCTGCGCCTTCCTCATTCCGCCCTTCGGACTCATCGGAGCCGCGGCCGCCCTTGGCGCCGGCTCGCTGGCCCAGGTCACCGGCAACTGCATCGCCATGCGAGGCAAGCTATGAACCCGAACCGCTCGCTGTTCGCCCGCTTCGCGTTCATCACGATGTGGATCTTCATCTTCGCGCTGTCGTGCGAGAAGAGCCTGGAACTGCCCGGCATCGGGTCACTCGGCCGCGTCACCGGGGCACTAGCCATGGGCGCCGGTCTCGTCGCGATCCTCGCCGAGGGCAGGTTCCGGATCCCCTCCCCGGCGCACATCGCCCTGATGCTGGTCGTTCTCTGGTCGTCCCTCACTTACCGCTGGACGGTCTCCACGGCCGCCACCGAGGAACGCATTACCACCTATGTTCAGCTGCTGTTCATCGTCGTCCTCATCTGGCAGCTCTGCCTGGAAGTGACCGACGCGAAACTGCTGATGGCCGCCTATGTCCTGGGCACGCTGGTGCCCGCGCTGGATACCTTCCGCCGCTATCTCACGGCGCAGGAGACCTTTTATCAGCGCTACGCCACCGTCGGCTTCGACCCCAACGACCTCGCCCTCACCCTCGCCATCAGCATCCCCATGTCGCTGTACCTGGCCGCCAACAGCGGTCCGCTGCTCACCTGGTGCTGCCGCCTGCAACTGCTCGCCGTCGTGGCCACCATCCTGCTGACCGCCTCGCGCTCCGGCACCGTAGCCATGACCGTCGCATTCTCCTTCGCCCTGGTGCTCTGGCACGGCGCGCCGCGCAAGCAGAAGATGCTCTCCGCCGCCGCCGCCGGCGTCATGGCCTGCATCATGATCGCCGCCGTACCGGCCAGCAGCTGGCTGCGGATCGCGACTCTTGGTTCCGAAGTGAAAGAAGGCACGCTCAACAGCCGCACCGTGCTGTGGGGCGCCGGTGTACGCGCCCTGGGCGACGTACCCCTGCAGGGCGTGGGCGCGGGAGCCTACCCCGACGCTATCGCTTCCGTGGTCGGCCGCCCCCAAACCTGGACGCCGGTCGCTCACAACACCTTCCTGTCCCTTCTGGTGGAGACAGGCTTTATCGGTTTTTCGCTGTTCCTGGCGTTCTTCGGAATGCTGCTCTGGACAGCCTTTCGGATGCAGGGACAGTCCCGCTGGATGTGGCTGGCCTGCCTGTTGGCGTGGACCATCGGAGTCTCCGCCTTAACGTGGGAAAATCGCAAACCCACCTGGATGATCTTCGGCCTGCTGCTCGCCCATTCCGCGGCCCGCGCACCTGCACTGGCGAGCCCGGGCAAGCGACAGGCCCTGCCAATGACTCCTGTCTGGAGGATGAGTTGAGATGAAGAAGCGGATTCTCCATGTCGTGCCCGACCTCATGCCGTATGGCTTGGAGCGGGTGGTCTGGTCGCTTGTTACGCGCGCCGATCGCGACGAATATGAACCCGGTGTCGTCAGCATGTACGACGCCGAGCCCGGCAGCATGGGCCCTGAGCTCGAGCGCCGGGGCGTGAAAGTCTTCCACCTGGGCAAACGCCGCGGCTTCGATCCGCGTACGTTCGGCTCCATGGCCTCAGTCCTGCGCGACTGGCGCCCGAACCTGCTACACACCCACAACTACGTTTTGCGCTATGTCCTGCCCGCGGCCGCCGCGGCCGGCATGCCGCCCATCGTGCACACCATCCACAACGTCGCCGATCGCGAAGTGGAACGTGTCGGCCAGTGGCTCCACCAGCTCGCCTTCCGGCGCTGGGTTCGCCCCGTGGCCATCGCCGACGAAGTCGCCGCGTCCTTCCAGCGCGTTTACAAGCTCGATCATCCGGCGCTCATTCCCAACGGCATCGACCTGACCCCCTATGCCGCCGCCCGGCAGGACCGCGGCGCCTGGCGGCAGCGTGAAGGTTTCACAGAAGACGAACTGCTGCTGGTCTGCGTCGCCCGCTTCTACGAACAGAAGAATCACAAGACGCTGCTCGATGCCTTCGCCCAACTCAAGGACGAACTGCCCAAAGCGCGCCTGCTGCTGGCCGGCGACGGCCACCTGCGCGGTGCGGTGGAACAGCAGATAGCTGCCCTGGGCCTCGGCAGCCGCGTCACCCTGCTGGGCCGCCGCGACGACGTCGCCGGCATCCTCGGCGCCAGTGACATCTTCGTGCTGCCCTCTCTCTGGGAAGGCAATCCGCTGTCGGTAATGGAAGCCATGGCCGCCGGACTCCCCGTCGCGGTCACTGCCGTCGGCGGCGTCCCGGAACTCGTCGAGACGGGCCGCAGCGGCCTGCTCTGCAACCCCGGCGACGTCGACAGCCTCGCCTCCGCCCTTCGCACCTTAGCCGGCAGCGCGGCACTCCGCCGCGGCTTCGGTGAACAGGCCATGGCGCGGGCCGAAGCCCGCTTCGGCGAACAGGCCATGGTTCGCGCCTACGAACAGCTCTATGCCGAAGAACTGGCCGGCAGGACTTCGAATGTAAGGAGGGCCGCGTAATGGCGACAAGCGTGGCACTGGAAACGAGAGAGGCTCGCCGGATGGGCGACGGCCGCCGCATCCTAATGTTCCTCACCAGCCTGGATGATGAAGGCGGAGCCGAGGTACAGGTCGTTCAGCTCGCCATTCGGCTCCACAGCCGCGGCTGGAAAGTCATGGTGGTCTCCATGCTCCGGCCCCAGTCGGCCGAAGCCCGCCTGCGCTCGGCCGGCATCCCGGTCTTCGGCTTGAATATGACACCGTCCGTGCCCGATCCGCGCGCCCTGCTTCGGCTGCGCCGCATCGTCGCCGGCTTCAAGCCGCATGTCATGCATGCCCACATGGCGCACGCCAGCCTGATGGCCCGCTCCCTGCGCCTGGTCGCTCGCATCCCGCGGCTCATCTGCACCCTGCATGGCGCCCGCATGTACAACACCCGCGGCCAGGGCTGGGCGCTGCGGGAACTCGCTCACCGCTTCACTGATCCCCTGGCCAACCGCACCACCGCCGTCAGCCGCGAGGCCGCCGCCCACTACACCGCCACCGGCGCCGTCTCGCAAAAACGCATGTTTGTCGTGTACAACGGCATCGATTGCGAGAAGTACAACTTCGACGCCGGCATGCGCATGATGATGCGCAGCGAGCTGGGCCTCACCGGCCAGTTCGTCTGGCTGGCCGCCGGCCGCCTGCAGCAGGTGAAGGACTTCCCCACCATGCTCCGCGCCTTCGCCCTGGCCTGCGACGACAGGCCCGACAGCCTGCTTCTCATCGCCGGAGACGGTGTCCTGAAACCGGAGCTCCAGCAACTCGCCTCGGAGCTGCATATCGAATCCAAGGTGCGCTTCCTCGGCCGCCGCAAGGACGTGCCGGCCCTGATGAGCGCCGCCGACGGCTTCCTGCTCACCTCCGTGTTTGAAGGTCTCCCCCTGGTGCTGCTCGAGGCCGCCGCCAGCAAACTGCCCGCCGTCGCCACCAACACCGGCGGAAATTCGGAAGCACTCGTCGATGGCCGCACCGGCTACCTCGCCGAGGTCGGCAATCCCGCCTCCATCGCCGCCTCCATGCTGCGCCTCTGCCAGCAACCCCAGGCCGAGCTGCAGGAAATGCAGCACGCCGCCCGCGAACATGCCCGGAACAACTTCGAGTTCTCCGGCATCGTGCGGCAGTGGGAACGAGTTTACGAAGAAGTCATCGCCCCCCAAGGAGCAAAGCGTTGATCACCTATTCCAAGAAGGGTCTGCGGGTCGCCGAAGCCTACTACGACGAGCCGGCCATCCAGTCGGGCGCGGACGTGCTCCGCTGCCTGAACTACGCGCAGCCCATCCACGGCGCCAACAGCCAGGTCTTCCATACCATCCACGTCGATCTCAGCCTCACGCCCGAAGAGATCCTGGCGCAGATGAAGCCCTCCACCCGCAGCGACGTCCGCCGGGCCGAGCGTGATGGCGTGCGTTGTGAAGCCACCGCCCAGCCCGACAACCGCTGGCTGGACGAGTTCTTCGCCTTCTTCGAACAGTTCGCGTCGGGCAAGGGCCTGCCCTCCCCCAACCGCGACCGCATCACCGGCATGCGCGATGCCGGCATCCTCGACCTCTCCCGCGCCCTCGATGCCGACGGAAACGTCCTCGTCTGGCACTGCCAGTACGGCGCCCAGGCCCGCATCCGCCAGCTGCACTCCGCCTCCCTGTTCCGCCATACGCCCGACAAGGACCGCGCCCGCCTCATCTCGCGTGCCAACCGCTACCACCACTACTGCGACATGCTGCGCTTCCGTGAGAGCGGCTACGCCATCTTCGACTTCGGCGGCTGGTACGCCGGCAAGGACGACGTCGAAAAGCTCCGCATCAACGAGTTCAAGGAAAGCTTCGGCGGCCAGGTCGTTCGCGTCTTCAACACCGACCGCGGCCTCACCGTGAAGGGCGTCCTCGCCGTCTATGCGCGCCAGGCGCTCGACCGCCTGCGGGGCGAGAGGTAACCGCCATGGGCAACCGCTGGACCACTCGCTACCTGCTCCGCTTCGACGACATCTGTCCCACCATGAACTGGGCCGTGTGGCGCGAAGTCGAGCCCATCCTGCTCGACAACGGCATCCGCCCCATCCTCGCCGTCGTGCCCGACAATCAGGATCCTCACCTCGTCAAGGGCGAGCACGACGCGGCCTTCTGGTCGAACGTCCGTGCTTGGCAGGCTCGCGGCTGGACCATCGGCCTGCACGGCTACCAGCATAAGTACGAGACGAAGTCCGCCGGCATCATCGGCCGCAATCCATACAGTGAATTCGCCGGCCTGCCCGAGGCCGAACAGCGCCGCAAACTGGCCGCCGCCTTCGGCATCTTCCGCTCACAGGGCGTCTGGGCCGACGCCTGGGTCGCCCCCGCTCACTCTTTCGACGCGCTCACCGTCCAGCTCCTGTCGGAGTTCGGACTGCACACCATCAGCGACGGTTACTCGCTGCTGCCCCACCTTGGCCCGCAGGGGACGCTGTGGGTACCCCAGCAGGGCGGCCGGTTCCTGCCCGTGCCCTGCGGCACCTGGACCGTCTGCATGCACTTCAATAGCTGGACCCGTGAAGACATCGCCAGGTTCCGCGCCGACGTGACCAGGTACCGGGCCCACATCGCCACGTTGCCCGAAGTCGTGGCCTTGAACGCGCAACGCCCCGAGAGCTGGCACGACCGCCTGTTCTTCCAATCACTGCGCACCCTGCGCGGAATGCGCGGGTAAGTGGAGCAGACGATGCATATCGCCTTTCTCATCACCAGAGCCGATGCCGTGGGGGGCGCCACCATCCACGTGCGCGACCTCGCCCGGTCACTGGCGCAGCACGGCTGCCGCGCCACCGTGCTGGTGGGCGGAGAAGGGCCTGTCACCGAAGAGTTCCAGCGTTACGGCATCGCTTATGAGAGCCTGCGCTGGCTCAGCCGCCCCATCCACCCCGTGCGCGATGCCCTGGCCACGGCTGAAATCGCCCGTGTCCTGCGCCGCCTGCGGCCCGACCTGGTGTCGCTGCATACCTCCAAGGCCGGCCTCGTCGGCCGTGTGGCGGCCGCCATCGCCGGCGTGCCGTCTGTCTACACCCCGCACGGCTGGACCGTCGGCGACCGCATCTCGCCAGCCGCCGGCAAGGTCTTCACGCTGGCTGAGCGCCTGGCCGCGCCCCTGTCCAAGCGCATCATCAATGTCTGCGAGGAAGAACGCGCCCTTGCTTTGCGGAAGCGCATCGCTCCGGCCGCTCAACTCGCCGTGGTTCACAACGGCATGCCCGACGTCGCCGCGCACCTGCGCGCCATGCCCGGACGGCAGCCCGCCCGCATCTTGTGTGTAGCCCGTTTCGAAGCGCCCAAGGATCATGCGACTCTCATCGAGTCACTGGCCCTCATTGGCCACATGCCCTGGGAAGCTGAGTTCATCGGCGAAGGCCCGCTCGAAGAAGCGGCCCGCCAGTTGGTGGAGGCGCGCGGCCTGGCGAATCGGATTCGCTTCGCAGGTGTCAGCGCCAAAGTGGCCGACCGGCTTGCCGCCGGCCAATTGTTCGTCCTGCCGACCCTGTCGGAAGGCTTTCCGCGCAGCATTCTCGAAGCAATGCGCGCCGGCCTGCCCGCCGTGGCGTCGGATGTTGGAGGTGTGAGGGAGGCGATCGTCGATGGAATCACCGGCACGGTGGTTCCACGCTCTAATGCCGCGGCCATGGCCTCGGCATTGGCGCAGTATGTGGCCGACCCGGCCTGCCGCGAAACACGCGGCGCAGCCGGCAGAAGCCGCTACGAATCCATGTTCACATTCGATCGCATGCTTGCCAGGACTCTCCGCGTTTATGAGGAGATTCTGCCGGCCAATTCCACGCTGCGCGCCCTGGTACCCCTCGGAGGTCAATAGAAATGGCTGCCACTTACCCCCTCTCCCTTCCCGCATCCCGTACTTTTCGCCCCGGACTGTGCACAACCGTCCTCTTCAGCGGCGACCTGATCGCCGTCGGCTTGTCGTTGGCCGTCGCCGCCACCATCCGGTTTGCACTCGGCGGCGAATACTCGCCGTCGTTCTATCTGCGGCTCATGCCGCTGTCAATCCTGTTTGCCCTCGTCTATGGTCTGTTCGGGCTCTACCCCGGCATCATCAATAGCGCCGTGACGGAGATCCGCAAGCTCTCCCTGGCCACCACCGTCGTCTTCGTCCTGCTGGGCACCCTGATGTTCCTCTTCCGCACCGGCGTCTACTACTCCCGCGCGGTGTTCTTCATCGCCTGGCTGATGGCGCTCTTCGCCGTGCCGCTCACCCGCGCCCTCGCCCGCGCCATCTTCGGACGCAGCGACTGGTGGGGTTACCCGGTATTCGTGATCGGACCTTCGGCTCTCACGGAAAGAGTGGTCGACGATATGCGCCGCCATCCCGAAGCCGGCCTGCGGCCTGTCGCCAGCTACGAAGCGGAAGCACTGGAAGAACTCGACAACTCGCATGGCGGCAGCTGGCTCGCCCAGTCGGCCAAGCTCCATGGCGTCGAACGCGCCGTCCTCGCCCTGCCCGAAGCCGGCCGTGAGGATATCCTGCGCTTCCTGGAATCCGAAGACTCCGTCTTCTCCCGGGTCTACCTCGTGCCCGGCATCGGCGGACTGTCCAGCTTCGGCGTCGAGACCCGCGACTTGGGCGACAGCCTCAGCCTCGAGGTTCGCCAGGATCTCGCGCTCTCCCGCTATCAGCTCGCCAAACGCCTCGTCGACCAGAGCCTCAGCCTCTTCGTCCTGCTTACGCTCAGCCCCGTGCTGGCGCTGGTGGCCGCCGCCATCCGGCTCGACTCCCGCGGTTCCGTCTTTCACCGCCAGACTCGCCTCGGGCTGGGCGGCAAGCAGTTCCGCATCTGGAAATTCCGCACCATGCACAGGGACGCGGCCCGCATGCTCGACGAGCACCTCGCCGCCTGCCCCGAAGCCCGCGAAGAGTGGGAAGCCAACCAGAAGCTCAAGAACGATCCGCGCATCACCCGCGTCGGCCGCATCCTGCGCAAGACCAGCCTCGACGAACTGCCTCAACTCGTGAACGTCCTGATGGGCGACATGAGCCTGGTCGGCCCGCGCCCCATCGTCCACAATGAAGTGTCCAAGTATGGCCGGCACTTCTCCATGTACACCCGCGTGCTGCCCGGTCTCACCGGACTGTGGCAGGTCTCCGGACGCAGCGATGTAGGCTACGGCCGCCGTGTGGAACTCGATACCTACTATGTGCGTAACTGGTCTCCATGGCTCGATGTCTACCTGTTGGCTCGCACAGTGCCCGTCGTGATCAAGGGCTCGGGCGCCTGCTAGTCCGGAGATCCGGAGAGATGCTTCGCACCGTTTCCATTCTGACCTTCCTCGGGCTGGCGCTCAGCGCACCGGTTCCCGCGGCGACCTATTACGTCGACCGCGTGAACGGCTCCGACGACGCCGACGGACAAGCGTCCAACAGCGCCTGGAGCAGCCTGGCGAAGGTCTCGAATTCGAAGTTTCAACCCGGCGACCGCATTCTGTTGCGGCGCGGCCAGCGCTGGAGCGAACGCCTCGTGGTGCCCTCCTCCGGCAGCCTGGATCTGCCGCTGTATGTCGGCGCCTTCGGGACCGGCAACCGGCCCATCCTCGATGGAACGAACGTGACTCTAGCCGACGATGCCTACGGCCTGTTGACCATCGAAGGCCACCTGAATGTCACCGTCTGCGGCCTGGAAATCCGGGGCTCGGCCAGAAGCGGCGTTCACATCTACACCTCCTCGGGCATCCGCCTCTGCGACATGTCCTTGAATAACAATGTCGGGAACGGCGTCCTGGTCTTCGACTCCAGCCAGGTGGTCATCGATCGCAGCGAGATCTTCTCCAACAGCCAGGCGCCCTGGGAGTCGTTTGCCGGCATCCGGATCGATGGCGCCGGCGGCGACTGGAAGTCGTTCACCATTCAGAACTGTAAAATCCACCACAATTTGGGCGGCGCGGACTGGGCGTCAGGCAATGGAATCGCCTTAGGCAACACGGGCAACAACATCCCGTTCCTGGAGCAGGTGCTGATCGAGAACAACCAGATCTACAACAACGGTAATCCTGACCAGAACCAGGCAGGCCGCGGCATTACAGCCAGCGCCCACGGGGATGTGACGGTGCTGGGCAACTCCGTCATGTCCAACGCTTCCGCCGGCATCTACCTGGGCGACTACGGTTTACGCCTGAACATCACGATCGAGCGCAATTATTTCTACAACAATGCCCTTAGGCAACTCGGGGGAACAACCGAGGGTTGGGCCACCGCCCGATACAATACAATTCTCGTTGATACGCCCGACATCACCGCTATGGGTGTCGAGATCGGAGGACTGGGCACCTGGACGATCACCAATAACGTATTTCGCTATACCACCCCCACGGACGATACTTGGCGGGGCTTCATTCGAATCAACGACTCCGACCAGGAGCAGCATCTGGTATCGGACTACAATCTGTTTTACTCTGCGGGCCCGAGACGCTGGAAACGATCAAATGACCAGGTCATCGATTTCAGGACCTGGCAGAAGTTCGGCTTCGACCAGCACAGCGTGGCGCCGCAGTAACGAAAAGGACTCTTCATGGCCGGAATACTGACCATTTCTCTGGACTTTGAGCTCATTTTGGGGAAGCTCGACAAGCCGGGATGGCAGCGCTTCGAGACGGTGTGTGAGACAGAACGCCGGGTTGTCTTTGACGGCCTCATGTCTTTATTCTCCGAATTTGACGTAAGCGCGACCTGGTGCACTGTTGGACATCTGTTCCTGGATCAATGCAGGCGGCAGACCGGCAGTCCCTCGTCTAGTCACCATTCGCACGCTGGCCCATGCTTTCCTCTCGACCCTTGTTCGAACGAACAGACCGCGCCGCTCTACTACGGCAAGGATCTGATCGACCGCCTGATAGCGTGTCCGACTCCGCAGGAGATCGGCTGCCACACCTACAGCCATGTCATGTACGGCGATCCGAAGTGCACGGAAGCGATCGCGGAACGGGAAACCGCGAAGTGCGTCCAACTTGCTGAGGAGCGTGGACTGAAACTGCGATCGTTTGTGTTTCCGCGCAACCGTGTGGGCCACCTGCCCGTCTTGGCCCGCCATGGCTTCGCGGTCTACCGTGGGCCGTCGCCGCGCTGGTTCGACCAGCCGGAAACGCCGCGCCTGTTGCGGAAAATCGGGCACCTGGCCGATATCTTCACCGCCCGCACGCCTCCTGCCGTGGAAGCGACGCCGTCGGTGGATGGCCTGGTGAATCTGCCGGCGTCCATGCTCTTCACTCCGGCTTTCGGGATGCGCCGGTTCGTGCCGGTCTGGCTGCGCGTGCTCCGCGCCCGCCGCGGCTTGCGCGAAGCGGTGAAGCAGGGCAAGGTGTTCCACCTCTGGTTCCATCCGACGGATCTGGCCGTACGGCCGGAAGCCATGCTGCAGGGCCTGCGGCAAGTGCTGGAAACCGCGGATGAACTGCGCCGCGCCGGGGAATTGGCGATTCTGCCCATGGGTGCCTTCGCGCCCCTCGAATCGCCCGCGCTGGTCCAATCCCGTTACTTGCCGGCCCGCGCCGTAGAGGCCTGGTAGGTCCACAACAGCTCGACGTCAACTCCTCCGGCCGCGTGCAGATCGTGGTACGCAAAGCGGCCGGAGCCCGTCGCGCCCTTCTCCCCCCACGCCCCTGACATCGTTTCGGGGAAGCCCAGTTCCTTCCAACGCTCCGACTCTGTCTCGAGATTCTTGGCATCGAAGGCCACGTGATGGAAGCCTTCTCCCTGCTTCGCCATCTGGTCTTCATAAATGGACGGGCCCTGCACGGGCTGGATCCATTCCATGACGATCGGGAACTGGCGCTGAAAGCCGAGCTTCATCTCAAAGCGTCCAGCCGCGCCCTTATACAGCTTGTCGCGGATCTCCGTGTGGGACTCCGTGATGGGGGCAAAGCCAAGTTTGGCCCAGTAGGAGGCAACGCGGGTCATATCCTTGGCGATGAGAGCCAACTGGGCAACCTGCGGACCTTTGCTCTCGGGCACGGGATCGGGCTCGGCGTCATAGTAGAGGCATAAGGTGAACTTCCCCTCGCCCCCGGTGTCGAGCATGACATACGGGACCTTCCAGCCCTCGTCGAACTCGAAAACGCCCTCTTCCAGGCGGGAGACACCCAGCGACTGGAGGCGGGCCGCCTCCATGACCATCTCCCCCATGGATGGCACTCGGAACATCAGCCCGAACACCCCTGGTCCGCGCTTGTCCAGGAACTCCTTCCAGGCCGAATCGCCCTTGACGGGCTGGATCCAATCCGCGCGCAGGTTGCCGAAGTAACCGCTGAGCATCGAGAACTTGTGCCCGCCGGCCTTGCCGCGAAGTTCCACTTTCACCGCCTGGTAGGGCTCCATATCCCCTTCATTCGGCACGCCGGCCTTCTCCCAGGCATCCGCCGTCGCCTTCGCGTCTCGCACCACCCACATCAGCCGGGGTGTCTGTTTGTAGAAATCGGGAGCTTGCCCGAAGAGGGGCAGGACGGTCGCCAGGAGCAGGCAGAAGGGGAGGCGGCGCATGGAGCGAACCGGCCTTATTGTACGATGCACCGGCGGCGGCTCACAATTCCGCGCTCCGCCGCCAGTGTTCTCAAGGCGTTGAACTAACGGTGCCAGTGAATGTCCCAGCCCATGTACTTGGTCAGGGCTTCGTGGACCGCGGGCGCCACGCGCGCCATGTTGGCCGCCACGTGATGCTCGAAGCCGTTCTCGCAGATGTAGCGCAGCAGGGTCTGCAGGTTCGGGATCTCCACGACACCGGCTCCGCCGAACGTCTCCAGCGGGTCGTCGGTGAAGTTGCCTTCGCCGATGTAGCCGCTGATCTTGCCCTTGCTGTCGGTGGTGGACACGCGCAGGTAGGTCATCGGGCTGGCCTTGACCTTGCCGACGACGGTACCAAAGGTGTTCAGCTTGCCCACCGTGCCGGCAATGATCTCCTGGTAATCCATGCGGGCGGACTCGAAGAAGTGCTTAGGCAGGTTGGAGCAATGGAAGCAGACCGCCTTGTTGGGGTCGCTGCCGTAGTTGTTGTTCCAGTCGAGCAGGGCGCTGGGCGTTTCCGAAGCGAGGGCGAGGGCATACATACCCACCACGCCCGGCACATCCACTTCGCATGCGCTGGGGAAGAGGTTGTTGCTCATCATGCTCATGATGGTGCAGGGCACGACGCCGAAATACTCTTCCATCGAGGTCCAGCACTGGATGGCGGTGACGGTGATCTCGTTGTCCTTCATCCAGCCGTCGATGACCGCGCCGAGCTTCGCCATCTTGATCAGGGCTTCGGCCGAGATGCCGGCGGTGGAGACATACTCGTGGATCTGCGCCAGTTTGGCGGTGACGGCGGCATCCTCATCCTTCAGCCGGTTGATGCGGCCGAAGATCTCTGAGAGGTCGATCGGATCAATGTCGATGCCGGAGCCTTCGAAGAGCTTCTCGCTGTAGCGCACGGTGTTGAAGGCCGTGGGACGCGCGCCGATGGCGCCCACGCGGCAGTTGCGCAGGCCCTTGACCACGCGGCAGACGGCGGCGAAATCGGTCAGGTCCTGGGCGAACTCGGGCGAATCGAGCGACTCCGTGTGGAGCGTGGTGAGCGAGTAGGGAATCTTGTACTGCTGCAGGTTGTTGCAGGCGCTCATCTTGCCGCAGAAGCTGTCGCGCCGCACGGCGATGGTCATGTTGTCGGCGCGATCGGGCGTGGCCTGGATCAGCACCGGCACGCGCAGGTCCGCCAGATTCAGGGCCTCGACGATTCCGCGCTCCTCGCCGAAGTTCGGCAGCGTGACGATGATGCCGTCGATCTCTTCGCGGTGCAGCTTGAATAGGCTCGCGCATTTGCGCGATTCGGCGCGCGTCTCCACGGCCCCATACTTGCTCTCTTCCGGCGACAGCACCACGACGCCGTAGCCCGCGGCTTCCAGCACGCGGATGATGTCTTCGCGGCCGGTCTTGGCCAGGTGGTCAGGGAAGAAGCCGCGGTTGCCGACGATTACGCCGAATGTCATTTTGCGTTGCATGAATTATTCCTTTCCGGACGGCACGAACTTCCAGCAGTAGAACGCGCCGATTAAGGTGAGTGCGACGCCCCACCAGATGTCGATATGCAGGCTCTCCAGGACTACGGGGTGTTCCGGCGGGTTCGAGAGGGCATAGATGCCGGCTCCGAAGATGATCACGCCGTAAACCAGCAGGAGGACGCCGGTGAAGAACCAGATTGAGATGTGTTTTGGCATGATGCTTACCAGAAGATGATCTGCAGAATCACGAAGACGATGGCAATGAGGATGGCCCAGAAGGCCGGCCGCTCATACAAAGGTACCTGACCTTCGCCTGGGATCTCGGTGCAGCCGTAGACCAGGCCGACCAGTTCCTTATCCGGCTTGGGTTTGGTCAACAGGCTGACCACGATGGTGACGACAAAACACACCAGCCAGGACCAGAGGGCGCGATACATGTTTTCGGCCATGTCCTTGGCGTTGGACGAGAAGGCGATGTAGCGGAGAGCGGAGGGGTCGGCTTTGACCCACGCCCACATGGCGATGGAGGCGCCGGTGCCGGTGAGCAGGCCCCAGAAGCCGCCCTGCGGAGTGGCCCGTTTCCACAGCATGCCGAGGATGACGGTGCCGAACAGCGGGGCGATAAAGAAACTGAAGAGCGCCTGGACGTAGTCCATGATGCTCTTGAACTCCATGACGAGGTACGCGGTGCCGATCGAGATGAGCACGCCGAGGACGGTGCACCAGCGGCCCATGAGAACGTAGTGGGCATCCGTCGCGTCCTTCTTCACAAACGCGCGGTAGATGTCGTAAGTCCAGACAGTGGCGAACGCGCTGACGTTGCCGGCCATGCCGCTCATGAAGCCGGCGATCAGGGCGGTGATGCCGAGCCCCAGCAGGCCCGGCCCGCAGTAGCGCGCCAGCATGATGGGCAGCACTTCGTTGTAGCTGTGGCCGCCGGCGGCGAGGGCGGCGCCTTCCCCGGTGAGCTTGAAGGGCAGCACGGCCAGGGCGAGCAGGCCGGGCAGGATAACGATGAAGGGGACCATCATCTTAAAGCCCGCGCCGATGATGGGCGCCATCTTGGCGGCGCGCAGATCCTTGGCGGCCAGCACGCGCTGGACGACCAGAAAGTCTGTAGTCCAATAGCCGAACGAAATCACCCATCCGAGGCCGAGCACAATGCCCGTCCAGTGGATGCCCATGGGGTTGTCGGTGAACGAGCCCATGGTGCTCCACAGATGCGTGTAGTCCTGGCCCTGCCAGTTGGCGTGGATCTTCTTGACCATGCCGTCCCAGCCGCCGGCTTCGACAAGCCCGACAACGGGAATGACGAGCGCGCCGACCCAAATAAGGATGAACTGCAGGACCTCATTGAAGATCGCCGAACGCAGCCCGCCGAGAGCCACATAGATAGCCACGGTAATCGACGAGACCCAGATGCTGAAATTGATGTCCCAACCCAGCACGACCTTCATCACGAGGGCCATGGAGTACATGTTGATGCCGCTCATGAGCACGGTCATGAAACCGAAGGAGACAGCGGAGAGGGCGCGGGAGGGTTCGCCAAAGCGCAGTTGCAGATAGCCAGGAACTGAGTGGGTCTTGGAGATGTAGTAGAACGGCATCATCACGATGCCGAGGAACAGCATGGCGGGGATGGCGCCGATCCAATACCAGTGCGTGGCCAGGATGCCGTACTGATAAGCCGCGGCGGCCCAGCCCATCAATTCGAGGGAGCCCAGGTTGGCCGAGAGGAAGCTCAGCCCGGCGATCCAGGCGGTCATCTCGCGGCCGGCCATGAAGAAGTCCTCGCCTGTTTCGGACTGACCCTTCAGGTAGAAACCGATGAGGAGGACGACGACAAAGTAGATGGCGATGATGGAGATATCGACGCCACCCAGGGAGATCAGTCGCGACGGAGCGGACTGCAAGAGCAACAGAGCTGGATTCATTCGGAAAGGCGCTCCCGTAAATCTGCAAGCGTTTGCAAAGGGCAATTATATGCCCTCGCCAGAGAAGATTCAACACTATCACGGAGAAGGCGGAATCAGAGCGGGTTTGGGATCGTTTTTCTACCGCCCGGCGGGGATGATTGGATTCATCGCGAGCATCGGGCTCGAGCGCCGCACAGCACCGCCGCGCAGGCTGATGACGGGGGCTCGACGCCATCCCGCCTCATTCCAAAGGATTGATTCCCATACATCGGAAGAGAGTTCGAATGCACGTTGCGTCCGGCCGCCTGGGATGCGGCGTCGAACCGATTCATTCCAGGAACGGAATGGCCGCCGGCGCGCCAGCTTGGGTGGTAGGTTTGCCAGGAGGCAGCGGATCCGGATAAAACCGGGTGGCTCCGTTTGCAGGGCACGGGCGGAGGCGCGGTGACCCGGGACCGCGCGCCAAACCGGAAAGCGTGGGTATAATGACGCGATATGCGCGGGTTGCAACCCGCGGAACTGGGCGTCGATCAGGAGGGACTATGTGCGATCAGGACCATTTTGAAGAGGACCGCCAGGAGTATGAAGCTCGCGGGCTGGTGACTCGCAAGCAATTTGGCGCCTTGTTGGGCGCCGGGGTCACGATGATGCTGCCGCAGGTGGCCAATGCCGTGACGGTGACCGAAAGCGAAGTGACTGTCACGACACCCGACGGCTCGGCCGACTGCTACTTCGTGCATCCGGCGAGCGGCTCGGCCGCGGCTGTCCTGATCTGGCCCGACATCTTCGGCCTGCGGCCGGCGTTCAAGCAGATGGGCAAGCGCCTGGCCGAGTCCGGCTACTCGGCGCTGGTGGTGAATCCCTTCTACCGCATGAAGAAGGCGCCGACTTCGGAGGGCGGCGGGTCGACGAACATCCAGGACGTGATGCCGCTGGCGAGGGCGTTGAACGAGACGACCCACATGACGGACGCCAAGGCGTTCATCGGGTGGCTCGACGAACAGAAGTCCGTCGATAAGAAGAAGAAGGTGGGCACGCAGGGCTACTGCATGGGCGGCCCGATAGCGTTCCGGACCGCGGCGGCGGTGCCGGGCCGGGTGGGCGCGGTGGCGTCGTTCCACGGCGGCGGCCTGGTGACGGATGCTCCGAACAGCCCGCATCTCCAGGCGTCGAAGACGAAGGCCCAGTTCCTGATTGCGATCGCGGAGAACGACGACAAGCGCCTGCCGAACGACAAGACGGTGCTGAAGGAGACCTTCGAGAAGGCGGGCCTGCCGGCGGAGATCGAAGTCTATGGGGCCGCACACGGCTGGTGCCCACCGGATTCGAAGGTATACAACCAGGAGCTCGCCGAAAAGGCCTGGAGCCGGCTGCTGGCGCTGTACGGGAAGGCGCTCGCTTAACTGGGCAAGCGGTTGTGGCGTGGGCCGGCTTTCGCGAATCTCCCGACGGGCGGTTCTAAGGCCGGCCGGGCAGATGACGGCGCTGCTATCGTTCTGCCACGGCTACGGCCGGATAGGCCTCGACATACTCTTCGCCGCCAGCGCCAGTGTAGGTGACGGCCCGCAGGTCGAAGTTGACCTCGTAGCGGACAACACCAGCGCGCCAGGTGGACGCCAGGAACTCGGCAAAGGTGCTCTCGCCTGCCTGGTCCGTCCGCAGGGCCTTGATGAGGGCCTCGCGATGGAAGGCCGGTACATCGACGGGTCCGCTGACCAGAGGCGTGCCTTGGATCACGACCGGTCCGAGGCGGGTCAAATAGAGGCTCTGGCAGGCAGGCAGGCTCCACTGATTGCTCGTTACACCCGCCTGCCGGAGCGTCTCGGCCAGATAGGGGAAGCCGCCCACCCTCGGCCGGCCTGCCATTGCCCGCTGCAGCGCGGCTTTCAAATTGTCCAGCGCGGCGCTCACCGGATCGCTCCCATGCAGGCAGTCTTCGTCCAGGACATCTCCATTCGGTGGTTCTCCTTAAGCGGTCGGCATTCTCTTTAGCTGGTTGGCGGCGACGAGCTTCCGGAGTATCGACACAAGCTGTTCCCTCTCCTTCGCGGGCAGGTGAGAGAAGAACTCTTCGTCGTTCCGGTCAGCGAGGGCGGCCAATGCGGGTACGGCCGCACGCCCCGCGGCCGTTAGGTTCACTTCCTGAAACCGGCGGTCATCGCCGGCCTCCTTGCGGGTCACCAGGCCCTTGAGAAGGAGCCTGTCGATGAGTTTTGACACCGCCCCGCGCGTCAATCCGCTGGAAGCCGCCAGCCGGCTAGGTGACGTCTCCCGGGCGTCAAAGAGTTCACGGAGGATCACCCATTCCGCGACGGTCACTCCGGTGTTCTCCAACTTACGGGCGAAGCCCTGAGACACATGGTTGGACACGAATCGCAGCCAGAAGCCGATGTGGCTTTCCAGGCTGCTCACGGCCGGGGCGGCTTTGCTCTTCACAGTTCCATATTAGTTTCCTATTCAACTATTGTCAAGGAAACTGTATGAGAGAAGACTCCACTGCCGCGCAACGGGACCGGACGCTTCTTCGGGCACGCGATGTCCGCCGCCACAGGAAGACGGCCACGGCGGCGGTCCACAGCAGCAGGATGCCGGTCCTCATCCAGGTGACCGTGGCGGCCGAGATGGTGAGGCCGGTTGCCACGGTCAGCCAGGCCGCCAGACACAAGGGGCATTTCGGCAAGATCAGCAGAAGCAACCCGGACAGGATTGAAGCAGCGGCCCGGGCGGGCCGGCGTGGTACCGGCCCGCAGGCGCAACCCGGGGCAGTCATCGCGCCACGGCCTCGTGGCTGCAGCAGGCCGCCGCCGCCTGGACCCGCGGATACTCATCGTGACGCCGCCACCAGACGCCTGCCTCGTTGCGGCCCTTGGGGGCACGGTCGAGCCACTGGTACATGCCCCAGAGCCCGTCGACGCCACGCGCATAGCTGGAGTAGCAGTGGTAGATGGCTCCCTCCTCCTGCACGAAGGTACTCACGCCGGGCCGCTCGCGCCGGTATGCCGCCGTGTCGGTCCCGCACATGGCTGCGAACTGGGCAACCGCACCACCACTTTGCTGGGCGGCCGGCAACGGCAACGGCTTTTCGCGGCGATAGTTGTACTCGATCCCTTCGCTCTGTTGCTGCGGACTATAGGAGGCCGAGTAGTCGAAGTTGAAGCCTCCGTCCACGGAAGACGCCCAGGGGAAGGTCCAGCCCATGCGCTGCCGGTAAGCCAGCAGCTTCTCCAGAGGCGCGCGGGACACGGCCCAGAACATGACGTCGTGGTTGGCCAGGTGGACGGCGACGCCGTTGAAGCCGTCGGCCACGGCAGAGCAGGACGGGCAGCCCGCCTGAAACTCGGGGCCGTACATGAAGTGATAGACCAGGAGCTGCGAACGCCCGCGGAAGAGATCCGCCAGCGAGGCGCTTCCCTGCTCTGTATCGAACTGGTAGTCCCTGTCGAGGCGCACCCAAGGCAGTTCCTGCCTGCGTTGCGCCAGTTCATCGCCGCGACGCGTCAGTTCCTTCTCTTCATTCAGAAGTTGCAGCCGCGCGGCCAGCCACTCTTCGCGGGTTCCGGTGGTGTGTTGTGTCATTGTGTTTGTCCTCATTTCCTTCGGTAGAATTCAGTAATCGCTGCCTGCAAGACCAACTTAGGCCCGGATGCTGAAATCGCGGGAGTGACAAGCGTGGCGGGATTCCCATGGACTCACTGATCACGGCCGCGGCGCGGGCGCTGGCCGCGGGCGATCCGCTGGGCGCCTTGAAGCGTGTCGCCCTGCGTGACGATGCGCCGGCCCTGGCATTGCGAGGGATCGCGATGGCGCAACTGGGCGAGTTCGCGCGGGCGAAGATGCTGTTGCGCAGTGCCGCCCGGGCGTTCGGTCCGAGAGAGGCGGTGGCCCGTGCGCGCTGTGCCGTGGCGGAGGCGGAGGTCGCTCTGGTTTCGCGAGACCTGGGCTGGCCGGCGAAGGCCCTGGAGGCGGCGCGCACCACACTGGAAGCTCATGGCGACCGCTTGAATTCCGCCTATGCACGGTATCTTGCGATCCGGCGCCTGCTGTTGATTGGACATCTGAAGGAGGCGGAGCGAGGGCTGGCCGAGCTTGACCCGTCGTTGTTCCCGGCCCCCTTGCGGGCGACCCACGAACTCGCCGTGGCCGGGGTTGCGATGCGGCGGCTGAGGACGCAGTCCGCGCGGGATGCGCTGGACCGGGCAGAGGAGGCGGCGCGGCAGGCGAAGATCCCGGCGCTGATGGCGGAGGTGGAGAGCGCAGCCCGCTTGCTGCAGACTCCGGCGGCCCGGCTGATCGCGAGCGGCGAAGAGAGGCTGCTCCTCCTGGAAGAGGTGGAAGCGGTGTTGGCGTCGCGGGCGCTGGTGGTGGACGCATGCCGGCTGGTGGTGCGGGACCGAGGAACCGTTGTGCCGCTGGCCCGGCGGCCGGTCTTGTTCGCGCTGGCGCGAACCCTGGGCGAAGCGTGGCCTGGAGATGTGCCCAGGGATGTCCTGCTGACACGGGCGTTTGGAGCGAGGCTTGCCGATGAATCGCATCGGGCGCGGCTGCGGGTCGAGATCGGACGGCTGCGGAGGGCGCTGCGAGGGATGGCCGTGGTCAGCGCGACCAAGCGAGGGTTTGCGTTGGCGCCGAGCCGTGCCGGCGAGATCGTCGTGCTGGCGCAGCCCGTCGAGGATGAGCATGCGGGGGTGCTGGCCTTCCTGATGGACGGGGAATCGTGGTCGAGTTCCGCGCTGGCGCTGGCGCTGGGCACAAGCCAACGGACCGTGCAGCGGGCGCTCGACTCACTGGCGGCGGCAGGCAAGGTGCAGTGGGTGGGCCGCGGCCGGGCACGGCGCTGGATGACGCCGCCGGTGCCCGGATTCACGACGATCTTGTTACTCCCTACGTTGCTGCCGGTTGATTAAGGTGGACATATGAAGGAATCACCAGCCGAGATAGTGCGGGAGTATGGGCCGTTTCCGGGGGTTGAGCGCGTGAATGGAGTCACGTACGACGGGGCGAGCGTCTGGTTCGCATCGGGCGGCCAGTTGAATGCACTGGATCCGGCGAGCGGGGCGATGACGCGTTCGATCGAGGTGGCGGCCCATGCGGGTACGGCCTTCGACGGGCAGCACCTGTTTCAGATTGCCGAGGACCGGATCCAGAAGATTGATCCGCAGACGGGCCAGGTGCTGGCGACGATCCCGGCGCCGGGCGGCGGCGGAGACTCGGGCCTGGCGTGGGCGGAGGGGTCGCTGTGGGTGGGCCAGTACCGGAGCCGGAAGATCCACCAGGTGGATCCGGGGACGGGGGCGATCCTGCGTACGATCGAGTCGAACCGGTTTGTCACGGGCGTTACGTGGGTGGATGGCGAGCTGTGGCACGCGACTTGGGAAGGGGATGAGAGCGAACTGAGGCACGTGGATCCGGGTACGGGCGAGGTACTGGAGCGGTTGGAGATGCCGGCCGGCGTGAATGTCTCCGGGTTGGAGTCCGATGGCGGGGACCGATTCTTCTGCGGGGGTGGGGGGACCGGCAAGGTGCGAGCGGTGCGGCGGCCGAAGTGGCAGGAGTGACGGCGCGGGCCTCTGCAGTAAAATTGGGCCATGATCCGTCAGATTGCGCCTTTGTTCTTCACGTTGGACATTCCCGCTACGCTGGCCTATTACAGCGAGAAGCTCGGTTTCGAGTGCCTGGGGACCTGGCAGGATCCCCCGGTCTATGCGATTGTGGCGCGGGACGGGCACGCGATTCATTTCCGGTGCGCTGAGCCTCCGACGGCGAATCCGGGCAAGTACGAGGATGAGCTGCTCGACGCGTATTTGTTCATTCAAGATGCGGACGCGCTGTATGCGGAGTATGCCGCCAAAGGGGTGGAGTTTGCGCGCGGGGTGGAGGATATGCCGTGGCTGGCGCGCGAGTTCGTGGTGAAGGATTGCGATGGCCGGCTGCTGGCCTTCGGGGCGAATTTGTAGGGGGGGCGGTGGGGCCGTACCGTTGGAGGCGCGGGGGGAATGGGTCGTCCGAATGGGGTCGTTGCAGCTCTTCAGCGGGCTATCCGCTCATTTACATTCGCGGCTCAATGCGGTTGCTCCGCTTTGGCACGTGGCTCGCTCCTTGCCAGTCGCGGTTCGCAGCGCGGTGGGGAGCCCTCCGGTGAGGAGGGCGGGCATGGGGGCGCGCTGCTGAATGGATTGGGGTCTTTCGGGGGCTATCCGCTCACTCACGTTCGCGGCTCCGTTTGGGGACGCGGGGCGGTTAGGAGTGGCGGCCGTACCACTGCAGGGAGGCCCACCAGATGGCGGCGGTTGCCACGGTCACTAGCGGGCCGTACTGGTTAGTGGTCGAGACGGCCAGGATCACGGCGAAGATCTGAAAGAGGCCGGTGGGGATCAACTGGCCGGCGGCGAATTGCCAGCGGGTCTGTTCCGTGGGCGGGCTCAGGACCGTGCGGTGGCCGGCGGCCAGGACCAGGAAGCCGGCGGCGGCTGTGCGGTGCCAGCCGTAGGGGGACGTGAGAACCAGAAGCACCACGAACCAGGCCATGTCGCGGGCCAAGAGGACGTCACGGCCGGTGAGGGGCAGCAGGAGGCGCCGGGCTATGGCCGATTCCGCGTCGAAGGCCGAGGTCGCCTGGGCGGCCGTGCTGAGGAGGATGACGATGAGTCCTCCGATGACGACCGCCGCCATGGGGTCGGGGTGCGGGTAGAGGATCCGGTAGAGGCAGCCGCCGAGGCTGAGGAGGGCGGCGAACCAGAGGTCCAGGGTCTGGAGGAGTTCGCGCAGGCGGTTCTGGACGAGTCCGCCGAGGCGACCGGGCAAGCTGGGCACCAGGCGCAGGAGGCGGGGCGGGTTCTTCCAGATGCGGAAGGCTCCGAGGGCGATGGGGGCGAGGATGCCGACGGAGAAGAGTCCGGTGCCGACGGCCGGGTGGCGGCTGAGGACGGCAAACATCACGGCCAGGGGCAGCATCGGGTTGAGGAGCAGGTTGACGGCGAAGACCGCGGCGCGCTGCCAGGCGGTGAGCGGCCAGAGGGCCATGCGGGCCTCGGGGATGCGGCGGGCCATGTCGCCGGCCAAGGGGAGGGCCGCGAGTGCTCCGATGACCAGATAAAAGATAGCGGTGCTGCTGGGGCGATCGAGCGGCTCTTCCGCCATCAGGATGAGGATCACAGCGAACAGGTTGTTGTGGGTGACGGAGCCGAACCGGCCGAAGCTGCGCTGCGCGCTGCGGCCGAGCGCGGCGATCAGCCCTGTGAGCCCAGCCATTGGAGTTCCGGAGCGGAAGGTTGTTCGACGAGCTGGAAGTAAAGCTCCTCGACGGTGGAGTGGGGCATCGCGCCAGCGGGTTCGTTGTGGAGGATGCGGCCGTCGCGCAGGAGGACGATGCGGCTGGAGATGCGGTCCACCAAAGAGAGGATGTGCGAGGTGAGGAGGATGGTGACTCCGCGGCGGGCGGCGGTTTCGAGCAGGACCCGAATGACCTCGACGGAGGCGGGATCGACGCCTTCAAAGGGCTCGTCGAGCATGAGGACGGACGGGTTGTGGAGGAGCGCGATGGCGAGGGCGGTCTTCTTGCGCATGCCGTGCGAGCACTCGCGGGCGTAGGTGTGGCGCTTGGCGGAGAGGGCCAGCGCCTGGAGGAGTTCCTCGGAGCGGGCGCGGGCGGTGGCGGAGTCGAGACCGTAGATGGGTCCGGTGAGGCGGAGGTGTTCCTCGATGGTCAGTTCGGGGAGGAGTGCGAGGTTTTCCGGGACCACGCCGATGCGGCGGCGGAACTCGAGGCGGGTGGCGGGCTGGGCGGGGTCGAAGCCGGCTACGGAGATGGAGCCGGAGTCCGGGCTGGCGAGTCCGCAGAGGAGACGGATGAGGGTGGATTTGCCGGCTCCATTGGGTCCGAGGATGGAGCAGATCTCGCCGGCGGGGACATCGAGAGAGACGTCGTTGACCGCTGTGAGGGAGCCGAAGCGGCGGGTGACCTGCCGGCAGTGGATGGGGGAGGACACAATCGCAATCTAGCACTGCGGGGAGGGACGGGCGTGTAACTTCCGGGTTGAGCGGTGGGGGCCGAGCGATGCGGAAGGGGGGCCTGAGGTGGCTTTGTTCCGTCGGAGCGAGTGGAATGACGGGATCGACTGGCTTGGGATGGCCGACTGGCGGTCTTCTGCTGGAATGGGTTTGATCGCTCAAAAATGTGGGATTGCGGAGGCGGGTGCGGCGTTGGGGGAGTTGCGGGCCGGGGGGAGATTGGCTTTGTTCCCTCGCAGCGAGCGGATTCCGGGATCGACTGGCTCGGAATGGCCGCTTGAGTGTCTTCCGTACGAATGGGTTTGATCCCTCAAAAAGGCTGGGTTTCGGAGACAGGTGCGGCGCTCGGGGAGTGGTTGGCCGGGCGGAGATTGGCTTTGTTCCAGCGCAGGGAGTGGATTCCGGGATCGGCTCGCTCGGAATGACCGCTTGAGTGTCTTCCGTACGAATGGGTTTGATCCCTCAAAAATGGTGGATTGCGGGGGCGGGTGCGGCGCTCGGGGAGTAGTTGGCCGGGTGGAGATTGGCTTTGTTCCAGCGCTGCGAGTGGATTGCTCGGGTCGACTGGCTTGGGATGGTCGCCTGGGGGTCTTCCGCTGGAATGGGTTTGATCCCTCAAAAATCACGGGATGCGGACCGGAGTGTGCCGCTGCGAAGCATTGGGCGGCCTGGACGTTCGCTGCGTTGCTCCTGATTTGCTGGAGGTCCACGGCGGCCGCGCTCCAAGACTTGTTTCCGGCCATTGGAGCGCGGGCTAGCATCCTGTGGCGGAAGCCGTGCGGCTAGCGGGACTTCCGCCACAGACTGCTCAGGTGCAGGGGGAGGTGAGATTGTCAAAGATCTCCGGTTCCGGCGGCCCAGGAGGCAGCAGGATCCGTGCGGTCAGGAGTTGTCCCTGCCGCGCACAGATCATGGCACGCCGATGTGCCGGAATTTAGAGGACCAAGGAAGAAGCTATTGAATCCAAAGGAGAAATTATCCTGCTTCCACGGGTAATGAAGGACGCTTAATGGGGAAATCCGGACGGAAGTGGAGTTTCGTAGATGGGTTCAGGGGCCAGGCAGGCTGTGGCGGAAGTCGCGCAGCGGGACTTCGCCACAGACGGCTAGGGCGATCATTGGGGGTGTAGCGTCTGGAGCCGACCTAGCATTCTTGTAGGCGAGGAACCGCGATGAGAGAGCGGATTCTGAACGAGCGTTGGAGCACAGGTTGCGGGGCTTGCCGAGCTCCACAAGAGAGGCTGCTGGCGGTGCAGCCCAAGCGCTTTGGGGCACATCAGTGCTTCCGGGCAGAGCTGCAAAGGGGGAGGGCGACTACCTCCCGCCCGGTTGGCTGTGCCGCTCAATGAAACTGGAGGCACAGGCAGAAGACACTGGTAAGATCAACTCACGAGATAGTCGTGGGCTCGGCGGCCGCGTCGGCGCTGGCCGCGAGAAGCGCCAGGGTTAGTTCATGGGGTTTCATCCTGGGGGATGGCGCTCCTGTTTGATGTAGACGGCGCTGGGGCTGTCGAGCTGAAATACCCGTCCTACTTTGGGGGATCAATGTCGCTAAGAGGGTGGCGTGCGGTTACCTTTATTTGCAGTCTGGGACTGCTTTTGCACTTCCCTTCCACCATGAGGGCTCAGGGCGTGGCGGCTGGAGATGTTTTTGCCAGCGGCAGCCCCTCCGGCGCACTCATGGGGGCAGTTCGCAGCCTGCGCCAGGATGCGGCGAATGGCACGGGGGCGCCCCAATTGGCGGCGGGCGCCGAGTATCCGTCCAGCCTGCCGAAATGGAATGCGCTCCGAGGCAAGTATCCGGCGGATGCAGCCGCCTTCCAGCCCTGCGTCGATCCACTGCTGGAGGCCTTTCGAGAACTGAAGCAAGTGGGCCCGCTGATGAGCGGCAAGAACTACGCCGCGCAGGTGAACGCCGGCGTGAAACGCGCCAAAGCGTTGGTACGCCAAGCCGATGATTGCATCGCCAAACTGAATGATGAGGGACTGACGGCCACCGCGGGCCAACTGCAGCAGCAGGCACAAGACCAGACGCCGCGCTCCGGTTCAGATGATTTCGGATCCAATCCGCAAGGCAACGGCCGGCCCGGCGGAGGGGGCTATCCGTATAAGCCGCCGAAGTATGACCCTCGCCGGAAGAACCTGACACCGCATGCGCCGTACACGTCGGCTACGCCGACAGCAGACATGATGAAGGACTGCATCGAGGAGGCCACCTTGAACAATGAGTCCCGTCCTGATTCGGAGGTGCGCGAGATCTGCGCTCAGGTGGTTCAGAATATCAAGATGAATTTAGCCAAGCCCGATTGCGTTGTACCGGACGGCTCTGCGGGGCTGGTGGCCCAGACACCCACGCTCGACGGCGAGAGTCCGACTCCGCTCTGCGGCGGCCTGAAGGATACCCGGGCCATTTCGGTGAGGATCGGGACCGGAGCATCGGCAAGGACCGTTAAGTTGAACTTCGACGGCAATGTCCCCTATTTCAATGGATACATCGATGGTTACGGGACCCGGCCGATTCCGATCACGATTGACATCACCAGAGAAGGGGCTCAATTGCATTTGAACCGTGCGATCAGCCAGAACGCCTTTCCGAACTACCTGGAGGGTACGATCACGCCGGTGGTGGGCACGGATGGGGTTTCCCTGGTGGCCATGAAGCTGGAGATTACCCGGATTGGGAGCGGCCCCAAGGGTCAGATCCATTCGGTGCCGCCCGGGAAAGTGGCCAACCTGTTTCCTAGCGCGACGAGGCTGGTCCAGCCGCAATGGACGGGGTTTTGAATGAGAAAGAAGGCGGTTGTTGGTTGTATTGGGGGATTGTTGCTGCTGGCGGCTTGCACGACTTCGCGCGGGACACCCCCGGCGTCGACGCGCCGGCTGGAGGTGGATGCCGAGCATTGGCCGATCCATCTGCTGGAGCTGGCTCAATCGACCATTCACCTGGTGCGCGAAAGAGGCGAACCGGCCTACCTGATCCAGATCTCAGTTCAGTTGCCGGACGTGAATCCGCCCGCCACCACGGGGGTCACGTTTCAGTTCTATCTTCCCAAAACACGGAAGCGGCTGAATGTGACTTATGCGAGTTTCTCGGGCAGCGGCGTGACGTTGCCTCCGGATCAACTGGAAGCGGCGCGGAAGGCGGGGGTTGCGCGCATATTTGAAGATGCGGCGAAGGCGGCGGTGGCTCCGGTTTTCACTGAACAGCCGCCGCCGGAATATGACTTTGTCCCGACTCCGTTGTTAGGGGTGCAAGTTGACATGCGCGATGCCTACCAATTGGCCCGGAAAGGGGGGCTCCTTCGCGCCAATAGCATCGAGCTCAAAGTGAGCGTGAAGAATCCCAAGGTCCCCCTGGTGATCTGGAGTTTCGGGGGCCGTCACGACCTGGAAGACACCAAGCAAATCCACGTGAACGCGTTGACGGGCGCGCTGGTGGATGAAGATGACATTACGGCCATCACGCGAGCAGAGCGACACGCGCGTGAGGACGCGGACATGGCGATGATTCGAGCATTCTTTGCCCGCCGTGGGCATAGCGGGTGGACGCCACCGGGGCTGACGCCGGAAGCCGCCGCCGTTGTCAATGGTGGTACGGGCCAGCAGCAACACGGGATCTACTTCGACGGGTTGCATGACTACACCGTCGGTCCCGCAGCGGATTGCGCAGCGCGTGGAGGAACCAACGCAGGCCCATCGAGCTTCGGCGGGAGTTTCTGCTACTGATGCCGCGGGCCACGTAGCAGGCGCGTGGCTGGCATTCTCAGCCGGGCTGAATACACTTGCGCCTTCGCTCTCGCTTACGCCAGCGCCGGGATTGACCGGAGTCTCCGACTGACGCCTGATCCGGATTCCGGGCCACCTCGGGCACGAGGTCGATGCCGCGTTCCCGCACATTGTGGCGCATTTCTTCGAGACGGTGGAGATTCGATTGCTTGAGGGCCGGCCGATTGACGAGCGGGCCGTGGCCGCGGGCGCGAAGGTGGAGGTCGGCAATGAGGATTTCGCCGCCAAGTACTTCGAGGGGGCGAACGAGGTGGGGCGCCATTTCTACCGGGGCACGGCCGGCCCGGAGATGGAGTTCGAGATCGTGGGTGTTGCGCGAAACGCCCGGTATCCCTCGCTGAAAGATGAGTTGTCGCCGGTGGCCTATGTGCCGTCTACGCACAGCCCGAATTCCATGGGGCACCTGACGTTCCAACTGCGCGCGGCGGGGGATCCGCCGATGCTGGCGAATGCGGTGCGGGCGGTGGTGCGGCAGGCGGACTCGCGGGTGGCGCTGGCCGGGGTCCGGACGCAGGACAAGATTGTTGACCGGGCGATTGGGCAGGAGCGGACCTTCGTCGAGTGGTGCATGGTGTTCGCGGCAGTGGCTGTGGGGATTGCGGGTGTCGGCCTGAATGGAGGGTGCAAACGCGTTTGTACCTATTGTGAAATGTGCCGACGGGTTAGTCCTGGTGGCCGGACTGGCGCGGTCGTTGGGCGCGCAGCCCGTGACGACAGCCTCGAAGCGGGCAAAGAAATGGGTCACCCCCGCCGGGCTCCTGCGCACTCAAACCTAATTAGGGACTCGGTTCTCATCATTCGCATAGCGAGCGGACAGGCGATAGGGCATCCGAGGCTCAGTCGAGCGGACGCGCGCGAAAGTGAAGCGGGGCGCAGCATTTTGGTCATGTTTCCGGCGCCTTCCTCACAATCACTGTTGCGCCAAACACGCTAAAGGTCGGCGTTCTGGACGGGTAAAGTCATTTCTTTCGTGCAGCATCCTATCCGGCCGGACTTGGGTCTCAGTCACCTTCACAACCTAGTCCCAAACAGCGGACAGCGGTTTGCCGCCTTCGGTTTGCCCCAAATCGCCCCAGGACACCGACATTGGTTAGTTTCGGAGGTTTCCAGGCCCATTCTGCGGCGCTGGGCGGGTGCTCCGCCCTGGCCGGAAGGCCGGGCGAGAAAACTGTATTGGACAAGAGTGATTCCCGATCGGAGATCTACGTTTGGAGATTCGTGGCTGTACGGGTCAAGCTTAAGGACACTCTGCTGGCAACACTGATGACAATTGCGCTAAAATGACTTCGATTCGCTGCAGGCCATCAAGAACGACAATGCCAACCGCACATCAGCTTGCTCAAACCTATTCCTTTATTAGGCCTTTGCAGGGCGACCCAGTACTTGCGAAGTATGGCGACAATGCCTTGCCACTGTTCGCAATTGCACTCCATCTGGACATTGACGACCTCGCCAGCTTCGCAACAGAGAGCCTCACGGACCACGCTTCGGACAAAAAGGCCGATATCATTTACATCAATGAGGCGGACGGAGTCGTCTGTGTCGCTCAGGGCTATACGGCTAGAAGCTGGGGAAAGCAAGCTGCACCAGCGCGAAAAGCTAGCGACCTAAATACGGCAGCGGCATGGCTACTTAGCACTCCAATCCATAGCGTGCCGAACAGAATCCGGACTCACGCGAAGCTATTGAGAGATGGGCTTCAGAAGCGAACTATCACAAAAATTATCTTCGCCTACGCTCATAATGCATTTGAATCTCAAAATGTCGAAGACGAGTTAAAAACCGTCAGACATCTCCTCAACAGCCTGCCCCTTGTTAGGGGCGCAGATGTGGAGGTAGTTGAACTCGGGCTCAGACGGATCGAAGCTCTTTACCTAACTTCGCTTGGCTCAATCCAAGTCACCGATGAGGTAATCCTCCCGGCAAGAGAAATTATTCATCAGACAGGTCCTGGCTGGCGCGCGTTCGTGCTGTCTCTCAACGGGGAAATCCTTCACGACCTGTATGAGACACACAAGAATGCTCTCTTCAGCGCTAATCTCCGAGACTTCCTAGGCGCAAGAAGAGTCGCTGGCAACGTGAACAACCGCATACAGGAAACGGCACAAAAGAGGCCAGAAGATTTCTTCGTCTTGAATAACGGAATAACAATCGTCACGAAAAAAGCCAAACTCGACGCCAAGAAAGGTCACTTGATAATCAGCGGTGTCTCGGTAGTCAATGGGGCCCAAACGACCGGGGCAGTCCATGGTGCCGGAAGAGGACCCGCCAAGAAAGTGTGCGTCTTGGCACGCATCATCACAGTAGACAATCACTCAACCATCTCTGCCATCGTATCCGGCAACAATACGCAAAACTCAATTGTTGCTTGGGACCGGAGGAGCAACGATGCGGTCCAGAAACGAGTAAAGCAGGAATTCCAAGCTCGCGGCGTGGACTATGTGCACCGAAGAGACAGTGCACGAAAGCCCGCGACTTCGATCTTCGCGGATCAAATTGGGCAGATGCTTTGCGCGTTTCGCGGCGATCTCCAAACCGCTATTCGGGCGAAGGCTGATATCTTCGAATCGGATGTAACGTACAGCAAGGTATTCCCTCAGTCGCTGAGCATCGCCCACATCTACGCTATCCAGGCACTAGGATGGGCCTATGATGCCCTAAAGCAGGAGTTGAAGGCGAAGTCGGAATCGGGCAACATGACCGAGATAGAACAGAAGCAGCTTCGACTACTCGACTTCCCGGCATCAAAACAATTCCTCATTTTTGTTGCTGGCGGGCTGAGGGAAGAAATAGCGGGAGCGAAGTTGACGGAGCCAATGAGCTTTCAACTCAAGGCAGATGCAATACACCCCGACAACAAGGAGGTCGTGGGGGCCTGGCTCAAAGTACTGAAGTCTATCTTACCGATTTTGGTATCGAGCTTGCCGGTGGAGGAATATCAGCTTGTCCGATCAACGGAGCATGCTGAGGCCGTGATCAAGACAACCAGGGCTGTGCTGGCCGGTGTCGCAATCGTCCAGTCGACATTTGAAGATCTACGAGCTTTTATAGGACCCCGTTAGGCGGCCGTCGTGGGGCGGCAATCGGGCATTTCGCCTCCGGACGAGGCCCGCAGAATGAAATCTAACTGCGGTGGGTCACTTGGCACGCTCGCCGATGTACTGATTGCGTTGTAGTCCATAGATGTGAAATGCTGACCGGCTCTTGATGCCGCATCTGTTTGAGACAATCTGATCGAGACAATCAGTTACCAGGTGCAGTTCGGCCCCGGGCAACGCCGGTAGCCGGCGGCGCTACACTTTGTGGCATGGTTACTCGCCTTCTGGTTGTCGGCCTGTGGCTGTTGGCTGCTGCCGCCACCCGAGCGGATGAGGTGGTCCAGTGTATGAGGGTGAGATACAGGCCTGTTGATGCCAAGCCGGGGAGGGGCATAGGAGAAATTTATGATTTTACCGTCGAGAATCAATGCGATCAGGACGTCGTTGCGTTCACAATAGCGGTGAGGCGGCCTTTTGATGGCGAGATGCACACGACTGATGCGTGGCCGCTCGATCTGGCGCTTCGTGGCAACGACTTGTCGGAGCTCGATTTCGACGCTCCCGAGCCCGGCAAGATCTTTACGACGGGCAGTCGCAGCCAGTATCGAAGAAATCCCGTACATCCACTCGGCGAGCACGACCGTGCGGCTATTACTGCCGCTGTGTTTGTCGACGGCAGCACCTCTGGCCAGCTGCCCGACCTCCAGTTCTTGGCTCGGCAAAGGTGTAGCGTGCTCGATGGCTTCCTGCGTATCCAAGGAGATCTGGAAGCAACGCGAGACTTCGACCAGGCCAAGTACTACTGGAATCAGACCGCCCTCCAAGCTGACAATACAAACCGGTCGCCCAGCGTGGCGGTCGAGCGTGGCTTCCACGCAGCTACCAGGAGATTTCTAAAGGCGGCGGATGCGGCGGCGTGGGCGGCTTATCACGATGAGAAGATGCAGTGGGTGTCGAGCCATATTGCCAGCATCCGTGAAGTGAAGAAGAAATTCGGCTGCAAAGACTGAGATCACCGAACCCGAAAGACGCCAGCCAGACGGGGTGGCATGCGGGGTCGAGAGAGCCGAGGTCGAAGCGGGAGCGCGCGCAGGAGATTGCCGCAGACTCGGGCGGACTCCTCGGGATCGTGTTCGAAGCCCTTGGGTCTGTGCGGCGTTCGAACCCGAACGGGAATGTGGCGTCGCCCGCAAAGGTTGGGCGTTCGCCTCCGGACGCCAGGCGGACCTCGCCTTGGGCGGGTGTGTCTCGGCACGTGCGGCAGGCGACCATGACCGGCGCGTGGAACGGGGCGTAGATGATGCGTGGGTGTCCGTGGCCCGCTCCTTGCCAGTCGTGGTTCGCAGCAGGGGGACGACTCCCTGACGGTCGTGGTTCGTCGCGGCTTCGGTTGATTTCGCGGCCAGGTGGGCCATGGGGGACTCCCTGGATGACTCTTTGACGATGCATCCCGTTGTTGAGTTGGTTGGAGCCTTTCGGTGGCTATCCGCTCATTTACATTCGCGGCTCAATTTGAGGCGTCCGCTTTGGTGGTGCGGGGGACGGGTGGGGGCTCGGACGAGGTTCGGATGGATGTGGTGCCTCTTTTGCTGGTGGGTTGGGGCTTGGCGTTGCTCCCCCGCTCCTTGCAGTCGCGGCTCGGTTTGCGGGTTTGTGCGGGGCGGCGGCGGTGTTTGGGCCTTGGGGTCGCCGGGCTCGTTGTGGTTTTCGGCGCGGCGGGGACCACTCCATTGAAGGCGCCCGCGTAGCCCGTCGCTGCGCTCCGGGACTGGGGATGTTGGGGCGGCTTCCTCCGATTTGGCGGCCCGCAGGGCCATACTGAGACTCCCTGACGGTCGTGGTTCGTTGCGGCTTCGGTCGATTTCGCGGCCAGGTGGGCCATCGGGGACTCCCTGGATGACTCTTTGACGATGCATCCCGTTGTTGAGTTGGTTGGAGCCTTTCGGTGGCTATCCGCTCTAATCGACATTCGCTGCTCCGTTTGCGGCTTCCTTCGTTTGCGGCTGCCTTCGCTTTGGCAGGGCATCGAAGACCACGGTGGAGCCCAGCGACTCAATCAACTCAGTAGGCTGGCCTGTCCTCTCGTGGATGCGGCCCGACATGATTCGCGAAAGGATGTACTGCTCGGTGAAATTCTTGGCTCCGATCCGTACCGGCCGCGCTCCCCGCCTGCGAACGCGCCAGCCAGTCGTGCGAGCGCCACGCCGCCAGCGCCGCGAATACACACAACGCGCCGATCCAGAGTGCCCGGCGGCGCAGCCTCAACCCCAATTCGACCACGCGAATCAGTCCGTCCAGCGCCAGCGCCAGCAGCGCCGCCGCCACACAGCCCACCAGCACCGCCGCATAATTGCGCGTTTGCAGGCCGCTGAAGATGTAGTTCCCCAGGCTCGGCGCGCCCACCGCGTAGAGAGCGTGGCCGTGCCCACAGTCCACACCGTCGCCGTTCGGATCCCCGCAATGATCATCGGCAGGGCCAGGGCAGTTCCACGCGGAAAAGCTGTTCCCCGGAGTCATGCCAACGCTCTGTGCTGCCTCGAGAAGCGCCGGTTCGATACTGGCCAGGCCCACCAGCGTATTGCGCAGGATGGGCAGCACACTATAGAGACACAGCCCGATGAGCGCCGGCAGATAGCCGATGCTCTGCATGCCCAATGCCGCCAGCGCCGGCACCATGAAGGCCAGCAGCGCCAGGCTCGGTACCGTCTGGATCACGCGGCCAGGTGGGCCATCGCCGTCGGGGACTCCCTGGATGACTCTTTGACGATGCATCCCGTTGTTGAGTTGGTTGGAGCCTTTCGGTCGCTATCCGCTCATTCACATTCGCGGCTCCGTTTGCGGCTTCCTTCGATTTGGCGGCCCGCAGGGCCATGATGGGACTCCTTTGAAGGCGCGCTGGCGAAGGGTCGTGAGACTGCCGGTGTGGAGCCTTTCGGTGGCTATCCGCTCATTTACATTCGCGGCTCCGTTTGCGGCTTCCTCCGGTTTGGCGGCCTGCGGGGCCATGGGGACTCCTGGCCAGTCGCGGTTCGCAATGCGGGGGACTTGCGCCTTGATGGTCGGGGGTCGTTGCGGCCTCGTCCGTCTTCGCACTGTGCGGGCTATGCTGGACTCTAAGAACCGGTGGGGACGAAGAGTGTCAGTTCGGGTTCCCGGGGATGCGGGCGGACGCGCGGCGGCCGCTCATCCACAACGAAAGGGCTGAGGATCGCGGGTCATGAAACTACCTCTCACTCTCCTTCTCAGCGCGGTCCTTGTTGCCGCGCAGAGCACCAAAGTGCCAGTGAAGGTCGATGGGGAATCGCACAAGCTCATTCTCTTTGCGGATGGCACCATTGGCGGCTGGGGCGATAGCCGGGACGGACAACTGGGTCCGCGGGCGGCCATTCCCAATTCGAGCGGGCACTCGACGGCTTACGTGCCCATCGCCCTTCCTGGTAAGGCTCGCGACATTGCCGCCGGCGCGCGCACCTCCTATGTACTGCTGGAGAACGGCACGGTGGTCGCCTTCGGCGCAGGGTTCGATGGCCAACTGGGCTGCGGTGAACGCGGTCTTTCGGGCTCGGAGACTCCGGTGGAGGTTGCGGGGCTGACGGAGGTGGCGCGGATCGTGGCGCGATTCAATTCCGCGTTCGCCGTGCATCGCGATGGCAGCGTCAGCATGTGGGGCGGCCGCTTCCTGGGCGAGGGAGAGCGCCGGATCGTCACGCCGGAGCGCGCCGTGGGTCTTCCGCCGGTCACGCAGGTTGCCCTTGGGGGTGGATTTCTGATGGCGCTGACGCCCGAAGGCCGGGTCTGGATGGCGGGCAAGCTGCCGTTCGGCCGGATCTACGCCGATGATCCCGTCCAGCCCCTGGCGGAGGTGCCCGGCCTCACCGATGTCGCGGGTATTGTCGCCACGCAGGTAGCGGCCGTGCTCAAGAAGGATGGCACGGTGTGGGTGTGGGGCAATAATGACCAGGCGCAGTTCGGGAATGGGCGGCGGGACATTGATGAGCGCACGCGTGTGCCTGTTCGGGTTCCCGGCGTGGCGAATGTCACGGCGCTGTGCGGCGCAATGTCCGGCCGGCATTTTCTGGCGCTGCTGAAGGACGGTACGCTGCGCACTTGGGGCAATACGGATTGGGGGCAGGCCGGCATCGGCGTTACGGGGCGCGAGCAGGCGACGGTGGCGACGCCACGGATCAACGGAGTGAAGGCTGTCTTTGCGGCGGGCAACAATTCCCTGGCCATCCTGCCCGATGGGTCGCTTTGGATCTGGGGTAACGGCTCTCCCTATCCAGGAGTGTGGCCGTTGACGCGGAGGGCTCCGTTCCCAGTGCAGTTGCAGATCCCGGAGGGGGTTGTGCAGAAGTGAGGGGTGGTTATCCGGTCCGTTGAAGACGCGACGGTGCCAGGTACCCGTTTACTGCCGTGCGCGGTTCGTAGCGTAGTGGGGACCCCTCCCTGACGGTCGGGGTTCGAGGCGGCTTCCTTCGCATTGGCGGCCCGCTGGGCCGTGCGGGACTCCTTTGAAGACGCGTGGGTGGTTGTGCTGGGGAGAAAGATGGCCGGCTCGAGAGCCGGCCCGCAAGCCTGGTGGCTCGCCCCACCTTTCTAACTGATTGGAGCCTTTCGGAGGCTATCCGCTCACTTATGTTCGCGGCTCCGTTTGCGGTTTCCTCTCATTTGGCAGCCCGCAGGGCCATGCGGGACTCCGTTGAAGACGCGACGGTGCCAGGTACCCGTTTACTGCCGTGCGCGGTTCGTAGCGTAGTGGGGCCCCCTCCCTGACGGTCGGGGTTCGTAGCGGCTCCCTTCGCTTTGGCGGCCCGCTGGGCCGTGCAGGACTCCTTTGAAGACGCGTGGGTGGTTGAGATGTGGAGAAAGATGGCCGGCTCGAGAGCCGGCCCGCAAGCCTGGTGGCTTGCCCCACCTTTCTCGCGGGGCGAGGTGGGGCTCCGTGAAGTTGCTTCTCGCCCTGACGCTCAGCACAGCGGAGGGGCTCCCGATACGCGAGCCGGAGGTCCGAAATGCGGTACTTTGAGAGGGAATCGCATTGAAACTCCTTACTCTCTCCCTCATTCTGGCTGCCTCCGCGGCGGCTGCCGAGCCTGGTATTGCTTACCGGTCCGTTGATCCTTTCATTGGAACGGGCGAGGACGGCCATACTTTTCCGGGCGCTACCGTGCCGTTTGGCATGGTTCAGTTGAGCCCCGATACCCAGATCCGCCACTTCAAACAGAGCTATAAGTGGGCGGCCGGGTACCGGCACGAAGACACGACCCTGCTGGGGTTTTCGCATACCCATTTCTCCGGGGCGGGCCACTCCGATCTCGGCGACTTCCTGGTGGTGCCGATTTCCGGCCAGGTGCAACTGGAACCGCAGACGGCCGAGAAGCCGGGGTCGGGGTATGGGTCGCGGTTCAACCACTCTTCGGAGATCGCGCAGCCTGGATATTATGCCGTGACGCTGGAAGACTCGCGGATCCGCGCAGAGCTGACGGCCACGACGAGGGTAGGCGTGCACCGGTATACGTTCCCGGCCGGTGCTCCGGCGCGGATCCTGCTCGACTTGCGGTCGTCCATCTATAACTACACGGGGAAGGTGCTGTGGTCGCGAATTCGCACTCGCGGCGACGGCACGATGACCGGGCTACGCGAGACCCGCGGGTGGGCTCCCGGGCGGCAGTTGTATTTCGCGATGCGGTTCTCGAAAGCCCCGGTGAAGCGGGAGTTGATGAACCGGGAGCCGGCGGTGGAGTATCGCGGGTTCAAGACGCCGGGTACGAGTGCTGAGGATACGGCGGCGCTGGAAGGTCGCGGACTGGTGGGCGTGTTTGATTTCGGCGAGCTGAGCGGTCCGCTGGTGGTGAAGGTCGGGCTGTCGACTGTCAGTGAGGATGGAGCGATCGCGAACCTGAATGCGGAAGTGCCGGGGTTTGATTTTGACGCGGTGCGGTCGGCCGCGCAGGCGACGTGGTCGGCGGCGTTGGAGGCGGTGGAGGTGAAGGCTCCGGCGGATACGCTGAAGAACTTCTATACGGCGCTGTATCACACGCTGATGGCACCGAGTGTGGCGATGGATGTGGATGGCAGTTATCGCGGTCCGGACAATCAGGTGCACAAGGCGAGCGGGTTTACGTTTGTGTCGACGTTCTCGTTGTGGGATACGTACCGGGCCGAGCAACCGTTGATGACGTTGATCCAACCGGACCAGCGGACCAATGACGTGGTGCGGTCGCTGGTGGCGTCGCAGCAGCGGAGTCCGTATGGGATCCTGCCGATCTGGCAGTTCCAGGGGATTGAGACGTGGTGCATGATCGGGTATCACGCGCTGCCGGTGATCGCCGATGCCTATATGAAGGGGATCCGGGGCTATGACGCCGATGCGGCGCTAAAGGCGATGATTGCGAGCGCGACCTATGGGCCGTTCGGGCATCTGGCGGATTATATGAAGCTCGGGTATGTGCCGACGGATCGGGATGCGGAGGGCGCGTCGCAGACGATGGAGTATGCGTTTGACGACTGGACGCTGGCGCGGATGGCAAGAGCGATGGGGCGGGCGGAGGTGGCCGCGCAGTTCGAGAAGAGGGCCAACAACTGGCGGAATATCTTCGATAACCGGCTGGGGTTTGTGCGGCCCAGGAAGGCCGATGGGACGTTCGCGGAGCCGTTCGATCCGGCGCTGGCGGGCAAGGATAGCGGGTTCACTGAGGGCAATGCCTGGCAGTACTCGTGGTATCAACCGCAGGACGAGGCGGGCCTGATCCGGCTGCTGGGCGGCGATGACAAGCTGGTGGCCAAACTGGATGCGATGTTCGATGCGAAGGTGGACCCGAAGCAGTACGCGCATGTCGAGGACATTTCGGGGATGATCGGGCAGTACATTCACGGGAATGAGCCGAGCCACCACCTAGCGTATCTATACAACTATGCCGGACAGCCCTGGCGCACGCAGGAGCGGTTGAAGCAGATTGTGGAGAGCCAGTATAAGCCGTCTCCGGAGGGTCTGGTGGGGAACGATGATCTGGGGCAGATGTCGGCTTGGCTAGTGTTTACTGCGTTGGGGTTTTATCCGGTGGCTCCCGGGTCGAATGAGTATGTTCTCGGGCGGCCTTTTGTGGAAGAGGCGAGTCTGCGGCTGCCGAACGGGAAGGTGTTCCGGGTGACGGCGGAGGGGCTTAGCGAGGGTAACCGGTATGCCGGGCAGGTGCTGTTGAATGGGAAGCCGCTGGTTCGGGCGTTTCTGCGGCATGAGGAGATTCTGGCTGGGGGTGAGCTGAAGTTTGTGATGAGTGCGCAGCCGAATAAGACTTGGGGGACGGGGGAGCGGCCGTTTTCGATGTCGACGCAGGGGCGGTGACGGGGGGGGCCAGGGGGACGGGCTTGGCGGGATTCCATTGGATGGCAGAAGAAGAAGGCCGGCACGATTGCCGGCCCGCAAGCCTGGAGGCATACCCCACGAAAGACCTGGGGCTGGATAGTTTCCTGGTTTTTTTGGGGGGTGGTGGGTCTGGCGGATTGCTTTGAAGAGGCTTGGGGATTTGCGGCGCCGGTGGGTTGATTGGAGCCTTTCTGGGGGTCATCCGCTCACTCACGTTCGCGGCTCCGTTTGAGGTTCGTTGCGGCGGCCTTCGGTTTGATGGGGTGGGCTTCGCCGGGCTCAGCCTTCCCAGGACGATTATTCGCTTCGGAGTACTGTGGCCGGGTCGACTCGCATGGCGCGCCTTGCGGGGGCCAGGCTGGCGGTTAGGGCTACCGCGAAGAGGAGCAGCGCGACGGCCAGGTAGACTCGCGGGTCCTGCGGCTCCAGGCCGTCGCTGGCGGCTCTTAGTAGCGGCGTGACTGCGTAGGCGGCGGGCAGGCCCACTAGCAGGCCGATGCCCGCCTGGCGGGCTCCGCCCTGGAGGACCATGCGGAAGACGGAGCGGTGGGTCGCTCCCAGGGCGAGGCGGATGCCTATTTCCCGGATGCGGCGGGCGGCCGTGTAGGCCATGACGCCGTAGGTTCCGACCGCGGCGAGGATGAGGGCGATGATCGCGAGTCCGAATAGGACCTTGGTGGTGGCGCGCTGGCCGGAGGTGCGGGTGAGTAAGAGTTGCTCCATGGTCTGGAGGCGGAAGAGCGGCTGCTCGCGGTCGAGCTGCCAGACGGCGGCGCGCATGGAGCCGGCCGCGGACTGACCGGCCTGGCGGCTGCGGGCGACGAGGGTCATGATGCGCTCGGCGGCCTGGGCGTGGGGGCGGTAGATTTCGGGGCGCGGCGGATCGTCGATTCCTTCGTGGCGGACGTCGCGGGCCAAGCCGATGACGGTGAGCCAGGGCTCGTTGTCGTGAGCGATGCGGAGGCGGCGGCCCAACGGGTTGGGATCGCCGGGCCAGTAGCGCCGGGCAAAGGTCTCGTTCACGATGACGACCCGCCTGGCGGATGAATCGTCCTGGGGGGAGAAGTCGCGGCCGGAGAGGAGGGGGATCTTCAAGGTGCGAAAGTAGCCGGGGCTCACGATCATGCTGCCGGCGGCCTGGTCGCGATCTTGCTCGCGGGTACCTTCCACCTTCACGGAGAGATAGCTGTTGTCACCGGTGAGGGGCAGGGTCTGGACGAGGGCGGCGGACTCCACCTGGGCGTCGCGGCGGAGGTTCTGGAGGGCGCGGTCGTAGAAGTCGACGACCTGCGGGCCGGTGGCATAGCGGGTCTGAGGGAGCAGGATGTAGGCGACGGTGAGGTTTCGCGTGTCGAAGCCGGGCGTGAGCGACTGTTGGCGAATGAGACTGCGGATCATCATGGTGCTGGCGGTGACGAGGACCAGGGCCAGTGCCATTTCGGCGACGACGAGGCTATTGAGGACGATGTGGCGGCCGGAGGAGGAGCCGCGGCCCGCGTCCTGGAGCGAGCCCGCCAGATTACCGCGCGTGAGGAGCAGGGCGGGCAGGAAGCCGAAGACGACGGCGCAGCCGACGGAGAGAGTGAGGCCGAAGGCGAGGGCGGAGAGGTCGACATGGGCGAGTTCGAAGATCTGCATTTCGGGCGGGGCGATGCGCTTGAGGAGGGGGACGGTGCAGTAGGAGGTGAGGACGCCGACGGCTCCGGCCAGGAGGGAGACGAGGAGGCTCTCGACGAGTTGGAGACGCACCAGTGTGCCGCGGCTGGCACCGAGGGCGGCGCGCAGGGCGAGTTCGCGGTGGCGCTGGGTGCCTCGGGCGAGTTGAAGGCTGGCGACATTGGCGCAGGCGATGAGGAGGACGAAACCAACGGCGCCGAACATAGCTCCGGCGGATGCACGGGCGGCCTTGGGGATGACACGATCAGAGAGAGGGCGGACGGAGCCGCGCCACTGCTCGCCGTTCTGCGGGTCCTCTTTGGCGATGCGTTCGGAGATGGCGCGGACCTGGGCGTCGGCCTGGGCGGGGGAGACTCCGGGATGGAGGCGGGCGATGGCGTTCAGGCCGCGCGCGCCGCGGGTGCGCTGGGCTGGCTCGAGGGCAAGGGGCAGCCAGAGGTCGGACTGGCGGTAGAGGAAGTGGAAGGTGGCTGGCATGACGCCGATGACGGTGTAGTTGCGGCCGTTGAGGCGGAGGTCGCGGCCGAGGACATCCGACGCGCCCCGGAAGAGGCCTTGCCAGAGGGCATAGGAGATGACAGCGACGCGGGCTTCGGTCGTCGGCCCCTCGGAGGGAGTGAAGGCGCGGCCCATGGCGGGCGCGACGCCGAGGGTCGGGAAGAAGTCAGGAGTCACCTGCATGGCGGGCAGGTGCTGGGGTTCGCCCTCGCCGCTGTAGGCGACGGGCCGCGAGGTGTAGGCGGCCAGGGAGGCGATGCCGGCGGCGGCGCGCCAGTCGGCGATGTCCTGCAGGCTGACGGAGGCCTGGCGGAAACCGCGGGCGGCGTTGGTCTGGGGGACTCCGGCGAGTTCGGACACATGGGGATAGGGCAGCGGCACGGAGATCATCAGGCCGACGACGGAGAAGATGGCGACGTTGGCGCCCACGCCGAGCGAGAGGGCGAGGATCGCCACGAGAGCCCAAACGCGATTGCGCGCCAGCATCCTGGCGGCGAGATGGAAGTCCTGCAGGAGCGCCATGTATTCAGGTACGAAGGTCCGTTGTGGAAGGTTCCGTCGGGTGGAGTGGCGTCGGGCAGGCTGCCGGGGTTTGTCAGAGATGCAGAGGTCAATGTTCCCCTGCCGGATGCTCGACGCTCCTCGATCGTGATTGGGTTCGATTGGGAATGATTGCCTGGAAGTTAGGCTCCTGCAGGGAAATGGCGGGTTATACTTGACACCTCGCCAGTGGAGCCGACGGGCGGCCTTCGGAGCAGTCACGCTGGTGCAGAGGGAGGTTCCAGGATGAAGAGCGCGTTCCAGTTCGATCCCAACGCCACCGAGTACACGACCAGCAATGCCGCGTTCCTTTGCGACGCCGCCGCACAGGCCTATGAGAATGAGGGCTCCTGCCGGGCGTGGGCGGCAGAGAACGGCTTTGCAGAGGGTTTCCACTTCATCGACACCAGCAAGCTCGACCCGCAGAGCGGGACACAGGGCTACGTGGCAGAGAGCGAGGCCGCGATCCTGGTTGCTTTCCGGGGGACCGAACCGGCGCAACTTCCCGATGTGGGCAGCGACCTCAAGACGATTCCGATCCCGTGGGAGGGCCTGGCGCGCGTTCACGGCGGCTTCTTCCGTGCGTTCTTCGCTGCCTGGAATAAGGACTTCGGCGGAGGCCGCATCTTTCCGGATCTGCTCCGGAACAGTGGCGGCCGCAAGATCTGGATCACGGGCCACAGCCTGGGTGGGGCGCTGGCGCAGATCTGCGCGACGCAGACGGAACTGCGCGATGCGATTCCGGTTCACGCGGTCTACACGTACGGCCAGCCTCGTGTCGGCGACGAGCAGTTTGCGCGGATCATGAACGAGAAACTGGGCCACAAGATCTTCCGGCTGGTGAATGACCGCGACATCGTGCCCCGGGTCCCGCTTTACACGATGGAATACCGCCACTATGGGCGGCAATTTTACTTCGACCGAAATCGCAGCATGACCGAGAGCCAGGCCTCCGTGGAGACCCTGATGGAGGCCTTGAACTCCTTTCGACAGACGATCCGGATGGATCAACTGCAGGGCGCGTTGGCGGATGCGGTGCGCCACCTGATTGGGCCCTCCCGCGGCGGGCTGGATGACGGGAGCCTGCTGAAAGAACTGGAACAGGCGCTGGACCTAAAGAAACTAGCCGCTGAGAATACGGAGCAGATCGGCGACCATCTGATGCCATCGGGATACAAGCTGCTGTTCCCGGCGAGCTAGCCGGTTCCGCTTGAGGCCGATTTCCCGGAAGGCCCTATTTGGGGTTTGCCGGTTTGGCTGGTTCGGCGGCAGGCGCGTCCTTTGACTTGGCCAGCGACTCGTTGACGCGTTTCACAAAATCGCCGGAGTCGTTGTGTTCAAAGCCGCTGTAGTTGGACTGCACCTCCATCTCGCAGCCGGACCCTTGAGGGTTCAAGGAGACTGTGTTGGGGCGTTGGCGGAGGGTGCCCGTGACGGTGACGTGCGCTGAGTGCTTCACGCTGTAGGTGGCGATCATGCGGGTCTCATCCGAGACTTTGATTGTGTAGTTTTCCGCGTTCCCGAGGGTGGCCTTGACGGCTGTCCACACATCGCCGCAAGCCTGGGAGTATGTGGATTTGTGAGCCTTGCCGCGTACGGGGAGGGCGCATACGCAGAGAAGAAGAGCAACTGTGGCTAATCTCAGCATGGCATTTCGTCCTACTTCGACCGTTTTCTCCTGATTAGAGAGGAGACCAGGGGGGAGTATACGTCCGCGAACGTGTGGGAGCAATGGGTGGGCAGGAGATGTGGGCAGGAGATGACTTTGCTCCGGTTGGTTGGGGGAGTCCGGTGAACTATTCGTTGAACACGCGTGGGGGGCCGTGGCCCGCTCCATTGACGACGCGCCGGCAAAGGGTCGTCCGGATGGGGTCGTTGCAGCTCTTCAACGGGCTATCCGCTCACTCACGTTCGCGGCTCAATTTGCGGCTTCCGCCGCTTTGGCGGCCCGTGGGGCCACACAGGGACTCACTTAGCTGCGCGGCTCCAAACAGGGCACGACATCTTGCCGTGGCGCCGGGTGAGGACCGGGCTCAACGGACTTTCCGGTCTGGAATTGGAGTAAGATACGAGGTCGTCCAGGGAGGACGCTCCTCGTGAATCGAAGAGTTTTTGCCGGCGTGGTGTTTGCGGGTCTGGCAGCGCCGAGAGCGGCGCGGGCGAAAGCGGGCGATATCCCCATGCGCACGCTGGGGCGGACGGGGGAGAAGATCACCATCATCGGCCAGGGCGGCGCGCGCTTCGGCCTGATTCCGCTGGATGAAGGAAAGGCCGTGGTACGGCGCGCCTATGAACTCGGGATCAACTATTTCGACATGGCTCGCGCGTACACCAAGGGCTATGGCGAAGAGGTCTACGGGGCTGTGATTCCGGAGTTCCGGAAGGAGATTTTCCTCACCACCAAATCGCTGCAAAGGACAAGGCAGGGGGCGGAGGCGGACCTGGAAACCTCGCTGCGGACGATGAAGACCGATCACGTGGATCTGTGGCAGCTACACATGGTCTCGACGATGCGGGAGGTGGAGCAGATCTTCGCTCCGGGCGGCGCGATCGAGGCATTCGAGGCGGCAAAGAAGGCCGGCAAGTGCCGCTACATCGGATATACGAATTGCCGCGATCCCCAGGTGCATGTGGAGATGCTGAAGCACGCCGAGCGGTTCGACACCTGCCTGATGCCGCTGCATGTGGCGGACACCTGCTTTTCCGAGTCCCCGAAGATGAGCTTCGAGCAGACGGCCCTGCCGGCAGCGGTGGAGCGAGGGGTGGGCATTTTCGCCATCAAGGTGTTTGGCAATGCCTTCCTGCTGCGCACATTCAGCGCGGGGGATTGCCTGCGGTACACGCTGAGCCTGCCCATCACAGCAACGCCGCTGGGCGCGTGCACGCTGGGGCAGATCGAGGATGATGTGCGCATCGCACAGAAGTTCAAGCCGCTCACCGCGGAGGAGAAGCAGGCCCTGGTGGCGCGGGCAGCGAGCGGGAAGTTCGATGCGATTCGGGGTCCGGCGCTGGAGTACTGGAAGACGCGCTGAGAGGCTGGACTGGGCCGATTGGCGGCCTCACCCAGCGGGCTGTGATGGTGAGATACAGAGGCCAGGAGTCGACACACCCAGTCGACTTTCCGTTGCTCTGAATGCTAGACTTTGGCGATCATGATCCAGCTGGAGGCGCTCACCCGGCGCTTCGACGGGCAACGGGCGGTGGATTCGGTTTCACTGGAGGTGGCCGAGGGCGAGCTGCTGGTGCTGCTCGGCGGGTCGGGCTCCGGCAAAACCACGACGCTCAAGATGATCAACCGGCTCATCGAGCCGACCAGCGGCAGGGTGCTGCTATCCGGTGAGAACGTAGCGGGGATGAAGCCGTACGAGCTGCGGCGGCGCATCGGGTATGTCTTCCAGCGGATCGGGCTGTTTCCCCACATGACGGTGGCCGAGAATATTGCGATTACTCCGGTGCTTCTGGGATGGGATCGGGACCGGATCCGCTCGCGCGTGGATGAGCTGCTGGAACTGGTCGAACTGGGTCCTGCCATGTATCGAGATCGCCGGCCGGAGGCGCTCTCGGGCGGCCAGGCGCAGCGGGTGGCCGTGGCCCGGGCGCTGGCGGCGGAGCCTCGGGTCATGCTACTGGATGAACCCTTCGGCGCGTTGGACCCGCTGACGCGGGGCAGGCTGCAGCAATCGTTCCTGCGGATCAGGCAGACGCTTGGGCTCACGGCTATCTTTGTCACGCACGACGTGATGGAGGCGATCCTGCTGGGTGATCGTATCGCAGTCATGGATTCAGGGCGGGTCAAGCAGGTGGGCACGGCGCGGGAGCTACTGGACTCACCCGTGGACGAGTCCATTCGCGCATTGATCAATGCGCCCTGGAGCCAGGCCGAGATTGCATCGGACCGCGTGGGCCGCGGTCACGGGACCACGCCAGCTTGAACGAGCAACTCCAACTCCTGCCGGGGTACCTCTCGGCGCACCTGGGCCTGACGCTGGCGGCGATCCTGGTGGGTGTGCTGGTGAGTGTCCCGCTGGGTGTGCTGGTGGCGGGGTCGAAGCGGCTGGAGCCGTTTGTCCTGGGGACGGCGAGCGTGATCCAGACGGTACCGAGCCTGGCGCTGCTGGCCTTCATGGTGCCGGCGCTGGCGGCATTGGGCATGCAGAGCATCGGCTATCTGCCGGCGCTCATCGGGCTGTGTCTCTATAGTGTGCTGCCCATCCTGCGCAATACGCTGGTGGGCCTGGCCAGTATCGAACCGGCGCTTCTCGAGGCAGCACAGAGCGTTGGCATGACTCCGGGGGAACAGCTTTTCCGCGTGGAACTGCCCCTGGCCCTGCCGATGATCATTGCGGGGATCCGAACGGCGACGGTGTGGACTGTGGGCACGGCCACGCTCTCTACGCCGGTGGGCGCGCCGAGCCTGGGGAACTACATCTTCAGCGGCCTGCAAACGCGCAATTATGCGGCGGTGCTGGTGGGCTGTGTGGCGGCGGCGCTGCTGGCGCTGGCGCTGGACGGACTGATTCGCGTGGTCGAATTGGGGTTGAGGCTGCGCCGCCGGGCACTCTGGATCGGCGCGTTGTGTGTATTCGCGGCGCTGGCGGCGTGGCCGCTCGCACGACTGGCTGGCGCGTTCGCAGGCGGGGGAGCGCGGCCGGTACGGATCGGAGCCAAGAATTTCACCGAGCAGTACATCCTTTCGCGAATCATGTCGGGCCGCATCCACGAGAGGACAGGCCAGCCTACTGAGTTGATTGAGTCGCTGGGCTCCACCGTGGTCTTCGATGCGCTGCGAAACGGGCAGATCGATGTTTATGTCGATTACACGGGGACGTTGTGGGCGAACATCCTGGAGCGCAAGGACCGGCCTCCGAACCGGGCGGAAGTGCTGGAGGGCACGCGGAGCGGCTTGCGCGAGCGATTCGGCGTGGAACTGCTGGCGGCGCTCGGCTTTGAGAATGCGTATGCGCTAGCGATGAACGGGCAGCAAGCCGAGGAGCTGAACGTCAGAAAGATCAGCGACCTGATCCCGTATGCGCCGAAGCTGCGATTGGGCAGCGACTACGAGTTCCTTTCGCGGCCGGAATGGAAGGCGCTGGAGGCGCGGTACGGACTCAGGTTTCAGGAGCAGAGGTCGATGGATCCGGCGCTGATGTACCAGGCGTTACGGAGCGGCGGGGTCGACCTGATCAGCGCGTTTTCCACGGATGGGCGGATCGTGCCATATCATCTTCGTGTGCTGGAAGACGATCGCGGAGCCATTCCGCCGTACGATGCGGTGATCCTGGTGAATGCCGTGTTTGCCCGCGAGCAACCCGCGGTGCTCGACGCTTTGCGTTCCCTGGCACAGAGCATTGATGGCGAGCGGATGAGAGCGTTGAATGCCGAGGTCGACCAGAGCCGGCACTCGCCCGCAGAAGCGGCCGCGGGGTTCCTCAAAGGCGCGGGCCACCGTTAAGCAGCTCAGTGCGAAATTGCAGCGGTTGTGCGGGAAGGTCCCAAATCGCGTTATCATCGGCGCATGGACCGGGCTGTTACGGGGCAGTACAGCGCGATCGTGATCGGAACTGGGCAGGCGGGACCGTCTCTCGCCGCGAAGTTAGCGGGCGCGGGACAGAAGGTCGCCATCATCGAGCGTGCCAAGTTCGGAGGCACGTGTGTCAACACAGGGTGCATTCCCACCAAAACCCTCGTCGCCAGCGCACGGGCTGCCTACATTGCGCGCCGTGCGGCCGACTTCGGGGTGATGATCGACGGCTCAATCAGCGTCGATATGAAGCGCGTGAAAGCGCGCAAGGACCAGGTCTCCGGGGCGTCACGAACAGGCCTCGAACACAGGCTCAAAAATACGCCCAACTGCACGGTATACGAAGGACATGCGCGATTCCTGTCCGACCGTGAAGTACAGGTGGGCGACGCTGTCCTGACCGCTGAGCGGATCTACATCAATACCGGAGGACGGGCCACGGTGCCGGCCATTTCCGGCCTGGACCAGGTGCCGTATCTCACCAACTCGTCGATGATGGACGTCGACTTCCTGCCGCCGCATCTCGTCATTATCGGGGGCAGTTACATCGGCCTCGAGTTCGCGCAGATGTACCGGCGGTTTGGCAGCAAGGTGACGATTGTGGAGCGTGGCGCGCGGCTGATCGCCCGGGAAGATCCGGCGGTTTGCGATGCGATCCGGACGATCCTGGAAAACGAACAGATCGAGGTCCGCCTGAACGCGGATTGCATCGCGGTGGCGAAGACGGCCGAGGGCGTGGAAGTCCGGGTGAACTGCGGCTCCGGCGACAACACGGTGCACGGATCCCACCTGCTGCTGGCGGTGGGACGGCAGCCCAATACGGACGACCTGGGCCTGGAGAATACGGGCATCCGGCGCAACCGGCGAGGCTACATCGAAGTCGACGACCAACTGCAAACCAGCGTACCCGGCGTATGGGCGATGGGCGATTGCAATGGACGAGGCGCGTTTACGCATACGTCCTACAACGACTTTGAGATCGTGGCGGCGAACCTGCTGGACCACGATCCGCGGCGTGTATCAGACCGCATTACGGCTTACGCACTCTACATTGATCCGCCACTGGGGCGTGCCGGAATGACTGAGTCAGAGATCCTGAGCTCAGGACGCCCTGCCCTGGTTGGAGCGCGCCCGATGACACGGGTTGGGCGGGCCAATGAGAAGGGTGAAACACAGGGCTTCATGCGGGTCACGGTCGACGCCGAAACGAAGATGATTCTCGGCGCGGCTATTCTCGGCGTCGAAGGCGACGAAGCAATCCACTGCATTCTGGATGTGATGTACGCGAAGGCCCCGTATACGGTGCTGCAGCGGGCGATGCACATTCATCCCACCGTCTCCGAACTCATCCCAACAGTGTTGGGCGAACTGAAACCACTCGAGAAAACCACCTAACCATGGCAACCCAGGAAGCTGTTGCCCATGACCGCACGACACTAATTGGCCGGCTGCACGAGGCGAGAGAGGAGACGGATGCGCTCCTTGACATCGTGCTGCCCGAGGCGCTGTATGACCGGCCCATTCCCGAGCGCCACCGGATTGTTTTCTACCACGGCCACCTCGAGGCGTTCGACTGGAACCTGCTGAGCGGGCCGTGCGGCCTAGCCAGCAGCGAACCGGAACTGGATCGCCTTTTCGCCTTCGGCATCGATCCAATTGACGGCAGGCTGCCTTCGGATGCGCCGGGCGATTGGCCGCGACCGGAGCAGGTGGCCGGATACAGAAACCGGGCCAGACGGGCGCTCAATGAAGCCATCCACCGCGTACCGAATCCGGAACTGCTGCTGAATGTCGCCATCGAGCACCGGCTGATGCACGCCGAGACGCTGGCCTACATGTTCCACCAGATGCCCTTCGAAAAGAAGGCGCGCCGGGCCGTGCGCCGCGTGCTGAACGGCGGTGAGTGGACACCGGCATCGGTGGAGATTCCCGAGGGCCAGGCCGTGTTGGGGCTGCGCAGGGAATCCGGTGTTTTCGGCTGGTGCAACGAGTTTGAGGAATGCCGCGCGCCAGTGCCCGCGTTCCGTGTCGACAAGTACAAAGTGAGCAATGGACAGTTCCTGCGGTTTCTGACAGAGGGCGGATATGACGACCGCGGGCTCTGGCCGGATGCGGATTGGGCCTGGAAGTCGGAGCACGGCATCAAGCATCCCGCATTCTGGTTGAATCGCGGCGGCCGGTGGGTTTACCGGTCGATGTTCGATGAGTTGCCGCTGCCGCTGGACTGGCCCGTCTATGTCAGCCACGCCGAGGCGAGCGCCTACGCCCGGTGGGCAGGCAAGCGATTGCCGACAGAAGCGGAATGGCATCGCGCCGCTGAAGGTCCGGCCCAGCAGCATGCGGATCCGCAGCGCGACATCTGGGATCCTTCACCGGTGCAGGTCTGTGGATCCAGCGAATTCGGAGTCGAAGGCCTTTTCGCCAACGGGTGGGAGTGGACGTCCACATCGTTTGCGCCATTGCCCGGATTTCGGGCATTTCCGTTCTATCCGGGGTACTCGTCGGATTTCTTCGACGGCCAGCACTTTGTGTTGAAGGGCGGCAGCGAAAGAACGGCCGCCTGCATGCTGCGCGGAAGTTTCCGCAACTGGTTCCAACCGCATTATCAATACGTCTACGCGGGTTTCCGCTGCGTGAGAGTGGAGGACTGATTCGCCATGGCAGCCACAGCGACCGCCGTTGCCCCGCTGGAGCAGTTTGCTACCGACGTCCGGAGCGGACTCGCCAAGCCGCGGAAGGAGCTGCCGTCGAAGTACTTCTACGACGCGTTAGGTTCCGCGCTGTTTGAGGCGATCTGCCTGCTGCCGGAGTATGGCCTGACGCGCGCGGATGAGCGAGTTCTCTCCCGGCATACCCAGGAGATTGTGAGCCGCATTCCGCATCCGGTGCTGGTCTCCGAGCTCGGCAGCGGCAGCGGACGGAAGACGCGCCAGATTCTGGGCGCCTTGTGCAAGCGTGGGCCGGTTTCGTACTACCCGATTGAGATCTCACCTAAGGCACTTGCCTCTTGTGCAGCGGAGCTGGATGACATCGACTGCCTGAGCATCGTGGGCATCGAACGGGAGTACCTGGACGGCCTGAGGTCCGTGGCCGCGGCGCGGCCCGCGGGCGCGCACATGCTGGTTCTATTCCTCGGCAGCACGATTGGCAATTTCGATACAGGCGCCGATGCAAGGTTTCTGCGGGAGGTTCGAGGTACTCTGCGACCCGGTGATTCGCTGCTGCTCGGAACGGACCTGGTCAAACGAGCCGACCTGATGCTGGACGCGTACAACGACTCACTTGGGGTCACGGCAGCCTTCAATCTCAACCTGCTCTCGCGCATTAATCGCGAGCTGGAGGGAAACTTCGAGCTGCGCCAGTTCGAGCATCTGGCGCGATTCAACGAAGCAACGTCGAGCATCGAGATGCACATCGTGTCCAAGCAGCGGCAACTGGTCAGTGTGCGGCACAGCGGGATTGCGACCACATTTGAGGAGGGCGAGACCATCTGGACGGAGACGTGCCACAAGTACACTCGTCCCGAGATTGCGCGTCTCGCGGCTGCTTCCGGATTCCGCGTCGAGGCCCAGTGGGTGGATGAAGCGTGGCCCTTCGCCGAGAGCCTGTTTTTGGCCGAATGAACAGCAGGAAACAGAGCGAATTGGATCGAGGGTGAGGCTGGCGGCGATTCGCCCGCCAGGGTCGAAAGCTAACGTCCAGGGGGCTGGCCGCCTGGGGCAGTTGGTAACGGGACGCCTCGGCGCCTGGCCGGGCGCCGGTAGATTCTGTCCACTTCGGTTACGTAGAGCCACTGAAATCCGGTGCCTCCAAAGAAGACATTGGTGAGGCCGCCGGTACCCGGAGGCCGAAGGATTGCGCTGACCCGGCCTTGTGGATCGCATACCTGCACACCCTGCTGTGTCGCGACGTACAAATAGCCTTGCGAGTCAAATGTCATGCCGCCGGAATCGATCCCGGAGGTTGCGTCTCCGGCCTCCAGGCCGCAGAACTGTTTCGGGTTGAGCAGGGAGCCATCGCCGCCTATCTGAAAGAGCCAGACCCAGGGGGTGCGCGAATCCGCAATTGCGAGAAGCGGCTGGGTATTGGAAGCACGCACTCCGCGCGGCCACTCCATGCCTTCGTGAACAACACGCTTACGCCCATCCGGCTTTACCAACCACACCATGTGGGCGGGAGGCTGGCTGAGGTAGATGTCATTCCGAGCGGTGACCGTGAGGTGGTGCGACTGGACCCCTTCCGCAAGCACCGACTCCTCGCCGCCGGGCGAGAAGGCCACGACTCTTTTGCGATCGTGCTGGCCGGCGTAGAGGCGGCCGTCCGGGCCAAAGGCAATGCCATGCGCGCCGTTGCTGTTCTCCTTCCAGGTGGTGATCCTGCCGGCGGGATCGACCTTCATGATCCGATTGCGGTAGGAGTCGGTGAAGTAGACATTGCCGCTGTTGTCCACGGCGGAATCCGCGGTGAGCTGATAGCCCTGGCCTAGCAGCACCCACTGCTCGCCGGGTGTGAGGATCGCGCCGGCACCGCGGCCATCAATGGGAGTTGTGGACCGGGTGTCCTGCGGGTACACACGCGCAATCGAGACGAGAGCCAGGAGTGCGAGCGGGACGGTGCGAAGCATGGACACAGTATTCCATGGCATTCGCGCCGGCGATGCTGAAATTGTGCGTGGTGGCGCAGTTGATACAGCCGGTGGGTAACCGGACCGGCTCGGTTCTTCCCGCAGGGCGTTGGCAAGTTCCGGATGAACGGTCCGGCGGCAGGATCGAGTCGCCCTCCACTTGTGATGGTCACCGTATGATAGCCACCTGCCGCACACCGCCTCAGGGGTGAGTTCATCCAGCCGCCGGCGTCCTGTTCCTGCAGGCTTTCCGGAAGACGAGGCGGTAGCCCACCGGCAGCAGGCTAATGATCGCCGCGGCGACCCAGAAGGCGGTGGCGGGCACGGCGATGTAGGTGTGGTAGTAGGCGTACGCGATCATCGCGCAGGCCGTACAGAGAGCGGTGATGATGTTCGAATCGAATCGTCTGGGCATGTTCACCTTCCGTCAGTTGGATCGCCTATCGCATTCGGCGGGCGTCATTGCTCCAGTCGCGCGAAGGTCCCGAATCTTACATTTCGCCCATGATTGCCTGCAGCTTGCTGCCGAGGTGCTGAACCTGGGCACGCCGCGCTCGCTCCAGCAGGAGACCAGCGAGCATCATGGCCAAAATCGCCGCCACACCTGCCCCCGTCTGCAGGGCATGAAGCCGCGGGCTGACCACACTTGCCTGCGACGATGCGCCGAGGCCTGCCGCCTTCGCCGCCAGGTAGGCGATGATTGCCCCGAGGGGTGCGCCCACGTAAAGGCATCGCGCGAGGAAGAGATCGCGCTTCGCACGCACAATCATCTGCCTGAGCAGGCTGACCATGTCCCGCGTTACCAGACTGGCGAGACTATTCTGCTGGCGGCGACGGTAGATAACGCCAAGGGCAAGCCCGAGCGTCCACAACGCGCTGAGAATTCCATAGGACGAAAGACGCCCGGTAGCTTCTTCGAAGATCAGCAGGATATCGAAAGCGCACAGGATCGCCACGAGGGTCCGGCGCAACCGCAGGTGCAGATGCTTCAGGCGCTCGAGTTCCGATAGCAGATGGCTGGTATCGGCCGCTGGAGTAGTTTGCCAAAGGGCAATTAGCGGATCGCTGGGGGTTTGAGGGGTCATAAAGGATCTCCCATGCTGAGCCTGATGGCCGATTTGACGCGATGGAGCCGGACTGAGACATTGCCTTCGCTGATGCCCAGGGCGACGGCAATCTCCCTGATCGGCATCTCCTCGAGATAAAGGGTTGCGACCGCTTTGAGACTGTCCGGCAACGCCCGCACCGCCTCCAGGAGACGATTGACGCGAGCGGACTGTGCCATCGCGTCGTGAACAGGCATGGCCGGATCAGGGAAAGTGTCCGTAAGAGCCTGAGCAGGCCGTGCGACGGCGCGGCGGACATGGGTAACACATACATTCTGGGCGATTCGGGCAATGAATCCCCTGATGGTGGCCTGGTTCCTCAGCAGCGGCAAGGCCCGCCAGACAGCGAACCAGATGTCCTGCATGAGGTCCTCGATGCGGCCGGGATCGCGTTCATAGACTGACGCGATGCGCCGCACCATGGATGCGTGGTGGTCGACAATCTCGTGAAACTCAGACATTCCGCCCAACGCCAACTTCCATTGCGCCTTCGCCTGAATCATAGTCGCTGACAATGGCCGAATCTTACAAACTCACGCGCTTGCGGAGCAGCGGCCTTACCGTGGCCCATTCCTTACCGCACCTGGCCATGAGCTAACTGGCCGGATCTCACGCCTTACCGGCGATGAGCTGCATCGCCGCGAGTATCCGGCTAAAATGCGCCGGGAGTTGATAGATTGAAACGGTGTTCAAACGAGTGATGCTGGCGATGGCGTTTACAGCCGCCGCTTATCCCGCCGTGAAGCCCCGCGTGCTGGTTCTGACCGACATTTCGAGCCTGGCCGCGGGCGTGCGGGAGCCGACCAAGGCGAAGCATCCACCGAACGTGAAGCTGAGGGTGAATGGAGACCGGTTGGACGCTCGCGGCGCCAACGATCTGGACCGAGATCAGCCTGACTCACGCCACACCGCACTGCCGGGTACGATCCAGGCGCGGGACACGGAAGTGAACTGACGCCCTGGGCGCCGGGTTACCGCGCAACAGGTGGTCGAGGCTTAGGCCGAGGGGACCGGGCGCCGACCACGCGCCGCAGCCTGGCGAGGATCTCCCTTCGTTCCCGCTCAATTACGTCAGGCTGGTCTATTGACTCGTACTTCCTGACTGTCATGAAGCGGTCCGCCAGAGTGTAGAAGGAGCCGTTGTGCTCTAGAGACCGGCGCCAAAGGTACGCCGAGATTATGTAACGATGCTCGCCGTAGTGGCCTTCATCCATTCCGAGAACATAGTCGGCGGTGACGAAGATCGGAGAAGCCGAGATGCCGGGTTGCCGGATGAATTTGTGCTCGCTCTGGTTGGATACGGTCGTATCCGACAGAAAGAGGTCTTCCAGTGTTTCGTCCGGTCCGGGGCGCAGAAGCGCGAAGTGGACACGCCATCCGCTTACTCCGCCGCTGGCCACCGAGAATAGCAGCGCCGAAGTGCCCCTGCTGATTTCCACGATCTCGGCCCGGGGAAATCGCCCAAATTCCTCCTCGGCTTTGTAGCATTGGCGCCGCGGGGGGCCCTCCAGGCAGAGAGAGGCCGGCCCTTTGGGGAAGAACCCATCGGCGTCCAGCGCAGGTTCCGTGATCGTCACCGGACGGCCCAGGAAGCGCGCAGCAGCGTGGCGATCCGGGACCGGCTGAGCGGTGATGGCCGCGGCCGAAATCAGCCAGGCTGCCGCTAACGGGAAGGCACGCATATTCGACCCGATTCTAGCTGTTTCTTCCCTGCCCCCGTTGATTCCTTCGAAGGAACCGGTCCCGTTCGAAGAGTCTTGCCCGCGCTCGCAGAACCGGAGGCCTGACATACGGAGGCCGGCCGGTAGGACTGAGGCTACCTGCCATGACAGGATGGTAGTTGCGGACGTTGGGCCAAGGCCACCCTGTGTTGTGCAATTCGAACACGGGAGCGCCGCGCGGGGGAATAGATCTACGGTGCCTGAGCAAAAGGGACTGTTTTCGCCGATTGTGATCGGTGAGCTGGAATTGCCAAACCGGATTGTCATGTCGCCCATGACACGGATCCGGGCCGAGGAGGACTGCTCGCCTAGTGAACGCATGGTCCGCTATTATGCGCAGCGGGCGGCGGCGGGGCTGATCGTTACCGAAGGGACGCATCCCAGCCCGATGGGACGCGGCTACACCTATCCTCCCGGGCTGCACACCGAGGAACAGGCAGCCGGCTGGCGAAAGGTAACGGATGCGGTCCACGATGCCGGGGGGCGCATTTTCGTTCAGTTGATGCATGCGGGGCGTGTTTCCCACTCGTCGCTGCTACCGGATCACGCGCTCCCGGTGGCTCCATCGGCCATCCCCATCTACGGAGAGATCCACGCCTTCGACGGAAAGTTTCCGTTCGAAACGCCGCGGGCGCTGGAAACCGGGGAGATCCCTGTAGTCGTCGAAGAGTATCGCCTGGCAGCAGAGTTGTCCATCGCGGCTGGTTTCGACGGTGTGGAACTGCATGCGGCGACGGGCTACCTGCCTAACCAGTTCCAAGTCACGGGGTCGAACCATCGGACCGATGGCTATGGCGGCTCACTGGAAGGCCGGACCCGCTTCACGATGGAAATCATGGACGCACTCTGCGGGGTGAGGGGCGCGAACCAGGTGGGCATCAAGATCGCACCGGGCTTCACCGTGAATGACACGTACGACGAAGATCCCGCGCAAACATATACTTATCTCGCGCAGCGCCTGAACTCGTACGGGCTGGCGTATCTTCACGTAGGCTACGACAGTGGCTACGCCCGGGGCACGCCTCCGTCTTTCAATCCCATCGATCTCATTCGCTCAGTTTACAGCGGGACGCTGATGGCCGTGGGCGGTTTCACCAAGGCATCAGGAGTAGCAGCAATCGCGGCCGGGCGGGCCGACATCATCGCCTACGGCCGGCCCTTCATCTCCAATCCCGATCTGGTCGAGAGATTTAAGATTGACGCGCCATTGACTCCCTGGGACGTTCGAACTTTCTACGGCGGGGACGACCACGGCTACACGGACTATCCGGTGCTCAGCGCAGAGTAGGGCGGGCACACGCGCGAATGCAAGTTGAGACGGGACAGGGACCGGTCATTTTAGCCGTGCCCTGAGCCCCTTCACGTCCAGGTCGCAGAACGCGGGCCGGCTCTTGGCCCGCGCCTGGACCTGGCCCAGCCGAGTGAACTCCATCGAAGCCTGACTGCCGGCATCGAAGGCCGGCCAGTTGGGGAGTTTGGGTCCATTCGGGTTCCCGGTCTTGGCGAAGTTCGTCCAATAATCCATGATGGATTCGCCCAAAGCGTAATCGACCGGCTCAAAGGGAAGCCAGTTCCAGGCCGCTTTGCGGAATGCGCCGAAGACGTAAGGCAGTTCGAGGCTGTGGAAGGAACCCAGCGTCTTCTCTCCCTTGCCGGGTATGGAACGCAGGAACTGATAGACGTAGGCAGGGTGACCGGTGCCGGCATTCAGCAACGACATCGCCATGGCCGGGCAGGCGCAGACGACGTCATTGATCCAGCTATCGGCGGACTCCGTCCGGCCCAGGACGTTGTTGATCACGAAGAGCCCGGTCACAACCGACGCAGAGCCTGCGTAAAAGATGCGGATGGTTTCCTTGACCGAGTCGCCGGCCAGGCCGCGATTCGCACTCCCTGAGGAAGACGGGCCTCGAAAGACGCTCATCTCCCGGCCGTTGTTGCCGATCATCAGATCCACCGGCAATTGACGGCCCTCGGCAAATATCTTCGCCGGAGGCTCGCGCAGGCACCATCCATCCAATACGAACCCCGGATCCGCTGCATGGGTTGCCGCCTCGCGAGCCGCATTGACCACACTGTCAGGAGACGAGTCGCGCAGCTTCTGAAGATTGGCGGGGGCGCCGAGGGAACGGGCCACGCTCTCACCGAACAGCTCACCCTTCTCCCGCGCGACCGGGTGATGGGCCAGGCTGAGTACCGGACCACTCTCCAGAATGACCCGCTGGAACAGGCCCACCGACAGCGGGGAGCAAAGTAGAAGCCCCGCGTTGATGGAACCGGCTGATTCGCCGAAGACGGTGACGCGCTTGGGATCACCACCAAACTGAGCGATGTTCTGCCGGACCCACTGCAGCGCCGCTAGCTGATCGAGCAGGCCGTAGTTTCCGGAGGCGTGATGGGGTGACTCGCGAGTGAGCTCCGGATGAGCAAAGAAGCCAAGCACACCGAGGCGGTAGTTGAGAGTGACGACCACGACGCCTTTGCGAGCCAGGGCAGCGCCGTCGTAGCCGTTCTCGCCGCCGCTGCCGATTGTGTTTGAACCACCGTGAATCCAGACCATGACCGGAGCCGGGTTCCTGGCCGGCCACTGGGGCGCCCAGACGTTGAGGTAAAGGCAATCCTCGGAGATCGTGATGGGCGTGTGGTTGTATTGCGTGCCGTACCGCTCGGCCAGCGGCTTGAGGAAACGCCCGTTGCCAAGCGCAGGCTGGATGCAGGAAGCGGACACCCGGTTGGCGTCGCGGACGCCCTTCCACGGCTGAACGGGCTGTGGCTCACGCCAGCGGAGATCTTTCACAGGCGGCCGGGCGAACGGGATGCCTTTGAACACGCCTCCTCCGGGCAATGAGGAATCGAGCAGGCCGCGGATCGAGCCGCCAGTCACGCTGGCGACCGGTGCTTCGGCCGCAGCCGGAGAAGTCGGGTTGGACAAGGCGGCGAGCGTGAAGAGGAAGAGGCCGGCTGCAGTTCGCACGATTCGTCGGTTCAAGAGTCCTGGTCCTTTCGCACATGCAGACCGGCTGAAGTGAACCGGACCGCTGTGGATGAAAGACAAGGATATCCGCTCAGCCGGGCGATTGGGGCAGGAGCGGAATCGGGGTTCCCAGGCGAATCTGATTCTTGTCCCGGAGACGGGATGGATCGCAGGAAGACGTGTCCACCGGGGAGAAGATTGGGAAGGCGAAAGGGGAAAGGGGAAAGGGCCGGCCGTGCCCGTTGAGAGCTCGGCCGGCCCTATCGAGGGATCACAAAGCAGGACTAGAACAGGATCTTCAGGGCCAACTGGCCGATGCGGGGATCCTGGGCGCTGGTGATGGTGCCGAAGCCGCCGGCGCTCTGGGTCACGTTCGGGTTGTTGAAGTTGGCGTGATTGAAGACATTGAAGAACTCCGCGCGGAACTGAAGGTGGTAGCGCTCAGAGCCGAGGGGGAAGTCCTTGAAGATGCCGGCGTCCCAATTGACGAGCTTGGGCCCGTGGAGGGCACCCTTGCCCATATTGCCCCAGTTGCCGGTGACGGGGAGGCCGAAGGCAGCGGGATTGAGGTAGGAGACGCAGGTGCCGGAACCGGTGCAGGCATTGGAGCCGTAGGAGTCGCCGCCGAGGTAATTGGCGCGGTCGCTGCCGATGCCGGTCTGGGACTGGTCCTTGCCTGCGAGGAGCGTGAGCGGGCCGCCGGTCTGAACGGTGACGATGCCGGAGAGCTGCCAGCCGCCCAGGGCCGTGCGGACAAACATATTGGAACCGGCGAGCTTCGGCACATCGTAGACATAAGAGGCGACAAACCGGTGACGGTGGTCGAACTCCGACAGGCCGCGATCGAACTGGTGGCGGCCGGTCATGTACCACGGGACGGGCGAGTTGCTGCCCTGGGCAACACCCGTGATGCCCATGTTGGCAGGGGTGCTGTCGATGGACTTGGACCAGGTGTAATTCACCATCGTGGTGAAGCCCTTGGAGTAGTGTTTCTGCAGGGTGGTCTGGAATGAGTTGAAGCTGGAGTTCTCGTCAAACGAGGCCTGGCTGATGGAGCCGTAGGGCTGGAACAGGCGGCGGGCGTCGGCTGACAGCTTGCTGCCGGCAGTATAAACCGCGGGATTCATCTCGATGGCTTCGCCGAGATGGGAGCCGTGAGATCCGACGTACGCCACACGGCCGACCCACGCATCCGCGAGCTGGCGTTCGACGATGAGGTTCCAGTTGTAGATGACCGGCGCGACGGCCTTGCCGCCATTGGCCGGATCGTAGGAGATCACCAGCACCGGACCGGGGAAGGCGACGTCCTTGGGGGGCGGCCAAGCGGCTGGATAGGGGTTGGTGATGCCCTTGTACGGGTTGGAGAAGGAGCCCTGGGGCTGGGTCAGACTGATCTGGGGGCTGAAGGGTGTGACGTCGACGAAGCGGTTGTTATAGACGCCGGGCTGGAGCGCATCGTAGAACATGCCGATTCCGCCGCGGAGGCTGGTCTTGTTGTCAGAGGTGAGGGCATAGGCGAAGCCGGCGCGGGGGGAGAAGTACTTGAGGTTGGACTTCTGACCCCAGAAGGGCATGCCCGAATCGCCAGGGAAGAGGAGGCCGGCCGGGGCGTTGGTGTAGACGGAGGAGTGCTTGTTGGCGATGTAGTCAGCGGGCGAGAACTGCTCCATGCGGTTCTGCATTTCGTGCCACGGGAAGAAGGGCTCCCAGCGCAGTCCCATGTTGACGGTGAGGCGCTGGCTGGCATGGTAGTCGTCCTGGATATAGAGGCTGTAGGAGTACAGCTGATTGTCCTTGTACTCGCCGTAACCCTGCGCGAAGGTGCGGACGTAGCCCAGCATGAAACTGGCCAGCGCGTCGTTGGTGTTATCCGCGGTGAAGCTGAAGGATCCGGAGGTGCGGAACAGGTTGCGCAGCAGGACCTGGCCGCGAATGGCAGCGCCGCCGAAGGCGATGTTGTGCTTGCCGCGGATCCAGCTCACGTCGTTGCTGAGGTTGTACTGGTTGCGAATGAACGAGGCGGGATCCGTTTGTCCCTGGCTGAAGAAACCGGAGACGGAGATGCCGTTGAGCGCCTTAATGGTGGGCTGCCAGATATTCACGCCGAGGTCGGCCAGGTTGATGGTGTCGAGCGACGGGCCGCGGATCGAAGTCTCACGGGAGAAGGAGGCGCGGAACTCATTGATGACCGAAGGCGAGAACATGTGCGTCTCGCTGATCAAAGCGTTCTGGCTGATGATGGTTGAGTAATTCGAGTTGGCGAGATAGTTCGCCTGCTCCAGGAAGCTCTTGTTGCTGAACTTGTCGTAGAAGTAGCGGGCGCTGAGGCGATCTTTCTCGCTGAACGTGTGGTCGCCGCGAGTGAGGAACTCGTTGAAGTTCTGCGCGAGCGGAGTGGAGTAGAAGATGCGGCCATTGCCGGAGCCCTGGACCGGAATGTACTTCATGAACTTCACAGCAGCGGGGTCGAGGCGGCTGGTGGGGATAATGTTGCCGGCGAATGGGGTGCCCGTGGTGGGATCGAGGACGGTGGTCGCTTTGGAGAACGGGTTGGCCGGGTCAGTGGCACTCAGGACATTGGAGAAGTCTCCTGTGGTGTTCTGGGTGAGGGGCACGTAGGCGTTTGACGTGTTGCCGACGTTGCGGATGAGGGTGCCCTGATAACCGAAGAAGAAGAAGTCTCTGTTCTTACCGTTATAGACGCCAGGAATCGTGATGGGTCCGCCGACGGTGCCGCCGAACTGGTTGCGCTTGAGCAGGTCGCGCTTGGCGGCGAAGAAATTGCGGGCGTTGAATTCGGCATTGCGGACAAATTCGAAGCCGCTGCCGTGGAACTCATTGGTTCCTGACTTCGTGACAACGTTGACGACGCCGCCGGCATTGCCTCCAAACTTGGCGGCGTAGTTCGAGGTCTGCACGGAGAACTCCTGCAGGGCGTCCGGGAAGGGGAAGGGCTGGTTGACGTTGGTGTAGATGTCGTTGTTGTAGGAGCCGTCGAGACGGAAGGAGATCTGGTTCTGGCGGCTGCCGTTGGTGGACACCGTGACAACAGACGGGAAGGTCTTCGTATTGCCCTGGTCAACGTCGTTGGCGGGCGCAGGGATGGCGCCAGGCACGACGAGCAGGAGGGAGGCGGCATTGCGGCCGTTGAGCGGCAGATCCACAACGCGGCGCTGGTCTACGACAGCGTTGGCGGTGGCGCTGGTGGTATCGACCTGGATCGATTCGGCACTGACGTTGACGCTTTCCACCGCCTGCTGAACGGAAAGCGGAAGATTGACGGTGAGGTTCTGGTCCGCCTGCAGTTGGATGGCTTTGCGGGTGAGGTTGGCAAAACCGGAAGATTCGACCGTGATGGTATAGAGCGCGGGCCGAAGGGCAGGCACGACGTAGTAGCCCTGGTCGTTGGTATTGGTTTCGCGTGAGTTGGCTGTGGCTTCGTCGGTGATGCGAATTTTGGCGGAGGGAACAACGGCACCCGTGGGGTCAGTAACTGTACCGACAATGGTGCCGAAGCCCTGACCAAAGGCGGCGAGGCCGGTGATCGACAGGAGGAGGAGTGGCGCAACTTTGCGCAGTGAGCGAAGGCATGGTGACGACATGGTAGAACCCTTCCGGCGGGCTGGAAGGAGACTCACTCTGTCGAGGGTGCGAGTTTCCATTCCGACCTGCATTTCTATTCGTACATGCGCAAGGATCGGGATCAGACCCTTTGCAGCAAAACTGGCTCAGTATGCACCTACATCTCATTGTCATGCCAGTGTGATGAAGAGACCGGCGATATGTCACCCCAGGAATCGCTACAACTGACTGATAAATCAGTAAAAGATCGCGCGTCAAGCGTGGGACAGACATCAACGGCACTGAGTGTGTATTCCGCAATGCGGAATTAACAAAAATAAGCGCTTACATGAATTCGGCCAGGCAAGACTCAATGGCCAATCTTTCGAGAGGAGCGGGATCGGCGAAGCCATGGGCGATGTGGCATTCGCCCACGCCAGCGGGAACCCAACCGCAGGGGTTCACTCTTACCGGTTGCTATCGATTGATCAATCCACCCCCGGTTGCAGGGAGCCGGCGGGTCCCGGGCAGGATTGGGATAGACTCCTATTGATCTGGAAACGTTCTCACCGAAAGGCGCGCAATCTCATGACAGCATCCCGTGGCCTCGTCGCCCGCCTCGTTCGTCCCAGGCTCTCCCTGGGCGCCGCCCTTACCCTCTGCCTGGCGGGGCTCCCCGCTGGGTTATCCGGCCAATCCGTACCACCAGCATTGGAGTCCCCTGGGGTGCGTCCGCCCCAGACGGGCCCCAATGGCGAGAAGTACATCGGCATGCCCAAGTTTCACGAGCCGGCGCCCTATGACATTAACGAGCACACCGGGTACCACCAGATCTTTGATGGGAGCAGCTTCCAGGGATGGGATGCCGACCCCGGCATCTGGCGTGTGGAGAACGGCGTGATGATTGGCGAAACACTGGAAGGCAAGCCGAAGGGAAACAACTACATCGTCTACAAAGGCGACAAGCCTCGCGACTTTGACCTGAAGCTCCAGATGAAGATCGAGAAGGGCGGCGGAGGCGGGATTCAATACCGCAGTGTAACGGGAATACCCTGGACACGGCCGCAGCCGCAGGGACAGCCGCCTTACGACCTCAAGTTCATGATGACCGGACCGCAGGCGGATTTCTGGTTTCCGGTGACCGCGCGCACGTCGGAGTACACCGGGCAATGGTACTCGGAGAACACGATGCAGGGCATCCTCGCGTATCGAGGCCAGGTCACGCAGGCACTGCCGGGCCAGACCAACCGGCTGGTCGCGAACATCGGCGACCGCCAGGCCCTGGGCGGATATGTGAAGGTGAACGAATGGAACGACTACCAGATCATCGCCCGCGGCGGAGTGATGATGCACATCATGAACGGCCAATTGATGGCTGTGTTCATTGATGACACGAAGGACTCAGTCAACAACCAACCCGGGCTGATCGGCTTCGAGATCGAAAGCCAGCCATGCAAGATCTCCGTAAGGAATATCTGGCTGCGGAAATTTGATTAGGGAGCATCGCGGCGCCCTGGAAGGTCAGGGCTGGACGCAAGTGAAGTTCGCCGCCTCGTCGATGCTGCCGCTGCCTTTGTACCTGGCGACCTGCGGGTAGGCGCACAACGGCCGGGTGCGCACCGGATTCCCCTGCACTACCCTGGCTGCTTCGATGCGGGTGGGTGCCTTGGCCTGCTCCACCCAATTGAGCAGCGGGGTGGTTGCGTCGAACTGGCTGGTGCCCACGCCGCCGCCGCAGTGAAACATTCCAGGCACCATGAAGAGCCGGAAGAAGTCGGTGGTGGAGTCGCCCATGGCGGCAAGCACGCGCTCGTAGTATTCGACACCCATCAGGGGGTTCAACTGCGGGTCGGCCCAGCCGAAGTACATGAGCAGCTTGCCGCCGTGCTTGCGGAAGGCGGTCAGATCCGGATCGTTGGCGTCGATGACCTGACGCAATTCCTCCACCTGCGGCGGCGCGCTATCGATGTCAAACAGGCGAAATGCCTCCGCCGGATTGTCGTCGACTTTGCCCCCTAGAACGGCCGGCGCGACGTAGCGCAGGAAGTTGTAGCCGTAAGAGGTCCAGGCGCCCGGGCCGTTCGAACCGGGTATCTCCTGCCCGATCCAGCCACTCTGCCCGTTGGGCCCGGCCACTTCCGGGCCTACCGGCCATCCGGGAAAGAATCGCTTTCCATGGCTCATGACGTCGCTGTAGATCCGTTCCAGCGACTTCACCTGATCCGCTGTGACGCAATCGGCACCGTCGACTCCGGCGGCGCAGCGGGGCAGATCCCGAGCAGGTTTGAAATCGCAACGCCGCGGATCTTCGATGAGCCCATCCTTCAGGCCATCCCGGGCATCGCACTTGTCGTAGACCACCTGGGCCAGCAGCCCGAGTTTCGAGGCCGGGAACGGGTTGGCGTTCATCCCCTGCATCCAGTAAGCGCGAGAGAGATGAGTGGCTGTCTGGAACAAACCGGGAGCACCGGCGATGATGCCATCGAAGTCGTTGGGGAAGCGCTGCGCGAGTGTGAGTCCCTGACGCCCGCCCTGCGAGCAGCCTTCGTAGTAAGACTTGCGGGGCGCTTCTCCATAGAACGTCCTGGCCATCAGCTTCGCTAGCTCCGCGGTCAGATGCAGCGACCGGAAGCCGTAGTCGAGCAACTCCTGCCGGTTGAGCGCGAAGCTGGCGCCGGGCTCCGCCGCGGCCGAGTGCCCCGTGTCTGTCGAGGCGGTAACAAACCCGGCCTTCAGGCCCCGCGCGGCTGTCGTCAGGCGCCCAGGGGATTCAAAGGATTCCCCCGCCCAGCCACCGTTGCCGAACATGTAGAGACGCCCGTTCCATGCGGTGGGCAGTTTGACCTCGATGTTCAGAGCCGGCTGGATGAAGATCCGCACCTGACAGTGCTCAGGTGCCGCGGTGCTGGCGTCGACCACGGTCGCGCTCACTACGGAGTACTCGAAGTTGGTCAGGCTTCGCAGGTCCGCACACAGGATGGCCGGCTTACCAGTGGGGGCGGGCACCGGCCAATCCCTTAGGGGTACAACCTGGGCCGACAGCGCGGCGGCGCAGAAGAGAGGAAACAGCGGCTTGAGTTTCGAAATAGTCTTTCGCATCACGGGAAGTTTCGAGTCTATCCCATGCCGGCGTTCGCAACCCGCCGGGGCAGGCTGACCGGAGCCGCTAAGGGTGGACGAGTACGCCATCCAGCGCAGCCCGCATCCGCCGGGCGAGAACCCGGACATGAGGCTGCCGGAAAATCCGGTCGGCTTTGCCCGAAGTGGCCGCCACTTCGAACTTTCCGCGAACGAACTCCCGCCAGGCCGTCAGCGGATCATCCAGCACCGTCGTGCTGTGCTCCTCCTCGGCGGACACCAATTGCAGCACATCGCAGTGCAGCGGCTTCAGCCGGTATTCGCGCCCCGCCTTCCAGTTGGGATGCTCGTCGCGCGCACTGGAATGCGCCAGGGGAGCGAGGACAGCCACGCGCCGCCCCATGGAAAAGGCTCTCTTCCGGCACAGGCCGAGCAGGACGCGGGCGTGCGACTGCAACTCCTGGAACCCGACTTGACGTTCGCCCTTTAAGACGGCCATGGCTTGCCGGCCGTAACCCTTCCAGTGGCGCAGCACCTTGGGATAGCCCGGAGCGGGCGTCTCAAACAGCACAAGCCTGTCGACCCTGTGCCCTTGCGCCACCAGTTGACGCGCCATCTCGTAAGCGACAATCCCACCAAAGCAATGTCCGCCGAGCAGGTAAGGACCGTCCACCTGAACGGCGCGGATCTGATCCACAAAGCGTGCCGCCATCTCCTCAACGGTGTAGGCGGAGCGGTCTTCCATCGGCCGCGGATCCCTGACGATGTAGAAGGGCTGCTCCTCGCCATGCTCCTGCGCCAGTTCCCTGAAGTAGTAAGGGTTCTCATCCGCACCCGGCACGCAATAGAAAGGAGTGCGGCCACCATGCCTCTGCAGTGCCAGCAGCGGCTGCCTGAGCACGTTCTGCTTCCGGAATGGAGCGGCGGTCTCTCCCTCCAACAGGCTGGCAAGGGTCGCGATTTCGGGCGTCTCAAAGAAAGTGGAGGTATCCAGGGCCGTGGCGGCGGGGCCGAATTCCGCTTCGAGCTCCGCCATCATGAGGGTGACCGCAAACGAGTCGCCGCCCAGATCGAAGAAGTCGTCGTGAACGCCCACTCGCTCCACATTCAGCACCTTGCGCCAGATACCCGCAATCGATCTCTCCAGGCTGGAGCGCGGCGCCTGGTGGTGTGCGATGCGAGTGGACAGATCCCTTGCCAGATCGGCGCGCCGCACCTTGCCCGTCGCGCCGACGGGGATGGCCTCGACGAAGAAGATCCGACGGGGCACTTTGAAAGCCGTCAGGTGTCCCGCGGCGTGGCTGCGCAATTCCCACTCGTTCGCCCGGGCCCCTTTGTGCAGCACCACCGCAGCAGCGACGTCCTCGCCAAGCGTGGGATGCGGCCGCCCGAAAGCCGCGGCCTTCTTCACAGACGGATGCGCCAGCAACACATCTTCCACTTCCGCCGGCAGCACCTTTTCGCCGCCGCGGTTGATCATCTCCTTGATGCGGCCCGTGACGTAGAGGAAACCCTCTTCGTCCAAGTGCCCCAGGTCGCCAGTGAGAAACCAACCGTCCTGGAAGGCTCTGCGCGTCGCCGCTTCATCCTCACGGTAGCCCCGCATGACAGAAGGGCCCCGCACGGCGATCTCACCCTCCTGCTGAGGCCCCAGCCACGTTCCATCGGAACCCAGAATCGCGACCTCCGGACCGCAACTCCTGCCGACCGATCCGGGCTTGCGCTGTCCCGGCGGGCACGCATTGCTTGTCACCAGGCCTGTTTCTGTCAGTCCGTAGCCCTCGAGCACAGGCACGCCCAGGGCCTTCTCGACATCCGCCATCAACTGAGGCGCCATGCGCGCACCAATGGAACGGACGAACCGCAGGCGGCCCGCTTCGACAGATCCCGCGGAGAGGATCGCGCCGTGCAGCGCCGGCCCTGCTGTGTACCACGTCGGCAAGTATTCGCGGATACACGCCCCGAGCCGGCCCGCTTCCAATCCACCGAGAAACACGATGCTTCCGCCGGCCAGCAACTGCGACAACGTACTAATGAGTCCCTGCAGGTGGAACAGCGGCATCATGCTGAGGAACCGGTCGTTCTCGCTCAATGCCAGCGCCCGCTGCGTACTGGCGAGCATTGCCGCCAGATTGCCGTGCGTCAGCGGAACGCCCTTGGCGCGGTCTGTCGTCGCCGACGTGAAGATCACCACGGCGACATCGCTGCTCCCAGGCGAGTCGAGCGCCGGTACGCGCGCGTCCACCGCCGGAAGTTCCGGAAACTCAATCACCCGCAGGCCCATCACAGCCGCCACTGCGGCGGCGGCGCTGTCGCGACTGTCCACAACCAACGCACGGGGCCGCAGTTCACCAAGCGAGAATTCAAACTCCGCCCGGGAGGAGGCGGGGTTCAGTGGCGCGCACGCGGCCACAGAGGTGATTCCGGCAAAAGCCAGCACGAGATCGACCCCGTCCGGCAGGACCATCGCCACGACGTCGCCATGCTTGACGCCGGCATCGGCGAGATACTTCGCGATGGTTCTCGTGGCCGCCACCAGTTCGGCACGGCTCACAGGGTCGCGTCCGGGGGACAGCAAAGCGGGCGTCTCCGGCGACGCCGCTGCCCACCGCGTCAATTCGTCAAGGATGCCCATTCTCGCTTTGTCACCTCCCCGATGCTACGGATGCAGCGGAGACTCCTCAATCCGCCGGGCGCGCCACGTCCCTCACACGGTATCGAACTGATTCCAGAGGCAAAAACCAAGTTAAGCATATCTGTGACAAACGTTACAAAGCGAAGAGGCCGGGATCCACTTATGTGGATGAGTGCACCCTGATGCGGGCTATCCGGCTGGGGAGAGCCTGTATTTGGAGGCTTTCGCCGCCGGCCAGGACGATGTGCGAACACCCCAGGGTCGTGAACACAAGGAGGGCCGAAATCCGAGTCTTCTCCCCGCTGGCCTGGACAATCGAGTGCAGCATCAGGCGTGCGCCGGCTACCTCGTCCGATGCTGGAACGCCCCTATATCCAGGGCGCCGGCCGGCAGTGAATTGCCCCAGAAGTCGCGGCCGCCGCTATTTGCGATCGCGGCACCGCGCCCCAGGCACGGTGAATCGGCCCGAAGCTGATAGCCCTCCAGGCTGTCGAGTCCGATGCCCCCCCGGCCGGGCGCGACAAAGAGAGGATCTTGCGTCTTGCCGGGCAGGTTGGAATCATTGGGGCCGGCGCCCACCCAGGGACCGAAGTAGCAGTTTTCGAGGAAGAGGCGGTTGTCGCCCGGATTGAGGTCAGGCTGCGTGGGCGCGAGGTAGAGCACCTTGAACCGTCCCTGCCCGGCGGCGTAGAAGATGTTGTTGCGCAGCGGCACGCCGGCTTTGGTCTTGTCCCTGATCTGCGGGTTGTCCATCATCTCGATCTCGACCGTTCCGTGATCGACATAGAAGACATTGTTGTGAATCAGGTTGCCGTCGTCGAGGTTGGAACGCAGCGCCAGCAGGTGCGTCTGATCGTTCTCACTGATGTTGTAGCGCGCGATATTGCCTGAAGTCCGCTGCATGATCAGCAGCAGTCCGTAATTGTTGCGGCTGTAGTTGTACTGCAGAATGCAGTCGCGGCAACCGAAGTCGAAGTCATACGCCTCGCCGTCGCCGTTCCCTTTGCAGCGGCCGGTATCGTAGACCTCGTTGAACTGCATAATGCCGCCGGTACAGTTCTGCAGCCAGATGGCGGCCGAGTGCGGATTGTAGCGCTTGTCCGCCAGGGTGAGATCCGGATCGCCAGTGCGCAGGCAGGAACGTGTTACGATATTGCGCTCCACCAGGACGCCATCGCAACCCTCGGGAAAGATGCCGTCGCCGCCGAGATTCTCCATGCGATTCTGGCGGATCACCACACCCTTGCCCCCACGCCAGACGATGATGCCGCAGCGGTCAACCCGCTCGATGCGGTTCCCTTCGATGAGCAGGTTCTCCACGGAGCCGGTGCGGTGCCGGTCAGTCTGCCGACGGCCGGCAAAGATTGCGGAGCTGTTGTACATATCCAACGGCCCGCCGCCGCCCAATGTGCCCCAGACATCGTGGATGAAGCAGCCGCGGATCACGATGTTTGAGCAGGTGCCTTCTCCAGTCACCAACGCAACAATCCCCTGCCGGCCGATCCTGGGAACCGCCGGAGCACCGCTGGTCACCTCGATCCCGGAGATCTGCCACCAACTCCGGTTCTCCAGCAGCACGGCTGCGCCTTCCACTGCGCCCATGTCAATGACAGGCAGCGGACCACTGCCGTAACGCCCCAGAACAATGGGCTTATTCTCGGCTCCGGAGCCGTGCAACTGGAGCCGCCCCTTCCAGGCGTCGCCGGACCTCAGCAGAACCGCGTCGCCGGGCTGGAAGGTCTCCCGACTCACTCGCTCCAAGCTCTTCCACGGCTTCTTCGGAGACAAGCCGCTGGCCGAGTCATCGCCGCCCGCGGCGACGTGGAACTTGCGGCCGGCGGGAGCCGCCGCTGCGGTGTCGATGAATCCCAGGGCGGACGAGACGACACCGGCTGTCGCGTCTCTAAGAAAAGAGCGTCTGTCCGTCGAACCAACACGATCTTCCAAGGTCGCCACTGTTCACTCCTTCAATAATTCGGATCCGAATACCCGCTCCGCGCCGCCAAAGCCAAGATACAGGATCATCAGGGCCGCCGCGTGGCGATGCCTACCGGCGGTGTGGAAAGTCAGAGTTTCTGCCCTCGCAGTTGACGGGATCTTGCATTTCGCCACGGAGACAGGCCAAAATACTGGAGGGAATGCGCGGGCTCGCGTATTTTCCAATTCTCGACCCAAGGAAGCGGAGGCCAGTATGTCCCCTATTGCACACCGCCCGATGCCGTCGAGCCCCCTCGCCCTGGCATAACCTAAGCCTGCCGGCCGGGCTCACGCCCATCGCGCTCACCCACACAAACCGCAGTTGAGAGATCTCCGCACCCGTGTGCGCGGAGCTCGGGTATTCGTGTGTGCAATTAGGGGAACATTCTTGAAAAAGCATAGCCGCGGCTCGAGGGAGCCGCATTTGATCGATCCGGACTTCGTGGAAGCCCTGGACGAAAGCGAATCGTGCCGCGCGTCAGCCCGCCGGCAGGAAGAACGAAAGACACTGCAGTTTTGCCGCCAGGTTCAGCGGGCATTGAACGTCGCCCTGGCGGGCCGTGGGACCGGTGAGGGCATCGACGTCTTGTTCGTAGAGGAGGTTTCCGCCGCACCCGATTGCGGACGCCTCTTAGTACACGTGCTCATCCCGGACGGCCGGCCGGTGTCCGAGGTAATGGGCCTATTGAGCCGCGAGACCCCGCGTCTCCGGTCGGAAGTGGCAGCGGCAATCACTCGCAAAAGAGCACCGGAGCTACTGTTTGCGCCTACGTGGGCCGGAGGTGGCGATGAGGAGTGAGCCGCAGCTTGCCCCCATGCGAACCTGGCTCACGGCGCCACTCAGCCACGATGTGTCGGGGGCGCTCGAACGCCTCCGGCGCGCTCCGGATGTCCAGCAACTGGCAATCATGCCCGATGTGCATCTCTCCGCCGACGTCTGCATCGGCGTAGCTGTCGCCACAACACACCTGCTCTATCCGCAGGCCGTGGGAGGCGACATCGGCTGCGGCATGTTTGCAGTCGCGCTGGATATCGAAGCGTCGGCGCTGGCGTCACCTGGCATCGCGGGGAAGGTTCTCGCGGAGATCGGCCGGGCCGTGCCGGCGCGCCGCCGGAACCGGAGATTGGTCATCGAGCAGCCGGAAGCAGCCGTGGGCGGTACACTAAGCCATCCCAGCCTTGAGTCCCTTCGCCGCAATGAAGGTGCCCTTGAGTTCGCAACCCTGGGCGGCGGAAATCACTTCCTCGAGATCCAGGCTGACGAAGAGAGCCGGCTCTGGCTCATGGTGCACAGTGGGTCGCGGGCACTGGGCCAGGCAATTCGCGATCACCATCTGTCACGAGGGGAACCCGTGGACCACCGCCTTCGGGTCCTCGACGCCAACTCCACCGCAGGTGCGGAGTACCTTCACGATGCCTCCTGCGCGCGGCGTTACGCGGACGCATCACGCAAGGCCATCGCGGAAGAGGCCGGCCGGGTGTTGGGCAATACCTTGGGGGCGAAGGTCTGCTGGGAGACCGCCATCACAACGGACCACAATCACGTCACGCGGGAGGAGTTCGGAGGCCGGGACCTCTGGATCCATCGGAAGGGCGCGATGCCGGCCCACCAGGGCGAAAGTGGTGTGCTGCCCGGATCGATGGGCAGCCCCAGCTTCCATGTGGCGGGCCGCGGCCATGAACCCGCGCTCTGCTCCAGCGCGCACGGGGCGGGCCGCGCCATGAGCAGGACTGAAGCTCGTTCGCGCATCAGCGAGCGGACGCTTCGTCGTGAGATGCAGGGCGTTTGGTACGACACCCGCCTCGCGGGGCAACTGCGAGACGAGGCCCCTTCCGCCTATAAGGACGTCGGCACCGTGCTGAGGGCGCAGAGGGAACTGGTCAAAGTCATCCGCACGCTCCGCCCGATTCTCAACTACAAAGGGGTGTGAACAAACAAGCCGGCGCGGGTGCCGGCTTGTCACGCGCGACGGGCCATCCTCCGGGTGGGACACCCCACCCGGAGAAGCCAGGCCGCGTTTCCACGCGTCCTACTACTTTGCCAGAGCCGAATCGATGGCCAGATAGCGGTTCCGATGCGCCTCGGGCTCTGCGTGCGACTCCACGTCGATCCGCATGATCTGGTAGTTGTCGCCGGAAGTGTAAGCCGGCCAGTTCGGGAGCCCGGCTCCATTCGGATTGGCCGTCTTGATGAAGTTCACGAAATAGGCCTGCATCTGCTTGGAGACTTCAAAGTCGGCCGGCTCCCAGGTGTAGCGCTTGTCCAGGATGAGGTTGCCCATCGCATACTGGATCTCGGCCGAGTGCACGGCACCCTGGGGCCCGGCGGGCAAACCGGCCGGAGCGGCGGGTGGCGGTTGCCCAGGCATCCCGAGGTACGGTGGCCGCACGCGTGCATAGAGATACCGGTAGACCGGCTTGGTGCCAGACTTCATCTGCAACTCGGTCCACTTCCATGTGCCGTGGGAGATGAAGCGCGCGCTGGCGAGGTGCCGTGCGGCTTCGTACACCTCTTCCGTAGTCTTGGCAGCATAGGCTTTCTGCACCGCGTCTGCCCGATCGCCATAGAACTTCGTAATTGCATTGGCGAGGGTCTCGGGCGTCGGTTCGCCTGGGCCCAATACAAACCTCGCCGACTGCTCCTGTGTGTTGGAGCCCGCCAGCAGCGGGATCTTCGCCTGCTCGCCCGCCTCGAAGATCGCGACCAGCGGCTTGGGCAGGAAGTAGCCATCCAGAGTCGCGCCAAAGCGGAATCCCTGGGTTTTGCTGACGGCTTCCTGGACCTGCTCCGCGGTCATTGTCCGGAGTGCAGTCAACGTAGCGGCCCCAACCGCCGTTCCGAACCTCGCGCCATTCTGCTCCGCCGCGGCGAGGGGCTGCGGCGGCAAGCTGGAGATCATCGCTCCGCTCTCGCCGATCGCCCCGGCCATCAGATCTCTTGAAAGCGGAGAAGCCATCAGCGCGCTGACCGAGATGGAACCGGCCGACTCGCCGGCGATCGTGATGCGCTGCGGATCCCCGCCAAACGCGGCGATGTTCTGCTTGACCCACTGGAGGGCCGCCACCTGGTCGAGCAGCCCATAGTTGCCCGCCGCGTGGTGGGGCGATTCCTGGGTGAGTTCCGGATGCGCGAAGAAGCCGAAGATATTGGTTCGGTAGTTGATCGAAACCGCGACCATCCCTTTGCTCGCCATGTTTTCGCCGTCATAGCGAGGCTCGGAGCCATCTCCGTTCTGGAAGCCGCCGCCGAAAACATAGAAGAGCACAGGGAGCTTTTCCTTGGATGAGTTGGCGGAGGTCCAGACATTCAGGTAAAGGCAATCCTCACTCATGCCATTGCTGCGGAACCAGTAGTCGCCGCCAGGGCCGGTGCGCTGCATGCAGCGCGGCCCGAACTGGTCGGCTTTCCGGATCCCCTTCCAGTTTTTGACAGGCTGCGGAGGACGCCAGCGGAGGTCGCCCACTGGCGGCTGGCCGAACGGGATGCCTTTGAAACTGCGTACGCCGTCCTTCGGCGCGGTAGTGGATTCGAGAATGCCATTGGCCGTCTTGACTCGATCGGCGGCGAACGCCGGCTGAAGAACTCCGGCACAAATCGCAAGGAGGGGAAGGATCACCAACTGGGGGGACTTCATAGGTTTTGGACTCACGGGGATAATATCACCGCCAGAGGAACCCGGCGGAGGGCGACACAGCGGGCAATCGTCCCTGGAGTACGAACGCCGCCCTGCGGATCATGGGGTACGGCAGTTCCAGCAGTTGCGAGCTAGCGGGACCGCCACCAGAGCAGCGACTCCCGCACCGCCTCATCAGACCGGTAGCGCGGACGGTAGTCGAGCAGGCGCTGCGCCTTCGCGATGCTGCAGTTCGGCGAACGCGCAATGTGATCCCACGTCATCTCCGCGTCTTTCTGCGACACGGTCTCACGCCACTCGTTCCAGGGCAGGAACGAGAGATTCGCTTCCTTTCCGAACCAGCCGGCCACCCGCTCGGCAAAGCCGCGCAACGTCAGGGCCGCGGGAGAGACGATGTGGAAAGACTCGCCTGTCGATGCAGACCTGCGCGCGACAGCATTCGTGAACGCCTGCGCCACGTCGGCGGCGTGCACGTGATGCACGGTCTCCAGTCCGAAGTTCGGAAGGACCACTGCCCCACCCTGCGCCAGTTTCTCGAATACCTCCGGATTGAAGTTTGCCGCTGGGTTGAGCGGCAGCCAACCGCAACCCACCAGGTGTCCGGGATGCAGCAGCGTAGCCGGAAACCCGTGCTCGCGCGCCTCGCCGAGCAGGTACTCCTCGATCGCAGCCTTCTGGCGGCCATAGTCGCTGATGGGTCTTCGCGGTTGATCCTCAGTCGTGGGGACCTCCACACTGTGGCCGTGGATCCAGATGGTTCCGCAGTGGAGAAAGTGGCCCACATTGCCGCGCAGCGCCTCCACCAATTGCCGCGCACTCCCGAGCGTGTAGCACGTGAGGTCGATGACCGCGTCGGCTTTCAGTTCCGCAAGGCGCGAGCCAAAGGTACCCGCGGCCTCTTCCACCATGCGATCCAGCGGGACGTGCTCTACCACGGCCCACCCATCGTGCGGTTGATAGGGCTGACGCTGGCCCCGGCTGACACACAGCACGGCATGGCCGGCCTCGACGAGTTGTGGAATGAGATAGGTCCCGATGTGTCCGGAACCACCAATGACGGCGATACGCATGAGGGTGAAGTACTCTCAGATTAACAGCTCGCCTGGTGAGTGCAGCGGGAGATGAGACCCTGGCGGATAGGCGAAACGTAGCGTGGGCTCCCACGCGCATCCGGCCACCGGCCGCACCGTCAGAGGCAGCATTCCCGCAGGCAGGGAACGGCGGAGCAGCCCCGCGCATATTGGGAATCCCGGCGAATTACCGCCTGGTGCTATTTGGCCAGGGTCGCCGTAAACTCGCCCTCGACGCTGTATTCTTCCACCAGCACACTACCCGTGATCTTGCTTGTTCCGTCCAGCGTGCCCTTATACTTGATCGTCAGCGGCGCGCCGTTGTACTCCGACTTGAACGTCCATGCGACCGTCTTGTCCGCCACTTTTCCGGCAAGCTTGCCCGTTGCCTGGTCGGAGTCGCAGGTGCCGGTGAGATCGCTGCCCTCCTGGGTTAACGTGCAGGTCTGGTCACTCTCGTTACCGGCAACGTTCAAGTGGACCTGCCATTTTCCGCTGAGTGAAACCCTATCCTGAGCACTGGCAACCACCGCCGTGGAAACGAGCAGGAGTTGGAGGAGCAAGAGTCGCATTTGGTGGCCTTTCGGGGACGAGTTTGGCTTGTGGGCCATAGGGGCAGTATATTGGCACACAGTGCCAAAGTCAACATTAACTGACATGAATGCTTCTTTGTGAAGGTTGCTGCCTTGAGAGGCAGCAGTTCAGTTCCGCCCGCTCCCCTGGCGGAGGCACTCCCCCCGTTCAGACCTCCGCCCAGCGGCGGGAAAGGGTTGGAGAGAATGCAGCATGGCCCAAATCGTGAATTCGCGCTGCGTGCTGGCGGTTCGCAACCTCCAGGTATCCACTCGCTACTACACGGATGTCCTCGGCTTCCGCAAAGATCCGATCGATGCCGAAGGCTGGAGCTTTCTCACTCGCGATTGCTTCCGCGTGATGCTCGGCGAATGCGTGGACGAGATCCCCGCCGGCGAACTCGGCAACCACTCCTACTACGCATACTGGAATGTCGTAGGCGTGGATGACCTGTTCCGCGAATTCGCCGCGAAGGGGGCACTCATCACCTCTTCGCCAACGAACAAACCATGGGGTCTGCGAGAGTTCGGCTTGAGCACCCCGGACGGACACAGAATCGTCTGCGGTGAGCCGATCGGAGGCTAGCTCCCCAGACAGGCTCACCGCAGAACCCCTGATTCCCATTCAGGGGCCATTCGCGAACTGACGACAGGCGCCTACTGCACGTCGAGCATAACGACGGACTTTGCGGGAAGGACAACCTTCAGCTTGCCCGCTTCGATGCTGGCGCCGGTGAAAGCCGCGGGCTTCACAGCCGTGGGCTGATCGAACGTGTTGTGCGTGTTGATCTCCGGGGCAGTGAGCACGCGTCCGGTGACGGAAGCAGCGGTGATACCGGCCAGCTCAGCCGTGACCGTCACGGCAGCGTTGGGATCAACATTCACCAGGCCGATATGCATAAGGCCATCCTTGCCACGCACCGCGGTGGCGCTCACGGCGGGCAGCGTCGAGCCGTCTTTGCTGTACCAGGGTGATTTGACGTCGATGGGCAGAGCCGTGGCGTCCTGATAGGCCTTGAACATCTCGAAGACGTGATAGGTCGGCGTCAGCACCATCTTCTCGTCCTTCGTGAGGATCATGGCCTGTAGTACGTTGATCATCTGGGCGATATTGGCCATCTTGATGCGGTCAGCATGCCTGGTGAAGATGTTGATGTTCAGGGCGGCCACGATAGCGTCGCGCAGGGTGTTCTGCTGGTAGAGGAAGCCGGGGTTGGTGCCGGGCTCTGTGTCGAACCAGGTGCCCCACTCATCCACGGCCAGCCACACCCGCTTCTGCGGATCGTATTTGTCCATGATGGCGGCGTGCTTCGTGATGAAGCCATCCATGCGCATCGTGGCCTGGAGGGTCGTTGCGTATTCGGATTCGTCGAACACCGTGGCGGAACCCTTCACGCGCCAGTTTTTGGTGATCGTGTAGTAGTGGAGGCCGATCGCATCGAAGTAGCGGCCGGCGTCACGCATCATGACTTCCATCCAGTGGTAATCTTCATCGGAGGGGCCGGAAGCGGACTTCAGGATTCTGACGCCCGCGGGGACCTTGATGAAGGTGGAGTAGCGGCGGGTGACGTCCGCTGCATACTCGGCACGCATGTTGCCGCCGCAGCCCCAGAGTTCATTGCCCAGCCCGATGTAGGGCAGCTTCCAGGGATCCTTGCGTCCATTCGCCGCACGTTCCGAGGCAAGCGAACCGGCCGGTGAAGTGACGTACTCCACCCATTCAGCCAGTTCACGGGGCGGAGCAGAACCGACGTTCCCGCTGATGTAGGGCTCAGCGCCGACGAGTTCAGCGAAGTCGAGGAACTCATGGGTGCCAAACGAATTGGGCTCGGTCACTCCGCCCCAGTGCGTGTTGATCTTGACGGGACGCTTGGCGCGCGGCCCGACGCCTTCCCGCCAGTTGTACTCATCGGCGAAGCAGCCGCCGGGCCAGCGGATGACGGGGACCTTGAGGTCACGCAAGGCTTGCAACACGTCGTTGCGATAGCCGCGGGTGTTCGGAATCTTCGAGTTCTCTCCAACCCAGATGCCGCCATAGATGCCTGCACCGAGATGCTCGGCGAACTGGCCGAAAATCTGGCGGTTGACTTGGGGACCGGGTTGGCCGGCCTGGATGGTGAGGCTGGCGGAGAGGGGTTGCTGGGCAGAGGCGGAGAAAGCCGCGACGAGGAAGGCGATCAGCGTTCGGATAGGCATAGTGCTCTTCTGGAGTGCTTACATTCTATAGAAGGAACGGACCCGGCGCGCTACCACCCGCGGCCGGCCGCGGTTTCCCCGGCCGGAACCCTTGGACTCTGCCTTCCCTCCGTGTAGGTGGTTGAAGCAATTGTCAGAGCCCAAAACCCGGCAGGAGGAATACATTGCGGAGGGCGGTCACCTGCCGCGCCCCGGCCTATCTGGAAGACCGGTTGCCCCTGGCGAGTGCCGCCGCCGCTGGGAGAGGAATGCCCTCGCACATCGCCGTCACGCGCGGCTTCAGCCTTTCTCATTGCGGATTTCCCTTGCGCAAAGATATATCTTGCGCTATATCTTGAGATATATCGAAGACAAGGAGAGTGAGTGATGTTTGAACGATTCTTTGGAATGCACGAAGCCCACGCAGCGCCGGAGCGCTGCTTCGCCAGGCGGCCGGGTTTGGGCGGCCCTGGCGGCGGACCCGGCTTCTGGGATCGATTCCAGGGCGGACCGCGCGGCGGATTTGGCCGTGGTTTCGGCGGCGGCCGCGAACGGCTGTTTGAGGGCGGCGATGTCAAACTGGTCGTGCTGAAACTGCTGTCTGAGCAACCCAGCTACGGCTACCAGTTGATCAAAACGATGGAGCAGCGGCTGGCCGGCGGTTACACGCCCAGCGCCGGTGTCATCTACCCCACCCTCACAATGTTGGAAGAGGAGGGACTAACCAGTTCGTCGACCGAGAACAACAAGAAGGTCTACGCGGTCACCCAGGATGGACTGGCATTCCTGGAGGCGAACAAGGATCGGCTCAGTGAGCTCTTTGAGCGCATGGACGAGGCCGGCAAGGGCTTCCAGCGCGGCCGGTCTCCGGAGATCATGCGCGCTTTCATGGAGTTGCGGAGTGCCGCGGTGGCGCGCCTCTCGTCCGGGCAGGCGACGCCGGAGCTGACAAAGAAGATTGCGCAAACAATCCGCGCGGCGGCGCAGGCAATTCAGGAACTCTGAGCCCCGCCATGGCCTTCGAATCCTCTCAGCACCAATAATTCAAAGGAGATAGCTCAATGCCGAACGAACCAGCTTCCGTCCACGACGAATTCACGCAAATGTACGCCGGCAACCCGCCGTGGGAAATCGGCCGGCCACAGTCGCCCTTTATCGAGGCCGCCGGCCAGATCATCAGCCCCGTCCTCGACGCCGGCTGCGGCACAGGCAATGTGTCCCTTTACTTCGCGGCCCTGGGACACCAGGTGACGGGCATCGACTTTGTGGAGGAGGCGATCCTCCGGGCCCGAGCCAAAGCCGCCGCGCGCGGCCTGCCTGTCCAGTTCGAGATCAAAGACGCCATGACCCTGGGTGAATGGGACCAACGCTTCGCCAGCGTGATCGACAGCGGTCTGTTCCACATCTATCACGGGCGGGAAAGAGAACAGTACGCCCAAGGCCTGGCCCACATCCTGAATCCCGGCGGCCGTCTCTTTCTGTTCGGCTTCAGCGACCAGGAGCCGCCGCGTCCCGGCAGACCCGTGGGCCTGTCGCGGCGGGAGCTCAGCGACGCCTTCTCCGACGGTTGGACCATCGAATCCCTCAACCTGGTGCGAGGGGAGTTGAACCCCGCTTTCCTGGCCGAGTCCCCGCAGAGTGCAGGGGACGGTGGTCCGCTGATGTGGTTCGCGGTGATTCGGCGCGCAGCGCCGGGGGTCGAACTTTGAGGCCTCGCAGGGAAGGCCAATGGGCCTGCCTGGACACCCGCCGGACAAAGAAGTAGTGAATATGAACCAGCTAAAACGGTGTCGCCCACCACGCCATGGTAAGGAACAGGCACCAGGATGTCTCGTTTTATCAGTGCATTGGAAAGGGAGGCGGATTCCATGCGACTTCCATCCCGAAGAGATGGAGATTAGCACTCATTTTGGTTGAACTGGTGAACAGGGAAACCTCTATGAACATGCTCAAGACGCTCTTTTTCGCCGCTGCCCTCACCATCGCCAGCCTGACACCAATCTACGCAAAGTCGTATGATTTTTCACTTTCGGCCCCGGCGACTGCCGGAACCGTCAAGTTGGAGCCCGGCCGCTACACCGTGAAGGTGGACGGAACCAGTGCCACGTTGATCCTGGCCAAGAACAACAAAACTATTGAAGTGCCCATGAAAGTCGCGGAAGGAACCACGAAGTTCAAGACCACGGCAATCAACACGAAAAGTGGCGGAGCCATCGTCGAACTGACCTCCATCGATCTGGGCGGGTCCAAGATGAAGGTGGAATTCAGCAAGTAGCCCCGGCCGCATGCCAAGGATCTTCCTTGGACCTGCTCGCCGGAAAATGAGAACGATCCAGGAGTCTGTCTCTCTCCGATCCTTACCAACCCCCACCGCTGATGACCGGCCGGGACAGCGTGCCCAGCGTGTTGCGCGCGGAAGCCGGCCATCGGGTTGTGAGAGACAGATTCCTGGAGTCAAAACCCACCGGGAGCAGCCTGTGCCGGTGTTCCGCGATTAGCGCTGCGCGAACTCGAGCTCATAGACCTGTGGGCTGTTGTGATCCAGGGTCCTGAGTGGGGATCCGTAGTTGGACATACCAATCCCGTGCAGGAATCCGCCCAATTCCCCTACCGGCAAGTCGGATACAATCTCGGTCTTATTGCGGCTAACGTCGTAACGCATCAGATGGTTACGGGCGAGATAAAAGATCGACTTCCCATCCGGCGACCACACCGGCCAACGGCATTGCAGGTCGGACAACTGGACCCACTTCCGGTCCTCGAAACGATAAAGCATCAGGTTGCGCGTTCCAATCAGTCGCAGGGCGGCTACCATTGTGCCGTCCGGAGACCAGCGCGGACTGAACAATCCATCCGATCCATCAAACTTCGACACCTTGCCCGTCTGCAGGTCAGCCAGTCGCAGATAGACGTTTTCCCGCGCACTGCTGGCGCTGACGCCGAACATCAGCTTCCGCCCATCCGGCGACCACGTGGGATCACTCTGCGATCCGGCGTCGGACGGGACAGCCAGGCGCATCGCTCCGGTGTCTGTATCCACGATGTACGTCCGCATCGGCTTGTCCGGGGCCTCCTGCGCGGAGAAGGCGATGTTATGGCCGTCAGGGGACCAGCGCGGCAGCAGCGGCACCATCGGCGGGCTGGTAAATTGGATGGGCCGCGTCCCATCCGACTGCCTAACCCACAGTGAGCGCTGGGGATAGCTCACGTATGCGATGCGTCGGCCATCGCGGGCATACTCGGCTTGTTCGGCCGAAATCCCATCCAGCACAGGCACCCAGGTCTTCGATGTCATGTCGAAACTCTGGAGTTCCCCCAACCGGTCGATGCCAATGGCGTGGAACTTGGCCCCCCCTTGCGACCTTACATAGCTCGAGAACTCCGGTTCGTCGGTGGTGAGCTTCGTGGGCTGCCGGGGGCCCGGTTGAAACAGGCTCGGCTCAGGCATCGCCCAGAAATTGCCGCCAGAGGATAAAAGCCCAAGTTTGCCCTCCAGGGCCCAACCGGCCGGCACAAACGTGGGAGCGTCCCATTCCGGCGCCAACCGGCGGAGGCGGGAACCATCCGTCCGAACCTCCCAGGCGGAGGCCTGTCCCGAAAGCGGATCCCGCCGGGAGAACCTGAGGTGATCGTCGCTGCGCGACCAGCTGACGGAATCGACGAAGCTGTCCCTGAGCTCGATGACCCGTTGGGCGGGCGCACCATTGCGAGGGGCGATGTACAGCTCGCTTTCCGTCGAGAACGCAATCTGGGTGCCATCAGGGGAGAATGCGGCCGAGGTGGCCAGGACGCTCCCGACCCGCCGCGCGGTTCCATCCCCGATGCGCAGGCTCCAAAGCGGCCAAAGCTTTGTGCGGCCAGAAGTTGACGTTGCCGTCAGCAACAGTTCCTCACCATCCGGCGACAGATCGTGGAGCGTGCAGTCGGGCCCGGGCAGCGTGATGGGCAGCTTCATGGGCAGTCCGCCGCTGGCCGGTAGCTGCGCGATGAACTGCTCTCCACGGTAGCCGGCCAGGAAATAGAGGCGGCTGCCATCGGTCAGGACCGGCGGAACCTTGCTGTAGTTATCCGTGGTGAGTTTGCGCCAGTGCGCCGACGGCACGGACGGCTGGGTCCACCGCAAAGCAAGGAAGGCGCCCGCGGCCACGCTCAGGCCAACGACCGCGAGAATCCACTTCCACCGGATATGGCTGGGTTGTGACTCCACTACCGGGGGTGCTTCCGCCTCGATCGGCCCTATAAATCGATATCCGCGCCCCGGCAGCGTTTCGACGTACCTGGGGTTGACCGCCGTGTCGCAAAGCGCTTCCCGGACCTTGTTCACTGAACGATTGAGCCCCTGCTCGAAATCCCCGGCGACATCATCGCCCCAAAGGATCTGCCGCAACTCCTCGCGGGTCACCAACTCGCCCGGATTGCGCAGCAGGGCCACCAGAATGCGAAACGGCTGATCCGCCAGTCGGATGCGAATTCCATTCTTACTGAGTTCACCAGTCCGCACATCCGCCGCAAACAGGCCGAACTTGATGACCGAGTCGCGGTCGCCGACAGGCTCCCACGACCTTTTTGTACCAGACAGCATCTATCTATTCGATGTCTTCTTCGGTCTGGAGGTTACAGGATGTTGCCTGTAATCATCAACTTCCCCGGGGAGTTGATGTAACGAAATCGAGTTACTCCGCTCAGGAGACAGGTACTTGTCCCATTGACCGATTAGGGACTAAATGAATCCCTACAGCGGATTTAAGGCACCCGCCAGGTCGTCCATCACTCGCTCTCAGTCCGTCAGCCTGACCACTTCCTCAACAAGCCCGTGCTCACTCCACTGATGGACGGCCAGTTGCCGGTAGAAGCCCAGCGGCTCGGTCCGCACGAACGCCCGCACCAACCCAAGCGCGGCGGCAGGGTCTTGCTGGCCCAGCAGCCAGCGGGCCCGCTCCCCCATTTCGTTGTACCGGACCAGTCCTTCCTGGAAGAGGACAGATAACGCCTCCACCCGGCTGTCAAACTCGCCTTGAGGAATCTGACCATCCGCCACCCCAAACGACTGAACAGCGCGTTGCAGCAGACGCCGGTGCCTCCGCAAGTCCCGCTCTCGATGGCTCGGAGGGATGCGGCAGAACAGCCGCAGCAGCTTCAGCGCCTCAGGAAGGCAGGCCTCGTAGACGTGCTTCAACCCCAGGCGAATGCGCAGTTGGGCCTCCGCGTACCGGCTGTGATGAAGGAGAATCTCCACAACCTGAATCTGGTGACACAGATAGTTGGACTGGCAGGAGAAGGGCAGATCGTCGCGTTGACGCAGGCTGCGCCAGGCAGCGGCCAAATCGCCGGCCTCTTCCTGGATCCCGGCCTGCATTGCCAGGGCGTTCCCCCGGAACTCATTCAGTCCCTCATGAACCCGAGTTCTCCTCAGGAACGACTGCACTTCCAGCAACGCCGCATCCAACTCGCCCTGATGCCAAAGGCGCACCGCCCGGACCGCCACGGCACGCCACTCCTCGTGCTGACTCTCGGAGACAACGCACGCCGGACATCGGAGAACCCGCTGCCGTCCGACCTGTACTTCTGTCAATCTTCGACGCCGCTTCCCACACACGCCGCAGCGGACTTCGCCGGGCATGCCCAGCCGGATTCCGGCGGTTGCTTCGGCTTCCGGCCGCTGAACCTCCAATCTCTTCGCCATCCGCAGTTCTCGCATTCACGATAGCAACCATCCGAGCCCCCGCACCGGCAAGCTCCGCCCCCGCCGCAACACCCCCTCCGCTCCGCTAAGCTGACATCCAGGACCCATCGCGCCTGGCGCCCAATTCAATATCCGGAGACCTTCGATGCTCGACACCCTCCAGCAAACCCTGCGCCAGGCGCTCCGCTCGCTCCGGACCTCTCCAGCCGTCACCGGCATGGCTGTCCTCTCTCTGGCCCTGGGTATCGGCGCGAACACGGCCATCTTCAGCCTGATCAACGCCCTCATGCTGCGGACCCTGCCTGTCAGCCACCCGGAACAACTTCTCCAGGTCACCATGGACTCGCCCCAGTTCTTCAGCAATCCCCTGTGGGAGCGGATCCGCGACCGCCAGCAGGTCTTCGCGGACCTCTTCGCCTACGGCCGCTGGCGCTTCAATCTCGCTTCGGGCGGTGAAGCCCGCTACGCCAATGGGATATTCGCTTCCGGCCAGTACTTCGACACCCTCGGCGTCCGGCCGGCCTTGGGACGCGCCCTGACGTCGGCGGATGACTGGCGGGGCTGTCCAGGCGCGGCGATCCTCAGTCATGGTTTCTGGCAGAAAGAGTACGGAGGCCAAACCGGCATCCTGGGCAAAACGATCTCGCTCGACGGACACCCCATTCCCATCGCCGGGGTCACCGGAGCCGGCTTCACCGGCGTCGATGTCGGCTCCACCTTTGACGTGATCGTGCCGCTCTGCGCGGAAAAGATCCTGCATGGAGAGACCAGCAATCTGGACATCCACGCGGCTCCGGGCAACTACAATACGCTCTACGCCTGGCTGCGCCTGGTGGGCCGTCCCAAAGCAGGCATCAGCCCCGATCAAGCCACGGCGCAAATGAAAGCACTGGCGCCGGGCATCTTTCAGGCCACCGTGCCCTCCCACTGGCGCGCGCCGGAACAGCAGCGCTACCTGCAGCGGACACTCGTCACCAACCCATTCGCCACCGGCCTCTCCTATCTGCGCGAGCAGTACCTCGACGCGCTGATGGTGCTGATGGGCATCGTCGCGGTAGTCCTGTTGATCGCCTGCGCGAATGTGGCCAACCTGCTGCTGGCTCGCTGCGTGGCGCGGCGCCGGGAGTTCGCCATCCGAATGGCCCTGGGCGCCGGCCGCGGCCGCCTGATCCGGCAACTGCTGGCGGAAAGCCTGCTGCTCGCCGGACTAGGCGCCCTGCTCGGCTTGCTCTTCGCCAACTGGGCTACCAGCGGCCTGCTGGCTATTCTCGACGTGCCGCTGGATGCGGCCCCAGACTGGCGTGTGCTCGCCTTTACCGCAACTCTGGCCTTGCTGACCAGCGTGCTGTTTGGACTCGCGCCGGCATGGAGAGGCACGCCCGTCTCACCTTACGCGGCGATGAAATCGAATTCGCGCGATGTGATCGAAGGCTCCAGGTTCAACACGGCGCGGGCACTGGTTGCCGTGCAAATCGCCCTGTCGCTCCCGCTGGTTGTGGGCGCCGGCCTGATGCTCACAACCCTGTGGAAGCTGCTGGGCAGTGAGACCGGCTTCGCGAAAGACCAGGTACTGTTGGCCAGTGTCGACCTGCGCAATGGCCGCTATGCCCCGGAACGCCGCCGCGGCGCCTACCTGCAAATGCTGGCGAAGTTGCGGGCCTTGCCGGGCGTCCGCGCCGCCAGTGTTTCCAACCTGACACCCGCCTGCGGCTGCGCGTCCACCCGCGAACTGGCTCTCGAGGAGGCGCCAGGCCGGACCGCTCCCGTCGTCGCCGTGGACAGTAACCTCGTCAGCGAGGGCTTCTTTGAAGCACTCGGCACCACGTTGACCGCCGGCAGGGACTTCGACGCGCATGACACGCCGGACTCGCCCTCAGCCGCCATCATCAACCAGGCCATGGCGAAGCGCTACTTCGGCACGGATAGCCCGTTGGGCCGGCGTTTCCGGATCCAGAAGCGCAACACAATGAGCGATCCGGTCGAGATCGTCGGCGTTGTGGGCGATGTGCGTTACGGCTCGATGCGCGACACGGTCCGGCCCATTGTGTACCTCGCCTGGAATCAGGACCCTGAGCCTTATCCGATGACGAACTTCGAACTCCGCACCGGAGGCACGGCGCCCGCCGTATTGACCGGCGCGGTCAAGTCCGCCATCGCGGAGGTCAACCCCGCCGTGTCGATCGAATTCACGACCCTATCCACACGGGTGGAAGAATCTCTCTCCAGGGAACGGCTGATGGCCGTGCTCTCCGGCTGCTTTGGAGCTCTCGCATTGCTGCTGGCGGGCATCGGACTATACGGAGTCGTGTCCTACGGCGTGGCGCGCCGGACCAATGAAATCGGGATCCGGATGGCGCTCGGCGCGGAGCAATCGCGAATCCTGCGCATGGTCCTGCGGGAGGTGCTCGCCACGGCTTTCGCGGGCGTGGTGGCGGGCCTCGCCATCACGCTCGGCCTGACACGCTTCCTCACGGGACTCGTCTATGGCCTGGCCCCGAACGATCCGTCGACGTTCTGCCTGGCAGCCGCGATCCTGATCACCATCGCCGCCTGTGCCGGTTATCAGCCGGCCCGCCGGGCTGCGCGGATTCAACCACAGGCAGCGCTGCATGAGGAGTGACAGCCAGCCGGGGGTCCATTGAGAGGCTGAGCCTAAGGCGTGCCGTCACCAGGCTTGGGATCATCCCCGCCTGCGGTGCCCGACACCGCTTTCAACAGACCAATCAATTGCTGGATCTGGATCGGCTTTGAGAGGTAGCCATCCATGCCGGCATTCAGGCAGATCTCTTCATCGCCGCGCATGGCATAGGCGGTCATGGCATAGATCGGTGTATGGCTGCCCCGTTCCTGTTCCAGTTTACGAATGGACGCGGTGGCCTCCAGTCCATCCACCTCTGGCATCTGCACGTCCATGAGAACCAGATCGAACCGATCCTGCGCGAACATCTCCACGGCTTCTCGCCCATTACCCGCCAACACGGTCGCGTGCCCGCTCTTCTCGATCATGCGCATCGCCAGGCGCTGATTCACTGCGTTGTCTTCGGCCAGCAGCACCCTGAGTTTCCGCAGTCCAGGCTGCTGCCCCGCATCCTGCTCAGCCTCAACGGCAGCCGCACCCTGCGTCGGCGTCTTGTGGAACAGCGAGCCGATTGCGGCGGCCAGTTCCGCCTGCTTCACGGGTTTCAGCAGGTAAGCATCGATGCCGGCCTTGCGGCATTGCTCGATGTCTCCCGGTTCTCCCGCCGAAGTCAGCATCAGCATCCGGGTCGCCTGCAGGCCGTCGCGCTTCCTGATTCGGCGCGCGAGTTCGAAGCCGTCCATGGTGGGCATGTTGAAGTCGAGGATCACGAGGTCGTCCGGTTCACCGGCGGCCAGGCCCTCGTCGATCAGGGCGAGGGCTGAAGCGCCATCCTGCGCCAGCCGTGTCTTCATCTTCCACGCCGTGCACGTCTCGCTGAGGATTCCGCGATTGATACGATGATCGTCCACAATCAGCACACGCAAACCGGCGAAGCCAGGAATATCAATCTCTGCAGGCAGCACAAGCGGCCGCCCGATTCCGAACTTCGCCTGAAAATGGAACACGCTGCCGGGGCCGCCTTCCACACGTTCCTGGGCCACCCAGGGACTCTCCACCCAGATCACGCCGCCCATCAGATGCACCAGCTTCGAGGAGATTGCCAGACCCAGGCCGCTGCCGCCGAAGCGGCGCACGGTGGAACCGTCAGCCTGCTCAAATGGAGCGAAGATCCTCACTCGCTTGTCCGGCGGCACGCCGATACCCGTATCCGCCACCTGGAAATCCAGTACGGGCCCGTCAGCCTCCATTCGTTCCACTCGCACGCGCACCAGCACCGCGCCCACCTCAGTGAACTTCACTGCATTGCCGACAAGATTCATCAACACCTGGCGCAACCGCCCCGCATCCCCCAGAAGCGTGTCGGGTACGTCCGGGCGAATGTCCATCGCCAGTTCGATCCCCTTCTCATGAGCGCGGATGGCCAGCAGCCGCAGGCAGTCGCCCACGCTGTCGCGCAGGCTGAAATCACCGAACGTCAACTCGAACTTCCCGGCCTCGATCTTCGAGAAATCCAGAATGTCGTTCAGGATCGTCATCAATGCATCGGCCGATTCCTTCACCGTGGAGAGGTACTCTGACTGCTCCGGATTGAGGTTCGTCCTCAGCGCAAGTTCGGTCATGCCAATGATGCCGTTCATGGGCGTCCGGATTTCGTGGCTCATGTTGGCCAGGAATTCGCTCTTCGAGCGGCTGGCACTCTCGGCCGCGAGCTTCGCCCGGCGCAGGGCGTGGAAGCTGCGGGTCACCGCAAGAGTCAGCGCCGCAATCACCATCAGCGCCGCGAATGCGATCGCATGGAACACCGGCTGCCGGTACCAGGGAAGCAGGACCTGAAACTCGAAGGTGGCGCCTGCTCTGTCGATGTTCGCATTCCGGTCGGCCGCCCGGGCCGTGATGCGATGAGTCCCGCCCGGCAGGCGACGCAAACTCATGATGGGGTTCGCGGAGAACTCAGACCAGGCGCCATCGTCCAGGCGGTAGGAGAAGATCATTCGGGAAACGTCGGTCTTCTTCCACCGGTCAATTGCGGCGAAGGACAGGGCGGCATCGCCTTGGGGCGACACCTCGGCGCGATTGATGCCCTTCGGGATGAACGTCACAGGCGGCCCCTTGTCCGCTTCGGGATTGAACAGGCTGACGCCCTGCGCGGTGCCCGCCCAGATCCGGTTCCGGCTGTCCTCGAAAAGCGAATAAGAGACACCCGTGGGCAGGCCTTCATCCGTGTCATTCGTGATCAGGATTCCGTCCTTCAGACGGTGGATGCCGTTCGCCGCCGCGATCCAGATGGTCCCGTCGTGGGCTCGCATGACGTGCCGCGCACGCTCCAGGCCGCCGTGCAACACTGTCCATTTGCGGCCGTCCCACTCCGATACCACGGCGCGGCCGCCCAGCAGGAGCCGCCCCGGCGCCACCTCCGCCAGATGGAAGCCGCCCACGCCGGCAGGCCCCTCGGGATGCACCGTCGAAACACGCCGGCCCTGCTTCCAGCCCGAAAGCTCCAAGCCGCCACAGATCCAAAGGACCCCGTCGGCAGACTGCGCCATGGAGCGAACATCTTCGTCCAGGACGCCCTCCGGTAGTTGCTGGAGAGTGGAAAACCGCTCGCCATCGAACAGCTCGACATACTCGGTATTCTTGGCAGGGTCCTTCGTGATCACCAGCAGCTGGCCGTCATACCGCGTGCTGGCGGTGCGCACCATCCTGCCGCCGGGGTGGCTCACCCATCCGAAATGAGAGGAAGCCGGATTGAACGAAGCCAACTTGCCGTTCTCACAGAGAAAGTAGAACAGCTCCCCCATTGCGGCCACGCTCCCGGTGTGGAGCGTCTTCGGTTGCATCTCCTCTGGCAGCTCGTACCTCGACCATTGGTTGTGGTCGTTCAGCAGCAGCATTGATTCGTGGAGGAACCACAGCCGGTTCCTGTGATCCTCGACGATCCCCGAAACGATCTGATCCGACTCCGCGCCCTGGGGAGTCCTCCACATCGGCTCGAAGTGTCGAGCCACGCCCTGCGACGTAGCCACCCAGAATGTGGAACGCCCGTCGGGCACGGCATCGTAAATCAAACCGCCCATGGCGCCGTGCTTTTCGACTCGGGTCCAGCTTTCCCCCGTCTGGGTGTAGAGCCAGTTCCCTTCCTTTCTCCACAGCGCTCCACCACTGCGCCAACCCCATACGGGAGCACGGCCGCCCCGGTAGACTTCCGTCCACCGGCCATGGTCGAACTCCACCAGCACGGCCCGGTTCGAGACCTGCTCCCGGCCGCCCACCATCAGCACACCGCTGCCATCGGCCCACGGTTTGATCAACGCAGTCAAGCCCGCCTTGGCGCTGAGGAACTCATTCCACTGCACCGAACCTCGGGGACGGCAGGCAATGCCGTTGTCGAGAACCAGCCAGGTGGCGGACGCATCCGATATGACCGTGTTCAGCCGGCCCAGTCCGCTCTCGCTGCGCCACAAGGTTGTGGTTCTGCGGTTCGCGCTGTCATACAGGTACAGCCGGTCCGCGCCGGCCAGCAGCACACCGCCGTGCTCGTCCACAGCAATCCGTCCTGGACCCGACAGTTTCTCCTCGTCGAACCCGGGCACAACCTGTCGCACCCACTTTCCGCCTTCGAGGTGGAACAGCCCCCCCGAATTCAGCGCCCAGGCCTCGCCGGAAGCCGCCACCGCAAGGACCGAGCCGCGGCCCGGCGTCGGCAGGTGTTCCGTGCTGTATCCGTTCAGGATCGACAGATTCGACACGGCCCCGTGCACCACCCAAAGCCGCCCGGCCGGATCCAGGGTGATGGAGTGGGCATACGACTCGTTCATGCCATCCGAACGGTCCCAGGAACGCCATTCAGCCGGACCACTGCCCGGTGCGGCCCATACGGACAACGCGGCGCCCACGAGGCAAAGTGCCCCACGCTTCAGTTGCCGCGAATTGGTGCAATCCAGCATGTTCCGTTCGGTATGACGAAGTCAGGCGTTTGCCTGACCCGCATGCGGATGCGGAGAGGGTCGCCTCTCTTATCATCGGCACGGAACGGTGCGCTGATTAGGGTGAAATGCTCAGTGGATTATTATTGTTGCGCGGATTATACGGTGAGAACTTCGAGACCCTGCTCTCGCAGCGCCTCTACTACCTGCGGGTCCGCTCCAGTGTCTGTAATCAACCGGTGAATCAGGTTGACCTTGCAAATGACTGAGAGGCTGCGCCTGCGCAATTTGCTGGAGTCCGCAACCACGGTCACTTCCCGCGCCACCTTGATCATTAAGGCATTTAGCTGCGCTTCCAGGATGTCTGGAGTGCTCAAACCCAGTTCGGGATCCAGCGCGTCCACACCCAGGAACAGCTGATCCGCGTTCAAGTCCCGTAAGGTCTGCTCGGCTTGCGGCCCCACCAGCGAAAATGACATCGGCCGCAGAATTCCGCCCAGCATCACCACCGAAAGCTCAGGGCTGCTGCTGAGTTCCATGGCGGAATTCAGCGCGTTCGTAATTACAGTCACCGGCCTGACTTTAAGGTGTTTCAGGCGTCTGGCAATTTCCGCCGTGGTGGTGCCGGAGTCCAGGATGATGATCTGCCCGGGCCGGATGAGTTCCGCCGCTGCCTGGCCAATGCGCGCCTTTTCAGCACTATGCAGCGTTTCCTTGAAGGCAATGGGGTAGTCGGTGCGTGGATCGATGCGCTTGATGGCACCGCCGTGCGAGCGGATCAGGGACCCCGACTTCGCGAGCGAATCGAGATCTCCGCGCACTGTTACCGAAGAAACGCCGAACCGCTGGACCAAATCCTCCACGGTGACGCGTTCTTCCGCCTCAAGGATCTCCAGGATCTTCCTGCGCCGCTCTTCGGTCAGCAAACGGGGACCGCGGGACAGGACATCTTCACTCTGAATCGACTTTGGCATGAACTGCTTCGAGAGTAGCGCAAATCGCGGCAAATCGAAAGCAAAACAACGCGCGATGCGGCATTCATTCCCGCCGCGTCTGAGACGCTGAGAAATATACGCTGAAGATTCTTTAACTTAGAGCAAGAGTCGAATCGGGACGAGCTTTCGTTTCACGAGTCTCTGCTTATCTATGCTTACTCCAGAGGCGCCTGTCGAAGCGCCAAAGCACTGAGATGGTGCGCCAGCCCCCGGTCGTCCAGCAGCAGCGCCCGCCGGAATTCGGCCAGGGCTTCGGCTTCACGCCCCGCGCTCCGCAGCAGTTCGCCGTGGCCGTAAGTGGCGATCCCGCTACCCGGAGCACTGCCGCGCGCCAGCCGCTTCTCCATGGCCTGGGGATCCAGGGGCTTGCCCAGTTTCCGGGACGCGCGCGCGGCATAAGCAAGTTCAGCATCCGATCCGCGCCCCGCTCGGTCCATGGCCCGGCGCCAGCACGCTCGAGCCTCGTCCATGTGGCCGGCCTCCGCCTCCAACTCGCCCAGAATGTACTGAATACGGGCATTCTCGAGAAACACGGCCATGCCGTCCCTGGTGAATTCGAGACCGGGAACGGGCTGTCCCAGCTTGCGGCCAAGCACGATAGCCTCCTCCTTCCGGCCTGTGCGCGCCAGCTCCTGTGCATGCTGAAGTTCAATCTCAACATAGACTTGGCGGATGTTGGTACCCAGCTCTTCGCGCGCAAAAAACCGCCCCGAGATCAACTGGAGGGCCACGGCGGCCTGCCCGCTCGCCGCGACAGTCAGAGCCCGCCGGATCAACAGGTTCTGGGGCATTCCGGCCGGATCGGGATAGCGCTGCAACGCGGCGGCTCGCTCGGACGGTGGACTTGCCTGGATACTCAACGCCTGGTCCAGCGCCTCGTAGACGGCCGGATTGCGGGGATCTACACCCAATCCCTCCTGCAAAACTCGCGCAGCTTCTTCGGGCTGGTTCTTGATTCGCAACAGGGCGAGGCCGAGATTCCGGTGTAGCGTGGCCAGCTTCGAGGATCCTTGCCGGGCAAGTTGCCATTCCACAATTGCTTCATCGACCTGCCCGGCGGCCATCAGCAGGTCACCCAACAGGAGCTTAGCCCCTGTGTCGGCAGGGTTTAGCGCGATAGCCCGCTGCAGGACCGGCAGCGAGTAGCGCCTGCTCGGGAAGATATAGTCCAACGGCAGGCGCGCAGCCTCCAGGTAAGCCGGCTGGGCGGAGACGCCTGTCTTTTCCAGGCAATAGGCGCGGTAATAGGCAACCAGGGCATGCCGCTGGGGCAGGACGCTGCCCGGCTCACGCCAGGTCTCGTCCACCTCCGGATACTGATGGTTCAGCAGTTCCAGGGCCTCCGCCCAGAAGCCCAGATCCATATCGTCTTCAGCGACTTCCAGCACTCGCTCCGGATCCGCGGCAAGCACTTTCCAGGTCGCATCATCGGCGGAGCGCAGATACCGCAGCCCTACGTTCGTCGGATCCTGAATGAGCCCCTGATTGACCACTGTGGCCGCTTCTTGGGACCGTCCGAGTCGTTTTAACAGCGCGGCTTGGAGCACCGCCGCACGCACGGCCTCCGGGCCGGATTTCCCTATAAGTGCCAGCGCCTCAGTCAGATGGCCCTGCCGCGCTTCCAGCAAACCCAGTTGGATGGCCGCCGCTGGACGGTAAGCCGGAAACAGCATGGCATGTTCCCACTGCGTCCTGGCGCCCCGCTCGTCGCCCAGTTGGAAGAGGGCTAACCCCAAGAGGTAGTGCGTTTCCGGATCGTTGGTCAGTTGGTTCTGCGCCGCTTTGAGATACCCCGCGGCCTCCTTGTACCGGAAAAGATCCAGGGCCAGCCGCCCCGCCGCCAAACCTAACTCGCGGCTTTCGGGGAAGCGTGCCAGGCCGTCCTGATAGAGGGTCCAGGCCCGCAGCCGGTCGCCGTTCAATTCCCGGTCGCGGCCATCCTCCAGAATCCGGACCTCAGCCGATTTCGATTCCGGCACGGGCTGTACTGGACCAATCGGTATCGATCCAGCCGGAGCCATGTCGTACTCATCCTCTGTGTGGGTCAGCAGCACGCGGCCGTCGCGGCCGGTCAAATTGACGGTGATTTTACCGTCAATGGACGGCAACTCCACGGTGAAAACGCGGTCTGGCGCCAGGTCGGCTGTCTTGTCGGCTAGAATCCTGGTTCCCTGCCGGATCGACACTCGGGCCCCCGGGATCGGATGGGTCACGTTGCAGCGCAGCTTTGTGGCCGTGCCCGAGTGGTCAATGTTCACGATCGCATCCAGATTTGCCCGGACAAACCCGCCGGTCTGCCGGACGGGCATCCAATATTCGGTGAACTCGAGCGTCTGCTGCGGCTCCAGGAAAGCATAGGTTTCCTGGTTACGGAATACCCCGCCCTGCACCTCGACATAGGCCGATTCATCGTCGGAGAGGGCCTTGCGCCAGTCGCGGCCATCGGGGTCGACGCCCCAGGCCCAAATCTTGCGGTGAGGTGCCTGCGACGGCAGAGAATAGTGGATGACGCCCGCGTCGGTCTTCGGATGATACACACCCGCAAAGGGTTCGCGGGATTCGTGCGCGAACTGCGAGACCGGGCCGGCCGTGTGATTGCCCACCACGCTGAGGTCGAGGCCCGCATGGTTGATGGGCCAGGTGTCGATCTCCTTGAAGCCGTGCGAAGCCGTATACCGCTGAGGATAAAGGATGCGCGAATCATCCCAGACCCGTACGGCGGCGTTTGTCCACCAATAGAAGCGGTGCCGCGTGGCGCTGCGGTTGTAGAGAAAGTTGTGCTGTTCCAGTACGGTGGAGCCGGGACGGAGCTTGAGCTCGACGCGCCACTGCATCCCGTAAACCCGGTCCACATTGGACACCCAGACGGAAGCCGACCCATCGCTATGCCGTTGAATCGCATAGGGAACCGGCGAAAGGGAGACCCAGTTGTGCGAGACCGGGAAATTGAACTCGATGCCAAAGGCAGCCCAGGCCCCACGGTAGCTGACTTTGGCCTTCTTGATGCTGCGGTTGGCGTAGAACATCTCCGCCCCATTGGTCTTGTCGGTACAACCATAGAGGTGGCCGCCCAGGTCGGGCAGCACCGTGCAGCGCAGGTACTGATTCTCCAGGACGACCGCGCGGTACGTCACAGGCACGGTTCGCTGCGTGATTTCGTCCCGTAGCGTATAGGGATAATTGAACTTGGAGCCGGCGAACTGGTCGAACGGCGGGTTGGGATCAGGCTTGCCCTCCACCGAGGACGGCAGAGTCAACGATTGCTCGGATACCTGGACCTGAGCGAATGAGACCCCGCACAGAATCAGGCCGGCCACCCACGGAAACAACTTCACAGGATCCTCCGTAACTCCGAGTGTAGGCGCTGTCTGGCTTCCTTGACACTCCCTCCTCTACATGGTAAGAAACAAAAAGCAAAGCTAGCAATACGAAAATCTTACAACATGTTTTTCTTCCGTTTTCTCCTGATCGCAGCACTGCTGCCCGTGTCGACCTCGCACAACGGCTGGAGCGTCGTCGGACCGGGCGGCGGCGGAGCAATGTTCCATCCGACGATTAGCCCGCACGACCCCAACCGCGTGCTGGTCGGCTGCGACATGACTGGCAGCTATCTGTCGGAAGACGGCGGGAAGAGCTGGAAAATGTTCAACTTGCGCGGGCCTGCCAGGTTCTTCCTGTTCGATCCGTCCGACCCCAAAGTGGCTTACGCCAAGACCATCGGCTTGTGGCGCAGCGCGGACTCCGGCCACACCTGGACCATGGTGTACCCAGCCAACGCAGCCATTGAGGCGGATGGCGATCACGCCGACGAGCGCGTGGTGAGCGACGAACCAGGCATCGACGCCTTGACCATCCACCAGGGCAGGCTATGGGCCGCGATGGGCACGGCCCTCAAGAGTTCGCGGGATGGCGGCAAGACCTGGGCACCGGTTGCGACACTGCCGGAGCGCGGCATGCACATCGTGGGAGACGCGGGCCGAATTCATGTGATTGGAGCGAACAGCCTCTCGACGGTGGAAGGCGGCAAATCATCCACCTGGCCGCATGCAGCGTTTGTCGACGTTGCCGCCGGTATTGAGAATGGCAAAGTGTACTTTTATGGAGCCTCGAAGGAGGGACTTTTCATTTCCGGGGACGGTCAGTCCTGGCGCAAGTCCAGCCTGCACGGCTCGGTGCGGGCGGTGGCGGCCTCCGAACGGAATGGGCGCACCGCCTATGCCTCCTACCAGGACGGAGCCAGCTTCGGGGTAGCGCGCACAGCCGATGGCGGCGAGACGTGGACGCTCGGCTGGAAGGAATCCAGGCAGAAAGCGGTGAATGTGGACGACGGCTGGGTGAGCGACCGGTTCGGCCCAGGCTGGGGCGAGCATCCGCTGACGCTGGGCGTGTCGCCGACGCAGCCGGAACTGGCGTACGGCACCGACCTCGGCCGCACTCTGCGAACGACAGATGGCGGCGCAACCTGGAGGAACACGTACACGAACAAGATGCCCGATGGGTCGTACGCTTCCACCGGCCTGGATGTCACCACCAACTACGGCATCCACTTCGACCCGTTCCGGTCCAGCCACCTGTTTCTCAGCGTGACCGACATCGGCATGATGATGAGCGAGAACGGCGGCCAGAGCTGGCGCAGTGCAACGGAGCATGGAGTTCCGGAAGCATGGTGGAACACCACCTACTGGATCGAGTTCGATCCCCAGGTCAAAGACCGAATCTATGCGGTGACCGGCGACACGCACGACCTGCCGCGGCCCAAGATGTGGCGTTTCCGTTCGCCCATGCAGTTCAAAGGCGGCGTTGTCCGCAGCGACGACGGCGGCAAGACCTGGCGGGCCCTGAAGAATGGACTACCCGAGACATCGGTAACGCATCTGCTGCTCGACCGGGACAACCACGAGCGCCTCTATATCACCGGCTTCGGTCGAGGAGTATTCCGCTCGGACGATGGTGGCACTTCCTGGCAGAAGAAGAGCTCGGGCCTGCCCGAAAAGGAGCCGTTCGCCTGGCGGCTGGCCCAGGATTCGAAGGGGACCCTGTACCTGGTGGTGGCGCGGCGCAGTGAGGATGGCAGCATCGGCAACGACCGCGACGGTGCCCTGTACAAATCAGCCGATCACGGGGACACCTGGCAGCGCGCGTCGCTGCCTGAGGGAGTGAATGGCCCTAACGGGATTGTGGTGGACAGCAAAGACCCGCGACGGCTCTATCTTGCGGCCTGGGCGCGCAAGGGTGCAAAGAACGGCGGCATCTTCCTTTCGGAAGACGCGGGCGTCTCGTGGAAGAATGTCCACAGCGCTGACCAGCACGTCTACGATGTGACGCAGGATCCGGCTCGACCGGAAGTCCTATACGCGACCGGCTATGAATCGTCAGTCTGGCGGTCAGGCGATCGCGGAGCCACCTGGAAGCGGGTGCCCGGCTACGATTTCAAATGGGGCCAGCGTGTGACGGTGGATCCGTACGCAAAGGACATGATCTATGTCTCCACGTTTGGCGGCGGCGTCTGGCATGGACCGGCGCGCTAGCCGGATGCGTCCGCCAGTGGATAGCAGAGGTGCGCGATGGCGCGCAGTGCTCCGTTCTGCATCAGTGGCTTGAGCACCACATCCACGGGAACCAGGCCGCCGCCCTTATGCAGGTGGACCATGCGCAGTTTCCGGGTAGGCCGCATGGTCTCGAGTACGGCACGGCACGCGTTGGACTCCCGCACCTGCTCGTCCTCCGGCAGCAGGAACCAGACGTGATGGCCAAGCACCTCCTGGCTGGAGTAGCCGAAGAGCTCCTCAGCCCGGTGGTTCCAGGTCTGGACTACCCCGTCGACCCGTTTCGAGAACACGGTGAAAGGCACCGAATCAACGAGCAGCGACGATTCGAGCGCGACGGCATCGAGGCCGCGGAGCTGGGAGATGTCGCGATAGTTGTGGACTATCGCCAGGACGCTGGGATTGTCGAGCATGTCGGTGACAGTGCCTTCCACCCAGACGTGCGACCCGTCCGGCTTCATCAACCGTAATTGATGCTGGACGACGCCCGCGCGCTGCTCGATGAGGCGCTGGTAGCTCGCGCGCATGGCCGGCTGATCGTCAGGGTGGGTGATATTAAGAAAAGACGTCCCGGCCAGGGCAAGGGGTGCATAGCCGAGGATCGACTTCACCACACGGATCACAGTGGCGTCGGCCGTCGTGAGGGTGATGCCGTCGCGGCTGCCGGCGAGAAGAGACTCGAAGAGAAGGGCGTTCCGGCGGACGGCGTCCTCCAGCCGCTGGAGATTGCCGACCCGCTCTTCCAACTCGGACACACGCTCCAGCAGGAGCTGATGCACGGGGTCTGGAGCGGCGATGGGTTCCTGTGTGGTCATGGCGTTAGCAGTAGTCGAGAGGAGTCTGGGATGCGATGAACTTGCTGATGAACATGGAGGTGTTCGTGATGGGCGGGATGAGAGCGATGACGGACCAGGCAATGGAGAGCGGCAGCAGGACCGAGCGGCCGCCAATGTCGACTTCGTTCTGGAGCGGCACATCCAACGCGCGCTTGAGCTTCGAGCGGATCTGATCGATGGTCTCCTGGCGAGGCAACAGCGCCACAAGTGTGGGGCCGGTCCAGCGGAAGATCTGCTCCCCCTCCTGCATTACTTGAGCCTGCACGTGTTTCTTGAGCAGGCGCAGCATCTCGTCGCCGACGGCCTGGCCAAAGCGGGCATTGATGGGCTGCATCCGGCCCACGACCAGCGTAAGGACGTACTTGCGGCCCGCAGTCTTCAACCCTTCCTGAAACGCAGTCATGGCAGCAGCCTGATCCGGGAGGTTCGTCACTGGATCCAGGCTGGAGCTTTTGAGCTGGGCAACGGGCGCTTGCGCACGCAGCAGGTGGCCGCGCAGCTCATTGATGGCCGCGTCGTTCTCCTGTTTCTGGCGGGTTGCCTCGTCGCGCACTTTGACGAGACACGCGCCCAGCCGGGACTTCAAACTCTGCACTGTTTCAAAGGAAGCGGCCTGCTCCAGGTCTGTACGGATCTCGTTCAGCGCCGGGGCTGCCCGTTCGTTACCTCCGCTGATGGCAATGACTGTCTGTGCCAGCATATCGATCATGTTCTGGAGTTCGGAGTCCTGACGCCGGATGGCACGAGTGGTGCGGACAGCGTAGCAATCGAGCGCGTGGATGGCGGCGCCGGCGATGACCAGCAGTTGATCGTGACTGCAGTCCTGATTAGCCGCTTCCTCGATAGACTGCATGTCCTGCCGGAAGCTGTCGTGCTCCTGCGGGTCGGCGCAGACGGCGTGATCCGCCATGCCATGCAGTAGCATGGATACGATTTTGTGCAGCCCGATCTCGTCATCCGAGTTGCTGAGGTACCTCTTGAGCGTGATCAGGGGCATGAGTCCGCCATGACACTGGACTCATCGGCCCGAACGCCGGGCCTTTCAGTAACTTTGCTGTCTCTCCTCCAGCTATCGCCCCAACGAGAGAGTCACTACGCCCGAAGCGATCGAAGCGGCGCTGAGCAGTCGTAGGCGCCCCTGCCGTTCTCCGAGCACCGCTGCGCCCAGCAGGACCGCGAAGAGCATGGAGACCTCCCGTGCAGGGGCAACCCTGGTCACCGGCGCGTTCTGCATCGCCTGTAGAACCAGGATGTACGCCATGGGCGCGAGCACGGCCACGACCAGGGCGGCCCGGCCGTGCCGGCGCGCGGCGTCCACAAGATGACGCCCGCGATGCACGACAACCGGCAGCAGAATCAGGGTGCGTGTTGCGTTGGAGAGGTAATCCAGCAGCAGCGGCGGCATGCGCACGACGCGGACAGACGTCGCGTCCACCACGGTGTAGAGAGCAATGCACACGCCCGTCGCCAGGCCATAGAGGATTCCGCGCCGGCGGGCGCCAGGGACGGCGGCCACGTGCCCATCCGGCCGCGACAATCCGAGGATCCCCAGCACCACCAGGACCAGGCCGGCGGCGGACGCCAGGGTCACGCGCTCGCCCAGCAGCACGACGGCAGCCAGGCTGGAGAGCAGGGGACCTGTTCCGCGCGCCACCGGGTAGACCACGCTGAGGTCCGCCACCTGGTAGCCGCGCTGGAGCACGAGCCCATACACCACATGGAGCATCCCGCTCAGCGCCACCAGTGCCCAGCCGCGCCAGCCGATCGTGGCGGGCATCGACGGCCAGAACCACACAGCGGCGGGCGCATAGACGAGGCAGGTGAGGCTGGAGTAGAGAATGACGAAATCCGCTCCGGCGGCCGCGCGTTTGGCCGCCAGGTTCCAGGTGGCGTGCAGCAGGCCGGAGAGCAAAACAAGAAGAAGAGCGGTGACAGGCATGGGGGCAATCCCTCCAACGCACAGATTGGGTAGCCCGACTTGTCCGCCTCTGGGGTTTTGTCCCTAGGGTGCAGGCCGCAAACACGGCTCTCTGTGACGCTCGGACCGTGCGCTTGGCCAGCGCGGCCAGCAGGAACCCTAGTCACCACTCGGTCGAGTGGACTCAGTCTAGCATGGGGCCGGCCGGCCACGGCGAGGTGCGATCGGCTGCGCCGGCTCAGCCGCCGGCAGGCTCGCGGTGACGGCGCTCTTGTCAAATGATTTCCCTGGTTTTCCTTTGCTTGTTATTGACAGGGCTAACCAAACTTGTAGAAGGTAAAGAAACGATAGCCCGGAGCTTGCCGGGGTGCCGGAGATCGCTGCCTGTGAGGTGCCAACGTGAGTACAGTTTCCCGCCGTATTTTCCTGCAGACAAACGTGTCTGCCGCCGCGTTGGCGGCCGCACAGGCCCCCGCCTGGACGGGTCCCGCAGCCGCCGATCGCCTGGATCAGGGGCCTTTTGAAGCCGAGCAGGACGACGGTTGGATGACACTCTCTTCAACGTCGGCTCACGAAGGCCCGCTGCGGAATCCAGGACTGGGCCTGATGGGCTACACATGGGAGGAAGGCGGCCCGTCGCTGGCGGCGCGTAGTGGAAAAGAGACCCTCGAACAACATGTAGACCGGTTATCGAGCCTGCCCTTTGTCGACATTCTGTACATCCGGTGCGACTGGCGGCATGTACAGAAACAGGCCGGCCGGCTGGATCTGCACCCCATCTGGAAGCTGACGCTGGATGCCGCCAAAGCGAGAGGGCAGAGGGTGGCGTTCCGCGTCCAGCTCTCCAATCCCAGCGCGCCGGATGAGCCTATCGCCATGCCGGCCTTCGTCCGCGAAAAGGTGCCGCTGGTGAACATCGGGCGCGATCGGGCAAACGGCCAGACGAAGGATTCGTTCGAGCCGCGCTACGACCATCCGGAGTTCCGCAAGGCCTTCAGGGAATTGAACGAATTGCTCTCGGCACAGTTCGACGGGCATCCTCAGGTGGAGTTCGTCGACCTGATGCAGTACGGGTATTGGGGCGAAGGCCACACGGCCAATCTGCACAATCCCTTTCCTGACTATGCGACAGCCGAGCGGACGTTTGTGGACTTCACGCGGCAGCAGCTCGAGGCATGGAAGCGGACGCCGCTGGCAGTGAATACCGAGCCCGACATCAGCCTGGTGGGCAACCGCCGGGTGATCGAGATGTGCACCGGCGCCGGGGCCTGGCTGCGTTCGGACAGCATCCTGGTGGAAGAACCGATTCAAATCGACATGCTCGCCAACCGGCCGCCCTGGCTGGCGGTGATCATGGAGGACGGCTATGACAGGCAGTACAAGCTCGCCATGCAGCCGAGGCTGGAACGGGCCATGCGGCACGTGCTGAACGTCGGAGGGAACTACTGGTCGCTGTGGACCGAGGCCGCCAACCTCGATGCGTTTCACAAGGCCTTCCCGCGGGGTTTCGAGAGCCTGCGCAGCCGCATGGGTTACCGCCTGCGCCCGGGCTGGCTCTGGCAACGTAAACGCCGCGGCGCCTATGAGTTGGTGACCGCCATCGTGAATGAAGGGGTGGCCGGCGTGCCAGGTGTTCTGCGGGTGAAAGCGGCCACGCCTGACGGTAAGTTCCAGGCGCAGGGATCGCTGGATCCAGGACACCCTTACGCGGGCAAGCTTCGGCAGTGTGCCTTTGCCATCCCACGGGAGTTGGAAGGGCAGACACTGCGGCTGGAGGCGGAAATCGAGTTGCGGCCCGGGGTGCGGCGTCCGGTCCAGTGGGCCTCCGAGCCGCTGGGGCAGCCCGTCGAAGTGCAACTGATGCGTTGGTCGGATGCTCGCTGGCGCAAGAATATTTAACACGAAATAAATCAAACGAAACTCTTGAAAGCTTCATTTGCTTTCGTTAGCATGCTAACAGGAAGATCCAATGAACCTTGCAATGAGGACGGACTCCGACACCCAGCGGGAGATCTGGCAACAGCCGTCCATCTGGAGGAACACGGCGGAGCGCGTCATGGCATCCTCCGGGCGGCTGCAGGAGTTGCTGGAAGGGTGTGGCGCCGTCGTCTTGACAGGTTCAGGCAGTTCGCAGTTCGCGGGTGAGTGCGTGGACGCCGCCCTGGAGGCGCGATTGGGGCGCCCGGTCCGTACCGTCGGCGGCGGAGCCCTGCTGACCCATGGAGCGCTGGCCCTGCCGCCCTTGCGGCCCCTGCTGCTGGTCTCGTTGGCGCGCTCGGGCGACAGCCCGGAGAGTGCCGGCGCCGTGGAATTGATGCTGCGGGAAGAGCCGGAAGTCCGGCACCTGATCTTCACCTGCAACCGCGAGGGCCGCCTGGCACGGAATCTGCGGCAGGAGCCGCGCGCGGGCGTGGTGGTGCTGGACGAGCGCACCAACGACCGCAGCCTGGTGATGACCAGCAGTTTCACCAATCTTGTGCTGGCGGCCCGCGCCCTGGGCTGGCTGGCGGACGCGGCCGGTTTTCAGTCGATGGTGAGTGACCTGAGCCGGGCCGGATCGGCCATACTGGAGAACGCCGAGCAGTTGGAACAGGTGGCGGGATGGCGTTCGCGGCGGGCTATCTTCCTGGGCTCGCACTGCCGGTTTGGAGCCGCGCGCGAGGCGGCTCTCAAGACACTGGAAATGACGAATGGGCGAGTCATGACAGCGGCTGACACGTATCTGGCACTGCGCCACGGACCCATGTGCGCGATTGACGACCGTACGCTGGTGGTGTGTTTTCTATCGAACAGTCCGACGGTGCGGGCTTATGAATGTGACCTGATTGAGGAGCTCAACCGGAAGCGGCTTGGGCGTAAGCTACTGGTAGGGTCAGGCGTGCCGACGGGGCTCGCCGCCGAAGAGGATGCGGTTTTCGAGACCGTGGAGGCCGGTGCGGTGAACGACAATGACGCGCCGGTGCTCGATGCGCTCGTGGGTCAACTGCTGGGTTACTTCCGTTGCCTGGAAGAGGGTTTGTGGCCGGACGCTCCGTCGAAGGACGGAGTCATCAACCGTGTAGTGGAGGACTTTCGTCTGCACACCAAGGTCGAGGACGGCGGATGGTGAGAATCCTGATTGCCGGTGAGCTGAATCCGGACCTGATCCTGCGCGACTTCAACAAGTTCCCCCGGTTGGGGCATGAAGTCGTGGTGGATGACATGGCCCTGACGCTGGGCAGCGCGTCGGCTATCTGCGCGGTCGGACTGGCCCGGCTGGGTGATGCGGTTTCGATTCTGGGCAAGGTGGGCTGCGATGGCTGGGGCGATTTCTGCTGTGACTTCCTGAGAAGGTCCGGCGTGGACATCTCCACGGTGATCCACGATCCGGCGGTACGCACCGGCCTCACTGTTTCCATCACCTCCGCCGCCGACCGGGCGCTGATCACCTACCTGGGCGCCATCGAGAATCTGAAGGCCTCGGAAATCCAGCTGCCGCATGGCTTCACACACCTGCACATCTCCTCTTACTTTCTGCAGCGGGGCCTGCGGGCCGGCTGCCTGGGTCTGTTCCGGGAGGCACACAGCCGCGGCTGGACGACATCTCTGGATCCGGGCTGCGACCCAACAGACGAGTGGGGCTCGGACATTCTCGACACCCTGGAGGAAGTGGACATCTTCCTGCCGAATGAGGTCGAACTGGCGGGGATTTCGCGGCTGAGCGATCCGGAGAGGGCGCTGCGGCGGCTGCAGAACGGGCGGACGCTTACGGTAGCCAAACTCGGTGCGAGAGGCTGCATGACGCTGGACGGGGGACGAGTGATCCACGCTCCGGCGCTGAGAGTGAGACCGATCGACACGACCGGCGCTGGCGACTCGTTCGATGCGGGTTTCCTGCATGCCTGGCTGGGCGGCCGGACCCTGATGCAGGCACTGCGGTTCGCGGTGGTATGCGGAGGAGTTTCAACCCAAGGCAGCGGCGGCACGGGCTGCCAGGCATCTGAGGAAGAAGCGGAGGAGAAGCTGCGTGAACTGGCCTGGCATTGACTTCCATACGCATCCGGTGCTGGTCCGCGAAATGGTACGCCGCCATCCCGGACTGGAAACAGCGGCGCGCGAGCGCTTCTACATTGGGAACACATATCAGCCACTGGAGACGCTGCATCTGGAACTGGATGCCTCCGGACTGAGCCAGGCCGTGGTGCTGGCCATGGATGCACGCTCCAGCGGCAAAGGCACGGTCTATTCGAACGAGGAAATCGCCGAGTTGTGCGCGATGAGCGACCGGCTCATCGGCTTCGCCAGCGTGGATCCGGGCTGCGCTGATGCCCTGCCGAGGCTGCGGTCCGCGATTGAGGAACTGGGCCTGCGCGGCCTGAAGCTGAATCCGGCGATGCAGGAGGTCTTCCCTGATGACGAGCGGGCCTTCCCCATCTACGAGCTCGCGCAGGAGTTGGGCATTCCCATCCTGTTCCACGCGGGCATGAGCTGGGAGCCGGGCAGCCGCCTGGAATACGGCCGGCCCGGCCGTTTTGAAGCAGTGGCCGCCGGGTTCCCGCGGCTCGACATCGTCCTGGCGCACCTGGCATGGCCATGGACCATGGAGGCCGTGGCGTTGGCCCTGAAGTACCCGAACGTCCACCTGGATACCTCAGCCTTGTATTTCGAAAACCCCAGGGACTTCCTGAGCTTCGTCATGTCGAAACAGATTCCGCTGGGCGTCTTCGAGCACAGCCTGCGCAAGCAGATCCTGTTCGGCTCGAACTATCCGCGTGTCGAGATCAAAAACATGGCGAGAGCCGTCCGGTCTCTCGGGTTCTCGGAAGATTGCCTGGACCTGATCTTCCGCGCCAATGCCGAGCGGCTGCTAGGGAAGCGGAAGCTGAACCGGCACGAGCCGGTGGACGACGCCCTGCTGGCCGGCGGCGTGGCGCATGGCGGAGTGACCGCATGATTATCAAGCTGGAACGCATTGAAGTGCAGTCGCGGCGCGATCTGGAAATGATCGACATCACGAATGAAGTGGATCGGGTGGTGACGGCCAGCGGCGTGCGCGACGGTGTGGTGATGGCCATGACGACGCATACCTCGTCGGGCCTGCTGGTGACGGAAGGCGTGGAGTGCCTGGAACGGGACGTACTGGCGCATCTGGAGCGGCTGGCCCCCAAGGATCCGCCGCGGGGCGAATACAGCTACTGGCACAACCGCTACCTGGATTACGATGGACGTCTGGGCTTCAACGCGGGCGACCATCTGAAGAGTATTCTAGGTGGAACGCAGTGTTTCTTCCCGATTGAAAACGGCAGGACGATGAGAGGAGGGCGGCAGAGAGTGTACTTCGTCGAATATGATGGCCCGCTGGCGCGCACGGTGGCGATTCAGGTGTTAGGAGAAGGCGGGTGAGGCGCCGGGACCTCTTCCCCGCCCTGGCTGGAAGCTGCCTGGCGGCTCGCGCAGCGCAGGATCCACAGGACCCGCGGCTGCCGCTGCCCACCTATCAGCCCAAGAGCATGCTCTCGGTGCACGAGACCCGCATCGAGAAACCACGCTTTCCGCTCATCGACATCCATACGCACATCTCGTTCTCGCGCGGCGAGAAGATGCAGTTCCCGGCCACACCCGAGGAATTGCTCGCCGTGATGGACAGCTGCAACATCCGCATGATGGTGAACCTCACCGGCGGACGGGGCGCCGGGCTGCGCGAGGCAGTTGCCGGATATGACAGGAAACATCCCAAGCGGTTTCTGACCTTCACCGAACCCTGGTGGAGCAAGGTGAACGAGCCCGGCTATGCGAAGTTCCAGGGGGACGAGATCGCCAAGGCCAAGGCCGACGGCGCACACGGCCTGAAGATCCTCAAAATGCTGGGGCTCACCGTGCGGGACAAAGACGGGCATCTGGTGAAAGTGGACGACACTCGCTTCGACCCCATGTGGGCGGCGTGCGGCGACCTCAAGATGCCGGTGACGATCCATGTCTCCGACCCGCTGGCGTTCTTCGAGCCCATCGACCGCTTCAACGAGCGCATCGAGGAACTGGGCAATCATCCCGACTGGTCGTTCCGCGGCAAAGACTTTCCCAGCAATGCCGAACTGCTGGACGCGCGCGACCGCGTGATTGCGCGCCACCCGAAGACGCAGTTCATCGTCCTGCACGTAGGCAACTTCGCCGAGAACCTGGCGCATGTGTCCGCGCGCCTCGACAAGTACCCGAACATGTTCGTCGACATCGGCGCGCGCGTGGGAGAACTGGGCCGGCAGCCGAGAACGGCACGGAAATTCTTCGATCGTTATCAGGACCGGATCCTCTTCGGCACGGATGCCACGCCAAAGGGGAAGGACTTCCCGCAACAGTACTTCTGCAAGGAGCTGTATCAGATTTACGCGCGCTTCCTGGAGACGGAGGACGAGTATTTCGACTACGCCCCCGCGCCAGTGCCGCCTCAGGGCCGTTGGAGGATCTACGGCATCGGGCTGCCGGAGCAGATTCTGCGGAAGGTCTACTACGGGAATGCCGAGCGATTGCTGGGGCTGCGCTCGTAACCCTGGCCGCTTATCCTTCTTCAGGCGAAAACGACTTCACAACGCGGCGCGTCGCCGGCCAGGAACTTCACCAGGCCGGCGGCCTCCGCTTCGACCGCCTTCTTCACCTTGGCTGTCAGCGGGCTGAACGGCTTCACGGTTACCGTGACCACGGTCTTGCGCAGGGTCACATCCCAGGTAGCGGCCACGAATCCATCGGCCAGCACGGTAGGCAGCACCTGCAGGTTCTTCGTGGTCACGAGCGAGCGGTGCTCGTCGGCGATGATCCGCGAGCGGTCCTGGTGCGCCAGGATGGCGTTGTCGAAGCCGGGCAGGAAGCGGACCGGCGCGGGCGTATCCTCCTGCGGCAGCGGCGCGCCCGGCACGTCGAAGAGTTCCTTGCCGTTCTCGTCCTTGTACACATCGAGCTTGGGGCGCAAGGCTTCAAATGCCGGCTTCAGCTTGCCCAGGCCGGACCAGCATTGGGCATCATTGACGGACGCAGGTCCAAAGGCTGCCAGATAGCGCAGCAGCAGGCCGTCCAATCCACCGGCATCGGGCACCGGCTGGCCCAGCCAGTGAGTCGCGGGCGTGAAGATGGGATCCGCACCATAAGCGAATGGGCTGTCATCCGGCACCATGCAGAGCGGAAGCTGCATGCGGACGGCGTAGCCCATGGCTCGCTCGTCCACACCCGGGAACTGCTCCATCAGCGTGGTGCGTAAATCCTCAAAGGTCTGGGGCCGCTTGCCGAAATGGCTCTCGGCCGCCTGCACGACCGCCTCGATGTCCAGCACCGCGCCACGCTGTTTGAGGATGGAATGCATGCCCGCGCTGAGCACAGGCTGCATCGCCCCACGCAAGGCGAGGTAGTCCGTGGTGGTGAGCAAGTGCAGGGTGCCGCGCAGATGGGTGACACGCACCACTTGCCGGTCACGCAGCAAGGCTGCCAGCTCAGGCGCCGTGAAGCCGTCGATCCGTGTCCAGAGCCCGATGAACGGCGGGCGTGGCTGCTGGGCCTGCATCGCGATCAGACGTTGGATCACTTCCAGCACCGGCGTACGCTCGCGCCGCAACAGCATCTGGCGTTCGAGCAGGGCTCGATTGAGTTCACGTTTCGTCAGGATCCGGGTCGGCGGCATGAATCCACCAGTGTAACCGCCCGGCGGCCTGCGCCTCAGAACAGCAGCTTCAAACCGAACTGCACCAGGCGGGGCGCGCCGGCCGTCAGCACGCGGCCGAAGTTCGACGAGGAGATGTCGTTCTCCGGCAGCCCGAAATTGGCGTGGTTCGCGATGTTGAAGCACTCCGCCCGGAACTGCAGGCGGGTTCGCTCCGTCAGGGCGATGGACTTCAACAGGGAGAGATCGACGTTGGCGATGCCGGGCCCGCGCACCGTGTTGCGGCCCGCGCTGCCGAACTGCCCGGATTGCGTCAGCGGATCCAGGCGCCGGAAGGCGGAACGGCTCACCCACTGGTCGGGCGAGTGCGAACCCGCATTGGGATCCGCGATCGCGTCGGGCCGGCTGGAGTAGAAGCCCGTAATCTCGGGCGCGCTGCCCTGCAGCGAGACATTGGCGCTGTCATACACCGTGAACGGCGTGCCGGACGCGAAGTTCATGATTGAGTTGAGCTGCCATCCGCCCAGCAGCGCGCGGGCCGCCGGCGCCGCGGACTTCGAAGGCCCCGGCAGTTGATAGCTGCCGCTGAAGACGAAGCGATGGCGGGCATCGAATAGCGACGGACCGTGCTCGGCTTTCAGATTGAAAGGGTCCTGCGCGAGATCGTTCTCACCTCCAACCAGGCGCGGAGCCGAACCGGCCACGTTGAAGCTGGACACGTAATCGAGCGTCTTCGAATAGGTGTAGGACCCCAGGAACGACAGACCGTCGCGGAACCTCCGCGAGACGGAGAACTGCGCCGCATGGTAGGTGGAATTCGTCTGGTTTGTGATGAGACCGACGGAGGCAAAATCGCACGGCCCGCCGGCTCCGCGGCACCCCGCATAGATGCGGCGCTGGTCGGCGTCATTCGAGCTGGCGCCCGGACCGTAGACGGAGGGATTCGCCTCAATCATCCGCGGCAGGCGTGTGCCTTTGTTGCCGATGTAGCGGAGTTCAAACAACACATCCTGGACCAGTGCGTGCTGCACGGAGAAGTTCCAGTTCTGGGAGTAAGGCGGGCGCATGCCGTTCTCAATCGTGAGGACGGTGGTGGGCTGCGGGAACGTACCGGCGACAAACGGGTTGGCGCCGTTCCAGGGATCCGTGAAGTTGATCGGCGCCGAAAGCTGGCGCGCCTGGGTCCAGGGCAGTGCGCTGAGAGGCGCCTGCAGCGGGCCGCCGACGCCGTTGGTGAAAGAGTCGTAGTAGATGCCGTAGGCTGCGCGGACCGAGGTGCGGCCATTGCCATTCGGGTCCCAAGCCAAGCCCACGCGCGGCATCAGGCTCTTCCAATAGACGGGCGCGATGCCATCCGGCACGCCGGCATCACCGGGGAACAGCAGGCCCTTCGGAGCGTTCGGGTATACCGTCGACTGCTTGCCCGGCGACCACGAGTTCATCCGGTTCCGGATGTCGACGTAGGGCGTGCTCACCTCCCAGCGGGCGCCGTAGTTCAACGTCAGCCGCGAGGTGACGCGCCACTCATCCTGGCCGTAGGCGGCGAACTCCACATTGCGCAGGCCGCGGTTCATATCTCCGCCGCCCTGAAAGAAGACGACCGGAAATCCGATCAGGAAGCTGGCAAACGAGTCGCTGATGGGAAAAGGGGCAAAGACAAAGAAGCCGTTCGAGGCGATGCCCTGCGTCATGTTGATCTGGTTGCGGCGGAAGTCGACGCCGAACTTAAAGCTATGCGCGCCGCGGACGTGCGACAGGGAGTCATTCACCTCATAAGTATTCTGGGAGGTATCGCGCGGGCCGGTGATGGGATTGCCGGTGCTGGCATAGCCGCTGACGATGAAGAAGGGCGGGCCTTGCGCGGCGCTCAGCGTCGTGTCGTAGTTGAACCCGAGCTGACGAGTCGTTGTCCGGTTCTCCGGGTTGCCGGTGAAGAACACGTTGCGGAAGAACTGGGCGCGGAAGTTGTTCACCGTGGCGCCGCTGAACAGGTGCGTCTCCGACACGGCAGCGCGCGTCGTGGTGATGTCTTCGCTCACCGGGAAGCCGGGCACATTTGCCCCCGCAATGGAGAGCGGGTTGAGGTTCGCGTTGGCCGAACGGGTGAAGTGCGCCGAAAACTGGTCGCGATCGTTGAACAGGTGGTCGAACCGGAGCCCGCCCTGGTCGGCCTGGTTCTGCATCGTCTGCGTCGTGATATAGAGATTCGGACCAGCGTTGGCGTGCGGGTAGAACTCCATGATCTTTAGCGCAACGGGGCTCATGGCCTGGGTCGGAATCTGGTTATTCGGAAAGGGCTGGCCGGTGAAGTAGTTGATCAGCGGCACCGGCTGGCCGGTCTGCGGATCACGCAAGCCGGAGAAGTCGCCGGCCCGCTGGGCATCGCTCGGCACGGTCGCGCCGCGCGTGACGCCCTGGCGGTTGCGGAAGCCTTCGTAGTAGCCGAAAAGGAAGTCGCGATTGCGGCGGATCGGGCCCCCGAGCGTCGCGCCAAACTGATTCTGCTTGAGGGTCTCCACCTTGGACGCGAAAAAGTTCCGGGCATCCAGCTTGTCGTTCCTCAGGAACTCATAGACCGTGCCATGCACCTCATTGCCGCCCGATCGCGTGACCACGGTCGTGGTGGCGCCGGCCGTGCCGCCATATTCCGGCGGAGCAGTCTGCGTGAGAATGCGGAACTCCTGAATCGCATCGACCGGTGTCTTCAACGCAAACCCGCCGTCGACGCGGTTCACGTTCGAGACACCGTCCAGCAGGTAGTTGTTCGACTCAGGGCGTTGCCCATTGACGGCGTAGGCTTGTCCGGCACGCAGGGAGCCGCCCGCCTCCGAAAGCCCCGCCGTCATGGGCGCAACACCCGGCTGGAGCAACCCCAGCTGGGTGAAATTGCGGCCGTTCAGTGGCAGATCCACCAATTCCCGGCCGGAAACAACATTTCCGATTGTGTTTGAACTCGAATCCACAAGGGTGGCGGCCGCGCTGACATTCACCGTCGTCTTCGACCCGGCCACCTGGAGTTGGACGTCCACGCGCACTGTGCGGCTGACGTTCAGAATAATGGCGTTTTGTTTGAACTCGGCGAGGTTCGGGGCGGTAATGGAGAGATCGTACTCACCAACAGGCAGCGCGAGGTGATAGGCGCCCGCATTCGTGGTGGTCTGCGACCGGGCCAGGCCGGTTGTGCGCTCGGTCGCGCTGACAACGGCCCCCGCGACAACTCCGCCCGAGGCGTCGGTCACGTGGCCTTCCAGAACGGCGCCCGTATCCTGCGCCCACACGGCTACACATAGAACGAACAGACTGAGTGCGTTCCTCATCCCCAGGCAATGCCCCCTTCGGCACTACGTGAGAATAGCGGTATCGATATCAGTTATTCAATAATCAAAATGCACTAGACAAAAAGAATGAGGCGTGGATTTTCACCCACGCCTCTCTGAAATAGAAACTATGCGCAAAGACTAGAAGTTGATCTTGGCCCCCAGTTGGATCTTGCGCGAGCTGCTCAGGACGGTATCGCGAATACGCCCAAAGATAGAGGAAGTCGCGGTGGCCGTCGGCGCACCAAATTGCGGAGTGTTCGTCAGGTTGGTCATGTCGGCACGGAACTCGAAGTTCACACGCTCAGTGATGGGCGTGCGCTTCAGGAAAGAGCCGTCGAGACCCCAACCGCCCGGAGCGCGGAAGAAATTGCGGCCGGTGTTGCCGAGCTCACCCATCGCCAGAGGCTTGAACTTCGCCAACTGGTCGGCCGAGAAATACCACTTCACGCCACCCGGCCCGTCCAGCACATTACCCATGGTCGGCGTGCAGCCGTCGCAATTCGCAAAAGACTGCACGACGTTGTTAAACGTGTTGAAGCCGGAGTACACAGAGAAGGGACGTCCGCTTTGGAAAGTACCGACTCCCGCCACCTGCCAGCCACCCAGCAGGCGCTGGGTCCAACCCGAGGCGTTGCCTACAAACTTGCGACCCTTGCCGAACGGGAGTTCATACAACCAGTAGGTCTGCGCCACGTGCCGGCGGTCAAAATCGCTGGGCCCATAGTTCAGGCGGCGATTGTTGACATCGAAGGGCGTGCTGCCGGCCGTCGTGGCATTTGCTGTACCCACCGTGGAAAGAGCCGGATCGAACGACCGTGTATCCAGCGACTTCGAGAACGAGTAGCTGAACTGAACTTCCAGGCCGTTCGTCATGTGCCGCTGCACCTGAGTCTGCAGTCCGTGATAGGTGGACCAGTCGTTTGAGTCCACCACATTCAGTCCATTGGCGAACTGCGGATAGGGGATGAAGAAGAAAGGCGACAGCCCCGCCGCCTCTGGCTGGCCCTTGCCGCCCACTGAGCGGCGGGAGAGATCCTGCGCGATGAAGGCGACGTTGTTGTTGGTGAGGTCCACCGAGTAGATGCGGCGCATCGCCGCCGAACCTGTTTCGGATGCGGTCCGGCGTGAGTCGACCGACATCAACTGATTGATGAGTGGACTCTCGCCGCCGGCCTTCACGGTACTCAGCGCGCCGATGAATCCGTTGTTACGAATATCCGCCTGGTTGGCGTTATAGGCGCCGAACAGGTTGTAGGCGCGGCGGCCGACATAGTTCACTTCGACAACGGTGTTGTGCAGGACCTCGCGCTGGATGCCGAAGCTCCACTGGTGAGTCGTCGGAGCCTGGAAGTTCGGATCGGCCACGGTGATGTTCCGAGTCGAGAAAGGAACCGGCTGTGCCAGATCGGACGGTTTGCCTGTGGGCGCATTCAAAGTGGGCAGGCTGGTCAACCGGCCGCCGTTCTGGCCGAAGGTCGTGTTCTGGTCTCCAATCACGATTCCGGGTAGATTCTGGAAGACGGTCGAGCTGAAGACAAACGTGTTGATGCGATCGTAGGCGATTCGGTAGTTGCCGCGGATCGACGTCTTGCCGCTGTTGAACGGATCCCAGGCGAAGCCGAGCGAGGGACCCCAATTGTTGATCGCATTGCGGTACAGGCTGCCGGGCACCCAGGTGAGCGAATTGGACGGGAGCCCACCGGCGACCGCAGCCTGGTTGGGCAACCGCACACGGCCATCGGGATTGGTCGGCGCCATCTTCATCTCCAGGCGCAGGCCCATGTCGATGGTCAGATTGCGGCGGGCCTTCCATGTATCCTGTGCGAAGAAGTCGTACTCGTTGAACCTGGTTTCGAAGTTGTACACATCGACCACATAGGAGTCGGCGGTGGAGGGGAACCCGCGGTTGGTATTGCCCACGCGGCCCAGCAGGAAGTTGATGCTCGACTCCAGCGGGTTGCGGTCGTTTGCCTGGTTGATATCCGTGGGCAGGCCGAACTTCGTCGCATCGACCGTATTGACGGTACGGGAGAAATCCACGGCCTGGGTCACGTTGAAACCGCCGATGGAGCCGCGCGTATCGGTATGGCTTCCGAAACGCATGTTGGTGCCAAACTTCAGGCTGTGCGCGCCTTTGAACCAGGCGAAGTTGTCGACCACCTGCCACGTCTTCAGTGCGCGCTGATTGCCCACGGACCAGTCATCGGGATTGGCGACCGGCAGCGAAGTCAGGTTGAGCTTGGTGATGTCGGCGCGGGGATTCTCGAAATTGAAGGCAAACTGGTTCAGGCCGAACACCAATTCGTTGGTCGTCGAAGTGCTGGGCGTGGACCGCCAGTTGAACGCGTAGTTCTTCGGGTCGCGCATCGTGTTCACCAGGCAGGGGGTGGTGGGAAACACCGGCGCGCCGCCGTTGCCGCGGTCGCAATTGGAGTTCTGGTTGCCCAGGCTGATGCGGGCGAACAACGTGTTGCGGCTGTTCAGGATGTAGTCGAGCCGGGTGGTGAGGTCGTACTGCTTCTCGAACTGCAATGCGGTGAAAGTATAGGCCGCCGTGTTCAGCCCGTCTCCGATGGAGAAGTTGTTGGGCAGCGGCGCACCCTGTGCAACGGCCTTGGTTGTAGCATTGAGGCCCAGGCGATCCGGATCGCTGGTGGCGATGTTGTAGGTACCCAGGTTCACACCGGCCAGCACATTGCCCTGCGCGTCGACCGAAGCTCCAGTGACGCCAGCCGGCTGATTGCGGCCGCCCTTAACATAGCGCCACAGTCCATCACGGGCCGATTGCGTATACACGGTGCTGTTGACGATAGCCGATTCGCGCGTCCGCAGAATCTGCAGGTTCGCATAGTAGAACAGCTTGTTCTTTAGCGCCGGACCGCCAACCGAGAAGCCGGGCATGTTCTGAACATACTGCCGCTTGCCGACGTTGTTCAGATTACTCTCCCACTCGTTCGCATTGAGGCGCGGCGTGCGATAGAACCAGAACAGGCTGCCGTGCAGTTCATTCGTGCCGCTCTTGGTGACCATGGCCACCTGGCCGCCGGAGTTGCGCCCGTATTCCGCCGTCGCGTTCCCGGTGAGGACCTTGAATTCCGCGAGGCCGTCAGGATTCATGCGGATCGGTGCGAAGTTCGACCCGCCGGCGCTGGTCTCATTGGCGTCGATGCCGTCCACCGTGTAGTTCCAGGCTCGATCCCTGGCGCCGTTCACGTGCACGCCGCCGCCGGTGTTCGCGCCGCTGACGACGCCCGGTTGCCTCACCACGAGGTCGAGTGGATTGCGCCCGCGGGTGCCGACGATGGGCAGGTCTTTGATCACTTGCTCGCTGAACAGGTTACCGATGTTACCGGAAGTGGACGTTTGTACGACTTCGGCCGTGTCCGCCACGGTGACCACCTCGGAGATCTGGCCGAGTTCCAGCTTGACGTTGACGGTAGTCGGCTGGCCGATCGCCACCCGGTTGCGCGGCGAGCTGAACTTCTTGAAGCCCGTGGCTTCCACGGTTACCGTGTACAGACCGCTCTGCACGGCTTCAAAGAAATAGGCGCCGTTATCGGCAGTCTTCGTGGAAAATGTTGAGTTCGTGCCCTCGTTGATCAGCTTGACCGTCGCGCCTATGACAGGCGCGCCACTGGGATCCTGCGCAATGCCGATCAACCGCGATGTTGTGCCTTGGGCGAACAGCCCGCAAACGGCGAGCGCCGCCAGCGAGGTCACCAGAAAAGCCCTTTGTAGCATATGAAATAAAGGTTAACAAACGACCTCTGGTCGTTAGAAGAGATTTCTGCCCACTCTCGACATTCACTGCCGGACAGGACAGTTGTTTACACCCCGCGAGCTGTATCCAGGCCTTTCGTGGTGCTCGGCATCCCGCCCCAAGGCAAAGGGGACGCAAAGACCAGCCATCGGAGCCGAGGCGCGGAGGGGGAGAAGAATCCGCGGGGCGGTGCAATCCGAACGCAACGGCGCTCCGTAGTTCCCAATGAGTCCCGCAGTCAAGCGGGAAACAGAAAGAGGAAGAAGATGAACCGCCGTACTGTTTTGAGCATGCTGGGCGCCGCGACATTGTTCGTGTCGGGTGCACTGGCTAAGAATCCCATGGTCGGGGGCAAGGAGATGTTCCCGGGCAAGAACATTGTGATGAACGCGATGAATTCCGCGGACCACACGACACTTGTCGCCGCAGTGAAGGCTGCCGGGTTGGTCGAGACATTGGAGGGCCCGGGCCCTTTCACCGTTTTCGCTCCCGTGAACTCGGCCTTCGACAAGCTGCCGGCCGGCACGGTGGATACGCTGTTGAAGCCCGAGAACAAAGATGCGTTGGTGAAAGTCCTCACCTACCACGTGGTGGCTGGCAAGTGGTCCAGCGCCGACCTGAAGAAGCGGATCAAATTGGGCGGAGGCAAGGCCGAGCTCAAGACGGTCGAGGGCGGTTCCCTGTGGGCCATGCTGGATGGCGGCTTCGTCGTGCTGAAGGACGAGAAGGGCGGCACATCCAGGGTCACGCAGGCCGACGTTTTCCAGTCGAATGGTGTCATCCACGTCGTTGATAGCGTCGTGCTGCCTCAGTAGCAGCACAGCCATAACGCACCAGCTCCTTACCCGCCGGACTATCGTGGGCAAGGAGCTGTCATTGTGACCGTGCCGGCTAGTTTCGCGCGCGCCGCCGGGATGAGCCGGACGGACTCACGTCCTGGCCATGTTGCGTCACGGCCCACACCTTCTGACGCGGCTGGAACTCCGCCAGGCGCACAGTTTCCACCGCGGAGTTGCCGGCCAGCACAATGGCCAGTTCGCGATTCTTGCATCTGGTCCTGCCGGCCCATGCCAGGCCATCTCGCTGATCAGTGTAGGTTTTCCCGCCCACTTCAAACGTCGCGCCCTCAAATCGCGGCAAATTGCTGGGCGGCTCGGCTCGCAACGCAGAGTTCGTTTCGGGGCGGCCGATGAAGATGAGTGTCTTGCTGCCACATTCAGCAGGGCTGAGTTCGAAATCGCGTCGGATGGGCACGCGTGTCTCATACCAACCGTTCAACTGACTCTGCAGCACCTCCGCGGCATACCGGTTCGCGCCGGCTTCCATATCGGTGCCATACACGATTACGGCGTTACCCAACTTCCCAATCAGGCTGCTAAGCAGTGCTTCCGGGCCAACGGCAGGGATATTCAAATCCGGCCGCTTCACAGGGAAATCCGCCGAACTGACGGTCTTGGTCGTGTGGGTGGTATAGAAGCTCTCCATCATCTTGACGAAAGCCTCATCGCCCATCTGCTTCCTGATTTCGTCGAAGGCGAAAACCGCACGGGCCGCCTTGAGATCCAACGGCGAGTCGTCCATCTTCAGCCGGTAGCTCTCCAGCACCTCGGCCGGATTGTCCGACGCCAGCACCTGGCGGTAGGAAGCGGAACCGAGCGTGATCCATTCGTCGGCCTCCGAGGCGGGCAGCACCCAGCCCTTCCACAGCTTCGACTCCTCCACCTTGTGAATCGTAGGTTCGGGCTCCTTGGGAGCAGCCGGCGGCAGGGCGGACTCGGGAGCCTTGTCGTGTGCCTGGAACAACGAGTAGCCCGAGGAGTGAATGCCCTCGTTCCCCTCGTAGCTCTCCTTCTGCCATCTGCTCGGGACCCATTCCCGTTCATTCGGCTTCCCAAGCAGAGCCCAAAGCATCATCTTCGGGGCCATCTCGGAAGTCGTCACCTTGGAATCGAACGCGGAGCCGGAAACCAGCGGAGCCGTGCGGAACGCGGTGAAAGCGAACTGTTCGTCGATGGAGCCCTTATATTGCGCGTACATCTCCTGCCACTTTAGATCGCGCGCCGTGGGCTGGAACGGCAGATGCACCGGACGGCCCTTGGGGTCGGGCACGTACTCGAGCCGGACGTTCAGGTCCTTTGAGTTGTTGCAGCCCCAATAAAAGCCTTCGGTTCCGTTGAACCATTCGTTCTTCGAACTGCGCCACAGCTTCGTGCGGTTGGTACCCAGTTCGAACATGGCGATCTCGTCGTTCTTGGCGTCGCCGATCAGCCACTCGTTCGTATACAGGCCGTTGTTGCGCTCGGACAGATGCTTTACGACGGCGTCGACGTCGTCGCCATACTGGATCGCCTTCCGCGCGCGGTAGGCCACCGGCGTGCCGTTGATGTTGAACGGCGACTGGCGGATAGTCGTCTCGGTAAGGATGACGCCGGCATCGTTCTGGTACCAGTCCGTGCCACTCTGGATGCCGCCCGGATAGGACTGCATCAACACACGGTGGCCCTTCTCCGGCTTCACGTCGAGCATCACGTTTGTCTGTTCAGCCAGGGTCAGGGGCCACCAGGTGATGTGGCCGATGACCATGCGCCCATCCTTGGTAGCCTTGCCGGTCGCGGCGAAAGCCGAGCAGCGCTCCGTGATGGAGACGTCTTTGCGCGGATCATAGTAGGCGGGTGGAGTCAGCCCCAGCCCCTCCAGCCCGGTGGGCGTGATGGAGGACGCCGGATTCAGCAGGCCGATCTCGGTAATGGTGTTGGCGGCCACAATGTCGATCAGGTCCACTTTCCGGCCCTGGTAGCGGGCTCCGGATGCGGCGGCCCCGTCGGCGATGCCTTTCATCTCGGCCAGGATCTCTTCGTCGAAGCCGCGCAGGAACACTGAGTTGGCGATCGTTCGGGCCTGCTCCCAGCCCAGCGCGCGATCCTTCGAATTCACTTCGGCGGCCGAGCGGTCGAGGTAGCCCTCGATCTCCTTCGGCATCAGGTAGCCATGCTGGAAGCCGCGCTCATAAGGCTGCCCCTCAATGTGCAGGTAGATCCAGCCGGCCTTGGGATAGCGGTAGGCCGGGCCGAAACTCTTCACCGCGATCTTCGAAGGCCACGCCGGAGCCTCGTTGATCTCTTCCACCGATACGCCGGCCACCCAGGATTTGCCCTCGAACGAGGCGCCCGGCGCGATGCGGATTTCGGCTGCGTCGTTCCCGCGAGTGGCGGTGAACTTCAACTGGACGCGCGTCCAGTCTCGATTGCCGCCCACCGACTCGGAGTGCACGTCCCACGGCATGGAGGCCATGGAGAGCGAAAGCCCGGTGGGCACGCTGCTGCGATTTCCTTCCGACACCGTCAGGCCTTGCGTCTTCAGCCAGCCGTTGAGGACGTACCTCTTGCCAATGGTCAGCCGCGTCTCCTGGCCGCGGACCAGGGCGTCGCGTCCGTTAGCGTCCGGCTCGATGCGTACCGACGCTTTGCCGTCATGGATGACTTGTGGGTCCACCGTGGCTGTGGAGCGCAGCGGTTTCCAATCGTTGGGAGCAAACAGCAGGGCGGCGGCGAGCAGCATCATCATATGCGGAATCCTTGGCTGAAATGTAACCGCGACGGAGACGGGCTGAATCAACGTGGATAATTGATTCTACTCGCTCTGTCCACTCCCAGGCAGACGCTGTTATCGCCGCCGGCGCTCGCCTGGGGGCACGGAGAAACTGGTCGGAATCCAGCTATTTGTCTTTTTCCTTGTCGTAGTTCTCGAACAGGTCGTCACGCCGCACGTGCTCGCCTTTGAACAGGACGAACCAGACACGCTCGGTGGCGCTGATGTCTTCCAGGGGATTGCCCTCGACGATTAGCAAAGTTGCCTCGTAGCCGGGCTGGACAAGCCCCAACCGGCCTGCGGCGCCAATCGCCTTGGCCGCGGTGAATGTCGCGGCCTGCAGGGCGTCCTTGGTGGAAATGCCGGAGGCCACCCACAGCTTCAACTCACGGTGCAGCGCCGGGCCATGCGGCAGCAGCGGCAGGCCCGAGAGCGAGGCCGGCGGCAGCGGGAACGCGGGGGCCGGCAACTTCGCTTCGGTGTTCGGCGTGCGGCTCTGCGCCATCCGGCGGAGGATCTCCATCGACTGCGGCCTTACCACCTGCTGCAGCAAGGTGTCTTTCAAAATGTCGGTGCGGCCGGCGGCCAGTTCCCCCGCCACCAGCGAGGGCGCGGAAGGTATGCTGCCCAAGGACAGCTCGGCGCCCAGCAACTCGCCGGATTCGAGACGAGCCTGGATTCCAGGGGCCACGCCCAGCGGATCCGGCGCACTGCGGACGGCGGTGACGCCGCAGTAGAGATACGCGGCGAGTTCCCGCTCCATCGCCTTGATCAGGCGGTCCTGCTGCATATCTGGGGTCCCGGTTCCGGGCAGCATCAGTTGCACGCCCGAATCGATCAGGCCGGGGAGCACTGTCTTGCCAGACGCGTCGATCGCCTCCGCATTCAGGCTCTTGGCGTCGGGCGACTTGCCTTCGAAGATCTCCACGATCCGGCCATTGCGGATCAGGATCGAACTGGATTCCAGCACGCGGCCGTCGCCCACGAAGATGCGGGCATCGCGGATGAGCCAGTTCTGCGTCCTGCGCATCTGGCGCGCCAGGATCTCGGTCTTCTTCAGGTTCGAGCGGCTCTGCGACTGCCACACGCCCATCACGATGAACGGCGCGAGCACGCCCAGCACCCAGAACTTGGCGCTCGGCTTGAACTTGTCTTCCTTCTCCCAGCGGAACAGCTTCACAGACAGCACAGTGCCGATGATCGCCGTCAGCACGAGAGAACCGACGGAAGTCAGATTCTGCGCCAGGCTTTCATTGCGCACCAGGATGCCCTGCATCCCCAGATAGAGGTGGGTGGAAGGCAGGAACTGGGCGACGATCTGCAGCCAGTCGGGCATGATGTTTAACGGGACGGTGGCGCCCGAGAGCATCAGCATGGGCAGGTACATCAACTGGATGATGATCTGCGATTCGGCCATCGAATTGACGACCGAGGCGATTATGGCGCCCAGGCTGCGGAAGGCGAGCACCCCGGCGCTGACCATCACGAGTAACGAAATGATGTGCTCGGGGAACGGCATCCCGTAGCGCAGCTTGGCGATCAGCACGAAAAAGATTACCGTGGGCAGAAACAGTACCCAGCCGGTCACCAGGCCCGCGGTCACGATGGGTGCCGGTGTAATGGGCGCTACCTTGAAGCGGCGCAGGATGCCGGATTCACGCTCGACCGTGGCGCGCATGCCGGCGCCAAAGAAGCCCGAGCCGAGCACACCAATCACCAGCACCATCGTCAACACCTGCGACATCGCACCGGTGGATGTTCTGGCGCCGAAACCTTCGCCGAAGGCAACAAAGAAGATCAGCGGAAACAGGAAATTGAAGAAGACCACGAGCCGGTCGCGGGTGGTGAGCAACAAGGTGCTCTTGATGTAGGCGAGATAGGCTTTCATGGGTGCTTTCTCAATCGCGCAGGGACTTGCCGGTCAATTCGATGAAGACGTCTTCCAGGGTGGGGCGTTTGATGTGGAGGTCGTCCAGCTCCGCGCCGGCCGCGTCCAGCCACTTCACCAGATCCACCACGGCCCGGGCGGGCTTAGGCGCGGGCACCGTCAGCTTTTTGCGATCGTCGGTGAAGTGAATCGGAAACTCTTCCGGCCAGTCTTTAGGCAGGTCGAGCGGCATGGGGGACAGCGTGCAGATCTCCACCCGCGAATGGCCCAGGATCTTCTGCTGCAGCTCCCGGGGCGTCCCGATGGCGATCACCTTGCCTTCGTCGACGATGGCCACACGGTGGCACAGGCGTTCGGCCTCTTCAATGTAGTGCGTCGTCAGCAGGATGGTGCGCTTCTGGTCGCGCAACTCCTCGATCAGGGAGTGAATCTCCAGGCGAACCTGCGGGTCCAGGCCCGTCGTGGGCTCGTCCAGGAAGACCACCTGCGGCTCATTGATCATGGCCAGGGCCAGTGCGAGGCGCTGCTTCTGCCCGCCCGAAAGGGTGGAGTAGAACGCGCCGCGCTTCTCCCAGAGTTGCAGCCGCTTCAGCAGGTTGGTGATGTCCGTCGCACGGGAGTAGAAGGCGGCGAAGAGCTCCACCGCCTCCAGCACTTTCATCTTCTCCGGCAGATTGGTCGCCTGCAGGCTGACGCCAATCCGGTCTTTCACCGCCATCGTGTCGTTCGCCGGATCAAATCCCAGAACCGAGACCTCTCCCGACGTGCGCGAGCGCAGTCCCTCCAGGATCTCGACCGTGGTGGTCTTGCCGGCCCCATTCGGTCCCAACAGACCAAAAACTTCGCCCTGGGCGACTTCGAAATCGATGCCGCGCACGGCCTCGAAGTCACCATAGGACTTATGCAGGCCGGTGACGCGGATGGCGGGTTGTGTCGGCATGTTTATTGTTTGGACAGCACTTCAATGCAGGCCCGCATGAACGCGGGCAGGTCTGCGGGCTTGCGCGAGGTGACGAGGTTCTTGTCGACCACCACCTCGGAGTCTTCCCAAACGCCGCCGGCGTTCACTACGTCATCCTTGATGGCGAAGAACGAGGTGCAGTGGCGCCCGCGCAACACGTTGGCGGAGCACAGGCACCACGGACCATGGCAGATGCCGGCTACGAGTTTACCCTGCGCGTCCACCTGGGCGATGAAGGCGCTGGATGCGGGGTGGCGGCGGATGAAGTCGGGAGCGAAGCCCCCGGGCGCGATGACGCCGTCGTAATCGAACGGCTTCACTTCGTCGTAGGACTTGTCCGACTTGCACGGGTAGCCGGTCTTGGAAGGGTAGGTCTTCCCAGCCTCGGCCGCGATCACATGGACCTCGGCGCCTTCCTCAACCAGGCGGTAGTAGGGATACCAGACTTCCATCTCCTGGTACTGCTGGTCGACAAAAATGGCGACTTTCTTTCCCTGTAGGCTCATAGGCTTTAGTTTACGTGATGAGGTACGAAGGGATGACAAAGGAAGTTCAAACGGCGGGGAAACAGGATGAAAGGTAGCTGGCGGCGGATGTAACGGAGCGGGCGGGCGGACACAAAAAGAGCGGCGAGGTGTTCCAGGAGGGCCTCGCCGCTGTTGCGAGCAGGGACTGCCGTTACTCGATGACCAGCGCGCCGTTCGTGGTGGCCGCCGCCAACATGGCGAGTTCCGGAGTCTGAAGAGGACGGGGTGTCTTTTCCACAATCTCAGCGGCCGGAATATCCTCGCCGGTTCCGGCCGAAAGCTCCTTGAAGCGTCGGGCGGAGACGAGAACGCGGCCCTCCAGGGAGCCAACCGCTTTGTTGTAGGCGTCGACCGAACGGTCCAGTCCGCCGCGCACGCCGTCCATATGAGCGGCAAAGACGCGCAGGCGGTCGTAGAGTTCTTTGCCCAGATCGGAGATCTCCTGGGCGTTCTGGGTGAGCTTCTCCTGTCGCCAGCCGTAGGCAACGGCCTTGAGCAGGGCAATGAGAGTGGTGGGCGTCGCCAGCAGGACCTTGTTCTCGACGCCGAATTCGATCAGCTCGGGATCCTTCTGCAGCGCGGCGCTGAAGTAGGTTTCACCGGGTAGGAAGGCCACAACAAAATCGGGGGCGTGGTCGAACTGATCCCAGTAGGCCTTGCCGGAGAGCCGTTGCACGTGCTGCCGCACCTGCTGGGCGTGTTCGGCAAGCTTGCCCGCGCGCTCGTTGTCGTCGGCCAGCTCCAGGGAGTCCAGGTAGGCGGCCAGCGACACCTTGGCATCGATGACGATCACCCGGTGGTTGGGCAGGCGGATGATCATGTCCGGGCGCAGGCGCCCGCCCTCGGTTTCGACCGAGACCTGCTCTTCGAAGTCACAATACTCGACCATCCCGGCCATTTCGACGACGCGGCGGAGCTGCATCTCGCCCCAACGGCCGCGAACACCGGGCGAACGGAGCGCGTTCACCAGCTTGCCGGTTTCGGCTTCCACCTTGGCCTGGGCGCTGTGCAGCAGGCTGATCTGCTCGCTCAGGCCGGCGTAGGCGGAGGTCCGGTCCTTCTCAATCCGGGTGAGGGCCTCACGCAACGGCGTCAGTGTCTCCTCAATCGACTTCTGGCGTACGTCGAGGTCACCCTTGTTGGATTCCTGCGCCTTCTGGAAGGCGGTCTCCGCCAGGGTGAGGAAATTCTGGTTATTCGAGGCCAGCGCTTCGGCCGCGACCCCCTTAAACGTCTCAGCCAGCTTGGCTTGGGCCTCCTCCAGGGAGCGCAGTTTGTCTGCCTGCGACTTCTCGGCCTCGTCCAGCCTCGTCAACAGCGAGGCATGCCGCGCTTTCAGGTTGGCGCCTTCCTCGAGCAGGGCGGAAATGGCTCGATCTTTCTCCGTCAGCATGGCGTCCATGCGCGGAATCGCCAAAGCGCGTTCCTCCGCGGCCGTCCGGGCACCCACCGCTTCCAGAAGGTGCTCCTGCAGCTTGGCGGCGACGGCGCGTTCATCCTCCACCTGCTTGCGCAGGTCCTTGATCGCGTTGTCCCGTTCCTCGATGCGGGCCTTGAACTCTGCCAGCTCTGCTTCGCTGGCGGCCAGATTGGGGCCGCGGCTTCCCTTCACCAGCAAACTGGTGAGGATGCCTCCAAAAATCAGCCCAATCAGCAGGATTCCTAACAGAAAAATGGGTTCCATGGCTTGCTACAGATCTAACGGCGGTTCCTGTTGTGTGAAAGATCCGACAATCTACCTAGAGAGGTATAGGGGAGGCACGCAGGCCGAGCGGCGGGCGGCTACTAGGGCGTGCTAGCCTGCCCCTCGGAAAACCCCGAGGCCGGCCGCGCAGGACAAACGCTTCGCCGCAGTTCCTCTGGCGTGCGGCGGCAACCTCTCCAGGGTAAGCGCAGAACCCGGCCGTTCGCTGGATTCCACGCCAGACAAACGCCGGAGGCCGGCAGGCTGGCCTCTCCTGCAGCGCGCCAAGGGGACTGAAAGATGCATCTTCCCCGATCAGTACCTCGGAGCAAGGGGCTTTGTCAAAAGGTACTGGGGCCGTGGCGTGGGGGCTCAACCGCCCTTGTTCCGTACTCGCGAACCGTTGAACCAGGACAGTCAGCGCCGTACCATGAAAGAGATGAGACCGCTGCTGCACCCCTCAGTCGATGAGATTACGGTCGAATCCATCCTCCACGCGCTGGCCGACCCCGTGCGCGTGGCCATCTACGCCGGCCTCTTCAAATCCGACTCCGCGCAGAACTGCACCAGCTTCCTCGGCAACTGCGGCGCCAATATCCCCAAATCCACCCTGTCCCAACACTTCAAGGTACTGAGGGAAGCCGGCCTCATCCACAGCGAACGCCGCGGCGTGGAGATGCACAACACCACCCGTTGCGCCGAAATCGAAGCCCGCTTCCCCGGCCTCCTCCTCGCCATCCTCAACGCGCACCGCCTCCAGCAGGAGCGGAAGGTGAAAACCGCCGCCACGGTCAGGCGCAAGGCGAGCACTTCGGCGAAGAGGCAGTAGAGCCTCGTCCTGTCGCGATCCCGCCGGCAGCCCGCGGCCCCTACTCGCAGCGCAACGCTGAAGCCGGATCCATGCGCAATGCCCGCCGCAGCGGAGCATAGCCCGCCACCAGCGCCACACTCAACAGCAGCACCGCCGCCGTAACCAGCGTCAGCGGATCCGAAGGCGCCACCTCGAACAACAACGACTTCGTATAGCCCGCGCCCAGCATGGCCGCCGGTACGCCCAGCGCGACACCGGCGAGCGTCAGCAGCAGCGCCTCTCGCTGGATCAACCAGAAGAGATGGCGCCGCGGAGCGCCCAGCGCCGTCCGGATCCCAATCTCCGGGATTCTGCGTGCCACGTTATACGCGATCAACCCATAGAGGCCGATGCAGGCCAGCAGCAGCGCCACGCCGCCGAAAAAGCTCGACAGCATCGCCAACAGTTGCTCCTTTAGCAACGACTGCGCCATCTGCACCTTCAGCGTGCGCACCCGGAACAGTGGCAACGACCGGTCCACCGCCTCCACTTCCCTGCGCACCTGCTCGCCCAGGTTCACGCCGCCCACTGAGCGCAACTCGTAGGAGACGAAGCCCCAGCGGAAGCCCTGCTCCCGCCCATGCTGGAAGATCGAGTAGTACAGCACCGGCCGCGGCTCGTCGCGCATGCCGTTGTACAGCGAGTCCTTCACCACACCCACTATCGTCGTCAGCCCGATCCGATGGCCGATGGGATTCTCGTTCGGGAACGCCCGGTTGGCGAACGACTGGTTCACCACCACCACCTTCGGCGCCGTCGCATCGTCACCCGCCTGGATGTCGCGGCCCAGCAGAATCGGCGTCGCAACGGTGTCGAAATACCCGTGACTCACGGCATTCCAGGCCACCTTGATCGTGTCCCGCTGCGCCAGCGCCCGGCCGTCGATCTCGTTCACCCGGTCGATCAGGTAAAACTGGTCATCCACCGGACGCACAATTGAAACCCCAGCCGACCGCACCCCCGGCATCCCCCGCATCCTGCGCAGGATCTCGCCATACAGTGCGGCTGTCCGCTCCTGGTCGCTCCCGTAACCAGCCAGCTTCGCATCCACCGAGAACATCAGCACGTCGTCACGCTGGAACCCTGGATCAATCCCCCACAGATTCTGGAATGTCCGCACGAACAGCCCGGCGCCCGCTACCAGCGCGACCGACAACGCCACCTGCGCGACAATCAGGCCTCGGTCCAGCACACGGGAGCCCTGCCCCGTCTGGCGCGAGCCCGTCCGCATGCCGCTCCTAGACCCTCTCGACGCACGCAGCGCCGGAGCCACCCCAAACAAACCCGCGGCCAGAAATGTCGCCAGCGCGCTGAACGCCAGCACCTTGGTATCGGGACTCAAATCGATCGACATCGGCGTATCCCCTGTGGAGATCACCCGCACCAGCAGCGCGGAACTCCCACATGCGAGCCCCATCGCCAACGCCCCGCCCAGCAACGCCAACACGCTGCTCTCCGTCAGCAGTTGCTGCACGATGCGCCGCCGCCCCGCCCCCAGCGCCTGCCGTATCTCGATTTCGCGACGCCGGCTCGACGCCCGCGCCAGCAACAGGTTCGCCAGGTTCGCGCACGACGCCAGCAGCACCAGCCCCGCAATGCCCATCAGCACTTTCAAGGGCAGCGCGTACGTCGCCCGCACGCCGCTGTGCATGCCCGCCGCGGCCGGACGCAGCATCAGGTGGCTCGCCTGTACAAAGCGCTGCGTGCTCTCTTCCCTGCCCAGCGGAGAAACCGCCAGTTGCTCCAGCAGCACCCGGCGATGCACCAGGTCCAGCTCCGCCTCGGCCTGCCGGCGGGCGACGCCTGCCCGCACGCGTCCACCCAGCAGCAACCAGCTCGCGAACGGTTCAATCCAGCGCTCCTTCCTCTCCGGAGCCAGCCGGTCCAGCGACCGCAGCGGCACCCAGGCGTCAGGTCCATTCCCAACCGCGATCCCGAGGAACTCCGGAGGTGTCACGCCGGCTACAGTAAAGGACACCCGATTAATCGTCACCACTCGCCCGACGACAGCCGGATCCGCCGCGAAACGCGTGCGCCAGTACCGGTCGCTCAGCACCACCACAGAGGCGTCAGGTTGGTCCTCCTCCTCGGAAAACAGCCGGCCCAATGCCGGCCGCACACCCAGCACCGTGAAGAAGTTACCCGAATACGCATCCAACACCGCCAGTCCCGGCGCCCCGCCCGATTCCAGGTTCACCCGCCCCACTCGAGTGCCGCCGAACACGCCCGAAAACGTCCGCGACTCCTTCCGCAGCCGCTCAAACTGCGGGTAGTCGAACCAGCTGTTCCGGTTGTTCGGATTCGTCTCCCACAGCGGCAGTGTGTACGTCAGCTGCACCAGCTCCTCCGGAGCGGGCACCGGCAACGGCCGCAGCACCAACCCATTCAACAGACTGAAGATCCCGGTCGGCGCGCCGATGCCGAGCGCGAGTGAGAGAATGGCTGCCGTCGCAAAGGCAGGCGCTCGGCGCAGGTTGCGCACCGCGTACCGGCCATCCTGCAGCAGCGATTCCACCCACTGCCAGCCCCATGCAGCCCGCGTGTCTTCCGCCACCAGCGTGGGGTTCCCGAGATCCCTCCGCGCCGCCAGCCCGGCCTCGTCCGCCGGTAGCCCGGCCGCCTGACGTTCCCTGGCCTCCATCTCGAGGTGAAACTGCAGCTCCTCCGCCAGTTCCGCATCCCGGGTGCGCCGCCGCAGCAGCCAGCCAACCCTGCGCAGCGCGTCTCTCATGCCGGATCCTCCTCTTCCGGGGCGTTCAACACCAGCCCCATCGCGCGCGCGAACGCCTCCCACTTCGAGCGCTCCTTTTGCAGCTCCTTCCGGCCCTTGGGCGTCAGCCGGTAATACTTGGCGCGCTTGCCCGTCTCGGCCAGTTCCCACCCGGCCTCCACCAGCCCTCGCCCTTCCAGCCGGTGCAGTGCGGGATAAAGCGACCCCGTCTCCACCTGCAGCTGGTCTTCTGATGTTCGCTGGATATGCTTGGCGATGGCATGTCCGTGGTTTGGTCCAAACAGCAGCGTGCGGAGGATCAGGACATCCAGAGTCCCCTGCAGGAATTCCATGCGCGGCGTATCACGAGTTGCCATTCCGTAGACACTCTACACCAGGATGCTGTAGGATGTCTACGGAAAACTTATCCCTGCTCGTGGCCGCAAAGCAGCTGAATACAAAAGGCAAGCCCCGGCCGAAAAGGCAACGAGGATATAGAGGGATTAACCACCGCGTAAGAGGTTTCAGCAAACGCGCAGCGGCCGGTCCGCTGCTCCAGAACTAGCCGCGCATTGGCGATATTCTATCCGTGTGACTCCAGCAACACCCCCCCAGACCAAGACATCGGTGAAGTCGAACCCGCACCGTATCCTGGGTTGGAGCGCGCTGGCCGCTGTGGGCGGAGCAGCGATCTACGCCCTGTTCTCAAATCTGACCGGCATGGAACCTTCGCTTTTCGGCATCCCGGTCGGTTTGGGAATCGGTCAGAGCATGTACTACGCATCCGGCAAGCAGGGTGGCCGGAGATTTCAGATCCTGGCCGTCATTCTCGCGTTTGCGGCGTTCGACCTTACCTACGCCCCTGGCATGGCGAGCGTGGCGTTGAAGCATGGGATCACTGCGCCCGCCTTCGCATTCTTCGTCTTCATGACCCTGGTCTCTCCCGCTATCGATGCGCAGAACGGCTTTATCGGCCTATTCATGGTGGCCGGTGGAATGTGGCTGGCCTGGACACTGGCTCGAGCTCGCGAACTGGGCTGAAATCTCAAACGTAGATCGCATTAACGTAGAATTCTGGAACACGTCGCGCGCAAACACGTCAGAGACAAATGCAGGCCGGAGTGCGCGCGGCCAGGTGCGGCAATCCCGATTCCACCTGCACCAGTGAGGCCACCTAGCCCTAGCCTATGAAAATCCAGTCAGACCTCCTTCTCGCCTTGCGCCAACTGCACAACCGCCCCATCATCTTCACATCCGTTGTTCTTTCACTCGGCCTCGGAATCGGCGCCCGCCTCACCTTCTTCCGCCTCGCCAACGAGCTCTACCTCAAGGAACTGCCAGTCCCCGACCCCGGCAGCCTGGTCTCCATCTACACTTACGACCAGAAGCAGTCCGATTTCCTTGACGTCTCATTTCCCGACTACCTCGATTTCGCCACCGCCCTCCAATCCAGGGTCAATTTGGCCGCTTTCACGCGCGAAACGCTGAATTGGAACCGCGGCACGAACAGTGAACTGGTTGTAACCGACCTCGTCACCTCCAACTACATGGAGATCCTGGCCCCGAAGGTGATCGCCGGACGCAGCTTTGCTCGCGACGACTTTGCTCCGGGCCGCAGCGCCGTGGCCATCATCAGTGGCGCACTGTGGGAAACCGCCTTCGGCCTCGACCCCGCCGTCATTGGAAAGTCGCTGTTCCTGAATGGACGGCACTTCCAGATCATCGGCATCCTGCATCGCGAGTTCGCTGGAACCCTGCGCATGGGAAAGCCACCCGCTGTCTTTCTCCCGCTCTCTGAGGAAACGGCAGCCGGCATCCCGGGCCTACGGCGCCTGATGCAGCAGCGCGGCGAACGATCGTTCCTCACTATAGGCCGAATGGCCTCCGGCATCAGGCAGGCTGAGGTGGAATCAACCGCTGCGGCCCTCGCGCAACGACTATCGGAGCAATTTCCTAACTCAAACGCCCGGCTCACCACGCGCCTCCGCTCCGGAGCAGCCCGGCAACTATGGCCGAGCCAGGACTCTGCTATTGCGGCTTCCCTCCTCGTCTTCAACATCTGCCTGGGCTCCGTGCTCATTGTGGCTTGCGGCAATGTCGCCAGCCTGCTGGTCGGCCTCATGTCCCTTCAGCAACGCGACCTCGCGATCAGGATGGCCATCGGAGCGCGCACGTGGCAACTGGTTCGCCATCCACTTCTGCTCGCCGCCGTCCTCTCATCAGCAGGCGTCGGTGCCGGATTTGCGGTTGCTGCTGTCTGTCAGGAGTTGCTCCAGCGATCAGACAGAATTTTCGGGGTGCCCGTCTACTTCGACTTCGCTACCGATTGGCGCGTAGCGGCTTTCACCTTGGCCGTCGCGGTTGTCCTGACCTTAGCCTGCGCCCTGCTTCCCTCGGTGGCGGTCGGGCGCGTAGGGGTGCTTTCAGTTCTCCACGCGGCAGACCGTCTCGGATCACGCCGGCTCCAGGCGAGGCACCTGAGTTCCTGGATCCTCGGGATTCAGGGAGCCGTCGCCATGGCCCTTCTTCTGACTTGCCTCTCCCTCGTTCGATCAGTTCTCACCGCCAACTCCGTGGGCTCGGGCTACGCCGAAGCAAACATTGCGTCACTCCTGATCGACGCGGATGCAGTGCCCCTGGCAAAGACCGACGCGCTCCCCGTCTTCGGCCGCCTCCGCCGAGAACTCTCCGCGCTACCCGGAGTGACCAGCGTCACACTTTCCGCCCTGAGCCCCTCCGATCCCAGCCATATCCCCATCTCCGCATTCCTGCCAGGCACTGCTGCAAAGGACGCTGGCGTGCCCGCCGAGATGAACATTGTCGGGCCGGACTACTTCCAAACCCTGGGCGTCCCTTTGTTGGCCGGCCGTGAGTTGGGCGATGCCGACACCGCATCCAGCCCACCCGTGGCCGTCATCAGCGCTGGCCTGGCCGCCAAGCTCTGGAACACCCCCAGTCCTCTCGGACGGCAACTCGGCCTGCGCCAAGGCGGCGGCCCGCCCCACTTCGTGAATGTCGTCGGAGTGGCGCCGGACCTCCGGCATGCCTCCCCTCGGGACTTGCCACGTCCGTATCTCTACCTTCCGGTCACCCAGAATTATTCGGGCCTGATGAATGTAATCTTGCGCACCTCCGGCACTCCGCGTCCAATTCTTGTCACCGCGGCGCGCACCATTCGCAACATTGAGCCCCTCATCCCCATTGCCAGCGCGATGACCGGCCCGGAACTGCGAGCCCAGTCCATGGCGGCGGAGCTCTTCGGCGCCTGGCTGATGTCCGCACTCAGCGCCTTTGCCCTGGTCCTATCCGCCGTCGGTCTGTATGGAACCCTGCAGGCCGCCGTGGCACAAAGAACACGGGCCATTGCAATTGAAGTGGCGCTGGGCGCCGGCCCCTGGGCACTGGGAATGAAGCTGGCCAGGAATCACCTCGCCTGCCTGGTCGCCGGTTGCTCCGCGGGCGGTCTGGCATTCCCGTGGATCCAGTCGGGGCTGACGGTCCGTATGTCGCTTTCGAATCCACAGCCGGTAGACCTCCTGACGGTCCTCGCCGCGGCAGCCCTTCTGACCCTGGTAGGAGTGGCCGGATGCGCGATGCCCATGGCCCGAGTCGCCACCTGCGAGCCCAGCCGGGTTCTGCGCTCAGAGTAGGGCGTTGACGTTCAAATCGCAGGCAACATCCGCCGACTGGTCACCCGCCCCCCTAGTACGGCAACGCAGTAAACGCCCCGCCCGGAGTAAACCTCAGCCCCAGCGGCACAAAATTCGCCGGATTCCCGGCCGCATCCGTAGCCCGGATCTCCACCAGTCCATTTCGCTCAGCCACCAGCGGAAACTTCGCGGGAATCGCGAACGACAGGTGCGCATTCGGGCCTAGCGGCAAACTCGCCGTCGACAGAATCCCGCCCGCGCTTCCGTGAAAGACAAATGCCAACGTCAGCGGAGCACTCCCGGGATTCACCACGGCCAGCCCGGTAGTGAACCCGACGTTGTCATAAGGAGCCACCGTCTCCGTCGTCAACTCCCGCGCCAGCACCGTGGCTTCCAGATCCAGCCGGCCCGCCACCGCGCTGCGAAAGATCACGGTCGCCTGCAGCGGTTCGCTCGACTGCACCTTCACCCAACCGGTCCGCAAAGCCGGCGGCTGCGGCGAATCGATCACCGTCGAAGCCGTCGGCCCCAACGTAACGGCTCCGTTCAGCAGCGGGTCCAATTCCGTCCCATCGTCTCCATATACGGTGTATTGCACGGTCGCCGCGAAGTTCGGCGACGTATTCCCCAGGGAGAGGCTGGAACTCCATTCCGCCCCGTCGGCGTAGTGAGGAAGGTAATAGGTGTACCCCAGCCGCGAGCCCGCCGCCGGAATGGGCGTCACACTCACCTCGTCCACCAGATCCCCCAGGCTGTCGCTCGGCCCGTCCGCCGCAATGCCAAACCGGCTCACCGTCTTGGTAGCCACCACCTCGGCGGCGAACCGCCCAAACGTAGTCTGCCCGCTATCCCGCAGGGCCGTGCCGAGCAGCGCCTCGTCCCACAGCACCCGGAACGCACTCCGCGTCGAACCAATCCGATTGGCGGCCCAGAATCGGATCATGTACCGTTGCCCTGGGACGGTCGGAATGTCCTGGTAAATGTCGGAGTTTGTATTCACGTCCAGCTCGACGTATTGCGTCCCGATGACACCCTGCACATAGCCGGCGCTCTTGTTCTGAACTTCCAGCTTCTGCGTGGTGCTCGAATGCCAGCACGGCATGTCCGTGAATCCACCGCTGGCGCCAAGCTGCGGCGATTCAAACCCTCCATTACAGATCAGGTTCTGAGCCGAAATGCGGCCGGCAAATCCGGCCAGAACGATACCCAGGACGAAATTCTTCACTGATGGCCCCCCGGTGGTGGAGCCATTGTAGCTCACACGCCGCGCCCGCTTCGGGTAACGCGGGGCCCATTCAAAGAGAGAACCAGTGCCGCCCACAATCCGGAGCCCGGTGATCGCGTGTCGCCCGCCAGCAATTCGGAACCGGCGCTGCCGCGAACCGTCACCGGCGCCGCGCGTTCCCGCTCACACTAAACACGATTCCTCACCGCGCCACCATCAACTTGATCCCATACGGCGGTATGATCTTCTCCTTCTGCGCGTTGGCAGGAGCGGCGGCGAGCAGCACCACCGACTTCCCGCGCAACGCATCCAGCACGGAGAGCACCGTCTGGAACGGCGCCCGTGCGTCGGCCTTGACATACACGGTCTCCGCCTTCACCTCGCTCAAGGCCCCGGGCTCGGTGCGTTGGACGCCCACATACACTTCTCCATTCGCCCCTATGGCGACAACCGTGGAATTGGGCTCGTCGGCCGCCCTCATCTCCACCGCATGCGCCGCCACGGGCATCTGAACAGAGACGCCTTTCCGCAGTGCGGGCTGCCGGGCTTCCTGGGCGCCCGCCACGCAGGTCAACAGGGAACCCGCTACAAACATTTCGATCCACAGTTTCATCATGCCGAGTCCTTTCTCCTATGCTCTCTTCGTAAGTCGATGCCGCGCTGACAATTTAGCACTCTCGCCTCTGAATAGGTGAGGGCCGCCGCCCGAATCGCCGTTCGAACCCCACAGGCCCGCCAGCATCCAACCCGAAAACGCTATGCTTTGAAGAGCAAAAGGCCCCAGCATGGACAACGCCAGAGTCTACAGAATGTCGTTCGCGAGCGTGTACCCGCACTACGTCGCCAAAGTCGAGCGAAAAGGCCACACGAAGCAGGAACTCCACACCATCATCCACTGGCTCACGGGCTACGACGAAAAGGCCCTGCAGCAGGTGATCGAAAAGAAGGTCGATTTCGAGACCTTCTTCGCCCAGGCGCCGCAAATGAATCCCAACGTCTCCAAGATCACCGGCCTCATCTGCGGCTACCGCGTCGAGGAGATTGAGGACAAGCTCATGCAGAAGGTCCGTTACCTCGACAAACTGGTGGATGAACTGGCCAAGGGCAGGGCCATGGACAAGATCCTGAGGAAGTAGCTTCGAGCGCGCCGGCCACGGCATAACGGCCCATCACAAAGCTGTTGATTCGATCCGCCAATAAGCTCGCATCGCCCTGCACTCCCCTCGGATCGTCTGGGCCCCAACACCGTCACGGGTGCCGGGAGCCTCCTGTGAAGGAATGGATCCCCGTTCGACCATCGGCCAACCGACGAACTGCCCTCATCGTCCGGCTGCCGCGCCCTCCACGCAGCATTGGGTGTAACAAGATGAGCCGGCAGGACTGACCACGGAACCCAAACTGCCAATTCCACGTAGCAGCTAGAAACGATCACTGCCATTCCCCCACAGATGGGAAACGGCTGGGGATTCGCGAGGAGGCGCCATTCATGAGAGATTTCTGCGAGGTGAGCAGGCTGCTTGTAGCAGGGGCAGTCACTCTTGGGGTAATAGGAGCCCCGAGGCTACAGGCACAAACGCCCTCACCGCGGTCGACGCAGGATGTGATCTCGCGGCTAAAAAGCGAGGCACCAGGCTTGATGCAACAGGGCGGAGTTCCTGGACTGTCAATCGCCCTGATCCGAGGAGGGAAGACGGTCTGGCTGCACGGCTTCGGGGTGAAGGACAAGAAGACAGGAGCACCAGTCAGAACGAACACGGTCTTTGAAGCCGCCTCCCTGAGCAAACCCGTGTTCGCGTACGGCGTGCTGAAGCTGGTCGACCAAGGGAAACTCGATCTCGATACCCCGCTGAGCTCCTACCTGGCAAAGCCCTACATTCCGGATGAACGCATAGGCAGCATCACCGCTCGCTTGGTATTGAGTCATCGAACCGGCTTCCCGAATTGGCGGGGTGACGACGGCTCGCTGCCCATTTACTTCCCCCCCGGCGAACGTTTCAGCTACTCAGGTGAGGGCTACATCTATCTGCAGCGCGTCGTCGAGCAGATAACCGGGAAACCGCTGGAAATTTACATGGACCAAGCTGTTTTCAAGCCCCTGGGGATGACCAACAGCAGCTATGTGTGGAAACCGGGCTTTGATGCCCTGACCGCTACAGGCTATGACTCCAAGGGCGCACCGGGTGAACTGTGGAAGCCCAAGGAAGCCGGAGCCGCATCCAGCCTGAATACCACAGCCAAAGACTATGCGCTTTTCGTCGACGCGGTCCTGAATGGCAAAGGGCTTTCGTCCTCCGCGCTCCGTCAGATGGAGACGCCTGAGATCGCGCTCGACCCGGCGTGCAGGATCTGTGTGAAACAACAACCCACGGAGCTGTCGAAGACGCTCTTCTGGGGTTTGGGATGGGGCATCCAGCGCGAACCGAAGGGCATCCTGCTCTGGCATTGGGGCGACAACGGCGCCTTCAAAGCCTTTGTCATGGCCGACCCGGCAGGAAAGTCCGGCGTCGTGATCTTCGCAAACGGCCAGGATGCCCTGAACATTGCAAAGCCGATCATCGACATCGCAATGGACGCGGACACCCTGGCCTTCGCCTGGCTGAAATGAAGCAGTCCATCAGTAAATCAGGTTCGCTCCGAAGTTGGGCATCTGGTTGGAATCCATCACAGCGGCCCAACTCTTCAGCCGCCCTCGGTCCAGCCGCCAGAAGAGGCTGCACTCGTCGAAGAACTGCCGCACCGGCTCCTTGTACCCCGCCTCAATCAGCTCCTTGGCCAGCAACATATTGGGCCCGAACGAGTTCAATTGGGGCGACCCGCTCCAGGCGAGGTCACTACTCTTAACTTGTGTGGCGCTGCCCAATGAGCATTCCCCATCCAGCGATCGTGGGATACTCTCATGCATGCATCGGGCGAGGGGCTGCTCCTTCTCCGCCCGGCTTCCCGGCCTGGCCCCCGCCGGAAGAGAGAGGGATCGATGAAAGCAAGAACCCAGGGCACCGCCCACAGCAACGGCAAGATCCTGTCGCCGGAACAGCGGGAACATCTGCTCGGAGCATGCAAGGCCCGTTTCGAGAAAAACGCGAACCGCCACGCAGCTCTCGCCTGGGATCATGTACGAGCGAGGCTGGAAGCCAACTCTGAAAAGCTCTGGTCCCTGAGCGAAATGGAGCGGACCGGAGGTGAACCGGACGTTGTGCGTCACGATGAAACAACTGGCGAGTTCATCTTTTGCGATTGTTCGACGGAAAGCCCAATCGGCCGCAGAAGCCTCTGCTACGACCGCGAAGCGCTGGAGTCCAGAAAAGAGCACAAGCCAGAGAGCAGTGCGCTCGACAGGGCGGCAGCCATGGGCATCGAGATCCTGACGGAAGACCAGTATCGGGACTTGCAGAAACTCGGAGCATTCGACACAAAGACCTCGAGCTGGATCAGGACACCTCCGCAAATCCGAAAACTCGGCGGCGCCCTCTTCTGTGATCGCCGTTACAACGCGGTCTTCGTCTACCACAACGGCGCGGAGTCTTACTATGCCGCCAGGGGCTTCCGCGGCTCGCTCCGGGTCTAGCCCGCCCAGGCGGAAGTCCCGCGACATCCGCCACGGGCTACCACACTCGAGCGCCGGGGCTTGAACCGGCCTCAACCTCTGGCGCTGGATGGCAGGAGGTTTGGAAAGGTGCCACGGTTGCCCTGCACCTCCTGTCAACAGCCAACGAGCCGGCAAGGCGCCGAGCTGTGAGCATCCTTGCCAGTTTCGCGGAGTATGCCGGCCAGTGGGAGGCTCCATTGCGAGGTGTGCTGCACCGGCCCGATTGCTCAGGGTATGAGTCTGCGCGGATTGGCTTGGCCCTGGCTGCGCAGGGCTATTTCGAGGAAGCAGCATTTTCGGCGGGAGCCGCCGCCTTCTTCGCGGAGACAAAGCAGCTGGCACAGGAGGCCGTAACGGGCAACCCAAGGGCTTTGCGTACCTGCCTGTCGATACTAACGGAAACAGTCGACAGAAATCCCGAGGATCTCTCCGACTGGGTGGGATAGACCTGGGTTACCCCCGGCCCTTCCCATAGAACCATCACGTACATGGATTCGTGACGCCCAGCCCCCCGCTGCGTCATCCCCGCGCCGGGCCGCGAAATCAAAGAAAGCCCCAGTTGCCGGACGTATCCGGTAAGGCGCCCTCTGGTCAACCACCCCGAGGCACGTAGCCCCTCGCCGGCCGGACATTCATCGGGGTCTTCCATTGCCGTGCGGGCCGCCAAAGCGGAGGAAGCCGCCCCCACATCCCCAGTCCCGGAGCGCAGCGACGGGCTACGCGGGCGTCTTCAACGGAATGGTCCCCACCGCGTTGCGAACCGCGACTGGCAAGGCTCGGGCCTCGGCCAGTCGAGCATCTTCGATGGAGCCCAGCATGGCCCCACAGGCCGCCAAAGCCGAGAAAGCCGCAAATTGAGCCGCGGCCCGTGAGTGAGCGGATAGACACCGCACCCCTCCATGCGGTAGCCCCTTCCTCTCCCAGCCCGTCTTCAATTGAACGGTCTCCGCAGCCCGATCCCCTAAGCCGCCACCGGGCAGCCCCAAGCGGCACCACAAGGTCTGCAGTAAGCTCATCATGGTGTTTGCAGAGTGGCACGAGTCATCCGCTTCTTCACAGCCTCCTTCGACGTGACAAAGGAGCGGCCGAACCCGATCAATCCGATCTTCGGGGAATCACTCCTTCTTTGGCTCATTGGGAAGGTGCAAGGCACACTTGAGATTTCCGCACCCGAGGCCGAAGACTGGGGCTGGTACAGCTATGCCCACTGGAAAGGCCGAAAATACCTTTTGGGCGCAGCAGCGTGCGCCACAGAGAAGGCTGGTCTTCGCGAGTGGGTTCTCCAAATCGACAAGCTCAGGTCGACAAAGGAGAAACTCCTGAAGCACGGCCACATGAGCCACGACGACGAGTGCGCCCAGTTCTTCCAGAACATCCTCGAGCACGAAGCAACCTTTCGAGATGTTTCCGTGGATCCGGAACTCTAAGCGGGGCAGATCGGCGGCTACCTCGACCACCACTCAACTCGACGAAGTCACGGCGACAGGAGTGGGTCCCCAGCAGAGACGGACAAACGAACAGTCCGCCGACTCTCCGCCCTCCGGCCCGCCGCAGGCTGCCGCATCCACCATGCCTGGCGTCCCAGCCCGGCCATCCATCCGAGATCGCCACTCAGGCCTCACCTGATCATGTATACAGGTAAACTTCACAGCTTACCTGTATACATGCGATACTGAAGCAGTGAGCAATCGAAAGCCCGCCAACCCCGCCCCGCTCGCTTCCACCCTGGCCTCAGACATCCGCACAGTCTTCGGCAAACTCAAGCGGCGGTTGCGTCAGCACGGACACCACCACGACCTGCCGCCATCCCAGGTCTCGGTTCTCCTTCGGCTGGAAACAGAGGGTTCGGCCACGGTATCTCATCTGGCGCGAGCGGAAGGCATGCGGCCCCAGTCCATGAGTTCAGTAGTGGCCCCATTGCAGCAGGCCGGCTGGGTCAAGGGCGCGCCCGACCCGGACGACCGGCGCCAAACACTCATGTCGCTGACGCCCAAATGCCTCAAAATGCTCCAGGAAGGCAGGGCCGCGCGGCAGGACTGGCTCACCGCCCGGGTCTCGCAGAAACTCTCTGTCCAGGAGCAGCAGCAGCTTCAGGCCGCGCTCGCCCTCCTGACGCGTCTCGTAGAAGATTGATCCTGGCGTGACCGGCTGTTTGCCCCTGTGAGTCTGTGCTCGAGGAGAACAATCCATGCCGTTGACCACACTCGACCCCAACACCGCCTTGCTCGTCATTGACCTGCAGCAAGGCCTCGTCACCGGAAACTTCATTCATCCCATAGCCGAGGTCATCAACCGGACCCGCGCCCTGATCGACGTCTTCCGGGTGAAACACCTTCCGGTCGCCCTGGTCAATGTAGCGGGACGCCCACCGGGCCGGACGGAACAAGGCCCGCGCGTCAGTGCACCCTTTTCCGCCGGCTGGACAGACCTTCTGCCACAGCTCGATCAGCAGCCGGACGACCTCCTCGTCACGAAGAGGAGCTGGGGCGCATTCGCCACAACGGATCTGGAACGCCGGCTCAAGGCACAAGGCGTCACCCAGGTAGTTGTGACGGGGATAGTAACCTCCGGCGGCGTGGAGGCGACCGCACGCCAGGCCTACGAGCAGGGGTTCCACGTCACCCTGGCACTCGACGCCATCACCGATATCCGCAAGGAAGCGCACGAGTACAGCATCAGCAACGTCTTCCCTCGCCTCGGCGAGACAGGCTCTTCACAGGAAATCATCTCGCTGCTGGAAGGCCGGGAAGGACCAACCGGCCTGAAAGAGCCGGCTTGAAAGAAAGGACCTCTGCATCATGACTTGGCTCTACCTGGTGTCCTACTTCATCGGCGGCCTCTTTGCGGCCAACGCGATCCCCCACCTCGTCTCCGGCACGCTGGGACGCTCCTTTCAGACCCCCTTTGCCAAACCGTCCGGCCAGGGACTCTCCTCTTCCACAATCAACGTGGTTTGGGGATTCGCTAACGCCGCGGTCAGCTACCTGCTCCTCCTGCACGTCGGCTCGTTCCAACCACGGGCGGCCAGCCACATCCTGGCGTTCTCACTGGGCGCGCTACTCGTCAGTATCTTCTCCGCCCGTCACTTCGGCCAGTTCCATGGAGGCAACACGCCGCCGCCCATAGGACGGACCTAGTGTCCGGTACCTTCCGCTCCCTGCGCAGCCGCAACTTCCGCCTCTGGATGGCCGGCAGCCTCGTCTCCAACATCGGCACCTGGATCCAGCGCGTCGCCCAGGACTGGCTGGTGCTGACGCAACTCACCCATCGGGACGCCACCGCGCTGGGCATTGTGATGGGCCTGCAGTTCGCGCCGCAGCTTCTGTTCCTGCCCTGGACGGGATCGGCCGCGGACCGCCTCAACCAGCGCAAACTCCTGATGCTCACCCAGGCCACCATGGGCCTGCTCGCGCTCATCCTGGGCGTGCTCACCATCACCGGAGTCGTCCAGCTCTGGCACGTATATGTCTTCGCCTTCCTGTCCGGCTCCGGCGCCGCGCTCGATGCGCCGGTTCGGCAGACCTTCGTGGCGGAGATGGTCGGCGACGAAGACCTCTCCAATGCCGTGGCCTTGAACTCAACCTCCTTCAATGCGGCACGGATGTTTGGCCCCGCCGTGGCCGGCCTGCTGATCGCCCAGGTGGGCATCGGCTGGGCTTTTCTTCTGAATGGCCTCTCGTTCGGAGCGGTGCTGCTCTCGATGTCGTTCTTCCGTCTCTCGGAACTGCGGGAAAGACCAAGGGCGCATCCCACCACCTCCGGATTCCTGGAGGGATTTCGCTGCGTGTGGAGAACACCCGACCTCCGCGCGATTCTGGTCATGCTGTTCCTGATCGGCACCTTCGGGCTGAACTTTCCCATCTACATCTCAACCATGGCCGTGAATGTCTTCCACTCCGGAGCCGGTGCGTTCGGCCTGCTCTCCTCCATCATGGCCGTGGGCTCGCTCTCGGGAGCCTTGTTTGCTGCCGGCCGCAGGAAGCCAAACCTCGCCTCCCTCGCCACCGGAGCCGGCATCTTCGGACTGGGCTGCACCCTGGCCGCCCTCGCCCCGGGCTACTGGTGGTTCGCCGCGGCGCTCGCCATCACAGGAGCGGCGGCCCTTACCCTGACCAACGGCACCAACAGCATCATGCAGCTCTCCGCGGAACCCTCCATGCGAGGCAGGGTGATGGCCCTCCGGGTCGCCGTGGCCTTGGGTGGAACCACCCTCGGAGCGCCCATCGCCGGCTGGGTAGCCAACCACTTCGGCCCGCGTTGGTCCCTCGGCATCGGCGCGGCAGCGGGCTTCGCCGCCGCCCTCGTCGCAGTCACTGTTCTGTGCGGTCGAAAAGCACCACCACACGTGGAGCCGCCCGGCCTGTAAAGTCTGCTGACACAACCTCGGCAATCGCGTCACCAAACACCACCGCTCCGCCTTCGCAATGCTGATCTGTGAACGATCCGAATACGTCGTTTCTCCCGAGCTCGCGACCTCAAGACCAGCCGGTCGAGAAAAGGAACGCCTTCGCCCGGAAACCAGCGAAAGCTTCCCAGCAGCCCTTTCGGCGAACGCTCAGCCCAGCGCCCTTCCATGCTCGTACCGCGGAACTGGTGCAACATCGGATACTCCGGCTCAGCATCGCTTTCGGGAACCTGGTCCACGGACGTTTGAGCAAGGTACTAACCTAAGTTATGGTGACCGATCCTACTGCAATCGAGCTTGGGACGTGGTTGAATAGCCTGCGTCGCCATGACCCCTTCCTTCGTCAGTTCGGCGCCGCAATTCATCGATACGAGATGAATCCTTGCATACAGAGCGATGAGCTTGAGCTGGCGGAGGCGGTACTAGGAACCAGAATTCCCGAAGACTATCGTCAGTTCTTGTTGACCTGCGGAAATGGTGGGGCGGGACCCGGCTACGGGATCCTTTCACTCGCAGCATCAATCCGTGAGTTCGGCAACGACCCGCCAAGTTCGGCGGGCATAGTCTTCGAGCCAACTCTCTCTGCGGAGTTAAAACAAGTGAACCGTGCCTATCCTGATAATGGCATTCTCCCAATTGCAAATGTGGGATGTGGACACATGTGGGTTCTGATCACCAGCGGACCAGAACGTGGTTCGATTTGGGGCTACGAAGCTGGAGGAGACTACGAACCTGAGAGCGCCAGTCACCCCGACTACTCGCTCGCAGTGACGGTGGAAGACCGGCTTCGCGCCAATGATCGATTGCTCGACACCTTGCTCGCGGACCCGGCTACGCGCCTCACATTCTGGAAATGGTATCAGGCATGGGTCCATCGCACCCTCTTGCAAGAGCCTCCACCACGGACCCGCTGAGAATCCATGCAGCAAGCGACGATCAGCGATCTGATTCGACTGGCTCTCGGCTAGCTCTCCCCGTTGGAAGTCCAGAAATCCCTGGTGCGGTCGGCGCCCCATTCAAGAATCGGCAACGATAACTCGGCTTCTCGCCAGGAAGGCACAGGGAGTTCCTCTCTAGCAACCTGCCACGCGGCTCCTGGTCTGTGACCCACAACCACGATTGCATCAGCCGACGGAATTCGTGCAGCTTTCATCGTTTTCTTCGCAGCAGGGCATCCCGGCACAGGGATGCACTCTGTGCGCATTGCTCCCGGGCAAAGCGGGCCAGGCCGGAATCGAGTCCAGATTTGTCGAGATGGCCTTGGGCGGCTTCCAGGTGCTGCAGGGCATCCTCGAAGCCGCCTTCGGCGATGGCGATCTCTGCATCGACTGCATCGTCTGAATCGAGCGCGCGTGGTTTCCTGTGCGCGGTCCTCCGCTTCCTCCATTCCCCAGCCTATTCGTGGTTCTTTCGAATGCTCGAACTGGGGCAGGCGGACTCAATGTAGATGGCATGCCGATACGGCCCCGCATTACGCCGCACGCCGAGAGTGTGATCTCGAGATGCTGCAAGGCGGCTGACTCCTCTCCTTGGTCGATGAGGGGATAGATGGCCCGAAGGCGCTGCAGAAAAACTCGGGCTCCGAGGGCAGCATCGGCAGCACCTCCTCAATAGGTCCGCGGCTCCAAGAACAGCGCAGAATTCCCGCGACGTCCTCCCGACTGCCCCGCCAGGATCGCGATCCCGGAACGTGCCGGCCGAGGGTGCAGAGGATGAGAGCGTTGACAGTAAAGAGATGGCGCTCCTCGCTTCCAGTTGGCCAGAGCGGTGGCGTTCTGTGCAGTGTTGGACATCCGAGCGACGATGCCGAAGATTCAGGAATTCCACGGCAGCTCCAGTTTGAGTTGCCCTCACCCCAAGTGCAACGGTTCTGCCTCAGCCTCGCAGCCCAGTGTGCGACCCTAGAGAATGTGCGCTCAGTTTGTCCTTACTGCGCGGCCCAGATCATTGAGATCTCCCGTGACCACATCTTCCCGGATTTCCTAGGTGGCACTCGAAAGATACCGGCATGCGCGACGTGTAACAACAAAATCTTCGGTGCGCGTTTTGAGTCTAAGGCGGCGCGGCAATTGCTTTCGTTTCAGCTTATGTTGTCGTCGCTGGGACTGTCGCAAATCCCGCTCAAACAAGGAGTCAGATGGGAACGCGCATATGAACATCACGGCGAACTTTATGATTTGGAGCACCGCGATGGCGGACCAGTTCTGATTCGCACAAAGCCGAAGGTGATCCGCGACGAGCATGGTCGGGTGATTTCGGTTGAAGCCAGGAGCATGAAAGAAGTCAAGGCACTCGCCGTCAGTCGCACCAGAGAAGGACTTCCTGTGGAGATTCAGGAGGTCAGCTACCGTGTTCCGTTTGAGAAGCGCCACTTCGATTTTGAGTTTGGTCCCGACTTTGGTCGCCTGGCGATGAAGATGTCTGCAGCACTCTCAAGCCTACTGCCTCACTTCGATGCCGCCGACATCCAACCGGCGATGAGGGTCCTAAGAGGAGACGAAACGCGTGTTGACGAGGCCAGAAGGGACTTCAGACCCTTCCCGTCAGTCGACAACGAACTGCCGCTGCTTTCGCATGCCATCTATGTAGAACGCGGCTTAACGGGCTTGCACGGTTTGGTCGTTCTCTTCGGCACCATTCGAATGTACTGTAAGCTGGCATCCAGGACCACGAACCGTGAGCCTTGTGCCGCCGTAGGAATACTGGATATCTCAACAAATCAGGAACGATTTACCCCAATCAATCCGCAAGGCTTGACCGAAGCGCCGCTCGTGATTCGCACCGCGGACCACGACCGAGGGTGCGATATCTGGGCGAACGAACTTAAGCGTCAGATTTCGGAAGCTGGTGCAGAAGGGTGGTTAGTTCGCGGTCGAATGCCTTGCCGACCCGCCTCGGTACTTTGGCAATCGTCGACGTCCGATCGCATGCTTCAATCATGGAGCAGCAACACACTTGGACAGCAACGACCCCGACGCCCCAAACCGAAGATAGATTAACGCCCTGATACTTGGAAGTCGCCGTCCCGGCGCGACCGGTGCTGAAAACGCACCACTCCGTGCGAATCGCCTGTAGCAGTATGCCATTACCCTACCTGAGATTGAAGTCGCCCAAGCTGAAAACCGCCGATGGCGGATTTGCACCGAAAAGTCGGCCAGTAACCCTGAATTGCAGGCACCCGGCCGAAACCCGCCTGCCCCGTCGCCCCCCCCGAACCGACCACCCTGTTCCCGCAACTGCCGCCGGCACCCTGGAATCTGCAGGCCGCGCCCCCCGGATATCACCGACATCCGCAAGCCCCAAACCGCAACCTCTTAAACCAATCACTCTCGACCCTCAAATTCAAACCCTCAGCCGCATCGCCGACCTTCTAACACTCCAGCTCCCCGCTCACGCTGTTCTGCCATAACATTCCTCTACTAATTTGGGCTAAATACTAGGCTCTGGCCGCAAACCGCTCAGTTAGTCTATCTGGAACCTTCGCCCATCCGAATCCTGCAATCCAGATGCCCCCCGACTGTTCTTCGAACGACACTACAGGCGGGAGCGGTCCCGCTCATCAGAGCCCTTGCCCATGAGTGGTTCGCTAGCCCACCCGTCACGTTTCGTCGAAAGACACCGCCCCCAAGCTGAGCCGCCTCCCACAGACACGCGTGCGATCCTGCCGAACCCGTGCCAACCACTGGCCCGGCGACTTCGCTGCTGGCCGGGTGCCGAAAGCCACAGCGTAACTCGCGATTGATCCAACTTCTTGAGAGGACGACACCCGAAAAGACGCCACCCGGCCAGCGCCAGCGACCGTGAAGGGCCAGCACGCGCGCCGGCGCTGATTGGCAGTCGGTCAGTAGGACCGGCTCATCGAGGAAGGCGAGCACGGAGCCATCGGATCTGGCCGGCGTGGCTGATTTCATCTTCTGCCACGTGGAACCACGCCCAGTGGGCATTCCTCTCGGGCATCGCGACGAGCGGTCTCTCGAGCCAGTCGTCATCCATCTGGCGCAGGGCAGACAACGTTGCTTCGCGAGCCCGGTCGAGCGCCTCCAGATAGGATTCGGTGTCTCGGCCTCGAATCTGCGCCCGCGCAGCCGCTCCCAAATCGAGCGCGGCCAACCAGGGCGCCTCCTCGCTCGCCGACGGCACGTGCGCCCCGAACGTGAGCACCTGATGCCACCATTCGACGGCCGCCGCATGCGCCAACAGGGCGCCGATCGAATTACTCGCCGCATCGTGAAGATGATCCAACTGATCGCCAGAGAGGCCGTCAACGGCCGCCGTGAGCGCCCGTCGCGAGTGCGTCAGGATGCAAACCAAACGGCCAATCGTAGGCGCAAAACCGGCGATCGGCTCAATGCGAAGCGGCAACCGTGCATGGCGGCCAGCCAACGGAAATTCCACGTCCAAGTATACAAACCGGGCAAAGCGCGCGAATTACCCTGAACCCTCGCTCGATGCAGCCCGCAAACTCGCGCCGTATCGAGCTTGTCCCGCCAGCACTTCCTCAATGCCCGATCACCCGCAAACAGGAAGCAACCAGTTCCAACGCCTCTCCCCCTACCCGATCCAGCTCAAGTTCCCGAGTGCCGACCATCCATCCGAAGGTGCCGACAGAGCCAAGGGCGTCCCCGGGAAGCAATCCGACAAGAGCGCCGGACGCGAGCCGCATCAGCGGCTTGGGCGTTTTACGTCAACTTGACTTGAGTGGATTCTGCAACGGCCCAGCGGGGCTTGCCGAACACCGTTTCGGGCTAGTTTACGACAAGCCAGTATCTCGTCCACAACCTCCAACGCAACGCCCGTTGCCGATATTACGTCCAGTTTCCGTGGGCATCGCGATGCGGATGGAATTCGATAAGGCGATACACGAAGTCGTTGAGTAGTCCTCCGCAGTCGGGACAAATGACAGAGCCGTCATTCGCGATCATTGGCGCGTTGCAGCCGGGACAATACCAGTCGCAATTGGTGTTGAATGACAGCCGTCGCTGAGAGCTGCGGGTCTTGCGAATGAAGACCTCAATTAGGCCCGCCTTCATGTCATCGCTGAGCGGCATGTCGCCTCGCACACACGTCAACGCGCCTCTGACAACTGCCAACTCGTCGCCACATCTAGGACAGAACATAGGTTTCTTCGTCAGGCAGGGTAGTCCGGGGGCTCGGTCAAGCGGTCAAAGTCCGATATCCCCGCCTCTTGGCCGTTTTTTGGGGGATATGCTTGCCTTTCGGCTGGCGCTTACACGTGCAGATTCAGAACCCATAATATCCGCCATATGATTGTCGCGGTGAAAATGAACGCACAGAACAGAAAAGTCGCGCCAAGGCCACGCACGATCCTTGGGTACCATGATCGCTCCGCCTGGAGGTTGGCTGAAGTTGCAGGGTATATTCGCGCAATTTGGAGTGCCTGTCGAAGCACCCAACCCGTGTGTCTGATGGCGACGAACCCGAGCGTCCAACAGACCGCCGCATACATCGAGGCTTCGGCCAAGCTGCCGTGCTCCCATACGAACTCGTCTATCAGTTGAAGCGAACACGCGAACAAGGGCAGAACGGCGCTAGTCACTATAGCCATCTGCAGAATATTCTGACACTTAGGCGGGAAGAACTGTTCCCAGGCTGGACTCGTGGGCGATATGTTGGCTTGTCTGCCATTGGGCGGCTATGGCGGTCCAGTCGGCGCAATGGAACGAAGGCAGAGCGAGCTCACTGGAAGCACCAGTCACTGGGGCGGTTCTCTGTCTGCGCTATGCTAAACCACGGTGAGAAGCACCAGCCTCAACCCTGATACCGATAATATGTCCAGATCGGCTCGAGATCGATTTTCATTGATGGTCGTCTTGGCGATTGCCGTGTTCTGCGGTGCTGCCTACGCCGCCTCCTTTTTTGAGGTAATCATTGTCCAAAGCCGTGCCGTCCAAACCTGGTTCACGCGAATCTTGTTTGCCGTGCTGCTGGTGGTGCTGATACATGATCACCAAGGAGCGCTGCAGAGGATTCCGCGACTCTGGGGTGTGGTCCTATGGATCGCATGGCTGAACTTCTTCATGTACCTGCTAGTGCTACCAATGTTCGGGCCGGGACAAAGGGCGCTGTGGCAAGCAATGGCGAATTCGCTCAGGCTCACCACCTCTGAGCAACTGCTCGACGCCAGAGCGTCCACGGCCAATCAGTTGGCCATTGCGGTTACCCTGCTCCTCATTGGGTGGTTCCAAACGAGGAAGGCTGCGTCAGAATCGGGCTAGTTGCGCCGGGGTGGGACGGTCAGCAACTAGTTCCTGATATGTCGGCTTGTATCCGCCCAACTGCCTGGTTGTGTGGTCCAGACAAAGCAGTCGGCACAGGCAAGAAGCATCGGGAAACGCGGGGCCACCGGGAAGGTCTGGTTGCACTGTTCCGGCAACGTCTTCTAAAGAGCGAATGCGGAGTTGCCGGCAGAGTCCTCCATCTGGTTGAGAGAGTCATGCGGGACCCATTCGGAGGGGGAACTGGAAAGCCTGGACCGCTGAAACAAGTCCTTGCCCTCTGTTGGTCGCGGCGCGTCACGCAGGAACACCGGCTCGTGTACCCCGTAGCCGACGAGTCGGCCGGTTTCCGTCAGGCCCGAATCACTATTGAATGGGATGACAAAAAACGATGAGTGGGGTTGACAAGGATCGGCTCGCTATAGGGGATTGCGCCCCGCAAGCCGGCATCGCAACTGAAACCGGCCGTCGCTTGCCGGCGCTTCCGCGGTTTGCGGATACGGCAAGGTGGCGGATCGAACGCTGGACGGCGGCATTTCACGAACTGCTATTGGTGTTGCGCGCGCGATTTCTTGGACAGTAAATTCACCATAATCATGCGGCATGCTGGAGCGCAAGGAGGCGCTCGCGAGCCTGTCGCGGAGACTGAAAGCTGAGACGTTCGATCAGCCACTCGCGGTTGTAGCGATCGCGGAACTCGCGCAGTGCGGCCTGCAATTCTTCGAGGTCCTGGAAGTGCCGCACCCAGAGAAGCTGCTCTTTGAGAGTGCGGAAGAAACGCTCAATGCAGCCATTGCATTCGGGTTCACGGACAAAGGCAGGCGAGGAATCCATGCCGAGAAAGCGGAGCTCGTTTTGAAAGTGGTCGCTCATGTATTGCGAGCCGTGGTCGTGGCGGATCTGCAAGCCGGCGGCGGCTTTGGGGCCGAAGGCGCCGAAGTGCTCACGCACGCCCTGTCGCAATGGTTCCAGTGCCTCAAAGCGGGTGGCGCGCTTGACGGCGTGAATGCCCACGCACTCGGCGGTGCAGTGGTCGATGGCGGCGAAGACAGTGACCTGGCCATCGGCGAGGGTAACGGTAGCGGTGGCATCGGTGCCCCACATCTGGTTGGGCTGGCTGGTCACGATGGAACCGTCATGCAACTTCTCCTCCACCGGCACGAGCTGCCGTTGCGGCGCCAGCAGTTCGTTCTCTCGCGTCAGGCGCAGGACGCGTGGCTTGGAGGTGCGGACCGCTTGGGCTCGCAGTCTCGCCCAGATCTTGCGATGCCCCTCGCCATGGAAGGGCGAAGCCGCCAGGACGGCGCGGATCTGCTCCAACAACTCGGCATCTGTGTACTTCGTCTTCGGACCGCGCCGCTGCAAAGCCGCGGGTTGGCGTGCTCTCTGCTGCCTGGCATAGAACGTCGAGCGCGGCTGGCCCCACACGGTCAGAACACGAGCCCGCCCGTACTTGCGGCCAGTGGAGGGCGACTGGGCTTGGCTCATCGCTTCGACCTCCACTTCAGAGAAGGGTTGGCGTTCTCCAGTTGCTGGATGCGCTCGCGTTGCAGTTCGACGGTCATGGCGAGTTCGGCGATGACGGACTTCATGCGCCGGCCCTGCTCATCGACCAGATCGTCTTCGCGGATCTTCAGGCCAGCCTCGCCGCTGGCGAGAAACGCGTCCCGCCAATCGGACAGCGTGGCGGCGGTGACCGCGTATTTGCGGCTCAAGCTCTCCAGATCCTCGCCTCGGAGGAACTCAAGAACGACCGCCATCTTGCGCTTGGCCGACCAGCGGCCCTTGCCTCGGCGGCCGGTCCCGGGGGCCTCGGAGGTCGCCCTTCGGGCTCCCTCCGAGGCCCCCGGGACCGATTGCTTGTTGCTGGACATGCTGACTCTCCTTTCTTCAAATCAGTGTCCAAGAAAATCGCGGGGCGGGAGACGAACTGCTATTGGACGACAAAGCACGTGCAACCACTTAGCGATTGCTGTAGTTGTTGATATCTTGAACCAATGCACATTGGAAGTGATGAAGGCGCCATACGCGAGGTACATTCTTCCTGGATTGATGCGGTCAATGCGGGCGATCTTGCGCGGTTGCTCGCCTTGATGACGGACGATGTCGTGTTTCTGAATCCAGGCAGAGAGCCAATTGGTCAGCGTGAATTCCCCAACGGCTTTTTAATCGGTCACCAACGCTCTTGGATTCATTGCGTGAGCGAGATTGAGGAGGTCGCCGTCTTCGGGGAGGTCGCCTACACACGATGCCGGGATTCGTTATGCGTGAAACCGCGCGCCGGAGGAGAAGCAACCGAGTTGGCCGGCCATCGGCTCACCATCTACCGTAAACAGCCCGACGGCCACTGGCTGTTGGCCCGTGATGCCCATACGCTGTCTCCCGTTTCGAGGTGAAATGAGGATGTCCAGATGCTGTTCCCGTGAGAGGGACTGAGCTGCCGTAGATTCGATTCTGGCGTATCACCTGGGCGTAAACGCCCTTGACGCAGGGCGCTCGACCGAAGCACGTCCGGCCCGTTCAATCGTCTGGCCGATTCTCAGAACGGCGGTCGGGCGATCTGGAAGTTGCACGCCATACGTCCGGGCTCATCCCGCTCCGGCCCAATTCTCTGCCGCCCGCAGCATGAACCTTTCCTCATTCACCGCCGAATCGGACTTATTTCTCTTTTCCTTGCACCCACTTGGCGCAAACAATCCCAGATCCCGCCTCCGCGTCGTGCATCATGGAACCGGCGGAGCAAGCGATCCACCCGCATGCGCCGCTGGATCTTTGAATCGAAAACCGCCGCCCCCCTGCGGCCGCCCTCATCGGCGACCGCCCCAGGTTGGGAGACCAACGCCAACAAACAAGACAATAAGGATAGCCGCCGCCCGCAATCCCTCATTCTTGAGCGATCAAACCCATCTCTTCGCCCTCAGGCGAAAGTCCAGTCAACTCTCTTTATGAGTGATCAAACCCACTTCTTCGCCCAAAGGCGAAAGTACCCATTTCGCTCTCCGTGAGCGATCAAACCCATTTCTTCGCCCCAAGGCGAAAGTCTTCTGCACTGCCGCATCAACCAACGCAGCCGCCCCCAGCATTCCCCCCGGCATTGCCGGGGGCCCATCCCAACAACAACGACACTCCCCCATCCCCCAACCAATCCCAAAGGACTTGAGCGATCAAACCCATATCTTCCCCCCAAGGCGAAAGTCTTCTCCACCGCCGCATCAACCAACGCAGCCTCCCCCAGCATTCCCCCCCGGCATTGCCGGGGGCCCATCCCAACATCAACGACACCCGCCCCATCCACCGACCAATCCCAAGGGATCTGAGCGATCAAACCCATCTCTTCGCTCCAAGGCGAAAGTCCCCTCCACCGCCGCAACAGCCCCCACCGCCCCCCCCAACATTCCCCCCGGCATTGCCGGGGGCCCATCCCAACATCAACGACGCCCGCTCCATCCACCACCCAACCCCAACCAATCCAAAGGGATCTGAGCGATCAAACCCATCTCTTCGCCCCCAGGCGAAAGTCTTCTCCACCGCCGCAACAGCCCCCACCGCCCCCCTTGACTCCGGCCACCCACCGGCGTAACCCATTACCAGCCATCTATCCTTAAATGAAAGGCTGCGCCATGGTATCCGCCAAGCTGATCCATCAGGTGGAAGATCATTGGGAAGCCATCAGCGGCCGGTTCCTGCGGCTCCTCCGCTCCAGCCACGGACTCTCCCACATCAGTCAACTCCCCGAATCCGAGATCACCGAAACCTGCCGGCGCCTCCTCCACAACCTCGGCAACTACCTCGTCTCCGCCCACCACGAAGACGAACTCGCCCTGCATTATGAGAAGGTAGGCCGCGACCGCTACCTCGCCGGAGTCCCCCTCAGCCAGGCCCTCCGCACTGTACAATTGATGAAGGATGCCACCCTCGACTTCATAAGAGACGAGATGGTCGTCCAGTCCGGCGTGGATCTCTACGCCGAAGAGGAGCTCGAACACCGGCTCGGCCGGTTCTTCGATCTGCTCGTCTACCATCTCGCACGCGGATACGAAGAAGCGTGCGGCCGGAAGTAGTCACTCAATCTGTGCTACTCTGAAATGGTACAGAAAACGAACGTAAGATGAGGAGTGTGTTTTAAATAATGGCACTGGCGGCTGAAGCCAAAACAAATACGATTACCAAGTATCGCGTCCACAAGACGGATACTGGGTCGCCGGAAGTGCAGATCGCTCTTCTGAGCCAGAACATTCTGTTGCTTACTGAGCACTTTAAGACCCACAAGAAGGACCACCACAGCCGCCGCGGCCTGCTCATCATGGTTGCCCGCCGCCGCCGGTTGTTGGACTATCTGAAGAGCCGGAACCCCGAGCGCTACAAGTCTCTGATTCTCAGCCTCGGCATCCGCCGCTAACTTCAGGCTCCTTCTGCGGTCTACCCCGCCTTTCCGGTGGGGCTCCGCACTGCGGACCTTCCCGACATGGCACGAGCCTTTCGGTTGGACGTCTCACCACGGGAGACGTTCGTCCGAAAGGCTCTGCGCATTCGCCCGGTCTGCCCCGCGATGATGCCCCGCCCCTTCTCAAGTTCCTACCACATCAAAAATCGAATGGCTCGCCGGCCTGAGATGCCGGCAGCCCTGGGAGAATTGTAATGACTCATTCCGTTGAAATCGACCTGGGTGGTCGACTCCTGACCCTGGAAACAGGCAAACTCGCTAAGCAAGCTCACGGCGCTGTTGTCGTGAAGTCCGGTGATACCGTGGTGCTCTGCACCGCGTGCTCCAATTCTGAACCGAAGCCGAACGCGGCTTTCTTCCCTCTCACGGTCGACTACCGCGAGTACACCTACGCAGCCGGCCGCATCCCTGGCGGCTACCTCAAGCGCGAAGGCCGTCCCAGCGACCGGGAAATCCTCACCTCTCGCCTCATCGATCGCCCCATCCGTCCGCTGTTCCCCGAAGGCTACACCTGCGAAACCCAGGTCATCGGCATGGTCCTCTCGGCCGCGCCCGATACTGACCCGGCTACCATGGCCATCACCGGCGCCGCTGCCGCTCTCGCCATCTCCAACATCCCCTTCGAACACGTCCTGGCTGGCCTCCGCGTCGCCAACGTGAACGGCGAGTTCATCCCCTATCCCTCCTACGAACAGCAGAAGGGCGCCAAACTCAACATCGTCGTCGCCGGCACTGAATCCGGCATCGTCATGGTCGAAGCCGGCGCCACCGAAGCCTCCGAGGAAGAAGTCCTCGCCGCCATCGAGTTCGGCCACGAGTGCTGCCGCAAGATCATCGCCGGCATCAAGGAACTGGTCGCCAAGTGCGGTCAGGCCAAGCGCGTCTTCACCCCCGCTGCCCGCAACGCCGAGGTCTACTCCAAGATCGAAGCCCTCGTGAAGGATCGCCTCGCCGACGCCCTCGATACCAAGAAGTACGGCAAAACCGAGAGCTACTCCAAGGTCCACGACCTCGCCGCCGAAGCCAACGCCCTCTTCACCGAGGATGCCGACAAGACCGAAGCCAAGATCTGCTTCGAGACCCTCCGCGAGAAGATCTTCCGCTACGAGATGCTCGAGCTCCGCCAGCGGCCCGACCGCCGCGCCATGGACGAGATCCGCAACATCTCCATCGAAGTCGGCGTCCTGCCCCGCGTTCACGGCTCCGCCCTCTTCACCCGCGGTGAAACCCAGGCCCTGGTCAACACCACCCTCGGCACCAAGGAAGATGAACAGCGCATGGAGAGCCTGAACCTCCAGGAAACCTCCAAGAAGCTGATGCTCCACTACAACTTCCCCCCGTTCAGCGTGGGCGAAGTCGGCTTCATGCGCGGCCCCGGCCGCCGCGAAGTCGGTCACGGCGCCTTGGCCGAACGCTCCATCATCCCAGTCATCCCGCCCGAAGCCGACTTCCCCTACACCCTCCGCATCGTTAGCGACATCCTGGAATCCAACGGCTCCAGCTCGATGGCCACCGTCTGCGGCGCGTCCCTCTCCCTGATGGACGCCGGTGTGAAGCTCAAAGCCCCCGTGGCCGGCATCGCCATGGGCCTCGTGAAGGAAGGCGACAAGTACGCCATCCTCACCGACATCGCCGGTGCCGAAGACCACTACGGCGACATGGACTTCAAGGTCGCTGGTACGCGCGCCGGCATCACCGGCCTCCAGATGGATATCAAGGTGCCCAACGTCAGCACCTCCATCATGAAGGAAGCGCTGGCCCAGGCCCGCGAAGCCCGCCTGTTCATCCTCGGCAAGATGGAAGAGGCTCTGCCGGAGCCCCGCTCCGAGATGAGCATCTACGCTCCTCGCATCTACACCGTCACCGTCCCCACCGACAAGATCCGCGAGATCATCGGACCGGGCGGCAAGGTCATCCGCGGCATCATCGAACAGACCGGCGTCAAGATCGACGTCCACGACGATGGCACCGTGAACATCTTCGCCTCCGACGGTGAGTCCGCCAAGAAGGCCATCCAGATGGTCACCGACATCGCCGCCGTGGCTGAAATCGGCAAGACCTACCTCGGCAAAGTCGTCCGCATCGCTGAGTTCGGCGCCTTCGTCGAGATCTTCCCCGGCACCGACGGCCTGCTCCACATCAGCGAAATCAGCGAGAATCGCGTCGCCAACGTGCGCGACGAGCTCAACGAGGGCGACCAGATCCTCGTCAAGGTGCTCGCGCAGGAAGGCAACAAGATCAAGCTCAGCCGCAAGGCCGTTCTCCGCGAGCAGCGCGAGAAGCTCAAGGGCCCCGGCGACGCTTCCGCACCGGCCGCTGAAGGCGCACCCGTCGCCGCCGCTCCGTCCGGCGACCGTCCGCCCCGCAGTGACCGTGGTGGTGACCGTGGCGATCGCGGCCCCCGCCGCGACCGTGGCGACCGCCGCCGCTAACTCGCTAAACTACAACTGACTTGAGGAATAAGGCCCGGCCTCCAAGCCGGGCCTTATCATATCCATGCCAACTTCACCCAAGCTCACCCGACGCTCCTGCCTCACCGGCCTTCTCTCCGCGCCCGCGCTCGCCGCCGCACCCGATCCCCTCGCCAAAACCACGGTCTTCCAGGCAGGCGACGATGGCTATAAGTCGTTCCGCATCCCCGCCCTGCTCGCCACCCGCAAAGGGACCCTGCTGGCATTCGCGGAAGGCCGCAAAGGCGGCCAGTCCGATAGCGGCGACATCGACATCGTCCTCAAGCGCAGCACCGACCAGGGCCGCACCTGGTCCGGCATCGAGATCATCGCCGATCGCGGCCCCGATACCGTCGGCAACCCCTGCCCCGTCCAGGACGCCAAAACCGGCCGCATCTTCCTGCCCCTCACCGTCAATCCCGGCAACGTCACCGAACGCCAGATCATCGATCGCACCGTGCCCGACCGCCGCACCGTCTTCATGACCACCAGCGACGACGACGGCCTCACCTGGACCATCCTGAACGAGATCACCAGCTTCACCCGCAAGGACAATTGGACGTGGTACGCCACCGGACCCGGAGTCGGCATCCAGACCCGCACCGGCCGCCTCGTCATCCCCTGCGACCATGCCGTCGAAGGCACCCGCGCCACCCTCTCCCACGTCATCTATAGTGACGACCATGGCCGCACCTGGCAGATCGGCGGCTCCTCCGAGCCCGGCACCAACGAGTGCCAGGTCGTCGAGCTCCGCAGCGGCGCCCTCCTGCTCAACATGCGGAACTACCACCGCCAGAACCGCCGCGCCATCGCCATCAGCCACGATGCCGGCGCCACCTGGGATCCCATCACCCACGACCAGGCCCTGATCGAATCCGTCTGCCAGGCCAGCCTCATCGCCCGCGACGGCGTCCTCTACTTCGCCAACCCCGCCTCCACCAAGCGGGAGAAACTCACCGTCCGCGCCTCCCGCGACGAAGGCAAGACCTGGTCCGCCGGCCAGGTGCTCCACGCCGGCTACTCCGCCTACTCCTGCCTCGCCCCGCTCAAGCGCGACCGCATCGGCTGCCTCTACGAATGCGGCGAGTACTCGCCCTACGACCGCATCGCCTTCGCCAGCGTTTCTCAATCTTCACTTATTTAGTAATAAGGTTAAGTACTGACGAAAACCTGACGAACTCACCTGAGAAGCATCAGTTTCCTGACGCCCCGGCGTCACTAACCCCCATTTGGACCCACCTCCGGGGTTTGGCATCAAATGTGCTTCCGCTGTCATACACGTTATGTTTACGACGTTGTTGATCAGCTCCAGCCCGGCCAGATGCGAGTCACTGAACAAGCTCGCCGTGGAATGCGGCAAGCTTGCGATCGCCCGCCAAACCACCGGCTACCCCGCAATACAGTGGCTCGGCAGCGCTTGCCGCCAGTTCGAGCCGGATCTGGTCCTGCTGGACCTGGACGACTCGGTCTCCGCGCTGGCCTGCCTGCGCGAGATCCAGGCTCGCTGCCCCCTCACCCCGGTCATCGGCTCGGGTGGCACCGCGTCGCAGTTGGAGTTGTTCCGGTCCAACGGCATCCAGTTCTTCGTCGCCTACCCGCCCCAGCGCGACGCGCTGGAATCCGCCATCGTCAGCGCCATCCGCGGCCGCGATCACCAGACCATCGCCAATCTCTTCTGCTTCGTGCCGGCCAAAGCCGGCTCGGGCGCCAGCACTCTTGCCCTGGGAACAGCTACCGTTCTCGCCTCCGCCCCTTCCCAGCGGGTCCTCTGCCTGGAAGCCGATCTCCGCTCAGGCATGCTCGGCGAAATGGCCGGTGTCCCCAGCCGCGGCAGTACGCAAAGCGCCCTCGCATTCGCCTCGGAACTCGATCCCCTGCGCTGGCACAACTATGTTTCGCGCCGCCACGGGGTCGACTTCCTGCTGGCCTCCGCCGAAATACACCCCAAGCTGCCGCAGTGGACCCACTACTACCTCCTGCTGCGCTTCCTCCAGACCCGCTACGACTGCATCGTCGTCGATCTGCCGGAACTCGTGAACGACGCCACCGAGGAGGTCCTGCGCCGCGCACAGGCCGTCTTCGTCGTCACCACGCAGGAGCCTTGCGCCCTGCAGCTCGCCAAGCGCCGCTCCCTGGAAATGGCCCGCCGCGGCGTCGCCTCCGAGAAGATCAAAACCATCGTCAACTCGTGGAACCGCAACGACCTCAGCCTGGAGGACATCAAGCAGTACCTGGGCACCGGCGTCGTCGCCAATATTCCCGAGGATCATCGAGCCATCCGCGCGGCCATGGTCGACTACAAGTTCCCCTTCCCTGCCTCAATGGCGGCAGGACGTGCCATACGGCACTTTGCCGAACGCCTGGCGTCGGGCAATCCTGATCACGCGGCCAATATGGAAGCGCCACGTTGGTCCGGACTGCGCCGCCTCCTGGCGCACGGTGCCTAAAAAAGAGGCTTGGCGCGCCCACGCCAAGCCTCTTATTCTCTAACGAACTACCGTTTCCGCTACTTCTGCGCCGCCTGGATCTCAGCGACACGAGCCTGGAAGTGCCGCGTCAGATGCGGCACAATGCCGATCATCCGCTGCATCAGCATCAGTTGGCCCCGGTGGTGCATCTCGTGCTCCTTGGTGCTCAGCAGCATCTCAAACCGCGTCTTGAATGCCGGCTCCATGCCGGGCGGATACGTGATCGTCTCCGCCAGCGTTTCGTCGCTGACGCCATCCAGCAACTGCGCGAAGCGCTCGCCGTTCACCGTCAGCATCTCAATGATCTCGGCCTTCGTCCGCGCCACCTTCTCCGCGGCGTAATGGGCGCCCATCACACCGAAGAAGTCAAATCCCACGAACGTATCGATCTTGTCGTTGAAGTGGATCCGCTCACCAAAGGTGGGGATCACTGCCATGTGAATGAGGGTCTCGGCCACGCTGCGCGTGTCAGGAGTCGCCCGGAAACCATACTGTTCCTCCGGAATCTCCTGGGCCGTGATGATCGTGTTCTTGCGAACCGTACGAAAGCTTCTTGCCAGCTCGCTGGCTCCGTAAATCGACATAGTAGAACCTCCTCTGTTGGTGCCTCCCAGTGTAGCGGGCCGCGCGCCGCAACGTCCGGGTTTCCCAGCAAAAGTGATGTTTGTCGCGGTCGCGGCCACCGCCCCTATTTCTGGGACGTTATCTTTCGGATGAAGTCCGTCTCGTCCTTCTTATAGGGACTCCCGTCGGTCTTGAAGACCTCGTGGAACCAGATCGCCGGCTCGCGATCGACATACGGCTTCTGCCACGAATCCCACGGCAGGAAGGTCTGAGACTTGCCGGCCACCAGGCCCCAGTTGATCGCCGCCACCTTGTACTTCTTCGCCACCGGCAGCGTGCCCTGGAACGTACTGCCGTTGCCGCGCGCCATGTACTCCGTGCACAGGATGGGCCGGTTCAGCGGCTTCAGCCACTGGATCCTCTTCTCGAACTCCGCCGGACCGTCATAGTTGTGGAACGAGATCACGTCGGACAGTTCCAGTTGAGCCTTGGCCATGGGCGAAAGCTTGGCGGCACTCGACCAGTCGCCCTGCCACACTCCGGCGGTAAGCGGCTGCTTCGGATTCGCGGAACGCGCCCACGCGAACGACTGCTTCATCAGCGGCAGCACCAGCTCCACCTTATTGGCCGGTTCCAGCTTGCCGTAGCTCGACCCGTTCGTGTTGTCCGGCTCGTTCCAGATGTCCCAGGCCAGCACGCGGTCGTCGTTCGCAAACGCGCCCACCACGCCCTTCACATAGGCTTCCAGGCGCGCCTGCTGCTTGGGATCCTGCAGCGCCGCCGCACCCGGGCTCTGCACCCAGCCCGAGTTGTGGACACCCGGCTTCGGCGCCCGCTGCTTGCCCAGCTTCGGAGCCGGATCCCAGCATGAGTCGAACAGCACAAACATGGGGCGAATGTTGTGCTTCGCGGCAATCGTCAGGAACTGGCCGATCCGCTGTTTGTACCCGGTGGGATCCTGCTGCCACGGCAGGTCGTGCAGGAAGACGCGCATCGTGTTCATGCCGATGCCCTGCGCCCACCCCAGTTCGAGATCGATGCGGGCCGCATCGAAGCTCTCCTTCTGCCACATCTCCAGCTCGTTGATGGCGGTGGCGGGATTGTAGTTCGCACCCACCAGCCAGGGCTGCTTCGCATACCAGTCGTTGGCCTGCTTCTCGCTCCAGCGAGCGGGCTGGGCGAAAGCGGCGGCGGCCATCAGGGAGGCAAGGAGGATTCGTTTCATGGAAGCGACCATCCTATCCGACCCGCGGCCACCGCCGCCAGCCTGGGTCAGGCCACGACTTTGCCGGCCATCTCCGCGCTCTTGGAGGTCGCGCTGTTGACGACCACCACCTTGAGTTCGTCGTCCACCTTGAGCGTCGCTTTGTCCAGCGCAGCCGACAACTCCGTCGCGCTGGTGAAGGTCGTCACCTGGGCAGTTCCATTGACGTGCACCTTCGATCCGGCTACGAAGTTCTGCCCCTTCACGATCACCTTCCCGCTCGCCAGCGATGCGGTGATCGACTTGATCACCGGAGCCGGAGGCGCCGCCGCAGCCGTGTCTTCTCCGTCGTGCTTCATCTTGTCCGTGCGCGGCTCCGACATCTGCAGGAACCGGTCCACGAAGTCCTTCAGCTTGCCCAGGACGTCATCCGCGAACAGGCCCACGATGCCGCCGATGAAAGCAGCGTTGGCCGGGTCCATCGGATTGCTGCCCGCCGGGGCATTGAACGCACCCATCCGGTACCCGAAGTGAACCAGCAGAGCGAGGCCGGCTCCGAAGATGGGCCGCGACAAATAGAAGACGCCCCAGCTCGCCACGAATTTGCGGTTACCCACGAACCCGACAAACGACCGCAGCCCGCCCAAGGCGGCGCCCAACCCACCCATCAGGAAGGCGATCCACATTCCTGCCACGTTCCGGTCTTCCGTGCAGGAGTTCACCAGGCAGCCTCCGCGCAGCACCACCACCGCGCTGGCTTTCCGCAAGGGGTTCTTCGGATCGAGGGCCGTCACCACCGCGCGCCCCGACCACGACTTCTCGGGCATCGTGAGCACTCCGTTCTTGGAGTCGATCGTGCCATCCGTGGTCATCCACGAGAGTCCCTCACCCGGCTTCTCAGAGTTGCCGCGCGCCTCCAACTGCAGCTTGGAGCCGGGCGCCATCTGCGTGGCCACGATCACCGACTTCGTCATCACCAACTGTTCCGCCGCCCCGATCACCTGGGCCACCGCGGACTGTTTCGTGTCCGCGGCCCGCGAAGCGGAAACGGTAATGGCCGCCCCCACCTTCAGATCGGTGGGCGCCGTGAAGAGGCCCGTGGGCGTAATGCTGCCGGCTGAGGACGTCCAGTTCACCGTCTGATCCGGCGCGCCCGAAACCCGGGCTTCGAACTGCAACGCCGTGCCCGGCGAGAGGGTCACGGCCGGAGGAAACACCTCCACCGCGATGGGAGCCGGAGGCGCCGGCCAGATCCGGAATAGCATCCAGATCGCGAGACTGAAGATCGCCAACCAGAAGAGGCTCAGGGTCACCAGCCAGTTCGGGGTGCCGGACAAGGTAATCGTCGCCTCGCCGCCGGCCGCCTCGTCGTCCTTCACCTTGGCTGTGACTCTTACATCGACACTGCTCCAAGTGAACAACGGCGCGTGGTAGACGGCCTTTCCCGGATGAGCATGCGATTTGCTGATACGTCCTAAAGAAGGTTCCAGGGACCATTCCACCTGGCCTTGGGTTTCCACCTCAAATTCCTGCGTTCCGCGAGGCAACACAATTGCTGATTCAGGCTTGACCATGGGCTCTCCTTCCACTCACGGCTGTCGATAGGGGACAGCGTACATTCCTCCTAGCGAAATCGGCTGCATCCGGAGGACATTCTCCGGCCGATTTGGTTCATTAAGCCGGCGCCGCAACGCCGCCCTAGATGTTGGCACTTTCTACGGCCAATGCAAGGCCATTTAGGCCACAATATTCCTGAGGTGAGGCGCCATGAGTAATCTGCAGCCAACGGAATCAACGGCCCAGGAGTGCGCCGCCGCGGACTCGGCCCGCGTGCTGGAGACTTACCCGGCGCACGAGACCGATCTCGGCCACATGCGCATCCGCCGCATCCTGCCTGTTCGCCAGCGCCGCATGATCGGACCCTGGTGCTTCCTCGACCGCTACGGCCCTCTCAGCTTCACCCACGAGAAGCCCATGGATGTCGCCCCGCATCCGCACATCGGCCTGCAGACCGTGTCCTGGCTGCTCTCCGGCGAGATCATCCATCACGACAGCCTTGGCACGGAAGCCCTGCTGCGGCCCGGCCAACTGGGCGTGATGACCGCCGGCCGCGGCATCGCGCACACTGAGGAGACGCCCGTCGAGAACACCGGCCGCCTCAACGGAGTCCAACTCTGGGTCGCGCTGCCCGACGCCCATCGCAACGGACCGCCGGCGTTTGGCCACCATCCCACGCCGCCTGTGCTGGAGGAGCCCGGCGTGCTGGTGCACGTCATCCTGGGCGACTGGATGGGCCGTCATTCAGACGGGGCGGCCTACTCGCCCATGGTGGGGGCTGAACTCACCGTGCACCCGGGCCTGAGCACCGCCTTGCCGCTGCGCCCGGAGTACGAGCACGCCCTGGTCGTCCTCTCAGGCGATGCCGCCTTCGAAGGGCAATCTCTTCAGCCCGACACGCTCTACTATCTCGGAGCCCATCGCGGTGAGATGCAGCTCAGCACCCGCGCCGGCGCCCAGGTGCTGCTCATCGGCGGAGCGCCCTTCGGCGAAACCATCCTGATGTGGTGGAACTTTGTCGCCCGCAGCCAGGAGGAGATCGCCGCCGCCCGCGCCGACTGGGAGCAGCACGTGCGCTTCGAGGACGTCCGCGCCTACCACGGTGCGCGCCTGCGGGCGCCGCAACTCATCGGCCGGCCCATCACCCGTTGAACCTTTGGGCCGCCGCACCCATCTAACAGGTGTGACCACAGCCCATAGCCCCATCGCGGCCGCGACGACGGTCGGAGCGGTCTCGTTGACAGTCGCTTCGCTCAGCCGGTCGGTCGATTTCTATACCACCCGGCTCGGCCTTCAACTGCTGAAGCAACAGGGGGACACGGCTCATCTCGGCGTGGGCGCGGAGGAACTGCTGGTGCTCCACGAAATTCCGGGCGCCCAGCGTGTGCCCCGCACCGCCGGCCTCTATCATTTCGCCATCCTGGTGCCTTCGCGCCGCGCCCTGGGTGCGGCCTTGAAGCATCTGGTCGACACCGGAGTCCCGCTGCAGGGCGCGGCCGACCATCTGGTGAGCGAGGCCATCTACCTGGCCGATCCCGAAGGCAACGGCATCGAGATCTATCGCGATCGCGACCGGGCCGAATGGACCATTCAAGGCTCCGAGATCCAGATGGCGACCGACCCGCTGGATGCGCAAGGCGTGCTGGCCGCGGCCATCGGCGCGCCCACGGATCATGGCCTGGCGGAAGGCACACGCATGGGGCCACGTCCATCTGCATGTCGCCGACATCGCCGCCGCTGAGGCTTTCTACCGCGGGGTGCTCGGCTTCGACATCACCCTGCGCTATGGCCATTCGGCCACCTTCCTGTCGGCCGGCGGCTACCATCACCACATCGCCGTGAACACCTGGGCCGGCGCCGGGGCGAAGCCGAATCCCGATGGGGCGCTGGGGCTGAAGGAATTCACCGTAGTGGTGCCCGATGCGTCCGAACTACGCAGAATCGCCGCCATCACCTCGCCGGTCGAGGACAATGGCGGCGACATCCTGGTGCGCGACCCGTCGGGCAACGCGCTGCGGATCAGGGCCGGCGCGTAAGCGAAATTACAGACCGCGCCACGGCTTGCTGTAGTGCGTGTTCCAGTCCACGAGGTCGATATTCAGCAGGCGATGGCTCTGCTTCTTCGTGTCGGCCTCGACAATCAGGTAGGCATTCGGATCGTAGCGCGTGGCCGCGATCACCTGGTGCAGCGGCCCGTACGACCGGCCGAACTCGAACCAGCGGTGCCAGTGGCCCGACACCACCAGTTGCACCGTGTCCTTGTGCTTCTTCAGCAGCGGGTGCAGGCCGAAGTCGGCCTTCTCTCTGGGCGCCACAATCGATAGCGGGAAGTGGATGAACACAAACGTGGGCTTGCGGGCATCCAGCTTCGCTTCCAGCCAGGTCAACTGCTCTTCCCCCAGGCTGCCCACTTTCTTATCGTACTTGGCATGGCCCGGCTGCCAGGTCTCACCCAGGAAGTTGTTCAGGTGGATGAACTGGAAGCCCTTGTGGTCCACCGAGTAGTAGGGCTGCAGGCCCAGCTTGCGGCGGAACAGCTCGTGCGACACCGCGTGGGACACCTTCGGCACCCCGTAGTCGTGATTGCCGTAGCCCACGTGCACGGGCATCGTGAAGCCGTCGGTGATCGACTTCGCCACGTCAATGCGCGTCCTGTTCTGGAAATAGAAATCGACGTCCGGCGAGGGGTAGTTGTGGAAGTAGTCGCCCACCAGGAACGTCAGGTCCAGCTTGGGCTGCAGCTTGTTCAGGTAGTCGCGCGTCTGGGTGAGGCGCTCGGTTGTTTTGAAGATGGACTCGGTGTCTTCGGGGCTGCCTTCGGGGCCTTTGTAGAAGTCGTCAATGATGTGGGAGTCGGCGATGATGGCGAAATAGAACTTGCCGGACCCCGGATCGGCGTCGAGCAGGCGGGGCGCGGCGAGGGACAGAAGTCCCCCGCCGGCTGCCTGCAGGAATTGCTTCCTGTGCATGGTCATCGTGCGGGTCTTTAGAACAGAACCTTCAGGCCGAACTGCAACTGGCGGGCCGGATAGGTGCTGGTGATGGTGCCGAAGTTGGTGTTGGAGATGTTCGCGTTCGGCGGTCCGAAGTTCGTCTTGTTGAAGAGGTTGAAAGCTTCGGTGCGGAACGAGACCTTGAACCGCTCAGTGACCGGGAAGTCCTTGTGGAGGCCCAGGTCGAGCTGGAACAGGGACGGGGCGCGAGCGATGTTGCGGCCCGCGTTGCCGAAGGGCTGTGTACGGTCCGTCGGCGCGCTGACAGTGGCCGGATTCAGCCAGTGTAAGCGGTCGCGCTGCGCTTCGGGCATCATCGGATCGCCGGTGACGTTGGGCCGGTAGGTGGGCGAACCGCTCACCTGGAAGTCCGATGCCGGGCTGTAGCTGAGGTTGACGGGATTGCCGCTGGCCATCGTGTGGATGCCGGTGAGGCGCCAGCCGCCCAGCACATAGTCGGTGGTCTTGTTCCAGCTGGAACCGAACTTCTGCTTCGCGCCGAACGGCAGGTCGTAGACCACCGTCGTCGTGTTGTTGAAGGGCTGGTCGTAGCCGGAGACGCCGCGTTCGTTGCGCAGGTCGCGGAAGTTGACGCGGGAGTTGTCGCCGTTGTTCGCTTCCAGGTGGCCGCTGGCGTTGTCGATGGCCTTCGACCAGGTGAACGAGTTCAACAGGTAGAAACCGCCGCTGAAGCGCTTCTCCAGCTTGGCTTGGAACGCGTGGTAGTTCAGGAAGCCGCCGCCGAAAGCGATCTGGATGAGGCCGAAGGCCTGGTTGGGCCGGCGGGCCTGCAGGCTGGTGTTGTCGTTGTTGACGCGCGCCTGGTTGTAGTCGCCCAGGATCATGAGGCCAACGCCGCGCGTGCCGACATAGCCGAGATCGAGGACGAAGTCCTTGGCCAGTTCCTGCTGGATGGTGAAGTGCCAGTTCTGGATGTAGCTGGTGCGGTAGTCCGCCGGGATGTAGTTGGCGCGGACGTTGATCTGCTTCACGTTGGAGAGCTGCAGGAAGTTATCCGGATAGCCCATCTCGGTGGTGCGGAAGCAGGTGCCGGGCGCCTGCGAGGTGATGGTGCAGAGCGCGAGAGGAGCCGAGGCGGCCGTGCTGGGCGCCTGGTCGATGGACGGGTTCAGGATGTTCGGCAGGTTGTACGACAGCAGGTTCTCGCCGCCCATGCGGTTGAAGTGGATGAAGCTGACGCCATAGGCCGAACGGATGACCGTCTTCTGCCGCAGCGTATAGGCGACGCCCAGGCGCGGGGCGAAGTTGTTGCGATCCGGATGCACCAGGGAGCGGTCGTAGATGCCGCCGTCCTGCGCCTGGATCAGCTTGTTCGAGAGGGGGTCGAAGTTCGAGAGGACGTTCTTGTCGGCCCACTGCGGCGTGCCGTACTCATAGCGGAGGCCGGCGTTGATCACCAGCTTGGGGCTCACCTTCCAGTCGTCCTGCACATAGAAGAAGTGCATGCGCTGCTGCAGCTTGACGATGGTGGCGCTGTTGAGCTGATAGTTGCTGCGGGCGCCGAATAGGAAGTCGGCCAGATACTGCTCGTTGTTGTTGGCGGTGCCAGCCACCTTGCTGAAGCGGCCGCCGTAGCTATCGGTGCCCGACTTCGGGTTGAAGTCGTCGATCTCGGTGCCGATGCTCTGGTACTCATAGCCGGCCTTCAGCGTGTGGCGGCCCATGATGCGCGAGTAGTTCACCTTGGGGTTGATCAGGAAGGGATTCTGGAACTGAGGGTTGCTGCCCTGCACGCCGAGCTGCGCATAGCCGGTGATGTTCTGCGGATACAGGCCGCCGGTGAAGCGCTTGTCGGTGGGGTAGTTGGGCAGCCCGAGCTGCGTCGCCACGCTGGGCTGGCCCGCGAACCAGGGGGTCTTGCCGCCCTCGGTCTTGCCGATGCCGATGCGGAACTCGATGACGGAGGTGGGGCTCATCGTGAAGGTGAGGCCGCCCGCCGTCTGGTAGTTCAACACGCGCACATCGCCGTTGCTGTTGCCGCCCGACAGGCCGGGAATCGCCGCCGGAACCTGCTGCTGCGAGAGACGGTGGCTGTAGCGGACAAAGCCGGTCAGCTTCGAACCGAAGTACTGATCGTAGCGGCCGTCACCCTTGTCGACATTCGTCGGCTGGGTGGGCAGCGACTGATAGTTGTTCGACAGGCCCGGCAGGTTCGGAGCGGGCAGCGCCCCCAGCACCGTGCTGGCGAACTTGCTGATCTGCGCAGCCGGCAGTTGGCCGGGGCTGTAGATGGCGCCAGTGAAGGGATTCTGCACGGGCGCGGAGAAGATGCCGTTCTTCTGGTCCACCGTGGGGATGGTGGCGAACATGATCGTCTTCTCGACGCGGCGGTAGCCTTCGAAATCGGCAAAGAAGAACGCCTTGTCCTTCTTGATGGCGCCGCCGAACGCACCGCCGTACTGGTTCTGGATCAGCACCGGCTTGGTGTTCTGCACCGGCTTGATGAAGCCCGTCGCGTTCAGCGAGGTGTTGCGCAGGAACTCGTAGATGGCGCCGTGATAGTCGTTGGAGCCGCTCTTGATGCTGACGTTCACAATCGCGCCGCCGGCGCGGCCGAACTCAGCGCTGTAGTTGCTGGTTTCGACACGGAACTCCTGCACGGCGTCGGGCGACGGCTGCACCACCTGATTGGAGAAGCCCTGGTTGGAAGTGCCGTAGGCGTTGTTGTCCACACCGTCGACGACGAAGTTGTTCTGCGAGCTGCGCATGCCGTTCACGTTGAACGAGGCGTCGCGCGGCGTGCTGCCGTTGGCCAGATCGGACTTGCGGACGCCGGGCACCAGCAACGCCAGGTCGGCGTAGGCGCGGCCGTTCAGCGGCAGGTTGACGATCTGCTGGTTGCCGACCACCGTCCCGCGGGAACTGGTGTCGGTCTCGAGCTGCGCGGCGGCGGCCGTGACGTCCACGGTCTCGGTGACCGTGCCCACGGGCAGATCCAGATCCACGCGCTGGCGTGCGCTGACGTTCACCGTGAATTGGGCGGCGGTGACGCGTTTGAAGCCCTTGGCTTCGGCGGACACCGTGTAGGTGCCGGCCTTGAGGTTAAAGAACTGATAGTCACCCGATTCGTTCGTCTCCGCCGTTTGGGAGACGCCGGTTTGCGTATTCGTCACCGTGACGATGCTGCCATGCACCGGGAGCCGCGACGTGTCGCGGATGGTGCCAAGCACGGTTGCGGTGTCGAACTGAGCCAGAAGGGTAGCTGACAGGAGGATCGCCGCGAGCGCGACGGTCAGCGCTGTTTTGAGAGAGACCTTGAGTGTGTTCATGATCAACAGAGAAAAGCCGGACTGCATGGTCATCGGAATTGAACGCGCGAAGCACACTTCGCACCCCGGACGACCTGAAGCCGCAACCAGGAATAGCAGCTCTTAGTGAATATTCGATGAATCCCCAGTCACATTCAGGTCGCGATTATGGAATCGTACCTCAGTTCCTGCACGGGGACCTAGAGGAAAGTTGCTATCCGGAGAGGCCGGCGGAAGATTCTACGGCCGTAACATTTACCCCTGGCGGGCGCCCTGAAGCTTACAGCAGCCGCCCGGATTTCGGGCCGGAGGCCTTCTTCGCCAACCGCGTGGCCCGCTTCTGAAGAGCCTCGCTATCTTCGATGACCTGCGCGGCGAGGGTCATCTCAAACGCCATGGCGAGGTTCTTTTCACGCCGTTCGTAGTGGATCGCCAGCCGCTCTAACGCCTTGGCCTGCCAGGGGTTGCGGATGGTGGAAAGCTCCGTCCAAACGGCCACGGCGGCATCGTGACGTTCCAGTTTGCGCTCCATGTCGGCGACATGCCAGAGCGTTTCGTAGAGCAGCGGCTCCTGCAGGGTCCGCTTCAGCGCCTGGCGCATGAGCATGAGGGCATCTTCGGCCCGCCCCTCATTGCGGAACCAGCGGGCCAGGGCGACCATCTCCGCGCCGGATGTCAGGCGCTGCGGCTCGCGGAACGCTACCGGCACGATGGCCGTGAGGCAGGCCAGCGAGAGGATGTCGACCGCGTTGTGCGAGATGACCGGCCGCAGCGGCGCGAAGTTGCCCGTCCGCAGATACTCGAAGTACAGATTCGGGATGAACTGCCCATCGACGTCGCCGTGCCGCTCGACGCCCAGGATGCGCTGCTCCAGCTCCTGCAGGCGGCAGCTTTCCAGCGCCAGACGCCACAGCCGGCGGGCGGAGTAGAGCAGGTCGACGTGCTTCAGCCGGAGGAACGGCTCGCGAATCCGCAGCAGGCGGTAACGGGTCTCCAGCAGCGGCTGGTCAAACGAGCGGCCGTTGTAAGTGACCAGCAGGTCGAACTGGTCGAGGTATGCGGAGAGCGCCTTCAGCATCGACGGCTCCTCGCCGTGGTCGCGCATGAAGAACTGCTTCAAAACAAAGCCGTTGGCGGTGATGCCGCCGACGCCCACCAGGAACGCGAACGCGCCGGAGCCGCCGGAGAGGCCACTGGTTTCCGTATCGAGAAAGGCCCAGCGCTCGGGCGGCACGGTGACGCCCTCTTCGTTCACCAGCGCGGCCAGCAGGTCCTGTGGCAGTTCGCTGAGCGCCCCGACGTCGGCCGTGCCGTGGCGATGGTGGGCCGGCCAGTGGCGGTCGATCTCCCAGTGCGTGCCGTCCTCGGTCCGGACTTCCACGCCGTCGGGCAGGGCGCGGGTCTCCGGCAGCGGCTCCGTCTGGTACCGCGCGTCGATCTTCTGGAGCCGGGCTCGCAGAATCTCGAGTTGGGCCTTCAGGGGATCCATGCGGACCTTACTTCGCGTCCCTCCAGTTGGAACCGTGGCCGGTCTCGACCAGCAGCGGAACCTTCAGCTTCACCACCGACTCCATGGTGGACTTCACCAGCCTGGTGGCCTCTTCGAGCTCGGACGGCGGGCATTCCAGCACCAGTTCGTCGTGTACCTGCAGCAACATACGGGTCTGCAGCTTGCGCTTGGTGATCTCCGCATCGACGCGGATCATGGCCAGCTTGATCAGGTCGGCGGCCGTGCCCTGGAGGGGGGTGTTGACGGCGGTGCGTTCGGCAAACGAGCGGGCGTTGGGATTCTTGGCGGCAATATCCGGAATGGGGCGGCGCCGGCCGTCGAGCGTGAGAGTGTAGCCTCTTTGACGCACTTCGGCGATGGTCGCCTCGATCCACTTCTTCACTCCGGCATACATGTCGAAGTAGTTGCGAATGTAGCGATCGGCCTCGTCGCGTCCGATGCCCAGTTGTGCGGCCAGGCCGAAAGCAGTTTGCCCGTAGACGATGCCGAAGTTGACGGCCTTGGCGTTGCGGCGCATCTCGGGCGTGACCATCAGTTGGGGTACGCCAAAGACTTCCGAGGCCGTGCGGGTATGGATGTCTTCGTTGCGGCGGAAGGAGTCCACCAGCAGCGTATCGCCCGAGTAGTGGGCCAGCAGGCGCAGCTCGATCTGGGAGTAGTCCGCGACCAGCATGGTCCAGCCGGGATCGGGCACGAAGGCGGCGCGGATCTCGCGGCCTAACTCCGTGCGAACAGGGATGTTCTGTAGGTTCGGATTGGACGAGGACAGGCGTCCGGTGGCGGCGCCGGCCGGGTTGAAAGTCGTGTGGAGGCGGTGGTCAGCGGGCGACAGCAGCATGGGGAGGGCGTCGACGTAGGTCCCCTTGAGCTTGGCCAACTGCCGGTATTCCAGGATCTTCTGGGCGATGGGGTGCTCCAGCGCCAGGGTTTCTAGGACATCGGCGGCGGTGGAGTAGGCCTTGGTCTTGCCGGTCTTGCCCTGCGTGGGCAGCTTCAGATCCTCGAACAGGATTTCGCCTAACTGCTTGGGCGAGTTGAGGTTGAATGGCTTGCCTGCGAGGCCGAAGATGTCGTCGGTGAGTTTGCCGATCTCGGCTTCCATGCGGTTGGACAGGGCCGAGAGCTGATCGGTCGCGACCAGGATGCCGGTGCGCTCCATGCGTGCCAGCACGGGTGCCAGCGGCAGGTCGAGTTCGTCGTAGAGCTTCCTCAGCTCAGGAGTGATCTGGGGCCGGAGCTTGGCGGCCAGCAGCTTGAGGGTCTCTTCCTGGGTGGCGCCGGGCCGCTCCAGGTAGCGCATCACCAGCGGCTCCAACTGGCAGGCGGACGGGTCTGCCAGGACGAGGAACGAGTATAAAAGGATGTCCTCGATGGGCGGATCGAGCGGCGGATTGCCGGCCGAGAGGTGCGCCTTGTAGTCGAAAACGACCGTGGAATCAAAGGCTTCGGCGGGCGTCTCCTCCACGGCGGGCGGCGCGTCGACGTTCAATTCCTTCAGGAAGCTGTAGAACTCGTACTCGCGGTAGAACTCGGCCAGCGTGGGCACGTCGGGCCCCTGGATGGCGAGGTCGTCCAGGTGGAACTCGAAGGGGGCTTCGGTCTCGATCGTGGCCAGCTTACGGCTGAAGAGGATCTGGTCACGGTTGTTGAGAAGGCTCTCGCGATAGGCCTTGCGGGTGACTTCGGGGGCCTTGTCGAGCAGGGATTGGAGCGAGCCGAACTGTTCCAGCAGCTGGACGGCGCCCTTGTCGCCGATGCCCGGCGCGCCCGGGATGTTGTCGACCGTGTCGCCCACCAGCGCCAGCAGGTCAGGGATCTGTTCCGGCGTCACGCCCTTGAATTCCTTGACCTTAGCCGGGTCGTACAGCGTGTCGTTCTTCATCGCGTCCAGCATCCGGACATGGTCGTTCACCAGTTGGAGCATGTCCTTGTCGGACGAGATGACCCAGACCTCCAGGTCCGGCGAGGCGGTCTTCCAGGCGACAGTGCCGATGATGTCGTCGGCTTCGTAGCCCTTCAATTTGAGGACCGGGATCCGCATGGCGCCCAGCATGCGTTCGATGGCGGGCAGTTGCTCGATGAGTTCCGGCGGAGTCTCGGTGCGGGTGGCTTTGTAGGCGGCGAAGGCCTCGTCGCGGAAGGTGGGGCCCTCAGACTCGTAGACGGCGGCCAGGTAGTCCGGCTGGTACTGCTTCACCAGTCGCCGCAGCATGTTGTGAAAGATATAGATGGCTTCAGTGGATGAGCCGCGCGAGTTGCGCATGGGCGGGGCGTTCATGCGCTGGCGGGCATGGAAGGCCCGGAAGATGAAGTTGAAGGAGTCGACGAGGAACAGCCGGGGCATGAGTTTCATGATACTCCCAGGGGTGGGAATCCTAACCCAATCGTGGCATCCAGGCAACAGGAAAGAGGCCGATTGTGGTCATATTACCACATTCCAAAATTTGTAAATCGTGAGAGACAAAGTACTTACTGGCCGGTTTTAACTCTGTTAGGATGAGACTGGAGTCGCATTTGAAATTTGAGACCACTATCCAGCGCCCGGTGGCAGCTTCGGGCGTAGGGTTGCACAGCGGAGTTCCGGTGAACATCCGCATCGTGCCGGCATCGCCTGGAACGGGCATTGTCTTCCGCCGCACGGACCTGGACAACTTTGAGATTCCCGCCAGTTGGAAGTACGTTCAGCGGGTGAGCTACGCCACGAGCCTGATGCGGCAGGGCGTCCTGATCTCCACGACCGAGCATCTGCTCAGCACGCTGTACAGCATGGGCATCGACAACGCCTATGTGGAGATCGACAACCTGGAAGTACCCATCCTGGATGGCAGCGGGCTGCCGTTTGTGGAACTGCTGCGCGAGGCGGGCATCAAGCATTCCCGGCGGCGGCGGCGGTTCCTCAGCGTATTGCGGCCGGTGAGCCTGGAAGGCCCGGGCAAGCGCATCTCGATCCTGCCGGCCGACACATTCCAGCTGACCTGCCATGTCTACTTCAAGCATCCGATGGTGAGCGGGCAGTCGCTGGAGATGGAAGTGACCCCGGAGAACTACGCCCGGGAACTGGCTCCGGCCCGCACGTTCGGGTTCGCGCCCGAGCTCGACCAGATGCGGAACATGGGCCTGATCCGCGGCGCCACGCTCGACAGCGCGGTGTGCTTTACGGATAACGACGTGATGAATCCGGGCGGACTGCGTTTCCCCGACGAGCCCTGCCGCCACAAGGCTCTGGATCTGATCGGCGACCTGGCCCTGATTGGGCGCTCGCTGCGCGGTCACGTCATCGCGGAGCGCGCAGGCCACGCCATGCACGTGGCGCTGGTGGCAAAGATTATGTCCGATCCGTCCCTGTATGAAATCGTCACCGGCGACGAGAATTCGATGAGCCTGGTGCACGCGTCGTCGTTCTGATGCGCTATCTACCCAACACCATCACCATCCTTCGAATCCTGTTTACTCCTTTGATTGGCGTCTTTCTGGCGCGCCACGACGCCCGCGGCGCGTTTCCCCTGATGTTCGTGGCCGGCTTCTCGGACATGCTGGACGGCTATCTGGCGCGGCGCTTCCAGTGGCAGTCGAAGCTGGGTGGCATGCTGGATCCCATCGCCGACAAGGTGCTGGCGATTACGGTGTACCTGGGCCTGGCGTTCGGCGGGTCGATGCCCTGGTGGCTGGTGTGGCTGGTGCTGGGCCGCGACGCCCTGATCCTGCTGTTTTCGGCCGGCGCCCTACTTTTTACAAAGATCCGCGCACTGCCGCCCAGCATTTGGGGCAAGTTCAGCACTTTCTTCCAGTTAGGACTGGCGGGCTGGATCATCATGGACTTGGCCTGGCCCGGTTATCCGCCACATTGGGTGATTACGTCGTTTCTTTGGCTCTCCGCGGCGGCCACAGTGGTGAGCGGGCTGCACTATATGTACACCGGAGTCCGGTTGCTGCGCGAAGCTTAAATTGACGGCTCCGTCGCTGGGGTTTACGCTGGAAGTGTGGGGCAAGGCATGATTCGGTTTACTCCGGCGCGTACCTACCTGACCGCGGCGGCAGTGGCTCTCGGGCTGGCTGCTTTCTCCGGTTGGTGCGCCCTCTCCTGGCTGCCGGCTGCTATCCCGGCGGTGCTACTTCTGGCTAGCGCGCTTTTCGTGCTCTGGCTGGGCCTGCACCCGACGGTTGAGGTCACCGATACTCATCTCAAGTCCGGCAAGAAGCTCATCCCCTGGGCTTCGGTCCGGCGCATCGACCAGACCGGCTGGGTGGCCCCCATGGTGGTGGACCTCACGCTGGCCGATTCCGCCAAGATCCGGCTGATCTACCCTGGCGAGACGGACAATGCGAACCAGTTGCTGCGGCTCATCCAGCAGCGCTCCACGCAGTCCCTGATCAATGGGGTGCCGCATAGCCAGATTTTCGGCGAAGCCGCCAAACCGCAGGCGCAGATGAAGGAGGCCATCCCTTCTCCGCATTATCCACTGCTGACTCCTGAAGACGAGGCGGAAGTGGAGCGCCTCTACCACAAGCTCCGGACGGCGGGCCGGCTCGATCCTGAAAAGTAAGCGGGCATGTTCTACCCGCATGGCCGCCGCCGTGGATTCGCCTATCTCCCCCTGCTTGCCTTTCTGGCCATCTGCGGCCTGATCTGGTGGCAGCGTGCGGCGATTCTCGGCTCCCTGGCCTCCTTCCTGGACGTGGGCGAACCACCCCAGAAGGCCGAGGCCGCTGTGGTGCTGGCGGGCGGCTGGCATGGCGAGCGGGTGCTGCGCGCCGGGCAACTGGTGAAAGAGGGCTTCGTGCCGCTGATACTGCTGAGCGGGCCCATCTCTTCCTTTGGCGAGAACGAATGCGGACCGGCCACCCACTTCGCGGTGAAACAGGGCTTCAACGAGGCCTGGTTCCAGTGCATCCCCAACACCAGTACGTCGACCAGGGAAGAAGCCCAGGCCGTGCTGAGTGATGTGGCCCGCCGCGGCCTGAAGAAGATCCTGATCGTCAGCGTGGCCAGCCATCTGAGACGGGCTCGCGGCATCTACCGCCAGCAGGCTCCGCAGGGGCTGGAGATGATCTTCGTGGCGGCCGATCCGCCCGGCTACCGGCTGCGCGAGTGGTACCTGTCGCGCGAGGGACGGAAAGAGATCTTCCTGGAGTGGACGAAGGTAGTCACGTCCCCCTTCGGTATCTAAGCGGATGACCAAAGCCTTCAAATCGGCCTGGCCCTACCTCAGGAAGTACAAGCGCGGCGTGCTGCTGGGCCTGGGCGCGCTCATCCTGAAAGACATCGCCGGCGCGGGCATTCCGCTGCTGGTGCGCTCCGGCATCGACGCGGTGACCAACAAACAGCCGCTGAGCACCCTCTACTGGTTCTGCCTGGGGCTGGTGGGCGTCTCGCTCTTCAAAGGCCTGTTCCAGTATTGGATGCGCGTGATCCTGGTCGGCATCTCGCGCGATGTCGAGTATGACATGCGGAACGACATCTTCCGCAACCTCGTCCGGCTGAACCACGATTTCTACTCGCGCTACCGCACGGGCGACGTGATGGCGCGCGCCACCAACGACCTGAACGCGGTGCGCATGATGCTGGGTCCGGCGGTGATGTACTGGGCCGAGACCTCGCTCACGTTCATCCTGGCGCTGAGCATCATGTTCACGGTGGACTGGCAACTGACGCTGTGGGCGCTGACGCCCGCTCCGGTCGTGTCCGTGGTCGTCATGGTGTTCGGCAAACGGATCCACGACCGCTTCGAGGCCATTCAGGAGCTCTTCTCCGACATCAGCAGCCGCGTGCAGGAGAACCTGGCCGGCGTGCGCGTGATCCGCGCCTATGTCCAGGAAGACGCCGAGATCGCTCGATTCGAGGAGCTGAACAAGCGCTTCATCGCCCAGAACCTGAAGCTGGCCACGCTCTCGGGCCTGTTCATGCCGCTGCTGCAGGCCCTGATCGGCCTGACCTTCATGTTGGTGCTGGGCGTGGGCGGGCTGCGGTTGATGCAGGGCAAGATCTCGCTGGGCAGCTTCGTCATGTTCAACACCTTCATGGGCATGCTGGTATGGCCCATGATCGCCTTCGGCTGGGTGGTGAACCTGATGCAGCGCGGCAAAGCGTCGATGAGCCGCATCCAGGAATATCTGCAGCAGGAACCTTCGATCACGGCTCCGGCGCACCCCAAGGCCATGCCGGAGACGGCGGACATCGAGTTCCAGGCGGCCGGCCTCAGCTTTGAAGGACGCGCGGTCCTGGACGGTCTCGCGCTTCAGATCCCGGCCGGGCAGACCATCGCGATTGTCGGCCGGACGGGCAGCGGCAAGAGTTCATTGGTGCAACTGATCCCGCGGATCTACGACGTCACCTCGGGCGCCGTGCTGATCGGCGGCGTGGATGTGCGCGAACTGGATCCGGCGGACCTGCGCCGGCAGATCGGGTTCGTCCCGCAGGAGACATTCCTGTTCAGTTCCACCATCGCGGAGAATATCGCGTTCGGCGTCGAGTCGGCGACCGATGAGGAAGTGCGCGAGGCGGCCGCCATCGCCGGGCTGGCGCATGACATCGAGGAGTTCCCGGACGGGTTCCAAACCAAGGTGGGCGAGCGCGGCATCACGCTCTCGGGCGGCCAGAAGCAGCGCACCGCCATTGCGCGTGCCCTGCTGCGAAAGCCGAAGATCCTGATCCTCGACGATGCGCTGTCCGCCGTCGACACGATCACGGAAGAGCGGATCCTGCACGGCCTGCGCAACCAGAGCGGCAGCCGCACGACGATTCTCATCTCGCACCGTGTCTCCACCGTGCGCGATGCCGACTGCATCTACGTGCTGGACGAAGGACGCGTTGTCGAACGCGGCACTCACGCGGAGCTCATTGCGACCGGCGGCTACTACGCCGAACTGCACCAGAAGCAGTTGCTGGAAGAAGAGCTCGAGCAGATCTGACGCGCGGCACGCCATTCGAATTCTGTGTCGACCGGCAATACCGGACTTCCTTAACTGATATATCATCGGAGCATGTTCTCCGAATCCAGCCGTCGATCTTTTCTTCAGGGAGTTCCTGCCGCCATGGCCGCGGCTTCCGCAGTCCCCGTCTTGAATGCCGCCGTTGACCCCGTCCCCGGCGATGTCCGACTTGGTGTGGCCAGCTACTCCTTCCGTGAATTCAGCCGCTCCCTCGCGATCAAGGGCACGAAGGCGCTGAATACGCCCTACCTCTGCATCAAGGAGTTTCACGCGCTCTACCGCTCCACCCCCGAGGAACTGGACAAGGCCAAGGCCGACTTCCAGAAGGCTGGCCTGACGCTCACCGGCGGCGGCACGGTCTACATGCTGAAGGACGACATGGCCGACATCAAGACGTACTTCGAGTACGCCAAGCGGCTGGGCATGCCCATGATGAACATCGGCGCCACGGCCAAGTCGCTGCCGATGATTGAGAAGACCCTGAAGGATTACGACATCCAGATCGCGGTCCACAACCATGGTCCGGAGGACAAGCACTTCCCCGCCCCGTCCGACGCGCTGAAGCTGATGAAGGACATGGATCCGCGCATGGGCGTCTGCATCGACGTGGGCCACACCACCCGCACGGGCAAGAATGTCATTGAAGAGATCCAGGCCGCCGGACCGCGCCTGCTGGACATGCACATCAAGGATCTGCGCGACCTGATGAACCGCGACAGCCAGGTGGATGTAGGCGACGGCCAGATGCCGATCGTCGGCATTTTCAAACAACTGAAGAAGATGAACTACAAGGGCATCGTGCATCTCGAGTACGAGATCAATGCCGACAACCCGCTGCCCGGCATGCAGAAGAGCTTCGCCTACATGCGCGGCGTCAACGCAGCCCTGCGGGCGTAGCCGGAGCGTTCCCAATCAAGACCGGAGCCATCGCCGTAGCTCCGGTCTTTTGCTGTCCGGACCCGCCGCTACTTCTTCTTCGGCCGGCTGGACGGCGCGAACCAGCCCGTCGACGGGGCACCGATCCACGCGGCGGCCATCTCCACCCTGGCGATGATCTGGATCTCCGTGTCGGGCACCTTCTCCAGCAGCGGCTCGGCCGCCAGGCCCAGTGAGCGCGCGGCGCGGTGGAACAGCAGTTTGAAGAGCTGGGTCGAGGTCCAGACCGCCTTCGTATAGGGGTTAGGGTCGTCCGGATTCGCCTCCTGCTTGTAGACCACACGCGCGTCCGCAATGCCCTTCTCCAGCGCCTTCAACGCCAACTCCGGATCCTGGATCTTCGCGGCCGACACCGCCACCGCGCCCCAGCCATTCGCCCGCCAGTCCGGCGTCTTGATCGCTTCGAGCGTCTCCACGCACTTGCCCAGCAGGCTGTGCGCTTCGGCCGGATCCTTGGAGCCCGCCATCATGGCCACCATCTCGATCACCCGCGCCTGCAGTTGCGGTGAAGGCAGTTGCGCGGCCGCCTCCAGGGTCCTCGCCGGATCCTTATTGATGGAGCGCATGGCTTCGGTCATCTTCTGCGTCTCGAAGGCCAGTACCCCGGCGCGCTGTTCGATCTCCGCCTGCGACTGGCCGGGCCGGATGGTGCCGCGCGTCGTCACCGTCTCCCCCTGCCCGGCTTCGATGGACGCCTTGCCGCGCGGATAGCGTTCCAACACGGCCTGCAAGCCTGGCCGCCGCGCAATCTCCTTGGCCCAGGCGGGATCGACGTCCGCGATGAGATCCAGCGCATTGAAGATCTCGACGTCCTTCGGATCTGTGAGCGTCACCGTACCGCTGGGGGCCACCATGGTCTGGCTGTGGGGTTCCGGCAGCCCTTTGCCATCGAGCACCGCCTTGCCCAGCAGCCGCACGGCCTGCTGAAAGGTCTGCTCCGGCATCTCCTTCCGGAAAGTGCGGATGAAGCGCTCGAACGGCTCAGTCTGCGGACGCTGCTGGAAGCCGACCAGCGCCTGGGAGAACAGCAACTGGCGGCGGTCGTCGCCCGGCGGTTGGGCCTGGACCACGAGTGCGATGGCGTCGAAGGGATACGCTCCGCCCACTACCATCTGGTCGAGGAACTCAGCGGCCCGTTCGAGACGCTTCTTCGCCAGCAACTGGCGTGTGATCTCGATGAGCGCGCCGGAACGCGGATCCACCTCGCCGGCAGCCGGAGGTGTCATGGCGGTGATGAGCTGGATGGCGCGCTCCACCTCCACCTTGGCGACGTGTCCGGCCAGCATCGACTGGAACTCTTCGCGTAGACGATATCCGGACTGCGTGGGCAGCAGCGCGCTGGCCGCAAACGCCTGCTCATAGAATTCGAGCGCCTTTTTCGGGTCATTTCTCGAGGTGACGATGCCCAATTGCAGCAGCGCCCCGGCCTGGAAATCGGGCGGCGCGGCGGCAATCATGCCGGCGGCGGTTTCGAGGTAGAGCCTGGCCTTCGAGGAGAGTTCAGAGGGCTCCGGCGGACCAGCCCAGGCAGCGGAACAGACGGCCGCGGCGAGACAGAGGCATAGCTTCATGGCTACTCCAATCACCTGCTGACAGGACCCGGATCGGCCCCGTGAGCGGAAAGGAGTGGCACACGAGCTGCCGCGCGCAAACGCCCCGGCGGGACATTGCACGGCCAGCACCAAACCCGAATCCTCCGCTCAGCTCTCTAAGACGGAGTTTCAGACCAGATTGTTCCTGTTGTAGCGGAAGAATGAAGGAGGGCCGTCAACTCATTGCACTGAAGGGACCTGCTTTGGAGCGCGGAGTCGTCTTCTTTGACAAGGAACGTGGATCCAGAAGGTGCAGGGGCTTGAAGCTGTTCCTCGACCACTTGCAGCCGGCTTCGAACTGGATGCCGACGAAGTAGCCGATTTCGCGGAACTGGCAGTAGCGAACCAGGCCGGCAAACTCACCCTTGGGATAGGAGATGCGAACCAATGTTCCGATAGGGATCTGCATGTCCAACTGGATACAGGCTCCCGACAGGGAGATGTCCTCCAGGTTGGCCACCGCCCGCCTGCTGCGGTTGGCTCTGTCCCTCCACCGGACATCCACCAGGTCCGCACACAGCATTCTCGGTTCTGCGCGCCGCTCAATCATACAGTTAATTGATCGGCATCCCCCGGCATTTGATGCATGCGGAATGCCTGTACAATTTCGCCCTAATTGGGTCTAGGTAAAGGAGCTAAGGTAGTGCCCATACAACCCCAACCAGCTCCATAGTAATCCCAAGGTACTGCATTTGGTACTACAAAATCGATCCGGACCCGTACCCCTGGTACTGCCTCGCCCATTCCTCGCGCGTGGCCAGCGGATGCGGCCCCTCCGCCCGGTCCACCGCCAGGATTCCATCCAGGTGATCCATCTCATGTTGGATGAGCTCAGAGAGCGCGCCCTCCGCCTCCAGTTCGACCCACGCGCCGGCTGCATCCTGATACCGGATGCGGATCCGCTGATGCCGCCGCAAATGCACCATCAGGTCAGGAAACGAGAAGCAGTCGTCCCACAGCGGGAACCTCTCCGGGCTCTGCCAGGAGTACTCGGGATTGATCAGTTCGTACCGTACGCCCTCCACCTTAAGGAAGATGAGACGGAGGGCGGAACCGATCTGAATCGCGCTGATGCCCCGTCCAAAACCGTGGGTGCGCCGGAACTCGGCCAGCGTGTCTTCCAGATCCAGCAGCACCTCCTGGGACTGGGCGGGCTCGGCTGGAGTGGAGATCGTACGCAGAAGGGGATCGCCCAACTGCAGAATGCGGCGAACTGGCATATTACTTATGGTAGTGCTGCCGGAGCAGGGGATCGGCTAAGCTAGACCTGATGCAAGTCTTCGCAAAATCACCCTGCCGTGTGGATCTGGCCGGTGGCACCCTCGACATTTGGCCGCTGTACCTGTACCACCCGAATGCCGTCACCCTGAATTTCGCGGTGAGCGTGTACACCAGTTGCCGGATCATGCCGCATGAGGGGAACGCGATCACGTTGCGCTCGCAGGACCAGAACATGGAAGAGACGTTTGACTCGCTCTCCACGCTTCTGGCCGCGCCCAAAGTCCGGAACGTCCTCGCCGCCAACGTGGTGAAGCACTTCAAACCCGCCGGCGGCCTGGTGGTGGAGACGAACTCGGAGTCGCCCCAGGGCGCCGGGATCTCCGGCTCCTCCGCGCTGCTCATCTCGACGGTAAGCGCCTTCAACAAGTTCTGCGGCACCCGGCACAACATCGAACGGGTTCGCGAGATCGCCCAAAACATCGAGGCCCAGGTGGTCAACGTCCCCACCGGCTGCCAGGATTATTACCCTGCGATGTACGGTGGCGTCAGCGCGATCGACCTGACGGTGGCCGGCATCCAGCGCAGTTCGATGCCCGTGGATCTGGCCGAGTTGAACAGCCGGTTTGTGCTGGCCTACACCGGCAAGCCGCGCAACTCAGGCATCAACAACTGGGAAGTGATGAAGCTCCACATCGACGGCGATAAGAAAGTGCTCAAGAACTTCGAGCGCATCGCCGAGATTGCCCACGGGATGCGCGGCGCCCTGCACAGTAAGGATTGGAACGAAACGGCGCGCCTGCTGCGCGAAGAGTGGTCGCACCGCAAGAAGAACGCCCCCTCCATCTCGACGCCCCTGATCGACCACCTGATCGCCTCGACGAAGAAGGCCGGCGCCAAGGCGGCCAAGGTGTGCGGCGCGGGCGGCGGCGGCTGCGTGGTGTTCCTGTGTGAACCGGATGCCCGCGAGCGCGTGGCCCAAGCCATCGAGACCGAAGGCGCCGGCCAGGGCGTGAAGGTGCTGCCGGTGGAGGTGGCGCCGAAAGGCGTCGTCGTAAAGACCCTGTCCTAAGCGGACAAAGGCGCGGATGCCGGACGCAACTCCTTATTCCAAGCCGGGGCTGTTCGGACTGCTGCTGCGCGGCGGCCTGTTTCTGCTGTTCATCCGCTATGCCGGCGGACTGATCGGCTGGCTGCTGAGCGGCTCCAGCATCCTGGTGGCCGCGGCCATGAGCCTGTTCATCGCCGCTACGCTCGCCAGCCTGTTCGTCGTCCGCACCTTCGAGCGCGGCCGACTGGAAGACATCGGCATGGCCTGGAGCCCGTCCAGCCTGCGCCACCTCTGGCTCGGCGTGGGCGGCGGCATCGTGGCGGCCCTGGTCACACTCGTTGTGCCGGTCGGGATCCGCATGGCGTCCATCGAACCGTCCACCGATCCCGCCAACGCTTTCACTCCGGGGAAACTTCTTCTCGTCTCGGTCGTCCTACTGTTCGGGGCCGTCGGAGAAGAGATGATGTTCCGCGGATACGCCTTCCAGATTCTGCTGCGCGCTTACGGCCCGTGGTGGGTGATTCCGCCCTTCGGCGTCCTCTTTGCGTTGGCGCACCTCGAAAACATGGGGACCAACCCGCTGGGCATCCTCAACACCGGACTGTGGGGCATCCTCTTCGGCTATGCCTTCTACCGCAGCGGCGACCTCTGGCTGCCCATCGGCCTGCACTTCGGCTGGAACTGGACGCTGCCCCTGTTCGGCGTGAACCTGAGCGGGTTTACCATGGGACTGTCGGGCTACACTCTGCGCTGGAAGGCCGGACCGCTCTGGAGCGGCGGCGACTACGGCGCCGAAGGCAGCATCCTGGCAACGATCAGCGTCCTGCTGCTGGGCGTCTGGCTGTGGCGGGCTTCCCTGGAGCGGCAGACGGCTCCGCTGGTGGACGCAGTGCCGCCAGAGCCGGAATCCGGCCCGGGAAAGGAGTTGTGAGGACATGAAGCGCTTCCCGCTCCTGATGGTGCTGCTGGGCATCAGTTCCTGTCTTGCGCCCGCGCAGACCGGCAAGGCGGACCCGATCCGCAAGCTCACCGACGAGGAGAAGGTGGAGCTGATCCGCGGCCTCACCGCCGAGTACGCCACCGTCAAAGCCTACCTGCCCCGGTCCAAGAAGGCGGTACCCTTCCCCAGCGACGGCAAGTACGACAAAAAGGAATGGCTGGCCATCGGGGACGAGTATGGGCCCGTGGCGCGCGTCGGCGAACTGGTGCAGGTCACGAAAATCGACTTCGACGACAACAAGCTGATTCTCCAGATCAACAACGGCCTGAACGTGAAAGGCAAGTGGTACGAGCGCATCGAGGGTGGCGTGGGCGGCGGGCAATCGACCGTACCCATGAGCCGCAACCAGTCGCGCAGCGCCGGCACCACCATTGCGGTGGTCTTTCCCGGCCGCATGCCGGCCGTGAAGCCGGCCGAAATCAAGACCATGCTCGCGCCGGTGCTGGATTTCGAGAAGCGCAGCGCCACGGAGAACTACTTCGAAACCCTGCCGCCGGAGATCCAGGAGGCGATCAAGGCCAAGCGGGCCGAGATCGGCATGAACCGGGATCAGGTGAAGATGGCCATGGGACAGCCGCGCGACCGCATCCGCGAGAGCAAGGACGGCCTGGAGTCAGAGGACTGGATCTATGGCTACCCGCCCGGCAAGATCACCTTTGTGACCTTCGCCAACGGCAAGGTGACCAAGGTAAAGGACAGCTACGCCGGCTTGGGCGGAGCCACGGCGCCGCAACCGAAACCGCAGCAGTAGAGCCGCGAGCGTGAGCGCGCCCCCATCCGCCGGCAGCTTCAGCTCTGCAGCGCCACAAACTCGAAGTTGAGGGGATCCAGGCCTCTGGATTTGAGCTGCTTCACGCACTCGACAACATTGCGGCCCGCCGCCTCAATCCGCTTCAGCGGCAAAGTCTCGGGCGTGTATAGTTCAAGCGCGATCCAAAGTCCGGCAAAATTGCGGCGCTCGACCAGCGACAACCGGTCGGGCGAACGGCCAATCAACCCAGATATATCCATCTGCTAGAAGCTTAGCGCAATGAGCGAAGTGAAGATTAGCGCAGCGACCGCAGTTGCTGAACCACGGCATCCAGGCCCTTGCGGCGGTAGAGTTCCGCCAGGCGGCGCTCTTCTCCGGAAGCAGGCAGCGCGGCCGCCAGTCTGGGATCCTTCAGCGCGGCGTAGGAGGGCACCCACAGGTCGCCATCCGAGAACTCCACCGCGGTTGGGAAGGCCGTCAGGCTGTTCACCGGTTTCGCGAAGCGGAGCGTATTCTCTTTGCGGATGGTCGAGTGCTGCCCAGGCGGCAGGTTCAGGTCGGCCGGCAGCGTCCCGGCCATGAATTCCCTGCCCTGTTCGTCCTTGGCCAGCCAGCCGAGCTCGACGAAGCGGATGGCCCGCTTGGCCTTGCTTTGCAGTTCGATGCGCGGAGCGCGCGCCTCGGTCCCGGTCATGCGGACGTCTCCCGACAGCAGTTCCACCGGCGAGTCAGGGAATTGCAGGAACGCGAACTCGACACTGCGGCCCGCTTCCACATTGGTGGAGGGCATGGCGCGGGCCACCTGCATCCCCATGACGAGGTTGTCGGAGGGCCGGGCCAGCACGGACAGCAGTTGCTTGCGCAGATTCTCGGGACCGCCCTGGTTCAGGGCCGCCAGCATCGCCTTGCGGTCGCGCCGGGCGCTGAGTTCCCACGAGAGCATGTCGCGCCGCGCGTTCAGCCGGTTGGGTCCATAGAACGTCAGGTCTTCGAACAGAACTCCGTCCAGGCCCACCTGGACCAGGACGCCCGTGCCTGTGTTGAGAGGCCGCATTAGGCGCAAATCCACACGGATCGGGAAACTTTCGCCGGGCTGGACATCCAGGCTCGGCACCGTCACGGACGCCTTGCCGCCCGGAGTGACCTCCTGGGCCAGCACCAGCAGCGAGACGCCGCGGATGGCGCGGGACGAGGAGTTCTTGAACACCAGCGTCGAATGGAGATCCACCAGCATGGCGCCGCCGCGGGCCGTCGCTCTTGTCCGGCCCCAATCGGCCGAAACCCACGACAGCGGTCCGTCGCCCGGCAGGTTCACCTGGAACGAGTTGCTGGGGTCAACGGGCACCTCCGGCCCCTGCGCGTAAAGCGCGGCCGCCATGCCCAGAACGAGCAGGATACTATTGCGCGGAGACATGGTGGATGGTCACCTGACCGGTTTCAGAGTCGACAAAGCTGGCCCGCGCGCCGCCGTCCCAACTGACGGTGGTCACGGCAGGCTGTTTCGAATGATTCAGTAAAGTCAGCGCGGCGCCATGGTTCTGCAGCGCCAGCCCGTCCGGGCGGGCTTCGGAGAGCACGGCGGCAGCGGGATCCGCGATGGGCCGCAGATTGGCGGGATTCCTCAGCCACCAGCCGGCTGCCGCCACAAACGAGAGGGAGGCAAGAACAACCGCCAGGCGCCAACCGGCCGCTTCGGGCACCGGCGCGGGTTCCAGCACAACGGGACGGCCGACAATCGCGCCGGCCGAGAGGCCCAGGCGGATATTCGCGCTCATCTCCGCTTCCAGGAGGCTCCAATCGAGGTCTTCCGGCAGCTCATCGGCCCGGTCATGCAATTCCTGTCGCGCCGACCGCAGGACGGCTACCTCGGAGGCACACTGCGCACATCCATATAGATGGATACGCACTTGCAGCGCCGGCCAGAAGTTCAGATCGTTTCCGGCGAAAAGCGCGAGTTGTTCCGGCCCAGGATGGCTCTTCATGGGCGTTTCAACTCCTGTCGATTCCGCTCCAGATACTTCCGGAGCTTGGTTCGGGCATTGGCAATGTGGGACCGCACGGTCGCCTTGCCGCAGTTCAACCGCCGGGCCACTTCCTCGGCCGGCAAGTCCTCGACGTCGCGCAGGATAATGGCGGCCCGCTCCCGCGCCGTGAGGCGGCTCAGGCCCTCTGCCAGGTAGTCCTGATGCTCCGTGCGCAGGACCAGCGATTCCGGGCTGCGTTCCGGAGCCGTCGTGATCGGATCGGCGATTTCATCGATCTCGGTGAAGCTCGCCCGCCCCTGGCGGCGCAGGAAGTCGATGGCCGTGTTCGAGGCGATGCGCGACAGCCAGTGGGCCGCTTTCTCCAGGTCCTTCAACTGGTCCTGGCGCTGCAGAGCCTTGATAAACGCTTCCTGTGTAAGGTCTTGCGCGTCGGCCACGTTGCCGACGATGCGGTAGATGATCAGGAAAACGCGGCGCATGTTGGCCTGAACGAACTGGTCCTGCTTTTCCCGCCATTCCGGGGAAACCGCCGGACACAAAGGCAGTTCTCGTGGCTCGTTCATTGCCAGACCAAGACTGAGGGCCGGTATCTGCATGGGCTCCGCTGAAATGTCTGACGCTGGGAGCCCGCCGGCCGTGCAAGTCTTTCTATCGGCGCTATTCTGTGATTGTATGAGACCGGCCACGCCGAGGGAAGCGCCCAGTTTGACGCGCCTCGATCCGCCGGGTCCGGATTCTATCTATACTTTTTCGCTTCTCCGGCCCCCGTCCGGCCGGACAAGAAAGGCGCCTTCATGAAGTTAGCAGCAAGCATGACGCGGATCGGCATCGAAACCGCGTTCGAAGTACTTGTGCGCGCCCGGGGCCTCGAAGCCCAGGGCAAACACATCATCCATCTGGAAATAGGGGAGCCTGATTTCGCCACCCCCAGCCACATCGTCGAAGCGGCCAAACAGGCGCTGGACGAGGGGTGGACCCACTACGGCCCCACGCAGGGCCAGCCCGAATTGCGCACCGCCATCGCCAGCTATGTTTCCCGTACCCGCGGGATCGAGGTCGGCCCCGAACGCGTCTGCGTCGTGCCCGGCGGAAAGCCGATTATCTTCTTTCCAATGATGGCTTTAATCGACCCGGGCGACGAGGTGATCTACCCCAACCCCTCGTTCCCCATCTACGAGTCGATGATCAACTACCTGGGCGGCGTCGCCGTGCCGATGCCCCTCGTCGAAAGCCGCGGCTTCAGCTTCAACCTGGACCTCTTCCGGGAGAAACTGTCCGATCGCACGAAAATGGTGATCCTGAATTCGCCCGCCAACCCGACCGGCGGTGTGATCCCCAAGGAAGACATCGCCGCCATCGCCGAAATGCTGCGCGACCGGGACGTCATCGTGCTCTCGGACGAGATCTATAGCCGCATGAGCTACGGGCGGGAAGTTGTCTCCATCTCGACGTTCCCCGGCATGCTGGAGAAGACCATCATCCTCGACGGTTTCTCCAAGACCTACGCCATGACCGGTTGGCGCATGGGGTATGGGGTGATGCCGCCGATGCTGGTCGACGCCGTGAACAAACTCATGGTGAACTCCAATTCCTGTACCGCCAGCTTCACCCAGCGCGCCGGCATCGCCGCCTTGAACGGACCCCAGGAACCCGCCGAGGAGATGATCGCCGAGTTCCGCCGCCGCCGCGACGTCTTCGTCCAGGAGCTGAATACGATCCCCGGTTTCCGCTGTCCGATGCCGGAAGGAGCCTTCTACGCCTTCCCCAACATCGAGGGCACCGGCTGGAAATCCAAGCCGCTGGCCGACGCCCTGCTCGAACAAGAGGGGGTCGCCTGCCTGAGCGGAACGGCCTTTGGGGCCTTCGGGGAGGGTTACATCCGGTTCAGCTACGCCAACTCAATGGATAACCTCAGAGAGGCTGCGGATAAAATTCGCCGTTTCTTTGCCTCCACTTAGGCGAAGATACGCGAATTCACATGTTAAACATGTCCCAAACCGAGACATTTCTGCGCTAATACATGCGTGGAACTCCTCGGATTGGTCCTCATCGGCCTTGACGGTCAAATTTCGGCTATGAATTCGCTGGCGCGGGACCTGCTTGCCACGCCGGACGGGATTTACATCGAAAGAAGAATTCTCAGCTTGCCTGACTCGGAAGATCGGGCGGGCGGTTTGGTGCAGATCGAACGGTCCGCCGGCCAGGCTCCGTTACTGGCGTGGGCGACACCATTGGTCAATGGTTCGCCTACGCCTACCTATCGGGCCGTGGCCATCGTCGATCCTGCCCGGCGGCAGCTCACTGCGTCCGCCGCGCTGGAAGCCACCTTCCGCTTCACGAAAGCGGAGATGCGGTTGGCTGAGCAGATGATGAATGGCAAGTCGCCCGCGGAAGCAGCGCAGGCGCTTGGCATCACCATTCATACTGTGCGCACTTATCTGAAGCGCCTCTATCATAAGGCGGGCGTGCGGACACAGGCGACGCTGGTGCGGAGACTCCTGCAGGCGGCTCAAGCCCTGCCCTCCTAACCGGCGCGGTCCCATATCCTTCTCCACCCGGTAAGGTATCGGCGCGCCCCCGTCAGGCCGTGCCTACAGGAACTCCTTGTGCAGCGTCTTGAGCGCCGTCGGGGTGACCAGGTGAAACCGGATCTGCAGACGCGTAAAGCGCTGTAGCGACACATGCATTTCGTCATTCGGAATGCGCGGGGAAGCGACGTCCAGGGCACCGTCCTGAATCCGGAAAGGCAGTACGCCCCAGTCCCGCATCACCTTCTGCGGCAGCGACCGGGCGACCCGGGGTGTGAGCGTGGGGGCGTGGATCTCCGCCAGCGGCAGGCATTGTTGAATGCCCAGCACCTGGTACAGCCGGGCCTCCGTCAGTAACCCGAGTTCCACCAGGTAGTTACCCAGCAGCGTGCCAGACGGGCGCGTGGTCAGGGCCATGTTGATATCCGCCTGCGAACAATCGCCCATGCTCACCAGCAGCTCCCCCAGCCGCCGCTTGTGCGGCATCAGCGCCTCCCTGCTGGGGTAGAAGTGCTCCGTCTTCAGCCAGCGCAGCGGCTCGCTCGTCCAGTAGTGCCGCACCCACAACCTCAGCGCCGACACCGTCGCGCCCGTATTAATCCAGTTGCCCCACAGCATCCTGGCCGGCACGCCCAGCGCGAATCCGAAGCCATAAATGCGCGCGACGGCCGCCATGCGGACCGTCAACCGGGCCACCAGCAGCGACGCGTTCACCATCAACAGGCCCAGCATGCCCGGCGTGGAATGCACCAGCAGCCGCAAGGGCCACGCCCGATGGGCCAGCGTGTTGCCGCACCACGAGGCGACACCGTAGGCCAGCAGCAGATTGCACAGCAGGCTCAACGGGTTACCCCAGATTCCCTTGCGATCGCGCCACAGAAACCAGCGTTGCGTCCACTTGCCGGGCAGGTCCCTTCCCCACCCGAAGCGCTCCCACGATTGCAGCGCGTTGCCGGTCACCCAGCGGCAGCGCTGGCGCATCGCCTGGGCCGAGCTGCGGGGGAAGTACTCCCTGGTGGCTAGGAGAGTACCACTGGCCTGCTCCAGGGGCAGCATGACCTGCCTGCAACCCAACCGGAACATGCGTAGCCCGTTGTCGTAATCCTCCGTCAGGGAAGTGGGGTTGAAGATGCAGTTCTGGCTCGCCTCCGCCAGTTTGTCCAGCGCCTCCCGCCGGAAAGCGGTTCCCACGCCACATCCGGGCAGGAATCCGCCCAACATGACGCGCGTCTCCAGATCTTTCCCCTGGCTTTCAGCGAAATCGTCGCAGTAGACGCCGTGCGTCCACTCAAGCACTCCGGTGGGCAGCGCCAGCACCGGCACCTGGATCATGTCGTATGTGGCGGAGTACTGGCCGATGCGGCGGAACGACTGGGGATGAATGAGATCCTCGGCGTCGTGCATCACCACCAGGTCGAACCGGCAGTCCTGCTGATCCTCGTGCAGCAGCATTCGCTGCCGGATCCAGTTGAGGCAATCCGCCTTGGAAGTCGGACCGTCGTGCGGGACCTCGGCCAGGTGAACCCGATGGTGCCGCGCGGCGAGGGCCAGGACGGCCGCGCGTGTGGCGGCGTCGTTCCTGTACACCCCGACAAACACCTCGTAGTTCCGGTAGTCGATCGCCGACAGGTTGTGGTCCAGCATCGGACCAATCACTTCGGCTTCCTGCCACAGGGGAATGTAAACGGCGATGGACGGATCAGCGGGAACAGGGGGGACCAGCGGGGCGGAGCGCAGCAACTTGCGCCACAGCCAGCAGGCATCCAGGACGAGATCGTCCAGCCCACTGGCGAGCAGATACAGGCCAAGCGGAAGCAGAGTGGCGGCGGCGAGACGGGCCAGACCCTGGTCTACAGAGCTAAGCCACACGTTCAGAATCTCAGGCACTTCTCCCAACTAGTGCCGGAAGGGCCCGAAATCTCTTACCTATTTCGCAACCGCCACTTCGAAAAAGAGCTACTTGGCGGCCGGGGCGCCTTCCAAGGTCTTCTTCTCGTGATAGTACTTGCCTACTTCTGTCAGGGCGGGAGCGTCCTTGGTGGGCTTCGCACCCTTCTCATGACAGGTTGCGCAGGGCTTCTTTTCCTTCTTTTGGTAAACCGGAGTAGCGGAAGAGACGCCCATGGTGGCAAAGATGGCGGCCACAAGCGTGGCAGCCGGCAGAATCAGACGGAGTGCTTTCATTTCAATCTCCTAAGTATGGCCGCGGCAAGCGGTCCACGCGGATTTTAACATTTCGCCCAAGGCCGATCCAGCCGGCCTCACACACCAGACCAGGCCCGTTACTTCTTCGGTGCACCCTCGAGGGTCTTCTTTTCCTTGTAGAATTTTCCAACTTCGTTCAGAAGCGGCGCTTCCTTCGTCGGAGCCTTGCCCTTCTCGTGGCACGTAACGCAGGGCTTCTTTTCCTTGCCGGCCATCTCCTTCGTCGCGAAAGAAATGCCACTGGTGGCGAGGAACGCGGCCACAAGCGTGGCGGCGGGTAGAATCAACCGAATAGCCTTCATAGACCTGAATCTCCTTAATAGTGCCGCTGGTCGCAGCACCCCCAATATATCACCGCTTTACAAGACGCGAACCGGGGTCAACCGGTTCCTAATGTGGATTGGGGGCGCTGGGCATCCCTTGAATTCGGTATGAATGATTTCTCTACAGTTGGCCACCTACAGCCGCGGCGGGGTCGTCACCACGATCGCCGTAGCCGGCGCCGTGCCCAGCGCCCGGTATCCATGCGGCTGCGACCCGTCGAAGTAGGCACTGTCGCCCTGCTTCATCTGGATCTCTTCCTCCGCATACGTGATCGCCAAGGAGCCATTCAGCACGTACAGGAACTCCGCCCCGTCGTGCACATGGTCGATGACATGCTCCCGCTCGCGCGGTTCAATCGTCGCCAGATAGGCCTGCAGGCTCTTCTCCTGCGTTGAGAAGGCAAGGCACTCGAAGAACCACGCCGGCGAGGGAGCATCCGCCCGGTCAGGGAACCGCATCCGCTCACCAGCCCGGATCACCGAGCACAGCGACCGCTTCGTCCGATTCGTAAAAAAATGGTCCAGCCCCACATCGAAGACCATGGCAATGCGCGCCAGGGTCGGCAGCGTCGGCACCAGCTTGCCGTTCTCCAACTGCGAAAGCATGGAGGCCGACAAGCCCGTATGCTTGCCCAGATCCACGAGACCGATCTTCTTCCTCAGGCGCAGGTGCCGCAGCTTGCGGCCCAGATCGTAAGAGGAGAGCACCCGTTGAACCGTTTCGGGCCCCGTCTCAGTGGATGCTGAATCTTGTTTTATCGGAACTGAATCCTCGACCACTCTGTTTATTTCCACTGAAGTTCATTTTAGCGATACACACAATCACACCGCAACTCCTGTTAGCTTGGAGTTGGTGGCCGGGCCGCAGTCCAGCTCGAACCCACCAGATTGAGGGCCCAGCTTGGATCGAATCTACAATCCCGTCTTTGCCGGCGTTCCTGACAGCACACTGGTCGCTCTCGCCCAGCGCGGCGACAACCAGGCCTTCACCGAACTAATTGAGAGGCACACCCCCCTTGCCAAGCGCATGGCGTTCTCGGTCCTGCGCGACGAAACGAATGCCGAGGACGAGGTCCAGAACGCGTTCTGGAAGGCCTACGAACATATCGGGCAGTTTCAGCAGGATGCGAAGTTTTCCACGTGGCTTTCGCGCATCGTGGTGAACGAATGCCTGATGCGCCTGCGCAAGGAACGCCGCATGCGGGTAATGTACCTGGACGACGGGCTCGACGGCGAGGAGACGGTGACCCTCGATTTGCCCGACCAAGCCCTGACGCCGGAGTCGGCGCTGGCCAAAACCGAGATCGGCGCGGTCCTGCGCGAGGAAATCCGCAAAATCCCCACGCTCCTGCGGGATGTCTTTATCCTGCGGGAAGTGCAGGAGTTATCCATGGATGAAGTAGCCGGGAAACTGGGCATCACGGTCGCCGCGGCCAAGAGCCGGCTGCTGCGCGCCCGGCAGGAACTGCGCGTCCGCCTCCACCGCCACTGCGGCCGCCAGGGCGCCGCCACTCTGACGGCTTAGCCGCCTGGAAGTAACTGATAATTCACCATCCGGCGGAGTTTCCTGCCCGCACAGTCATTCCTTGAATTACTGGATAGTGCTATATTGGGGCAGAATGCCAGTCCGGGCCTTGCGCGGAAGCTTCCGCATCCTTCGATGAAAGCCCGCGTCCCCCTCATCCGCGGCCTCGAGTCCTTCTTCGGTACCCGAGACGAGAACATTCGTCTGCTGGAGTCGGGCCTCTCCGTCACCACGCGCCTCACCCACGATGCGTTCGAGATCGATGGCGACGACGCGCAGGTGGCCCGCGCCGAGCAGATCATCAAAGAGTACGTCGCCCTGATGGAGGGCGGCACCAAACTCTCGGGCGAGGACGTCAACAGCTTCCTCAAGATCCTGGTCTCCGACTCGACGGCCAGCCTCAAAATGCTGTCCGACAGCGGCAAGTCCCGCAATTTCGGCAAGAAGCGCATCAACCCCAAGACCCCCAACCAGCGCGCCTATCTGGACATGATCGAACGCAATGACCTTGTGTTCGGCATCGGTCCGGCGGGCACCGGCAAGACCTACCTTGCCGTGGCGATGGCGGTCTCGGCCCTGCTCAACAAACAGGTGACGCGCATCATACTCACTCGTCCGGCGGTGGAAGCAGGCGAACGCCTGGGCTTTCTGCCCGGCACCCTCCAGGAAAAGATAGACCCCTATCTTCGCCCGCTGTACGATGCCCTCTTCGACATGCTGGACACGGAACGCGTGGAGAAGTCGCTGGAGCGCAACGTGATTGAAGTTGCTCCGCTGGCCTTCATGCGCGGCCGTACCCTAAACGACAGTTTCATCATTCTCGACGAAGCCCAGAACTGCACCGCGGAACAGATGAAGATGTTTCTGACGCGGCAGGGTTTCAATTCCAAGATGGTTGTGACCGGTGACTTGACGCAAATCGACCTTCCCCCGGGACGCCGCTGCGGGCTGAGCGAGGCCCTGGAAGTGCTCCGCGGCCTGGAAGGCGCCGGTTTCCTGTATTTCGACGAGCGCGACGTGGTGCGGAACCCCTTGGTGCAGCGCATCGTAAAAGCTTACGAAAAATTCGGTGAACAGAATGGCACGGGCCGTCAATTGTCCCTGAAGCTGGCTGACGGTCAGGTGCCGCCCGAAGAGCCGAAGCCCGGCGCATGAGCCCTGAGCCTTTATTGATCTTCGAGACGCGGGCGCGCGGCCTCCAACGCCGTGCACTCCAGAAGTACGCTTGGGAACTGCTGGAGAATCTCGCTCCCGGCCGCTCGTATTGCGCCCTGGTCACCGGCGACGAGGAACTGCGGCGGCTCAACCACGAGTTTCGCGGCCAGGATTACGCCACCGACGTCCTCTCCTTCCCTTCCGACAGTCCGGCCGGGCCGCTGGGCGACATCGCCATCTCCGCCGATCGCGCCGCCGCCCAGGCCGCCGAACACGGCCACGACACGCCCACCGAGATCCGCATCCTGCTGCTGCACGGCCTGCTCCACCTGCTGGGCCACGACCATGAGACCGACAAAGGCCAGATGCGCCGCCTCGAAGCCAAGTGGCGGCAAAAGCTCGGTCTGCCCACGGGCCTGATCGAACGCGCCAGCCGCCAGAGGGCAAAGCAGTGATCTTCCTGCTGGCGTTCATCCTCTCCTGCGCGCTCTGCCTGGTGAGCTTCATCCAGGTGCTCTACCTGGAATCGCTCCGCCTGCGTACTCGCGAATTTGAGTCGCTGGGCTACTTCAAAGAGACGTTGCAGGCGAAACTCGGCTACGAGACCGAGCAGGGCGCTTTCGTCTACTCTCTGATCAAGCACAGCCTGCTGGTCTTCTCCGGTTCGGCCTTCGTAGCCGCCGCCGCCACACGCGGCGAGGACTGGAAAGGCCTGCTGGAAGGCTTTGTGGTCGGCTGGCTGGTGATGATGATCGCCAGCTACATCATTCCGCAGGCGCTTTACCGCCGCTCCTCCGGCCACTGGGCCCTGCCGCTGGTGCCGCTGCTGTTGTTCCTGGCCCTGCTGTTCAAACCGCTGACGGCGTTCCTGGGGTTCCTGCAGTCCGTCTTCGAGTTGAGCGAGCCCGACTCCAACGAAGAGAAGCAGGACCCGTCCGAAGAGATTGAGGCGCTCATCTCCGCCGGCGAAGAAGAAGGCATCATCGAGAAGGAAGACTCCCGCCTCATCCAGAATGTCGTCGCGTTCGGCGACAAGCGGGTGTTGGAAGTGATGACGCCGCGCCGCGAGATTGTCGCCATCGAGGCGTCGGAACCCCTGCAGGCCCTCCGCAAACTGGTCAAGGAACAGCAGTTCTCGCGCATCCCGGTCTTCGAAGGCGACATCGACCACATCATCGGCTTCGTGCACGTGCGCGACCTGTATGAGCTGGACGACGAGCAGCGCAAGACGAAGACCCTGCGCGATCTCATCCGCGAGCTCCAACCCGTGCCCGAGATGAAGCCGGTGCCCAAACTGCTGCGCGAGATGCAGGAGCGCGGCATCCACATCGTCTATGTCGTGGACGAGTACGGCAGCGTCGCCGGCCTGGCCACCATGGAAGACCTCGTCGAAGAGGTCTTCGGCGAGATCCGCGACGAGCACGAACCGCAACACGACGTGGAGCGCGGCAACGATGGCTCCATCACCGTCTCCGGCTCGTTCGACGTCGATCACCTGCAGGAATACTTCGGCTACCGCCCCGGCGAGGGCATCCAGTCGACCACCGTGGGCGGCCTGGCCAGCGAATGGTACGGAGCCGTACCCGCGGTCGGCACTATAGTGGAACAGGACGGTCTGAAGATCGAAATCCTGGCCGCGGACGATTTCCGGGTCGACAAAGTCAGGATCCGGGCCGCTGATCCGGTGACGGATCCCGAAGTGGAAACCGCCTGAAACAGCCTCCCGTGCGCGAGGCAGAGATTGCATGAGTAAGAACAGAAGTAAGAGCAAACAGAAACACCGTTCCGGCTTCGTGTCGATCCTGGGCCGGCCGAATGCCGGCAAGTCGACGCTGCTGAATGCCCTGCTGGGCACAAAACTTTCGATTGTCGCCGACAAGCCGCAGACCACCCGCACCACGGTGCAGGGGGTGATGACGCTGCCCGAGGCGCAGATCGTCTTCGTCGACACTCCGGGCATTCACGAGGCGGACACCATCTTCAACCGCCGCATGATGGAATCCATCAAAGAGGCGCTGGAAGAGCGCGACCTGCTGCTGTACCTCATCGACGGTACGCGGCGCCCGGGCCCCGAAGACGAGAAGTCGCTGGAACTGATCAAGGACACCAACACCAAGGTGTTCGCCCTGTTCAACAAGATCGACCTGATCGAAAAGAAGAACGACCTGCTGCCGGTGATCGAGGCCTACAGCAAGCTGCGCGAGTTCACCGAATACTTCCCCATCTCCGCCGAGACCGGCGAGGGGCTGGAAGCGCTGCAGGCCGCCATTCTCGAGCAGATGCCCGTCGGCCCGGCCTACTATCCGGAAGACTACATCACCGATCAGCCGGAGCGCTTCATGGCCTCCGAGATCATTCGCGAGAAGATCCTGCTCACCACCCGGCAGGAGGTGCCTCACTCCGTCGCGGTGCTGGTGGACGAGTGGAAGGAAGAGGGCCGACTGACCCGCATCTCCGCCACCATCCACGTGGAACGGCCCGGGCAGAAGGCCATCATCCTGGGCGCGCGCGGAGCGCTCATGAAGGAGATCGCCACCGAAGCGCGTCTCGAGATTGAGAAACTGCTCGAGAAAAAGGTCTTCCTCACGCTGTTCGTCAAAGTGAATCCGAAGTGGCGCGAAAACGAATCGTTCCTGAAGGAGCTCGACTGGCGCGCAATGATCGGAGGAGAGGCCTCCACCTCTCCGGTTTCAGAGGATAATGAGGGGGAGTAGCGACATGCGAATCCTATCCCTGTTTCTCGTCTTTTTCTTCCTCTTCCAGTCGGTCGCCGTCTTTGCTGACGACAAGGTCAACGACGACACCATCTACAATGCAGTCCTTCGCAAACTGGCGAACGATCCTGATGTGAAGGGCGGCACGCTGACTGTGGAAGTGAAGCAAGGGACTGTGACCATCAAAGGCTCAGTGGAGAACGACAAGCTAAAGGCCAAGGCCGAGCGCATCACCAAAAAGGTAAAGGGTGTCAAAGGCGTGGTCAACGAGCTGGTCATCAAACCCCGCGGAGCTTAGCGTGAGTGCTGAGTTCGCCGTCCGCCCCGTGGGCTATGTCCGGTCTGAAGTCCTGGACAGGAAAGCCATGCCCACCTGGGGCGCCTCGGCCGCCGTCGAAATCCTGCCGGAATACGCCGATGCCCTGCTGAAGATCGAGAAGCACTCGCATCTCTGGATCTTCGGCTGGCTGGGCCAGGGCCGGGAGGAACGGCACGTCCTGCAGGTGATCCCGCGCGGCTGCCTCGATCGCAGCCCCAGCGGCCTGCACGGCGTCTTTGCCGTGCGCTCGCCCGCGCGGCCCAATCCCATCGGCCTGACCGCCGCCCGCGTGATCGCCATCGATGGCCTGACGCTCCGGCTCGACCGGCTCGACTTCATGGATGGCACGCCGGTGCTGGACATCAAGCCTTATCTCGCCACGCGCGACCTCATCTTCTCGGCCAACTACGGCCAGTTGGGCCAGGCCCGCACCCGCGCAGACCTGCGCGATTCCCTGATGACCCAGGCCGTCCAGTTTCACGGGCAGCGCAAAGGCGACCTGGCGCTGGCGGTGCGGATCATCGAACACTACCGGGCGACCCGCTTCGAATTGAGCGATCCGGGCCAGTATCCCGTCACCGCACCCATCGACCGGCCTGTCCTCCTGGACGGACTCATGGGCATCACCCGCTCGACGCCCGGCCGCGGCAGCCTGCAGTTTGGACCCTCGGGTTCGGTCCAGGTGGGCGGTGTCTCCTACCGTCTGATCGTCCCGGAGACAGCCGACGCGGACACGGTGCTGAATGCGCCCGAGGAAACGCTGTTCGCCGCTTCATGACCCGATTTTCCAGTTAATATTCAGTTGATGCGCTACGAAGAGCACCGGCCCAGCCCGGCTCTGTCTGCCGCCGTGGACTGCTACTGGAGCCTGGAAGGATCCGGCGACGGGTCCGTGCAACCCATCCTGCCCGACGGGCATTGCGAAGCCGTCTTTCATCTCGCCGACCCTCCGCAGCGTCTCCTGAGCGGTGGAACGGCCGCCCGGCAACCCCGCGGACTCTGGATCGGCCAGATGGAATCGAGCGTCCTGTTACAACCCGGTCCGCGCCTGAGGGTCTTCGGCATCCGCTTCCGGCCGGCCGGAGCCTGGATGCTCACCGGCTGGCATCAGGCCGAAACTACAGGCCACATCCTGCCGCTCGACGATGTCTGGGGGGCTCAACTCGGCGAGCTACTCGGCAATGCGCGCGGCACGGCGGAACGGATCGCGGTCGCGGATCGTTTCCTGCCGGCTCGCCTGCGCAAACCGGTCCCGGCGATGGTGGAGGCGGCGCTGCGGCAACCGCGTCTGCGTGTGGAGGAGATCGCCCGGCAGGCCGGCTGCAGCCGCAGGCAGTTGGAACGGCTCTTCCAGGCTCAAGTCGGACTGTCGCCGAAGAGCTGGACCCGGATCCGCCGGATGCAGCACAGCCTGCACCTGCGGCGGCTGCATCCGGGGTGGAACTGGGCGCGCATCGCAGCCGAAGCGGGTTACTTCGACCAGGCCCACATGAACAGCGATTATCTGTCCCTGGCGGGCGCGCCTCCTGCCCGGCTGGTAGAGAGCCTCCCCGGTATGGGAGAACATCTCGCGCGGCCGGACCGCTGAAAATGTCGCATTTTTCCAATGCGGCCCACGCGCGGGCCGCTAGACTACTGCTTATGCGAAAACTGCTGCTGCTTCTGCTGCCCGCCGCGCTCTTCGGAGCGGACGCGAATCAACTCGACTGGATGGCCGGCTGCTGGAGTTCGCAGGGCGGCCCTGTCCGGGTCGACGAGCAATGGACCCTGCCCGTGGGCGGCATGATGTTGGGGTTATCGCGAACCGTGAAGCAGGACAAGACCGTGTTTCACGAGTTTATGCGGATCGAAACCAAACAGGGTGCGGTCACTTATACGCCGCGCATCGGCTCTGCCCAGGCGCCGGTGGCGTTTACACTGATCAAACAATCCGGGGATGAAGTGGTGTTTGAAAACCTGGCCCACGATTTCCCCCAGCGGATCCTCTACCGCCGGACCCCCGATGGCCTGTTTGCCCGGATCGAAGGCGCCCGCAACGGCAAACAACAGGCCGTCGACTTCCCCATGCAGCGCACGCGCTGCGAAGCCCGTTAGCCCAGCCCCAGAACCCTGGAGATGACCCAGCCACTCAGCAATCCGCCGATGGCCGAGACAATCACGAGGTCCCGAATCATCTCTTTCATGGTGCTCATTTCCTTACTCCCTCTTGACGCTCACTTAGATATGCGCGTTCCAAAAGAGAAACAGATCAGGGCTCATGAAAAAATATTTACAGGCGCGAACTGACTAGCGCTTGCAGCGGAATCGGGCGCCGGAAGGCTATGCCAACATCTTCTTGACCACCTCGCCCTCCACGTCCGTGAGCCGGAAATCGCGGCCCATGTGTCGGTAGGTGAGCTTGGTGTGGTCAAAGCCCAGGCGGTTCATGATCGTCGCTTGCAGATCGTGGACGTGGACCTTGTCCTCCACGATATTGAAGCCGATGTCGTCGGTCTTGCCGATCACCTGCCCGCCCTTGATGCCGCCTCCGGCCATGAACATCGAGTAGGCCAGCGGATGGTGGTCACGTCCGGCGTTCTCCGGATCCTGGGTATTGCGGATCTCCACCATTGGCGTGCGTCCGAATTCCCCGCCCCACACGATCAGCGTCGAGTCCAGCAACCCGCGCTGCTTCAGGTCCTTGATGAGCGCCGCCGTGGGCTTGTCCGAGATGTCGCAGTTCTTCTTGAGGTCGCGGTTCAGGTAGGTGTGCTGATCCCACGATGCGTGCATCATCAGCACGAAGCGCACGCCGCGCTCCACCAGGCGCCGCGCCATCAGGCAGTTGGTGCCGAACTGCTTGGTCTTGGGATCGTCGATGCCGTACATCTCGCGGATGTGGGCCGGCTCCTGGGAAAGGTCAGCCATCTCCGGAGCCGCGCTCTGCATGCGGTAGCCCAGCTCATAGCTGGCGATGCGCGAGGCGATCTCCGGATCGCCCGTCTCTTCCATGTGCTCCTGGTTCAGGTCGCGGATGGCGTCCAGTGTGGCCCGTTGCGTCTGGGCCGCCACGCCCTCCGGATTCGACAGGTACAGCACCGGATCGCCTGAGTTGCGCAGCACGGTGCCCTGGTAGTGCGAGGGCAGGAAGCCGCTGGAGAAGTTCGACGCGCCGCCGCTGGTTCCGACACCCGAGGTGAGCACCACGAAACCCGGCAGGTTCTTCGACTCGCTGCCCAGGCCGTAGAGCGACCACGCCCCAATGGTGGGCCGGCCGATCTGGATGGAGCCCGTGAACAGCAGCAACTGGCCCGGATGATGGTTGAACGCGTCGGTGTACATCGACCGCACCAGGCAGATGTCGTCGGCGCAGGAAGCGATGTTCGGGATGTAGTCGGAGTACTCGATGCCCGACTGGCCGTAGGGCTTGAACGTGCGCGGGCTCGCCAGCACCTTGGCGTCTTTCTTGATGAACGCCAGGCGGAGCTGCGAGGTGAGCGACTCCGGCAGCGTCTGGCCGCTGATCTTCTGCAGGCCCGGTTTGGGATCGAACAGATCCATCTGGCTGGGCGCGCCTTCCATGAACATGAAGATGACGTTCTTGGCCTTGGCGGGCAGCGGAGGCAGCTTGGGCAGCAGCGGGTTGTCAGCCGGACCCGAGGCCGCGCGGCCTTCCGCGCCCAGCAGGTGGGCCAGGCCCATCGTTCCAATGCCGCAGCCGACTTCCCTCAGGAATCGCCGGCGGTCGCGCAGGGCTCGAAAGTCGTTTTCGTCGCGAATCATGGTGGCTACTCCCTGGTAATGAACTCTTCGAGATTCAGCACGGCCCGGGCGGCGGTGGTCCAGGCGGCGTTCTGCGGTTTCAGCGGCAGCAGGGCCGCGGCCTGCGCCTGATCCTTGGCCAGCGAGGTGGCCTGCTGGTCGACCAGCTTCTGGACGCGCTCCCGTTCGCGGGCGGAAGGATCGCGGCCCAGAGTGAGCGCGAACAGGTAGTCGATGCGTTTCTCGGGCTGCGCTTCCTGGTTGACCCGCAGGGCCAGCGCCTGGGCGGCCTCGTAGAAGACGGGGTCGTTCATCAGGTTCAGCGCCTGCAGCGGCGAGTTCGACTGGCGGCGGCGCGAGCACGAGACGTTCGAATCCGGCCGGTCGAAATTCATCAGCATCGGGTAAGGAGTCGTGCGCTGGAAGTGGATGTACAGGCCGCGCCGGTAGCGCTTCGCGTCCTCATCGTTCACCCATTTCACGCTGCCGGCATAGCCGAGCTCGGCTACACCCTTGGGCTGCGGCGGATGCACGCTGGGTCCGCCGATGTCGGGATTCAGCAGGCCGCTGGCCGCCAGGGCGGAGTCGCGAATGCTCTCCGCTTCCAGCCGCACGCGGGACTGCCGGGCGAGCAGGATGTTCTCGGGATCCTTCTCCTTCAACTCGGGCCGCACGCGCGAGCTCTGCCGGTAAGTGGCCGAGGTGACGATGGTGCGCAGCGCGTGTTTGACGCTCCAGCCGTTGTCGCGGAAGTCGCTGGCCAGCCAGTCGAGCAGTTCAGGATGCGACGGCTTGTCGCCCTGGGTGCCAAAGTCTTCTGATGTCTTCACCAGGCCGCGGCCGAAGACATCCTGCCAGAGCCGGTTGACGGTGACGCGCGCAGTGAGCGGATTCTCCTTCGAGACCAGCCAGCGAGCCAGGGTGAGGCGGTTCCTGGGCGCGCCGGCGGGCATCGGCGGCAGCGCGGCCAGCGTCCCGGGCTCCACTTCGACGCCGGGCGAGCGGTAGTCGCCCTTGATGGCGACGTGCGCGGGCTGCGGCGCGGCCAGTTCGGCCATCACATTGGCTTCGGTCAGCTTGGGCTGGCGTTCGTCCAGCCGGGCGATGCGGCGGCGCAGGTCGCGGATCCCCATCAGGCGATCGCGATCGCGATCCTTCAGCGGCCCGGTGTTGGCGATGAACCAGTGGAAGACGGCATCGGCATCGCGCTCGCTGCGCTGGGCCGGAGGAGTCTTGAGGATCTCCTGGAAGCGGTCGAACATGGTGATGACGGCCGAGAGCGAGAAGTCCCATTCGAGATCCTTGCCAGGGTTGTCCATGGCGGCCCGCATGTAGTTTTCCCACTCGGTCTGGAGCTCGTCGACGTCATAGATCTTCTTCAGTGACGCCACCTCTTCGAGGTAAGCCGGACGCGAGCGCATCCACGAGCCCAGCTCTCCGGGCATGGGCGCGTCGATGTCCACCTCATCGGCGCGGTTGAAGAAGGCGAACATCGAGTAATACTCTTTTTGGCTGATGGCGTCGTACTTGTGGTCGTGGCACTGGGCGCAGCCCATCGTCAGGCCCAGCCAGACCGTGCTGGCCGTATTGGTGCGGTTGATCAACTGGTCGAAACGGTTCTCCTTGCGATCGACGCCGCCCTCGCGATTGGTGAGCGAGTTGCGCTGGAAGCCGGTGGCGACCAGTTGCTCAGTTTGCGGGCGGGGCAGCAGATCGCCGGCCAGTTGCTCGATGGTGAACTGGTCGAACGGCGTATCGCGGTTGAAGGAGTCGATTACATAGTTCCGCCAGCGCCAGGCGTAGGGGCGGACCACGTCCTTCTCATAGCCATCGCTGTCGG